>CAZCLY010000119.1:0-1006 GCA_964499635.1 uncultured Gemmatimonadota bacterium | reverse complement strand
TGCCTGCGGGTGATTTGCCGCGGGGATGACCATCGTGGAAGCCAAAGATTTCCAAGCACTTGTTGAACAGCTCGGCGAGCTAACGGGTGGTCAGCGCGATGCGCTTGTGGAGGCAATCAAACGCAAGTCGTCGGTCAAGGATGCGGTCGCGCTCATCGAGAGTCGATTTGCCGCCGCACCACGTTGCGGACACTGCCGGTCGGAGAAGGTGGCAACGTGGGCCAAGCCGAACCCGCTGACCCGCTACAAATGCTCGGCGTGCAGCAAGACGTTCAACGCGCTCACCGGCACGCCGTTGGCGCGTCTGCAGCGGCGTGACGCGTGGCTCAAGTACGCGCAGGCGCTCGCCGACGGCGTCAGCCTGCGCAAGGCGGCCAAGCGGTGCAGGATCGCGCTCGATACGGCGTTCCGCTGGCGCCACCGGTTCTTGAAATCCGCCAAGGACAGGAAGGCGACGAGCGTCGGCGGCATCGTCGAGGCGGACGAGACCTACTTCCTCAAGTCCCAGAAAGGCGCACGCAAGGTGAAAGGTCGCGCACCCAGGAAACGTGGCGGCAAGGCTTCCAAACCCGGGCTCTCTGACGAGCACACTCCTGTGCTCATCGCGCGCGATCGAACCGGTGCAACGACCGACACGATGCTGGAGAAGGTCGATACTGCAAGCATCACCCACCACCTGGCGCCGATCGTCGCCAAGGACACGCTGCTGATCAGCGACGGCGAGAAGGCCTACGGCGCGTTCGCAGCCAAGCAGGACATCCTGCATGTGTGGATCATCGCATCGAAGGGCGAGCACGTCTGGCGCGGCTATCACATCCAGAATGTCAACGCCTACACGAGCGGCCTGAAGACCTGGATGGTTCGCTTCCGTGGCGTTGCGACCAAGTATCTCGACAGCTACCTCGGCTGGCGCCGCATGATTGATCGCCAAGGCGAGGACGCGACCTCGGCGCACTATCTCATGGCCGCCGTCGCCTAGGCTGCTACGTCAGTGCGGAACAGAGCC
>CAZCLY010000118.1:0-1011 GCA_964499635.1 uncultured Gemmatimonadota bacterium | reverse complement strand
CCATAGGGAACAAAGAGGCAACATTGCCCGGAGGGCGCGATGGCTGATGGCTTGCTCCAGGACCTGGCGCGGGATCTGCCAACCTTTCTCGAGCGTTTCGGCACCAACGAGGCGTGCCGGGCCGATCTGCTGCGGGCGCGTTGGCCCGACGGCTTTCGCTGCAGCGGCTGCGGCCACGACCAGGCCTACAGCCACAGGAAGCGGCTGATCGAGGAGTGCACGGCGTGCGGCAAGCAGCACTCGATCCTCGCCGGTACCATCTTCGAGCAGACCAAAACCGGCCTGGCGCGCTGGTTTCTCGCCATCTATCTGGTCACCTCGAGCAAGGGCGGGATCTCGGCTATGGAGCTGCAACGGCAGATGGGTTTCGGCAGCTACGGGACGGCTTGGGCGTGGCTGCATAAGATCCGTCGCGCCATGGTCGTGCCGGGCCGCAAGCCCCTCAGCGACCGGGTCGAGGCCGACGAGACCCTGGTCGGCGGCCCGCAGCCCGGCAAGCCCGGCCGGGGTGCCGCGGCCAAGACGGTGGTCGCCGGCGCGGCCGAGAGCCGGCGCGGCCAAGCGCGTGGTCGCCGGCTCGGCCGCCTGCGGCTGCAGGCGATGCGCGACGCCTCGGCCAAGAGCCTGCTCGGCGTTCTCGGCCAGAACGTCTCGATCCCGGCCGCGGTCGCCACCGACGGCTGGTCGGGCTATCGCAGGCTCGAGGCCCAGGGCTACACCCACGAGCCGATCCTGCTCGCCCGGTCCTGGGGCGACGCCGCGCTCCGCCTGCCGGCCATCCACCTCGTCTTCGGGCTCGCCAAACGCTGGCTGCTCGGCACCCACCACGGCGCGGTCAGCGCCAAGCACCTGCAGACCTATCTCGACGAATACGTCTTCCGCTTCAACCGCCGCACCGCCAACAGCATCGCCCACCGCTTCGCCCGTCTCATCGAGCAGGCCGTCCTCACCCAACCAACCACCTACCATGACATCAGCCACGGCACCCCCTGAGTGTTTCGGATAGCTAGT
>CAZCLY010000117.1:0-1014 GCA_964499635.1 uncultured Gemmatimonadota bacterium | reverse complement strand
AAATCCAGTAGTTCCCAATAGGGCGGATTGATATACGTGAACGCAAGGTCCCTCTGGAAAATGACTTGGTGCAAAACAGGTCACTCCAAGGAGGGAAACCATGCGTTCACGACGGGATTATATCGTTACGAAGGATGAAGTTCACGGCTATGCCCATCACTGGTTGGGCACGGCGTTGCGACTGGAATACGAGGGCCGAACATGCACGGGCAGCACGTTGCTTCAGATTTTGCTGATCGCGGCGGCACGGGTCGTCTCGATTTATGCCGCCTGTCGCGACCTGGCCGACGCGCCGTGCGACCAGACGATCCGCAATGCGCTGGGGGAAAGTCTGCCGGAGATGGCCGAGTTGGAGCGGCGTTTGAATCGGGCGTTGGCGACCGACTTGCCCAAGGCGCTGCGTCGCAAGGCGCGGATGATCGCCATCGACCTGACGCTGATTCCCTACCACGGCCAGCCGCTTCAGGACGAACACGAAATCTATCGCAGCAGCGCCAAGTCGGGCACGACGCGGTTTCACGCCTACGCCAGCGGGGTGGTCGTGCACCGGGGGCATCGTTACACGCTTGCCTTGACGCACGTCGAGCGGGGCGAAGCCATGAAACAGGTCGTCCAACGGCTGATCGCTACGGTGCGTCGGCGGGGGGTGAAAATCAAGTTTTTGCTGCTGGACAAGGGGTTTTTCAGCGTCGAGATGATCTCGTATTTGAAGCGCGCCGGCCACGGTTTCATCATTCCCGCGGTGCCGCGCGGCCGCAAACCCAAACGAGGAAAAAAGGCCACGGGCCTGCGGGCGCTGCTCCAGAAGAACCACGGCTATTACCAGCACACCTTGACCGGCAACGCGGGGGGCAAGCGGCGCACCACGAAAGTCACCATCTGCGTGGCCAGCAAGAGTTACCGGTACGAAAAGACCGGCAAGCGTCGGCGCAAGAAGTTGCTGTACGCCGTGTGGAAAGTGCGGTACCGTCCGCGCGGCATTCGCGAGCTGTATCGCAAACGCTTCGGCATCGA
>CAZCLY010000116.1:0-1022 GCA_964499635.1 uncultured Gemmatimonadota bacterium | reverse complement strand
GATCTGCGTCGGTTCCCGACATCAACGGCCCGAGAGTTCATCTGTCCGCCTAACGACTTTCGGTTTCTGCTGCGCGACCATGATGTGGACCCGGAGCCGTGAGCTGCAAGGCGAACGGGTCCGGCGCACGATGCCTGCCGCGACAGCAAAAAACCCCTGTTGGACAGTGCCGGCCTACGAACCATCCACACGGAGAAGGAGACGGTATACGGAGTCCGACCTCTCGATCCAGAGGGAGTCACCTCGCACCTCAAATCGGCGAGGCTGCTCGGTGTCAATATAGCTGAGGATCGTGCCTCCTTCAGGAAGGTGCATCACCGTCGAGTCGTTCACGATGCGGTAGGATCCGAAGTAGCCGACGTAGCACTCCGGGGCCACAAGGAACACCACGCCTCCCGTCGCCTCTGCGGGAGCCGGGGCGCACTCCTCGACCCCCGCTCCGTCCTCTTGCATGAGCTGGATGGAGAGGAAGCCACTTCTTCCGTACATGAAGTATCCGCGCGGCTCAGAGCCGAACTCTTCCTGCCCTGACCGCGCGGCCGGAGCCAGCACGCGATTCGCTCAAGTAGCTGGCGGTGCTCGGCTCGGGGAAGGTGAAAGAGCGTATAGAAGGAGACGACCGCATCAAAAGAGGCGGGCGCAAACAGCTGGGTCATGATGTCGCCCAGGATGAAGCGGACGTTGGGAAGGCGCTTGCGCGCCTGCTTGATCTGCACGCCCGAGATATCGACGCCCGTGACCGAGGCGTAGCGTGCAAGCGTTGCTGCCACAGGAAAGCCCCCACCGCACCCAACGTCGAGCACCGCAGAGTCTGGTGGTAGCACCTTGAGGACGTACTGAAGCTCTGGACTCGGATCGGCTATGCGGGCGGCGCTGTAGCGAGGCCCGCAGATATCGTATCCCGCCGCCACGATCTCCTTCGGGCTCCGCTCTGCCACGAGTGCCGCCTAACGCAATGCCGATAAGCTGCGGGTGCCGAAGGCAACCGTCAGCTTCATTGGCTGGTTAGATAGTTCGCCCCC
>CAZCLY010000115.1:0-1035 GCA_964499635.1 uncultured Gemmatimonadota bacterium | reverse complement strand
GGTGGATTCACACTCGAAGTGCAACACTTTGGAGAAGGCTTCGGCCGGGGTGCTGAAGTCAAGGCATTTTCGCGGAGTGTTGTTGTAGGCGCTGATGAGGGCGTTGAAGATCCGAGGCGAGAGCGTTGCGAGGTCGGTCTTGCGCGGCAGGAAGCGGCGCATCCGGCCGATGGCGTTCTCGATGCCGCCCTTCTGCCATGGCGCATAGGGATCGCAGAAGAACGTCTTGATGGCCAGGCGGTGAAGCTTGCGGTGATGGGCGAACTCGGTTCCGTTGTCGAACGTGATGGTTTGACGCAGTCCGTTCGGCAATCTGGCGAACAGTCTGACGAGCCGGCGCGCGATCGGAGCGGCCTGCTTGTTGCGGGGCCTGCTGGCCAGAATGACGCGGGTCTTGCGTTCATGCACGGTCAGCACGGCCTGGCCGTATTTCGCAAACATCATCAGGTCGCCTTCCCAGTGACCGTGGGTGTTGCGGGTGGCTGCGGCAAGCGGCCGTTCGGACACGGGAATCCGGCCCTCGATGAAGCTCGCCGAGCTGCCGCCGCGCCGGCCGCGGAAGCCGCGTTTGCTCTTGCCGCGCGGCAGATAGCGCCGCCAACGATAATCCTTGGTGCGGGCGATCTGCGCATAAATGAAGCGGTAGATGCTCTCGTAGCTGATGACCTTGCGGCCCCGCTCCTTGGCCAGCCGACCGGCGACCTGTTCGGGCGACCAGCCGCGGGCCAGGCGAGCGAGCACCGCGCGGCGCAGGCCGGGCTCCCGTTCCAGGCGGCAGCCCACCCAACGCCGTGCTCTCGCCTGCTCCTGCGCGTAGCCCGGTTTGTAGCCGACCTCCACGCCGCGATTGCGCCTCATCTCGCGAGAGATCGTCGATGGCGCGCGATCCAGAGCTGTCGCGATTTGCCGTTTCGAGCACCCATTGGCTTGAAGACGGGCAATCTCGCATCGGTCTTCCAATGACAAGTGCTTGTAACCCCGCCCCATGGCAACACCCCCTTAGCAAGGTGTTGCACTTCGTTTGTGAACTCAGGG
>CAZCLY010000114.1:0-1056 GCA_964499635.1 uncultured Gemmatimonadota bacterium | reverse complement strand
CCTGATTAGCAAGATTCTTCAGCTTGGCGAAGCCAATTTACGGGACGCGGTCCGGTGGTGACAGCGGCAACGAGGAGGCGCATCGGGAGTGTGTCAAGATGGAAACGCCGGTTGAAGCGATAACTGAACGCGCCCAAATATCGGGTACCGTATTTGGCGAAATTGAAGGCATGGTAGGCACCGCCCAAACTGGTTTTGAGATTGCCCAGTACCGTATTAATCCAACTGAACTCGGGTAGGTCCTTAGGTTTTCGATTCCCCACGATGATGGCATGATGGTGACAGCCCGCATCGGTTACCCCGCCAAAGCAAGCTAATCCGTCGGACATCACAACACAGTCGGAACGCAGGTCGTCTGTGGCCCAGGCCGCAATGGCTTTGCGGGTAAACCCCGGAACCGGGGCCATTTTGATCCTCATCGGGTGCCCCTCGGGGGTGAGCGAGATGGCGGCGACAAACGGCACCTTGTTCTCGGAGCCACGCCCGGCTGTGCCGCCCGCCAGTTCGCCGCCGAGATAGGCATCGTCGACCTGGACGTCACCACACAGCGTGTACTGCGCCTCACGCTCGACCATCGCTTGCATCAGTTTCTGCTGAATCAACCAAGCCGTGGGATAGCTGACACCCAATTGCCGTTTCAGAGCCAGCGCCGACAAGCCGGTCTTGGCTTGACTGATCAGATATATGGCTAGAAACCAGATCGTCAGTTTCAAGTGGGTACTCTGAAACAACGTCCCCGCGATCAGAGACGTTTGTAACCGGCAGGATTTGCATTGGAAGGTCTTGCGCGCGCCACCCTTGAGGACGTAGTGATCCGACGCCTCACATTCCGGACATCGAAAGCCTTGCGGCCAACGGGTGATTTCCAACGCCGCTTCACACTGCGCTTCGCTACCAAACTGTGCAAGAAATGCGGGCAAAGATAAACCCGATTGAAATTGAATGCGATTCATCGCCATGGCTTGTGTCCCTTCGTGAATGAGCCACCAGTATGCTCTTTCTTATCGATAAAAACTGGATTTCTTACCTTGGCTGAAGAATCTTTCTAATCAGGAC
>CAZCLY010000113.1:0-1069 GCA_964499635.1 uncultured Gemmatimonadota bacterium | reverse complement strand
AGAAGAGAGGCCGGAGAAGATCGCCCAAGGAGAAGGCGACGAATAGCGTTCCGAACCCAATGAGGCACGCGGCCACCCACCCTCTTCGTGTACGACTGAACATCCGGGCCTCCTTGTACAGCCAACCTGCGCAGCCTAACGTCTCTGCGATTCTGCTGCGCGATCAAAATGCCGACCGCAAGCGAAGCGCGCGAGCCTGATGGTTACCGCGACTGCAGCAATCGCTTGTTAGAACGCGTGGCCCGAAACGGCACTCACTCCAACATCGAGACAAGCAGTTCTTCGATCCCCGCGAGCGTTTCCTGGGTCCGAGTGACAAACACTGCGTAGACCCGACGCTCGAAGAGCATGGTTGTGGCGGCGCGAAGCACCTCGCTGTCCGTGCGAATAGCGCTAAGGTCCATCGTCGCCGGTAGACTGTCTCGAGCGTTCAATTCGCGCTCCTGAAATGCCTCGTGCGCCCCTAGGGAACCGACAACCGCGAGCTCGACCACCGCAAGGTTCCCGGCGCGCTCCTCGAGCTCGGTCCATCTCACGAGCCATTGGTCAAGGGCGCCGAGGAGCCGTACATCCTCGATGAGGCTCAACCGGCCTCCGTCTAAGGACCGTGAGAGAGGTCCTTGCGCGGCTTGCCGTGTATCCGGCCGGACGAGGCCATTCAAGAACGCCAAGGCCGAGTCTGTAGGTACAGCGACGAGCACGGAAGGGGGCTGCGCGTAGAAGCGACGGGCCAGGTCTTGGTCAGCCTGCAGGCGTTGGATGTTGTCGGCAAGTGAGGTTTGATTCAATCGTACGCTTTCGAGCATCGTGGAAAGAAGCTCCAGGCGATCCTCGTTGCGCTGCCTACCGTCCCACCACGCCTCAATCCCAAACGCCAACAGAATGCTCGCAACGATCACCGCGCCGTCGACTAGGATGCGAAGCCACTGGATCTGTTTGCTCAAGCCACTACCTCCTTCACGCATTCTAACGCCTCGCGCTTCTGCTGCGCGGGCTAGAGGTACGCTGCGCGAAGCGCCCCCCAACGGCAACCCGTGTCAGCAGCAAGCGCATGTTAGATGGCACGGAG
>CAZCLY010000112.1:0-1083 GCA_964499635.1 uncultured Gemmatimonadota bacterium | reverse complement strand
TGGCGTCTTGGTCCAGGTGAACGGCTTGGGGTCATCGTTGTGCTCGGCGATGTAGCGGTGGATCGCGGCCTGCAGGTCGACGATCGAGTGGAAGCTGCCGCGCTTGAGCCGGCGGCGGGTGAGGGCCGAGAAGAAGGTCTCCACCGCGTTCAGCCACGAGCCCGAGGTCGGCGTGTAGTGGAAGACCAAACGCGGGTGGCGGGCGAGCCAGCGCAGGACCTTGGGGTGCTTGTGGCTGCCGTAGTTGTCGAGGATCACGTCGATCACCTTGCCGGTCGGCACCGTGGCCTCGATGGTGTTGAGGAAGCGCAGGAACTCCTGGTGCCGGTGGCGCTGCATGCAGCGGCCGAGCACGGTGCCGTCGAGCACGTCCAAGGCGGCGAACAGGGTGGTGACGCCGTTGCGCAGATAGTCGTGGGTCATGGTCCCGGCCTTGCCCGGCTTGAGCGGCAGCCCGGGCTGGGTGCGGTCGAGCGCCTGGATCTGGGACTTCTCGTCAACCGACAGCACTACGGCATGCTTGGGCGGATCGACGTAGAGGCCGACGATGTCCTCGAGCTTGGCGGCGAACTCCGGATCGGTCGAGCGCTTGAAGGTCCTGATGCGGTGCGGCTGGAGGTCGTGGGTCGCCCAGATCCGCTGCACCGAGCGCAGCGAAATCCCAGCCTCCTTGGCCATCGCCCGGCCGGTCCAGTGGGTCGCTTCGCCGGGCGGCTCGGCGCAGGTGAGGGTGACGACGCGCTGCACGGTCTGATCGCCCAGAGGCGCTTTGCCGGGCTTGCGGGTGGCGTCGCGCAGCAATCCTTCGACCCCGGCCTCGGCGAAGCGCTGCTGCCAGCGCCAGACTGCCGGGCGTCCGATCCGGGCGCGTTTGGCGACCGCCGCGACGTTCAGTCGATCGGCCGAGCCGAGGATGATCCGAGCCCGCGCCACATGCTTTTGGGCGCGGTTGCGATCGGCGACGATCGCCTCGAGCAGAGTGCGATCCTCAGCCGAGACCAGCGGACACACTGTCTGAGCCATGCCCCCAGCATCGCACATCCGCTTCCACTTGTGAATCACCTGAATGCGTCTGTGCACTAG
>CAZCLY010000111.1:0-1086 GCA_964499635.1 uncultured Gemmatimonadota bacterium | reverse complement strand
TGAGTCCGCTCCGAAAACCCCCTTCCAGCAACCCAGCCCGACAGCGGGGCTGAGGATCGGGACACGCAAGTTGTCAAGTGTTCGGAAAGGATTTTCCCGCAACCGGAGATGGAAAAACGCGGCTTCCAGGTGGTCTGTGGGGTGGAATGAAAGATCGTAGAGGCTGGGTCGTGATTTTAGGGCGTAACCCCTCGATCAAGCGATCGCCTCGGCCTGTTTCGTCTGGTGGCTCGCAATTCGCTTCATGTTGATCCACGCGGCTCGGCATACAGCCCACAGCTGGACCCGAAATTTGCCACGGTACTTCAGCTTTTTCTTGTGGGTGTGGTAACAGAGCTGAAAGATCGTTGCTTCGACATTGCAGCGCCGGTTGAATAACGCTCGTGGCAGATCTTCCGTTCGCCGCCGACAGGCCGCCGTAGCGATGTCTTTGTCTGTGATGTAGCGCCATTTGCCCTCGACGCGGAAGCGATAGCGCCCCGGTTTATATTCCTCGGCCAGTTGCGTTTCACCGCTCTCACGGTCGGTGACCACCACGCCGTCTTCGGTTCGCTCGTAGTCGTATCGCCCTGGCTTACCCGGAAAACCGGTGTAGTGGATTTCCTTGTCCTGCTCCTTTGCGTACGTCTCGTTTGCTTCGCTGTAGTAGGCCCCATCGGCGGAGATTTCCTGAGCCTCGCCTTCGAGTACGGCCTCGCTGTTTTGAACCGCTGCTTTCAAATACGCGTTGTCTGCCGCCGTGGCCGGCTCGACCTGCACGTCGACAATCAGGTTGAGCTCTTCCTCGCAGGTCTCGGTCACGTTGGCGCTGTAACCCCGCACCGTCTCGTCTTTCTTCTTGCGGTAGGCGGCGTCTTCGTCATGGGGGGACTGCAGCGAATCGGCGCTGATCTCCTGGGCTGGCTTGAGCTCGACGCGTTGCTCCTCGCCCTCGATCTGGTACTGCTCGAGCAACAGCCGCTCGATCAGCTCATAGCGCGGGCTGCTCTGCACGCTATAGGTCTGGTGCAGCCGCAGCAGCACGTTGCCAAAGTCCTCTAGCCAGGCCTTCTTGGTCGTCTCGTCCAGCCCATAGATGATCTGGCT
>CAZCLY010000110.1:0-1120 GCA_964499635.1 uncultured Gemmatimonadota bacterium | reverse complement strand
AGGTGTCGCCGCACTGGCTGAGGAAGCTGGTCAGGGCAGTCTTGTCGTAGCCGGCAGCGGTAAGCTTGGCGGTCAGCTGCTGGTTCAGGCTGCGGAGCTGCCATTGGCCATAAAGGACATAGCCGCCACCGATCAGTGCCCCTGCAAGCGCTAGACCCGCCACAAGCGCGCCGACGCGCTTCAGCTTCGTCGATGATCGCGCCCCTGGCACAGAGGCAGGACCTTTGCCGTCAAGGGCCTGCTGCACCATCTGCACCGAAAGTGGCCGTTTCGACTCGTCGACCTCGAGCATCCAGTCGATGCAGCGGAGCAGGGCAGCATCGTAGCGGCCTTGGCCGGCGGTGACTGCTGGAACCATCGGGTCCTTGCCCAGCCGCTTCAGCGCCATGGGCGGCGGATTGCCCGTGACGCAGCGATAGGCCACCGCACCCAAGGAATAGAGGTCGCTCCAGGGCCCTGGCTGTTCGCCGGCGCCCCATTGCTCGGGCGGTGTATAGCTGCCCGAAGCAATCGCGGTGACGGTACGGCTTTGCCGGACCGTGAAGTCGCGCGCGGCACCGAAGTCGATCAACACCGGCGTACCATCGGCGCGGATGATGATGTTGTCGGGCTTCAGATCGCGATGCAGGATACCCCGCTCGTGCACCGTCTCCAGACCGTTCAGGACGCCCTCGAGCAGATGCCTGAGTTCGGCCTCCTCGACGGGCCCCTTGTCGAGCCGCTTGCTCAGCGTCTCGCCCTGCTCATAGTCCTGCACGATATAGCCAGTGCCGTGCATCTCGAAGAAGCGCCGCACATGCACGATATTCAGCTTGCGGAACCGGGCCAGCAACCGGGCTTCGCCGAGGAATGCATTCAAACCCGATTGGAAGTCCGAATCTTCGTCGTCCGACTTGGCCCGCACCGTCTGATCGGTGATCCGCACCGCCAGTTCGTTCGGGAAGAACTCCTTCAGCGCCACCTGCTCGTCAAGCAGCGTGTCCTTAGCTAGGTAGGTGATGCCGAAGCCGCCATGACCCAGCACCGAGACGATCTCGAACTCGTTCAGCTTCGATCCAGCGGAAAGCGCAAAATAATGGCCTCTGGACTGCGTACCCTCCGATACGTTCTGATCGTCCAT
>CAZCLY010000109.1:0-1123 GCA_964499635.1 uncultured Gemmatimonadota bacterium | reverse complement strand
ATACATTCCTTAACTTTAGTGATTTTTTCCATGATACTGTTTACTGATGCGCTCCACACAAAGGCTTTCGGTTCGCGATTGTGGTTTGCGATGAAGTCGTTGATGGCGTCGATAAGCACTCTCACGCTTTCAAACGTGCCGCGACGGATGCGCTTATCGGTGAGCTTACCAAACCAGCGCTCGACCATATTGAGCCATGAGCTGCCTGTCGGGGTAAAATGAAAGTGAAACCGGGGATGTCGTTTCAGCCAGGAGCGGACTTTCAGATGTTTGTGCGTCGCATAGTTGTCAACTATCAGGTGAAGCTCTTTGCCCTTTGGTGTCTTGTCGTCAAGCAGGTTGAGGAATTGAATGAACTCCTGGTGACGGTGGCGCGAACGGCATTGGCCGATGATGCGGCCGTCCAGCACATTGAGCGCGGCAAACAGTGTGGTGGTTCCATGGCGGATATAGTCATGCGTTTGTTTCTCCGGCACCCCGGGCCCCAGTGGCAGGATTGGTCGAGTTCGGTCAAGAGCTTGGATCTGGCTTTTCTCGTCAAAGCTGAAGACAAGAGCCTTGTCAGGAGGATTCAGATAGAGGCCAACGATGTCTTCCAGCTTTTCAAAAAAATGCGGGTCTTTGCTCAGCTTGAACGTCTCCACCAAATGTGGCTTGAGATTGAACCGTCGCCACAGCCGGTGCACTGTCATACTGCTCACGCGCTGGCTTTGTGCCATGGAGCGAACACTCCAGTGAGTGGCATTTTCAGGAGTGGAATGTAATGTGGCTTCGACGATACGCTTCAGCTTTGCGTCGGAAAACACACGCTTGCGGCCACGGCCGGGGGCATCGCTGGTAATCCCCTCGATGCGGGATCGAAGAAAGCGAGTTCTCCAGAGCCGGGCCGTGTGCCGGGAGCAGCCGAGGGAATCGGAGATCTCGATGTCGTGTTTGGCTTCAGATGCCATAAGGACGATCTTGGAACGCAACACTATGCGAGATGGAGCGGTCGTGCTACGGACCCACTTGTCGAGTTGCTGCCGCTCCTCGCTACTGAGCTCGACGACGTTTTGGTGGCGCATGAAATTAATATAGTATGCGCCAGATGTTTTGTATAGCTAATTATGTTACGCCACACTAG
>CAZCLY010000108.1:0-1127 GCA_964499635.1 uncultured Gemmatimonadota bacterium | reverse complement strand
TACCCGGAATCACTAATCGGCGAAACGTGCTTTGAGGCGCTTTTGATGGACCTTGGACTTGGTCCAGACAAACGGCTTGGCGGTTTTATTGTAGGCCTTGATGAAGGCATCGATGTGCTCCCTGAGCTGTTCAACCGAGGCGAAAGAGGCCCCGTGCAGAGATTTGCCTTCCAGGATCGAGAACCAGATTTCCACCTGGTTGAGCCAGGAGGCGCGCGTCGGCGTGAAGTGGAAATGCACGCTGGGGTGACGCTTGAGCCAGCGATCGTTCCTGGGCTTGTGGGTGTTGAGGTTGTCGAGGACGACGTGGATGGCCGTGTCCGGATAGGCGGCGACGATACCGTTCATGAAGTCGAGGAATTCGACCCGCCGCCGGCGCTTCTTGTGAGCGGCCGTCACCTTGCCGGTGGCCACCTCGAAGGCGGCGAACAGCGTCGAAGTGCCGTTGCGCTTGTAGTCGTGGCTGTGGCCGGTCAGCGCCCGGCCGTTCGGCAGCTTCAGATATTCTTGCGCCCGCTCCAGCGCCTGGATCGAAGGTTTCTCGTCGACGCAAATGATGATCGCGTTCTCGGGCGGTGCCATGTAGAGCCCGACGACGTCGGCGGCCTTGGCGACGAACTCAGGATCGTTGCTCTCGCACCAGGATTTGCGTCCGGCCAGGTCGATCTTCTGGGCGCGCAGAAAGCGCCAGACATACTGGACATCGACATCGCCGAGCGCCGCGGCCAGCAACGGCCCCGTCCAGCGGGCATAGCCCGCAGGCGCCGGCTGATCCAGCAGCGCCAGGATGCGTTTGCCCGTCTCCGCCGTGTACTTCGGTTCAGCGCCCCGGTCGCCGATCTCGTCGAGACCCGCAAGCCGCCGTTCGGCATAGCGCACGCGCCACTTCGAGGCCGTACCGGTCGTGCATCCGACCGTGCGGCCAATCGCCCGGCTGGCCATGCCGTCCGCCGCCAGCAGCACGATCCGCGCCCGCTGCCGCAGCCGGTGTTCCGTCTTCGTCGAGCGCGCCAAGCCGTCAAGCTCGGTGCGCTCCGCAACCGTCAAAACGATTGCGGTCGCTTCAGGGATGCCTCTCATGCATCCTTGAATCACGACTCAACCATCAGCGATAGTGGGTACTAGGA
>CAZCLY010000107.1:0-1135 GCA_964499635.1 uncultured Gemmatimonadota bacterium | reverse complement strand
TAGACGCAGCGTCATAACTGTTTGCCGAAAGACATATGGTTCAAAGCACACATAGTTTTCGTAGTTCATCGTTGGGTTTTGTCCACAGTTGGAACTGGTTCTCTACCGACATTACGATGTCACCCAATTGCGGGAAATACCGATTATGCACGGATATGCGTCGTGTCAGTTTCCACGCCCTTTCGATCGGATTCAACTCCGGACTGTAGGCTGGCAGGAATTCGCAATGAAATCGTGTATCCCGTTCTTTTCTCCATTGCTTGTGCAGGCGAGCGTGGTGATACTTTGCGTTATCCAGAAGAAGAATGACCTTTTTTCCAGCATGACAGCTGCTTTTTCGCAATGCCTTCAGAAACGACCAGAATGACGCCCCGTCGAATTTGCCCTCTTCACGTTGGAAGACAAACTTCCCGTCACGCAGTCGCACAGCGCCAAAGTATCCAACGCCCTTTCTTGTGGGATGATGGAGCAATATCGGATCCTTCACTTCCGGCGGCACCCACATACGACATCGCGAACCATACTGTTGAAAGTGAACTTCATCCAAAGACCAGATATCGATGTCATTTCTTCTCAGGAGTCGCCGGACTTTTTTTTGAACGCCCGTTGAACCTCAGGGTTGGAGCGGGCAATCATAGGGCGAGGTTTTCTCAATCGAAATCCAAGCTGCTTGAAAAGTCTCTGGCATTGCCGAACTCCCAATTCTATCCCGAACTCATTTCGTATGAAGGCCGCCAATGATTTCCCGTCCCAAATTCCACCGTTCAAACCGAAGTCTTGTGGCCTCTTGCGGAGTGCGGACGCAATACGTTGCATCTGTTGCTGAGATATCCGTGAGGGCCGACCGTCGCGCTCATTTTCGACCAAACCCTGGAGGCCATCCTCCTGATATCTACGAATCCAGTACCGAACTGTCCTTTCGGGGTCCCCAAGATAATCGGCAACCTTTGGACAGCTCATCCCCTTTGCGACAAGAAGCACAGCATGCAATCGATGATCGTATCGCGCTTCCTCTGAACGCCGAATCTCGTCCTGCAAGACAAATGCTATATGCGGTTCGTTGATTCTTATAGTCATGTAGAAAGTATAACATATGCACCCGTCTTTCGGCAATAACTTATGTCGCTCAGTCTAG
>CAZCLY010000106.1:0-1169 GCA_964499635.1 uncultured Gemmatimonadota bacterium | reverse complement strand
ATACCAACTTGCGCTGAGTGAGACTCACGCGGGGGATTCACGAATCGGCTGAACTCTGACTCGCTGTGGTGACCTGCAAAGGAGGTGCGCCATGGCGGCAGCAGTGAGGCTGCGCGACGATTACGACGGGCCGGGCCTGCGGGCGCTGGCGAAGGCGACGAAGGACGCCGCGCAAGGCCGGCGGCTTCTGGCACTGGCCGAGATCTATGACGGCGGCATGCGCACGGACGCGGCGCGGATCGGCGGCGTCGGTCTGCAGACGGTGCGCGACTGGGTGCTGCGCTTCCACGCGCGCGGCCCCGACGGGCTGATTGACGGCAAGGCGCCGGGCAATGCCGCGAAGCTCGGCGAGGCGCAGCGGCATGCGCTGGCGGCGATCGTCGAGAGCGGGCCGATCCCGGCGGTCCACGGCGTCGTGCGCTGGCGGCTGAAGGACCTGGCACAGTGGCTCTACGAGGCGTTCGGCGTATCGCTGAGCGAGAGCACGGTGAGTCGCGAGCTGCGGGCGCTCGGCTTTCGCCGGCTGTCGGCGCGGCCGCGCCACCATGCGCAGAACGAGTACGCGCTCCAGGCTTTTAAAAAAGCTTCCCAGCCGAGCTGGCGAAGGTCGCGACGCGCCTGCCTGCCGGCACCGCGATAGAGATATGGTGGCAGGACGAGGCGCGGATCGGCCAGAAGAACGGCATCACCCGGCGCTGGGCGCGACGCGGCACGCGACCGCGCGCGCCGCACGACCAGCGCACGAAGTCGGCATACATCTTCGGCGCCATCTGTCCGAAGCACGGCAAGGGCGCCGGCCTGGTCCTGCCCCGCTGCAACACCGCAGCCATGCAGCTGCATCTCGACGAGATCGCCCGGTCGGTCGACGCCGGAGCCCACGCCCTGGTCATGCTCGACCGGGCCGGCTGGCACATGACCGACCGGCTCGCCGTCCCCGACAACATCACCCTGATGCCGCTGCCGCCGCGTGCGCCAGAGCTCAATCCGGTCGAGAACGTCTGGCAGTTCATGCGCGACAACTGGCTGTCGAACCGCGTGTTCACCAGCTACGACGACATCCTCGACCACTGCTGCCACGCCTGGAACAAGCTCGCCGATCAGCCGTGGCGCATCATGTCCATCGGAATGCGCGATTGGGCACATCGGTCCTGATCAGCGCAAACTGGTAT
>CAZCLY010000105.1:0-1180 GCA_964499635.1 uncultured Gemmatimonadota bacterium | reverse complement strand
GGGCTAGGGCGCCGAGCACGTAGCGGCCCAACGCCGCCTCGCAATCTTCTGTGGCCGCCAGATACAACAAACGCACGATGTAACGGCAGGCTTCATGGGCCGCAAGATGCTCATCGACATAACGCCAAATCCGATGATAATCCGGCGTGGGTAGTAAATGATCTCGCAGTTGTGAGTAACGAAATGCCCGGGGTTTGTTGACCAGCGAGTCGATCACATGGCGATAATCAACCGACTGCCCGCGCTTAGACTGGGTGGCATAAACACGCGTTAAGGTCAGTACCGGCTCATGGCCATGGAACAACTCCAGGCGTTCATCGTACAGCTGAACATACAATCGTTCGCCAATAAAACGTGACGGCACAGTATAAGTGGTGCGCTTGAGATCGAAGGTGCTGCTGGTGCTAACCAGCACGCGGTGTTCGGCATAATCGTGCGTACGACGCTTGGGCAAGGGCTGCAGATAAGCCCGTTCCTGCTGCCAACGCGGTTGGCATTGCCGGTTGAGCTTGCTGACAATGTGCTCGACAAAAGCCTGATAATCCTCGAGTGATCTGAAATCGTGGCTACCTCGCAGCAACAGGGCCTGTTTAAGGCGACGTTTCAGATGGCCGTGCGGTGACTCAATCGCACCGTTCTCGTGACTCAGCCCCGGGTTGTTGCGGGTCGCTGATAACTTGTAGTGACGACATAAATCCTTATAACGCTTGGTGAGTTCAGTTTTCTCAGCCACGTTATTAAAGGCGGCACTCAGGCTGTCTGTCCTGTGTTCTTTCGGCACGCCGCCGCAGCGCCATAACGCATTCTGTAAGCCCGTAGACAGCGCCGTATAGCTCTCTCCACCGCAGATGACCTTCGCATACCTCCAGCCACTGAAGGCCAGGCGATAGTGGTAAAGCAAGTGAGAAAAGGGTTGTCTGTTGAGGGTAATGTCGATGCCTTTGAGCTTGGTAAAGTCGGATATCCCCAGTTGACCAGGCTGTTTTATCTGACGGAACATGACTTCCTTGGCCGGCCCATGTCGCGCCTGCCATGCCTTCACCCGGCGCTGCAGCGTGCGGTGAATGCCATACCCAAACCGACCAGGATACTTGTCGTCAAGATACTCCAGCAACGTGATCGGCAGCAGTTGCGGGTTCGCTTCCAGCAGCGGTACCAGTTCATCCTGCCAGACATCGAT
>CAZCLY010000104.1:0-1182 GCA_964499635.1 uncultured Gemmatimonadota bacterium | reverse complement strand
GATTCTGTTGAAGAAGTCGGTTGCCGAGCGGTTATAGCGAGGCCGGCGGTTGGCCGCGTGCCGGCCCAACCGGCCTCAGGCGGCCAATGGCTGCGGCATCGGGATCAGCTTGGCGAGTTTTCTGAGGTTCTGGGCTGTAGCGGCGAGATGGAACTCATCGCGAGCGCCGTTCGGTCCTCGTAATCGGAGCCGGTCGAGGCGTAGGATGCGTTTGAGGTGTGCGAACAGCATCTCGATCTTCTTGCGCAGGTTCCGGGATGCTCGGCCTTCTTCGGTCCTGGCAATGTCACGGGCCATATCGCGGGCGCCTTCGTAGATTGATCGAGGCACCTTGCGCGCGGGTGCCTTCGGGCAACACTGCGGCTTCATCGGGCATGGGTCGCAGTCGTGCTTGCTGGCGAGGTAGAGGAGCGTCGCTCCGTCGTTCACCAGCGTACCGGTGGAGGTGAGCCTCTTGCCGGCTGGGCAGACGTAGACATCACCCTCATGGTCGTAGGTGAAGTCCTCGCGCGAGAACGTCCCGTCGGTTCGCGCCGATTTGTCGAAGACCGGGATATGCGGCTCGATCCCGCGCTCATGGACGAGCCACCCGAGCATCTCGGCCGAGCCGTAGGCGCTGTCGGCGGCGAGCCGCTCCGGGTAGAGCCCCAAGCGCTCTTCGGCACGCTCGATCATGGTCCGCGCCGCGCCAACCTCCGCCTGCCGAATGGCCCGGCTCGCCTCAACGTCGACGATGATCGCGTGATCGAGATCGATCAGATAGTTGGTGGCGTAGGCGAAGAACGCATGCCCTTTGAGGGCTCCCGTCCATTGTGCGGCTGGGTCCGACCGGGAGATGAACTTCGGCTTTACCTCGCTGGCCGCGCCCCAAGCTGCCTCGTCCAGCCTCTCGAGATACTCTCTAACGGATCGGCGGGTGAGCGCCATCGCTTCCCAGTCCACATCTTCCGATCCTTCCGCGGAGCGCTGCTTGTTGGCATCGGCTTTGATCAGGCTGGCGTCGACTGCGAACCCGTCCCCACCAACCAGCCCTTCCGCCATGCAGCGCCGGACGACCGTCTCGAACACCTTCCGCAGCAAATCGCTGTCGCGGAAGCGGCCATGCCGGTTCTTCGAGAAGGTCGAGTGGTCCGGCACCTCGCCGTCGAGGCCGAGCCGGCAGAACCAGCGATAGGCGAGGTT
>CAZCLY010000103.1:0-1184 GCA_964499635.1 uncultured Gemmatimonadota bacterium | reverse complement strand
CAGTAGTGTCCCAACGTTGTCTAGGACTGCGTTTGTAACTTATTAAAATATAGGGCTTTGAGTGTGAATACAGTTTTTTTCGATTTCAACTCGGAAATATACTTTGACCATTCCTTTCACAATGGAGTGGTCAATGAATGCTGGGAAAACTGTTTTCGCTCAACTCCTCGAACATTTTCCTCTCTACGAATTTTCCAAATGCGTCACCCGATATCAAGGCGAATACAAAGTAAAAAGTTTCTCCTGTCTCGATCAGTTTCTTGCCATGGCATTTGCCCAACTGACACAGCGGGAAAGTCTGCGCGATATCGAAACTTGCCTGCGCGCGATGCAAACCAAACTTTACCACATCGGTTTGCGCGGCACCGTTTCCCGCAATACCCTGTCGAATGCGAATACGCAACGGGATTGGCGGATATATGCCGACTTCGCTTTGTCACTCATCGGTGTCGCGCGTTCTTTATACGCCAACGACGACTTCGGCGTTCAGCTGAAAAAGATGGTGTATGCACTCGACTCCACCACCATCGATTTGTGCCTGTCGCTGTTTTCATGGGCAAAATTTCGCAAGCACAAGGCCGCAGTCAAGATGCACACGCTTCTGGATCTTCATGGCAACATCCCCTCGTTCATTTGGATTACCTGCGGAGCAGTGCACGACGTAAACATTTTGGATTCGCTGGCCGTAGAGGCCGGGGCATATTATCTGCTCGACCGTGGCTATCTGGATTTTTCCCGATTATTTCACATTCACGAGGCACGAGCATTTTTCATCACTCGAACCAAAGCAAATTTTCAGTTTCGACGGGTCTATTCGGCACCAGTGAAAAGAAACTATGGCATCATCTGCGATCAGACCGTCGAACTGACAGGTTTTTACGCGCAACAACATTACCCGGAGAGACTCCGACGTATCCGGTATCACGACTCAGAAACACAAATGCACTTGACGTTTCTGACCAACAACTTTTCTTTAGCCGCCACGACAATAGCACGACTATTCCGGCGTCGGTGGCAGATCGAACTGTTTTTCAAATGGATCAAACAACATCTTCACATCAAGGCATTCTATGGGACATCGGACAATGCCGTAAAAACGCAAATATGGATCGCCATAGCCACATACGTTCTGGTCGCGATTCTCAAGAAGCGGTTGAATATCGAAATGTCGCTCTATAACATAT
>CAZCLY010000102.1:0-1190 GCA_964499635.1 uncultured Gemmatimonadota bacterium | reverse complement strand
GTCGCTCGCAGCCAGGGATTGCCCTGGCGGGTTCGCCCGCTCTGTCGCTTGCCGGCACTTTCTCGATGCCCCGGGCACATGCCGGCCCACGAGGCCAAGTGTCGGGCGCTGGGAAACCGCTTCATGTCGGTGCCGATCTCGGCCAGCAGGACTTCCGCCACGCGCCGGCTCACGCCGGGAATCTCGCTGAGCCGTTCAATCGCTTTGGCAAAAGGGCGCAGCAACGCCTCGATCTTTCCATCCAGTCGAGCGATTGCCTGATCCAGCTGGCGAATCTGGTGCAGTTGCTCACCCAGCATCCAGCGCTGCGTCTCGCTCAGCACTCCTGTCAGCGCTTGTTGGAGTTGGGGAATCTTCTTTCGCAGGCGACCTTTGGCCAGCTCCGCCATCCGCGTCGCGTCTGTCTCTCCCTCGACAAGCGCTTCCAGCATAGCTTGGCCGCTGGTACCCAGCACATCCGTGGCCACGCTCGCCAACTTGATGTTCCCACCTTCCAGCAGCTTCTGGATCCGGTTGCACTCATCGGCCCGACGCTGAATCAGCCGCTTCCGATAACGGGTCAGCTCACGCAACTCACGAGTCGGACGAGGGGGAACGAAGCTACCGCTCAACAGACCATGGACCAGCAAGTCGGCGATCCACTCGGCATCCTTCACATCGGTTTTGCGCCCCGGCACATTCTTGATGTGTTGGGCGTTGACCACCAGCACTTCCTGACAAACGCCTTCCAACAGGTTGAAGACCGGCTTCCAGTACACGCCGGTGCTCTCCATGGCTACATGCTGGCAGTCGTTTCCCGTCAGCCAGTCGGCGAGGGTCAACAGTTCAACCGTCGTGGTTTGAAAGGTCCGCGTCTCACGAGTCACCTTGCCCCGAGCACCTGTCTTCAGCAGGCAAGCCGTCACTGTTCGCTTGTGAACATCCAAACCACATCCGACCTTCAGCACAGCGCGCATGGCACTTCCTCCTATCGAACCATGCGGGGCGGCAGACGCCGGCCGTGGAAGAATTCTCTTACGCGTGCTACCCTGCTGAGGGCGCAACAATCGGGGGTACTCCGCGGCGTCCGGGTCAAACTCTGTGTCGGGCTCGAAGCACCAAGCACTAATCGACCTCTGCACGCGACCCGCAAACGCGACCATCATAACACCATTTTCATCCGCGGGGACGAAGTCCCTTCATGACAACTC
>CAZCLY010000101.1:0-1218 GCA_964499635.1 uncultured Gemmatimonadota bacterium | reverse complement strand
AGCCAGCAGATGGGGATGAAAGGTCTGTTGCTCCCTGGGTTAGAATGCGAGAACGAGCATTTAGCCCAGGCATTTCCCCAAAAAGGAGCAACAGACATGTCCATGGTACCACTAAGTGTCGGATTTGACTATCACGACGATGCGATTCGGGTCTGTGTGATGAATGATGAAGGTTGCACCCTGGTGAACCGTTCCGTGCCCAATGACGTGGAAGCGGTCATCGACATGGTGTCTCGATTTGGCTCGCTGGCCATCTGCGCCGTGGAGGCCTGCTGCGGCGCGTCCGACTTCGCCGATCATCTGCGGCAGGCAACCAGCTGGGACGTCCGCCTGGCTCACCCCGGCTACGCGCGCCGGCTGAAGCAAAGCCCGGACAAGAGCGACCACGACGATGCCGAACTGCTGGCGGATCTGGTGCGGGTAAAATACCTGCCCGAGGTGTGGCTGGCCCCGACCGCAACTCGCGAGCTGCGCCGGCTGGTTCGCTACCGTCAGCAACTGAAGCGCAATCGTACCGAGATCAAGTTGCAGATGCGGGCCTTGCTACGAGAAGAGCGGATCAAGGTGCCGGCCAATGCCTGGACGAAGGCCTGGCACCAGTGGCTCACCGAGTGCGAGGAACTGAGCGAAGCGACCCGCTGGGTGCTGACCGAGCAACGGGAGCGGCTGGCGGAGGTCGAGGCCCGTATGAAGCGTGTCACGGAGGAACTTGACAAGCATACGGCAGAGGATCGTACCACCGCGGAGCTTCAAAAACACAACGGCGTCGGTTTCGTCACGGCGGTAACGTTGCGGGCCGAGATCGGCCAGTTCCGTCGTTTTGCCAACGGCAAGCAACTGGCCCGCTACTGCGGCGTGACGCCCTGCAACGCCTCGACGGGTAAACGCCAAGCGGACGCGGGGCTGGTGCGGGCCGGCAATCGCGAACTGCGAGCGGTCTTGATCGAGGCAGCCCACCGCTTAGCACAGCATGACCCCAAGTGGCGGGCTTTCCGCGATCAACTGCGCGAGCGCAAACCGTACAACGTGGCGATGGCGGCCGTGGCCAATCGTTGGATTCGTTGGCTCTATCACCAGATGATTCAAGTCGAAACGGAGCGATGGGGGCAAGCCGCCTGAGAGAGCCGTGGGGGAGGAACCAGCGGCCCCAGGTTCCTCCCCCACACCCCCACCTCCTTCCCTCTTCTCTGTGCCAGCAGAGGCCGAAGGAGTGAGTAA
>CAZCLY010000100.1:0-1244 GCA_964499635.1 uncultured Gemmatimonadota bacterium | reverse complement strand
AAGCCGAACGAGCCGCGCCCCCAGCGCTTCCACCGTCCCCCGATCAAACAGGTCGCTGGCGTATTCCAGCAAACCCGTCATCCCCGCGGCCGACCCGTCCGCATGACGCCGCTCCGTCAGGCTCACCGACAGGTCGAACTTCGCGCTCGACAGCGCCACCGGCTCAACCTGCGCCCGCAGACCCGGCAGCTCCAACGACCCCGAAACCTCCGGCTGGAACGCCAGCATCACCTGGAACAGAGGATGCCGCGACAACGACCGCGCCGGGTTGAGGACCTCAACCAGACGCTCAAACGGAACATCCTGGTGGCTGTAGGCCGAAAGGTTCGTCGCCCGAACCCGCCCAACAAGCTCCCGGAAGCTCGGATTGCCAGAGCTGTCGGTGCGGAGCACCAGCGTGTTGACAAAGAACCCGACAAGATCGTCCAGCGCGCTGTCGGTGCGGCCCGCGATCGGGCTGCCGATCGCAATGTCGGGGCCCGCTCCAAGCCGCGTCAAAAGCCCCGCAAGGCCAGCCTGCAGCACCATGAACAGGCTCGCACCGCTGCCCCGCGCAAGCGACACCAGTCCCCGGTGTAGCTCTTCCGAAAGCTCAAGCCCGACGCTGTCGCCGCGATGGCTCGACACCGCAGGACGCCCGCGGTCGCTCGGAAGATCGAGCTGATCCGGAAGCCCCTGCAGCGCCTGCGTCCAGTACGCAAGCTGATGCCCGATCGCGCTCGAAGCATCGCTCTCCTCCCCAAGCACAGCGCGCTGCCACAGCGTGTAGTCGGCATATTGCACCGGCAACTCAGGAACAGACGCCGCAACCCCCGCCCGCCGCGCCGCGTAAAACCGCGACAGGTCCCGCCACAGCGGACCCAATGACCAGCCGTCCCCGGCAATGTGATGCACCACAAGCAACAGAACATGCTCGTGCGCAGAAAGCTCAAACAGATGCCCACGCAGCGGAAGCTGGCGCGAAAGATCAAACCCCCGACCCACCGCTCCCGACAGCGCAGCCGAAAGCCCCGCCTCGCTCACCCGCTCAACCGCAAGCAACCGGCCCACCGCTGACGCCTCCACGATCTCCTGGCGCGGAACCCCAAGCCGCTCCGGGAAGATCGTGCGAAGGCTTTCGTGCCGCCCCACAACATCACACAGCGCTCCCTCCAGCGCCGAACGATCCAGCTCCCCCTCAAGCCGAACCGCCAGCGGGATCACGTAGCTCGCACCGGCATGGCCCGCACCGGCATGGCCCGCAC
>CAZCLY010000099.1:0-1251 GCA_964499635.1 uncultured Gemmatimonadota bacterium | reverse complement strand
CTAGTATATCGTTTCACTAAATAGTGTACATTAGTATGATGACTGAACATCGAACTTGTGCCACCGATGAACGATGGGCGCTTGGTTGATTTCGTAAATGCCTTTCATGATTCTTTCTTTCAATTCGTCAATTGAATTAACTCGGATTCCCTTCAGGAATGTTCGTGCCATCTTTCCGAACAATGTCTCGACGAGATTCAACCATGACCCATGTTTGGGTGTGTGTACGTAGACAAACCTGTTAGGCCGAGTGGCCAGATAGCTCATCGTTTCTTTTGAAATGTGAGCGGAATGATTGTCCAAAATAATGCGTATTGTGTGTTCGGGTGGATAGGTCTGGTCGATCTCCATGAGTAGTTCAATAAATTCTCTACTCCGGTGCCTGTCATGTATTTGTCCGATGACGTTACCGGTGTGCAAATCAAGGGCGGCGAGAATAGAGACTGTGCCATGACGCTTATATTCATGATCCCGCATGATACGAGAGTTCTTCTGAGGATGAGGCATGATATCGGGAGCCGTATTGCCAAGCGCTTGCACGCCCGGTTTTTCGTCTACCGAAATCGTTATAACCGGGGGAAGTTGACCATCCTGCGCTGTATCGTTCCACAGGTTGACTTCATTGTATACGCAAAGAACATCGTGCATCTTTGGCTCAAATTCCGGATCACGTTTTTCAAGATAATATGCAATTTTGTGAGGACGAATCGGATGCTGCGCAAGAATCCGCTGCACCGTCGCCTTGGCGGCATTTGCAAGACAATGATGCCCCGCGCTTTCGGAATGCTTGCGCACATGGTCGGCAAGCAGGCTGCGGGTCCACATCTCTGCAGCGTATCCGTGTTCGCAAGGCTTCGTGCACGCCAGATTGACAACCCAAGCCTTTGCCGCGTCAGTAATCACGCTCTCAAAAGGGCGATGGTAGCTGTCCTTGAGCGCGGAATCTGCGCCCGAAGCAAGAGCCTTGTCAATCGCCTTATACACGATTCTTCTGTTCACCTTAACAGCCTTTGCAATGTTGCTGACGGCTACCCCATTGCAATAGGAAAGTATGATCTGAGCACGCTGCCGTTCGCGGAACGGGGCCTTCATGGATTTTGAAATTTTCGTGAATTTCACCTGTTGCTCGTCACTCAAGGCAAGTGGTGGACGCGCAGACTTTCGTGCCATAAATACTCCTGGTTGAGGTTCAACCAAGAATATATATTACCCCAATTAAAATGTACACCTTTTAGCGAAACGTTATACTAG
>CAZCLY010000098.1:0-1259 GCA_964499635.1 uncultured Gemmatimonadota bacterium | reverse complement strand
TGCACTGCGCTGCGGATCGCAGCGGAGAGGCGCGCATGGCTGGGCAGCCGGGGTTCTTCGATCTGGATCGGCGGCATGGGGCGCTGTCAGCAGCGGGTGATCCGCTCGAGCGCTTGGCGCTGGTGATCGACTTCGAGCTGTTCCGGGACGAGCTGGAGGCGGCGCTGGCGCGCTCGGATCGAGCCAAGGGCGGCCGGCCGCCGTACGATGCGGTGCTGATGTTCAAGGTCCTGGTGCTGCAGACGCTGTACACGCTCTCCGACGACCAGACCGAGTATCAGATCCGGGACCGGCTCTCGTTCATGCGCTTCCTCGGGCTCGCGCTCGAGGAGCGCGTGCCGGACGCCAAGACGGTCTGGCTGTACCGCGAGCAGCTGACCGAGGCGGGCGCGATCCTGCGGCTGTTCGAGCGCTTCGATGCCGCGCTGCGCGCCGCCGGCTACCTCGCGATGAGCGGCCAGATCGTGGATGCGACCGTGGTCGAGGCGCGCAGGCCAAGGCTCACTCAGGACGAGAAGGCGACGGTCAAGGGTGGCGCGGTACCCGAGACCTGGTCGAAAGCCAAGCGAGCGCAGATGGACACCGACGGTCGCTGGACGCTCAAGCGCGGGCGCAAGCGTTCGGCGGTTACCGACAACGCACCCTTCAGCCGGCCGCGCACCGAGCTCCTGATCCCGATGTTCGGCTACAAGAACCACCTCGGGATCGACCGCCGGCACGGCTTGATCCGCAGCTTCACGGTCACCGATGCCGCGACCCACGACGGCGGCCAACTCGGCCGGCTGCTCGATCCCGAGAACACGGCACGCCCGGTCTGGGCCGACACCGCCTATCGCTCAGCGGCCAACGTCGCGCTGCTGGCGCGGCGCGGGCTGGTGCCGCAGTTCCAGCGCGCCAAGCCGCGCGGGCGGCCGATGCCACCGCACATCGTCCGCGGCAACGCCACCCGGGCGCGCGTCCGGGTCGCGGTCGAGCACGTGTTCGCGACTCAGAAATGCCGGCTCGGCCTGCTCATCCGCACGGTCGGCCTGGCCCGCGCCACCACCAAGCTCGGCCTTGCCAACCTGGTCACCAACATGCGCCGGCTGGCCTGGCTCGAACTGCGGCCAGAGGCTGTCTGATATCAACCACAGGGAGACAAGAATACGACCACTCAATACCCAAAAAGGCAAATCGCCGCCTCCCCACCAGAACCTCGCCACGGTCGGCCTCTCATCGGGCCTCGATCAGCCCAGAAAACCCGGTTCTTCGAGGTGTCC
>CAZCLY010000097.1:0-1261 GCA_964499635.1 uncultured Gemmatimonadota bacterium | reverse complement strand
TGTATGGCCCGGGGACATCGCCGACGGGTGTTCGGGGACATGACCGACACGTCATTATTGCATGGAATCGGCTGCAAGGGGGCCATCCATGCCATGGAACGAGGTGTCGATTATGGATCAGCGGCGGGAGTTCGTTCAGTTGGCGATGCAGGAGGGGTCGAACGTTCGCGAGCTGTGTCGGCGGTTTGGGGTCCACCCGGCCACGGGGTACAAGTGGCTCGGGCGATGGACTTCCAGTGAAGAGCTGGCGGACCGTTCGCGTCGTCCGCATTCGAGCCCCGGGCGGACCGAGGCCTCGATCGAGGAGCGCGTTGTGGCGGTGCGCGATGCTCATCCTGCCTGGGGCGCGCGCAAGATCGCACGCTGCCTCGAAGACGACGGTGCGGCCTGTCCGGCGCACTCGACGGTGCATGCGATCCTGCAACGGCATGGGCGGATTACGCCTGCGCTGGGCGGTGCTGCGGCTCACCTGCGCTTCGAGATGCCTGAACCCAATCAGCTTTGGCAGATGGACTTCAAGGGTCACATGCCGCTATCGGACGGCGGGCGGTGCCATCCGTTGACCGTGGTGGACGACCATTCGCGCTACAATCTCTGCCTTGCCGCCTGCGCCGACGAACAGCGCAACACCGTGCAAAACCGGCTGGAATTGACCTTCCGCCGCTATGGACTGCCGGAGGCCTTCTTCGTCGACAACGGCAATCCGTGGGGCGGCTCTGGCGACCAGTGCTGGACCCAACTCGGCGTGTGGCTGCTCAAGCTCGCTGTCACGGTCCTGCACAGTCGGCCCTACCATCCGCAGAGCCGCGGCAAGAACGAGCGCTTTCATCGCACGCTGAAAGACGAGGTGTTCGCCTTGCAGCGCTTCCGCAATCTCGCCGAGGTGCAGCGTGCCTTCGATGCCTGGCGCGACGTCTACAACCTGAAACGCCCGCATCAGGCGCTCGGCCAGGAGGTGCCGGTCAGCCGCTTCCGACCAAGCTCCCGAGCGATGCCCGATCGGCTGCCAGAGGTGGAATACGACGAGCACGAGATCGTGCGCTCCGTCCCGACAACCAAGGATTACATCAGCTTCAAGGGCCGGCATTGGATTGTCCCTCGCGCCTTCCGGGGCGAGCGCGTCGCAATCCGGCCCTTAAGCACCGATGGTCGATACGGCATTTTCTTCGCCGCCCATCAGATCGCAACTATCGACTTGACCAACAACGAATGTGTCGGTGATGTCTCCGAACAGGTGTCGGTCATGTCCCCGGGCTGAACA
>CAZCLY010000096.1:0-1261 GCA_964499635.1 uncultured Gemmatimonadota bacterium | reverse complement strand
TCAGTAGTTCCAAAAACGGATGAATTGCTATACGTGAACGCAAGGTCCCTCTGGACAATGACTTGGTTCAAAACAGGTCATTCCAAGGAGGGAAGCCATGCGTTCACGTCCGGATTATATCGTTACCAAGGATGAAGTTCACGGCTATGCCAATCATTGGTTGTCCTCGGCGCTGAAGCTGGAGTATGAAGGCACCAAATGCACTGCCAGCACGTTGTATCAAGTTCTGCTGATTGCCGCCGCGCGGGTGGTTTCCATTTTTGCCGCCTGCCGCGATTTGGCCGATGCGCCAACCGATCAGACGATCCGCAACGCGTTGGAGGCAAGTCTGCCCGAGGTCAGCGAGCTGGAGCGGCGTTTGAACCTTGCCTTGGTCACCCGGCTGCCGAAGGCGCTGTGGCGCAAAGCACGCATGATCGCCATCGATCTGACATTGATTCCTTACCACGGTCGGCCGCTGAAGGACGAAAAAGAGATTTACCGCAGCCATCCCAAGTCGGGCACCACGCATTTTCATGCCTATGCCTCTGCAATCGTCGTTCACAAAGGGCATCGTTATACTTTGGCATTGACGCGTGTCCGGCACGGCGAAGCGATGAAAGCTGTTGTGCAGCGACTGCTGCGGATTGTCCGCCGCCGGGACGTGAAGATCAAGTTTTTGCTGCTGGACAAGGCTTTTTTCAGCGTCGAGGTGATCTCCTACTTGCAGCGCAGGGGGCATGGATTCATCATTCCCGCCGTGCCTCGCGGCCGCAAACCGAAGGGTGGCAAAAAGGTGACCGGCCTGCGGGCCCTGCTGAAAAAGAACCACGGCTACTACCGACATACGCTTACCAGCGGCGACGGCAAGAAACGAAGCACGCAGCTCTCGATCTGTGTAGCGAGCAAAAACTACAGGGACAAGAAAGGCGGCAAACGTCGCCGCAAGAAACTGCTCTATGCCGTGTGGAAGGTGCGCCTCACACCGCGAGCAATTCGCGAGACTTACCGCAAGCGTTTTGGCATCGAAACCAGCTATCGGCAAATGAACGAGGCGCGGATTCGCACGTGCACGCGAGACCCCGCACAGCGTCTGCTGTTCGTAGGCATTGCTCTGGTACTCCGCAATGTGTGGGTGTGGTTGCATTTCAAACTGGCCAAAGGGAAGTGGAGCGAGGAACCCACGCTGTGCTTGGAGTTGCTACGCTTCAAAGAAATGCTGCTCTGGATCACGCAAGTTGTCCAGCGACTCCTCCACGCCGATCAAAAACCTGGTATCGAT
>CAZCLY010000095.1:0-1279 GCA_964499635.1 uncultured Gemmatimonadota bacterium | reverse complement strand
CCGGCTGCACACTGCCACAACTCCAACTCCTGCAACGCGCGTTCCGCGAGCAAGTCATCCCCAGAGATGATCCTGAGGCCTTTAAAATTCTCCACAGCCGAGAATATGGAGCCAGTTACGCGATCCTGACCCTCGCCAAACAGCTCGGTTTGCCCCAAGCGCTGTATTCGCGCCGTGAGCCCTGGGTCAATAGCCTGTTGGCGATGATTGTCGGGCGTCTGGTGTATGCGGGAAGCAAGCTGTCCTTGTGTCACCACGCCCCCAACACCTGCCTGTGGGAACTCTGTGGTATTGAGGGGCTGCCCGATGTAGAGCGCCACGGTTATGCGCCGATGGATAACCTGTTGTCGCGCCAGGGGGCGATTCAGAAAAAGTTGGCGCAGCGCCATCTCAACGGCGGTCACGTGGTGCTGTATGACATCACCAGCGTGTATTTTGAAGGGGAATATAACGCCAGTGAACTGGTGAAATTCGGCTACAACCGAGATGGCAAGAAGGGGCACGAACAAGTTGTCGTTGGGCTGATTTGTAATGCGCAAGGCTGCCCGATTGGGGTAGAAGTCTACGCGGGCAATACCAAAGATGAAACCACCGTGATCGATAAGGTGCAGGAAATCAAAAGGGACTATAGTATCGAGAAAGTGATCTTTGTGGGCGATCGGGGCATGATTACCCAGAGCACTATCGAAGCCCTGAAAAGCGAAGCGGACTTGCAAACGATCGGCGCCTTAACCCACCCTGAAATGCGATCACTGCTCCAGCGAAAGGTGATTGAGCTCGATTTGTTTGATGAACGTAAAATCCACGAACTCACCGACCCTTCCAATCCTTCGCGCCGCTATTGTCTGTGCCGCAATCCGATCACCGCTCAACGAGAAAGCGAGACGCGCCAACGGCTTTTGGATCTGACCACGACCGCTTTACAGGGCATCGCCGCCTACCAACGAAAAACCACCGTAGAGAATCTCGGCGCCCGGGTGGGGAAGGTCTTGGGAAAATACAAGATGGGTAAATTTATTCAATGGTCCATTGAGCCCGATCCAGCCAATCCCGCCTCGCGAAAACATCGCTTACGCTGGTCGATCGATACCGCTAAGGTCGCCCAGGAGAAAAGCTTGGATGGGTGCTATATCATCAGCACCGATGTCGATAACGCTCAGATGACTACCCTGGAAGTAGTCAACGCGTATAAAAGTTTGACCTTTGTCGAGCGTGCCTTCCGTAATCTGAAAACGGTACAGTTGGAGATTCGCCCCGTTTATCATAAACACGATGATCG
>CAZCLY010000094.1:0-1283 GCA_964499635.1 uncultured Gemmatimonadota bacterium | reverse complement strand
TGGAGTGAACCCCCAGAGGTAGACACGGCCGGGGCGGCAGATTGACCTTCCAGAGAGAACTGGGAGGGGTTCGATGACGATTCGTCGCCACCGGCGGTACAGCACGGAATTCAAGATTCAGCTGGTCCAGGCCTATCTGGATGGAGAGGGGAGCGTACGGGCGGTCGCCGGGCGACACGGAATCGGCCACTCGCTCCTCGGGATCTGGATTCAGAAGTACGAAGCAGGGGAGCTGACGGATGAGCTTCATCTGCGAGAACAGGTGGGCGAGTACGAGGCGAAGATCGCGTCGCTCGAGCGCAAGGTCGGTCAGCTGACCATGGAGCTCGACGTCATGAAAAAAAGGGCGCTGACGCCTCCGCAGGCGACCGACGTGCCGAGATCGATCATCTCCGGACCCGCGGCATCTCCGTCCAGCGAGGATGCCGCCTCATGAACCTGCCGAGGAGCACCTATTACAAGCCCCCTGATCCTGAGCAACGAGCGGCACGCCAGCGCGCGGAGGCAGACCTCCGCGTTCGGATCGAAGACGTTCTGGCCGAGTTCCCCGCCTACGGGTATCGACGCGTCACGCACGCGCTCAGACGCGAGGGCGAGATCATCAACCATAAGCGCGTCGCGCGGGTCATGCGCGAGCACGCCCTGACCCCTCACCGTCTGCGAGCGTGGTTGGCGACGACGAACAGCGATCACGCGCAGCCGGTGTATCCTAACCTCGCGCGGAACATCGTCCCTTCGGGCCCGGATCAACTCTGGGTCGCCGACCTGACGTACGTTCGGCTGGAGAGCGGATTCATCTTTCTCGCGGTCGTCCTGGACGCCTGGTCAAGGCGGGTGATCGGCTACGCGATCAGTCATCTGCTGGATACCCGGCTGTGCCTGGCGGCGCTCGACGCGGCCCTCGAGCTGAGGGAACCGACGTCCGGGCTCGTTCATCATTCCGATCGCGGGGTGCAATACGCATCCCGGGCGTACCGGGCGCGCCTCGAAGAGCACGGCATCGAAGGATCGATGTGCCGGCAGGGCAACCCCTACGACAACGCCCAGGTCGAGAGCTTCTTCAAGACGCTGAAGCACGAGGAGATCTTCGCCAACGACTACCGCACGCTAGCGGATGTGGTCGATCGGCTGCCGCACTTCCTCGAGCACGTGTACAACCGCCGACGCCTTCACTCCTCGCTCGGGTACATGCCCCCCGAGGAGTTCGAGGAGGTCCACGCAGCATGACGTTCAACCGGTCAATCTCAGCTGGCCCAGATGTCCACTCGAAAGGGTTCACTCCA
>CAZCLY010000093.1:0-1288 GCA_964499635.1 uncultured Gemmatimonadota bacterium | reverse complement strand
TTAAAAGGGACGATGTCGGAGGCCGAACTGCATAGTCTCAAACAGCGGATGCTGGAAGGCAAAAAGGCCAAAGCTCGGCGGGGCGAATTAGTGCTCCTGCTGCCCATGGGCTATATCCGCCGTCCCTCAGGTGAGGTGATCAAGGATCCGGATGAGCAGGCGCAGGCGGTGATCGAATTAGTCTTTGAGGTCTTTGCTCGCCGAGGTACGATCCATGCGGTGTTGCGTCATCTGGTCGAACACGCGATTGAGCTGCCGCATCGGCTCAGCAGTGGGCCGCGCAATGGGGAGCTGCAATGGCGTCGTCCCAACCGTGTGACGTTAAGTAATCTGCTGCACAACCCGGCCTATGCGGGGGCCTATGCGTATGGGCGCCGACCGACGGATCCTCGGCGCAAGATCCCGGGGCGGCCCTCCACGGGGCGCACCGTGGCGCCCATGGAGCAGTGGGCGGTGTTACTCAAGGATCAGTGGCCGGCGTACCTCAGTTGGGCGCAATATGAGCAGAACCTGCGGCAGTTGGAGGCCAACACGGCCCAAAGTCTCGGGGTCCCGCGACAAGGCCCTTCGCTACTCTCAGGGCTTTTAATCTGTGGTCGTTGTGGGTTACGTATGGCTACGCACTATAGCAACAACGGCCATAGTTTACGGTATAGCTGTAGCCGTATGGCGGTCGATTATGCCGCACCCTTTTGCCAATCGCTGGTCGGGGCGCCGTTGGATACCCTGCTGACTGAACAAGTATTGCAAGCGTTAGAGCCGGCGGCTTTAGAGATCAGTCTGAAGGTGGCTGAAGATCTTGAGCATGAGCGGGCTCAGCATCAGGGGCTTTGGAAACAACGATTGGAGCGGGCCCGTTATGAGGTGGAACGGGCCTATCGCCAATACAATGCGGTGGAGCCCGAAAACAGGCTGGTAGCGCGTAGCCTGGAGAAACACTGGGAACAGGCCTTAGAAGCCGAGGAAGCACTGAAAATGGAGTATGCGCGCGTTGTGGCGCGTGAACCGGCGGTGCTAAGCGCTGAGCAACGTGAGGCGATTCGACGATTGTCGAACGACATTCCCGCATTGTGGCAGGCGCCGACGACCACCGCTGTCGATCGCCAGGCGATTATCAGGCAACTGTTAGATCGCGTGATTGTTACCGTAGTGGAGGATACCGAACAGGTCAATGTGGAGTTGCACTGGGCTGGAGGACACCGTACGGGCACACGCCTCATCCGTCCCGTCGCTCGGCTTGAGCAACTGAGTTACTATCCACAACTGACCAATCGTGTTAGGGAATTGT
>CAZCLY010000092.1:0-1297 GCA_964499635.1 uncultured Gemmatimonadota bacterium | reverse complement strand
AGGAGGTGAGCATGACGGACACGACGGCACGGGGCGCTGGCCCGGCGGCGCGCGCCCATCACGCTGGCGACGACGGGCCAGCGCCCGAGAGGCGCCGGCGCATGTCGGCCCAGCGCAAGCAGAGCGCGGTCTTGCGGCTGTTGCGGGGCGAGGATCTGGAGCTGGTGTCGCGGGAGCTTGCCGTTCCAGCGGCCGAGCTGAGCGCCTGGCGCGATGCCTTCCTGGCCGCCGGCGAGGCCGCGCTGAAGACCCGGCCGGCCAATAGCCGCGACGCCGAGATCGGCCGCCTCAAGGCCAAGGTCGGCGATCTGACCATGGCCAACGAGCTGCTGGAGACCAAGATCGAGCACCTGGAGGCAGCCCGCCCTTTGGCACGGCGGAGGTCGAGGCGATGAGCCGCCGGGTCTCGCCCTCCGCGAACCGCTCCTACGGCGTGCAGCGGGTGACCCAAGTCTGGGGCACGTCGCGGGCCACGATCTATCGGCATCGCCGAGGCGACCAGCCAGGCCGCAGGCGCCGGCCAGGGCCGGTGGGGCCGATGCCCGACGCCGCGCTGGTCGAGGCGATCCGCGCCCTGCTGGCGGCCAGCCCCGCGCCTGGCTCCCAGCACCGACCTCGGTGGTCGGTGCGGAGCGGCGCGCACGGCGAGGGCCATCGCAAGGTCTGGGCGCGGCTGCGCTTCGCCGGCATCCGCACCTCCAAGCGGCGGGTCCTGCGGTTGATGCGCGAACATGATCTGCTAGCACCGGGCCGGGTCGGCCGGCCCCACGGCCCGAGGGCCCACGACGGCACCATCCGGACCGAGCGGGTCGATGAGATGTGGGGCACCGACCTGACCTCGACCCTGACCGGTGAGGGGCAGGCCTCGATCTTCGTCACGGTCGATCACTGCTCGACGGAATGCGTCGGCATCCACGCCGCCCGCCGGGCGACCAGGTTCGAGGCACTCGAGCCGCTGCGCCAAGCTGTGCGGGCCTGCTTCGGCGGCTTCGCCGCGGGCGGCGCCGGCGGCCTCGAGCTGCGCCACGACCACGGCAGCCAGTTCGTCGCCGACGACTACCAGGGCGAGCTCGCCTTCCTCGGCATCGCGAGCTCGCCCGCCTTCGTGCGTGAGCCCGAGGGCAACGGCTGTGTCGAGCGCTTCATCCGCACCCTCAAGGAGAACCTGCTGTGGCTGCATCGCTTCGACACCATCGAGGACCTGCGCCTGGCGCTGCACCGATTCAAGGAGACCTACAACCAGACCTGGATCGTCGAGCGCCACGGCTATCAGACCCCCGCGGCCATCAGAGCGGCG
>CAZCLY010000091.1:0-1300 GCA_964499635.1 uncultured Gemmatimonadota bacterium | reverse complement strand
CCCAGCAGAGGCCGCATCGCATCGTCCAGGCTGGTGTCTCCCCACTCCACACCGTGGGTCTGGCGCACGATTCGTCCGTCCTCGTCCACTTCGTACGTCGAGCGGAAGGGGAGCGCCTCGATGCCGAGCAGCGTGAGGAACCGATTGCTCTCACGCCCCTCGATGGTCACCCGGCGTCCTTCTCTCTCGACCACGCGCCACTCGTATCGGCCCCGGGTGCCCGCATCCCACGCCAGCGCGTCGGCCGCCATCTCCTTCGTCATGCCGTGCTCGCTGCCGGTGAAGCGGAGCTCGAACCCATCGGCGAGACAGGCGAGCGCGCCCGGCAGGTCGTGCTCGTTCAAATGCGTCAGGAAGCGGCTGACGGCGTCCTCGGGTGTGGGCACGGCGGCTCCGGCGCGGAAACGATCGAAGTCGAGCGTGCGTCAATCGTGTCCGACGATCGTCCCCGGGGCAAGCGCGCGCCGCCGCGAGCGTACTCCCGGCCGCTCGAGTCCCGGCCGGGCGAGAAGTGGCAGTACTCGAACCTCGGCTACTTCATCCTCGCCGAGGTGATCCGGCGCGTGAGCGGCCGGCCGTGGAGCGAGTTCCCGCACGACCGGGTGTTCGAGCCGCTCGGGATGGACGCCACCCGTCCGACCGCGATCCGCGACAGCGTCCCCGGCCTCGCGGTCGGATACCGGGACAACGACCGGCTGCTCGAGGCGGACGACTGGCCGGCGGTGCGTCCGAGCGGCGCATTCCTGTCCACGGTGCTCGATCTGGCCAAGTGGGACGGGGCGCTGTATGCGGACGACGTCCTCGCCGACTCCACCCGGGAGACGATGGTGGACGAGTCGGTGGCCGTTCAACTCGTCCAGCTCGGCTTCCTGTCCGAGCTCGCGCGCTACGTGGATGACGGTCTGACGGTCGTCGTGCTAATGAACCTCGACGACGCCGACGTGGAGGCGATCGCCAACGGAGTCGCGGCCCTCTACCTCGAGGTCCGCGAGCCCTCCGAGCGGCTCGGAGGCTCGCTGTACGGTTTCACGCTCGACTCGCTCCTCGAGGTTCGAGCGCCCGCCGGAGGGGACTGTTCGACACCCCGTCCCTGATGCCCCTGCCTCGCGTTTCGAGCTCGGGTACGCGCGCCGAAGGAAGATGCCGCGACCCGTGGCCGGACTCCGTTGATAGCCGATTGAGAGCGCCCTGCATACTGGAATCGGAAGACGAGATGACGACTCCAGATGAGGGGGGGATGGGGTGCGTACTGACGCTGCGGAAGTCACCCCGGACGCGGCGCGCGGACGCGATCGACCTG
>CAZCLY010000090.1:0-1315 GCA_964499635.1 uncultured Gemmatimonadota bacterium | reverse complement strand
CGCATTGCCTCACAATAAATGTAACCGAAGCCGCGGCTGAACCAGCCAGAAAGAGATACGTTGCCTCATAATTAAGGTAACCCAAGCCAAAAGGGGGTTACCACCATGGGGCACCAAGAAAAAGCAGCATACCGAGAAGCGATACGAGAGCGATATGCCAAGGCAAACAGAGCTGACAAGAAACGGATTCTCGATGAGTTCTGCGCTGTTTGCAGATACAACCGCAAGTACGCCATCCGCTTGCTTGGAAAACGAGCAAAACGACGCAAGGCGAAGCGTGGCAGAAAACCCCGGTATACAGACCCGCTCTTTCTCAAAGCCTTACAATACATCTGGAAGACTTCTGACTTCATGTGTTCTCGCCGCCTTAAAGCTATCATTCCAACCTGGTTGCCGTTCTACGAGCAATCATTTGAGCCGCTTGCTGATAATGTTCGTGCTCTGCTGCTTGCTGTCAGTCACGCCTCTCTTGACCGTATTCTTCGCCCCCTGCGTGCGCGCTACGGAAAGGGGCTGTGTGGCACCAAGCCTGGCTCCATGCTGCGCAATCAAATCCCCATCCGCACCGATAACTGGGACATTACCAAACCCGGCTTCATGGAGGCCGATACCGTTGCGCACTGTGGTACCAGTCTTGCCGGAGACTTCGTCTGGAGCCTTATCATGACCGACATCCATACCGCCTGGACTGAAGGTCGTGCCGTCTGGAATAAGGGCTCCCAAGAAGTCATTGAGCAGGTCAAAGACATCGAACGCCACCTTCCCTTTGTGCTGCTGGGATTCGACTGTGATAACGGTTCAGAGTTCCTCAACCATCATCTCGTGCGCTACTTCGCCAATAGAGACAACCAGGTGCGCTTCACCCGTTCTCGACCCTACAAGAAAAACGACAATGCCCATGTCGAACAGAAAAACTGGGCTCAAGCACGACACCTACTTGGCTATGACCGCATCGCTGACCCCGGCCTTGTTGCCCTAATCAACGACCTCTACGCTCACGAGTGGTCTCTTTACCAAAACCACTTCTGTCCATCCCTAAAGCTCAAATCCAAAATCCGCATCGGCAGCCGCTATCACAAGAAATACGAAGAGCCCACCACCCCGCATCAGAGAGTTATCGCTTCACCATACGTCGCTGATGAGGTCAAGCAACAGCTGCAGCAAACGCACGCAGCACTCAATCCATTTCAACTAAAAAAAACAATAGAACGAAAACTAAAGACAATTTTCAAGCATATCTCGGTTACCGCAAATGTGAGGCAACGAATATGACACGCTCAGCGGCTACGGTTACCTTTTATTTTGAGGCAACACG
>CAZCLY010000089.1:0-1318 GCA_964499635.1 uncultured Gemmatimonadota bacterium | reverse complement strand
GGTACATCCTGGGCTGATCCTTTACAGGTCGTGCTGGGCTGATCGTTTACAGTTCTCCATGTAGCCTGGGGCTTCCCTTGAACCGGGAGGCCCGATGCCCTGGAGGACCGCCACCGTGGCGAACGAACGTGCCCGCTTCGTGATCGAAGCGGAGATCTCCGACCTCTCCCACTCCGAGCTCTGCCGCCGCTACGGGATCAGCCACCCGACGGGCTACAAGTGGATCGAACGCTACCGGACTGAGGGGCTGGCCGGCCTCGAGGACCGATCCCACGCGCCGCACACCTGCCCCCACGCGAGCTCGCCGGAGGTGGTCGAACGGGTGTGCGAGATCCGGAAGCGTCGAGGCTGGGGTGCCCGGAAGATCCAGAGGAAGCTGGTCGAGGATCCCCGGATCGAGAAGGCGCCATGCGTCGACACCGTGGGCCGGATCCTGCGGCGCGAGGGGCTCATCGAGCCGAGGAAGTCGCGACGGCGGCGGACGCACCCCGGCCCGCCGCTGCCGATCGAGCCGGAGCCCAACGGAACCTGGACAGCCGACTTCAAGGGCGAGTTCCGCACCGGAGACGGCAACCTCTGCTTCCCGCTGACGGTGCAGGACGGGCACACCCGGTTCCTGCTCGCCTGCCGGGGGATGCTCCGGCTCGATCTGGCGCTCACCATGCGGCGGTTCGCGCATCTGTTCCGCGAGCACGGGCTCCCGAGGAAGATCCGGACCGACAACGGCCACCCGTTCGCCTCGACCGCCATCGCCGGGCTCTCGCAGCTCTCGGTGTGGTGGATCACGCTCGGGATCGTCCCGGAGCTGATCGAGCCGGGCCAGCCGCAGCAGAACGGCCGCCACGAGCGGATGCACCGCACGCTCAAGAAGGACACCGCCACTCCGCCCGGCCCGAGCCTCCGCGCGCAGCAGCGCCGGTTCGATGGATTCCGACACGTGTTCAACGTCGAGCGGCCGCACGAGGCGCTCGCGTTGGAGACCCCGGCTTCCGTCTACCACTCGTCCGACCGGGCACTCCCCGATCCACCCGAGCCGCTCCAGTATCCCGGCCACTACGAGCTCCGCCGGGTCTCCGGCGACGCGACCCTGCGCTGGAAGGGGCGTAAGGTCTTCGTGTCGAGCCTGCTGAAGGGGCTCGACGTCGGGCTCGAGCAGGTGGGCGATGGAGTCTGGTCCGTCTACTTCGGACCCCTCCACCTCGGTTGGCTGGATGAGCGAGACTACCGCATCATGGATGTGAAGGAGCAGACCAGACGTCGACGCTGAACTGTAAAGGATCACCCCCGCACGATCTGTTAAGCATCATCAGCCTGTTCA
>CAZCLY010000088.1:0-1326 GCA_964499635.1 uncultured Gemmatimonadota bacterium | reverse complement strand
CAGGGCTTTGTACAGGTGCCGCCCTGTCAGCTGTGGTCCTCACCCTCTTGGGGTTGTTGGGACCCTTCATGCGCAGCGCCCTTTCGCCGAGCGCGCTGTTTGTCGTGGGTCAATTCGTCTTCTATCTAGTCTACGGTGTGACGGTAGGGGCAACTGCCGGACTGATGAGTGGTCGTGCCATGATGGAGGCCCTCCCACTTGCTTCGGAACCGAGCGCAGCCTAACAGGGAATTGCTGCTGCGCGGGTTGCCTAGAAGGGTCGGTCTCCGACCAAACAGCCTCACGTACAGCGCTCGACTACGCTCGCTTCTGCACCGGTGGGATGTATGTGGTTGGTGAGCGTGTAGCCCCCAGCCTAGCTACCTGATGGCCCGCGCCAGCAGAATTCCGAGTCCGTTAGGCCGCCGCCGGGTCGCCGCGATTGCGAGCTCATTGAATCAGGAGATCTGGCGGAAGTGCCTTCACGCACCAACGACCGTGATGTCAACCAGGACGGGAACCATGAGTGACCCCTTTGTCCCACGCCTCGGCGGAATCCTCAGCGCCGACATCGCGGTTCCCGAACACGAACGTGAAGTGCGCTTCTACTCTCGGGTACTCAGTACAGGCGAGAATCCGCTTTGGCGCGAGGATCTGATGAACAACCGAGGCATGCCGATCATCGGCTTGGGCTCGCGCAGCGCGGAGTATGCTGACCTTCCGCTCCAATGGATGCCGCACATTCAGGTCGCCGATATCGCAGCCAGTGTGGCGCTTGCGCGCGATCTGGGCGGGAGTGAGCTCATGCATGGCAAAGACGACGATGGAACGAGCCAGTGGGCGGTGCTGCTCGATCCGAATGGGGCGGCGTTCGGGATCATCCCAGTCGTTTCTGCGGAGACGATCCCCCCAACCGAGGGCGTAGCATCGCGCGACGCCGCGGCGCGTGTGGGTTGTATCTCATGGCTCGACCTGACGGTCTCCGACGCCTCGGCAACGCGTGACTTCTATCGACAGGTCGTTGGCTGGTCGGTGCAGGACGTCGTGATGGAGGACGCGAGCGAGCGCTACGCCGACTACAACATGTTCGGTGATGATGGAAACCCGGCGGCGGGCGTCTGTCATGCGCGCGGCGTGAACCTGGGTCTGCCGCCTATCTGGATGATCTACCTTCCCGTTGGCGACCTCGCCGAAAGTCTCCGTCGCGTACGAGAGGGAGGGGGTAAGATCATCAAAGCGACACGGGGGGCCGATGGGGAGTTCGCATGTGCGGTTGTTCAGGATCCGGTGGGGGTGTGTTTGGCGCTGGTGCCGGGATAAAGTAAGGCGCAGCGGCCTAACAAGGGC
>CAZCLY010000087.1:0-1345 GCA_964499635.1 uncultured Gemmatimonadota bacterium | reverse complement strand
TGGCGAAGCAGAGATTCGAGCGAACGAAGCCGCACGTGAACGTGGGGACGATCGGGCACGTGGACCACGGGAAGACGACGCTGACGGCGGCGATCACGGAGGTGCAGGCGGCGAAGGGTCTAGGGGAGTACGTGTCGTTCGACCAGATCGACAAGGCGCCGGAGGAGCGGGAGCGAGGGATCACGATCGCGACGGCGCACGTGGAGTACGAGACGCCGAACCGTCATTACGCGCACGTGGACTGCCCGGGGCACGCGGACTACGTGAAGAACATGATCACGGGCGCGGCGCAGATGGATGGAGCGATTCTGGTGGTGTCGGCGGCGGATGGACCGATGCCGCAGACGCGGGAGCACATTTTGTTGGCGCGGCAGGTGAACGTGCCGTACGTGGTGGTGTTTTTGAACAAGGTGGACCAGGTGGACGATGCGGAGTTGCTGGACCTGGTGGAGCTGGAGGTGAGGGAGCTGTTGTCGGAGTACGAGTTTCCGGGGGACGACGTGCCGGTGATCCGGGGCTCGGCGCTGAAGGCGCTGGAGTCTGGGGAGCCGGGGACGGAGGAGACGGCGTGCATCGACGAGCTGATGGAGGCGCTGGACAGCTACATCCCGGTGCCGGAGCGGGAGACGGACAAGCCGTTTTTGATGCCGGTGGAGGACGTGTTCACGATCACGGGGCGAGGGACGGTGGTGACGGGGCGGGTGGAGCGAGGGGTGGTGAAGACGGGGGAGGAAGTGGAGCTGGTGGGACTTGGGGCGGACAAGAAGACGGTGGTGACGGGAGTGGAGATGTTCCGGAAGATCCTGGACGAGGGTCAGGCGGGAGACAACGTGGGGTTGCTGTTGAGGGGAGTGGGGAAGGAAGAGGTGGAGCGGGGGATGGTGATTGCGAAGCCGGGATCGATCACGCCGCACACGAAGTTTTCGGCGGAGGTATACGTGCTGACGAAGGACGAGGGGGGACGGCACACGCCGTTCTTCAACGGTTACCGTCCGCAGTTCTACTTTCGGACGACGGACGTGACGGGGTCGGCATCGCTGCCGGAGGGGGTGGAGATGGTGATGCCGGGGGACAACGTGAACATGATGGTGGAGCTGATCACGCCGATCGCGATGGAGGAGAACCTGCGGTTCGCGATCCGCGAGGGCGGGCGCACGGTGGGCGCGGGGGTCGTCACGGCGATCCACGAGTAGGGACGCTCACGGTCCCGCGTCCGGTGGCGGGCGAGGCCTTCCTCCGGGCGCTGGCACGGCGCCGAACCGCTCCGACGAGGGGGCCGCGCGGACGCGCCGAGAGGCCCCCTCCGGAAGGCCTCGCCCGCTGACGACGCGAACGGGCGGCCGAG
>CAZCLY010000086.1:0-1363 GCA_964499635.1 uncultured Gemmatimonadota bacterium | reverse complement strand
GGCGCATCGCATGTTTGAGTGGGTAGCCCCAACCTATTGAGGTCGAGCGTATTTTCCTGTTATGGATGATAAAACGATATTCACCAAGCTCCTAGGCCTGAAGCCACCCTGGTTCATCACGAAGATTTCACTCGACGAGGCAGGCACGCGAGTGGACATCTTCATTGATTACCACAAGCCGACCCGCTTTCCGTGTCCGACGTGCGAACAGTTTTGCACGGTCTACGACCATGCGCAGGGACGGGAGTTTCGCCATCTGAACGTGTGTCAGGTTCCTGCGTATCTTCATGTCCGGATTCCTCGTGTTCAATGTTCCGAGCATGGCATTCAGCAGATCACCCACGGGCTTGCCGAACGCAATTCGACGATGACCTTCGAGATGGAATCCATGATTCTGGACGTTGAGCAAGAGTGCAGCCTTGAGAGCACCGCCCGCCTGCTGAACGTCGATTGGCATGCCTGCTGGAGTATCCAGGAGCGGGCCGTTAAACGTGGATTCAGCCGCAAGACGCAGGGTATTCCCGAGCGTATCGGCGTTGACGAGAAATCGTTTGCACGAGGCCACAAGTACGAGACTCTTGTCTATGATATAGAAAAAGGCACCGTTGAGCATGTCTGCGACGACCGGGAGCAAACGAGTCTTGAAACGTATTACCGGAAGTTCACTCCGGAGCAGAGAGCTACAGTCAAGTCGGTTTCTATGGACATGTGGGACCCCTATATCGCCGCGACGAAGGAGTATATCCCGAATGCGGAGTCGAAGATCGTTTTTGACCGTTTTCATGTGATGAAATACGTGGTTGATGCCGTTGATAAGGTTCGCAAGCAGGAGAACGACGCGTTGAGGAAAGAGGGAAACGACCAGCTGAAGGGAACGAAGTATCTGTTCTTGTGGAACCAGGAGAATGTTCCGCTCTGGCGGCGAGAGGAGTTTGCCCGGCTGCAGGCTCAGGATCTGAAGGTGTGTCGTGCATGGGCGATCAAGGAAAACATCCGGCACCTGTGGGATTACCGCTACGAAGGGTGCATGCGTAAATATTTCGGCCAGTGGTACTGGTGGGCAACCCATAGCAGGCTTGATCCGATCATCAAGGCAGCCCGTACGCTCAAGGCACATCTGACCAACATCGTCACGTACGCGAAGCACCAAATCACCAATGCGCTGGGCGAAAGCCTTAACGCCAAGGTGGAAAAGGTCAAACGTCTTGCCTGTGGTTTTCGCAATCGTGAACATTATCGGACGGCCATCTACTTTCATTGCGGTGGTCTTGACCTGTATCCAAAGCGTTCAGGAATCTCTTTACAAGTAATCGGAACCTAAACACTATATCTTGGGGCTACCCACTGAGATCACCGATGCCCC
>CAZCLY010000085.1:0-1370 GCA_964499635.1 uncultured Gemmatimonadota bacterium | reverse complement strand
CGTTTAGGGAGTGTCAACTCCTCTCGGTTTCGTGAGTTCAGGATTCTCTCTTGGGGGTTCCTCCTGTGGCGGTGGTCGCGTTCCGAGATTCGGTTCGGTCCATGCGCGTTGTCGAGCTCCTGGGCTCACTCGGGAAGTTCGGGAGAGGCGGCGAAGATTCGAGGCAAAGGGCTCGCGGCCACGGTCAGCTGCCCGTCGTCCGCCTGCGTTGGAACGCGAAGTGTTTGCGTCGGTCGATCCTCCTAGACCTGGCCGAGGCAGCGGCGTAGATCGAACGCCTCGCCGCGGGTGAGCATCACCCAGAGTCCGACGAGCAGGCGTCGCGCCAGGGCCATCCGGGCCTTGTTCTTGTGCACCCGACGGCGTAGTCGCAGGGCCCAGGCGCGTACGAACGGGTCGTCCTTCATCAATCGCACCGCCCACTGTGAGAGGATCCAGCGCAGCTCGGGGTTGCCCTGCTTGGTCATGCGACCGTGGTGGGCCTTGTCGGCGGACTGGCTTACGCGAGGCACCAGGCCGGCGTAGGCGGCGACGGCGCGGGGGCCCGGAAAGCGCTTCGGGTCGCCGAGCTCGGCCAGTAGCGTGGCCGCCGACTGCGGGCCGATGCCGGGGATCGTCGTAGCGAGCACCGCCACGCGGGCCTCCTCGCGCGGCAGCCGCCGCACGCGGCGGTTGAGGGCGTCGATCTGTCCCTGGAGGCCTTCGAGCACCGCGAGCAACGCCGCGAAGGCCTGTTGGAGCTCCGGAACGGGAAGCCGGACGGAAGCCAGCCTCTTCCGGCTCGGTCGCGTGTAGAGGACTCCGCGCGGAGCGGGGATCTGGTAGGCGTTGAGCATCCCTCGCAGCTGGTTGATGGTCTGCTGTCGCATCTGCACCAGGCGATGGCGAACCCGGAGGAGCTTGCGCCGGCCATATTCCTCGTCGCTGGGGTAGTAGGTCCGTGCGATTCGATCGAGGTCTCCGAGCCACAGGCGACGCGCGATCTCTCGAGCATCGCGCCGGTCGGTCTTCTTCCCGAGCTTCTTCAGGTCGAGCTTGCGCGCGTCGCAGACCAGGACATCGAGACCCGCTTCGAGACAGGCGTTCACGAACCAGCGGTTCAGGCCGAGGGCCTCCACCGCAATCCGGCAGTCCGGCGCAAAGCGTTGAACGACGGCGACGGCACGAAGCCCCTCTTCCAGGCTCTCGTATCGGATTCTCTCCTCGGCGATCCGCTCGCCGCGTTCGTCGAGGACGCAGATCTGGATCACCGTGCGGTGGAGGTCGATGCCGATGTACGCTGTGCTCATGGTCAGCTCCTTGGTGAAGGTTTCGAAGAACGCAGCGATGGTCGCTGTTCTCCGAGGAGCTGACCTCCCTATACCGTCCAG
>CAZCLY010000084.1:0-1371 GCA_964499635.1 uncultured Gemmatimonadota bacterium | reverse complement strand
GTAAAACCGTGTAGGGGCCGGGAGAAGCTGTTACGCTTCTCGGAGATGACTTTTTCCCTTCGGCCCCGTACACGGAGAACCTTGTTATGTCGCAGAGCACGCAGTCGTTCATCGGCGTTGACCTTCACAAGTGCACCGTTTCGTTGGCGGCCGTCGATCCGACCGGCAAGGAGATTGCCAGGCTGAAGATCAGCACCAAGAGCACGGGAAAGATCGAGGACTGGCTCCTCAACTTGCCGCGGCCCAGCCACATGGCCGTCGAAGCGTGTCCGTTCGTCGAGTGGTTCATCGATCGCTTTCGAGCCTGCGTCGATCGGATCGACATCGCCGACGCCACGGAGTTGGCCAGCCGGCGGGGCAAGCGGCGGAAGACCGACCGGAACGATGCGCTCGACATCGGCAGGCGCCTGGCGCGGGGCGAATGCCCGCTGGGATACATTGCCGACGAACCATTGATGCAGCTCCGCAAACGGGGTCGGCATTGGCGCTCGCTCAGCCGGCTTACCAGTCGCACCAAGCACTCGATGAAGTCGATGCTCAACGCCGCCAACATTCGCGGACCGAAGTTCGACGGGGCCAGTGCCCAGCGATGGTTTCTGGCCAACCGCGATCTGCTCAAGCCGGTGCAACAACAGATGTTCGCCGACTTCATCGACGTCCTGATGCTGGTCGAACGCCAGCGCGAGCGACTGCGTCGGGAGATCATCTTCGCCACCCGCAGCCAGCGATTCGCCCCGACCGTGACGCGATTGATGACCGTGCCCGGCATCGGCGAGATCTGGGGAGCCATCATCACCGCCGAGATCGGCCCCTTCGATCGTTTTCCCAATGCCGACACCCTGGAGTTCTGGGCCGGCTTGACCGCCGACATGAAGGAATCGGCCGGACGCACCCAAAGCGGCAACATTACCAAAGCGGGCTCGGTCACCTTGCGGTGGGCCCTCTGCCAGGCGGCCGTCACACTCTGCCGGTCCGACGCTCGGCAAGAGGCGATTCGCCAACGGCTCGTCCGACGCATTGGCAAGCCCAAGGCCAACGTCGCCATGGGTCGGCGTCTGCTCCGCATCCTCTATGCCATGATCCGCGACGGCAAGGATTTTCAGCGAGGACCAAAACGAAACCACACCGCGGCGGCCAACCAGGCTCGCCTTAAGAAAAGAAACAAAGCGGCTTAACCCAACAGACCACCAACGACCATTGACGCGCGGAATCTTCGTGGCGGTCGCCCCGGCAACCGTCCCACCGCGTCGGTGACCGCGACTTGCATTCATTCGGCCCACCAGGTGCTGCTTCTCCCCGCGAGAAGGCCCAGGCTCTGCCGGGCTGGCCTGCTGGTGACCGCGACAGCGTGAATTCGGCCCGACCGGTGCG
>CAZCLY010000083.1:0-1388 GCA_964499635.1 uncultured Gemmatimonadota bacterium | reverse complement strand
TTATCGTCATCATTGGCGGCCCGGTAAGGGTAAAGGCGGCGAGTTTCTTTCGCGATGTGAAACTTCATATAGGCCTCCCAGTCGCCGTTTAAATAGATACAGCGCAGCGACAACATCGATTGAGCTCCTGAGAGCGTCCAGCGCATTCCGGAACGCTCCATTCGATCCTTGATCACATGGCGACAGGCCCCCTCGATTACCCCTGAGGCAATCGGATAACCTGCGGCCAAGTACTCGTCATAGCGCATCCGGTGAGCATTGTTCTGCAAGTAAGCGCAGACCTGGGTTAACTTCTTTAAGCGTTCGCCTTTCAAGCCACGCCGTGTGCCCATCGAACGAAGCCCTTGAATTACCCCCTCGACTTCCCCGTTGAGAAGGCGCTTGATCCGGGGTTTGACGAAAAAGATCAACGCCTCAGCCTTGGCCTCAGGATACAACAGCGCGGCGGCTTTCCACACATAGGAATTGGCGTGAAGCAGATCGAGAATCTCGATGGGGGACTCTTTCCCAAGGTGGGCCTTGCCGGCTGTCCAAAGCGACTTCTGCCCATCCATTAATAACACGGTGGCACTGTGCCCCTGGACATTGCGTTGACACACCTCCTCGGCCAACCAACCAAAGATCTCATCATAGGCCGGTTTCAAGGTATCCTCCTCATCACGCTTGAGGCTGGCCCGAATCGCTTTGGCCAGGGGTTTGGGGCGTGGCTCAACCGCTTCTTCGCCGGGCGCTTTGGGTGTGCGAAACAACGCCTCCAGCACCTCATCAGGGGTACGAACATAGGGGGCGATCGTGTAGGCCGAGCCGATCACGGCCATCTTCTTGCGCCCCTTGGGCTGATCTTCCTCTGAAGTGTCCGCCTCCCTAACGCTGTCGCACTGACCCGCTTTAGCCTCTTCCGGTTCCGGCTTTGCCTTACGCATCACTACCCCTTTCCCATCGACTGTGGCCACCACGATCTCCTCGCCTTGGGCCTCGGGCCCCGGCAAGCGCGCTTCCCAGAACTCGCCTACCGACGCCGATAATTGCTCATTGCCTCGCTCCAGACTATGGACTGACTGAGAAAAATCTAACATCTTCTCCAGGGTGGCATCGACCGTACCATACGGCGATCCCACCGCGAGCGATTGGTTCCAATCTTGTAACAGATAGGAGAATTTGCCCTGCGGTAGCTGCAGCTGCTCATCCAGCGGCACGTACTCGATCTTTTGCCCCTCCCGGCTGCCATAAACCACTCGCTCGAGCTCGTACAGGCCAAATACCGATTGATACTCTCGACCATGCAGGGTCTCTAATCGCTTGACTTCACGCCCATCACTGAGCTTGACTCGCTCGCCTCGATCACCATCGCCGCACAGCTCAAAAAAGAGCCCTAACCCTAGCCGGCC
>CAZCLY010000082.1:0-1389 GCA_964499635.1 uncultured Gemmatimonadota bacterium | reverse complement strand
CGAGGGTGCTTGCGGAAAGCGGACAGGCGGATGTGTCTGGCCGTCGCACACAGAAATTGCGCCATCTGTCGAGGCGTTCGGCCGGTGAAGCGCTCGGTCCAATACTCGGCCGGCAAGACGATCATCATGCCCCGCCACGTGCCTGCGACCTCATCCGCCAAGTAATAGCCGGAGACCTCCTGGTTGATTTTTTCCACTCCATACTCCCCGCGAAGTGCCGCCTTAACGGTGCTCAGCACGTTGTAAGCCACCAACGCCATGGCGAAGGCAAACAGGGCTGCCTGCGGGTAGCAGAGCGTGCAAAGTTCGCCTTCCAGCGTGGCCTCCAGTTCCTGGAAGGCAGTTTCGATCGTCCATCGTCGGCGATAAATCTCGGCAATCGTCGAGGCATCAACCGACTCGGGAAGATTCGTCAGCACGTGAATCTCCGTGTCGCCATCGCGGGTGGGCTCGTTAAGCTCGACGGAAATGCGTCGCACCAACCAAGGTTCGCCTTTTTCAGGAAGCAAACGCATCGCTTGTTCGTAGACGATCCCCGTTTCGATGCGCCCTTCCTCGAAGCAGTCCTCTTCCAGTTCCCAACGCAACGTCTTCTTGTGCTGGCGGATGATAAACCCAGCGCCTCGATCGGCAATCCCCGCGAAGAAGTCCATCGTGCAGAAGTTGCGATCCGCGACAATCACGTCGCCTTGTTCAATCGTCGGCAACACCTCCGGCAGCAGACTCCGTTCTTGAGCGTGCCCGTCCTCGCAGGGGAACAAGTCGATCGCCAGCATTCGTTCTGGGTCGAGCATCACCAGCGAATGGCCCGGCAGCGGAGCGGAATTCTCCGTCCGGAGTTCCTTCAACCGGCGATCCGTCCGGCGAAGATGGTTACCGTCCAGAATCTTGACGCGATAGCCGGGCAGCCAAGCGGACATGGCTCCCTGCGTATGGTCGATGATCTGGGTCAAGCGAGCTGCGGTATCTCGGACCAGTTCCCGAGTGACCTGCGTTTCGACGCCTTGCAGCTTGCCGTACAGGGCCCGCAGCGACACGTCGATCTCCTCCGAGCGGGCCTGAAACGCCGCGTGCATCGAAGGCCGCACGCCGCAGACCACCGTTCCCATCAGATCGGCAATCAGCGAGAACGCCAGATCGCTGGGCCGCTGGCGAACTGCCGTTTGCGCAAACAGCCCGTCCAACCGCTCGGCCGACAACACGTTTTCCATCGTGGCACGAACCATGACCGTCACCGGGCTCTGCTTAACAAACAAGTCGAATACGTCGGACAATACCATCTCGCTACCTCCTTGAAACAGAACTTCAAGTAACGTAACGAGTTGAACATATTTATCAACCTTTGACACGCCCTGAGAAACTGACAGCTATGACAGCTTCAAAGGGCTG
>CAZCLY010000081.1:0-1390 GCA_964499635.1 uncultured Gemmatimonadota bacterium | reverse complement strand
GTGATGGGATGGACTCCTCCCGCCGCGTGCTAGGCCTCGAGGGCCAACGTGGCCTTGACTCCGGATAGAGCCCGGAGAGGAGGAGTCCGTCTTGCATTCTACAACGATCGCCGTGGATCTTGCGAAGAGCGTGTTCGAGGTGGCCGTCTCTCACCGCGCGGGGAAGGTGTCGGAGCGTCGGCGTCTGACGCGGGTGCAGTTCACCCGTTTCCTCCGCGAGCAGCCGCCAGCGACCCTGGTGATGGAGGCCTGTGGCACCGCCCACCACTGGGCGCGCGAGGCCGAGTCGCACGGTCACCGGACACGCTTGCTGCCCCCGCGCGACGTGCGCCCCTATGTCGTACGCAACAAGACCGACCGTGCCGACGCCAAGGGGCTGCTCGAAGCGAATCGCAACGAGGACATCCGCGCCGTCCCGGTCAAGACCGTCGAGCAGCACACCCTGGCGGGGCTGCACCGTCTACGCTCGGGCTGGATGGCCACGCGCACGGCCCGGCTGAACCCGCTGCGCGGCCTGCTCCGGGAGCTCGGTCTCGCGATTCCGACGGGCGCGCGCCAGGTGGTGCCGCACGTCGAGGCGTGGCTCGGCGAGGGCGTCCTCCCGGCGCCGCTCCGCGGGCCGGTGGCGTCCTGTGCCCGGGAAGTGCGCGAACTCGAAGCGCGAATCCGGGAGGTCGAGCAGCAGCTCGAGACGATCTCGCGCACCAGCGGCAGGATCACCCGACTGCGGACGATTCCGGGCATCGGCGTGCTGACGGCGACGGCGCTGGTGGCCTTCGTCGGCGACACCCAGCGCTTCGCAACGGGGCGGCACCTGGCGAGCTATCTGGGGCTCACGCCGCGGGAGCGGTCGAGCGGCCCCACGCGTCGACTCGGGCGGATCACCAAGCGAGGCGATCCCTACCTGCGGATGTTGCTCATCCACGGAGCGCGCTCGGTGCTGCACCATGCGAAGCGGAGCGCGAAGTCGGACCGGCTGCGCGCGTGGGCGCTCGACCGCGAGCGCGCACTCGGCCACAACAAGGCGGCGGTGGCGCTGGCGAACCAGCTGGCGCGCATCGCGTGGGCGGTGGCGGGGCGCGAGGAGGGCTATGTCGCGCGCTCGGCGCCTTGAACGTCTCGAGGGCATCCTCATCCTACCCCAGCGGCAGCTACGAGGAGGCAGGTGACGGCGCACCGGTGAGGACCGGCACGGGGCGAAGCCGATAACAAGCATGGCCTTCGAGGCCGGTGTCAGCGATTGGCTCCCTGTGCGCGGCTTTCCATCATGGCCCGGAGCGAGTGCGCTCCACCCAAGAGGCCGGAGATACGACTGCTGTCCGCAACCGCGCACCGTCACCGAAAGGAGAAACCGACCAGGAAATCAGTTGACGGGAGCAGTCCAGATACG
>CAZCLY010000080.1:0-1394 GCA_964499635.1 uncultured Gemmatimonadota bacterium | reverse complement strand
AGGGAACAAAAAAGACCCGCGCTGCTCATTACTTGTGAGCAAGCGGGCCTCAAAATACGTAGGGTGGTGGACGGGCCAGCACTGGCCAGGTCAACACTACTGCCCCCGTCCGATCTTACGCGTATTCTGGCTCGTCAGCCGAGCGCGGGCGAACACGCCGGACACGTCCGAATAAGTGGCCGGGTAAAGACCGTCCTCGATGCTGGCCCGGTTGACGATGACAGGGACAAAATCGCCACCCGTCCCGTCCGGCAGGGAGTCGTCGAGGATATTCCCTAGATTCGTCAAGTCCGTCGCCTGAAATCCGACGAGCAAGTCGTCCTCAATAAAAGACACAGAGACACCCGCGAAGCGCTTGTAGCCGCGCCGGGTCTCCTTACTGGACGGAAATAGGTCAATACGCGCAGCGACAAACGGAGGCGCGCCGAAGCCGGCCGTCGTCCCCGTGGCGCCGATGGCTTGATTGTCGTCGGGGTTGATCGTCCCCCAGTTGATACACTTCGCCGAAACGAGGGCCGCGTCCTGGCCGGCAAACGCGGCCCACGGGCCTTGGAATGCCGCGACAAACGCCGAGAGGAGCGTCGAAGACAACCCGTTCAGACCGCCGTCGTGGCGGTACCAAAAAGAATTCTGGGTTCCCTGGCCAAACAGTTCGACCTGGGTCACGATATTGTACAAGCCTGACGCTAATTGGGGCATTTCTGGTTACACTCCTGTACGCTTGATGGGGGTATACCTGGCTTAACCGAGTAAACCAGGTATACCTATCCGTCCCTGTGCCTAGTGATTATAGCCCATTTCAGGGGCCTTGTCAAGCCCCAATGTCCACAACCCCCGGCACAGGGACGAAAACCCCGCCACGGGGAGAAAACGGGCCCTTTAGGGGCAACGACGGCGGCGCCCCGGTGCACATTACCAGCTGTCTACGTGCGCGGGCGACGCCGTAAAGCCGGCCACATCATCCACCCGTTTACGATAGATAAAGCCAGCCTGAGCCAGCGCCTTCCCCAGGTCAGAGTGGCGGGTCAGCAACGACATCTTGTGGCAGGGGTGGCCCGGCTCCTGGCATGTCAGCGACACGACACACGCGCCGTAGTGCTCCGACCAATTGAGCGACACCTTCCAGCCGGCCTCGACGGCCTGTGTAATCACATCCATGGAGGTGATTTCGCCCGACACGAACTCCGCTGCCAGCGCCCGGAGTTCCTCGTCTGTCAAATCCACCCAATGAGTTGTATATCCGTGCACTGAGCGCGGTGGAGCCTTCCTACGCGCCTCCTCGTGCTTATCCTTACCCATTACGCTATTCTCCTTTATGTTAAGTTGAGACCTCGGCCGCAGGGAACAAAAAAGACCCGCGCTGCTCATTACTTGTGAGCAAGCGGGCCTCAAAA
>CAZCLY010000079.1:0-1407 GCA_964499635.1 uncultured Gemmatimonadota bacterium | reverse complement strand
ATACATCCCATACATGAGGTTGCTGCTCTCCGGCGGAAAGGCGAGCCTTTCCGCTGGTGATTCCCTGCGAAGGAAGGAGAGCAGCAATGACGATGTTTGCAGGACTGGACGTTGGATTCAAGCGGACGGCGATTTGCGTGGTAGATGAGCGGGGCGAGATCGTCTGGCGAGGGAACGTGGACACGCATCCGCAGGCGTTGTCGGCGGCATTGCGGCGGTGGCGGGAAGGGCTGACCAAGGTGGGACTGGAAACCGGTTCGCTGTCCCCGTGGCTGGCGCGGGAACTGGCGGCGGCCGGCTTTGCGGTGGTGTGCATGGATGCGCGGCGAGCCGCCGATGCGGTCAAGAGCCGGCGGGTGAAGACTGATAAGGCGGATGCGTTTGCGCTTGCCGAGATGCTGCGCACGGGCTGGTACAGCGCGGTGCATGTGAAGAGCGAGACGAGCCACAAGCTCAAGGCTCTGCTCGGAGCGCGCGACCAGTTGGTGCGGGTGAAGCGCGCGCTCGGCAACCAGGTGCGTGGGTTGCTGCGGCCGTTCGGCATCAAGCTGCCGTCGCGACAGGGTACCAAGAAGTTTACCGAAGCGGCCTATGGGGCCGTGCGGCACGACGCGCTGCTATTTGCGAGTGTGACGGCCCTAATGGAGGCGTTGGCTGCGATCGAGAGCCAGATCGCGCGGCTCGACGAAGAGCTCAAGGAGCTGGCGCGCCGTTCGCCGGTGTGCTGGCGGCTGATGAGCGTTCCGGGGGTGGGCCCGATCGTGGCCTTGGCGTTCATGGCGGCGATCGAGGACGTGGGCCGGTTCCGCCGGATGCGCGATATCGGAGGCTATCTCGGGCTCACGCCCAAACGCTATCAGTCGGGCGAGACCGATGTGGTGCTCGGTATCTCGCATCAAGGGGACGCGATGGCGCGGCACTATCTCTATGAGGCGGCGAATGTGCTCTTGACCACGGTCAGGAAGCCATCGGCGCTCAAGAGCTGGGGCCTCAAATTGTTGAAGCGGCGCGGGCCGAAACGGGCGCGGGTGGCGGTGGCGCGCAAGCTTGCCGCCCTGCTCGGCCGCATCTGGAAGGACGGAACGCACTTCGGTATGGCGTCGGCGTAAGAGGAAGACAGAAGGCTGACCGAGAAAGGGAAGAAAGCATCCGGAGAGATCGTCGCTACCAACCTTGCCAGTGATTGACGAGGTTGGGCCGGACGGGCGAGCGCGGGACATGTTGGTTGCAGCCGATCAAAGGCCTGCGTTTAATACAGTGCGCCGCCCGCTCGTGCAGACCGCAACAGGCCAGGATGATGACGCCGGCTGTGACCGGACGTCGGAAAGAACCACGATCTTGCGGATACGCGAGCCCAGCGATGATGACGATAAAACACTTGACGCAGCAGCTTCATGTAAAGAACCA
>CAZCLY010000078.1:0-1419 GCA_964499635.1 uncultured Gemmatimonadota bacterium | reverse complement strand
AGTCATGGAACGACGATTTGAGTTGCGTAAAGAGGCGATGCTTGCGGAATGCGAAGTCGCGCCTCAAGTGTTTCACGGTGTGATGGATCGCTTGTCCAAGTTTGTCGAGCCCTTCGCCGAGTTGCTCCGTCAGCCGGCTCAGCGGCGACACACGATGGAGTACATGAGTGGCCTCGTTTCGGACCTGGAGCGGAAGAACGTGGAATCGATTGCCTACGGCCACGATCAAGACCGTCGGAATCTGCAGCATTTTATCGGCTGCGCTCAGTGGGACCACCAACCCTTGATGACAGAGCTTGCCCGACAAGTTGGCCAGGAATTGGGAGAAGACGATGGCGTGATTGTCTTCGATCCGTCGGCGTTTCCCAAACAAGGCAAGCAGTCGGTCGGCGTAGCGCGGCAGTGGTGTGGCCGCTTGGGAAAGCTCGACAACTGCCAGGTTGGCGTTTGCATGGCCTACGTTTCGCGCATCGATCACGCGCTGACCAACACGCGCCTGTACCTGCCCAAGGAGTGGGCCAAGGATCGCGCCCGGCGCAAAGCGGCGGGCGTCCCCAAAGAAATCCGTTTCCAAACGCGTCACGAACAAGCGCTTCAGATGCTTGAGGAACAAGGCGAACTGCTGCCGCACGCTTGGGTAGCCGGAGATGATGAAATGGGAGAAAGTGCCCATTTTCGCCGGGATTTGAACGATCGTGGCGAGCAATACCTGCTCTCGGTTGCGGGCAACAGGCGGATTCGTGACTTGCGGGCAGAGCCGCCCGCCTACTCGGGTCGCGGTCGACTTCCCAAAGTTCCGTTTCAGCGCGTGGACCAATGGCGTGATTCGCTTCCCGCGAGTGCGTGGACGAAGATCAAAGTGCGAGATGCCGAAAAGGGACCCTTGGAAGTCGAAGTCGTCACTTGCCCGGTGCAGACCAAGATCGCGCAGCACAATATGGCTTACGACGAAACCTTGGTGATCATTCGCTCGTTGGATGAAATCGGCGCGACCAAGTGCGATTTTTATCTTTCCAACGCTCCCCACGAGACTCCGAAAAAAGAGTTTGCCCGTGTCGCCCTGGCCGCTCACCGGGTGGAGGAAGCGATCAAGCGCAGCAAGAGCCAGGCCGGGCTGTCGCATTACGAAGTTCGCAACTGGCGTGGCTGGCATCACCATCAGGTTCTTTCACTGATTGCAACTTGGTTCTTGGTGCGGGAGTCCCATCGCGGAAAAAAAATGGACGCCGGCGATCACGGTCCCGCAGATTCAAGATGGCATCGCCATGCTCCTACGAGCGGCCTGTCCGTGCGACACGCCAACCAAAATCGCCAGCAACAAAACACGCCGATTGCTACGAAACGAGCACGCACGCTTCTACCATTACAAAGCACGTAACCGCTTGCCACCACTACGAATCAATCAACGTCGATAGGTTT
>CAZCLY010000077.1:0-1429 GCA_964499635.1 uncultured Gemmatimonadota bacterium | reverse complement strand
TATTGACCTGCCAATCTAGCATGGAGCGCAATCATGGGTGAAGGAATCAAAGACGAAGTTGAAGGAATTGACTTGGGTGACAAGCGTTTGAACCGTCGCAGTGAAGCCATTTTGGAAGCCTTGGCTGCCAATCCGCAGGCGAGTATCAACTCTGCCTGTGAAGGTTGGTCTGACACGCTGGGCGCTTACCGGTTTTTCAGAAACCCAGCGATTACACCAGATCAAATTTTGCAGCCCCACGTAGCGGCAACCGTGCGACGCATCAAAGAGCACCCTGTCGTTTTGATTGTGCAGGACACCACGGAGTTGGATTTAAGTTCCCATCCTCCCGAAGATGCAAAATGCTTGAACACAGAAGATCGTTTCGGGCTTTATGATCACACGCAGCTTGCTGTCACTCCTGAACAACTTTGCTTAGGAGTGGTAGGCGTGGAAGAGTTCGACCGAGCTCCAGAGACTCTCGGCAAGACCACGGAACGTAAAACCCAGCGAATTGAAGAAAAGGAAAGCTTGCGCTGGCTCACCGGCTATCGACTGGCATCGTGGTTGGCCGGTGAAACTCCTGCGACGCAAATCGTGAGCGTCGCCGACCGAGAAGCGGATATTTATGACATTTTCATGGAAGCCGAGCAGCATCTTACGCCTGCCGACTTCATTATTCGTGCGAAACAAGAACGCTGTACCCTGGAGCGTGACCTCGATGCTGGCCCGGCCGTTTATCGCAAAGTGCGGGACGAGGTGAGCAGTTCGGAACTCCGAACTATGCGAACCATTGAACTATCTCAAACCTCGAAACGCGAGGCGCGTCAGGCGGAGCTAGAGATTCGCGCTGTCGAAGTTGCCGTGAAGCCGCCACACGCACGTTCCTCCTTGCCATCGGTCACCTATAACGTGGTGTTGGTCGAAGAAATCAATGGACCTGGGGACGGAACTGATGTCTCATGGCTGCTCATCACATCGTTGCCAATCGACTCGGTGAAAGATATCTTGTGCATCATCGATTACTACACGGCAAGGTGGGCCGTGGAAGTCTATTTTCGAGTTCTCAAGACGGGGTGCCGTGTCGAAGAGATTCAATTAGAAACCATGCACCGCATCAAAAACTGTCTTGCGTTTTACAGGATCATTGCCTGGCGGGTGATGTACTTGACGCACTTGAATCGCGAATGCCCGTCCTTGCCTTGCGATGCCGTCTTTGACGATTGCGAGTGGATGTCCGTTTGGAAGGTCACGACGAAAGAAGAAATTCCGGACACTCCGCCGCCATTGTCTGAGTTCATGTCTCTGCTAACCCGCCTCGGAGGCTACAACAACCGACCTAGCGAACCAACTCCCGGACCGCAAACCGTCTGGGTTGGCGTCCGAAGAATGTGCGACTTTGCCACCGCATGGCTAGCTTTTGGGCCGAAACAAGAAACTTGTGTATAAA
>CAZCLY010000076.1:0-1446 GCA_964499635.1 uncultured Gemmatimonadota bacterium | reverse complement strand
CTAGGAGCCTGTCCAGTTAGGTCTGGGATTGGGCTTTTTGAGAGATGATAGCCTGCTCATGCGGCGCGGGCGAGCTTGGTGAGATTGTGGGCGGTGCAGATCAACGCCCACTCGGCCCTGACTTTGTCGATGCCCCGCAATAGGAACTGCCTGAACCCTCTTGCCTGTTTGATCTGACCGAATACCGGCTCCACGACTTGTTTTCTGAGCCGGTAGCGGCTTCGCCATCCCGCCCGTTTGAGCTTGTCGCGCATCGCCTTTGTCAGCGGCCCTGTGATGTTTCGTTGGACGCTGGCGGGTCGTTTGGCCCGTCCGGTTGCGAGGTAAGCGCTGACCTCGCGCGCGGCCAAGGCGGCAAGGTTGGCCTCGCTGCAGTAACCGGCATCGGCTGAGGCCTCCTCGGGCCTGCAGCCGAGATGGTTTTCGATCCCATCGATGAGCGGCACCAGTTGGTCCTGGTCGCTCATGCTGTGCGTCAGGCTGTGGGCGACGATGATCTGGGCCTTGGCATCGACAGCGGCCTGGGCGTTGTAGCCCTGGATGTAACCGTCCTTGGTCTTCAGGATGCGGCTTTGTGGATCGGTGAAGTTGCGCTGCGCCTTGCCGTCGGGCTCCGTCTTCGGCGGCGCCGGCGTCCGGCCGCTCTTCTTGCGACCCTCGGCGATGCGCTCCTCTTCCGCCTCGGCCCGGCGCCGCTCCTCCTCGGCAGCCGCTTTGGCTTCCGCCTCCAGCTCAGCCTTGGCTTGGCGAATCCGCTCCAGCCGCTTGTGCTTGTCGGCCACCCAGTCAGGCATCTCGTCGCCGCGCTTGCTGCCGTAGAGCCTGTCCTCCTCGGCGTCGGCCGCCTCGGCGGCTTTGAGCCAGCGGTCGACCTCGGCCGCAAGCTCCGCTTCCCGCTGCTTCATGCGCGCGTAGCTCATCGCCTTGTGTTTGGACGCGTTCGCCTTGATCTTGGTGCCGTCGAGCGCCACGTGCCCGAGCTTCACCAGCCCGGCCTTCTCGGCCAGCTGCAACACCTGCACGAACAGAGCCGCCAGCGCGTCGAGATGCCGCCGGCGGAACTCCGAGATGGTGCGGAAATCCGGCGGGTCGCCCGCCACGATCATCATGAAGTCCGCACGCTCCACCGCCGCCTTGGCGATCCGCCGCGACGAGTAGATGCCGCTCGCGTAAGCATGCAAAAGCAGCGCCGTCATCATCCGCGGATCGAATGGCGGCTGGCCGAGCATGCTCCGGTAGCTGCCGGCGATCGCGGAAAGATCAAGCTCCTCCCGCACCAGCGCCACGATCAGCCGCGACAGATGGTCCTTGGGCACATAGTCCTGCACGCTCGGCGGCAGAAGCTGCGCCTCGTCGATCTTCCAGGGGCGAAAATCCTTGCTCATAACCCCGCAAGGAATCAGACTCGATGCCACTTGACCAGCGACTAATCAGACAGGCTCCTAG
>CAZCLY010000075.1:0-1451 GCA_964499635.1 uncultured Gemmatimonadota bacterium | reverse complement strand
CTAGCACTACTTTGGCAGATTTACTCACGCCGCTGCGCGTTGCAAATCCATTTTCGGCAGTGCGGGCATCGCTGCGGTGGTGGTCGTGCGATGAGTCCGAGGATGGCCTGACGCACGGCCGGCAAGGTTGGCTCCGGCGGCGGCCCGTTGATTCTTTTTTTCCCGCCTGGCTGTTTTGAGCCGGCGATACTGGAGGAAGGCGTAGGCGATCATCGTCATGAGCGCATGACGATGCAGGCCTTGCCAGGACCGTCCCTCAAAGTGATCGAGGCCGAGTTCTTCCTTCAGCTGCTGATGGGCCTGCTCGCAAATCCATCGCGCCTTGATGGTGGCTGCCAACGTGTGCAGGTCAGTGCCCGCGGGCAGGTTGGCGAGATAGTATTTCTTCTCTCCCGAGGTCCTGTGTTCGCCGATCAACCAAGCCTCCTCGCCAGGTAGATGTTGCCGGCCCTTGTCTCTGATCCGCTGCGGTGGTCCGTCGGCAACCCGTACACGAACTGCAGCAAAACGGGCCTTGAGCTTGCCTTTCGTACCGGTGCGCCAACTGATGTTGCGCCATTTGATATGGGCCAACATGTCTTCGGCCGGTCTCGATAGAACGTCGGGAACGTGCCGCTTCCGGGGACGACCGCGCTTGGCAACCGGCCAGACCATCTGCACATCGGCGGGATAAACCTTGAGGTGCCGCGGAATGCCGACCGCCCAGATCAATTTGCGAGCCGTGAGCCCCTGGCGGAACGGCGCGCTCAGCCCATACCCGGCATCCGCCAGTACGCAACCGAAGCGCACACCGGCTGCGATCACACGATCGATCTCCGCCAGAGCCATCTCTGGCTTTGTCCGTGCCATTCGATATTCGGCCGGAACACCCGCTCGCTTCAGCCGCGCCTGATTGCTCGTCCAACTCTCGGGGAGGAACAGCCGCAACGCAAGCATCACTGGCACTTCGCCGCGTGCAAGCGTCAGCGACACCATGGTCTGGCAGTTGGCGGTCTTACCCAGCGCCGAAGCATATTGCGCTGCGACCCCTACCGAATGCGTGCCCTTCTTCGGTATCGCGGTGTCGTCGATCACCAGCACGGCATCGCTGCCGCCGACGAGCCTATCCGCTTGGACAAGCAGCTCTGTTTCCAGAGGCTTGGCATCCCAGACCCCGGCCGCGATGAAGTGGTGCAATTGATCGCATTCGCCGAGCGCAAGCCGCTTTGCCATCGGTTGAACGCTCTTGCGGTCGCCAGGACCGATCAGCCCTGTCACATAGAGAGGACACATCTGTCGCCGTGCCTTGTGACCCAACCGATCCAGAAACGGCTTGAGAAAACGTCCAAGCTCATGCTTCCAGTCTGCTGTCCTGCCATTCATGGTCGGCCCCTCCAAAAGCCGATCACCCATGAATCACGCAAAAGCCGATTCGGGAATCCCGGGACCCTCAAAAATCTGCCAAAGTAGTG
>CAZCLY010000074.1:0-1455 GCA_964499635.1 uncultured Gemmatimonadota bacterium | reverse complement strand
GTACGTGTTTAGCCTACTAGCATTGCCTTTTTCTCGCTAGCACGCGAAGGATGGGGGCATGGATTTTGACGAGCGACAGGCAGCGTTACGTATCGCCGAGTTGGTGGCAGAGAATCGCCAGCTGCGTGATGAATTGTCGGTGGCCGTGAAGCAACTGGATTCGTTGCGGTCGGAGAATGGTCAGCTGCATCAGCGGCTGGCCGAGTTGGAGCGGGCCTCGGCTCGACAGGCGGCGCCCTTTCGGCGTGAGGAAAAGAAAAAGGTGCCCCGCGGAGAGCAGAAAAAGCCGGGTCGCAAGCCGGGGCATGCCGGGGCGTATCGGCAAATTCCTGAACGGGTCGATCAAGAGATCGAAGTGCCGCTGGAGTGTTGTCCGCATTGCCAGAGCGATGTCACCGACCGCGCGGCCCTGGTGCAGTACATCGAAGAGATTCCGCCGCTCCGTCCGGTGGTGACGCGATTGGTCACCTGGCAGGCGAACTGTCCAACTTGTGGTGAAGTCCGCAGCACGCATCCGCTGCAAACCTCGATCGCTGGCGGTGCGGCCGCCGTACAGTTGGGCCCACGGGCGTTGTCGATTGCGGTGCTTTTGAACAAGCAGTTGGGCGTAACGATGCGGAAGACGTGCCAGACGCTCAGCAAGTTGCTGGGGTTGTCGATCACTCCCGGCGGCCTGTCCCAGGCGTTGGATCGAGCGGCGGGCAAGGTCGAGGCTGACTACCACGCGGTTTGCGAAGCGATCCGTACAAGCGAGGTGGTGTACTCCGACGAGACCAGTTGGTGGGTCGGCGAGCCGAAGTGGTGGCTGTGGACTTTCACCACACCCACCGCCACGCTTTATCGGGTCCAGAAGAGTCGCGCTAGTGAAGTGGCGAAAGAAACTCTGGGCGACGCGTTTGCAGGCATGTTGGTCAGCGATTGCTTGAATGTTTACGACTCGATCATCTGTCGCAAACATAAGTGCATCGCCCATCATCAGCGGGCCATCGCCAAAGCGCGCGATCGTCCCGACACACAGGACCCGAGCTACTTGCTACAGTGGAAGTGGCTGTTCAAGTCCGTGACAGCACTATGGAAAGCCCGGCCAGCAATGTCCAAGGAGGCATTTTTCGAGGAAAGTGCCCGCATCGAGCAAACCGTCGAGCGGCTTTTGAACCAGCCGGTCACGCAACCGGGCGACGTGGCGGTACAGAATCGCTTGCTCAAACAGTGGCCGCACTTGCTGGGTTGTTTGCAAGAGCCGAAGGCTGAGCCGACGAATAATCGTGCTGAACGTTCGCTGCGCCCGGCGGTGATCGCCCGCAAACTCTCCTGCGGCAACCGCACCGAGCGCGGCCGCCGCACCTGGGAAATCCTCGCCAGCCTCGCCGCCACCTGCCAACAGAACGCCAATGACCTGCTCGATTGGCTAGCACCCAAGCTCTCGCTCAACATGCATGCGGGCTAAACGAGTGC
>CAZCLY010000073.1:0-1456 GCA_964499635.1 uncultured Gemmatimonadota bacterium | reverse complement strand
ATCAGCTTCATTCTGGATCAGGTTCCGAGGAAGACAGAGCGGACAAAGTCGCGATGGAGCAGGATCGGCCGAGCCAGCGCGTCTTTATCGTCGACGGCCTTGGACAGGATGATGCCACCATCGGCGATCACCGAAAGGGGCGCGGTACGGGCAGCAATTTCTCTGGCGAGGGTTTTGCGGTCTTGGAATAGACCTCAACTTGGGGCTGCTCGCTTCTTCGATTTTTTGGCACTTCTACTGGCCCCCTGGTTTACGGTCGCGACGTGCGTGTCGTCACAAACCTGGACCTTGCCACCCCCGCCTAGGCGCACCTTGGTTCTCTTACCGAGGGCACTGGTTATTGAAACTGTGGCTGACTCTCCAGCGCCCCCAGCACTGTAGTAGGTTGTACAGTTACCCTGGGAGGAGAAGCTTGCGTTGTCGGAAGCTTCAACCTCAACCCATACTATTTTTTTGGGCATCGGGTCCTCCTTTCAATGCGAGGGTGGACCATTGCGGGTCAGGTAGCGCAGCTCACTAATCGTCGGGCTTTGAAAGACTAGGCTGCTTGAAGTCGCAGAGCGAGGGTTTTCAGGGCGCACTGCGACCCCAAGAGCGCGCAACCACAACGGTTTAGCAAACCACCGCCCCCCTACCACCGGACCCTCATGCCGACCCGGCCGCCATAGCTTTGGCCCGAGGCGGATGCGGAGGCGGACCCGGCGGATTGGCCGTCCAGGCCGCCAAACCCGGCCAAGATTTGGCCTCGACTGGCGAACTCTCCCTGGAAGAAGCCATACACCCCTATGGTCTCGGTGAGGTCGAGCCGCGCACCAGCATCCACTTTCGCCGCGTCGCTTAGCGCGGAAGCTCCGTCAGGAGCGAACGCCGCCGCGGGAGATTGGGTCAGGAACGAATCGACCCCACGGTCGGTATCGAATTCGTGGAGCCAGGCGACGCGCACGAAAGGCGTCAATATGCTGCCACGGGCGAGACGGATGCTTGTATCAAATTGCACGCCAAGGGAGCTCACCAACGAACTCACCGACGTTGATTCATAGGTGAGGCCGAGAATCCCCGGGCCGCCAGTGCTCCCTTGGGTACGCTCGCTGAAGGCGTCACTCCAGAGATTGCCCGCCCGTAGGCCCGCGAACGGGGTCACATTCGTCGCGCCGTAGGTCTGTTGCCAGCCTGCTTCGACGTGCCCGTTGATCTCGTCGCTCGAGAAGCTACCCCAGGCCCGCTCATCCAGCACCCAGTCGATGAACCGATTGGTTTCGTTGTCGAAATGGGCGTACTCGATGTCCCCCTCCAGATAAACCGACCCCAGCCATTTCACCCCATAGAGGCCCACATGAGAGCCATCGACCGTGCCGCTCGTCCGCAATCGATCCACGGAGAACCCGGAGCTGGTGTAGCCCCCGGCGATGCCGATAAGAGTCGTGCGGTCGATCCGATAGTCGAGTCCCGCGGCGAT
>CAZCLY010000072.1:0-1461 GCA_964499635.1 uncultured Gemmatimonadota bacterium | reverse complement strand
ACTTCTATGAAAATCTGTTGGTTTTCAAGTGGTTGAGGTGTTGTTTTTGCGCAGTTTCTTCGTTGGGCTTTGTGTTTGCCGTAGGGTCGTGCGGGTTGGGGGTGGTTTCGGGGTCGAGATCGTTGTTGGAAGGAGGCCGCGCCGGATCCCCATACTTCTATCCGAGCATCGAACCGGAGTTCTAGCCCATGTGGGTGCTTCGAAGCATGCGAAGGCTGCCCTCACTGGCACCGAGCGTGTCGCTCACGACGAGCCCAAGTGGCACACGAGCTCACCTTCGCAAGCGCGGGTCCGCGATGGCTTCTCCAAAAACGATCTCGTGTCATGTGTTTCTCCTAGGCCGCAACTTCAATCAACGTTGAATCCACATTCTCGTTGTTCACCTGATGGTACAGCCAGCGAATCCAGCGGTTGGCGACGGCGGCCACCGCCACGCTATTCGCCTTGCCGCGCGAAACCAGCCGCTGCTTCAGGGCTTTCCACTTCTCGTCGTAGCGTCCAATTCGGTGGGCTGCCTCGATGATGGTCCGCCGCAGATCCGGGTTGCCCTGGCGGACCAGGCCGGCGTCGGCTTGCTTCTTTCCGCTCGAGGCGTTCAGCGGCGTGACGCTGCAAAACCGCGAAAGCTGCTTGCCGCTGCGAAAACGATGGAAGCTGCCGATCTCGGCACGCATCACGAAGGCCGTCACCGGTCCGATGCCGGGCAGGGCGAGCAACTTCTGCGTCAGCGGGTCGTCTCGCGTGGCTTGCTCCATGTGTTGCTCGACTTCCTTGAGCTTCTCTTCGAGGGCTTGCAGGGCGGCCAGGTGCTGGTCCATCACCCATCGCGCATGCTCCCCGAGCGGTGCGCCTTTGACCCAGGCCAGCCAGGGCTTGGACCAGGGGCGGCCCTCGCCGGTGTATTTCAGCCGCTCTTCTCGGAGCAACGCGCGGAGCCGCAATTTGAGCCGCTTGCGGTCGTCCGCCAGTCCCTGTCGATAGCGTGAAAGCCGGCGCAGTTGCCGCGTCTCCTCGGGCGCGATCCACACCTCCGGCAGGTAGTTCACACGCAGCAGGTCCGCCAGCAGGCCGGCGTCGTCGTAATCGGTCTTGTCCGGGCTTTGCTTCAATCGGCTGACGTATCCTGGATGGGCCATGCGGACGTCCCACTCGTAGACGCGTCCCAACTGCTCGATGAAATCCGCGGCGCCGCAGCACGCCTCGATCGCCACACTCCTCGGGGGTCCGTAATTCCAGATCAATTCCCCCACCGCCTCCACGTCGTTGGGAACCGAGCGGTTCCCGAGCTCAACTCCCTCGGAGTTCATCACGCATACCTGAATCGAGTCGTCGTGGTAGTCCAAACCAACGTAAAGCGGTAGAATACCCATCGTCTGTTGCTCTCCCGGTTAAGGTTGTTACTGGTAAGCACCAACATCTTAACCAATTGAGAGCAACAGACTTTTTCATCCCCATCTGGCT
>CAZCLY010000071.1:0-1471 GCA_964499635.1 uncultured Gemmatimonadota bacterium | reverse complement strand
GCTGGCGTCCCGGGGCGTGGTGTAGGAGTCGGGGCGGCGGCGTTCGTCGGAGGGAGCCCGTAGGGCGACCGGAGAGGAACGCCGCGTGAAGCCTTTTCCCCAAGGCGTCCACAGCGGCGCCGAGCGGGAAGGCGGTCATGGTCCGAATCGAGGTTGGCTCGGGTTGCGAAGTCCAAACGCAACCAGGAGAGCGAACCATGACGATCGACAGAATGACCTTGAAGGCCCTCGTTGAGAAGGGCTCCGACGACGATCTCCTCAGGGAGATGATGGCCTACGTCGCCAACCGCATGATGGACCTGGAGGTGGAGAGCCTGACGGGCGCGGCGCATGGCGAGCGCTCGCCGGCGCGTACCAACCACCGCAATGGCTATCGCGAGCGCGCCTGGGAGACGCGTGCCGGCACGGTCGATCTGGAGATCCCGAAGCTGAGGAAGGGCAGCTACTTCCCAGCCTTCCTGGAGCCTCGACGTGCGAGCGAGAAGGCGCTGACCGCGGTCATCCAGGAAGCCTACGTGCACGGCGTCTCGACACGCTCGGTCGACGATCTCGTCAAGGCGATGGGCATGACCGGCATCTCCAAGAGCCAGGTGTCGCGGCTGTGCGCGGAGATCGACGAGCGCGTGCACGCCTTCCTCAATCGCCCGATCGAGGGCTCGTGGCCGTACCTGTGGATCGACGCCACCTACGTGAAGGTGCGCCAGGCCGGGAGGATCGTCTCCGTCGCCGTGATAATCGCCGTTGCCGTCAACACCGACGGCCGCCGCGAGGTACTGGGGCTCGAGGTCGGCCCGTCGGAGGCCGAGCCGTTCTGGACCGCCTTCCTACGCTCGCTGACGCGGCGTGGGCTTCGCGGCGTCAAGCTCGTGATCAGCGACAGCCACGAGGGCCTGAAGAAGGCGGCGGCCAAGGTGTTGTCGGCGACATGGCAACGCTGCCGCGTGCACTTCATGCGCAATGCGCTCGCCCACGTCGGATCGAAGCAGCGGGCGATGGTGGCCGCCGCGATCCGCACCGCCTTCACGCAGGAAACTCAGGAGGCGGCGCGGGCCGAGTGGCGGGCCGTCGCCGACAGGCTGCGCGAGCGCTTTCCCAAGCTCGGCGAACTGATGGACGGCGCCGAGGACGACGTGCTCGCCCACCTCGCCTTCCCGAAGGAGCACTGGCCGCAGCTGCACTCGACCAACCCGCTCGAGAGGCTCAACGGCGAGATCAAGCGGCGCACCGACGTCGTCGCCATCTTTCCCAACGAGGCTGCCATCGTCAGGCTGGTCGGCGCGATGCTGCTCGAGCAGAACGACGAGTGGGCGGCGAGCCGGGCCCGCTATATGAGCCTGGAAAAGCTCGCCCAGTTCAACGATGATCCACAGGCCCGGCCGCGCCGCATCGCGGCGGCCTGACGGGCGGCCCGAGCCACCGTCGAGCTCAGGCCATGACCGGCGCTCTTACACCACGGGCTGGGACGCGATCC
>CAZCLY010000070.1:0-1495 GCA_964499635.1 uncultured Gemmatimonadota bacterium | reverse complement strand
CGGGGATCCGCCGGCGCCGGCGGGCAACGCCACGGTCGAGCTCGCGGGCGATGTGACGACCTCCTCTTCGCAGCCCGTCGTCATCTCGAAGGACAGCAAGAACCACCTCGCGGGCTCGGGGGGCGGGGAGGATTTCACCATCGTCGACGCGCTGTCGCTGTTCGCGGCGGCGGGGTCTCCGAGCCCCGCGGCGCTCGGCGGCTGCGTGACCGATCCGCCGGACCTGGAATCGACGGACGCGGGGGCCGTCCAGCGGCTGATCGACCGTCTGACCGACACTTCGCAAAGCCGCACTCTTCGCTTTCAGGTGAACAAGAGGGCCGGCGAACCTGACAGGGACCCTCAACCATTCGTGGCTCGACGATGGAGACGGACACCAGTACCGCACCCGCGTGATCGAATCCTCCCTGCGCCCCGGAGACCCGACGGTGGTGACCAGCCCGAGCGAGGACGTGTACGTCTACACGGGGGGCAGCATCGTGAGCTGGGACACGTCGACCGACGAGGCTTTGGCGTGCCCGAACGGCGGGTCGGTCACGATGACCCTGAACCGCTGACCATCCGCAGGACGGGGCCGGCGTAGACCCCGCTCACCCGTACGTCACCGCCGCCGCCCGGCGGTCGCGGTGACGACCGGTCCCGGGTGCTTGTTGTGGCCCGCCGCACACGCGAGCTTTCGTGATCGACGTCGGAGCGCGCCAGATGGGCCCGCAACGATCCGACGACGAGGTCGCGGAGGTGAGCTTGATCGAAATCCGGGCGCTTGGGACGTTCGAGCTGCTCGGCCCGGGCGAGCATGTCGATCCGGCCACCATCCTCTCCCGACCCAAGCGTGCCGCCGTCCTCGCGTATCTGGCGTGCGCACGACCCTTCGGGCCGCGGCCGCGCGACGAGCTTCTGGGCACGTTCTGGCCCGAGCTCGAGCAGAGAAACGCCGGCAGGGCTCTCAACCAGTCCGTGTACCTTCTCCGCTCTGTCATCGGCGAAGACGCCATCGCCACGCGCGGGAACGACGTCTGGCTCGACCCGGACATCACCTGGATCGACGTCGTCGCATTCGACGCGGCGATCGACGCCGGGGACCCGCGCCGGGCGACCCGGCTCTATCGTGGCGAATTCCTCCAGGGGTTCTACCTCTCCGGAGCTCGCAACTTCGAGCGCTGGCTCGATGGGGAGCGCGCGCTCTACCTGCGACTCGTGATCGAGGCGACCGAAGCGCTCGTGACCGCGGAAGAAGCCGCCGGAAACCGCACGGAAGCGATACGCTGGCTTCGGCAGGCGATCGAGATGGGGCCCTACGAGGAGCGGCTGCTCCGGCGCCTGCTTCGACTCCTGGTCGAACAGGGGGACCACGCGAGCGCCGTCTACGAGCTCGATCGGTTCTCCAGCCGGCTTCGCGACGAATTGGGTGCCGACGTGTCCCCCGAGACGCTATGGGACGGGAACCCCCCAGCCCCGTTGCATCTGACTAGACTGTCTAGTTAGATTCCGGCCA
>CAZCLY010000069.1:0-1510 GCA_964499635.1 uncultured Gemmatimonadota bacterium | reverse complement strand
TAGTCCTACTGAGTCAGAAAGTCGCGGGTTAAGTGGGATTAGAATCATTTACCGAGGAGATTCAAGCAAGCCGAAGGGGGCTGAGATGGATCGCCGAGGGAAGGATAACAGCGAGACACGGTTTGCAACTTATGTTGATGGTCTTGTGAGTGTGATTGGACATGCCGATCGAGCCGGGCCTCTCGAAGCCTATTGCATGGGCCTGCTGCTGCCAGCCGAGCGCAAGAGCGTTGAACCGATGGCGGCGATGACGGCGCCGACGCGAACGGCAGCCCAGCATCAGTCGCTGCTGCATTTTGTTGGCCAATCGCCTTGGTCGGATGAAGCTATTTTGAGCAAGGTCCGAGAGATGGTGCTGCCGAGCATCGAGCGGCATGGACCGATCGGAGCCTGGATCATCGACGACACCGGCTTTCCGAAGAAAGGACGCCACTCGGTCGGCGTTGCCCGTCAATATTGCGGCCAGCTCGGCAAGCAGGACAATTGTCAGGTCGCGGTATCGCTGTCGATTGCCAATCATCACGCCAGCCTGCCGGTGGCCTATCGCCTCTACGTACCACAGGAGTGGGCGCGCGATCGCAAGCGGCGAGAGAAGGTTGGCGTGCCGGAAGAGATCGCATTCAAAACCAAGTCGGAGATTGCCGTTGAGCAAATCCGCATTGCCTGTGAAGCCGGCATTTCGCGCGGCACGGTGCTGATCGACCCAGCCTATGGGGCGGATGTCGCGTTGCGAACGACGATCTCAGAACTCGGGTTGGTTTATGTCGCGGGCATCTTATCCACCACTACCGTCTGGGCGCCTGGGACAGGACCGTTGCCGCCCAAGGCCTATGTGCTGGGCCTTGGGCGACCAACCAAGCGCCTGCGCCGCGACAAGGCGCATCGGCCGGTGGCAGTCAAACAGCTCGCCCTCGGTCTGCCGGCCAAGGCCTGGAAGACCATGACCTGGCGCGAGGGGACAAATGTGCCGCTCCGATCGCGGTTTGCTCGATTGCGCATTCGCATCGCAAAGCGCGACTTCGATCGTAGCGAGCCATGGCCAGAGCAATGGTTGCTGATCGAATGGCCCAAGGATGAGAAAGAGCCGACCAAATATTGGCTCTCGACCCTGCCGGCCGACATCAGCTTCCGCAGCATTGTTGACACCGCCAAGCTCCGATGGCGGATCGAGCGTGACTATCTCGAGCTCAAGCAAGAGCTCGGGCTGGGACATTTTGAAGGGCGCGGATGGCGCGGCTTCCATCATCACGCAACGCTCTGCATCGCAGCCTACGGATTCCTGATCTCCGAGAGGGAAACGATTCCCCCCTCAAGACTTGGTCCCTCCGTGTGGTTCAAAACAACTCGCCTTTCCAGAAATTACCGATCCAGAGGCTCTGCCGCTCAGGACGGAACGCCACATCCCAAACTCGATCGCAACGATGCGACGACGCTTGATCGTCGCTCTCGTCAGCCGAATGCAAAGATGTCCATGCTGTACTGTGCCTATCGAAAGCCGAGCGCCGAAATA
>CAZCLY010000068.1:0-1538 GCA_964499635.1 uncultured Gemmatimonadota bacterium | reverse complement strand
CACGAATGGCACTTGCGCAGTGTTCAAGCTGCGTGCAGCAAACGTTTTCGGGCGACGTCGCGGGGCACGGTGAGCAGGGCGATGGGTTGGGGTCGGCGTTTGACGGCGCGCGGTTCGTAGCGGTCGGGTCGATGGCCGACGCGATGCGTGCCCACCGCCCGCAACAGCTCGTCGAACAACGTGGGCCATCGGTCCTTCAGGATCACCCCCAACAACTCCTGGAACCGATTCAGGGTTTGCAGCGCGCCCTTGAAACTCACTTCGTACGGCTGCCGGCCGACCCGTTGGGCGGCCTGGGCCATCAGCTCGCGCACCAGATTGTACACCAGCAAGTGCATCCAAATCTCCTTGCGGACCATCGAGGGCGTTTTGCACCGCAGCACGTCCATGTCCAGCGTGGTTTTGAGCGATCGCAGATTGAGCTCCGCCTGCCAACGAGCGCGGTACAGCAGTGCCAGCTCGTCGGCCGGCGCTTCGAGCGGATCCAGCAGCGTGGTCGCCACAACCAATTCGCGCACGCGAAAACCCCGCTGCCGCACTCGCACGCGCACCAGCCGGATTCCCAACTCGTCGGGCATGTCTTCGTACTCTTTCACGGTCATCCAATCGGGGCGCGACGGCCGCTTCCACATCACCATCCGATCCTCGGGCCCGACGAATCGGCCGCGGCGGAAGTCGGCCGGTCGTCGTTGGTGCAGCCGAAACACGCTGTTCACGTCGGCGTTGATGAGCATGCCGATCGTCCAATAGTTGCAGAAATAGCGGTCTCCCAGCAGCACCGAATTCGGCTGCAAACGGCCGATGAGCTGCCGAAACAACGATGTCTCGCCGGTTTCCTTTCCCTGGTACGGTCCCAACGCCATATCCAATACCGCGCCGCTGACCAGACTGAACAACGCCACCAGCCGCGCGATCGGAAAGCCCAAGTCGGGCTCTTGCGTGTCCGCTTGCGGGTACTCCTTCTGGTTGGCGGTCGTGTCGGGCATCGACACTGTGGTGCCATCGACGACGTACACCGGCCGGCCCGCGATGCGCAGACTGTCGGTGCGAACGCTCGCATGCAAGGCATCGCCGCTGTCGCGCACCAGCCGAGCCACCAGTTGCTCGGGCAATCGCTGCCGCGCCGTGCAGTAAGCTCCGGTGTCGGCGGAGCAGGGTCGCTTGCCTTGGCCCACCAGAAAAGCGATCAACCGCGCCACCGCGTCGCGGCACGAATGGTCGGGGCTGAACACCTGCCCCAAGAACGTCCACAACGTGACCAGCGGCGTGAACAGGGTGTCGCGAAACGTGATGCCCTCTTCTGCCAGCACTGACTGCACCCGTTCGGGCGACAGCACGTCGGTGAAAGGCAGCGAGCGCTCGCGGCACCAACGCCGACGAAACGAATTGAACTGGTGCGAAAACCGACTGCGGATAAAATCGAACATCAGAGGCCTCCTTGCCTAATGGAAGTGTGATAGCATCCATGTAAGCAAGGCAGGCCTCTTCGTCTATACCAAACCCCAGCCACCACTTACGAACTGCGCAAGTGCCATTCG
>CAZCLY010000067.1:0-1549 GCA_964499635.1 uncultured Gemmatimonadota bacterium | reverse complement strand
TTCGTCGATGCGGACGGTACGGAGCTTGAGCAGGAAGATCGTTTCTGGCTGCTTGAGGACATCCCCGAGGAGCCGGTTCGCCTGCGACTCGTCTGCCGCGAAACGGATCACGTAGTAGAGCTGCAGCCCGACAACGTTCGGGAGTACAGGTCTCCAGATTTCCTGCTCCTGCGTTGCCAGCTCACCGCCAGAGTCGGACGGCGGCATCGAGGTGCCGGTCTGGTTGGGGTACTCGGAGGCGGACTGGTCTCGCCCGACGGAGCGCCAGGCGAACCGTGATTTGGTGCCGACGGTGACGTGCGTGGATCTGGGTGCGGCTGGTCACTTCTCGTGCCTCGAGGTACCCGCAGTCGTGGCCGCAACCGCGCGAGACGCGGTGCGCTTCTGCCTAACAGGCCGATGAAGCTGATGGTCCGCTTCGCGGCCCGCAGCTTATCGGTATGGCGTTAGATGGCTAACGACACCTACGTCACGGAGCATCTTATGAGACCCTTCTACACGTGGTGGTCGATCAGCGTGACTCTCCTCGCTCTGGCTACCGCTGCCGGCTGCGTCGGAAGGGCAGCGCGCTCAGGTGAGGAAACGGCCAGCCCTGCTGGCCTGATGAGCGAAGTTGACCTGACGCTCCAAACCAGCAGGCCACCAGACGAGCGGTTGGCGTATGGCGCCGATTCGAGTCAATACGGAGAGTTGCGCGTACCGACGGGTCCGGGGCCCCATCCCGTCGCCGTGCTGATTCATGGGGGCTGCTTCAAGGCAGCCTACGCGACACTCCGTTATCTCTCGCCGATGGCCGACGCGCTCAAGGACATGGGCATCGCGACGTATAACGTCGAGTACCGCCGACTCGGCCAGGACGGCGGCGGCTGGCCGGGGACGTACCTAGATGTAGGACACGCGACCGACCACCTTCGTGAGATCGCGCCCCAATACGCGTTAGACACGAGTCGGGTCGCCATCGTAGGGCATTCGGCCGGAGGCCACCTGGCCATGTGGGCGGCGGCGCGCGCTCGGGTACCGCGGGACAGCGACCTCCATGCCGCGGCCCCGCTCACCGTCCGCGGTGTCCTTGATTTGGCTGGGCCGGTCGACATGACGGCGAACATTGCCGGCTACGAGGGGCTCTGCCAAGATACCGTGATCACCGCCCTTCTTGGCGGAACGCCGGCATCGGTACCGGAGCGCTACGCGCAAGCGTCTCCCATCAAACTCCTTCCGCTCGGGATTCCGCAGGTGCTGCTGATCGGGGAATACGAAGAGTTCGTGCCGCGCCCTCTCATGGAAGCGTACGCGCACGCCGCCGTGCAAGCAGGTGATCGGGTAGGGCTCATCGTCATCCCGGGCGTGGGGCACTTCGAAACTGCAAGCCCACGTGCTTCGACGTGGCCCCGCGTCGCGTCGGCGATTCGTTCGCTGCTCGACGGCGAAATACCCGAGGATGGAACGGTGGGCCCGGATCCGGAGCGGCATTAATTCGGTCCCGCACGCAATGCAGGGGGCGAACTATCTAACCAGCCAATGAAGCTGACGGTTGCCTTCGGCACCCGCA
>CAZCLY010000066.1:0-1553 GCA_964499635.1 uncultured Gemmatimonadota bacterium | reverse complement strand
GGGCGCATTCCCATTTTCACGGTTAAGCTACCCTAATCGAGAGATGAGAATTAGCCATGCTTTTCAATAGGTTCCACCTACCCGCCTTATAGTAAGCGCGTAACATAAGCATTGCCTCGGCATTTTCCCTGTACCAAAAGATGCCTGGGCCTTTCAGACGCAGATTAATGACGCGGCGAATCGCACTTTCCACCGCGCCACTCCCAATGGGCCAATGGTTGGCTTTTAAGCGAGCGTAGCCCATGCGGTATTGGTTCTTAACAAAGTACTCGCGCTCGGTGCGAATCGCCCGACTGTTTCGCCCTCGACAGAGTTCACGCACGGCCTCGATGACTTGGCTGACGTGCCCTTTCAACAAGAGACGCCGGTGTTTTTTCACCCAAGCCTTACGTTGCTTGGCAGACCAGTGCTTGCGCAAACCCGCCACCTTTCCCAGATGTTCAACGGCATGATAGAAATCGACCAGTTCGTGAACCTGCTGGGGATCCAAGCCCAACGCTTTGACCAAGTCCGGGACTCGGTTCCAAATCCATAGGGCCCCATCGGCCACAAATAACAGTTGATCCTCTACTCCCAGGGCCAAAGGGCGCAAATAGCTTTGGATCAATCCGAACACCGCATCGGGTCCGTTTAAACTGCCATCGATCACCGGGGCAAAACTGCTCTGGGGCTTGCCCTGGTCGTCGAGCACATAAATGATTAATAGCTTGGGCTCACGCCAGGCCCCCTTATAACGGGTTCGCTTCTGCTTCGTCTTCGGCCCACGTTTGTTCTCTCGAAGCCGGGTCTTGCCTCCGTCACAGCTTACCGCCACTCGTCGCCCTGGGCTTGGGTGGGCCTCTTCAAGACAAAACGCCGCGCTCTGCTGAACCACGCGGGCTCGGGCGGCATACCGATAGGCCAGCTTGCGGATGACCTTGACACCCAATTCAATTCCTTGGTCAGACAACACCTGCTTGGCCTCGTGGAACGAGCTCAGCAGCGCTGACATCATGCTCACCCTGGAACCCAATAACGGCGTACACCGCTCGTGAATCCCCAATAGGACCAAGCCCGCGTACACTCCCTGGCGGCTGTTCTTCTTGCGCCGATCACATCGGCGACGATAATAACTCACGCGTACCGTGATCCTCAGACCCCTGCCTGTGCAAATCCTCACCGCTTGCGGACCTTCGTTTTTCAGCTTGACCGGCATGGCCCGAATGAAGTGCCTCTCCGCTTCCTTGATCGCTTCGCTCTCCAGAGCGTGTTGCACGTGGCGCTCAAAGATTAAACGCGCCAGCTCATCGGCTTGACTCTGGATCTCACGTTCCAATGCCTCCAGCTCTTCAGCACAAGTCAGTTCTGGTGAACTTTGCCTGAGCTTCTCCAAACGCCGGTACGTTTCTTGTACTCTCCCTTCATCAGTACCCAAATCACACCCGCCCATACCGTTTCTCATCTGCCCCACTTTTCGCAAAATGGGGGTATTCTCAGAGATCTGTGGGCTTATGTCACTTCAACTCTGTTGCCTTCTACTTTCACAGCTTGACCGGGAATATGGGAATGCACCC
>CAZCLY010000065.1:0-1630 GCA_964499635.1 uncultured Gemmatimonadota bacterium | reverse complement strand
GCGCCACGAGCTCGGATCCGATCACCCACACGGCGATTCCGAGCACGGCCAGGATACCGTAGGTACGCCTGCGAATCCTCATCGCGTCTCGCCCGGTCCCGAGGAGGGCTCACCATTCATCATCATCATCATCCACTCCTCATGAGCTGTCCGCGGACCCGATCGCGAGACTCGAACTACGGCCGGAGATGCGCTGTGGCGTCGAGTCGTGCGAGCAGGCTGTCGCGCAGCGCGTCGAATTCGGGCGCCTCGCCGAGGTCCTCGAGCTGTCCGGGATCCTGTCGGAGGTCGTAGAGCTCGACCGACCCGTCGCCGTTTCGAATCACCTGTACGCCGTCGGACACCAGCGCGCTCATGTCGCCGAGGTCCGATCGACTCCCGGGCTCGGTGAACTCGTACTTGTCGAGCTCCGCGTACAGCGGCGAGACCGACGGCGGGCCCTCGCCCCAGAAGCGGGCCAGCGATGCGCCGGGGAGCCCCGCCCCGTCGATCCCCGCGAGGTCGAGGATAGTGGAGGGGAGGTCGCGCAGGGTCACGTAGTCCGGGATCCGTATCCCGGCGTGGGCCCCATCGGGCTCGAGGATGATCAGCGGGACGTGCAGCAGCGGCGTATACAGGCTGCTCGTATGCTTTATCAGCCCGTGCTCCCCGAACATCTCCCCGTGGTCGGACGCGATGATCACCACCGTGTGGTGCAGGACCCCGGAGTCCGACAGGCGGGCGAAGAGTCGCCCGAGCTGGGCATCGATGTAGGCGATCGAGGCGTCGTAGGCGTCGTGGAAGGGGCGCATGGTCTCGGTCGAGATCGTGTCCGGCCACGGGGGAAGGGTGAGCGGCGCGCCGAACTGGCGGCGGTAGGCGACGGGGGACGGGTACTCGTCGTGCGCGTCCATGTAGTTCAGGAACGCGAAGAACGGCCTGTCCCGCCCTCCCCGGAGCCACGTCAGGAACTCGTCCGTGACGTACGCTGCGGTCTTTCTCCCGGTAGGGAGCCATCGCGACAGCCCCGTGCGGCTCACGAGCACGCCGGACAGCCAGGACGTGCCCCACGACCATCGCAGCGTGCGCGGCTGGTCGTGGTACCACAGGAATCCACGATCCAGACCCGACGTCTCGGTCGTGTACGAGAGGTTGGCCACGAAGCCGCCCGTGTCGTAGCCGTGGTCACGGAGGACCTCGGCCAGGGTGGCGTATCGGTCGTCGATGGCACGCTCGAAACCGGCCGGGGTCTCGAACGGGTAGCGTCCGGTCAATATGCTCACGTGCGACGGGAGGGTCCACGGGGCCGTCGAATACGCGTTGTCGAACACGACGCCGCGCCCGGCCCATTCGTCGAGGTTGGGCGTGGTCGGCCGCTCGTACCCGTACACCCCCAGCTCTGCGCCGCGGACCGTGTCGAGGATGATGAGCAAGACGTTGGGGTGGGGGCCGTCGGCCGCCACCACGCGCTGGGCGCGCCGACGCTCCAGAACGGGCGGCTCCTCGACGACCGCGACGAGGCAGGCGATGACCGCCAGCACCGCGAGCGGCGTCGCCCGCGAGCGCGCCGCGCTCACGGCCCACCGCGGCCGGGCGGCCACCGCGCGGGCGGCCACGGCCCCCAGCCCCAGGCCGAGCGCGACCTCCGCGC
>CAZCLY010000064.1:0-1633 GCA_964499635.1 uncultured Gemmatimonadota bacterium | reverse complement strand
CTTGTTCTTACCCACATTTTTTGGCGCCGGACATCAGTGTTGCGCCGCGCACGAGCAGGTTGAGTTTCTCCCAGCCGCGCCAGACGGTGATCCAGCCGGGCTCGCCGTCCGACTTGCGACCCAGGAATCCGCCCAGCTTGGCTAACTCACGGTAGAACTGCCGGATGGTCAAGTCGTAGACGCGACGCAGGTTCTTCCGGGCCGCCTTCAACATCGCCAGCCACAACCGAGGCACGACTTGCTGGGCCGGACGATCCGGATCGCTCCGCGCCGCCGACTTCAATTGCAGTAAACGCAGCGCCACCACGCTCATCAGCCCCACCATCGGTTCCAGCCGCGTAGCCGCTCGCAGGCCACGCCGCGTCACTTGGCAGCCCGTCTTGAGGGCCTTGTGATACTCTTCCACCAGCCAGCGGGCTTCATAGTACTCGATCACCGTCCAGGCATCTTCGAACGTGCGGACCGGAAGCGACGTGTAGAGCACCCATTCGATGGGCGCGACGCCCTGGGGCGCGTCGACTTCGCGCACGTGCACCACCCTCATCGCGATCGGTTCCGGAGCCAGGTGCTTGACGTACGGGCTCTGGAATCGGGGTACGGGCATCCGCAACGCGCCAAAACGCACTTCCAGTTTCGCCATCCGCGGTGGTTGGTGTTGACGGGGCCGCACCCGCAACTCGTACGTTCCCGCCAGCGGCAACGTAGCTAAGTAGGAGGACAAGGGCATCTGCTGGCCGTTCGGCGTAAGGATCTGGCGATGCCTCACGCTGGCCCGCACCACCCAGTCGCACCGCTGCTCGATGCAGTGACAGAACACTTCGAAGTTGTCCGCGCCTCGATCACACACGTGGAGGAACTGGGCGTCCTGCGGCGGCGGTCCTACCGCGTCGATCACCTGGCCCCAGATCTGCGATTCGCGGTCGCGTCGCAGGCGGCGTGTCTTGTTCTCCTTTTTCGGCTTCGCTCGCCGGTAATGGATCGTCTGCCCCGCCACCCCTACGATGGCTTGGTTGGCAGCGTCCACCAGCAAAGCGTTGTGCAACAGAAAACCGCGGCCGCTGCCGTTGCCAGTCTCCGCCAGGCCTTCGATGTCACGCTGAATCCCGAAGTCCAGCTCTGTCGTGTCGTCAATCACCAAGTAGCGTCCGGGTGGCACCCGACGCGTCTGTTCCCAATGCGGCCGGGCGACGGCTTCAAACGTCACGTCGTCCCGATCGAACAAGCGATACGCGGCTTTGAGGTCGCTCCACGCTTCCATCTGTTGCGGAAAACTGCCCGACGGGTTCTCGGCCACTTGTTGCGCCATCTGGATTAACCGCTGCGTACGTCGTCGATCTCCGAGCTGGCAGTCCGCGAAATTCTGCTCCGCCCAACTCTGGGCATCCAGGCAAACAGCCATCGATCACACCTCCGTGCAGAGACTGCGAACGTCGACTTTCGCAGTCCCAGCCGGTCGACGTGACCTTGCCCGACCTCATGGTCAGCACCTAAACAATCCTACGCAACTGGACAACCCACACATCGCCGCCTATCCTAAGTTCCTTCGCTCTCGTCATGTCGCCTCGCTAGCAACACCAACGCTGCCACGCAAACCCACAACTCACGCCCCGCGAAAAATGTGGGTAAGAACAAG
>CAZCLY010000063.1:0-1669 GCA_964499635.1 uncultured Gemmatimonadota bacterium | reverse complement strand
TTAGGGCTTGCTGATTTAGTCGACCACTGGCCAGCGAGTGAGATTTCGAGTCTCGATTGCCAGTCGGGGTCGCATTGCATGCCGTGGGCACGGACGGCGCATCGGCGCGGATCGTCGGTCGAAGCTACCTGACGCGGCTCGGGCCAGGCTGGCGGCGCCGTGGCACAGAAGAACAATCGCCAAAAAGAAACGCCGCAGCGCTTCTTCGAGATTCATCACCAGAAACGTGAGCGAAATCTGGGCCGCCGACGTGCTGGCCAGCCTGGCCATGACGCGGCCCAACCCAAAGCGCCGCTTGCCTTGGCCGAATTTCCCTTCCACGCGATTGCGAATCGCTTCATCGGCCCGCGCTTGCTTCTTGTCGGCCGCGGAAACGTGCTGCGGAGGTCTGCCCAGCGGCGGGCCACTCAGGCGAATGCCGTGCTGTTTGCAGAACGCCCGGTTCGCGCGCGTGCGATAAATCTTGTCGGCGTGAACGGACTCGGGATAAAAGCCGAATCGCCGATGATACCGTTCGATCTGCTCCACCAAGTCGAGCGACTCGTTGTAGTTGTCCCAACTCAGACGATCGACAAACGAAAACCCACCGACCACGCTCATCGATAGCTTCGCGCCAAACTCCGTCTCGCGGCCCGCTTTACCCCGCTTGATGGGACGCACGTGCGGCTGCGAAACGCTCACGATGCGATCATCGACGCGGCGCGAGTTGTTCTCGAACATCTCCATCTGCTGCCGATAAACTTCGCGGCAGACCAGCAAGTTCTTATACATCTGGCGGCTGAGACGAGCGAGCGGCAGCGCCTGCGGGTGGCCCAACAGGCGGTCGATCGCCTTGAGATTGCGGCGCAAGAAGCCCAATTGCTGCTTTTGCGCCCGGCGAATCGCCCGCCGCCCAGGCTGTTTCTTCTTGGCGAACGCGACCAACGCGCGGCGGGCCTTGACCCGATACGTCCGAGGACGAGGCGATTTTCCAACCAACGGCAGATGCAACTCGTCGATGATTTCCTCGGTCTTCTCGCGGGCTTCGTTGAGCAGGCTGACGTCGGTTGGGTAGCGAATGTCGGCCGGAGCGCACGTCGCGTCGGCGATCAACTGGCCACGGTTGGTCGGCGATTCTGTCGTGCCGCCAGGCGGAGCGCTCGCGGGGAAAGTCTCTTGTCCGTTGGTCTCTTGCGTATTCTCGGCAACAGGCGGCTGCGAAACGTCGTCCGCCGATGTTTCGTCGGCAGATGTTTCAAACGCCGGTTCTGTTTCTTCGAGCGCAAAGAGCGCAATCGCTTCGCCAATCCGTTGCAGGCCCTCCTGGCCAAAACGCTTCCGGAAATCGACCATCAGCGAGGCGTCGAACGGTCGATCCTGCGAAAACTCTTCATACCCGATGAAGAACTGCAAGTACGGGTTTTCTTGGATCGCCTCGACCGTTTCCCGGTCGGTCAATCCGAGCCGTTCCTTGATCAGCAGCGCGCCGAGGGCCACGCGCGCTGGAACAATCGGCGCGCCGCTGTCCTCGCTCAACTCGGCGTGATAAATCTCCTCGGCCTGCTCCCAGGGAACCAGCTTCGCCAGACGGATCCAGCGATTCTCCGCGTCCAAGTGGCCGCTGAAAGGAAGATAAAAGTCGGGAAACTCCAACTGCTGACGATTCTTGCTGCGGTACATCCGATCTCCG
>CAZCLY010000062.1:0-1682 GCA_964499635.1 uncultured Gemmatimonadota bacterium | reverse complement strand
TAGGTTTTGCTGATTTGCTCGTTCGCGCTGTAGGAATCGTGAGATTTTGTTATTCTTGCGGAGCAAGCTGCAAGGTTTTTGGTGTTCTAGTCTCGAAAGCCCTGCGGCTGCGTTGTCCGAATTCTCCAGATTTTCTCTCTCACGGTGACCGGATGTACCGCAAGAATTGCACGCAGCAGTTGGAGTTTCCCAATTTCTATCTTCCTTTCAGCGGGCAGTTAGATGCCGAGAACCGCTGGATCCGGTTGGCTCGACTGGTGCCTTGGCAACTGGCCGAGGAGATTTATCACGAAGACCTGTGCGAAGATTTTGGCGCGCCGATCGTGTCTTCGCGCACAGCGCTGGGCGCGCTGCTGGTGAAAGAGCGATTGGGGTTGACCGATCGTGAGACCGTCGCGGCGATCCAAGAGAATCCGTACCTGCAGTTCTTCATCGGCCTGGAGGAGTTTACCCAAGAGAAACCGTTCGATGCGTCGCTGATGGTCGACTTTCGCAAGCGGTTTGGCGAGGAGGGGATGCAGCGGATCGCGGAGGCGATTGCCTGGGCTTCGTTGCCGGCAGACGCCGCAGAAGATCAAGGCGACGACCGAGGCGAAACCCCTCCTACCGATCCGCCAACAAGGACTGCCAACCGTGGCAAGCTGATCGTCGATGCCACCTGTGCTCCGGCCGATATTCGCTATCCGACCGATACGAGTTTGCTCAACGAAGCTCGCGAGAAGACCGACGCGTTGATCGACAGCTTGCATGATCCGCTCGTTGGCCAACAGCCGCGACCACGGACGTATCGCCAAAAAGCACGACGGCAGTTCGTCGCTTTTGTAAAGCAGAAAAAACCGAGCCGCCACAAGATTCGCCAAACGAATCGGCGGCAGTTGGGCTATTTGAAGCGAAATCTCCAGGCCATTGACTGTCTGCTGAAGACTCCGGGCACGTTGCCCCTGGTGCATCTGTCACGTCGCCAGTACAAGAACCTGCTGGTCTGCCGGGAATTGCACCGCCAGCAACAGCAGATGTACGACCAGCACGTGCAGCGCATCGACGATCGGATCGTGAGCATCTCCCAGCCCCATGTCCGACCCATCAAACGGGGCAAAGCGGGCTGCGACACGGAGTTCGGTGCGAAGCTATCGGTAAGCGTGGTCGATGGTTTTACGTTTGTCGATCGACTGAGCTGGGACAACTATAACGAGTCCCGGGATCTCGTCGGGCAAATCGAGAGATACAAAGATCGCTTTGGTTTCTATCCGGAAAGTGTGCACGTCGACAAGATTTATCGCACGCGCGAGAATCGCGCCTTTTGCAAGGAGCGTGGCATTCGGATGAGTGGGCCGCCGTTGGGTAGGAAACCTCAAACGGTTTCGCGGGAAGCGAAAAGGCAAGCGGCGGCTGACGAGGCGATTCGCAACCAGGTGGAAGGCAAGTTTGGCCAAGGCAAACGGCGATTTGGTTTGGGGCGGGTGATGGCCAAGCTGGCCGGTACGTCGGCAGCGCAGATTTCGCTTACCTTCCTGGTGATGAACCTGGAACGGGCGCTGAAGCAGTTCTTTGTTGCGCTGATTTTCTGCCGCTGGTGTTGGCTCAAGATAACCGGACATCGGCGACTGGTAAGCTGCTGAGGATTACCCGGCAGAACCTTGCCACACCAATCAAAGATGACGTGACTTAATCAGCAGGCCCTA
>CAZCLY010000061.1:0-1736 GCA_964499635.1 uncultured Gemmatimonadota bacterium | reverse complement strand
AGGAAGGCGTGCGCGGCCGACCCCGAGCTGTGCCGGACCCTGTTCGGCCGCGAGCAGCCGCCGATGATCTTCCAGTACAACCCGTTCGACTACCACGTCGAGTCGACGGAGGACGAGGGGGAGCTGGTCGTGACCGTCAACCGCCGGACGAGCGTGGCGCCCAAGATCCGGTACAACATCAAGGACCTCGGCGGATCGGTCTCGTACCGGGACGTCGCCTCGGTCCTGGCGGAGCGGGGGATGTCGATCGAGTCGCTGGCCGACGTCCGGCCGGCGTTCCCGTTCCTGTACGTGTTCGGCCGGAACGACCTGAGCGTCCCGTTCTACGGGGCGAAGGTGTTCACGACGGACCTGGACACGATCCTCCACGAGACGCCGGAGATCGAGGGGATGTTCTCGAGCTTCCAGCTCTCGGTGAGGGAGACGGAGGATCTGGAGAAGAGGCTGGTGGTGTGGTTGGAGCGGGCGCCGGAGGGGGAGTCGGACGGGGCTCGTACCAGCCAAGCGACGCCTCCCGCCGCCGATCCGGACTTGGGCCGCCTGCTCTACGAGCGCCTCAAGGACGTGAACCAGGACTTCCGGGAGGTCTCGAAGCTGTTCGGGCCCGAGGCGATCGAGGTCCAGGTCCACGACAATGGTACGGGTCCGTTCGCGACGCGCGACCGAAGGGTGAAGGAACGCTACGTCTCCTGACCGTGAGCGCCCGTGCAGCGTCCTCGCCGGCCCCGACCTGTGCGTCTTGCTAACCCTGAACGGAACCCACGTCGGAATCGCCCTTCAGAGGTCGCTGGCTCCTGACTGCCACGGACCGCCGGGGGGCCAGGTCCCTTCACGCCGCTCTCCCTGCCGCAGATCATCGAGCAGCGGTAGCAGGAACGCGGCGAGCGTCTCACTGAACCCGCGCCCTTCGTCCTCCGGAACGTCCAGCCTCGCTCGCCGGGCGAACGCCCGCACCTGAGCCGGACGGGAGGGGTTGTCCCAATACGCCGGCGTGAGCCCGATCGGCACCTCGGTGGGCACCGGTGTGCCGCGGCGTGCGAGCGTCCTGCGTACCGCCTCCGACAGCGTCGCTCGGTCGAAGTCGAAGCCGCTCGCGAGATGGTGGAGATCGAAGAAGTCCTTGATCCGGCTGTTGCGATCCCCGAGCACGATCAGGGCCTCGAGCTTCTCCGCCACGACCGCCTCGCGCGGATAGGCCAGGACGTCCGGCGCTCCGAATTCGAGAAGCGTCGGGTACGTGCAGGCTCTAGCCGGAGGCCACACGGAGTCGCCGACGCCGAGGTCGATCTGCAGCCGGAGGCGCGCAGTGCCGCAGCGGGCATCGAGTGTCGCCCGTGTGCCGGCGTACTCGTCCTCCGCCCGGATGGCGCCGAGGCGGAGCGAGTCGGCCTCGAAGACGATGCCGTCCGGATCCACCGGAAGCGCGAGGATCGCTCGCAGGTCGGCACGGATGGCGTCGTGCGAGCCCTCGCCCTGCCGCAGGAGGTCGAGGTCGCGGGTCGCCCGGTACGACCGGTCCGACCAGAGCCTCAGGAGCATGGCGCCCTTCAGCACAAATCGATCGCGGAGCTCGGAAGCACCGAGGCGGTAGAGAAAGCGCTCGAACGCGTAGGCGGTGAGGAGCGTCTGGAAGTCGTCCCCCGAGCGCCTCGCCTGATCGAGCAGACGCGCGGCGACCGAAGCGGCGATGTCGCGCCCGGGCCCCGTCATGCGATCGAGTCCAGGTAGGGCTGCAT
>CAZCLY010000060.1:0-1745 GCA_964499635.1 uncultured Gemmatimonadota bacterium | reverse complement strand
GGGTCTGAGAGCAGGGCATAGGCACAGGAGGTCCACCCAGGAACCTGTGAGACCCGAACCATCTCCGTTCGAACGAACCGGTTTATGGTAAGCCGCAGGAGAGAGTCCGTAAAACCAGGCCCCGGGAGTGCTCTGCATCTGAGAACTGGCGGGGAGAGACGAAACAGTGAGATGCCGGACGGTACAGAGTCGCGAAGGAAACGAAGCGGCGAAGGATGGGTGGCGGGAGTCTTAGCATCCCAATAGTACCGATGACGTTGGCGAACCTACCCGAGGGAGCCAATAGCAGGAAAGGGGGATGCCGGGTGATGGAATCGCCGGGAGGAAACACGCGAGGATGCGATGGAATCTGAAAGTGTGTTAACGAAACAACGGCGGATAGCGGAGCTTGCAGCACGCCATCCGGATGTGAGTTTCACGTCACTTGCATATCATGTGGACGCGGAGTGGCTGGCGGAGGCGTACCGTCGCACGCGTAAGGACGCGGCGGCGGGGGTGGACGAGATGACTGCGCAGGAGTACGAGGAGGGGCTCGAAGCCCGTCTGGCGAACCTCCTGGAGCGGTTCAAATCGGGCACGTATTTCGCGCCACCGGTGCGCCGGGTCTACATACCCAAGGACGAAAAGGGTATCGAGAAGCGGCCGATAGGCATACCGACACTGGAGGACAAGGTTCTGCAGCGTGCGGTGGTGATGCTTCTTGAGCCACTGTACGAGGTAGACTTTTCGGATAGCTCGTATGGATTTCGTCGGGGACGGTCGCCCCACCAGGCGCTGGAGGCGCTTCGGGACGCGATTATGGATATGTATGGTGAGACGGTGGTGTTGGAGATCGACATTCGGAAGTTCTTCGACACACTGAAGCACTCACATCTGAGGGATATGCTGAAGCGCAGGGTACGCGACGGAGTGGTGATTCGAATGATAGGCAAATGGCTCAATGCAGGTGTTATGGAGCGGGGAGAAGTACGGTATCCCGAGGACGGGAGTCCGCAAGGTGGCGTGATATCGCCGCTTCTGAGCAACATCTACCTGCACGAGGTACTTGACGCATGGTTCGAAGATGAGATAGTGTGCCGACTAAGCGGCAAGGCGAAGCTTGTTCGTTTTGCCGACGATGCGGTCATTGTCTTCGAAAATGCGGCGGATGCCGCGCGCGTGCGAAAGGTACTACCGAAGCGTTTTGCGAAGTACGGGTTGGAGTTGCATCCGGATAAGACTCGTCTGGTAGCGTTTCATCGGTCGCGCAAGGACCGTGATTTCGACGGGGGCCTTGGAAAGTTGAACTTTCTGGGCTTCACGCACTACTGGGCGAAGTCGCGTAATGGCAACTGGGTCGTGAAACGCAAGACAATGAAGCAGCGGCTCAATCGGTCGGTGAAGCGTGTGTATCAGTGGTGTCGGCTCCGGAGGCACGAGCCCATTGCCGAGCAATGGCGCGGTCTTCGGCGGAAGCTATTTGGACACTACCAGTACTTTGGAATTACATTCAATTCCTATAGTGTTGGCAGGTTCGAAGAAGCCGTGCGGAATGCGTGGCAATTCTGGCTGAACCGGCGGTCCACACAAGCTGACATGCCGCGCGACCGGTTCAAGTTGTTGCTGAAACGGTATCCTTTGCCACGACCGAGAATTGTACACTCGTTTGCGTAGCGAAACCATCACCCGAGGAACCGTATGCAGGAAATCTGCTCGTACGGGTCTGCGGGGGGCTCGGGAAGGTAACGACCCAAGTCTACCCGGAA
>CAZCLY010000059.1:0-1760 GCA_964499635.1 uncultured Gemmatimonadota bacterium | reverse complement strand
CCCATCTTATTCACCACCCCGATGATTGTACCATTCGTCGCGGCGTGAGTGGGTCGCCCGGGGTGGTTGGTGCGAGGAACAGCGGGGTGGGTCGGCAAGTCCCCCTTTCCCCCACAGCGAGTGTCGAGGCGTCGCGCGTCGAATTCGGCGGCGGTTACTCGCGCAACACGAGCAGGCGGTGGGCGTGACGGGGCGGCGGCATCCAGTCGCGGCGGCGTGGCCCGCGGGGCGTGGGGCAGCGCGAGGGAAGCCCCCATCGCCGCAGACACCGGGCCAGAATTCGCCAGAACACCTGCACGGCCCGCGCCACGTACACCACCAGCCGTCCCGAATGTTTGGTGATCCGCGCTCCGGCCTTGAGCGCGTCGCGCTGAAAGCGGACCAGGTCGAAGCAGCTTCCCCCCTCGTGCTCGTATTCGATCCGCAGCGTCGACACCAGATTGAAGGCCAACAGCCCCAGCCGTAGCTCGGTCTCGTTCTCGCGAAAGTCATCATGCGACAGATGCACCCCGATGGCCTGCTGAAACTCGCCCAGCCGATCCTCGAACGTGCCCCGCTGACGGTAATGCGCCAACGCCTCCTCGCCACTCAACTCCTCTTTCTTCCAGCCCACCACCAGGAAGAAGTAGTCGGGCAGCAGGTTCAACTGGCCGCTGACCGGATCGGGCCGATCGACCACCACCAGCACCAATCGCTGGGGGTGCTTCCACGACTCGGCCTGGTACATGCCCAGCTCGACGATCGTCTCGTAGCCTTCCCGCGGCGGGCGGCCCGGCGGACGCTTCAGGTGGGGCGCGGCCAAGTCGTCGAGCACCGCGTTCGTCTTGATTCGCCCCAGAAAACGCACTTTTCGCTTGCTCAGCCAGTCGGTCACGTCGCCGTGCATGTAGCCGGCATCCAGCCGCAGGTCGAGCACGTAGCCCAGCGCCGCGGCCCGTTGCAGGGCTTCTTCCAAAAACGTCTCCACTCCCTGCGCCGTGTGCACCTGACCGGGCCGCAAGCGGGCGTGCACGAAGCCATTGCCCAGGCGATGGCCATGCTGCACGCTGTCGTAGTGCCCGGCCACCGAGTAGCTGGCCACCAGCGGATGGTAGACTTTTTCGCCGTAGTGTCCGTTGTACGCTCCGCCGGGCTGCCGGCCGTGCACTTGAATCGGAAAACTGTCGATGTCCAACGTGACGTGCCGCGCCGCATGGTCGCCCCCCGTGGCCCGCAAGTGCCGCACGCAGCATTCGGCCAACGCGTCGCGCAGCGCGGCGCGATTCTCGGGCGTGTGCGTCAGCGCGTCGACCAACCGCGAGTGCGTGGGCTGGCTGGCCTGCCGCTCGTCGATCGCCGTCTGCCCACGGGCGTCCCATGCCGCCAGCTTCATGGCCGGGTCGTGAGCCAGTCGGTCGACGTCGTCCTGCGCCGAGTAGCCCAACGCCAGCGCGTACACGCGCTCCCGCAGCAGCTCCACCATCTGGTAGCGAATGCGATCCGCCTGCCTCGCATCGAACAACTGCGAAGCCAGATGTTCGATCAACCCCAGCCGATGATCGGCCTCGCGCAGCAACAGCAAGCCGGCGTCGGACGTGATGCGCTCGTCGCTTGTGCAAACCTTCACCGAACGGTTAAAATCGGGCTCGAAGAGCCAGTTCTGGGCTTCACCCACGGCGTGGTCTCCTGGGGTGCGTGGAAATTCGTTCTGCACCCCATAAAACCCCGGGAACCACACGTGGGATTCATCTCACAAACAGCGCGCTGGTGAATAAGACGGG
>CAZCLY010000058.1:0-1772 GCA_964499635.1 uncultured Gemmatimonadota bacterium | reverse complement strand
CCTGCTGGAGGAGTGAGGCGCCGGGACGGGGAGCGTCAGATCGAGGCGCGTTTCACGTGAGGGCATTTGACGGTTCACGGACCAGCGGGTGAGACCATCACCTGCACAAGATGGTCGGCGAAGTCGGTCGGATCGAGGCTCCGGTGGTTGAAGCGGTACTCCATCTCCTTGAGGTAGAGGAGGAAGTGATCAGGGCTGACCCCGTGGTGGCGGAGGAGACGTTCCTTGGCGTAGGCCCAGAAGCCTTCGATGCCGTTGATGGAGGCCGTGCCGCGAACGTACTCCCTGACGCGGTGACGGAGGATCTCGTGGCCGGCGTAGTCCTCAGCGAGCCCCTCGTAGCCCGCCCAAGCCTCTGAGTAGATCGTCGTCTCGATGCTGACCTTCTGGTGGATGATGGACTGCAAGGTCTCGCGCGAGACGCTGGGGATGGGCTGGACGTAGACGATCCCGTCGGTACGCTCGTAGATGCCGAAGACGGCTTGCTTGAGCCGCCGAGCACCGCGGCCCGACAGGACCTGGCCGGACTTGCGGAGCTTCCGCCGGTTCGCGCGGCGGCGGTTCTGGAACCGGGGCCCGACGTAGGTCTCGTCGACCTCGACCTCGCCGTCCAGAAGCGCGATGGAGCGGTCTTCGAACGCGGCGATGGCCCGACGGAGTTCCAGCAGGAAGCGGTGGACCCTGTGATAGGGCGCCTCCAGCCGGCGGGCGATCCCGTGATCGGTCAGCTCGAGCTCGAACCAGAACAGGAGCTCGTAGATCTCGGCGAGTTCGAAACGGGTGTGCGAGAGCCAGGTGTCAGTGAGCAGACCGAACCGCTTCTGGCACCTGCTGCAGCGCCAGCGCTCGTCCTCGAGCCGCCACAGCTTCCGGGTGTAGCCACACCGCGGACAGCGGGTTCGATCCCCGAATCGGGCCGCACGGAAGATCGACCGGATCTGTGCGTCGCTCAGATGACTCGTGAAAGCACGGCGCATGGGCCTCCTGACACTTGATCACGGTCCGTCAAGTGTCAAATGCCCTCAGCTGAAACGCTTCTTCACCCTACCGCCTTAAGACCTCGACGTCGATCGCCTCGGTTGAACATGGCTCGGCGATGACCGCCATGTGAAACGCAGCCTACAACATGGGGGGGAATCGTTGTTCCCTCCACTGACGTACATAACGTCGGGACTTGACTGTATCTACCGACGAATTGTACGATCGGAGTCATGCATGATGATGATCAGGTTCTCGAAATGATCGAGGAGATGGGCCTCGTACGCCCCGCGGAGCTCGAGGCGCGCGGCGTGTCCCGGGCCCGCCTCTACCGCCTGGTCCAGGTCGGGCTCGTTCAGCGGCTGGGCCGCGGGGTCTATGCGCACGCTCAGCACCAGCCGACGGCCGATCACACGCTGGCGTATGTCGCCAAGCGCATCCCCGCGGGCATCTTCTGCCTGCTCACGGCCCTCCGCTTTCATGACCTGACCACCGTGGCGCCGTCCGACGTGTGGGTCGCGCTGCCGGAGAAGGCGCGCAAGCCGAAGCTCGACTACCCGTGTCTCCGGGTCGCGCGCTTCTCGGGACCGGCGCGTACCGAAGGCGTCGAGTCACACCGCGTCGAGGGGGTCGAGATCCGCGTGTATTCGGCCGCGAAGACGGTGGCGGACTGCTTCAAGTACCGCAACAAGATCGGCGTCGACCTGGCCGTGGAAGCGCTGCGCGACTTCAGCCGCAGGTACCGCGGCGGCGCGACGGAGCTGGCGCGGTTCGCCGCCATCTGCCGGGTGACG
>CAZCLY010000057.1:0-1887 GCA_964499635.1 uncultured Gemmatimonadota bacterium | reverse complement strand
GGTTGAGGAAGTTCGTGCGTCGCCACCGTGCGGGGGTGGCCGCGGCGGTGGTGGCGCTGGTGGCGGTGTCGGCGGGCTCGGCGGCGGCGGTGGTGGGCATGGTCAGCGCCCGCCGCTCCGAGGAAAGCGCGAAGCGGTCGGAGGAGCGGGCCGAGACGGAGGCCAGCGTCGCGAAAGAGACCTCCGACTTCCTGGTGAGCCTGTTCGAGGTGTCGAGTCCGGCGGAGGCCCGAGGGGATTCGATCTCGGCCCGGGAGCTCCTCGACCGGGGAGCCGAACGGATTCGCACCGAGCTCGAGGAGCAGCCCCTGACCCAGGCACGTCTGATGTTCATAATCGGAACCGTGTACCACAGCCTGGGACTCTACGCCGAGGCCGAGTCTCTGGTCGAGGCTGCGATACACCTGCAAAAGGAGGAGCTGGGACCCAGCTGGGACCTCGCGGAGAGCCTCTCCGAGCTGGGGGTCCTGTTTCGAGAGCAGGGGCGGTACGAGGAATCGGAAGCGACCCACCTCCGATCGCTCGCGATGCGGGAGCAGCTGTTCGGTCCCGATGATGTCGACGTCGCGAATGTGCTCAACGATCTCGGAGTGCTCTACCAGGATCAGGGCCGCTACGACGATGCCATCGATGTGCTCAAGCGTGCGATCTCTCTTCGAGAACAGGGACTCGCACCGGGTGATACGCTGACCGCCATGAGCATGAACAACCTCGCCTCGATCTACTATTCTCAGGGACGCTACGAGGACGCCGAGCCTCTGTTCCAACAGGCTCTTGGAGCGTACCGGGACGCCGGTGGATCGGACCACCCTTACACCCTTCGCGGTATGAGCAACCTCGCGACGCTCTATTCGAGCATGGGCGACTACGAGCGGGCCGATTCGATGCTGCACCGCGTGCTCGAGGCCCGGATCCGCGTGCTCGGCCCCGCGCACCCCGAGGTGGGGCTCACCTACGTGAATCTCGGCAACCTCTATCGCTTCCAGGAGAAGTACGACGAGGCCGAGCCCCTGCTACGTCGTGCGAGGGAGATCCTCGAGCCAGCGCTGGGTCCGGACCATACCTACGTGGGCAGCAGCGTCTACGGTCTGTCAGTGACCAAGGCGGGGCAGCGCGAGTACGAGGAGGCGGCGAAACTCGCGCTCGAGGCGCTGTCGATCTGGCGCGACGGGCTTGGTCCGGAGCACCCCAACGTCGCCCTGGCGTTACAGAATCTCGCCGACATAGATGTTCGCCTCGACAAACCTGCGGAAGCCGAGCGCCTCTACCGCGAGGCCCTCGCCATCAACGAGGGCGCCTTCGGCACCGAGCACGCGAATGTCGCTCAGACACTGGAGAAGCTGGTCGAACTCCTGAGAGTGAAGGGTGCCACCGTCGAGGCCGATTCACTGGAGGCGCGGGCCCGGGCGATTCGAGAGGCCGCCGAGGCGGGGGATCAGGAGGCCTCGTCCGGGAGCTGACCTTCCCTCTCGCACCATCGGATGGAGGGACGATCGAAGCGAGCGAATCCTACCCGCTGAGGCGAACGGATGCCGTCGCACTGCTCCCGCCGCCCTCGGCTCGTTCGCCAGACTCTCGACGCCGCGCTCCGGAGGCCGCATCTACCATACGTACCGCGACAGTTCCCAAGGACAGTGAGAGCGAGGGACCGATGCACGAGAGCGGTCTTACGGGTCGGGGTCCGGATCGGCGGACGTTCATGGCGGCCGTGGCCGCACTCGGAATGGCCGGCACGGCCTTCCCGAGCGCGCTGTGGGCGCGGCTGGCCGAGGCCGCCGTCCGCGGCCAGGACGGCGCCATGCCGCCCGCGCGTCGGGGCATTCCGCAGGAAGCCCAGGAAGCCCAGGAAGGCCCCCTCACGAAGCAGATGATCGCGGATGCCGCCCG
>CAZCLY010000056.1:0-1994 GCA_964499635.1 uncultured Gemmatimonadota bacterium | reverse complement strand
CTTGATCTGCATCGAGACGCTCGTCCTGGCGCTGGAACGCCTTGCCCCGGAGCTCCCCGCTCCCTTCGAGATCACACCGAGAGAGGAGTTTCCGCTCCGTCTGGACGAGACGGAGTGCGTGGCGCGCAGCGTCCGCGGTCTCGCGACGCTCGATGCGATCTTCTGGCCGGCGTTCGTGGAGGCAACCAGCGCAATCGACGCCGCGCTCCGGGACGATCCCGCAGGTGCCTACCCCAGGATGGACGTGCAGACCCGCGATCACTACCGACGGGCCGTCGAGGACCTGGCCCGACGTTCGAGTCACGGCGAACCGGAGGTCGCTCGACGCGCGCTGGCGCAAGCGCGCCGCAGCACGGATCGCGGCCGATCGGCACATGTCGGCTTCTGGCTCGTCGCAGAGGGGCGCGAGCGGCTCGAGCGCTCGCTCCGCTACAGAGCGAGCTGGCTGGACCACGCCCGAAGGGAGCTTCGCAGACACGCGACGGGGATCTATCTGGGCGCGCTGCTCTTCTTGACGGCGTCGTTCGCCGCGGTGCCCGGCTTCTACCTGGCGCAGATCGGAGCCAACCCGGCAGCCTGGGGCGCCGCGCTGGCTCTGCTCCTGCTGCCGGCTTCGATGCCCGCGGTCACGGTGCTGCACTGGGCGATCTCACGGATCCTCCCCCCCACCGTGCTTCCCAAGCTCGCCTTCGAGCGCGGCATCCCACCCGAATACAAGACCGCCGTGGTGATTCCGAGCCTGCTCGGCAGCTCCGAGGACGTGGAGCATCTGCTGGGGCAGATCGAGCGCCACCGGTTGTCGAACCCCGGCCCGAATCTGCGTTTCGTGCTGCTCACCGGCTTCCCCGAAGCCGATGAGCCGCGGCGCCCCGAAGACGCGGCTCTTCTCGACCAGGCCGTGCGCGGCATCGCGGAGCTCAATCGCCGCCATGATCCCGATGCTGCCGGCCCCTTCCACCTGCTCCACCGGGAACGCCGCTTCAACGCGGTCGAGGGTCGATGGATGGGCTGGGAGCGCAAGCGCGGCAAGCTCGACGAGTTCAACCGGCTGCTCCGGGGCGACGACGACACCGGCTTCGCAGTCCATGAAGGCGAGCCCGCCGAGCTCCAGGGGATTCGCTTCGTGATCACCCTCGACGCCGATACCGCGCTGGCCCAGGGAACCGCGGCCCGCCTCGTCGGGACGCTGGCCCACCCGCTGAACCGCGCGGAGGTCGATCCCGCATCGGGCCGGGTTCGCGCCGGGTACACCGTCGTTCAGCCCCGCATCGAGACGTCTCCCGAGAGCGGAAACCGCTCGCGCTTCACCCGCCTCTACTGCGGCGACACCGCGATCGACATCTACAGCCGGGCCGTCTCGGACGTCTATCAGGATCTCTTCGGCACGGGGATCTACGTGGGGAAGGCCATCTACGACGTCGCGGCATTCTCACGGAGCCTCGCCGGGCGCGTCCCCGAGAACGCGCTCGTGAGCCATGATCTCTTCGAGGGAATCCACGGCCGGGCCGCGCTGGCGACCGACATCGTCCTCTACGAGGACTATCCGCCGAGCTATCTGGCGTTTGCGCGCCGGCTCCACCGCTGGGTGCGCGGCGACTGGCAGCTCCTCCCGTGGCTCGGCCGCCGCGTCCCGGGCGCCGACTTCGACTACCTGCCGAACCGCTTCGCGTGGATCGACCGCTGGAAGGTCCTCGACAACCTCCGGCGCAGTCTCCTGCCTCCGATCCTTCTCTTGTTGATCGTCTCGGGCTGGACATGGCTGCCGGGGCACCCGCTCGTCTGGACGCTGTTCGCGATCCTGGCGCCGACCGGCCACCTTTTCATCGACTTCGCGACCGGCCTGGCGCGCGAGCGATGGCGGCTCTCTCGAGACGTCTCTCTCACCCTGTCGGAAGCTGTCGGGCGCTGGCTCCTGCTCCTCGTGTTCCTTCCCCACCAGGCGGCAGTGACGGCCGATGCCATCGTCCGCACGCTGATCCGCGTCGCGCTCACGA
>CAZCLY010000055.1:0-2057 GCA_964499635.1 uncultured Gemmatimonadota bacterium | reverse complement strand
TTTGGCGGCCGAAGATCGGACGCCTGGGGGGTGACGAGCCTCAGGTCGTCGTCGACGCCTCCCGACGCCGTCGCGTCCGTTTTGGGGTAGAGGGTTCGTCATCGCTGGCCGAAGGATCGAGGTGTCTCCAGAGGTCCTGGTGGTGCCGCATCCGGTAGCTGTTGCCGCGGATGTTGACGATGTGGCAGTGGTGCAGGAGACGGTCGATCAGGGCGCCTGCGAGGAGATCGTCGCCGAAGATCTGACCCCACTCGTCGAAGGGCTTGTTCGAGGTCAGGACGGTAGAGGCGGACTCGTAGCGCCGGGCCATGAGCTGGAAGAAGAGCATGGCCCCGTTGGCCGTGATGGGGAGGTAGCCGATCTCGTCGACGAGCAGGAGCGCCGGATGGGTGAGGGTCTTGAGCCGGTGGCCGAGACGACCGGCGGCCTGCGCTTCCTCGAGGGACGTGATCAGGTCGGCGAGGGTGCCGTAGTAGACCCGGCGGCCGTGCTGTGCCGCTGCGATGGCGAGGCAGAGGGCAAGGTGCGTCTTCCCGACGCCCGGCGGACCGAGGAAGATCACGTTCTCCTTGCGCTCGAGGAAGCCGAGCTCGTGGAGCGACTCGATCTGCTCACGCTTGATCGAGGGCTGGAACGTGAAGTCGAAGTCGGCGATCGTCTTCACGGCCGGGAGCCGGCTCGAGCGCATGGCGGCCTGGAGGCGACGGTTGTTCCTGAGGCTGATCTGCGCGCCGAGGAGCGTCTCGATCGCCTCGGGCGCGGCCAGCGCTCCACCGTCGACGCCGGAGAGGATCTCGTCGAGCGCCTCGAGCGCCCCGGGCATCTTGAGATCGGCGAGCTGGGCTCGGATCCGGTCCCGACGGCTGGGCGGCTTCATCGCATGCCTCCCACGAGCTCGGCGTAGACGGAGAGCGGCCTGCGCTCCACGACCACGTCGGGGACGCCCTGGACGCGCGCGGGCTCCGGCGGCGTGGCGGCCGGGAGCAGCAGAAGCGAGCGATACGGCCGCATGGCCAGGGGCAGCAGCAGGGCCCGCTCGTCCCGCTCGAACCGCTCCCGCGGCACGTCCTTCGTCGTCGCGTGGACCCGGGCGTTGGCCGTCCGGTCGAGCCAGCTGGCAGTCTGGGCGTTCACATCGTCGTCGCTCACGAACGAACGGCCGTAGAAGAAGTTGTCCCGGAGGTACCCGACCGGTCGCTCGACCTTGCCCTTCGTCTGGGCCCGATACGGGCGGCAGGCGCGCGGCGTGAAGCCCCAGTGGGCGCTGAACCGCAGGAACTCCTCGTTGTGGACCAGCTTCTTGCCGTCGAGCCGCTCGTCGCGGTGGATCACCGACTTCATCTGGTCGAACAGGAGCTCGCGCGGCACGCCGCCGAAGTAGGCGAAGGCTCGCTCGAGCCCGGTGAGCAGGGCCCGCATGTCCTTCCGCGGGAAGAACTCGAGCCACAGGAGCCGCGAGTAGCCCAGGACGACCAGCAGCGCGTACCGCTTGCCCCAGGGAAGCGTGAAGTCCGCGAAGTCCACCTGTCCCTGGTGGCCCGGGGGCGTCTCGAAGCGGACGACCGGCACCTCGGGCGGGCGCGGACGGACCCGGCGCACGTACTCCTTGAGCTGCGTGTAGCCGCCGGTGTACCCCGCACCCCGGATCTCCTCGAGGAGCCGAACCGACGACAGCTCCGGCAGCGCCGCCAACCGGGTGTCGATGATCGCCTTGTACGGATCGAGCTTCGTGGGAACCGGGGGCCGCGGGCCGTAGCGTGGCGGCTCCACCTCCAGATCCCGGTCCAGCTCGCCGTCCCGGATCCACCGGTGGATCGTGTCCCGGCTCACGCCGAGCTCGCGGGCCAGGGCGCTCTTCGAGACACCCTGCTTCAGGTAATGGCTGAGCAGCATCCGCTTCTCCGTGCCGTGCATGGCGCCTCCGCCCAAGGGGTCGAAGACGCCGAAGCTGTAGGATCCCCCGGAGCCCGCCAGTGGCGGCCCTCCAAGGAGCGAACCAGCTGCCAGGTGTCAGATTTTCAGCCGCCAGAAGTGTCAGACTTACGCCCGCCGCTGAC
>CAZCLY010000054.1:0-2120 GCA_964499635.1 uncultured Gemmatimonadota bacterium | reverse complement strand
CTCGACGAGGACGGCACGACCCTCCTGTGCCCGCATCACTGGGGACCCTCGGGACCTCGCGGAGATCACGAATGGCCCTCGCTGCTCGATCCGGGCGAGGGTCGGTCCGGGAACGGCCTCCTCCTGTGGTTCGTGGTCCGCGACCTCGATGCGGCCTGGCGACGCGCGCAGGCGATGGGTGCGACGATTCACGAGCCTCCGAACACCGACAACGGCACGGGCCTGCGCGCCTTCGTCGTGCGCGATCCGGACGGCTATTACGTCGCGGTCAACGAAGCGCGGGTCGAGTAGCGGTCTGCGGGCGCCGCCCGGGCTGTCCGCGATCCTGTGCCGTCCGTACCCTTCCAGACGATGACCCGAGTCGAGGAGGACGAATGGCTGCGACGCGAGACCAACTCGAGGACCTGGCACGCGCGATCTGCGCGATGCTCCGCGCGCCCGGTGTGGGCTGGCCGAATCCGTTCCGGATCCACCTGTACCCGCACGTCATCCCCGAGGACGTGATCGAGGACCTGAACGACGCTCTCGAAGACGAAGATGGATACGGCTTCGCGGGCAGGCCCGGCGGCCCGCTCGGCAAGAACATCCGGGGGGGTCACCTCGAAGTCGCGCTGGACGAACGAGGGTGCGTCTACTCGATCAGCGTGACCGGCGGTCAGAAGAAGGGCCTGAGCGCGCCCATGCGACGCGTCACGGTGAGCACGGATTGGGAGCAGGTGTAACGACCCTTCGGGCGGAATGAGGGAATCCGGGTGCTCTCGACTATCACCTGCTGCTCGGGCCGATCCGGCGATTCCCTCCCGTAGAACACGAGCGGGGGTGTACTGTGGAGGCGGGGGAAGGCTAACCGGAGTCGGAGGCACTCAACTTGACCACCGTCGGAATGTCGCGCTCATCCAGCTCGACACCGTATACGTCGACCGAGTCGACGAACATCACATCTATCCCCGCGGGCGTGCAGACTACTCGCTGGACGTTCCCCTTGGATCCCAGTACGTCCCAGCGTTGGACTGGAAAACCGGTCCTCTCCCGCTTCAGCCACACCTCTCCGGACCGCCCCACCAGAACGTCGTCCACCGGTGGCAGGTATCCGGGTAGGAACAGTGCCTCTCGCACTGCCTCCTCCGCTTGATGGCGGGAGGCGAACGTCGGCATGTCGAGCGCAAGCAGCCAATCGACGCGCTCCGTCACGTATTCCTCCACGTATTCCTCCTGCAGCCTTCTCGGCACGTACTTGAAGGATCGCTGTAGTGTCTCGCCGCCATCCGGACCGAACCACCGGACGTCGAAGCGGCCACCCTCCCCCGACGCTGAAGCGGCTCGTTCTACGACAACGATCACCTCACCGTTCGGGTGCACGGCCCAAAGCGGGTCGTCACCGAACGGCTGAACTGCCAGCAAGCCCCCTCGGCGGTAGCCCGGGGGCCTCACGGCGAGGACGCTGTGGGTGGCGGGCACCTCCGACACGCTCTTCAGCGCCTCTCCCGCCCGCGTGGCGACGATCAAGGGCCTGGAGTTGACATCCCCTCTCGCAACAAGTTCGTCGGATACCCATGCCTGGTAAGCCACGCGGTCGCCTTGCAGCAACGCGACCGCCGGGCTTGCCAGATATGGCGGGCTCGTTGAAAGTGGGGGAATCCGACCAAGCTCGGTTCCGTCCGCGTCCAGCAACAGCGTCTCGCGAGTAGCGTAGTCGACGACCCAAATGGTGTCTCGAAACCACCCCAAGGACTGTGGGCTCATGAACTCGCCTGGCCCTCGACCTTCACGACCCAGGTTGCCGTGAGGCTCACCCTCGGGACCGAATCGGCGGATCGTCTTGTTCAGCCGCTCGAGCACGTACACATTGCCAGCGGAATCGACAGTCACGTCGGCCACATCCGAGAATCCATCCATCCCCAACGCCGCTCCAAACCGGACGCTGGCCGTCAGGGAGATCGCGCACGCCGACTGTCCCTGTGCACGCAACGGACTTGGGCCCCGTATCGCAAGGCAAAGGACGGGCACGAGGAGGGGCCATGACACACGCCAGATTCGATCAACTGCAGCATCGCGCCGCGACAGACCCGCAGGTCGACGGTCCCCGGGTTGATCTCTAAGCAAGCCAGAAACTCTCGGCT
>CAZCLY010000053.1:0-2148 GCA_964499635.1 uncultured Gemmatimonadota bacterium | reverse complement strand
GCGTGTACGAGGTTTCGAGTCTTTCATCTATCAACATGGGAGGAGGTTGACTCACCAATTGCCCTTATATGGGTGAGTAGGCAGGGGGCGGGTTTGCGCAGTAATGCGCAGGCTGAACTTGCTCCGACACGGTACCGAGAAGGCGACCGGCGGCATGTTCGAGGTATGAAGATGGGATTACCGACAGCTTGACCAAAGGAAGTCGAACCCAGTCAGGGGTGCCGGCCAAACCCGCAGGCAGTAGCATAACGCGAATGGTGCAGCTTCGTGAAATACCGCAGGACGGACATTGCTGGGAGAGTCCTGCATGGGGGACAAACCGGGACGCGAGAGCCCGGATACTCGCCGACCCTCTACGCTAAAGGGGAAGGCCAGTGCGCACGGGGAAGGTAAAGGGCATTTGCACCCGTGCGGAACCCGGAGTAAGGCCATCAGCATGCGGGAAAAGATGAAGGATGTTGGACCTGAAGTCCTTGCATTTTCACGGTTTTCCGACCGTGGTAAGCGTATTCAAGCCAGGTGAAACCGGCAAGAATACGTGATGGATGCAGGGATGTCGGAGTGGCCCGGTTAAGTGATGAAGGTCGAGACAGCATAACTCGACTGGAGCGAGGGGCCACACTTTGACCGAGTCTGTATGCAGCGAAGGAACGGCATGAGTGCCCAAAAAGCTATGAACATGCGTACGACAGTTGAATCGTTGCAGAACAGACTGTCCTGTGCGGCGAAGCAGTCGCTTGACAGGAAGTTCGGAGCGCTTTACGATAAGCTTTATCGTGAGGACGTGCTAGGGGAAGCGTGGCGCCGCGTTCGCAAGAATGACGGTGCGGCAGGCGTGGACAAACAGGATTTCGAGTACATTGAGAAGGAAATAGGGGTTGAGAGGTTTCTGGCCGAGCTTGGCAAAGAGCTTCACGACTATACCTACAGGCCGAAACCTGTGCTGCGATGCTGGATTGAAAAACCCGGCAAAGCGGAGAAACGCCCGCTTGGTATTCCCGTGATTCGTGACCGAGTGGCGCAGATGTGCGCAAAGCTGGTGCTGGAGCCGATTTTCGAGGCGAACTTCATGAGGAATTCACATGGATTTCGACCGGGATTGAGCGCCCACACAGCGTTGACGATGGTTCGCCGGGCGCTCACCTTTGAGCGCAAGACGGAAATAATCGATGCGGACATCAAGGGATGTTACAACAACATCCGCCACGACATCCTTCTACGGCTTGTCCAGAAGCGTATCAGCGACCCGCGAGTAATCAGGCTGATACGGGCATGGCTGCAAGCAGGGGTAATGGAGGAGGGGCAGTACCATGAGGCAGACGATATCGGCACGCCGCAGGGCGGGGTATTGTCACCGCTGCTGGCAAATGTGTACCTGCACTGCTTTGACAAGATGTTTGCGCAGTCGGGTATTTACGGAACGCTGGTGCGGTATGCGGATGATTTTGTGGTGGCCCTGAGGGGAAACTCTCGGCGGGCACTGCGGCTCATTCGCGAAATGCTTCGACGGCTGGGATTGGAGCTTCATGCGGAGAAGACGCGGATAGTGAGTGCACGCAAAGGATTTGATTTCCTGGGTGCACACATCCGACTTTGTGCGGTGCGCAAGAAAGCTTCCCGGCTGTCGTATTCGGCCCGGTTATGGCCGTCAGACAAATCGATGGTGCGAATCAAGCAGAAGATTCGCGATAAAATCGGTAGACGATTCAGTTTGACGCTGGAAGAAGTCGTGAAGGAGTTGAACCCGGTCATACGCGGGTGGAATAATTACCACCAATACAAGACGGGTATCACTCCGGAAGCGAAGCGATTTCGTGAACTGAATCGGTTTGTACGGGAGCGAATCCGGATATTTCTCAAGCGGAAATACAGCGATGAGTCACGGAGTTGGTGGAGAGTTCCGGGCGGGCTTTACACACAAGTTGGGCTTGTCAAGTTTGGCTGATTGCTGTAAATCATCGACAACGGATACTGAATAAGTCAACAGGGAAGGTCACCGGTGAGCCGGAACGAGGAAATCTCGACTTCCGGTTCGATGAGGGGGAGCGAGGAAAACGTCACGGTATGCGCTTAGTGAGACACGTATGGGGAAACCCTGAAACGGATTAGAGCGAAACCTGGAGCGTGGCACGAGCTTTCTACTCTACT
>CAZCLY010000052.1:0-2269 GCA_964499635.1 uncultured Gemmatimonadota bacterium | reverse complement strand
CCTAACAAGGGCTAGCAGCTGGCGGCACGGAGCAAGTTGCTCGGGCAGGCGTCTCGCGCCAACGTGCTCATCGATAGTGCGGCACATGGATGCCGCAGCTGAAACGCAAACCCGTTAGGCCGCGCGACGTGGCGACCCGGTGTGACGTGAGATTCAGTTGGCGCGGGGATACGCAAGGGCAGCTCGAATTCGCTGGGCCGAGCCCCTTCGTCGCCGAGTCTGTCAGCGCTCTCCTCGGCCATCTTCACGCGCAGGCCGATCACTACACAGACGAGGAGCTCGCGATCCTCGGAGCCTGTGCCATGTACATGGCGCTCCGCGAGGCCCGCTTTGCCGAGGCCGGTTTCGTCATCGGCGCCGCGGAGAAGCTGCTCGACTCCTTCTATCCTGTCCTATCACCAGGTCGTGCCGACCTCCTTCCAGCGGGGCATAGAGCAACTTCTCGTGCATCTATTCCCGATTCGGGGCGACCATGCCCATGTCATCATCGACGAGGCCTTCTCGTTTGTCTCGGCGCAGCCCGGGTGGCGCGCGGCCTAACAAGGCGCTGCAGCTGACGGGGCCACGTCTCGGCCCGGCACACGTGGTAGCCTAGGAGGCACTGAAGCAAGACGGCGCCAGCCGGGGCCTCTGGCGGGCCCCGCAGCTGAGCGCCATGTCCGTTATGCGAATGGAGGTGATCCCGTGCTGAAACACAACTCCAACACACTCCTGGTGATTCTACTGGCCTTCTGCCTGGTAATCGGCTGCACGACGCAATCGAGTGCGAAGAGGACCAGTGAGATCCTCGCGTTTGTGGATGTCACCGTAGTATCGATGAACACTGAGCATGTCACGACTGATCAAACAGTGATCGTGCGCGACGGTCGCATTGACGAAATCGGCCCTGCTTCACAGATCACCGTACCGAAGGATGCAATGGTGATAGAAGGGCGTGGCAAATATCTCATGCCAGGTCTGGCTGACATGCACGTGCATCTGGACACCGACACGCCTGGAATGCTCGTGGTGTTTCTCGCTAATGGCGTTACCACCGTTCGCAACATGTGGGGCACTCCGGATATTTTAGCGTGGCGCCAGCAGGTCGAGGAGGGCGAGCTGCTGGGCCCCACGATCTATACGACCGGACCTATTCTCGACGGTGATCCACCCGCTTTTCCAGGAAGTACGGTCATCACGACGCCGGAGCAAGCAGAGAAAGAGGTCGAGGCCGAGAAGAAAGCAGGCTACGACGCAGTCAAGGTGCTGGACAATCTGTCGCCCGAGGTCTATGCGGCCATTTTGAGCGCTGCGCGGGAGCGTGACCTTCCGGTTTACGGCCACGTGCCGTGGCGGGTGGGTATGGAGAGTGCGCTGGGCGGAGGCCATCGTTCGTTTGAGCACATGACGGACTGGATGCACGCGTTGCTGCCGAAGGACTCACCCGCCCGACGTACGCTCTTGGCCATCGAGGCGGGCGAGCAGCCGATGAACTTCGAAGACTACATGGTCAAACCTTTCCAGAGCGTCGACAAAGCGCGGATTCCCGAACTGGTCGCCCGGGCCGCCGCTGCCGATGTGTGGTTTTGTCCTACGCTTGTCGTGTCCCGGCGATTCATCTCCACTCCGGCTGAGCTCGAGGCTTTGCGAAGCACGAACACGATGAAGTTCGTCGCTCCCTCGTACCGAGCCTCCTGGGACGGGTTGGTAGCCGCCGTCACCGCGCAGCAGCCAGATTCAACGGCATTGAGGGCCGGATTCAACACCATGCTTGCGTCGGTCGCGGCGCTGAACGAGGCCGGGGTAGGCCTGCTCGTTGGAACAGACACCCAGAACCCATTCGTCGTTCCCGGGTTCGCTGTTCATGAGGAATTGCAAAACTTCGTCGATGCTGGCCTGACACCTTATGAAGCAATGCGGGCTGCAACGCGAGATGCGGCTGACTTTCTCGGTGCGTCCGAGGAATTCGGTACAGTGGCAGTAGGTCGCAGGGCTGATCTGATACTTGTCGAGGCGAATCCTCTGGAAGACGTGCGGAACGTGGCGCGTCGCGTGGGCGTGAGTATCCGAGGTCGCTGGTTTTCGGAGCAGGACCTCCTTGCCCTGCTCGACGACCTTGCCCAGAAATACACCGAGGAGAAGCGCGAGCCGGAGGCCACACCTTCCGAAGAAGGACATGCTGGGGCGATGCCAGACTCTAGTGATGCGAAGAACAAGTAAGTCATCGCATAACAAGCCGATGCACCTGACGGTCTGCTACGCAGCCCGCAGGTGATCGACGTCACGTTAG
>CAZCLY010000051.1:0-2292 GCA_964499635.1 uncultured Gemmatimonadota bacterium | reverse complement strand
GCCGATGCACCTGACGGTCTGCTACGCAGCCCGCAGGTGATCGACGTCACGTTAGGCCGCGATCAACCGCGATCGTGGACGCGGCAATCGCTTGAACAATGAACGCGGTTTACGCATATGACTAAACCAGAAGTCGCTGGCATTGCCCCGCTCTTCATCGTGAATAGTGTTCCCGCTGCGCTGAGCTTTTACCGCGACCAACTCGGGTTCGACATCACGTTTCAAGGGCCGCAACGTGACGACATCTTCTTTGGTATTGTCCAGCGAGGTGCGGCGATGATCATGTTCAAGGACATTGGAGTCGATCCGATTCCGAACTACACGAGAGACGTTGAGAAAGGCATCGCCCGCTGGGACGCCTATCTCCATGTTCCGGATCCCGACGCGTTGGCCGCCGAGTTTTCGACACGCGGTGTCGTGTTCTCTGACCCACTCAAGGACACCGATGATGGTTTGCGTGGATTCGAACTCAAGGACGCTGACGGCTACGTCCTCTTTTTCGGTCGCCCTCGCCCGTGAACCGATTCGCCTGCGCGGCCTAACCCGGCGTTGCTGCAGTCGCGGCTCGGACACTCATCCATGATTGCACTCTCAACCAAAGCGATGCAGCATCAATGTGTGCGGTCAACTGGGCCGCGCAGCAGAACGCCAACTCGTTAGATAGCTCCCCACCGATCATGCCAGTCTTGACATGATACCGAGGCTGACATAGCTTCCCTCATGAGCGACGACGACAAGCCGCTCGTCTGGCTCCGAGGCGAGGTCAAGACTCCGCCCCTCTCGGCTGAGGCGCGGCGGGAGGCGGACTTTCTCCTGCGTATGCTCCAGCGTGGGGAGAAGCTCTCCATGCCCAGATCACGGCCGATGCGGTCGATCGGGTCGAGGTGCCACGAGCTCCGGATCCCGGACAAGGATCAGAGCTGGCGGATCCTGTATCGGACCGATGAGGACGCGATCCTGATCCTCCACGTGTTCAGCAAGAAGAGCGGCCGGACGCCGAAGTCGGTCATCGAGGCCCGCAAGGGCGTCCTGAAACGCTACGACTCCCTGTAGGTGAAGCGGAGGAGGACCAGATGAAGAATGTGAAGCGAGAGAAGCTAGAGCGCGCCGGTTTCGCCGTCTGCGACACCCAGGAGTTCCTCGACCTCAGCGACGCCGAGATGGCCATGATCGATGCTCGTGTAGCGCTCGCACAAGCGCTACGTCACCGGCGGAGCCGAGTCCTCAAGGTCTCACAGGCCGTCTTCGCCGAGCGCGTTGGGTCCAGCCAATCCCGCGTCGCGAAGATGGAGGCGGGAGATCCCTCAGTGACCCTCGACCTCCTCATCCGGTCGCTCGTAAAGTCCGGGACCTCCATCGAGGAGGTGGGGCGCATTCTCTCGAAAGCCAAACCCCAGTCCGCAGCCATCTAACCAGCGATTGCTGCTGCCGGAACGGCTCATCTCCGGCCGGCGGACACCGCGGGGTTGCCAGCACCTCGGCCCGCTCGGCATCGTGATCCGCAGCAGAATCGCGGAACCGTTAGGACGCCTTGGCCCGAAGAAGGCGCAGTGACGAAACCATCAGTTCGCACAGCCGCGGAGATCGCGGGAGTGGTGTCGGTGGTCCTGTCGGTCATCTTCCTCGCCGTACAGGTGCAACAAGCCAACCGACAGGCGCGGGTGTCGTTTGCGCACGATCTCCAGGCGTCATACAACGGCTGGCACGAGCTCCTGGTTGCCGCTCCTGGGGCCGCTGACCTCCTGGTGTCGACGCTTCCGGACAGCGTCCTCACGCTGGGTCAGGTCAGGCAGCGCCGCTCGCTGATCGTGTACCTCTTCAACGTGTGGATGACCGTTAACACAGCGTGGGAGAACGGCCTCATCTCGGATCTCGCGTACGAGGGCTACACCAACGACGCGCGCGGGCTGCTGGCCAACCCGTTAGCAGTCGACATCATGCGGGACCTGGTCGAGAGGTACCCGGAGGCACGGGGTTTCCCGATCTTCGCTCCGTTCCGAGACGCTCGCTGAAACCCGTCCCTCCCCATGCGGCGCGCCCCCCACTCGCGCGGTCGGCGTTCTAACAAGCGGTTGCAACTGCGGGAGCTCCGCTTGCATCTCGCGCCCTCCGGGCGCTCTGGCTACGATGTCCGCAGTCGAACCGCAAACACGTTAGGCACCGATTCCGCCTCGATGAATCTCAAGCAACTCGCAAACTGCATCGGTACGGAGTACCGCCTCCGACCGCTCCCGCTGTTCGTCGATGCGGACGGTACGGAGCTTGAGCAGGAAGATCGTTTCTGGCTGCTTG
>CAZCLY010000050.1:0-2559 GCA_964499635.1 uncultured Gemmatimonadota bacterium | reverse complement strand
AACGTTAAGGATTCTTTCTGAAACGCCACCAAAAGTAATAATCAGCACCGGCGCATCTTCGTTTCAGAAAGAATTCAGTTGAACGGAGCCGCTGTGTCACGAAATCGCCGATCTATGGGTTTTCAAACGGCGCTGTTTTACTGGATTGATGGTCAGAAGGGAATATACACGAGGGGAAAATGGCCAGTCGAGCATATCGAGGGGGATATTGGCGGTGCGGTAGTGGTTTAGCGGGTGATTGTATCATGTTCAGACGTAGGCAAGGCAAAAGCACCGCTCTGGCGCGAGCCTACGAGCGGTAGAGGCGTATTGGGTGACGGATAAGAGGGCCAAATATTTTTACGCGGCTTTTGACAGTTCACCTCCGGGGTCGGGTTTGTGGATAAAGCGGCAGGGCCGCAGGTGACCTGCATGGCAATGAGGGCAGAGCATCAGACCGGCCGTGGGCACGAAGGGCGCGTATTCATCCGCGGTCTGGCCGCACGAGGCTGCGTCATGTGCATGCGGTCGTTTTCCGGCCAGGCTCATGCACAGGGGCAGTTTGTCAGCCCTGCTGCGGCAGCTGAGAAAGCCGAAGTAGCGGATACGCACGAAGCCCCTTGGCAGTACATGGAGCATGAAACGTCGGAGAAACTCGGCAATATCAAGGGTCATGACTTTCTCCGTGTTGTTGTCGCGATAGTCTTTGCATTTGAATGATACGGTTGTTGCGCTGACGCTGACCAACCGGCTGTTGGCGATGGCAATGCGGTGGGTGTATCTGCCGAGGTATTTGATAACAGCTTGAGGGCCGGCAAACGGGGGTTTTGCATACACCACCCAGGGTGTTGTGTACAGTGAGTCGACAAGGTTTTTGAGTCGTTCGGGTTCATCACGGTATTTGGACAGTGTACCGTGCGGCAGAATACTGCCGTCCTTGAGCGCCGCACGGAAATAGTCCATGAACTTTGCGCGAAACAGTGTGGAGAGCACGGCGACGGGGAAGAGGAAGTTGTGGTTTTTCGATGAGATCCACTGGTCTTCACGCAGGCCGCCTGCCGGAATGATACAGTGCAGGTGGGGGTGATCGAAAAGGTTCTGGCCCCAGGTGTGCAGGACGGAGATGAAGCCCATTTGAGCGCCAAGGCGTTTGGGGTCTTTGGCCAGGGCGGCAAGGGTTTCGGATGCTGCCCTGAACATGATGCCGTAGAATTCGGCTTTGTTCCTGAGGGCAAAAGGGTTGAGAGTATCGGGGATGGTGAAGACGACATGGAAATATGGCACGTCGAGCAGTTCGTCCATGCGTCGCTCGACCCAGCGCGCCCGTGCATGTCCCTGACAAGAAGGGCAATGCCGGTTGCGGCATGAATTGTATGCGATGCGTTCATGGCCGCAGTTGTCGCAGGCGTAGGCATGTCCTCCCAGCACAGCGGTTCCGCATGCCATGATCGCATTGGCGATAGTGTAGTAGTGTTTTGGCAGGGGGCCGGCTGATGCGCGATAGCGGGCAAATCCCGCCCTGAATACATCGGCTACTTTGAGTGATTCGTTACGCATGTGCGGCCTTCGGTGTGAGGGGGTTTTGCATGTCCAGAGGACTGACAACGCGGTCCATCTGCGGCTGGCCGACATGAAGGTAGATCATCGTGGTTTTTATGCTGTTGTGTCCCAGCAGTTTCTGAATAACGGGCAGGGCGATTCCCGCTTCCATCAGGTGCGTTGCAAAACAGTGGCGAAGGGTATGTGGGTGGACGGCTTTGTTGATGCCCGCTTTTATGGCTGCATCGCGCACCACTTTTCCTATCATGCGCACCGAGAGTGGCTTGCCGCTTCTTCCCTCGAACAGCCACTGCTTGGGCCGGCAGGCACGGTAATAGGTGTGAAGCACGTCAAGCGTCTCACGGGAGAGCACGGTATAGCGGTCTTTCATGCCTTTGCCTTGCTCCACGCGCACCTTCATCCGCTGGCTTTCGATATGTTGGGGCTTGAGTGCCGCGCACTCGCTGAGCCGTAGCCCCGACGAATACAGCAGCATCAGTGCCGCCTTGTGCTTGAGATTGTACACGGACGTGATCATGCTGCGGACTTCGTTTTGTGAGAGTACCAGGGGTATTCGTTTGGGTATCTTCACGTGTCCAATACCCGTCATCACGGCGCTGTCAGGGGCCATCAGACGGAAAAATGTCTGCAACGCGTCCATGTGAAGGTTTACGGTAGCCGGGGCGAGTTTTCTCTCTCGAATCAGGTGGAGTTGGTAGCTGCGAATCTGCTCGTTGCTCACGTCCAGCGGTGAACAGCGATAATAACGGGTCAGCGCGTATACCGGCGCAACATAGTTCTCAATGGTTCTGGGTGAAAAACCCTTGGCCTGCAAACAATCAATAAAGTGCCGGCGTAACGGGGTCATACGGTCCTCCTCTGGTTGTAATGGTGATAAGAAACACAAACCATCAGGAGGATACTTCATGCCTCGCTGGGAGAAAACCCCCTAAAACTATCAGCTCAACAATGGAATTACTTTACGTAACAAGAGTATGAGAGGTATTATTCTGAGGCTGCCGCAAAGCGGCTTAGTTCAAC
>CAZCLY010000049.1:0-2660 GCA_964499635.1 uncultured Gemmatimonadota bacterium | reverse complement strand
TGATTAATCTCACGCAATTTGACCGCGCGATCTCATCCAAAATGACCGGCCGATCTCATTGAAAGTGACCGGTCGATCTCACGCAAAGTGACCGCCTGATCTCACTGAAAGTGACCGGTTTCCTTTTCGCGGACGGCTGTCGGGATTGCCTGTAGCGGGCGATTCCGGATTGCCGAATATATCTCCCTGTCTGGGTAAGCGGTGGTTGCTGCTTCCCGAAAGGGAGGATTCCATGAGAAGGAGGCTTCGTGTGCGTCGTATTCGTGATGTACTTCGGTACCATTTTGAGTATCGCCGCAGCAATGACGAGATTGCGCGGGCCTTGAGCATTTCCAAGGGCAGTGTTCACAACATTTTGTCCCGATTTCTGGCTGCGGGTTTGACCTGGGAAGCGGTGGCGGAGCTTGCCGACAGTGAGCTTGAGACTCGCCTGTATCCGCCGGCTGATGAAAGGCCAAGCACGACGCCCCTGCCGGACATGGACTACATCGAACAGGAGCTGGCGCGAAAGCATGTGACCACAGAGCTTTTGTGGCGGGAGTACCGTGATGCCTTTCCGGACGGCCTGAGCCGCGCCAGTTTTTACCGCCACTGCCGGGAAGGTGTGGATCTGCCCGTGGACATGAAGATGATGCACACCCCAGGCGACAAACTTTTCGTGGATTACAGTGGGGACGGCCTTGAATACGTTATTCGGCAGAGCGGAGAAATCGTGGCGGTCGAGCTTTTTGTCTGTGCGTGGGGGGCCTCCAGTTACAGCTACTCCGAGGCCACCGACACGCAAAAGGCTGTCGATTTTGCCATGTCCCATGTCCGGGCGTTCGAGTATTTCGGTTGCGTACCGGCGGCACTGGTGCCCGACAACCTCAAGAGTGGCGTCTCCAAGCCTGACCGTTACGAACCGGAGGTGACGCCGCTGTTGGACAAGATGGCCCAGCATTATGGCGTGGCTGTGATCCCGGCAAGAATACAAAAACCCAAGGACAAGGCCGTCGTGGAGTCCGCGGTTGGTTATGCCCAGCGATATATCCTCGGCAGACTGCGCAATCGCCGTTTCTTTTCGTTGCAGGAAATAAACGAGGCCATACGGCCGGAGCTGGACGCTCTTAACCGTGAGCCGATGCAGGGCTACGGCGGCAAGAGCCGGCGTGAGCGCTTTGAAGAAACGGACTTGCCGGCTGCCCGGCCCCTGGCGGCCCAACGTTTCATCCTGACCGCGGTGCAGTACGATGTGCGCGTGGCGCCCAATTACCATGTGCGATTCGACGAGCATTTCTACAGCGTTCCACACATCCTGGCACGAAACTCCGTGGACATATACCAGGCAGGTGAGATGGTTGAAATCTACCACGACAACCGTCATGTCTGCCGGCACCGCAAACAGCCCCCCGACTACTGCTACACCACTATCGACAGCCACATGCCGCCCAACCACCGCTTCGTACGTGGCTGGTCGGCGGAGTGGTTCATCGGCAAAGCGCAGCAGGTCGGCGCCTCCACCGAAGCACTGGCTGCGGCCATCATGAAGCGACGCCGCCACCCCCAGCAAGGCTTCAACTCGGTGATGGGCCTTCTGAATCTCACAAAACAATACCCCCCGCAACGGGTCGAACGTGCGGCCACGCGGGCACTGCGGCTGAATGCCTTCTCGTATCAGGCGGTGAAAAACATCTTGCAACGAAATCTGGATAACCAGGAAAGAACGGCTGTACAATGTGCGCTTCCGCTTGTGGTGTCGCATGAAAATATCCGGGGTGCCGATTACTTCGCCTCTCAAGCGCCCGTAACACTCAACCAGGAGTTCTCTCATGCATCTTGAAGCAACTCTGAGCCAACTTCGCCAACTGCGACTCTCGGTCATGGCAACCTCACTGGACCGGCGCCTCAAGAACGGGGACCAGAATGGGTTGTCCCCCGAAGACTTTCTTGCCCTGCTGGTCGAGGACGAGTACAACTCACGCCAGTCCCGAAAGCTTGAACGCATGATAGCCCACGCCAACTTCAAACCCGAACAGGCCTGCCTGGAAAACGTCTCGTACAATCCCGCCCGTGGCTTTCAGAAGAAGGACCTTGTGCAGTTCACCACCACGACCTGGATAGAGCAAGCCCACAACATCATCATCACCGGCTCGACCGGTACCGGCAAGACCTATCTGGCCGAGGCCATCGGCCTTGCCGCCTGCAAGCTGGGCTACTCGGCCAGGAAAATCAGATACAAATCCCTCTTCGAGGAAATCGCCTCCGCCAGAGGTACGGGCACCTTCCTCAAATATCTCAAGAAACTCCAGTCCACACGGGTGCTCATCATCGATGACTTCCTGATGGGACAGGCTAGCGCCGACGACATCGCCAATATCCTCGAAATCGTCGAAGAACGCTCCCAACTTGGGCCGCTGGTCCTCACCACCCAGTTTCCCGTGGCCCAATGGCACAAGCTCATGCCCGACCCGACTATCGCCGACGCCATCTGCGACAGGCTCGCACATACGGCAATCATCTTCAACCTGAAAGGGGATTCCATGAGAAAAACAAAAGAAAAATCTCAACCAAAATGACCGGACCCGTTTCAAGAACCTATTTTGCTCTTTAACAACTTCGCAGAAAAGGAAACAACCGGTCACATAAGTGAGATCGACCGGTCATTTTCGTGAGATTTTGGA
>CAZCLY010000048.1:0-2963 GCA_964499635.1 uncultured Gemmatimonadota bacterium | reverse complement strand
AAGCCGAACGAGCCGCGCCCCCAGCGCTTCCACCGTCCCCCGATCAAACAGGTCGGGCCGATAGTCCAGCCGCAGTTGCAGCTCGTCCCCCGGCCGCACGATCAGGCTCAGCGGATAATGGGTCGCATCATGTCCGCGCACCGCCCCAAGCCGGACCCCCCCGGCATCCGCCGATAGGCTCTCGCGGTCGATCGGATAGTTCTCAAACACCACCAGCGTGTCGAACAACTCGCCCAATCCCGCCATCTGCTGGATCTCGGCAAGCCCGACATGCTGCTGCGCCATCAGCTGCGACTGCCGCTCCTGCGTCTGCCGCAAAAGATCAATCAGCGGCAGCTGCGGCGAAAGCTTCAGCCGCAGCGGCAGCGTGTTGATGAACAGCCCCACCATGCTCTCGACGCCGGCAAGCTCCGCCGGACGTCCCGAAACCGTCACTCCAAACACCACATCGTCGCGGCCGCTCAGACGCCCAAGCAGAATGCCAAAGGCCGCCTGGATCACGCTGTTCAGCGTCAGCGCCTGCTCCCGCGCCGCGGCACTCAACGCCGAACTTAAGCCCTCCCCCAGCGAAAGCACGATCTGCTCGGGCGCAACCGCCGCACGACCCGCTTCAGACGGCGCCAGACGCGTGGGCTCCTCCAGCCCCGCCAGAGCCTCCCGCCAGGACGCCAGCGCCGCAGCACGATCCCGTCCGGCGATGAACGCCAGATAGTCACGGTACGGCGTCGCCTTCGGCAGCGCCGCAACATCCCCCTTGTGCGCATAGAGCGTGAGCAGTTCCCGCACCAGCACAGGCGCCGACCAGCCATCCATCAGAAGGTGATGGTTGCTCAGCAAAAGCCGGTGCCGATCCGCCGACAGCTTGATCAGCGCAAACCGCAAAAGCGGCGGCCTCGCAACATCAAACCGCTCCAGCCGGTCCTCCGACACAAGCCGCTCCAGCCGCCGCTCGCGTTCCCCCGCATCCAGCGCCGACAGATCGATCAGCCGCCACGGCGCCGCCGACCCCGCCACAATCACCTGCACCGGCCGGCGCAGATGCTCGTGCCAGAAGGCGGCCCGCAGGCTCGCATGCCGCAAAACCAAGGCCCGCATCGCCGCTTCCAGCGCCGCGCTGTCGAGGACCCCCTCCAGTTCCAGATCCAGCTGCACCGTATAGACGTCCGGCGCATGCGCATCATAAAGCGCGTGGAACAACAGCCCTTCCTGCAACGGTGACAGCGGCAGCACGTCTTCAAGCTGCGGGTAGCGGCTTTCCAGCCGCTCGATCTCCTCCTGCGAAAGCTCAACAAGCGGCAGATCGCTCGGGCTGCGACCCCCCGCGCCAGCTTGTGCGGCATGGCGAACCACAGCCTCCAACGCCCGGAACCAGCTCTGCGCCAGATCGCAAACCGCAGCCTCCGTCACAAGCGAAGGCGCCCAGCTCCAGTGCGCCGTCAGCCGCGCACCGTCGGCCTCCTCAAGGGTGAGCGCGTTGACCTCAACGCAGTGCGAAAGCGGCAGCGCCGGGTCGCCGCTGCCAAGCCCTTCCCCCTCCCCCGCCGCCGTCCAGTCCCCACGCCCCGCCGCAAAGCGCCCGAGATAGTTGAAGGCCAGCTGCGGCGCCGCAAAGCCCGAAAGCTCTCCCGCCGTCTGCGGGTTGAGATAACGCAGCAAGCCGTAGCCCAGCCCCTTCTCCGGCAGCGCCCGAAGCTGTTCCTTGACCGTCTTCAGCACCCGCCCAAGCGCAGCCCCGCCCGCCAGCGCCTCCTCCAGATCGATCACGCCAGGATCAAGCCGCACCGGGTAAAGGCTGGTGAACCAGCCAACCGTCCGCGACAGGTCAACCTCCGCAAACACCTCCTCACGGCCGTGTCCCTCAACGTCAACCAGCACCGCTTGGCTTGTGCCCTGGACAGTGGCGCCGTCGCCAATGTTTGCCTCCCGATCACGCCGCCGGCGCCAGTCGCAAATCGCCAGCACCAACCCCGTCAGCAGCACATCGTTGATGCCGCCGTGGAAGCGCGCCGGAACCCGCGTCAGCAACGCCTGCGTCAGCGCAGCCGGAAGCCTCAGCGTCAGATGCCCCGCCGTGCCGGTCGTGTCGCGACCAGCATCAAGCGTGCCCGCAACCAGCGAAACCGCAGGCTTGCTCAACATCCCACGCCAGAACGAAAGTTCTCCCACCACACGCGCATCCTGCGCATGCGAGGCAAGACTGTGCGCCCAGCGCCGGAACGACGTCCCACGCGGCGGCAACGCAGCCGCCCCTCCCCCCGCAATCGCCGCCCACGCCGCCGCAAGATCCGCAACCAGGATCCGCCACGACACCCCGTCCACCGCAAGATGATGGATCACCAGCAGCAGACGCCCGCTCCGCTCCAACCCGCCGTCAAACCACACCCCCTGCACCATCACCCCGGCCGCAGGCGAAAGCCCCCCCGCCGCCGCCTGCCCCGCCGCCGCGATGCCCGCGCCAAGTCCCGCTTCGTCAAGGCCGCAGACGTCGATCCGCCGCAGGCACGCCTCCGCCACAACCGTCCCAGCCGGGGCAACCTCAAGCCGCCAATCCCCGCTCGCCGCAGCCGCTGTCAGCCGCAGACGCAACGCATCGTGATGATCAAGCAATGCCTGCAGCGCAGCCCTCAGATCGGCCTCCCGCAGACCCGCCGGCACCCGCAGCAGCAGCGCCTGGTGGAAGCGATCAATCGGACCGCCGCGCTCCTGCAGCCAGCGCATGATCGGCGTCGCCGGCAGTTCACCCTCCGCAACATCCGCAACCGCAGGCGCCGCCGCCGCAACGCCGGCAGAACCCGCAAGCCCCTCCACCGTCTGATGCTGGAACACCGCGCGCGGCGTGAGCAAAAGCCCAGCCTTGCGCGCCCGGCTCACCAACTGGATCGAGACAATGCTGTCGCCGCCCAGCGCAAAGAAGTTGTCGTCAAGCCCAACCGCCGCAACGCCCAGAACCTCCGCAAACAGCG
>CAZCLY010000047.1:0-3219 GCA_964499635.1 uncultured Gemmatimonadota bacterium | reverse complement strand
ACGAACCCCGCAGTTACTTTCGCTCTTTTTGTACATTTACCTTCCACCGTATCCAGGTACAGGACATTTCTGCATGTATTGGATCAACACATGTTGATACCACGGGGCATTTTCCCTGATTTCCGCTAATAATAAGCTGGGAGAAAGACTGAGAATGGGAAGGTTTTCAAATACCTGTTCGCGGCGGAAAGGTTGACGCGGATTGATTCAGTGTATCGGATAATTTCCGGACAGGACATGCCCGGTCTCACCCGCTTTTACGTTTTTGAATACCCCTGATCCATTTCCGTTGAGCGCGGGTGGTGCTGATAAGTTCGGCGGCGACATGGTTATCGGCGGACTTGCGCAGGAGCCTCATTGACGGATGCAGATAGATTTCCGTGCTTCTCATCAGGGCGTGTCCGAGGATTGCCTTGATGACCACCAGGTCTTTTTCGGTTTCAAGCGCATGGCTTGCGAAGCTGTGGCGCAGTGTGTGGGGTACGACGCGGGGGATATCGAAGGGGCCGGCTTTGGCGACAATATTTTTAAAGTTGTCTTCGGCGGTGCGCAGCGACAGGCGGTTTCCTTTCTTGGAGAGAAAGAGGGCGTTTGATGCGCGGCTGTTGAGAAGGCTGCGGCGGTGTTTGAGCCATTGCCTGAGCATGGCGGCGACGGGTTTTGCCAGGGGCAGCGTCCGTTCCTTGCGTCCCTTGCCGTGGATATGCAGGACGTTCTTTTCAAGGTCGATATCGGCACGGTCGATTTTCAACGCCTCTCCCAGGCGCAGGCCGATGCAGTATTGCAGCGAGTAGAGTACGAAGTCGCGGTATCCCAGGACTGTTGAGCGGTCGATGTTCTCGAGCAGGCGCTGCACTTCGTCGGGTTCGAGCGTTTTGACCGGGCCTGCGTATGCATGCCGGGCCCGTGGGAGAAACTCCAGGGGGAAGTCGACGGCGCCCGGCGTCTGCCGTGCGCGCAGGTAACGAACGTAGGTTGTAAGGGAGGCGCGTTTGCGGTTGATCGCGCCGGAGGAGTTTTTCCGTTCGTCCCTGAGCCACCCCATGAACGAGAGTATAGCGACGCCGTTGAGCGTGGTTATATGCGTGTCGCGGCAGTAGCGGCAGAGCAAATTCAGATCGCGTCCGGCGGCTGCGATGCTTGAGGGCTGGTTATTGAGCCGAAGCCGCAGGCGCTGATATTCGTCGATGTGCCGCGCGAAGTCGGTGAGCAGAATACCCGGTGCGTTCACAGAACAGCTCCTTGTCTCAGCCATCGGGTGGCAGCGTGCTTGTTGAGCAGAACACGCATTGAGTCGAGGGTGATGTGGATATAGATGCCTGTTTCGCTTTTATTATCGTGACCCATCATCTCTTTAATGTCGCGTACGGGAACGCCGGCCTGGTACAGGTGGGTGGCGAAGGTGTGGCGCAAGGTCATCGGGTTGACTTTGCGGGTGATACGGGCGGCCCTGGCGGCGTCACGTACGACTTCGATAAGTGCGGACCGCGAGAGCCTGCCGTCGTGCGCGCCGCGTTTTACGTTGCGGCACATCGAGCAGAACAGCGGCGAGCGTTCGCCTCCCAACATGCCGCGGCGCAAACGCTGCATCTCGGCATGCAACCGGTGGCAGAGGAAGAACTGCCGTTGTTTGTTCCCCTTGCCTTTGCGCACCAGCATAATGCCGTTGGACAGATCGATGTCGCCCCAGTTCAGGCAACACAGCTCGCGGCTTCTCAGCCCGGTGCACCACAGCATGGCGATAATGAGGTGGTTTCGCCGGGAAACCGGATCGCGTCCGCGGCATGTTCGCAGCATTCTTCGCACTTCTTTGGCGCTGAGAAAGTCCTTTTCCTTTGCAGGCTCAGTGGAAAAGGCGGGCAGTTGCAGAATTGGACTGACTAAGCCGTGAAAAATGCGTACGTAATCGTAGAATGCATGCAGTGCGCTGAACTGCCGCTCGACGGTGCGCTCATTGAGGCGGTCAACGAACCGTCGATGGTCGAGCCAGTCGAGGAAGAGCGCGGCGTTGGCCCAGAACAGGTCCCTTACGCCCTGGCGCCGGGCGAACTCGACCCAGTGCCTGCATGCGTAACCGTAGAGCTTGACGGTGCCGGGGGAAAGATGGCGAATGTCGCGTATGTAGTCGAGGAATCTTCCAACAGCGTCTTCATTCTTCATCGTCGGCCTCCAGAGGCAGCGTCTGGTGCGGGTGCATATTCATGTAGGTGCGGTATGAACTGGGAACGACGTGCATGTAGGCATCGGTTGACGCCGACGCGCCGTGGCCAAGAAATGCGCGGGTAATGGTTTTCCCGTGACGGTCGGCCATGTAGGTTGCGAAGGTATGGCGCAGCATGCAGGGAGTCACTGTCCTGCGAATGCCTGCCCCGCGTGCAACGCGTCGCACCAGGCGTTCTATCCAGCGTACGTCGATGGGCCGGCCCCACTCATTGGAAAACAGGGCGCAGTCGCCGGTCAGGCCGTACTCCTGCACGTACTCCTGAAGTGCTTCGGCCAGCACATTTGCTATGGGAAGAATCCTGAGCCAGCCGCCCTTGACCGTGACGGCGAGCACCTTGCGCAACGGATTGACATGTCGGGCCCGCAGCAGCGTTACTTCGCGGGGGCGCAGTCCGGCGCTGCACAGGATCATGATCACGGCGGCTTCGCGAAGGTCATGGTGCTGCACCGCCCGGTCCAGCAGCGCGGCCAGCTCCCGGGGCCGCAGAAAACGGGGCAGCTTCTGGCGGCGCCGCAGCACCGGATGGGACAGTTCCCGCGCCGGGCTGTCGGGCAGATACTGCATGAGGGCAAGGTAGGAGCCAAAGGTGCGCAGGGTCCACACGACCAGCTTGAGGTGGGTCTTGCCCCGAGGGGCGTGCAGGTCAAGAAACGCACGAAAAAGCTGCGGGGTAAGCTGCTCGATGCGGCAAAGTCTCGTATTTTTGCAGAACTGGCGCAGGCTCTCCAGGTGAATGCTCAGTTCCTTGAGCGAGCGGCCCGACAGGCCAAACGTCTTCTGGGTGGCAATACAGCCTTTAATGAACGGGGCGAGGTTGACCCTTTTTCGCCGCGTCCTTTTGCGGTTGTCAGTTGACACGTCCTGCCCTTCCAGGTGATAGATAGAATAAGGGCTTCAGCCAGACGTCGATCTATATTATTGTCAATACCCTACGGAATATCAGGCGTCCAATCTGAAAAGACATAAACTATATCTGAGTGCGGGAAACACACATT
>CAZCLY010000046.1:0-3427 GCA_964499635.1 uncultured Gemmatimonadota bacterium | reverse complement strand
AGCCGTATTATGTTGAGTCCGAGATTATGTGTAGTAGAACATCTCCTTTCACTGAAGCCGGGGTCGAGTTTGCTACACATAATAGATCAGAGGTTCTCAAGAAACTCAACGAGCGAGTCCTTGGGCTTGTAGCGTACATTTTGGCCGCGCACTTCCGGTACCTTGTCAAGGGCTGCCTGCTTCATGCTCAGATCAGCCTCGACGTACTTGTGTGTCGTTACCGGGCTTTCGTGCCCAAGCCACAGTGCTATAACGGTAATGTCTACCCCGGATTGAAGCAGATGCATGGCAGTTGTATGGCGTATGGTATGCGGCGTTATGCGCCGTTTGTTCAAAGGAGGACAGGACGCTGCTGCGCTGTGTACTGCTACCTGCAGGCGGTGGAGCACACCGAACCGAGAGAGGTGCTGACCATGCCGGTTTGGGAACACTGGCGAGTCATCATTGAGCCGACTATCAGATAACCAATGCTTGATAGCTTCCGCGGTGCTTTTCCATAGCGGTACCGATCGCAGCTTTCTCCCCTTGCCGTGGATCAGGACATACGCAGTCTGCCCCAGTGTAATGTCACGTGCTTTGAGCGCAGTTATTTCAGAAACGCGTGCCCCGGTATTGTAGAGCGTCGTAATCATGACATGGTCGCGCTTTCCACTCCACGTGGCGGTGCGGCAGGTGGCAATGATGGCCTGTATTTCTTCTCTGGATAGAAAATCGACCAGTGGCATCTCAAAGCGCTTGGTGGGGATAGCCAGGACGCGATGGATGGTGTTCATGGACGCGGGCATACATAGCGCCGCATAATGCATGAAAGAGCGTATGGCCGCCAGACGAGCATTGCGGGTGCGCACGCGATTGTGCCGTTCAGCCTCAGTACTGTCAAGGAAATCCAGGACTAACTCGGCGTTCAAGTCGTCAATGGAGAGCTCGGAGACCGGCTTTCCCATTCGGGTATGCGCATAGCCCAGGAACAACCGGAACGTGTCACGGTAACTGGAGATGGTCTGAGCACTTGCGTTTCGTTGCGTCATGAGACGTTGACAGAAGAAGTCCTGCAAGCATTGTGCGAATGTGATATTCATAAATCGTCTCCTTGCTGATTGGCGAAGTTCTCGAAACGAGTCGAGCACAGGGACAGGAGTTCTGGTACAGCGGTGAGATACCAATAGGTATCAGTAACTTCCACGTGGCCAAGATAGGTTGACAGGGAAACGATGTGTCGGTTGACATCAGCGCCTTGCTCATACCATCGTAGAAGGTGTCTGACGGCAAACGTGTGACGAAGACAGTGTATAGTTGGAAAACGACCGTCTGCGTTTCTTCTCCAGCCAAGCTGCTGGCGGATTCTGGTGAATGCGTGGAGCACCATACCGTAGTTGATCGCCTGGGATCGATCATTGATGAAAAACGTCCCATTCTGGGTGGTGGGACAGAGCCTCAGCCGTTTTTTCCGATACCCTTCCAGCGCCTGCACCGTAGATGCATGAATTGGGATCATGCGCGACTTATGAAATTTCGTACGTTCTATGGTTATCATCGCATTGTCCAGATCGATATTCTCACGTGTAAGCCTCAGCGCTTCGGAGACTCTCATACCGGTGCAGGCCAGAAGTCCGAAAAGCGTCGCATAGGTATGTGGCCTCAGTCCACCAATCGGGCCAAGTTGTGTCGCGGCGGAGAGCAAATTGCCGATTTCTTCGGCAGAATAGATGTGAGGAGTCGGACGGTGTTTTGTCGGTCCAAGTATCCCTCTGGGCGGAATCTCCGTTGTAGGATCAACAAGCGCCCGGTGCCGAGCGAATCGCCGCACTATGTCAAGGCGGTTGGCCCAGTAGTGCGGATCGGCTTTCCGGGGCAGTCTTGCCCACCGTACCGCAATATCTGTGGTTATTGCGCCTTGATGACCCGTCTCATCGCAATACCGCGCAAACAGAAGCAATTCCTTGCCTTGTACACTCAGGGCGAAACCCATTTTCCGCCGCGAGTCCAGATACTGCTTCGCAAGATCAGCCATGGTGTTTGACATTATTGCACCTCCGGCCATGGCATTGCGACCGCATAAAGTGCCGGGAAGTCAACCTTGGTATAGATGCCGGTCGTGCTTATGCATCGATGTCCCAGAATATCGGCCACCTCTTTGATAGTCGCACCTGCCTGGATCATTCGACTCGCAGCAGTATGCCGCAGCACATGGCTGCCCTGGGAGGTGGTGTCTATGCCGGAGCGCTTGAAGGCTCTTCGTACCACGGCTTGGACGGTACAACTCTTCAGCGGTTCGCCGATGGGAGGCCTGTGTTGAACGAAAACATTGCGCCAGTGCGTCGGCGGCCGATCATCGCGAATGTAGTGTGCAATTTCCCGGCCGATATCCGCGCGAAGCGGCAGGACATTGCCCCGCTGTCCCTTGCCATGATGAATACGCAGCAGACCTTTGCGCCAGTCGATTTCATCCAGAGATACTCGCGCGATTTCATTGGATCGAAGACCCAACCGTACGAGGCATAGTACAATCGCATGGTCCCTGCGCCCAATATTCGTGGTCAGGTCGAAGGCTCCCAGAAGACGGCTCACTTGTCTCTGATCGAGGGTCTTGGGCAGACTGGTCAGGCGCCAGTGTGGGATCGTGGGAACGGCTTGCGCAAGGCGATCATCGCAATGCCCCCGAAACGCCATGTACCGCAGAAAGCTTCTGACCGAAGTGGCGATCGCTTTAGTCGTCTCCGGAGCGCCATTCTCGGCCTTCTGTGTGATGAATCCCTGCACATCCTTCACGGTAGCTTGTGCCAGGTCAATAGGGCCGTCACCGTATGTTGCTTCCAGAAATTGTCGAGCGAACCTGGTGTACTGCCGACATGTTGAAAATGACGCTCCGCATACAGCCCGAAGATGGCCTTCGAACTGCTCAATGGCAGTATCCACCGGCCCTTGCGACTTCGCCCTTGAGATTACGTGCCCATCTCCACGAAATACCTGCATCAGATGCCTCAAACCTGCACGCACTCTGACTCGATCAGCCGAGGAGACCGGACAACGGCATGAGGCAAGATGATCCATTCTGAACCACCGAGCGGTATCCTCTCCGTCCATCGGTCGAAGTATCCCCTCGGCTTCCACCCAGTAGACAAAGTGGACTGCCACCCGAAGATACTCCCTCATCATCCGACCGGTATGACCCCGGTCCAGCAAATAGCTCGTCAACTTCTCGAGCGATTCCCAGTAAACACTGTCATGCAAGCCGGGCAACACGGCAGGGCACTGAAAGAAATCCTCCAACATGGGATCCTCCCTCCAGACAAGGTGGTCGGAATGCCCCCCACAGTTATGTGGAGTTTCATCCCCTTGTGACGAATACTAATAGATTGCTATGGAAGGAGATAACGAACAAGGTGGGTCAATTACTACACATAATCTCGGACTCAACATAATACGG
>CAZCLY010000045.1:0-3501 GCA_964499635.1 uncultured Gemmatimonadota bacterium | reverse complement strand
TGGGACATGACCCGCGAGGTCGTGAAGGCGATCCGGCCCGCCGCGACCGACCACTGAGCCGATGGGCCGCGGCCGGCGGTGCCGCGGCAGCTCCTGCCCGGCGGGGGATCGGCCGCGCCGACGCCCGGCGTGGCTGCGGGGCGCCCCCTGCCCGGCGTGGCTCCGGCGCTGACCGTGACCCTTCATCGAGACGGGCTGCGCATGCGCTCCAGCTGGATCCGGTAGAACTCGCTGTCCGGAGCCAGCGCCGCCGCCCGCTCCATCGCCGCCAGCGCTCCCTCCGGATCCCCCGAGGCCGAGAGCACCCGAGCCTCGAGGAAGTGGGGGTAGGGCTCGTCTGGATAGTACTCCAGGTTGAGGCGGATGATGGCCAGCGCCGCATCCAGGACACCCTCGCCCGTCAGCGTCTCCGTGAGGTCGTTCAGGGATCCCGGGCCGAAATCGTACGCCGCATTGCCGTAGTATCGCTCCCGGAGCTCGCGGTAACGTTCGATGGCGGCGTCGATGCCGTCGGTATCGAGCACCTCCCGGAGCTCGCTCTCGAGGGTCCGTGGACGCGCGAGCCCGTGGTGGCAGGTGACGCACTCCACCCGGAGCAGGCCCGCGCGCCCCGTCGAGGGGAGCCATACGTCGTTGATCTCGGCCCGCATGCGCAGCATGGTGCGCGCGACCCGCTTCGTCTCCTTGTCGTCCGACGCGAAGTCGTAGCCCGTGAGGTCGTTCGGGTTCTCTCCGACGTGGCAGTGGTTGCAGTGCACGCCGAGTCCGAACGCGAAGCTGCGCATGAGCGCGACGAGATCCCCGCGGGCGATGTTGTCGGGAAGCACCCGGAGGTTGGTGAACGTGTCGGGGATCTGGGCCGCGGCGCCGCCGGGGATGCAGGCGGCGGCGATGATCGTCAGGGCCGGAAGCACGTGATCGCGCATGGGCATCGGTTGTTCCTCCTGTCTACCGTTCACGAACGGGAATCCGCGAGGCGGGGGCAATGCCGCGGTGCGAGGATCCTGCGGGAGGAATGTCAGGAACCCGCAAACTCCGGAGGGCGCGTTTGCCGTCGCGGGGTGGGGCGGCTCGATTCTGTGACTCATGGACCTCAGGGGAAGTGGACGGCCGCGCGGGCTGTCCTGGCTCGCGATCCTCCTGCCGCTGGCGCTCGGTTTCCTGTTCTCGCTGGGTCTCGCCTACCAGTCCTGGGACGCGAGCCGCGAGCAGCGAGCGACCGCGGAGGCGACCGTCCGCGACCACGCGGCGTTCGCCGCGCACCTCCTCGCGTCGGACATCGACGGCCGCATGCGGCAGGTCATGCTGTACGCGTTCTATCGAGTCGACCTCGCCATCCGTGCCGATGGAGTGCGCTGGCCGGGCGTGGAGGCGCTCCGGACCCCGCAGGAGATCGGGCGCTGCGCGAGCGTTCGCCCCGAGGGCGCCCGTGTCTTCTTCAGGTGGGTCGAGGGCAAGGAGCTCGAGATCCTCGGCGCGGCCGACGCCGAACTACGGGCGTGGCTGGATGCCCGAGTGCCCCGGGCGGCGCGCACTCGTCCCGAGGGGCGACCGTACGGGCTGTGGTTCGGCGCTCCCGGGATCGGACCCGACGGGCTGGCCTTCCGAGTGTATCGGGCGCCCGAGGGGACGGCCGTGTACGGGCTGGACAACTGCTTCCGGGACCTGGAGCACGACGTGATCTCGACCGCGCTGGCCGAGTCCGAGGTGCTGCCTCCGTCACTGGTCGGCCAGACGCCGAACGACTCGTTGTTTCGTCTCACCCTGGTGAACGGGGCGGGCGAGACGTTGCGTGGCGCTCGGGCGCCCGACCCGACGGGATACATCGGGGGCGCCGCGCTCGAGCCCGCGGCGGTGTACGACGGCCTGTCGCTCGAGATCCGGCTGGGCGACGACACGGCCAGGCGGCTCCTGGTCGGGGGGCTCCCCCGCTCGCGTCTTCCCGGGGCGCTCGCCCTCGTGGCGATGACGGCCGTTCTCCTGGCAGCGGCGGCGCTCCAGCTGCACCGGGGTCAGCAGCTCGTACGGCTTCGGGAGCGGTTCGTCGCCAACGTCTCGCACGAGCTGCGTACGCCGCTCCAGCAGATCCTCCTGTTCTCGGACCTCCTGCGGCTGGGCCGCCTCGCGGAGGAGACCGAGAAGGCCCGGGCGCTGGCCGTCATCCACCGCGAGACACGGCGGTTGATGGAGACCGTCGAGAACGTGCTGGCCTTCTCGCGCCTGTCGCGCGGTGGCGCGCCCGCCGCCCTCCACGTCCGCGAGACGGCGCTTCTGGAGCTCGTCGGCGAGGTGGCGGTGTCGTTTCGGCTCATCGCGGAGGAACGGGACGTCACGCTCGACATCGGCGGTGACGAGGTCGTCGTCAAGGCCGATCCCGGCGCCCTGCGGCGTGCATTGATCAATCTGCTCGACAACGCGGTGAAGTACGGCCCCGACGGGCAGACGGTGTGCATCCGGGTAAGGAGATCGGATGGGGAGGGGACGGTCTCGGTGCAGGACGAGGGTCCCGGCATCCCCGATGCGGAGCGCGATCGGGTCTGGCTGCCGCACGTCCGGCTCGAGCGGGACGAGAACCGGGGACGGTCCGGGCACGGCGTTGGGCTGGGGATCGTTCGAGATCTGATCGAGCGTATGGGGGGCCAGGTGTCGATCGATGCGACGGACGGAGCCGGGGCGCGCTTCTCGATCCGACTTCCCGTGCGCGAATCGTGAACCGGCACCCCCCGGCACGAATCCTCATCATCGAGGACAACGTCAGCCTCGCAGAGGGCGTCCGCTGCACGCTCGAGACCGAGGGATACCGCGTGGAGCACGTGGTGCACGGGGACGAAGCTCACGCGCGCCTCGCCCGCGAGCGCTTCGACCTCATCCTCCTCGACCTGATGCTGCCGGGTGCCAGCGGCTTCGAGGTGCTGCGGCATCTGAGGGAGCGGGGCGATGACACCCCCGTTCTGATCCTGTCCGCCCGGGGCGAGGAGGTCGACAAGATCCAGGGGTTCCGGCTGGGCGCCGACGACTACGTGGTGAAGCCCGTCGGCGTGCTGGAGCTCCTGTTCCGGGCCGGCGCCATCCTCCGGCGGGCGGGCCCGCCCGGTCCGCGCGGGCCCGCTCCGCGCACGTACCGCTTCGGCGATGTCGAACTCGATGAAGGGGCGCGGACGGTGACCCGCGGGAACACCGCCGTCTCCCTTACGCGTCTCGAGTTCGACCTGCTCGCGGTGCTGCTGCGCGCAGGGGGGAACGCCGTCAGCCGGAACCGCCTGTTGCGCGATGTGTGGGGGATCTCGCGGCCCGACCGGGTGCGCACACGAACGATCGACACGCACATCGCGGCGCTGCGGAGCAAGCTGGAGGTCGAGCCGGGACGGCCACGGCACATCCTCACGGTCCGCAAGGTCGGCTATCGGCTCGACCCGGGCCCGCGGGGCGGTGCCTAGCGGGCCTCTCGGGGCAGGAGCCAGTCGAAGACCGCCTCCAACACGCCGGTCCGCGGTCCGTCGC
>CAZCLY010000044.1:0-3501 GCA_964499635.1 uncultured Gemmatimonadota bacterium | reverse complement strand
GCGACGGACCGCGGACCGGCGTGTTGGAGGCGGTCTTCGACTGGCTCCTGCCCCGCGTCGGGTTGAGCGGCTGACCTCTCACGGCCAGGGCTCCGGTGCGGATCTTGTGGTACGTGAAGTATCAACGCGAGGATCCGGCGAGGCCTGGCCACGCGGCGGATCCCGACCCGCCAGGCCCGCTACACGCCCCCGTCCGGGTCCGTGTCGAGCCGATAGCCGACCTTGCGGACCGTGAGGATGTGCCGTGGCCGTCCCGGCTCCGCCTCCAGCTTGCTCCGGAGCGCTGCGATGTGCGTGTCGATCGTCCGGGTCCGGACACGTTCGGGCCGGTCGATTCCCCACACGTCGCGTAGCAGCCGTTTCCGACCGACCGCGTTGCCGTCGGCGCGCAGCAGCACGACGAGGAGATCGAACTCGAGCCGGGAGAGCGTGACGCGGGCGCCCGCTCGCGTCACGACGCGCGTCCCTTCGTCGACCTCGACATCGCCGAAGCCGTATCGCCGGGGAACCGGATCCTCGGGGGCTCGCGGTCCCGTGCGACGGAGGATCGCCTCGGTCCGGAAGAGCAGCTCGAGAACGCCCACGGGCTTGACTACGTAATCGTCGGCGCCCAGCCGGAAGCCCTGGATCCTGTCGACCTCCTCGCCGCGGGCCGACAGGATCAACACGGGTGTGTCGTCCCCCCGTTCCCTGAGTCGTCGCAGCACGTCGAAGCCGCTCGCGCCCGGCAGCATGAGATCGAGCAGGATGAGGTCGAAGCTGCTTCGCATGATGCGCTCCAGCGCCTCGTCTCCGCGGGGGATGTGCGCGACCCGGTAGCCCTCGGTCTCCAGCGCGCGGCGGATGCCCCCTGCGAGGCTGACGTTGTCCTCGATGATGAGGACTCGAGGCGGCGGCGCACGCTTCACGGGGCGCGCGGGGGAAGCACGATCGAGAAGCTCGCCCCACCGTCCCGTGTGTCGTCGATCGACACCCGACCCCTCATCCGCTCGACGAGGTCCCGGACGATCGCCAGCCCCACCCCGTGTCCGGACCGACCGCGCTCCTCATCGCGTTCCAGCCTCACGTGCGGTTCCCAGATCCGCTGGCGAGCGTCGTCCGGGATGCCAGGCCCCTCGTCCTCCACCGAGACGCGACCAGCGCCGCCACTCCGTCCCACGACGATTCGGATCGTCTGTCCGTCCGGGCCGTACTTCACCGCGTTGTCGAGCAGGTTGATCAGGACGCGCCGCAGGGCACCGGGGTCCCCTTCCACCACCACCTCCTCGCCGCCCACCTCCAACCGCGCTCCACGTTCCTCCGCCATGGGGCGAAAGGACTCGACAACGTCGCGCGTGAGCTCGAGCAGTGCGGTGTCGCGGACATGGAGCGGGGGCGTCGCCCCGTCGCGGTCGAGTCGCGAGAAGGCCAGGACGTTCTCCACCAGCCCGATCAGGCGACCCGTCTCGCGGTGGATCACCGCCAGTGCCCCGGCCCTCTCGGCCTCATCGGCCACCCGGCCGAGACGCAGCAGATCGGAGAACAGGAGGATCTGCTGGAGCGGGGTACGGAGCTCGTGGGACACGTTGGCGACAAAGCGCTCCCGGAGCCGCACGAGCTCCTGACCCCGCCGCAGCTGGAGCGCCGCGACACCCAGGAGGAGCGCGGTCAGCGCCACCAGCGTGAGGGCCTCGGGGAGCCGAGACCGAGGCATCCCGCCGATCACCAGTCGCCGCGCGGTGGCGTCCGCCAGCCGCAGCTCGACCGACAGACCGCCGTACACCTCCACCGGCTCGAGGTCGGCTCGCCCCACATACTCATCGCGGCCCCCGACGGGATCGCCGCGCACCGTCTGGCCCGCCCCGTTCGTCACGATGACTCGGAAGAGAGAATCGTTGGGTGTGTCTCCGACCAGCGTGGGGGGCAGGACAGCGGGTTCCGCGAGGACCTCCGAGATCAGGTCGACCTCCAGATCCCGAAAGCAGTTGTCGAGGCCGTACACGACCGCCTGCGCCGGTGTACGGAAGACGCGGAATGCGACTCCCTCGGGTCCGATCCCGGGCGCCCCGAAGCGCAGACCGTACGGCCGCTCCGCGCCGCGGCGGCGTGCGGCCTCGGGTATCCAGCTATCCAGCCAACCTCGCAGGCCGTCATTGGCGGGCCCCAGGATGTCGAGTGCGCCGCCCTCGACCCATCGAAAGAACACGCGCTCGGATCCGGGGCGGACCGCGTCGCAGCGCCCGATCTCCTGGTCGGTCCTGAGCGCGTCGACCTCCGGCCAGCGCTCGGCGCCGGCCCGGATCGCGAGGTCGACTCCGTAGAAGGCGTACAGCATCGACTGCTGCACGCGTCCGGCGATGCGCGACGCCACCAGGTGGGCGGCGAAGGCGGCATGGTCGCGCACTGTCGCTTCGGCCGTCCGCCGGTGCTCCCGGCTCGCGTCCCACGTCTGGTATGCGAGCCCCGACGAGAAGACGAGACCGAGCGCCAGCGGGACCAGGATCGCGAGCCACGCGCGGGCGCGTCTGGCGCTTCCTCGTAGGTCCATGGATCACGGAATCGAGCCGGCGAGCCCCGCGCCGGCAAACCCCGGCGTCGGACCTTGCCGTTTCCTGACATTCCCCACGCCGAATCCTTGCGCCGCGGCATTGCCCGAGTGGCCGCCATCTCCGTTCGTGCATGGAAAAGGAGTCGGTCGACCATGCCAGCGCGCCTCGACACCCTTCTGACCCTGACCGTGCTCGCCCTCGTCGCGATCCCCGGCACGGGCACCGCCCAGATCCCCGACACGTTCACGAACCTCAAGGTGCTCCCCGCCGACATCGCCCGGAGAGACCTCCTCGGGATCATGCGTGGCTTCGCCGGGGCGCTCGACGTGCGCTGCAACCACTGTCACGTGGGGGAGAACCCCGACGACTTCGAGGGCTACGACTTCGCATCCGACGACAAGGAGACGAAACGGATCGCGCGCAGGATGATCCGCATGCGGAACGAGATCAACGGCGAATGGCTCGCGTCCATCGGCCGGGAGTCGCCCTTCGAGGTGGAGTGCGTCACCTGCCACCACGGGCTCGCGCGTCCCCGGACGCTGGAGCGCGAGGTCCGTGAAGTGCTCGACGCCGAGGGCATCGACGCCGCGATCGCCGAGTATCGCGAGCTTCGAGAGCAATACTTCGGGAGTGCCGCGTACGACTTCGGGTCGGGCCCCCTGAACGAGCTCACCGAGACGCTCGCCAACGAGGGAGCACTCGAGGCGGCGCTCGCCGTGATCCGGCTCGACCTCGAGTACCATCCCGACGAGCCCTATCCCCACTTTCTCGAGTCGCGGGTGCTCGGGGCTTCCGGGGACCGCGAGGGAGCGCTGACGGCCATGGAGCGCGCGTTGGCGCTCGATCCGGACAACGAGTTCTTCCGGACGGCCGTCGAGCGGCTGCGCACACCGCCGGAGCCGTGAGACGAGCCGCGCTAGTGGTCGGTCGCGGCGGGCCGGATCGCCTTCACGACCTCGCGGGTCATGTCCCA
>CAZCLY010000043.1:2653-3867 GCA_964499635.1 uncultured Gemmatimonadota bacterium | reverse complement strand
TCAGCTGAATCGTCTCTTCAACTCGTCGTCAAGAAACCGCCGCGTCCGACGTCTCCGTGGAGACGTCTCGTCAACCAGTCCTCAAAGAGCGGGCGAGCCCGGTGGGAATTCACGTGAATCGTCTCCCGAAATTCAACTCGCTCTCAACCCGGGCGCGCGCGATTCACGTGAATCGCGCGGCGACGCCGCCCCCACTCCGGATGGGGACGGCGTCCGCGCGGTCGACCCGCCAGCTGATCGCGTGGTCATGTCGACAATCTACCGCCTGGCTTCAAGCAGTCGTCAACGCCCGGGGTCCCCGGGACCGGGGGCGAACACCCCCTTCCCCAACCCCCACGCCGCCATGAACAGCCAGGCGAAGAGCACGCCGAGGAACAGACGCTGGCCGAGGCCCGAGAGCCCGATCGAGGCGAACCCGAACGCGAACACGAAGAAACTGACCGTGATCAGCCATGAGAGCGCCCGCAGCCAGCGGTAGGGGCCCCGCAGGCGGCCGGCGAGCCGCAGGCGGCGCGAGACGAGCCCGGCGCCCGGCATGATGGCGAAGAAGGCGACCAGCCCCGCGAGCGCGTGCAGCTGCTGCTCATCGGAGGCCGGCGGCTCGATCCACAGGGGCGGCGGCGACGGGTTCAGCACCTGGAGGTCGCTGTCGAAGGTGCCCGCGACGAACACGCCGACGGCCGCGATCGCGAAGAGGGCGATCCCGATGGGCGAGCGGGCTTCCGGGTCGAGGCCCGTCGCCTGCGCGAGCGCGAAAGCCAGGAGACCCGTGCCCCACACGAAGAACGCCGCCTTCATGAGCCACCCCATCCGCCCGACGGCGTACTCGCTGCCGTACCGGTAGAGCGGATTCAGCTCGGGCTGGATGAAGAGAAACGCGACGTACATGACGAGCACGAAGAACGCCGACGCAACGATCGCGACTCGTGCGTAGAGCCTCGGGCCGGGGTCCATCGGATCGCTCCTGCCCACCGGTCAGTCCGTGACGCTCGCGTCCTCGTGACACCCCGCGCAGTCCGAGCTCGCGGCCGACGCCTGGACCATCCGCGCGCCCGCGTCGCCGTCCGGGCAGTAGGCGCCCGTGTCGATCCAGGCCTCGATCAACCGGCCGAACGACGCCTGCGTGCCCGGGGCCGGGTCGCGGCCCTCGCCCGGGTTCCACCCCCAGCCGACGAGCGGGTCGTTCGCCATGTGCTCGTGGAGCGCGTCGAGAT
>CAZCLY010000043.1:0-2553 GCA_964499635.1 uncultured Gemmatimonadota bacterium | reverse complement strand
TGCGTGAACGGCAGGCGGAACGTCGGCTCGCCCGTCAGCGCCAGCTTCGCGTTCGCCATGGCCGGGGCCGCGGGGGGCACGCCCGGCTCGCCGATCCCGGTCGGGGCCTCGCGGCTCCGGATGATGTGGACGTCGATCTCCGGCATCTCGTGCATCCGGAGCATCCGGTAGTCGTGGAAGTTCGACTGGACGACCTGCCCGTTCTCGATGTCGATCGCGCCGTAGAGCGCCGCCGTCATGCCGAACGCGATCGCGCCCTTCACCTGGTGCTCGACGTTCCACGGGTTCACCGCGATCCCCACGTCGACCGCCGCCGTGACCCGGTGGACGACCGGGACGCCGTCGGACGCGACCGAGCACTCGAAGATCTCGCAGACGTAGCTCTCGAACGACTTCCGGAGGGCGACGCCGAGCGCGCGGCCCTCGGGCATGGTCCGGCCCCAGCCCGCCTCGGTCGCGGCCCGTTCGAGGACGGCCGCCAGCCGCGGGTCGGCCCCGCGCAGCAGACGCCGCCGGTACTCGAGCGGGTCCTGTCCCGCCTCGCGCGCGAGGATGTCGAGGAAGTGCTCGCCCGCGAACGCCGTGTGCGTGTGGCCGACCGAGCGCCACCAGAGCCCCGACGCGGTGGCCTCGGGCGAGTGGAGCTCGACCTTCCGGTTCGGGACCGCGTACGGCATCTCGGCCGCGCCCTCGACCGAGGTCGTGTCGATCCCGTTCACGACGACGAACGCCTCGAGCGGCGTGCCGGTCGTGATCGACTGCGTGACGACGCGCTGCCGCCACGCGCTCGGGAGCCCGTCCTGGCCGAGCGTCGCCTCGATCCGGTGGACGGTGAGCGGCCGGTACTTCCCGGCGTGCATGTCGTCCTCGCGGCTGAGGACGAGCTTGACCGGGACGTCCTCGCCGATCGCCGCCTCGACCGCCTCCATCGGGATGTCGGAGTCGGGCGTGGCGCGGCGTCCGAAGCCGCCGCCCGCGAGCAGCGTGTGGATCGTCACGTTCTCGGGCCCGATGCCCAGCCGGGCCGCGATGTTCCCCGTGTCGACCGTCGCGAACTGGGTGCCCATCCAGAGCTCGGCCTCGCCGTCGCGGACGTGGGCCGTCGCGTTCAGCGGCTCCATGGGCGCGTGCGCGAGGAACGGCACGAGGAAGACGCCCTGGATCATCGATTCCGACTGCGAGGCGAGCACCGTCTCGGCGTCGCCGTGGTCCTCGGCGACCGCGCCCGGCGTCTCGGCCAGCTCCTGGTAGCGCCGGTAGAGCGCCTCGGTCGAGAAGTTCGCGTTCGAACCCGCATCCCAGTCGACGTCGAGCCGGTCGCGCGCCTGCTTCGCCGCCCAGTACGAGTCGGCGAGGACCGCGATGCCCGTCGGGATCGGCTTGATCTTCCGGACCCCCGGCATGGCGAGGATCTCGGCCTCGTTCCGGACGCCGCGGCTCGACCCGCCGATCGTCGGCGGACGGGCCACGACCGCGGTGAGCATCCCCGGCAGCTGGACGTCCATCCCGAACGTCGCGCGGCCCGTGACCTTCTCCGCCCCCTCGACCCGCTTCACCGACGTCCCGATGATCCGGAACCGGGAGGGATCCTTGAGCGGCACGTTCTCGGGCGGCGTCTGGCGGGCGGCGTCCTCGGCGAGGTCGCCGTAGTCGGCCGACTGCCCGTTCGGCCCGATCACCCGGCCCCGCTCGGTGCGGAGCCGCGAGACCGGCACCTCCCAGCGCTCGGCCGCGGCGGCCAGCAGCATCGCGCGCGCCGTGGCGCCCACCTGGCGGAGCGGCATGAAGAACGCCGCGGTCGAGGTCGAGCCGCCCGTCCCGATCATCCCGAACCCGGGGTTGTTGTAGGCCGGGTCGACCGGCGCGTGCGTCGACTCGAAGCGGTCCATGTCCGCGTCGAGCTCCTCGGCGACGAGCATCGCGTGCGAGGTGAACACGCCCTGGCCCATCTCGAGGTTCGGCGAGACGAAGACCGCGCGCCCGTCCGGGTGGATGCGGAGGAACGCGGTGAGCTCGGCCCCGTCGTCCTGCTGGGTCGCGAGGAAGCTGCCGAACCGGCCCGCTTTCGCGTTCCGTGGGAGCGCGATCCCGATCGCGAACCCGCCGCCGGCCAGCGCGGAGATCTCGAGGAAACGGCGTCGTGACGTGGTCATCGGGCCACCTCCCCGCTCGCCGCGCGGCGAATCGCCTTCTTCACCCGGTCGTAGGTCCCGCACCGGCAGATGTTGCCGGCCATGGCCGTGTCGATCTCCCGGTCGCTCGGCCGCGGGTTCGCCGCGAGGAGCGCCGCGGCCGACATGATCTGCCCGCTCTGGCAGTAGCCGCACTGGACGACGTCCTCCTCGAGCCACGCCTGCTGGACCCGGTGGAGCGTCTCGCCGTCGGCCAGCCCCTCGATCGTGGTGACCGACTTCCCCTCGGCGGCCGAGATCGGCGTGACGCAGGAGCGGCGCGCCTGGCCGTCGACATGGACGGTGCAGGCCCCGCACTGCGCGATGCCGCAGCCGAACTTGGTTCCGGTCAGGCCCAGGGCGTCGCGGAGGGCCCAGAGCA
>CAZCLY010000042.1:0-4045 GCA_964499635.1 uncultured Gemmatimonadota bacterium | reverse complement strand
TGGCGAACAGCAGGATGGCGGCAATCGCGGCGAGACGCTCGAACCACTCCGGCTCCTCCTCCACCGGCTCGAACTGGCCGCGGAACATCAAGGCAACGCCGATGGCGAGAATCGCCACGGCGAACACGACCACGCCCCAGACATAGAGATCGAGCCCGAAGACAGGAGAGCCGAAGGGCGGGTTCGTCGTTACCTCCAGGGTCGGCTGCCCGATGTCCGTGTCGAAATAGGGGTTGATATGGAGGAGCGTCTGGCGAACGGCGACGCCGATGCCGAACACGGCGGAGACGAGACAGAGCCCGTAATATCTCGGCTGCGGCCCGAACGTGAGGTTGAGGGCGGCACCGAAGGCGACGCCGAGCATGGCGAGACGCTGAAGCAGGCACAGTGTGCAGGGCAGCTCGCGGTAAGAGAACTGATAGATATAGGCGCCGACGAGGACGCCGATCAGGCAGAGCAGGCCGACGAAATTGAGGACGCGTGCCGCTTCGGGCGTGAGGATCGGCTCCTTCATAGCCTGATCCCCAGGTTCTGCGAGAAGTCGACGTCGCCGACGAAGATGACGATGCCAAGGCCGAGCGCGACCAACACCGCGATCCATCCCCACTCGGCCTTACGCCACCACAGGAAGAACGCGGCTACCGCAAGTAGCGCGTAGGTCAGGGTCATCATGACTCGTGCCCTCGGGGGCTGGGCGCTGGATGCGAATGCATCATGAAGCGCGCCCCCCTAGCGCTTCATGCTCCGACTTTGGGTTTACTGTCGCGCTCGGCGATGTCAACGGCTCAAGTGTGCGCCGATGCGATGCATCGGAACAACACTGCCGCTAAATCTGATCGCAGTCATCAGATCTCCGTGTTCGCACGCTACAGTGATGATGAAGTGCGTTGCGATGCGGAACCGGCCGAGCTTCGGCGGCGTTGAGGCCAGGAGGGAATGTCCAGTCAAACGAAGCGTCGCCGCGTAGCGGGGCGAAGCGATGTGTCCGTAACGATGGTGCGTGGCGTCGCGTCTCGAACTCATCATGCCGACATCTTGCGGCGTGGTCCTGCGGCTTGGAACGCATGGCGCAAAAGAAATCCCAACATCATCCCTGATTTAACCGGCGTCGTTCTGGAGTTGGACGAACGTCAGCTGGGGCGCGCCGACGGCGGACCGATCGATCTCCACGCGGCCTCGCTCGAGCGCGCGGTGTTTCGCTTTGCCATTCTCTCGGGGGCAAATCTCGAAGGTGCCAATCTGTTGGGCGGCGACCTCGCCCATAGCCACCTCGACGGCGCCGACCTTACCGGCGTCAATGCCGGCCAAGTCCTGCTCGATCATGCCGATCTCACTGCGGCCCACCTGTCAGGCGCCCATCTTTCCCGCGCGAGCCTTCGCTTCGTGAATTTTTCCGGGGCGGACCTCGAGGCCGCCGATCTTTCCGGCAGCGATCTCGTCCATGCCCGCCTGTCTGGTGCCAATCTGAGCGGGGCGAATTTGAGCAAGGTTCGGCTCGATCACGCCGATTTCGATGGCGCCGATCTCACCAATGCCAACCTCGCCGGCGCGAGCCTGCACCACGTCAAGAACCTCACCGAAAGGCAGCTCGCGAGCGCCAGAGGCAGCCGCACCACGATCCTGCCGCCGGAGCTGCAAGGGACAGTGCCCTGGTCGGCGCGGAAAGACCCGGCCAGTGTGGTTCACGCGGAGCCGCCGGTGCCTTTGCCGCAGCCGGGGCCGGCAACGAGGTTCGATGTCCTCGACGCTGCCCCGCATGTGCGCCCCGTATTCCTTGTCAGCGCCTTGTCTGCGGTCATGGTCGTCGGCTTGGGTCTCGCCGGCGATCAGTTGAGCGTCGGGATCTTGGGCGGCACCCCGGTCCCGGAGGCCACCATTGAACAGACCCTCCCCATGCCCCTGCCGGGAGACGCCGCACCGGCAAACAAGACGGCACCGTTCAGAGAGGCGACTGCACCCCCCGCCGAGCCATCGGCGCTCCCGCCGAAGGAGGCAAAGACCGAGTCCGTGACGCCGGCACCGCCGGCACCCGTCGATCCAGGCCCTCTGGAAGACTGGGCGGCGGCCCCTGAAGCATTTGAACAGGAGGCGGAGCCGCCACAAGACCTCGCGGCGGACGAGCCCAACGTCTCTGCCGTGGTACCGGCGCCGGTTCGCCCCGCCGTTCTGGTCGCCTCGGCACCGCTGCTCGCGGGTGCGCGGCTTGAGCTTGGCACTCATGGCACTCGGCTTGAGGCGCAAGAGGAGGCCTTTAGCCGGCCTGCGCTCGAGGCGGCGCCGCTTGGCGACACGCCGGCGTCTCATGCCGTTGCGGCTGCGCGCTTTGACCGGCCGGCACTTAGCGTGTCTATCTTTGCCTCCAACCTGGTGGCGCACGGTACGGCGCTGGAGGCACGGACCGAGCTTGCGGTCACCCCGGCGCTGAGCGTGCGGACCTCGGCGCTCGGCCCGGTCATGCACGGCACGGTGCTGAAGGCACGGGCCGAGCTTGTGGTCACCCCGGCTCTCGCCGCGGTGGAAACGGAGCGCAGCGGCACTGGCCACGGCATCTCGGTGGGTTTCGAGCCGGGAGCGGCGGTATGGCCGGCGCTCACCGTCGCTCAGCAAAGTGCCATCGCATCTCACGCCGTCGCGGGAGCTTCACAGGAGGCGGCGATACCTCCGGCGCTCATCTCAACCGAGCGAAGTCCCATCGCATCTCACGCCGTCGCGGACGCGTCGCGCCGTGAGGACGCAAGGGTGCTCCCAGCGCTCGGCGTCGCCGAACCGGCCTTGGCTTCTCATGGCTCCGAGGACATCGCCGTTGCAGCGTCGCACGCTGTCGCGGAGGCGATCCTCTCCCCGGCACGCCATGCCTCCGACACGACAGAGGTTGCGGGCTTGCTCACAGCGCATGCGTTCGGCGCGGATGGTGCCGGACCGTCGCGCCACGAATTGCAACGAACAGAGCCGATCGCCGGGGCTCTCGTCACGCCCGCGGTGTTCGAGGTGTCGACGCCGCCGGCCATCGCCAAAAAGGAACGCGCGGCCAAGGCCAGAGCCGAGGCGCCGGCGGTCGCCGCGGCAACCGAACCGCTGACGCTCGTGGTGTCGCTCAACGAGCAGAAGATCGACGTCTATCGGGGCACCGTGCGGGTCACCAGCGCGAAGGTGTCGAGCGGAATGCCAGGCCATGAGACGAGAGCCGGCGTCTTCAGCATCCTGGAGAAGCAGCGCTATCATCGCTCCAACCTCTACTCAGGCGCGCCGATGCCTTGGATGCAGCGCCTCACGCGCTCGGGCACCGCGCTTCATGCCGGCGTCGTTCCCGGGCATCCGGCGTCTCATGGCTGCATCAGGCTGCCATTCTCTTTCGCGCCGAAACTCTTTGAGATGACGGCGGTCGGCGAGAACGTGGTGGTGGCCGGGCCGCAGCTCGTGCCCGAACTGATCGATAGTCCGAAACTATTCCAGCCGCTGCCGCGGCCGGCGCCGCAGATCGTGGTCCTGGAGCGGGGCGCCACCCCGCAGTCTTCGGGCACCCCCGGAGCCGAGCGCGGCGCGCCCTATGTCATCCTTGCGAGTCAAGGCGGGGGCCAATATTCGCTCGGCGCGTGGCGGCAACAACCGGTCGTCACCGCTTTGATGAAGAGCGGCGAGCCTCACGCCGTGGGCCTGTTGGAGAGCGTTGACCAGAGCACCCATGCCTTCGTGCCGGCGCTCGCCTCGCTTCAAGCCGACGCCAGCGCCAGCGATCACGCCGTGGTGGTGACCAAATCGCGCGCGCCGTTGCGCATGCTGATCACCCGGCGGACCGAGCGTCACCGGCTCATCGGCGTTCAGTATCTGCTGTCGGCGATGGGCTTCCTCGCGCCGCAGAACTTCGACGGCACCTTCGGCAACGCTACGGTCGCTGCCATCAAGGCCTTTCAGAGGGCCCATGACATGTCCGAGAACGCGGCCTTGACAGACGATCTCATTGGCGCGGTCTACAGGGCCGCGGGCAAAAAAGAACCGCCTCAGTGGCATCTCTTCGTCAGGCAGAATTTCCGCCGCCTGTTCGATG
>CAZCLY010000041.1:0-4051 GCA_964499635.1 uncultured Gemmatimonadota bacterium | reverse complement strand
GCGCGGCGTCGAGGTGGGCTCCCAGCCGGGCGATGTCGTCGCCGAGCCGCTCCGCACGCTTGCGGCGGTCGGCTTCATCGATGGGCGGGTCCGGCGGCGCCACCACCGGGCGGTGCTCGCCGCAGCCGCGCTCGGCGGGGGCGGGGTGGGCAAAGGCGATCACGGCGATCTCCCGGAGCAGGATTGGAGCGAAAACCGTCGTCGGCCAGCACCCGAAGATACACCGAAAGTCGCCGGATGGTCCCCGCGCCGAGCGGCCGATCAGGAGATCAGAGCCAACACGAGCGGCCTCTCACCGCCTATATGGAATCCCGATATGTACAAAACGAGGTCACGTGAGATGAAGCGGGCTGAAATCTCCTCGAACGCCACCCCCCGGCCGCGGTCCCGCACCGACTGGCCGAGCCGTGCCGCAGAGCTCGGTCAGTTTCGCTCGTGTTCCGGGGCTCCGGCCTCCGCTTCCGGGAGCAGGCGGAACAGCAGGTATCGGTCGTCGACCGTCAGCCAGCTCCGCGCGGCGTTCCGGATCATGTCCGCATCGGTCGCGTCGATCCACCGGAAGCTCGCGAGATCGCGCGGATCCTCACCGATCCGCTCCTGCGAGAGCAAGTTGGCGACCCACCACCCGTTGTCCTTCAGCCCCTCCTCCCTGGCCAGCCGGGCGCGCTCCCTGACCTTGAGCGCTTCCTCCGGGGTCGGGCCGTCCGCCCTCAACGTCTCGAGCTCCCTGAACACGGTCGCGGTGAGCTCGTCCGTCCGATCGGGGTCGGAGCCGAAAGAGATCCACAACTCGTAGGTGCGATCCGGCCACCTGGAGGCGCTCGCGGTCACCTCGACCGAGTAGGTTCCGCCCAGCTCCTCGCGGAGGAGCTCGCGCAGCCGGATGTCGAGGACGTCGGCGAGCGCGTGGAGCGCCCGCCGGGCCTCGGGCGTGTACTCGAAGGGGCCCTGGAACACGATGTCGGTGTGCGCCCGGGGCTCCAGCCCGCGGCGCACCGTCTTCCTCACGATCCCGGGCGGCGGGTCCATGTCGAGGTCGCGCCAGCTCTCGGCGCGGCCGAGGTCGGGCAGGCTTCCCAGCCAGCGACCGACCAGCGGCCGGATCGAGTCGGGGGCGAAGCTCCCCACGATGGCGAACGTGAAGTCCGAAGCGTCCGCGAACCGGTCCCGGTAGACGGCGATCGAGGCGTCGAGGTCGAGCGCGTCGACGAGCTCGCGACTCGCGGGGAGGGCGCGCGGGTGCCCGCCGCTCATCGTCAGGAACACCGTGTCCTCGAACACCGTCCACGGATCGGCGTCCCGGTTCTCGATGACGCTGGCGGCCTGCTGCCGGTAGGCGCGGAACGCCTCCTCGTCCGCGTTGGGCCGGGTGAACCACAGCCACACGAGCTGGAACATGGTCTCGAGGTCCCTCGGCGAGGCGTAGCCGGACATCCCTTCGCCCATTTCACGGATCGAGGGACTCACATCGACCGCCTTCCCCGTCAGCGCGCGCGTGAGCGCCACGAGGTCGAAGTCCCCCACGCCGCCACGCTCCACGACGCCCTCGACCGCCCACGTCGCGCGCCACGTCTCCTCGGGAACGAGCGAGCTGCCGCCCGGGCTCCATGCTTCGAGCAGCACCTCGTCGTCCTTGAAGTCCGTCGGCTTGAGGAGCACGCGGACGCCGTTCGACAGCTCCCACACGACGACGCCGATCCCGGGCATCTCGCTCTCGGACACGATCCTCCCGGGCGCGGGAGCCTCGGCCACCAGCGGGCGGTCCACCGCCTCGTCCACGTAGGGGGCCACGGAGGCCTTCGCCACGCGGGCGAGCACCTTCGCCAGGTCGCCCTCGGCGGGGAGCGCCGGCTCCCCGCTCCCCTTCTCCCCGGTCGTGGACGCCGAGCGCGAGACCGCCGGGGCGCTCACGAGGACCACGCGGTTCGCCGTTCCCGCCCACCCATCGGCGTACGGGCCGAGATCCGCGAGCCCGATGCCGGGGAGCAGCCGGCGATGGAGCTCGTATTCGACCTCGGTGCCCGGGATCGCGTCGCCCTCGAGGAAATGATCGACGTACTCTGCGACGTACACGGAAGACTCCTCCTTCTCCCGCTCGTCGTACCACATCTCGATGCCCCGGAGCCGGTTCGCCTTCGCGCGCTCGAGCTCGCCGGCCGTGAAGCCGTGCTCGCCGACGCGGCGAGCCTCCGTGGCCAGCGCCTCGATCGCGACCGTCGCGCCGCCCGGGTGCGCCTGCGCCGCCAGCCAGCCCGCGTCCGTCCCGCGAAGGAAACCGCCCTCGTCCACGTCCGCCGCCACGAAGGGCGCGTCGGGGCGCGTCGTGATCTCGTCGAGCCGCGTGCCCAGCATGGCTTCGAACAGCCCCTGCACGACGGAGCGCCGGTAGTCGCCCACCGTCCGGAGCGTCCGCCGCGCGCGCTTGCGGTAGATCTCGACGAAGGTCGCCGTGGCTTCGGGGTCCGTCGCCACCTGAACCAGCGTCTCCTGGTGCTCCGGGACCTCCGGAACCTCGCGGGGCCTCGGATCCTGGCGGCGCTCGAGACCGGCGAAGCTTTGCCGTACGAGCGACTCGATCCGGTCGGGGTCGAAGTCGCCGACCACCACCACGGCCATGAGGTCCGGCCGGTACCAGTCCTCGTAGAAGCGCACCAGCTCGTCGCGCCCGAAGGTCTCGAGACTCTCGCGGGTGCCGATCGGAAGTCGTTCCGCGTATCGCGACCCCCGGAGCAGGACGGGCAGCTGCCGCTGGTTGAGGCGCTCAGCGGCCCCCAGCCCCAGCCGCCGCTCCTCGAGCACCACCGCCCGCTCGTTCTCGATCTCGTCCGGATCGAACGTGATCGCCCCCGCCCAGTCGCGGAGCACGTCGATCGCCGTGTCGAGGATCCCCGCAGAGTCGGTGGGCACCTCGAGCGAATAGACGGTCTCGTCGAAGCCCGTGTGCGCGTTCGCGTGCGGTCCGAACTCGACCCCCAGGGACTCGAGCCAGTCGACGAGGGCGCGCTTCTCGAACCGCTCCGTGCCGTTGAACGCCATGTGCTCCACGACGTGCGCCAGCCCGCGCTGGTCCTCGTCCTCGAGCACCGACCCCGCGTTCACCACCAGACGCAGCTCGGCGCGGTCCTCGGGACGGGCGTTCTGCCGGACGTAGTAGCGGAGCCCGTTCGGCAGCGTGCCGATGCGGACGGCCGGGTCGATCGGGAGCGTGTCGGAAAGCGTGAGGCCGTCGATCGCGGCCGCGGCCGTAGCGGCCCGTGCGACGGCCGTGCCGCCCCCGCCCGCGGGCGCGGTCGGCTCCTGGGCCCGGAGCGCCTCGAGACCGCCCGACCCGGCCAGACCCGCGAGGGCGAGCGCGGCCAACCGCCACGTCTTGCCCCCGGGCGAACGCCGCGGCCGGCTCGGATCCGTGTTTCCCATCCCCATCCCCCTCTCCCCGATCGGGCGGCTGTGTGTCCGCCGCAGATCATACCCGGCAGGTCTGACAGCGCCATGACCCGTGCAGGTTGCGGACCGACAGGGCGAGCCGCGGGCCCGAGTTACGGCCCTCCGTGGGTTTCAGGAGATCGTTTCGACGGTTCGACCCGACTCGTAGAGGAACTCGGGCGCCAGGTCGGCCCCGTTCGGCCACTCGACCGTGTGCGACTCGAGGCCGACGCGGGCCTGTCGGAACAGGCTCTCGTCTTTCAGGGGCTCGAACACCTCCCCCCAGAGCTCGCGCTCCAGATCCACGTCCTTCGTCACCCCATCGCTGAAGGTCACCCGGAGGACGTAGGGCCGCAGGTAGCGGAGGCCCGAAACGTGAATCGACATCTCTCTACTCCAGTGGCGGGATCGGCTCGAGGGGTCGCCGTTCCCGCGCGCGGCCAGTTCGCGAGGAGCTCCGATCGTCGTTCGGTCGCCATTCCTGCAGCAGCGAAACCGCCCGGCGGGGCAGGTGTCCCCAAACCTCCCCCGTCAGGATCGCGATCGTCCCCTCCGCACCCTGATACCACCCGTGGAAGTGCGGAGGCTCGTGATCATTGTAATACATCGTAACGACGATGCCGAAGAA
>CAZCLY010000040.1:0-4338 GCA_964499635.1 uncultured Gemmatimonadota bacterium | reverse complement strand
GCCCTCCTCGGTCTCGCGATCGGGTGCGCGACGCTGGCCACCCTCCTCGTCCGCCGCGGGCTCGAGCGCCGCGAGGAGCTGGCCATCCACGCGGCGGTCGGCGCCCGGCGCTCGGACCTCCGGGCCGTGGCCTACCAGGGGCTCGGCCGCACGCTTCTCGCCGGCGGTGCGCTGGGGACGGGGATCGGCCTCCTCCTCCAGACGGCGCTCGTCCGCCTGGCGCCCGGGTCGCTCGTGCCGCCGAGGGTGCCGGTGTCCCTCATGGGGCTCCTCGCCGTGGCGGCCCCGGCGGCGGCGGTGCTCGGCGCGGCGCGGGCCGAGGTCGCCTGGATCGTGCGGCGCCTGCGGGCGCCGGTGCGCGTGGGGCCTTCTACGCGGCTGGCGCAGGTGGCGCTCGGTGCCGGCTATGTGGCGGTGCTGGTCGCGCTCCTCGCGACCACCGCGGTCCTCACGCGGGCGTCGACGGACCAGGGACCGGAGGGCACGTGGGCGGAGGCACGGGACACGCTGGTGATCGGGCTGCCGGTGATGGCGGCGGACGACGAGGGGCGGGGCGCCGGTGACGCGAACCTCGAGACGCTCGCCGCCGTGCGCGCCGCGGCGCCCGATCGCGCGTGGTACCTCGCGAGCGCCGGGGCCGTCGAGTCGCTCGGCGTGGCCGAGCGCGCGCTGTCGGAGTGCGACTGCCCGGCGGGGACCGTCATCGCGCCGTACCGGCCGCACCTCGCCCAGCAGCACGCGGTGACGCCGGGTGTGTTCGCGGCGCTCGGGATCCCGGTGCTCGAGGGACGCGAGTTCACGGCCGAGGACGCGGCCGGCTCCGAGCCGGTGGCGGTCATCGACCGGCGGCTCGAGCTCCGCTTCAACGGCGTGGACCCCATCGGCAAGCTGATCCGCATCGGGGCGGGCGACGAGCCGGAGCGCAGCTATTTCCGCCAGGAGGGGGCGCGCGGCCTCTGGCACCGGATCGTCGGCGTCGTGGACCCGCCCGATCCCGAGGGCCTCGCGGCGGGGTCGGTACCCATCCCGGGCCTGTATCTGTCCGCGCTCCAGCACCCGCCTTCGGCCGCGGAGCTCCTGACCCGGCCGGGGACCGAGGAGACGGGGCCCGCGGCGACCGATTCCGGCACGACCCCCGCCCCCGCGCCCCCGTCGACGGAGGATCGCACGGAGGTCGCGAGCGCCCTCGCCACGGCCGGAGTCCGGGTCCAGCCGGCGGAGCTTCGCACGCTGGCCGAGCGTCTCGCCACCGCGCGGCGGGCGGTGACCGGGTTCGGCCTCCTGTTCGCGCTCGCCGGGCTGGCTGCGCTCCTCATCGCCATCCGCGGGCTCGTCGACCTCGTGTCGCTCGACGTCGCCTCCCGCATCCCGGAGCTCGGCGTCCGCCGGGCGGTGGGCGCCCGACGCGTCCACATCCGGTGGCTCGTGCGCCGGGACGTGGCGAGGCTCGTGGCGCTCGGCGCGCCGCTGGGGACGATCGGTGCGGTGGGGCTGTCGGTCGGCATCGCGGACCGGTTCGCCGCGGTCGAGGCGGCGGGCATCGAGACGGTGGCGCTCGTCACCGCCGTGCTCGTGGCGGTGGCCCTGCTGGCGTCATGGGCGCCCGCGCGGCGGGCGGAAGCCGTGAGCCCGATCGAGGCGATCGGCGGTCGCTGAGGCGGTCGTCGAGTCGCGTGGCTCCTTGCCCGCGGACGCAACCGAGCTTGCCCTCTATCCACTATGGACGACGATCGGCGCCGGCCGCCCACCGGGCTCCGCAGACGCGCAGTCCATAGATCCTTGGTCCACAACAGCTTACGCCCTTTGGATGCACCAAGAGGAGTGAGTTGCGTGAAACCACGATGTTAGATTTCGCCCACTCGAGTCCCCCCTACAGGTAGAAGGGGGAAACGAGAGCCGACGGCACGCCCACATCGTCGCGCGCATCGAGCGACTCCTCGACGGGCGAAGCTGGCGCTGGCTGGCGAGAAAGATCGGGATTCCCCAGTCCACCCTGGTCACGCAGAAACGACGCTGGTTCACCGAGCCGGTCGTGGCGCGCATCGCCCGAGCACTCGGCGTCGGCGTCGACGACCTGTTCCCGCCGGCATCTTGAATCTCCTCGGGGTCGAAGCGCCCGCGGTCAGTCGTCAGTGGGATGCCAGGGTGCCGTCCATCATGCACATGCCTCGAACGATATCTCGCTCATTCTGATCGGATGCCCGATCAAGCCTTGTTCGAGCTTGGAGACTGACCAAAGCTCCAACTCACCACGGGGCGACCTGACCGACGAGGGAGATCATGAACATCCTCGCGTGCATGAGACGGGCATCCGGCTCTCGCGCCGGGGGACGCGGTGACCTACGAGCGCGGTGTCGTGGCGTTTTTGCCCTACTCGTCGTCGTCGTCTTCCTTCCGTCGTCGTGCGCCGATCCGGGACATCGGGCCTCCGACGGCTCCGATGACCTCGCTCACCTGGCCGCTGAGTTCGCAAGCCGTGGGTTGTTGTCCGCACCCGGATTCACAGTCGTCCTGCTGGTCGATCCGACGGACTGCCTGACGTGCGCTACTCCGCTGGCGCAGTGGTCTGCGTGGGGTCGAGACCACCCGCACCGACTCCACGTTGCTTTCCTCGGGGTGCCAACGGATCGGGAGCGGCGATTGCTCACACCGCTGAGGCTCGTTCCCGACCAGGACCACATTCTCGCGGACGGTCGCCGTGTTCCAACGCCGTTGGAGTTGGTGTTTCGCGATGGTGAGCTCCTGTACGCGGACACCCTCCTCCCAAATCAGCCCAACTCGCCGTTGCTCGCGCTGCTCGACGGTGATCGACCTATCGCAGATGTCCTTGGTGATCGGACTCCGGTCGTGGGGATCACGAAACCGGACCCGGTCGCACTTTCCGGCCGATGACCCGCAAACAACCAACAAAGGAGAACGAGCCATGCCTCACCACGTCAAGGATGGCACGAGGAGGATTCTATTGGGTCTCCTCGCCGTCGCCGCGCTGTCTGTCGCGTCGTTTGGGCTCACATCGAGGGCTGGTGTGGCTGCCGCGGCACAAGCATGCGACTGCGGAGACTTCATAGAGCCGATCCAGGGTGTTCCCGCGGACTGCTGGAAATGGAACGGCCCCTGCAGCTGTGCGGTCTGTGAACCGGTCTAGAGCCACGGCCATGGGACGCGTTGGCCGACCCCTCGCCCTTGCTCTCGGGATCCTGTACTCCGGTTGCCGGCCGGAGAGAGCAGGCGAGGTGTCGGGCGATGCGTCCGGCGGTGCCGGCGGTAGCAGCGCGATTCGGATCACACCCCTGGACAGCGTCCTCTTGGCCGAGGATGATTCGCTGTACGTCGCTGCCCCGGCCGATTTCACCCTCGATCCTCTCGATGGGGCCTACTACGTGGCGGATGGCTTCGCGGGGCGCGCGTACCGTTTTGCCCGCACGGGCGAGGTTGAGCGCGTATACGGCCGGCCCGGAGGCGGACCAGGGGAGATCGGGGACACCCGGGTCGTGTTCGCCGTGGGGGACTCGCTCGTCGCGGTGGACGACTTCCGAGACCTGACGTTCGAACTGTTCGACAAGGAGACGGGCGAGTTCGTGGGCCGGCGGTCCCGCGACGGCGCGATCGGGGGCACGGTCCTGTGGAGCGCGGCGGGAGACACCCTGTGGCTCGGGTTCCCCGATTTCCCCGGCGGCGACTTCTCCGTCTTGATGTGGGTGCCGCGGACGAACCAACTCCGGCACCTGTGGCGCGTCCCCCGGATCTATCGCGATCATCCCTCGTATTTCGCGATGGGGGGACTCGGGACGACCCTGGCTCGGTGGGGCGACAGGTTCCTCCTCGACTTCGGTGCGCTACCCCATCTCTACGTGGTCGAGCTGGATGGACGCGATGGAACATACGTCGACAGCCTGCAGATCCCCGTCCGTCGTCGACGCCCGATCGACGACAACATCGTCGAGATCGCCGAGACCCGTACCGATGCCCGTACCGATATGCAGAGATACTCGTACCTCTCGTTCCTCGCCGGTATCTTCCGGCGTGCGGACGGATCCTACCTGCTGGTCCACACCGAGAAGGACCTGGAGGGCACGCCGCCAGCGGTTGAGAGGAGGGTCAGCTACTACCTCTCGGTCCTGACCGCAGACCTCGCCCAAGCCTGTGTGGATACACCGCTCGACCTCGGCTCACCGGTCGGCTCCATCGTCAAAGCGAGGGGCGACACCCTGTTCGTGCTGCTACAGCGAGCGGTCGCGGGGGAGGGCACGACGCAGCCGCGGGCTGAAACCTGGGTGAAGCGCTCGCTGATCGAGGTCGACAGGGACGCCTGCGAATGGGCCAGCACAGGCTTTCCAG
>CAZCLY010000039.1:0-4452 GCA_964499635.1 uncultured Gemmatimonadota bacterium | reverse complement strand
GTCCCCATCGCGAGGCCCGTCTCCGTCAGCCGCTCCCCCGCGTCATCGATCGCCTTCGCGATCCCGAAGTCCGTGACGACCGCGCCGCCCTCGGACAGGAGGATGTTCCCGGGCTTGATGTCGCGGTGCACCACGCCCTGGGCATGGGCATAGTCGAGCGCGGAAGAGACTTCGCGGATGATCTGGAGCGACTCGCCCACCGGAAGCTGGCCCTCGCGGTCCAGGCGGTCCTGGAGCGACTCGCCTTCCACCAGCTGCATCGTGTAGTAGACGTAGGGGCCGGGCGTGCCGGAGTCGTAGACGGGGACGATGTGGGGGTGGCCCAGACGCGCGGCGATCTGTGCCTCCCGCAGGAAGCGGTCGCCGCCCACCGTGGCCGCGAGCTCCGGATGGAGCACCTTCATGGCCACAGGGCCGCCGCGCTCGGTGTCCCATGCCTCGAACACCACCGCCATCCCGCCGCGGCCCAGCTCCCGGCGTACCTCGTAGCGGTCCCCGAGGGCCCGCTGCAGGTCCTCCAGCGTAATCGCCATACGCGGCCTCACCCCGACGTTCTCGGAGGGTATCCTTTTCACCGTACCACGACCATCTGGCATCGGAAAGTCCCTGCGCGGCGTCTTACAGATCACGGTTCAATCCCTGTAACGCAGGCGCTGTGACGATCTTGCCATTCGCCGGTGATCCGATCGGCCGTCCATACCCGTCCCGCCTGCACCCTCATACCTTCAGCTCGGCCATTCGTGACAAGCTCCCCCGAGAACCGCGTGTAGAGGGAGAGAGCGTTCGTGTCGACGCCCGGACAGGAAGCCTTCGAGCGACTCCTGCGCAGAGTCCGGGACGGAGACGGCGACGCGCTCAACGAGCTCGTTCCGCTCGTGTACGGCGAGCTCCAGGAGGTGGCGCGCGCGCAGCGACGTCGGTGGCGAGGGGGGGCGCCGATCCAGACCACGTCGCTCCTCCACGAAGCGTACATCCGCCTCGCCGGACAGGAGGAACCCGATTGGCAGAACCGCGCACACTTCCTCGCGGTGGCGGCCACGGCGATGCGGCAGATCCTGATCGACCACGCGCGCCGCAGGAGCGCGAAGAAGCGCGGTGGAGACCGGACGAAGATCGACTTCGACGAGATCGAGGCTCTGATCGCCTCTCCCGGGCAGGAGCTCGAGGCGCGCGACGAGGCCCTGCTACTCCTCGATGATGCCATGAAGCGTCTGGCCGACGTCAGCGAGAGACCGGTGCGAATCCTCGAATGCCGTTTCTTCGCGGGGATGACGATTCCCGAGACCGCCGAGGCGCTCGGGACGTCGCCCTCCACGGTGAGCCGGGGGTGGCACATGGCACGCACGTGGCTCTACCGCGACCTTCGTGACGCGGTCGAAGGCGGAGAGGGGTAGTCGGAGTGGCGGTTGCATACGATTCCCCGACCTGGGACCGCCTCGAGCACCTCCTCGCGCGCGCGACGGCCCTCTCCGCCAGCCGGCGCGGCGAGTTCCTGGACGAGCTCGCCCGCGAGGAGCCGCACGTGGCCGAGGAGCTCGCCACGCTGCTCGCCCTCAGCTCCCCCTCGAGCCGCTTCTTCCGGAAGCTCGAGCGCACGCTGTTCGACCAGGGGGAGCACGAGGACACCGGCGCGGTGCTCGCCCGCTTCGACCCGCGCATCGGCACGACGCTCGCCGGACGCTACGCGCTCGAGACCGTGCGCGGACGCGGAGGGATGGGGACGGTCTACCGGGCGAAGGACCTCGAGACGGACGAGCCCGTCGCGGTGAAGATGCTGTCGAAGCACTTCAGCGCCGACCATGCCGGGCGGAAGCGGTTCGTGCGCGAGGCCCGCACGATGAGGAAACTCCGGCACCCGAACGTCTGTCGCATCTTCGACGCGGGCGAGGCCGAGGACGGCACCCCGTTCCTCGTGATGCCCTACCTGGAGGGAACGACCCTCTCGCGGCGACTGCGCGCGGGCCCCCTGCCCCTCGAGGAGGCCATCGACTGGTTGACGCAGGCGTGTGACGGGCTCGATGCGATCCACCGGGCCCGCATCGTGCACCGGGACCTGTCGCCGGCGAACCTGATGCGCACGATGGAGGGGCGGGTCGTCATCCTCGACTTCGGGCTCGCTAGGCTCTCGAACGCCACACTCGGGACGCGCAGCCGCGAGCTGGGGACGCTTCCTTACATGGCTCCCGAACAGCTTACGGACGCGAAGATCGATCGACGGGCCGACGTATGGGCCATGGGGGCGATCTTCCACGAGATGGTGACCGGCGAGCGTGCCTTCGGCGGCACCTCCATCGCCGAGGTGCACGCCGCGATCCTCGAGGCCGACCCTCCGCCCCTGCGGGGGGTACAGCCGCAGATCGGCGAACGATTGTCGGAGATGGTGTGTCGCGCGCTTTCCAAGTCCAGGGATCGGCGCCCGTCCAGGGCGAGGGAGCTGGCCACCGCGGCGACCTCGATATAGCTGGATCGGGGCTGGCCGTTCTATGGGAACGTGCCGTACCGCCCGCTGTCGATCCGTGCGAGGAGGTCGGTCAGCCGTCTGTGGATGGCACGGATCTCGTCCGTCGCCGCGGCCCGTCGGCTCGACGACGTGGAGGGCGCGGCGGCCGCGCGCGGCCGCCGTCAGCACCTGGGGCTCGCGCAGACCCTGGCGCTCCCCGGAGAGCTGCCGTACGTCGGCCGCTGACGCCCCGGCTCGAAGGGCGACCGGGGCGTCGCCGCTGCGGTAGGATCCTCGTCGAACGGCTTCCCGGGATGGCGTCAGCACCAGGGTTGATCGAACAGAACCGTCACATCCCCGTGCGCGTTCAGCGTGATGTGGAACTTGCGGCGCGTGCGGATGTGATCCCAGTTCACCGGGTTGATGTAGTCCTCGACCTGGACGACGGGTCACCTGCCCCCCGCCCTTGTGCAGGACATGGGTGAAGCGGGCTGATGGCGCCGGCTCCGGCAGATCGGCCGGAGCCGGGAGAGCTCGACCACGAGCGTCACCGAGGCTGTGGGACCTGAACCTGCGGTTCACCTTCGACCTGCAGCACGACGAGGTTCAGCGTCCACCCTGCTCGGTCGACCTCGCCTGCGCAGCCACGGAGTCGGCTTCGTGGATCCGTCCGGCGGACCGCAACGCGCTGGCGTAATGCTCGATGCTCTCGATCACACGGGGATGACCGCGTCCGTACAGCTCTTCGCGGAGGGTCACGACCTCTCTGTAGAGGCGATCTGCCTCCACCTGCTTCCCCTGGGCCATGTACACATCGGCGAGCTGCTCCTTGCCGTTCGCGATGTTTCGGTGTTTGTCACCGACCGTCGCTTCCCAGATCGCCAGCGCTTGTCGTGCGGCCGACTCCGCTTCATCCAGGGCCCCCTCCCCGAGCGTCAATTCCGACAATTCCATGAGGGCAATGGCAGTAGTAGGATGATCGGGATAGCGCTGGAAGATGGCCAACGCGCGCTCGAGATAGGGTCGCGCGGTCTCGTATCTGTCCTGCTTCAAGTAGTTGATCGCCAGCTGGAGGTTGGTGTTACCGACCGTAACGTGGTCTGGGCCGTAGATTCTGACTCTGCGCTCCAACCCTTCAACAAGGTAGTTCTCGGCATCATCGTATTTCCCCAACTGGTAGTCGAGGACCCCGAGGTTGCCGAGGACGCTCGCCACCCAGGGGTGATCGGGACCCAACGCTTCCGTGTACGATTCGAGCGCGCGACGGTACATCGGCTCCGCCTCTTCGAACCTCTGCTCGGCGTAGTAGGTCATCCCGATGTTGTGCAGGCTTAGGCCAATCAGCTGGCCATCGGGATCGGGCGCGTGCTCGCGGATACTCAGGGCGCGTCGGTATGTCGCCTCCGCCTCTTCGTATCTTCCCTGGCCATAGTACGCGTATCCCAGTTCGTTGAGGGTGTTGCTGAGAGCGATGTCCTCCGGGTCCAGCACGCGCTCGCGGATGTTCAGGGCGTTCGATGCCAGTGACTCAGCGCGGGGGTACCGGGCCACGGCGTTGTTCCAGATGGCCAGGTTCGTGAGGCTCTCCGCTATGTCGTCGTTGCCGGGTTCCAGGTGCCGCTGGCGAAGGGTGAGAGCTTCCTCCAGGAGAGGTCCCGCCTCGTCGTACCGGGACAACGAGTTGTAGACCAGACCCATCGTGGTCAGGAGCCGGGCCTGCGTCAGGGGTTGCCCCTTCAGCTCGGTCCGAACCCGTTCGGCGCCGCGGTCCAGGATCTCACGGACCGTCACCGTATCGCCAGGGGTCTCCTCGGGGTCGGACTCCTTGAACAGGCCCTGGAGGAACTCAGCCACCTCCTGGGCCGCGTTCGCCTCGGCTATTGCCCGTTCCTCCGACCGCTTCGCGCTCACCATCCCCACCACCGCCGCCGCCGAGCCCGCCGACACCGCCACCAGCGCCACCACCGCCGCGGCCACCCCCGCACGGTGGCGACGCACGAACTTCCTCAACC
>CAZCLY010000038.1:0-4637 GCA_964499635.1 uncultured Gemmatimonadota bacterium | reverse complement strand
GCCGACCAGATGGACTCGCACCACTACGACCTGCTCGCCTCGGAGGCGCGGCTGGCGAGTCTCGTTGCGATCGCGAAGGGCGACGTCCCGGCGGAGCACTGGTTCTCGCTCGATCGCCCGCTGACCCGGACGGAGGGTACGGTCGCGCTGCTCTCCTGGGGCGGCACGATGTTCGAGTACCTGATGCCCCCGCTCCTGGTCCACAGCTATCCGGGTACGTTGTTGGCCGAGAGCGAGCGTGCAGCCGTGGCGGTGCAGAAGGCGTACGGCGAACGCCTCGGCCTGCCGTGGGGGGTGTCCGAATCGGGATTCGCGGCCTTCGACGCGAACCACAACTACCATTACCGCGCGTTCGGCGTGCAGGGCCTCGGGCGCAAGCGGGGGCTCGACGAAGATCGCGTCGTCGCTCCCTACGCGACCGCCCTTGCCCTCCCGTTGTTTCCGACGTCCGCGGTCCAGAACTTGAGGCGCCTTCGCGACCTGGGAATGCTCGGAAGCTACGGCTTCTACGAGGCGATCGATTTCACCCCCAGCCGACTTCCGGAGGGGCGGGACCATGCGATCGTCGCCTCCCACATGTCCCACCACCAGGGGATGATCCTCGCCGCCATCGACAACCTCCTGTGCGGCGACGCGCTGGTGAGGCGCTTCGAGGCGAACGCTCGCGTGCAGGCGGTGGGCCTCCTCCTCCAGGAGCGGGTTCCCTGGCGGTTCCCGATCGAGGAGCCGCGGAGCTCGCTGCCCGGGGTCGAGCGACCTCGACGCGAGCAGCCGGTCGCGCTGTTGCCGTGGCGCCCGGATCCGAAGGGTGCGCGACCGAGCGTCCACCTGTTGGGGAATGGCCGACTCGCTTCCCGGGTGACCGAGGCCGGCGGGGGGGCGCTTCGCTGGCGCGAGCACGCACTCACTCGCTGTCTGCCCGATGGAACCCTCGACGACGCCGGGCTCTGGATCTACGTGCGGGATCGGGAGACGGGAGCCACCTGGTCGGTCGCGTGCCAGCCGACGGGCGGCGATGGGGCGGAAGTCGACGTCGTGTTCCACGCCCACATGGTGGAGCTGCACCGACGTCAGCACGGAATCGCCATCCGGACGGACATTGCGATCAGCGCCGCCGACGACATCGAGGTTCGGCGGATCACGGTGGTGAACGAGACGGATCGACCGCGGTCGCTCTCGATCGCGAGCTACGGCGAGGTCGTGCTCGCGCCGCCCCGGGACGATGCCCAGCATCTGACCTTCAGCAAGCTGTTCGTGGAGGCAAGACACGTCCCGTCGCTCGATGCGCTGGTCTTCGCGCGTCGCCCCCGAGACCCCAGCGAGCATTTCCCAGTCGTCATGCATCGGCTGGTCGCGGATTCGGCGTCGGTGGCCTTCGCGGGGTTCGAGACCGATCGGGAGCGCTTCCTGGGTCGCAACGGGAGCATGCGCCGGCCACGTGGCCTCGAGGAAGGTCCTTCTGGCAGCCAGGGGGCCACGCTCGATCCGATCATGTCGGTCTGTGCGGAGGTGAGTCTGGCGCCGTACGCCACCGAGCACCTCGCATTCGTGACGATCGCGGGGCGGTCGCGTCAGTCCGTCGACGAGACGGCGGCGCGCTACGAGACGCTCACCTCCTTCGAATGGCTCCTGTCGGATGCGCACGCCGAAGCCGGGCGCGAGGCGGCACGCCTGGGTCTTTCGGCCGCGCGGCTGCCCGAGCTGCAGGCACTGCTCTCCTCGCTACTGGCCCCGCGCGCCGAGCTTCGGGCGACATCGGAGCAGATGTCTGTCAACACGCTGGGACAGCGGGGCCTCTGGGGGCTCGGCATATCGGGAGACCAGCCCCTGCTGCTGGTCGAGACGACGAGCGGTGGCCAGGGGACGGTCCTCGCCGACCTGGTCCGCGCGCACCAGCTCTGGAGAAAGGGGGGGATGGCGGTCGATTTGGTGCTGCTGTCACGCACTGCGACGGGCTACCTCGACGACGCGTGGGAAGATGTGCACCGCCTCCTCGAAGAGCAGGGTGCCGCCGAGTGGCTGGGTCGACCGGCAGGGATCCACCTGGTCCGCGCGGATCAGATCTCCGAGGAGCAGCGCCTACTCCTCGAAGTGTCGGCTGGTGCTGTCCTCGACACGGAGAAAGGGCCGCTGCGCGAGCAGATCGCCGCCCGCGCGCTCGCGTCTCGCCCGCTGCCTCACTTGGATCCGACCCGGTCGGCCGCGGAGCTCGATCCCACGCCCGCCCTGGAGCGTCCCACCGACCTTCTCTTCGACAACGGCCTCGGGGGCTTCTCTCCGGACGGTCGCGAGTACGTGATTCACCTCGGCCCCGGCCAGGCGACCCCCGCTCCGTGGTGCAATGTGCTGGCCAACGACGATTTCGGCTGCCTCGTGACCGAGGCCGGCGGGGGCTACACCTGGTCCGGCAACAGCGGAGAGTTCCGGCTGACCCCCTGGACGAACGATCCCGTGCTCGATCCCGCCGGAGAATCGCTCTACCTGCGGGACGAGGAGACCGTCGAGGTCTGGAGCCCGACGCCCGGGCCCGCTGGCTCGCAGCTTCCCTGTCAGGTACGCCACGGCGCGGGTTACTCCGAATGGAGGCAGCATGGCAGGGGCCTCTCGTGTCGTGTCCGAGTCTTCGTCCCGACGGACGATCCCGTCAAGATCGTCGAGCTGCGCGTGCACAACCACACGGACCGACCGCGGAGGATCACGGCCACCTACTACGCACGCTGGCTGCTGGGTCGCGTCCCCGAAGAGGGCGTCTCTCGCATCGTCGTGAGCTACGACGCCCCGACACGATCCCTGTGCGCACGCAACCGCTGGAACTCCGACTTCGCCGACCCGGTCGCCTTTCTGACCGCCGACCGGGAACCCCACGGTCTGACGGCGGACCGCTCGGAGTTTCTCGGGCGCGAAGGCGACCCCCGGGCCCCTGCGGCGCTTGGTCGCGTCGGTCTGAGCGGTCGCGTCGGCGCCGGCCTGGATCCCTGCGCGGCCCTCCAGGTCCACCTGGACATCGCACCGGGTGAGGAGGTCCGCACCCACTTCGTTCTCGGGGCGGGGCGCGACAGCGACCACGCCGCCCAGCTCGCGCAGCGATGGCGAGAGCCGCCCACCGTCGCCGAAGCCTCGCAGAAGCTCGCGGCCCACTGGGACTCGCTGCTGTCGGCCGTCACCATCAAGACCCCCGAGCTCGCGATGGACCTGCTGATCAACCGCTGGGCCCTCTATCAGGCGCTCTCTTCTCGGATCCTCGCGCGCACCGGCTTCTACCAGTCGAGCGGCGCCTTCGGATTCCGCGATCAGCTCCAGGACGTCCTCGCCCTCTTGCACTGCGACCCGGCCCGAACGAGAGCGCACATCCTCGAGTGTGCGAGCCGCCAGTTCGAAGAAGGCGACGTGCTCCACTGGTGGCATCCGCCGCTCGGTCGCGGTATCCGGACGCGCTGCTCGGACGATCTCCTCTGGCTCCCCTACGTGACGGCGCGCTACGTCGAGGCGACGGGAGACCTGGGCGTGCTCGACGAGGACCTGCCGTTTCTCTCCGCGCCGCCGCTGGGCGCGGATGAGCACGATCGCTACGACCTCTTCGAGCATGGGAGCGCCCGCGCTTCCCTGTTCGAGCATTGCCGCCGCGCGCTCGAGCGCGGCCTCACGCGCGGCTCCCATGGGCTGCCGCTCATCGGGGACGGCGATTGGAACGACGGCATGAACCGCGTGGGGTCGGAGGGCCGCGGAGAGAGCGTCTGGCTGGCGTGGTTCGCCGGGGCCGCGGCGAATGGGTTCGGAGATCTGTGCGAGCGTCGCGGCGAGATCGACGCCGCAAAGGCCTGGCGCGGGCGCGCGGAGGAACTCTTCGGCGCGGCGCGAGCCGAAGGGTGGGACGGGGAGTGGTACCGCCGCGCATTCGACGACGAGGGGACGCCCTGGGGGTCCGCATCGTCCGACGAGTGTCGGATCGACTCGATCGCCCAGTCGTGGGCCGTGCTCTCGGGCGGTGCGCCCCGCGAGCGAGCGGAGCGGGCCCTCCGGTCGGCCGAGTCGGCGTTGATTCGCGAGGACGATGAGCTCGCGTGCCTGCTGTGGCCTCCCTTCGACCTCACGGCGCGCGATCCCGGATACATCAAGGCCTATCCCCCCGGCATCCGTGAGAACGGAGGCCAGTACAGCCATGCTGCGGCCTGGCTGGCGTGGGCGTTTGCCGAGATGGGAGACGGCGACCGCGCGACCCGGGTGTTCCGCATGCTCAACCCGATCGAGCGCGCGCAGAGTCCAGAAGCGATCGCGCGTTATCGGATCGAGCCCTACGCCCTGGCGGCGGACGTCGGGAGCGTCGATCCCCACGTGGGTCGCGGCGGATGGAGCTGGTACACGGGCTCGGCCGCGTGGTGCTGGCGACTCGGGGTGGAGGCGATTCTGGGACTTCACCGGGAGGGAGACGCTCTCCGGATCGAGCCTCACATTCCGCGGGGTTGGTCCGGATTCGAGGTGACGCTTCGCACCGAAGGCGGCGTTCTCGAGATCGTGGTCGACAACCCACCGAGCTCGGGTGGGGACGCCGTCGAGATCCACATCGACGGCTCTCGGATCGAGGGCAACCGGGTGGAGCTTCCCTCGAACGGGGCGACGCGTCGGGTCACGGTTCGCCT
>CAZCLY010000037.1:0-5515 GCA_964499635.1 uncultured Gemmatimonadota bacterium | reverse complement strand
GGCGGACGAGGAGGGTGGCCAGCGTCGCGCACCCGATCGCGAGACCGAGGAGGGCGAGCACCAACGCCACCCCGGCCAGGTCCCCGAACGCGTCGAGCTGCCGGGCGTCGGGGAGGAGCGCGTCGGAGCGCCAAGCGAACCCGAGGTCGGGCGCGGGCGACGGGGCCGGGCGCCAGCGCGGGACCAAACCCGGCGGCCAGAGACGTACGCCGAACCCGTTCAGGATGGGCAGCGTGGCCGCCGTGGTCACGGCCTGGATCCAGAAGATCCCTCGGACGCCGTCCCTGTTCATTCGCGAGTGCGCCTCCCCCGTCGCGCCTTCCTCATCGCGCCTCTCTCACGCGGCGTCATCCGGGTGTGCGGCGATCCAGTCCAGGAGAGCCGCGAGGATCTCCTCGAGATCGCCGACGTGGCGGGTACAGATCGTATGGAGCTCCGCGTCGGAGATCATGTGGTAGAAGTGGACCATGCGGTTCCGGTAGCCGCAGATCTTCGTGAAGGTGCGCACGCGCTTCTCGTCGAGAACGTCGGCCCGGCCCAGGGCGGCAGGGATCGCCTTGTACTCGGAGACGGCGATGGCGAAGCGCTTCGCGAGAACGTGGCGACCGAGGTCGACGAGCGCCTCGACCGCGCGCCGTAGATAGGACTCCGCCGCCGCGACGGCGTGCCGATCCTCGGTGAACTCCTCCAGAGAACCGACCGGCAGGTCGCGGAGGCCCGCGACCATGGACCGGATCCACGCCGCCCGATCCGCGATGACCGCCGGATCCAGCGCCCCGGGGCTCAACGTGCTCCGTGCTTCAGGATGAGCTCCCGTCGCTCGCGCTCGAACGGCAACAGGTCGCCGGCGCGGCGGAGCACGTACAGCTCGTACTCCGCCTGATCCGTGGCGTCCCCGCAGAACAGGAGCTCGCCGGCGATCGCCGCCTCGGCGAGGAACGCGCCCGCCTCGGGCAGAACAACCAGGTCCACACGCGAGACGCCGAAGAGGTCCTCGAGCGCATGCGTCAGATCGACCCGCTCGTCGACATCGAAGCGCACGTCGCGCCGCGGACGGACCCCGATGTCGACGTCCGACCGCGACGACTCGCCGGACTCGGTCGACTCGTCGGGCTCACCCGCCCTGGCCGGCTCGTCCGACGGCCCGACGCTCCCCGCTCCTCCGCGAGCCTGCTCCGCGATCTCGGCGGCGCGACTGCCGAACACGTACACGTCCAGGATCCCGTGCTTCAGGGCGAGAGCCGCGAGACGATCGCGCAGGTCCGAAGCCCGCGGGGTCGCCCGATCCCGGCTGTCTCGCGTGGCGTCCCTCACGTCGCCCCCCAACCGTGCGGTCGTTTCGTCCAGCGTCCGCACCCAAGTTGGCGAGCGCCGACGGACGCGAGCAAGCGTTCGTGACAGGGGCCCGCGCTCGGGATCCGGCCAGGTTCTCGATCCGGGCCCGGATCACGTACTGGACATCGAGCTCGTCGCGAGTCACGCCGTAGATGTGGCCGTCCCGCACACGACAGATCGAGCGCATCGGGACCGGCAGGCGGACGGGACCGAGGAAGCGTCCGTCCGCGCCGAAGACGTCGTAGTCCTGGCCAGGGACGGGATACGATCGCGAAGCCGGCGGCGCGGCGCGAGGGCCGACGTCGATCGGCGGGGACGGAGGCCGTCATCGCGCCCCGCCCGGAGCCGCTACAGGACGCCTATTCGTCCCGGAGCAACCCCGCCGGGTCGATCGCCGCCGCCTGTCGCGCCGGCCAGTAGCCGGCGGCCGCCGCCAGCCCCACGAGCCCGACGGCCACGCCCGCGAACGTCACCGGGTCGGCGGGCCGGACCTCGAACAGGATCGAGGACAGGTAGCGGGTCAGGACGAGAGCCACGACGATTCCCAGCGCGGTTCCCGCCGCGACGAGTCGCAGCCCGGTGCGCAGGACCAGCGCCACGATGGAGCGCGGCGTGCCGCCCAGCGCGAGTCGGATGCCGATCCCGCGGCGGTGCTCCTGGACGAAATAGACCATGATCCCGTAGATCCCGACCAGCGCGAGGAGGAGCGCCACGCCGGCGAACCCGCCGATGAGGAGGCTCAGGTAGCGCGGCTCCTGGAGCGACTCGCGCACGAGCTCGCGGCCCGTGGCCACCTCCGACACCGGGGCATCGGGCTCCAGCTCGCGGACGAGGTCGCGGAGCGCCGGAAGCGCGGCCAGCGGCTCGTCCGTCGTGGTCCGGACGACGACGAAGTTCTCGGTCGGCGTGATCTGCCGCCCGTTCAGGTACATGGTCCCTTCGCCTGCGTCCGCGATCCCGGTGTAGCGCACGTCCTCGACGACCCCGATCACCTCCCACCGATCGCAGTCCGGGCGCGTGCAGCCTCCCTGGCGAAACCGCCTTCCCACCGCCCTCTCTCCGGGATAGAAGCGGCGCGCCCACGTCTCGTCCACGATCGCCACGCGGCCGTCCGAATCGGCGTCGAACATCCGGCCGTCGAGCAGCCGGAGCCCGAGCACGGAGAAGTACGACGGAGACGCGATCACCCACGGGACGGACGGCTGCCCCTCGCCGGGCCTGAGCGGCCGATCCTCGAGCAGGAAGTTGTTCCCGAACCCGGGCTCCGAGGGCGGACGACCGTTACTGAACGCCACCCCCTCCACCTCCGGCCGCTCGGCCAGACGCCGGGCCAGCTCGTCCCAGAACACGAGCCGCGGCTCGCGCTCCTCCCAGTAGGCGCGCGGCAACGTCACGTGCGCCGTGAGCAGCCGGTGGGCATCGTAGCCGGGGTCGACGCGGAGCAGCTTCCCGAGGCTCACGAGGAGGAGGGCGGCGCCGATCAGGAGCGGCGCCGTGACGGCGAACTCCGCTCCGACCAGGAGCCGGCGCAGGGCGTGGGCCCGGAGCCCCGACGTTCGCCCCCGGCCGGCCGAGGCCAGCTCGCGGGTGAGCCCCCCTCCGCTCGACTGGAGGGCCGGCACGAGCCCGAACAGGGCCAGGCTCGCGAGGGTCACGCAGACGAAGAACAGGAGCACGGACCCGTCGAGGCCGATCTCGTTCACGCGCGGGATGAACCCGGCCCCGATGGTGGTGGCGAGCCGGATGCCCAGCACCGCGAGTCCGAGTCCGGCCGCCGCCCCGAGGCCCGCGAGGATGGCGCTCTCCGCCAGCATCTCGGTGACGAGCCGGGAGCGCGAGGCTCCCAGCGCGGCGCGCACGGCGATCTCGGGACGCTGCCGAAGGCCACGGGCCACGAGCAGGCTGGCGGCGTTCGTGCACGCGATCACGAGCAGCAGGCCGACGGCCGCCAGCGCGACCAGCGTCGAAGCGGCGGCATCCCCCACGATCGACTCCTCGAGCGACCGCAGCCCCCAGGTGGTCTCGCGCGTCGGCCACGAGTCCTGCCACACCGGGAACAGACGCCGGCCGATGGCCTGGAGCTCGGCCGTGGCCGTCTCGGGGGACACCCCGGGACGCAGACGCGCGAGCGCTCGCAGGCTGAACGGGCCCTTCCGCGAGGGAGGCTCGAGACGCCGGTTGCGGAACAGGGGATACTCCTGCTCGAGCGGACCCGCCGTCGGCGCCAGCACTCCCACGATCGTGTAGGGCTCCTCGTCGATCGTCACCGCCGAGCCGACCACGTCGCCCCTCCCGCCGAGCCGATCGCGCCAGAAGGCGTGGCTCGCCACGACCAGGTTCGGCGAGCCCGGCTGGTCCTCCTCGTCGCCGAACGTCCGCCCGGTCGCCGTCCGGAGCCCGAGCGTGCCGAAGAAGCTCGCCGTCACGGACAGGAGGCGGAGCTGATCCACCTGGTCGTCGACCTCGAGGGTGACGAGGTCCGGGTCGTAGACGGCCACCGACGCGAAGCTGGTCTGCTCCTCCTCGAGCGCCTGATAGTCCGCGGCGGAGAACCCCCACTCCCTGCCGTCGGGCCAGCTCGTGTAGATGGTGGTCAACTCGCCCGCGTCGTCGTACGGCAGGGGCTCGATGAGGACGCCGTGGACCACGGCGAAGGCGGCGGTCGTCCCCCCGAGACCCAGGGCCACGGTGAGCACGATCGTGGCGGTCGAGGTCGGAGAGGCCTTGAGGCGGCGGGCACCGTAGCGGAACGCCGAGGTCAGGTTCATCGGTGTCTCCCGAATGGAGGAGCGGGCGCGGGCGGTCGGCACGGAGCGGGAGCGTCCCGAGCCCCCCAGCCGGAGTCGCAGCAGGTGCACGAGCGCGCGGCGGCTCTCGCGTCGCAGCCACGCGTCGGCCGCGGCCCGCCCCGAGCGCCGGAGCCGCCGCCCGTACAGCTCGAGGAGCTCGGAGACCAGCTCGGCCCTCTCGGGCTCGGGGAGCGCCCGCGATGCCCGCAGATAGCCCGGAAGACGGGGCCCGGAGCTCATGCCCGATCCAGCTCGCCGGCCACGCCCTCCCACAGCCGGAGAAGACGGTGCCGCGTCTCGCGCAGGCTGTTCCGGCCCCCGGGCGTGAGCGCGAAGTAGCGCCGCTCTCGTCCGGTCTCCGGCACGGCGTGGTCGTCGAGGCGCGACGTCAGGAGCCCCTTGTTCTCGAGGCGCCGGAGCGTCACGAACACCGCCGCTTGCGACACCTCGCGCCCCGTGCGCTCCTCGAGCTCGATCACCAGGGGGACGCTGTACGCCTCACCCCCCAGACGGAGGACCGTCAGGAGCACCTGGTGCTCGAACCCCCCCAGCGTGCCACCGCGCATTCCGCATCTCCGGAGAACAGGTCGGGCCTCGGCTCACATACGTTGTAAGTAAGACGGGGCGCAACGCCGGATGGTTGGCAGGGGAGGGCGCGCCGTCTCGTCGCCCTCGGAGCTACCGGTGGGAGCGGGCGTGATCCCCGTGGTCCCGAACCTGTGCCTCGAACCACGCGTGGATCGCGTCTACGAGCTCGGGGTCCCGCGACTCGTAGCGCACCTCGCCGCCGTGCTCCACATCCTGATACGTGACCGTGATGCGGTCATGTCCCGTCATGAGCGCGTGCAGACCCGGCATATCCTCGCCGTGGATCATCGAGGGATCGTGAAAGTCGCCGCGGGCGAACCGATCGGCCTCTTCGGCCAGATGCGCTCGTATGAGGGCCACCTGCTCGGCGTCCTCGTCGTCGGACAGGATCGTCTGGAGCCCGCCGTCTTCCAGCGGCTCGAAGATGTGGGTGGTGCGCTCGAGGTCGAAGGGCATGACTTCGGCACCGGCTTCCGCCACCGCGGCCCGTCGCTGTTCCAGCTCGGTCCCGCCGCACGCGACCAGGGCGGCCAGGAGGGCCGCGACACCGATTCCCGCTCTCATGGAGTGCACCGCAGTGCCTCGCCGGTTCGAGGGGGCGTGCCACCGTCTCGCGCTTCTGCCGTGGGACCAAGATGCCGACCGAGCGCCGCAGGCGCGACCAGAAACCGCCGCGACATCGGCCGGTGACCGCTCCCCCCACTTGACGGGACGGGCGATCGATCCGATTCTTACCCCTGAACAATTCATGTATGAACGCTTGAGGAGAATCGTGATATGCCCCGTCCCGGCCTCTCCCTCCT
>CAZCLY010000036.1:0-5571 GCA_964499635.1 uncultured Gemmatimonadota bacterium | reverse complement strand
ACCTTTCCACCGAGCGGGCTCTCGGACGTACGCCTGTTTCCCTGGTCGGACGTTATCGATAGCCTCCAGGGGGAGCGGGGGAACAACCCACGAAACGAGTCGAGATGAGCTTCGACCGCCTCCACGATGCGCGAGTGCGGAGCGCGGCCTTCGAATGGCTGTCGACCCAGGTCGAGCAACACGGAGACGTGCTCCCTCGCGAGATCCTGGCGGAGGGCCTGACGCTCGACGACGAGCGGGTTCCGCTGCTCGGTCCCCAGGGGATCTTCAAGCCGCGCGTGATGGACCTGCCCCTTTCCATCACGACGTCACCACGTGGTCCGTACGACGACGCGTTCGGCGCCGACGGCTTGCTCGAGTACCGCTACCGCGGGACCGATCCCGATCACCGGGAGAACGTGGGGCTACGCACGGTGATGCAGCGACAGTTGCCGCTCGCGTATTTCCACGGTGTCGTCCCGGGCAAGTACGTGGCGGCGTGGCCGGTGTTCGTCGTGGGCGACAGGCCCGATCTCCTGACGTTCTCCATAGCCGTCGACGACGCAGATCATGTGGGGTTGGATCTCGAGGCGCCACTCGAGCTCCACGACCAGGACTCCGTTGGGCGACGACGGTACATCACGCAGGTCGTTCGTCAGCGGCTGCACCAGCGGACGTTCCGCGAGCGGGTGCTGGCCGCGTATCGGTCGGAGTGCTCGTTCTGTCGCTTCCGTCACGAGGAGCTGCTGGACGCGGCGCATATCATCGCCGATATCGACGAGATGGGGGAGCCGCGGGTGACCAACGGAATCGCCCTGTGCCGATTCCACCACGGGGCGTTCGATCGGGGGTTCCTCGGCGTCCGGCCAGACTATGTGCTCGAGGCGAGGCCGGACCTCCTCGAGGAGGAGGACGGTCCCACGCTCGTCCACAGCATCCAGTCGCTGCACGAGACCCGGATCCAACTCCCGCGGAATCGCGCGCTGTGGCCCGCGCCGGATCGGTTGGAGAGACGTTACGAAGAGTTCCTCAGGGGCTCGAAGGCCTCGTGAGCGAGCCGCGGGTCGAGGCTTCCGACGTGATCCCCGTGGTCGCGGCGATCGTGCGCCGGGATGGCCGTGTGCTGCTCGCGCAGCGACCCGAACACAAGCGTCACGGGTCGATGTGGGAGTTCCCCGGCGGCAAGGTGCGGCCCGGTGAGTCGATCCACGACGCGCTCGACCGCGAGCTTCGGGAAGAGCTCGGCGTCGAAGTCACCCGGGTGGGCGCAACGGTGCAAGCCGTCCACGACCCGGGCTCGCCGTTCGAGATCCGCTTCGTGGAAGTCGAGATCGAGGGAGTTCCGCGCGCCCTGGAGCACATCGCTCTCCGTTGGGCCCGGATCGACGAGCTGTCCGGGATCCCTCTCGCCCCCGCCGACCGTCGGTTCGCAGACAGGGATTGGGCGTAGGCACCCGACACGGTGGACGGGTGGAACCGACGGACTGCACCCACGCTGCGGACGGGCCGAAATGCGTGCCGCGTCGTCCGACCCTCAGGCGTGGACGGGCTCGACGCGCTCGGCGGCCCTGAGGGCCCGTGGGTCGTGCTCGATCTCCCAGCGGTCGTAGCGCGCCTGCAGGTTCACCCAGATCTCCGTCCCGTTGCCGAACAAGCGGCCCAAGCGGAGGGCCATCTCGGGGCTCACCCGCTTCCGCTCGTTCACGAGCTGGCTCAGGGTCGGCCGCGCGACGCCCAGCCGCGCGACGCCCAGCCGCTCGGCCGCCTCCGACACCGTCATGCCGAACTCTTCGAGCTCCATCCGGACGACGTACCCGGGATGGGTGGGTAGCCGATCGGACGCCCCTCGTACGTGTGACACGGTGCTCTCCTCAGTGGCAGGCGACGATCTCCACCTCCCAGACGTCGCCGGCGCGCCAGACGAAGCAGATGCGGTACTGTCGGTCGATCCTGATCGAGTACTGGCCCGTCTGATCTCCGACGAGGCCCTCGAGCCGATTCGATGGCGTCGACGGCTGAGATCCACGTCCTTCATCACCTCACATCGGTGAAGCGTACCCGGAGGACGTACGGCCTGAGGTATCGGACGCCCGAAACGTGAATCGACATCGCTCTACTCCAGCGGCGGGAGCAGGTTCACGCCTGCCCCTACGCCGGACGGCCCGGCTCCAGGTGGAACTCCACACGGATGCCTGCACGAGACAGCATGTTGACGAGCGAGTCGATCGTGAACTCATCGATCTTGCCGCGCACGACGTCGCTGACGCGCGGTTGCGTCGTCCCGAACAACTCCGCCGCTTCGGTCTGCGTGAGCCCGCGATCCTCCACGATCTGACGAATCGCGATCATGAGCGTGGATCGGATCTTCAGGTTCTCCGCCTCCCCCGATGCGAAGCCGAGATCCTCGAACACGTTCCCGCCCGGTGGGGTCACCCGGTCGATGTTCACGGCCGCCTCCGTCGTCGCGAGTCACCTGCTCGCCCTGGACCGCAGCATCGCGGTAGCTCACTCTCGCCGTCGCCAGACCGCGCCGGCTCGTCTTGCGCGTCGTCTTCCGAAACGCGTGCAGCACATATACGGCGTCCTCGAAGGTGGCGACGTACAGCATCCTGTGCTTCTCGCGGCATCCGGAAATCCGCGGAGGTCGTCGAGCGACGATCCGATCCACACGATCGGCTTCTCGTCCCGCTCCATCTTATATATGGAATTCCGATATTCCGCAACCGAGATCGCGCAGGCGAGGCTTCCAGACGCGGGGCTGCCGAGCGGGGCGTTCGACACCGCCTGGAGGCAAGTCACTTCGATTGCGGGGACTCTAGACGGAGTCCAGATCCTCCCCCCGAACGACCTCGACCTCGCTGCCCGGAAGCAGTCGGTCGAGAAAGACGGCCAGGTTCACACCTCCGTCGTGTGCGGCCGAGGCGTAGCGAATGGCCTCGTATCCCTCGCGACGTGCCCGACGGTCTACTGTCTGACATCTCCGTGGTCATCGTCGGTGACCGTCGACTCATCCAGTCCGACGGCAGCCCGCTCCTCGGGATCGGTGAGGTCGAGAACCCGATTCAGGCCGAGCCGGACGACGACGAGCGAGCGCGGCATGAGGTCCTCAGGTTCGATCCCTGCTCGCCGGGCACGACGCTCGAGCTCTGCCCGAGTGGTCGCCGCGTCGTGGCTTACATAGAGAGCCCCGAACTCCCCGGGCGGGTTGAACCGACCGCCCACCCGTCGACTCCCTTCGAGGAGTTGCGGTCCGATCGCGATGAGGTGTGGCGCGGAATGCCGATAAGCGATCGCGTGGAACGTCGAGTCACGGGACCCTGCCACCGGCTCAGCCGGTCATCCCCAGAGTGAGCCCGAGAAGAAGGCGAGTGACCCGCTCGAGGCGGCCCGCCACGATCACGGACCGGGGCGAGCGTCCGCCGAGATCCGGCACCTCCCGATCCAGCCACGATCGCGTCGCGCCAGCCGAGCGAAACGTGCGACGCACCTCTTCGACGAGCTCCTCGAGCGCCTCGAGGCGGTCCAGGAACACGGCAGAGGGCTCCGTCGTTCCGCTCCGCCACCGGTGAACCGTGCTCTCATCCGCTCGCAGAGCGCCCGCGATCTCGCGGTAGCTGAGCCCCAGGCGATCGTGTGCCGCCTCGATCGCCCGCAACGGCCTGGCAAGGACTGGCATGCTCTCCTCCGATCCATCCCGAACCTCGCGTCCACTACTTGCATATGCAAGTGCAAGGCCCGGGTTCCCCCCGCCCCCGCTTCCGCAGGCCGGCGAAGCTGCCTTCACCCTCGCGCCAACGCATCCCGAACGCGCGCCATCAGGTGCGTGACCGTGAGCCCGAGAAACTCGCCCGACTCCTCGTCGTACCGGACGATCAGGCCCTCGCCCACGTCCGCTCCCGTGGCGGGCCGCGGCGCTCCGACCGACAGGTAGAGGACGTCCGTCTCCTCGTCGTAGTCCCAGTCGAGCGTGCCTTCGAGCGCGGGGATCTTCACATCTACCACAGGCCCTCCCTGTCGAGGTCGTACGCGCGGGTGATGTAGGCGGTGACGATTTCCGCTTCGAACTCGCCCTGGTCGCGGAAGACGACGACCAGGTGCCGGTCCACGAAGGCGCCGCGGGTGAGGCGAAGGACCGCGACTTGGGTTCCCACATCGCCGACCAGGATGTAGTCCGGGCGGCCCAGGGTATCGAGGATGGCCGGCTCGTAGGCCGTGACTTCCGGGTGTCGCCGCCGCATTCGACGCCAGCGTTCTTTCGGGAGACGGATCCACCGGCCGGTGGGGAGCCTCTTCACAGGGCCCAGGTAGTGCTGGTAATGGTAGTGCGGGTGCCACCTGTCCATCGGGATCGCATCCTCGGAGCGGGGGTCGATATCCCATCCTCGGCTCCCCCATCAACGCCGCGTCAACGCAGATCGATCGCGGCGCCCGATGCGCCCCCTCAAACTCCCGAGCCGCTCGCAGTCGTCGCGATCGAGTCTCGAAGAGCGCCTGGCTGGCGTCTGAATCTGGCTCTCGGGAGAGCCGGGGCCGTTCCGGGTGCGTAGACAACCGGAACGCTCGTCCGCATCCTCGATGCGAGGGTAACCCACGGAGCAACGGGCACGAGAGAATGGGCACACGATGATCGGCTTCGACCAGGGAAACGGGACAGGCAGCTCCGCGGCCCGGTCGGTGAACGACGAGCTCGCGAGGGCGGTTCGAAGCGCGATGGCGCGCGGCGAGATCCGCTCCGATCGCGATGCCCGGCGGTTCGTCGACCGGTTCATGAACGCGTACAACACGCGCGCCCAGGAGGAGCTGGGCGGGCTCTCCCCGGTTCAGGCGTCGCGGCTCCTGTACGGCGAATGGGTCACGGCCCCCGCCGAGGGGCGCGGACCGAATCAGGGGAACACCGCGCCTGCCCTCCGTCTCGCGACCGACCTCTCTCCCGACCATCTCGCCGACGTCCCCTACCTGCGCCGCGCGCGGGAGCTGATCGGACGGATCGAAGCGTCCGGCGGGGTGAGAGCGACGAAGGCCGGAAACCTGCCGCGGGCGGTCGTGTCCGCGCTGCTCGAGATCGAGTACGACGGCTACGTGGAGGTCGTCAAGCGCTACAACAAGGTGATCAACGAGGCCGATCATCCGCGTCTCCACATCACCCGCATCGTGGTGGGCCTCGCCCGGCTCGTGTCGCTCCGCAAGGGCTCGTTCGAAGTCACCCGCAAGGGCCGGGCGCTCGCGGGTGCGGAGGAGGCCGGCGCTCTTCTGGGGCTCCTGTTCCACACGCACTTCCGCACGTTCAACCTCGCGTTCGTCGACGGGTGCCCCGAGACCCCGGCGTTCCAGCAGACGATCGCCTACTCGCTGTGGCGGTTCGGGCGGCTCGGTGACCAGTGGCGGACGCCGGAGGAGTGGGCGCCGCTGCTCCTCCTTCCCAGCGTCCGGTCACAGGTCCTGCGGGAGGCGCGTCCGTACGACTACTCCCGGACGCTCGTGGAAAGCCGGCTGCTCAGGTACCTGGTGGAGTTCGGGCTCGCGGAGGCACGGTCGCGCGAGCCGGCGCGGGAGGACGACCGCGCGATCCTCCCGACCTTCGAGTACCGCAGG
>CAZCLY010000035.1:0-8454 GCA_964499635.1 uncultured Gemmatimonadota bacterium | reverse complement strand
CTGGAAAGCCTGTGCTGGCCCATTCGCAGGCGTCCCTGTCGACCTCGATCAGCGAACGCTTCACCCAGGTTTCGGCCCGCGGCTCCGTCGTGCCCTCCCCCGCGACCGCCCGCTGTAGCAGGGCGAACAGGGTGTCGCCCCTCGCGTTGACGATGGAGCTGACCGGTGAGCCGAGGTCAAGCGGCGTATCCACACATGCCTGGGCGAGGTCCGCGGTCAAAACGCTAAGATAGTAGTCGGTCCTCCTCTCGACGGCTGGCGGCGTGCCCTCAAGGTCCATCTCGGTGTGAACCAGCAGGTAGGATCCGTCGGCACGCCGGTAGATACCGGCGAGGAACGAGAGGTACGAATACCTCCGCATGGCGGTACGGGCGTCGGTACGGTTCTCGGCGATCTCGACGATGTTGTCGTCGATCCGGCGTCGACGACGGACGGGGATCCGCAGGCTGTCGACGTATGTTCCGTCGCGTCCATCCAGCGCGACCACGTAGAGATGGGGCAGCGCCCCGAAGTCGAGCAGGAACTTGTCGCCCCACCGTGCCAGGGTCGTCCCGAGGCCGCCCATGGAGAAATACGAGGGATGATCGCGGAAGATCCGGGGGACGCGCCACAGGTGCCGGAGCTGGTTCGTCCGGGGCACCCACATGAAGGCGGAGAAGTCGCCGCCGGGGAAGTCAGGGAACCCCAGCCAGAGCGTGTCTCCCGCCGCGCTCCACAGGACCGTACCCCCCATCGCGCCGTCGCGGGACCGCCGGCCCACGAACTCGCCCGTCTCCTTGTCGAACAGTTCGAACGCCAGGTCCCGGAAGTCGTCCACGGCGACGAGCGAGTCCCCCACGGGGAACACGACCCGGGTGTCCCCGATCTCCCCGGGCCCGCCGGGCCCGTGTAGGAGAACCCCCCAGTATCCCGCTCTGGAGACATCCAGTTTTACGCACCTGAGTTGACGGGAGCCGCGAGAGCGGCTCCCCCTCCGGATCGACCCGCGATCCGGAGGCAGGTGAGTGAAGCTGACCAAGGAGCAGGTGATGGTGGCGAACGGGATGAACGAACGCGGGATGTCGGTCAGGCAGTTGGCCAGCCAGCTCGGGGTGACGGAAGGCGCGCTGCGCTACCGGCTGAAGAAGCTGGGGGAGGGGCCGGGAGAGGACGGTCGCGCGAGGCAGCCGACGGCGCTGGATGGGTACGAAGCGGCGGTGCATGGGATCCAGGTGGCCCTCGAGGACGGCCGTCTGACGGGCGAGGGCCGCCCCTGCCAGGCGCGGATGATCTACGAGCTCCTGGTGCGGGACCACGGCTACCGGGGCAGCTACCAGGCGGTGGTGCGTCACCTGAGGCGGAAGCACGGGAGGCCGAAGGTGCGCGCGCTGAGGCGTGTGGAGACGCCGCCCGGGGTGCAGGCGCAGCACGACTGGTTCGAGGTCAGGGTGCCGATCGGCGGGCTCCGCCGACGCGTGCAGGCGCTGATCGGGACGCTGTCGCACAGCCGGGCGAAGTTCTGCTGGGCGAGCGAGGAGCAGAGCCAGCTGGCGTGGCACACGGGCCACCTGGCGCTGTTCGAGCGCTACGGCGGCGTGCCGTTGTGGGTGCGGATCGACAACCTGAAGACGGGGGTGGCGCGCGGGGCGGGCCCGACGGCGATTTCCTGAACCGGTCCTACGAGGTGTTCGCGCGCACGTGCGGGTTCGAGATCGACCCGTGCCGGCCGGCGATGGGCTCGGACAAGGGGAAGGCGGAGCGCGGGGTCAGGACGCTCCGAGCGGCGTTCGGCGAGGTGTTCCGCCGCGGGGCAGGGTGTCTGGACGAGCTGGGCATGCTCCTGGACGACCGCGCGGCGCGTCTGATGGCGCGACTCGCCTGCCCGGTGACGGGGACCACGGTGGCCGAGGCGTTCCGGTCGGAGCGGGCGGCGCTGCAGCCGGTCCCGGCGCTCGTCGAACCGTTCGACGTGGTGGTGACGCGCCGGGTGAGCCGGGACTGCCTGGTCTCCTTCGAGGGCCGGCGCTACAGCGTGCCGTTCGCATGGGTGGGCCGTCAGGTGGACGTCTGGGGGACGCTTACCCACGTGGTGATCCGGGGCGCCGGCGACGAGCTCGCCCGCCATGCCCGGGGCACGCCCGCGAAGCTTCTGATCGACCCGGCCCACTACGAGGGCCCGTCGACGGATCGGGTCGAACGGCCGACCCCGCTCGGGCAACGAGCCCGGCTCCAGGTGGCCGGGCTCTCGAGTGACTCGCGTCGGGCGCTCGCAGCCGCGCCGGCACGGGAACGGATCGTGAGGCCGCTCGAGGACTACGTGCGCCTCGTGGAGGCGCTCCGATGAGCGCCGCGAAGCGGAAGGTCGATCTGGACGCCGTGGCCGAGCGCTGCGAGAGGCTCAAGCTCACCCACATCGCCGAGTGCCTGCCCGAGCTCGTCGAGGAGGCGAGTCGCAAGGATCTCGCGCCCGTCACGTTCCTCGGCCTCGTCCTGGAGCGCGAGATCGAGCGCAAGGACGAACGCCGGGTCGCGACCTCGACATTGCCACTCAACCATCCGTACGGGGTTTGTCACCCTCCTTTTTCATGCTCGCACGCGACGGCGCACCGATTTTCGTCAATTCGGATCGAGACACCCTGTGTCGGCCGGGTCGCAGTAGTCATCTATGATCGGAAACCCCTGCTGCAGACATTTCCAACCCTGATGCGGAACACACCACGCAGACCCACAGACCTCACTTACCTTCACGGTCAGCGCACCGGCATCCCCACGCGTAACGTGCACGGGAGTCATCGCTATCAGGACGCCTACGCCTCCCACCGCGAGCCGCTTCGGCAGAGACCTAGTCATTGCTCTCCTCCTGTTGAGGTTCGGGCGAAGGCTCGTCCGCCTCAGCTCTGAATAGCTCGATTTTGCCTTTGGCTGGGCCTCAGCGCACCAGCGAGTACAGCTCGACGTACTCCACGCCGAGCCCATCCCGGCCGACTCCCAACACCCAGTCGCTGCCGACATCGGTGATCCCAAACCCCGCCGGGAGCCGAACCCTCGCGAGAAGGGCGCCGTTCGGGGAGAACACAGTCCACGTGCGCGGTGTCGCGGGCAACATCTCGTAGTCTTCAACCCACAGGCACCCCACCGCGTCGACTAGCAGCGACGCATAGGCGGGGAAGTATTCGGGAAACACCATCTCATCCAGTTGACGTGCCCAGCTCGCGCGCTGGGAGGCCCGGTGAGCCTGGGCCAACTCCCACGTCCGAAACGCCGACAGGTCCTCGTCCGTTATGGGCTCTGGCTCAGTGTCCAGGCGCACGGTCATCACGTGACGACCCTGAAGGTCGAAGGCGGCGACCGCATACGTATCGGCCGTTCCCACGTATACGCGACCGCCGCCGATCGCCACGGATGTGCGCTTGCCGAGGGCGCGCGGACCGACGCTGTTCGGCCGACGGTACTGCTCCGTGCCCGGAACGAAGCCCAAACTGGCAGTCAGATCCCCGGTCGTCGTCGCGATCGCGAGCGCGACGTCCGGCCTGAAATAGGGGGTCCGATCGATGCCTATCGAAGGGCTGCGCCCAAGCACCACGAAATGACCTTCTCGGTCACAGTGCAGCGCGGCGGGAGGAGTGGGGGACCCCGGTGACGTGGGTGTGAACGAACGCACGAGTTCATGATCCGGCCCGAAGACGGATACGCGCCGGTTCAGGAAGTCATACGCGAGAACGGAATCGGCGCCGCAGTTGCCGATCCAGCTCAAGGCTTGGAACTCGCCCGGCCCTCCTCCCTTGCCGCCTACGATTGCGCGGGTCGCGCCCAGGTCGGTGTAGTATCGAAGGTCGTAGCCGCCGGCGTTTGCTACGACGATGTCGCCGTTCGAGAGGCGCAGGGCGCCTGCGACGCGGGACAGGACCTGGTCCCCCGAATCGGCATCGGCCTCGGCGGTGCCAATGCGAAGACGAGGCTCGGAGCTCAGGACCCACTCGGTGGGCCCAGACGGTGGGAGGGCGTTGGACACGACCCGGATACCTTCGGAGTCGGCGACCACGGGAGCCTGTTGTGCCTCTACCATGACCGGTGACAGCATGCTGAGGGCAAGCATCGATCGAAAGGCACGGGACAAAGCCAAGTTCGGCATCCTCGTACGCTCCTTAATAGGTGACCTCGTCGATACGTGTCGAGGATAGATCTCCGTTGTGGACCTTCTTACTAGGTTGTGGACCCTTCGCTCAAGCTCTCCGGGCTCCCAGTCGGCAAGACCCTGGAGGGGTTCGATTGGACCTTTCAACCGCGCGTGGATCGGGCCAAGATCGAGGCGCTCGCCACCTGCGCCTACGTCCGGGCCTCCGAGAACGTCCTGTTCATGGGACCGCCCGGAGTCGGCAAGAGTCACCTCGCCGTCGCGCTCGGAGTCCGGGCCATCAAGAACGGGTTCTCGACCACCCACTTCGTCCTCGACGACCTCATGCACGTCTTGAAGGGCGACGCGGCCGTACCGCCCCGGAGGCTCAAGGCCAGGCGCTACCTCAACAGTGCGCTGCTGGTGATCGACGAGGTCGGCTTCCGACCGCTCGACCGCCAGGAGGCGAACCTCTTCTTCCGGCTCGTCTCCGCTCGCTACGAGAAGGGCTCCATCATCCTGACCTCGAACAAGCACGTCCGCGACTGGCCCGAGATCTTCGCCGGCGACGAGATCCTCACCACCGCCATCCTCGACCGGCTCCTCCACCACGTCCACATCGTCGACATCGACGGACGCAGCTATCGGCTGCGTGAGATCGACGGGCTCCTCAAGCAGCCTGCACCCTCTCCTCCGGGCTAAGGAGGTGCGATCCAGACCGCGTGAACGGATCAGGTGCGTAAAACTGGGTGTCTCCCAACTGCGTAAATCTGGGTGTCCCTTTACAGCCCGCGCTCGCCAACGAGCTCTTCCACTGGCTACGACGTGCGCTCTGTGGCCGGTGGCGACGCGCGCAGCCCAGGTGCCTCCGCGCCTGGCTCTTCCGCACCCCGGGGCGGTTCGTCCGGGGTGGTCGGCAGACGACCCTCGAGATCCCGTCGGGAGACTTCGATCACGCCCTTCTCCCCGTCGCACTCGCCGTCATCGGCCGGCTCCGGGCACCGCCGCTCACCGCCTGAACTCACGCCGACACGAACCCGCCACCTCACCGGGCGTTGTGTCTCGGGAACCCGGATCCGCCCCTCTCATGCACCCGAAAAGGCCTCCATACCACCGACCGACGCCACGGCACGGCCACGAGACAGCCATGTCTCGGAGCTCACGGCCTCGATAGACACCGAGCCTTACTCACGCAGGATCCTGGATCAGCATATTCTCAATTCACCGCTCCAGGATCACCTCACCGACATCGACCTCCATCGGTGGCGGGCTTGTGAACCCACCCCAGATCACGATTGCCACCTCATATGGCCCTGCGGGCAGACTGTCGCCCAAAATGTCCGCCACCTCGGCCACCCCCCCAACAAACCGCGTTTCCCCCGGAGCCAAGGTCAACGTCACGGGGCTGCGCTTGCAACCCCCGGGCCGCGAATTGTGCCAAGCAAGTTGGTCCCACGCCGTCTCGGCTGTCCCCGTCCCCAACATCCGGTAGATGCGCAATGTCGTTGGACACGGAGACAACATTTCATATTGGATTGTCTGCTCCCCGGCATTCGACGCGACGCCCTCGACGACCAACGTCTCCCCATCCACCCTCGCAGGCTCCATCGTGTACACAGGGTCACCCGGAACCGCGCCTCCCATCACCGCCTTGCCGCAGGCGCCAAGCAGTATGATAAGAGTGCCCCCCAGGTACGCCATTGGGTTCCGTACCCGGAGGAACGGACACGCCGTACGGGAGGTACGGAGGATGCTGGCGGTTCAAAGGGCCGGTTGCTGACGGAGTAGGGCGAGGACCGTCGTCATCGTGACATGCGAGTATTGCCATACACGCGAGGCCGACCGTGAGAAGGGCGAGCGACCGTCGAGGCATTGCCGCCTCCTTGCGGCGAGGGTGTGAGGCGAGGCCAGCCAAGAACCTGGGATCCGACCTGTCAGATCAAATGCGGAATGTCGAGACGATCGGCAAGTCCTCATCGGGCATCCGATCAGAATGAGCGGGATATCGATCACTGCGGCGGCGTCGGCGGTGGCGTTTCGCTTTGGGACCCGCCTGACCCAAGGTATAGAGGATCGCGTGTAGTGGGAGAAGGCGTTCGTCAAACCGGCGGGAACAGGTCGTTCAAGCCGACGCCGAGCGCTCGGGCGATACGCGCCAGGACGGGCTCGGTGAACCAGCGTCGCTTCTGCGTGGCGAGGGTGGACTGGGGAATGCCGGTCTTCTTCGACAACCACCGCCAGCTTCGCCCGTCGAGGAGCTGGTCGATCCGAGCGACGATGCACGCGTGCCGATCCCTGTCCGACAGGCGGCTCGGGGGGGATGGTCCAGGCTCGTTCATCGTGAACGCCTCCCCGGTTCGTGCGGCGTGGAGCGTGCCCGCTCGTTCGCTCCGTCACTTGTACAGGGGACTCGAGTGGGCGAAATCTAACATCGTGGTTTGAGGCGGCTCGCCCCCCCCCCCCCCGGTGCGCCGCAACGGCGTAAGTCACTGTGATGCAATGACATAGGGACGTGTGAGACCGGTCACACCAAGCGGACGGTCGGCGCCGATCGGACATGCGATGGGGTCCAGCAGTCCTCCACGTCGGTGGGTAGGCGCAGACCCGCGCGCGACCGCTGTTCTTCAGTCCGTTCCGATCGCCTCGATCGGGCTCACCGTCCCCGCCCGGCGCGCCGGGGCCCAGGAGGCCAGCAGGGCCACCGCCCCGAGCACGGCGATGACAATGACCACCGTCCCGATGCCCGCCGGCTCGACCGCGGCGAACCGGTCCGCGATGCCCACGGAGAGCCCCACCGCGCCGATCGTCCCGAGCGCTGCCCCGAGCGCCACGAGCCTCGCCACGTCCCGGCGCACGAGCCACCGGATGTGGACGCGCCGCGCGCCCACGGCCCTGCGGACACCGAGCTCGGGGATCCGCGAGGCTACGTCGAGCGACACGAGGTCGACGAGGCCGCGGATGGCGACGAGAAGGGCGGCCAGCCCGGCGAGCGCGAACAGGAGGCCGAACCCGGTCACGGCGCGCCGCGCGGTGGCGAGACGGTCGGCCAGCGTGCGGAGCTCCCGCGGCGCGACGCGGACTGCGGCGGCGGCGAGGGCGCTCGCGACCTCCCGGCGATCCTCGAGCGACGGAGCCGCGGGGACGGGAGTGGTGGGGGAATCGGTCGCCCGCAGCCCCGTCTCGCCCCGCTTCGGCCGGGTCAGGAGCTCCGCGGCCGACGGGGGGTGCTGGAACGCCGACAGGTACACTGCCGGGATGGGGACCGAGCCCGCCGCGAGGCCCTCGGGCTCCGGCGGGTCCACGACTCCGACGATCCGGTGCCATAGACGGCCCGCCGCGTCCTGCTGGAAATAGCCCGACTCCGGCTCGTTCCCCGCCCCGATCCGGATGAGCTTCCCGATGGGGTCGGCGCCGTTGAAGCGCACGACCAGCCGCCGGTCGATGAGCGCCACGGGCTCGGAGTCCGGCCCGTCCTCGGCGCTGAACTCGCGCCCCCGGGTGACCGGGATCCCGAGCGTGGCGAACAGGCCCGGGGTCACGGCGTGCTGCTGCGCGAGGTGCATCCGGTACGGCGCGATGACCGTCCCGGCGATGCAGTCGCATTCCGACAGGGCTCGCTCGGCCACCCCCAGCGACTCGACGGCGCCCGCGCTCACGAGCTGCCAGGAACGCTCCGGCGCCGCAGCTCGGGCGGCAGCCAGGATCTCGAGGTTGGCCTCGCCGACATCAGGGCGTCCCGGCGTCGGCCGGCCCCCCGCGCCCTCGGCTGGCACGCCCTCCGCACCCCCGCCGGGCACGCCGACCCCGGCCCCGAGCCGGCCGGTCGCGGCCGTCGCGGGAAGCCCGATCACCAGCGTGTCCCGCGCCTCCGCCCACGTGCCCTCGGGTCCCTGGTCCGTCGACGCCCGCGTGAGCACCGCGGTGGTCGCGAGCAGCGCGACGAGCACGGCCACGTACCCGGCCCCGAGGGCCGCCTGCGCCAGCCGGGTCGAAGGCCCCACACGCACCGGGGCCCGGAGGCGTCGGACGATCCACGCCACCTCGGCCCGCGCCGCGCCGAGCACCGCCGCGACCGGCCCGGCGACCGCGAGCAAGCCGACCACCGAGAACGGCGAGCGCGGCGGCACGAGCGCCTCGGGGGCCAGCCGGACGAGCGCCGTCTGGAGGAGGAGGCCGATCCCCGTCCCCAGGAGACCCCCCGCGAGGAGCGCGCGGCCGAGCCCTCGGTAGGCCACGCCCCGGAGATCCGCGCGCCGGGCGCCGACGGCTGCGTGGATGGCCAGCTCCTCGCGCCGCTCGAGCCCGTGGCGGACGAGGAGGGTGGCCAGCGTCGCGCACCCGATCGCGAGACCGAGGAGGGC
>CAZCLY010000034.1:0-10254 GCA_964499635.1 uncultured Gemmatimonadota bacterium | reverse complement strand
CTTCGGGCAGTCCCTCACTAGCCCCCCGGGCGATCATTTCAGCGTGCCGTAAGAGCGCCGCGCGGTCCTCCGGTCGACGTGTGAATCCCGCGACCACGGCGATCGTTTCCAGCATGCGGATGGTCACCGCCGCGCTGGAGCGGCCATATTGTCGGATCTGGTTGAACGCCGCGTCCGTGATCTCCTGGAACGTATCGGCAGGGGCAATCATCCGAAGCTGCTTGTGGACGTCATGGCGATAAGGCGAGGGCATGTCTCGTGTCGCCAAACGACACAACGCGGAACCCAAGTGGTCCACACACGTGATTGCCGTGAACGGGTCGTTCATCCCTGGGGAGAGGGCCCGCACCGCGATCTCCACCAGCTGGTTCACCCCGAACTCGATGTCCTGCTTGGAAGTCCGATGGCGGCCCAGGACGAAGAAGGAACGAACCTGCTCCGTGAGCCGGTCGGTCACTCCGCTTCCTGGCAAGACCAGCGCCAACGCACAACCGGCGACGACGTAGTTTCCGGGCCTTCGCTCCAGTCGAACGACCAAGTCCTCCTCCGTTGCCAGCGCCACCAAGGCCTCCCGATCGATGAACTGGAGGTAACCGTCCCCGTCCGCGTCGACCGGCCGGGCCTCCTGGTCGAACGCCTCGAAGAACTCTGCCTCGGGTGGCTCCGTCGGAATCCGTCGTGCTCCCCGTCCGATGTGTTCCGGGAACAGACGGTCGATCGCCTCGATCAATTCCTTGCCGATCCGCGCGGCGATCTCGTTGGCCTGGATGGAAACAGACACGTGATGGATGAAGTAGATCAACACCCCCGCGCTCGCCACCGCGAGCAGAACGCCGAGCGTGACCGACAGGTGCGGAACGAAAGCGACCTCCTCGGCACGGCGGATCGTGCGGAGGACGAGCAGGCAGTACAGGAAGGTGGCGATGAACGTGCCGAGGACCACCTGTGTGGTGGAATCGCGCATGAAACCGCGCAGCAGACGGGGGCCGAGCTGGGACGAGGCCAGCGACAGGGCGACCAACGTCATCGAGAAGACCACACCGGCGATGGTGATCATCGATCCGGCGACGATCCCCAACACGGCGCTCGCCCCTTCTGCTCCACCGGTGAACGTCCAGCCAAAGTTGAGCGATAACCACTCCGTCACCGGATCGGAGACGCTGACGCTCACGAGGGCCAGCGCAACGGCCACGCCGGCCATGACCGCCGGAAGAAACCAGAAGCCGGAATGAACGCGATCCCAGTACTTGAATAACTGCCCTCTCATGATGACGGCACCTCATTCACACGCATGTCATCCGCCGCCGGACTGGTTTGCGGTTCAACTGCGGACATCGTAGCCGGGGGGCCGGAGGGCGCGAAATCCGAACGGCGTTCCCGCAGTCGCAACCGCCTGTCAGACGGCGCCGTTCCTCACGATTGGCTCAACCACACGGAGGACGATCCGAGCGTATCGAGGGCCGCTCGGAGCTCGGCTGGATCGGCGCGTAGGTGGCTCGAACGCCACGTGACCTCACCATCCGAGATGAGGTAGCGGGCCGAGGTGATATCTGTATCCGCGTGCATCGGCACGACGTGAGCATGAGCATGGCGTACATCGCCGCCAGTAAACAGAAACGCCACACGGTCCACGTCGTACACCTCCTTCATGCGCCTCGCGAGGGCTTGGGCAGTCGCGAACACCCGGGAGGCGAGCTCGGAGGGAAGGTCTTCGAAGTACGGGATGTGCGCTCGCGGGATGATCTGTGCATGCCCCGGACGGATCGGCGCAACGTCGAGGAAGGCCACGAGGCTCTCGTCTTCATGCAACAGCGTAGCGTCGACGTCCCCCGCCGCAATCTTGCAGAAGAGACACTCGGAGCAGCTTCGAGCCAAGGTAGCCCCCTTCGATGATCGCGCCGTCTAACGGGTTTCCGGTTCGACTGCGGACATCGTAGCCCGGGGCGCCCGCAGGGTGCGAGATCCGAACGGTGTTCCCGCAGTTGCAACCGCTTGTTGGAGCTGCTTGCGGGAAGCGGTATGACGATGGTATAATAGTGGTATGAAAACAGCGATCTCACTGCCAGATCACCTGTTCGAGTCGGCCGACGCCCTCGCGGAGCATCTCGGCCTTTCGCGTAGTGAGCTCTACGCTCGGGCCGTCGAGGAGTTCCTCGCCAAGCACCGAAACCAGGACGTCACCGCTCGTCTGAACGACGTGTACGCGGAGGAAGGCGGCGGCCTCGATCCGGCCCTGCGGGCCGCCCAGGCCCGCAGCATCGGAAGGGAAGATTGGTAGTACAGCGACGAGAGATCTGGTGGGCCGAGCTGGGCGAGCCGCGCGGGTCGGAGCCGGGGTACCGCCGGCCCATTCTCATCGTGCAATCGGATGCCTTCAACCGTAGCCGTTTGCGTACGGTACTGGCTGTCGTTCTCACCTCGAACACCCGGCTCCTGGACGCTCCCGGCAACGTTCTGCTGACCGCGCGAAACACCGGCCTCCCGAAGGACTCGGTCGCCAACGTCACTCAGGTCATTACGCTGGATACCGACAACCTGTCGGAGCGCGCCGGGCGTGTGGGGCCAAAGCTCATGGCCCGCGTGGATGCTGGCCTTCGGTTGGTGCTGGATCTCTGAGCGTGCTGGGGGGCCAGCGCCCTGACGGGATCCGCATACGCTGCGGCCTACGGCGGCCGCAATCCAAGAGAAATCTCTTCCCTGCCAAGCGGCCGCCGCGGACCGGAGCAGCTTCATGCGCCGGTTAGGCAGACGTCCGCCCCATTCGCAGGCGCATCGGCTCGTTATCGGCATAGACCTGCCATTCGGCGACGAGTCCATCGCGTACGAGCGCGTGCCAGGCTGCCGGGGTCTCCCAAGCATCAATCGGGTCCAAGTGCCCTTCGGGACTGTAAGTGCCGTGCGCGAGGCCAAGCAAGACGACCTCGCCATTCTCGGAAAGGGAGCGTGTAACCTCGATGCAATAGTCGGGAACTATGTGAAAATACTCCTGCCATATGGCACGCATCGTCTCGCGGCCCGTAACAACAGAACCCAGCGAGTCAACGAAGCGATGGTCGGGCGTCATGAGGGCGGCGAGCCCGGTGGCGTCGTGGGCATTGATGCGAGCGACGAACTGCCGAACCGTCTCTTCCGGCGTCATCGGTGGGCGTTCTGCCTAACGAATCATGAGCTCAGTGCGGACGCACGCGGCGCGGCCGTCCGCTGGAGCGAAAGGTCAGGCGGCGTCGCCAGGAGCGGCGCTGGCTCATTGCCCCTCGGGCGGCTGCCAGAGTTCGACTTTGTTTCCCTCTGGGTCGACGACCCAGCCGAACTTCCCGTACTCCGAGTCGTCGGCCTTCTCGAGGACGTTGCAGCCCTCCGCGCGAAGCACTTCCAGCAGTGCGTCCAGGTTCTCGACCCGATAGTTGATCATGAACGGTGCAGAACTTGGCGCGAAGTGGTCGCCGCCTGCCGCACCGATCGACCAGACGGTAGTTCCCCCGGTTGGGTTTCCCGCGCCGTCGACCCATTGGAACGCTGTTCCTCCCCAGTCCTGCACGTCGATGCCGAGATGCTCCTTGTACCAAGCCCGTAGCGCCACGGGGTCCTTGGCATGAAAGAAGATCCCACCGATGCCTGTGACACGTTTCATGTGAGCCTCCCGAGTGGGCACGATCTTGGGTTGCGACGCCTAACTCCTATTGGGCTGCGCGCGACCCGGCTACGCGCACCAGTCACCAAGGGTTCGAAGAGCGTCCACTTCGAGCAGGTGCGAAGCTTCTGCGGTGACCTGAGCAGGCACCCACCTGGGAAACGGGACTTCCTTGGCGATGTGGCGCCCCGAAGCTGTGTGCACTTCCTGGACTTGGGAAAGGCGATTCTTGGGAAAACGCTTCGCCGCGCGAACAAGCGCAGGCCACAGGCGCCGATGGACGAAGGTGACCTTGCCGTTGACGAGGCGACAAACGAGGACATCGTCGCGCGCGCGAATAGCTTGCGTGAGCTCGAAGATCTCGTGGCTCCGCGGATGAGACCACCAACTCCCCTGGATGGGTTCGCCCGCTATGGCGATGGCAAGTGAGGGGACTGGACCGGCCGCCGACTCGAGAACGACGCCGTGCTTTCGCACGAACGCTGCAGCCTGACGGAGCGTCACTTCGGACTTCCTTCGCGTTGCCCAACGTGTTTGCGGTTGAACTGCGGACATCGTAGCCCGGGCGCCCGCACGGCGCGAGGTCCTTGGCCAACCGATACTGGCTGATCTCCATGGGCTCGAGGAACTCCTCGAGGCCGAGGAGGGGAGGAGACAAGGCCCTGCCATACGGCCAAGGCCGAGTCCTTCCGGCGGGATTTCCAAAGAAGTGCGTCTCGCACGACCCGGAGCTGAGGCACGGCCGTCCAAGGGAGGCGACGACCGCTGGTCCTCAACGGGTGCGAGAGAAGTTGGCTCGTGACCGTCTCGCAGACAAAGAGACCACCGTGGGAAAGCACGCGTTGGATCTCGAGCAACGCCAAGTCCTGGCCCTCAATGTGGTGGCAGGTGCCAAAGTCGATGATGAGATCGAACGCCTCATCATGGAATGGCAGGGCACGGACATCGCCGCAATAGAGTTCTGCCGAGATCCCCTTCGTACTGAGTCGCGCTCCCCCGAGGGCCAACAGCCCAGCATCGATGTCCAGGCCTACCAAACGCCGAGGACGGAGTGCTCGAGCGAAGACAGGGAGAGCAATCGCACGCCCGCAGCCCACCTCGAGGATCCGCCCGCCGCGCGGGAGGGCAAGGAGATGGACTAGGAGCGGGACCTCAACCGTTTCCTGAAGACAGTTCCGGCGTGGGACGTTTGGAAAGGGCTTGTAGTCCACTGTGTGCCGCTCGGGGCTTGGGTAAGTGAATCGTCTCTTCGGCCTAACGATTGCGTTTCAGCTGCGGCGCCCCTCTTGTCCGGGTCGCGCCCAGCTACCCGCCGCCGTCAGCTGCAAACCTTAGCCATCGGCATAGCGCCTACGGCGCGGCTGGTTCCGGAATCAGCCCAAGCTGCTGCTGTAGGGCCAGAAGGTCCGGAAGCACCCACTGTTCGACAACCCTGCCGCTCGCCAGCCGATAGATCGCGAACTCTCGCACCGTAACCTCACGACCGGTCGCCGGGTTGCCGCGGAACCCCCCCCCGGTCAGTACCGGTCGATGTAAACCGAACGGCTACCAAGTCGGCCTCAGCGACCACCTCGTCGACACGCTCGCTCCAGTCGGGGAAAGTAGTCCGGTGGGCCTCAATACGTTCACGCAGACCGTCTCGCCCTTGCCAGTCCGCTCCGATCGGACCATGACCGAGGAAATCTGGCGCGATCAGTTCTTCCAGTGCGCCGAAGCTCCCCTCACTCCAGAGTTCATCGTGAACGCGCAGGACCACAACCTTGTTTCGTTCAGCCTCCGTGCCGGTCTCCGATGATGAACAAGCCCAAAGCGGCAGGCAGGTCAACCCAAGAAGCACGGAAGCACCTATCTTGCACGTCGCTCTCATCTGTTCACCAAGTCCCGTCGCCGATTGATTCCTTATGGCCAACGGATTCTGTTTCAGGTGCGTGCCACAGTGGCTCCAACTCTGTCCCAAATGTATACCGGGTCGGCCGCTAACGCTTGTCGCTTGTTAGATGGCCGCACGCTGGGGCTCGGCGTCTGAAATCACCTGCCCCACCTCGTGAAGCGTACTTCCGGAGCGGACGAGAGAGCGCATCAAGAGATCGAGGCTCACCGAGGGATCCCCGGCCTCCATCTTCGCGACACGCGATTGGCTGGATCCGATCCGCTCCGCGAAAGCGGCTTGGGAGATCTTCAGCACGCGATTCCTGCGATGACGTAGTGCCTGAGCGAGCGCGACCCGCGCATCCACCATGGCCATCTCGGCGTCGCTCAGGTCGAGGAACGCCTGGGTGTCACCGACGACGAATCCGGCTCGCTCGAGCTTGTCTCGCTTTGACTTCTTCAACTCAACCTCCAGCCCTACAGGGCGTCGTACCGCTTCAGAATACTCTTGCAGGCCTCGACGACGGACTTCGGGGTCGCCGCGGTCTTCTTGCTGAAGACATGTAAGATGAGGATGGCGTCCTCATCGATTCGGTGGAGGATCCTCCACGTCTGGTCCTTGTCATTGATCCGGAGCTCGTGGCACCTCCGCCCGACCGCGGGCATGGGTCGCGATTGCGGCATTGCGAGCTTCTCCCCTCGCTGGAGCCTCCGGAGGAGAAACCCGGCTTCGCGCCGTGCGTCGGCTGAGAACGGCGGTGTCCGCACTTCCCCTCGCAACCAAACCAGCGGCTTGTCGGATTCGCCCATGAGGGAAGGTATGTCAGATCCGACGTTATATCAAGGCTGACATGGCGGGCCGCAGAGCAGGAAGGAGGTTAGACCGATTCCCATCCGGCAGGACACTTCCTACGAAGGAGGCGTGCGATGAAGATGGAGCAGACGTCACGCTGGGTCGAGATCGTCGCCAGCGTGGGCGTTGGGGCAAGTTGCAACCGCTTTGTTAGGTGGACTCCCGGGCTTGCTACGTATAACGATATGCGTTATACTTGTGGATGATCCAATCCTTCCGAGACCGAGGGACCGAGGACGTGTTCAACGGTACGAGATCCAAGGCCGCCTTGAAGGTGTGTCCGGTGCCCCTCTGGCCGATCGCCCGACGGAAGCTGGACCAGCTCCATCAGGCCCACGTGCTGGATGACATGAGAGCACCGCCGGGCAATCACCTCGAGGCACTCAAGGGCGACCGGAAGGGAAAGCACAGCGTGCGCATCAATCGGGCGTACCGCGTTTGCTTCCGCTGGACCGAGGCAGGCCCGGAGGACGTGGAGATCGTGGACTACCACGACTGAGCGAGGTTGTAACGATGTTGCCAAAGAACCGACCGCCAACCCATCCGGGCGAGATGCTCCTGGAGGAGTTTCTGAAGCCGTTCGGGATGACCCAGACCGAGCTCTCGCGGCGAATTCACGTGTCGTATCCCCGTGTGAACGAGATCGTGAACGGCAAGCGAGGGATCACGCCGGACACGGCGCTGCGGCTATCGCGGCTCTTCGGGACCACGCCTGAGTTCTGGCTGAACGGGCAGAGGAACTGGGACCTCTGGCACGCGCTGAACGCAGGCGGAACCGAGTTTGAGCAGATCGAGCCGATCGCCGTCTGACGTCGGCTCGTGGCTGGAGGAGTCCACCTAACGTGTTTGCGGTTCAACTGCGGACATCGTAGCCCGGGCGCCCGGAGGGCGCGAGATCCGAGCGGTGTTCCCGCAGTGGCAACGGCTTGTTAGGGAAGTATGTTATTGCCCTTGCTAGGCGGAGGCGCGACTAGTCGGGCTTGCCTCACGAACCGCGCGGCGGTTGCCACCGTGCGTGTTCAACGTGAGCAGGGACCGGAGCCTCGGCGTGTTCACGCTCTCGGAGGCGATCGGCAAGCCACTCGAACCACTCCTCGATCGTTTCGCGACCCTGTTCTTCGCGTTCATCTTCCACGTAGGTTCGGAGCTTGCGCCATGAGATCGTGATGGGCCCGCTGAAGAAGTCCTCGACCAACACGAGCGGCAGCTCCCGCCTGAACACGAGAATGCCGAGGCTCTCCCATGTTGTCATCAAGGCGTAAACGAGATGCATGTCGTCGCCGGCGTGCTCCTCGATCTCGGCTTTGGAGAGTCCCTCCGGGATGCCATAGACGAACCTGAGCGCCTTCGCGAAGTCGGGAGTCTGAAATGCACGGAGCAACTCGAGGCTCAGTTCCCGACGACGCGACTGTTGATATTGCCGGAGCTGGATGACCGCAAACGCGATGCCGCCGATCACGGCAAGGCCTGAGAGCACGTCGACAGCAGTCGTCAACTCCAAACGCGACCCCCTACGGTCTCGTCCCGTTGTAACGCTAGGGAATCCGCCTGACACTCGGGGTTTCTGCTGCAGCCCCGTCAGCAGAAAGCCCTCGTTAGGCACCCGGTGCGCCGCCGCCGGCCTCTACCACCCCTCACGCATCACGGGCTGCACCCCTCTCGCCACACCTCCCACATACCCGCTGGCCTGCAGAAACGCCGTGAAATCGCGGGGCTGCCGGGCTCCGCGGCCTACCCTGTCAATAGCAAACCCTTCTTGGAGCGTGCCGCGGAAGCGTCGCCTTCAGGCCCCCGCTCTCGCTCCTACCCTCGCGAGACGCCGGTACGCGCAGATGCACGCCGACACCGCGGCCAACAGCACGACCAAGGTGCCCCAGAACGCAGCATCCGGACCAGAGACCCAAACCAACGTGGAACCTTCAGTGGCAGCCTGCCATTCTGCCGTTCCGTGCAGCAAGAGATCGAGGTTCGAGTACGTATTTCCCAGCGTGTGCAGTACCACCGCCGGAAGAATTGAGTCGGTCCAGTGGGTCACCGTCCCGTACACCGCCGCTACCGCCACGTAGTACGGCCAAAGAACCGGCGCGAAGTCCAGGTGCGCCACCGCGAACATTGTACCGGTGATTAGAATCGCTACCGTGAGTCCATAGCGCGACTCAATAGGACCCTGCATGAACCCGCGGAACGCCACCTCTTCGACAACTCCCGCGATTGGGGCGGCGGCCACGATGAGGCCTACTACGGTTAACTGCGGCACATGACTCAAATCCGGAAGTTCCTGTTGGGGCAAGGCCACCAGGCGGTTGGCCAACCGAAGCGCGAACACCAACGCGACGATTCCAAGCCCCCCGGCGGTTAAAGCCCATGCCCAGGCTCGTCCTGTCACGCGGTTTGCGCGGAGCCCGCGACGCCTGAAAGCGGCAGAGCCTTCTGGGGGACCCACTCCTCCCAGGTATCGCCAGAAGCCCCATAGATACAGAGCGACAAGGGGAACCGCCCAAGGGATGGAGGGAAACAACCGGAGGTTCGCCGCGAACGCGATGTTGCGGGGAACCGTGCCGACGAGCATCACCAACATGCCCACCACGATCGCCTCTACCGCAACGCCCACATACCTCCCGGCTCCGGAGACAAGCAAATTCCACACCGGTGTTCGCGCGCTCTAACGTGTTTGGGTTTCTGCTGCGCAGCACGATGCCGACCCACGGTGTGAGCTGCAAGGCGAACGGCGCGGAACGCTACGCGCGCCGCGCCAGCACACTCCCTTAATCTACGCGCTCCGGCAGCTTCAAGCGCTTGTCAGGCCTCCTGTCCGGAGCGCCAGCCGCATATTGTCACTGGGGAAAAATCGCCCCAGCGGCGGGCCAGGTTGCATCATCGACTCGTTCTAGGTTCATCTCAAGAAGGCGGACAGGGTCCTGACCGGGCACAAGCCGGTCGCCAACCTTCCTGCCACGCCCCATTCTGAGATGACCGTCGTGTAGCGAATAGTCGCAGGACCCCGCCGGAATCTCCCATACGTAGCCATCGCTCGTCAGCCTAGGAGCGAAATCGCCGACCATGCCCTGAATGCAACGCTGGCTACAGGGATCGAACACGGTTTCCAGCGCGGCCACGCGGGCACGCTCCTGCTCCCATTATTGGTGGTCGAACTGATAAGCCATTCTCGGTCCCTCGCGCGTCGCCGCCCAACGGTTCTGGGTTCCTGCTGCAGGACCACAATGTCGACCCGCAGCGCGAGCCGCAAGGCGAGTGCTGCCGGACCGCGCAGCCTACCCTGCCAGCAGCAGACCCTTGTTAGGGCGCACCGCGAGGCTTCTGAGGTGGCTCAACGGAGCCGAGGCCTCACCACGGGTAGAAGCAATCGTAGTTTCGCTGGGCTACAATCTTGCCGTCGGCGAATTCGAAGACCTGCGCGAACCGAGCCCGCATGACGGATCCAGCAGGTGTCGTCTCCGAAATGGGTACCGCGAGTGTTCCAGTCCAATTGGACTCCACGACCACGGTGTTGCCGCTCGCCACAGTATTGAGGATTTCGAAGGTCTGCGAGGCCATTGCTGCCCTCCCTCGCGCCGCTGCCTCCTGCAACTCCTTCAGACCCCGTCTCGCTCCGGCAGGAAGAAAGGCATTGGGGAACTCTTCCTGGACCACATCTTCGGCATAGAAAGTCGCCATCTCGGACTGTGCGGCTCCTGCTTGAACGGCTTCGAAGAACGCTTTCACGATCGCGAGATTGGTCAGCTCTGAACTCATGGCCAGCTCCCGGGTGAACGTCAGTGTTGAGCCGGGATATACGAACTCCCGCCGCCGCCCGACAGTTAGAGGCGCCCTAACGGGTTTGCGATTCTGCTGCGGCCATCGTAGGTGGGGCGCGCGAAGCGCGCGAGGCTACCGGTTGGCC
>CAZCLY010000033.1:0-10854 GCA_964499635.1 uncultured Gemmatimonadota bacterium | reverse complement strand
GTCGTCGCCGCGCTGTACACCGCGTTCTCCGACGGGGGCGACCTCTCGACCGAGGCCCTGCTGGCCGAGGCGGCCTCCACCCGGCCGCTCTCCCGCATGATGGAGGAGAAGGTATCGGCCCTCCGCGCCTGGGCGGAGGGCCGCACCGTGCGCGCGAACTGAGGTTCAGTTGCCGATGTCGTGCAAGGCGATGTCGTCGGCGAGGACCCGGAAGTTGCCGTCCTTGTCCCAGCGGTACTGCAGGACCTCGTTGAGATGCACGGCCTCGCCCGAGACATCCGTGAGGGTGCCCTGCCAGTTCCCGCTCAGCAGAGTGGGCCCGTTCTCATCCCAATGGAGGTGCCCCGTGAACCCCGCCGTTCCTTCGGCCACCAGCCGCGTCGAGTAGAAGGCGCACGGGTCCGCCGCGAAGAACTCCGCAGCCGTGCCGCCGTACACGGAGACGGGGGATTCCCGGTCCTTGAACAACTCCAAGATGCGATCCACTTCGGAGGGCGTGGTGACTCGTTGCCAGGCCACCGTTTCGTCCGGCGACGTGTCGTCCCCACAACCGTCGAACGGATGATTCGGCGGATCCAGGTAGTGAAAAGAGAGCAGCGGCCTCTGGTTACCGGCATTCGGCACACTCAGTTCGTCAGCCGCGGCATTCCAGTGCAAGAAGATCCCCGAGATGAATGGCACGGCGGGGTCGCGCAGGACGATCAGGTTCGGGGCGGCGGGCCCGTTCGTGAAGTCGAGCCGCGGCTCCGGGATGTTCTCCGGACCGACCGGCGGATGGCGGTCGCACGCACCGAGGACCGCGACTGCGAAGAGGGATACCACCCCTGCGAGGGCGCAACGCGCCCGGCACTGTCCGGTATGTCTCGTCCGTACTGGGTTCATCTGTCCACTCCTTGAGGGGCCACCCTGGCCACCATCCGACCCTGAACGGAGGCTCCGGGCGGGAAGACAGCCACGAGCTGACCGCGTGACACACGCTCGCGCGGTCACGGCGGTGGCCGGCCTGCGCGACCGTGTGCCACGCGTGTTCAGCACCAGGGCTGATCGAAGAGCACGGTCACGTCGCCCTGGGCGTTGAGAGTGATGTGGAACTTCCGGCGCGTGCGGATGTGATCCCCGTTCACGGGGTTGACGTAGTCTTCGACCTGGACGACGGTGGCCTGTCCACCGCCCTTGTTGAGGACCTGCGTGAATTCGAACACGCCTCTCGCGATCCCATCCGGCCCGCGCGTCGCCGTGTAGTACACGTCGCCGGTGGTCAATCCGATGGCGCGGAAGTCCGCCTCGGCGTCGCTCCGGACCTTCACCTTCACGGTGCCGCCGGCGGACTCTGTGACGCTCGTCGTGGTGATCACCGTGCCCTCGAAGATCATGTCCTCCCCGAGGCCGCCGTTTGCGCACGCGATGAACAGCGGGCCGTTCTGGACGTACTCGGTGATGGTCGACCGGCTCACCACGGCGGAGGCGGAGATCGGGGGCGGCTCGGTGGGGCTGTCGGCGGCCTCGCACGCCGCCAGGAAGAGGGCGGCCACCCCGATCGCAAGAGTCCCGCAGGCGGTGTGTCGGGTAGGGCGTGATTGTCTTCCAGCCGTGGTGTCGTGGTAGGGAGTTCTCCTGATGACCCGCGGGATCACCGGGAGCTCGGTGGTAGGTATGCGCCTCATCTCTGCACCTCCGGTGCTGGCGACCCGCGTTCACCATCCGACCCCCGGACGGAAGAGATGCGGGCCCTTGATCATCCTCTGACGTTGACCCCGCGACGTAGGCTGGCCGTCAGCCAGCCGTTGAGAATCGCACGGGCGCCGTCCTAGGTTGGTTTGGAGGTGTCCGACGTGACTCCCTTACGCTTCCAGACCCTGGGATCCATCGACCTGCGCGACGACGCGGGCCGGCCCTTGCATTCGGTCCTCGCCCAACCGAAGCGCCTCGCCTTCCTCGCCTACCTCGCGGTCGAGGCCCACGGGGGCTACGTGCGGCGGGATTCGGTCATCGGCCTGTTCTGGCCCGAGCTGGACGAACGGCACGCGAGGCAGAACCTGCGACAGACCCTGCACGAGCTCCGCCGCGGCCTCGGCTCGACGGTCTTCCTCGCCCGCGGGAACCAAGAGGTCGGGCTGTCGCCGCAGGCGATCGATTGCGACGCGACGGAGTTCCTGGCCGACCTCGAGGCGGATCGGCTGGAGGATGCGCTGGACGTCTACGGTGGGGAGCTCCTGCCCGGATTCCACCTCTCCGAGGCGCGCGAGTTCAGCGGGTGGCTCGACAGGGCACGGGAGCACTTCGGCCGCCTGGCCGTGCAAGCCGCGTCCGATCTGGCCGAGCTGGAATGGAGCCGAGGGCACGTCGAGGCCGCACTGTCGAGGGCCCGACGGGCGCTGGACCTTTCGCCGTACGACGAGGCATGCCTCCGCCGCCTCCTCGGGTGGCTGGCCGAGCGGGGGCGTCGGGCACAGGCGATCGTGGAGTACGATCGATTCGCCGACCGCCTGAGGCGCGAGCTGGAGATCGAGCCTTCGCCCGAGACGCAGGCGTACGTGCGCTCGCTCGCCCCCGAGGAATCGACCGAGGAGGTCTTCAATGGACCACGAGTGCAGGGGTCACCCGGCGAGGAGCGAAGGGCGGACGGCGAGTCGGCCGAGACGCCGGATCACGAGCCCCCGCCGCTCTCCCCACCCGGGCACGACGCACGAGACCGCGACACCAAGTCGCGCCGGGAACGACCCGAGGCGGGAGAACGGCGGCGTCTGAAACGGGCGGTCGCCGCGGCCGTCGGGCTGACGGCGGGCATCATGGCGACCCTCTCCCTGCTGCCGACCACCGTACCGGATGCGGAGCCGGCGCTCGATTCCGGGCTGATCGCGGCGCTTCCCTTCGAGACGCCGGCGGCGAGCCCGGAGCTCGAGCCGTTGGGCGAGGGGCTCGTGCTATTGCTGTATCACGCCCTGTCCAGCAGTCCGGGCACCCGCCTCACCTACCCTCCGACCTCGTTCGATCTGTGGGCCGACGGCCGAAGCGAGGCCCCGGAGGTGCGCGATGCAGCCGCCATCCGGGTGGCGACCCGGCTCGGAGCCGGCCGTCTGCTGCGCGGCACGCTGGTGGGCTCGGAGACGGGTGTCACCGTCCACGCCGAGCTGCGGAGGGTCCCGGATGGGAAGGTGCTCGCGAGCCCCAGCGTTCGAGGGTCGCTCGACGACCTGTCGGGGCTGGTCGATGCCCTCGCGACGCAGCTCATGGTCGCCGGAGAGAGCTTCGCGCCCGAAGATGCGCTCGGCGACGTCTCGAGCGAAGCGCTCGAGCAGTACGTCGCCGGGCTTCAAGCCTCTCGCCGGGGGGATTGGCTCGAAGCGGTCCGCCACCACCGGGCTGCGATGGCAATCGACAGCACGTTCGGAGCCCCCGCGCTCCAGATGCTCCTCGCGGCGTGGCAGGACGATCGCGAGCCGGAAGTGGTCGACCACGAGGCGGAACAGTTGGCCTGGGCGCTCAGGAACCGGATGAGCGAGGGCGACCGGGCGCACGTGATGGCCCTCGTGGGGCCCGTGGAGTCGCAACCGAAGCTGTCGGCGCGAGACTGGGTCCGTGCCGCGGAAGGGGCGCTGGACGACGTCCCCGATCGACCGCAAATGTACGAGACGCTCGCTCGCTGGCTGCTCAACTACGGGCCCGCCCTGAGGATCGAGGATTGGGCCGATCGGGTCACCGAGTCCGTGGACCGATCGCTTCGACTCACGGATCGCCCCTCCAGGGTTCTCGTCAGGATGGGGCTGGCGGCGACCCGCCACGGATCGCTCTCGGACGACGCGCGCAGGACGCGGGCGCGAATGCTGGTCAACCGGTTCGGCGGGGCCGACGGGCTCGCTTCCCTGTTCGCCTACGTCGCCACCGGGGATACGGCGTACTTCCATACCTTCGAGACCGAGGAGCTCCCCCGACTGAAGCCGGACGAGGTCGTCACGGTCGCCAACTACACCACGCACGAGGGACTGGCGACGACGGCCTGGCGAGCGGCGGTCGACTCGCTCGCGCGTCGGGCCCTCCTCCCACGCGAGAGACTCGCCGCCCGATATCATCGATCCGTTCTCGCCGCCGCCGAGGGTCGTCCCTCGGAGGCGGGCCCGATCCTCCGACAGCTGGTCGAGGACGGGTACGAAGAATTCCACGGCGTCTGGTGGTTCCTTCGCACGGGGATCGATCGAGCGCTGATCGAGCCCGGGTGGGAGGAGACGGCCGCCTGGGCCGCGACGCGTATCGTGGACCTGCCGGACAGCCTGATTCAGGCGGCTCGCCCAGACTTGCGGGAGTGCTACCTGGGGCTCGCCGCGGTGGTGGCGGACGATCTCGTCTCCGCCAGGGACCTGCTGGCCGGGATCCGTGATCGCTCGGGGGACTTCCTTCTGTGTGCGAAGCTGCTCGACACGCTGATCGAGGTCGGAGGCACGACCGTATCCATCGGGGGGACGCCGGCACCCGACCGAAGCGACGACGCGTGGACGGCGGTCGCCGAGCTGGATCGGGCGATGGTCGACCTTCCGCTCGAGCCGACCGTGTGGATCACGAGCGCCGTCCTCGCCCGTCTGTGGTGGGCGCGGGGGGATGCCACTCGGGCACTGGTCGCGGCACGCCGCCGTGGACGCCACTGGCCGTGGCTCGCGGCGGGGGGCGTGCCGGCACAGATGCTCATCGAGGCGCGTGCGTCGGCCGCGCTCGGGGATACGGCGACGGCGATCCGGGCCTACGGGCAGTACCTGCGACTGCGGCGCGAGCCGGACGAGTGGATGCGTGCCCGCGTGGACAGCGCCCGGAACGAGCTCGCGGCCTTGAAGGGCTGATTCCGCGAGCGGAATCTGTCCCGGGGGCTCGGAGCCCCGCGGACCGGAATCCGGGAGCCCCCGAGCGCCCTCCGGCATGCCTGACGACCCGTCGATCCGCGACCGTCAGGCGTACGTGGCAATCTCTTCGAGCGGCTTCTTCGGGATGTCGGGGACCACCGCGTCCGCGGCCGGATAGCCCACCACGAGGAGCAGGAAGGGCCGCTCGTTCGGCGGCCGGCCGAGGATGTCGTTGAGGAAGCCCATGGGGCTCGGCGTGTGCGTGAGGGTGGCGAGCCCCGCGTGGTGGAGGCTCGTGACGAGGATCCCCGTCGCGATGCCCACGGACTCCTGGACGTAGTAGTTCTTGATCTTCTTCCCGTCCCCGCCGAGCTCGTAGCTCTCCGCGAAGATGGCGATCAGCAGGGGGGCGGTGTCGAGGAAGGGCTTGTGCTCGTCGGTCCCCAGGGCGGCCAGCGCCTCGAGCCACTCCGGCGGCGCCCGGTTCCGGTAGAAATCCCGCTCCTCCTCCTCGGCCGCCGCGCGGATCTTCCGCTTGACCTCCGGATCGGTGATCACCACGAAGTGCCACGGCTGCCGGTTGGCGCCGTTCGGCGCCGTGCCGGCCGCCTCGATGCAGGCGTCGATCACCCCGGCCGGAACGGGCTCCGGCGAGAACTGCCGCACCGTGCGGCGTCGGCGCATCTCATCCCGGAAGGACCGCGCCCGTGTGAGCATCTCGGGCTCCGTGAGGCGCCGGTAGGTGGCGAGCGGGATGGGCCGGTACGCCTCCGCGCTCATGGCTCCGCGTGCGGGGCGTCCGAGCCGGGGGACACGACCTCGCGAATCCGCCGGATCTGGTCGAGGTGGACCCCGTCGTGCCCGGCGACGAGCTGGAGGACGGTGCGCAGGGACTCGAAGCCGCGCTCCGGGTGGTACGCGGTGCGCTCGAGCGCGTCGTCCGACAGCCGCTCGACGAGCCGCAGGTTCGCCAGACGCAGCGCCCTGAGCTGATCGAGCGCCTCCCCGAGGTCCCGCTGCTCGTACCCGAGACGCGCCGCCCACACGTCCTGGTCCATGGGCTCGAGCGTGGGCTCATCCTCGGTGAGGATGCGCCGCATCCGCCACCCCTGGGCCCACTCCGTGTCCGCCAGGTGGCAGATCACCTCGAGGATGGACCACTTCCCTTCCGCCTCCGGCCGTCGGAGATCCGCGTCGGACAGCCCCTCGAGGGCGGCCGGCAGCCGCTCGAACAGCGCCGCCAGCTCCTCGATGGGGTCCCGGCCGCCGAGCCGGGCGATGAGGGCCTCCCGGTAGGCCTCGTCGGCTCCGCGGGTGAGCGTCGGGTCGCTCATCGGATCCCGACCTGTCCCTTCACGGAGGCGATGAGCTTGGCCGAGTCGTACCCCACGCCGTCCTTGAACACGATCGTGACGTTCTCGATCACCTCCGGATCCGACTCCAGATCGCCTTCCAGCACCACGAGATCGGCCAGCTTGCCGGTCTCGATCGTCCCGAGCTCGTCGTCCACCCCCAGGATGCGGGCCCCGTTGGCGCTCATGATGCGCACCACCGTGGGAGGGCTGAAGCCGCCCTCGATCAACAGCTCGTAGTTCCGCTGGTCCCCGAATCCGGCGATGGCGCCCCCGATCCCGGTCGGATCGACCCCCGCGGCCAGCACGCCGCCGGCCTCCACGAACCCGCGCTCGAACTCCATCCCCTTCTTGAGGTGGTCTTCGGTGAACGGCCAGTTCGGATTGGCCTCGATCTGGTCGACGGTCTCCACGTACGCCTCGCGCACCTCGGGTGCCATGGCCTCCAGCGTGCGCTCATCCATCACCCGGCGGCCCTTCACGAACGGCTCGATGACCGCCAGCGTCGAGGTCATCCCGACCCCCGCCTCCACCATCTTGAGGATCACGGCGCGCGCCGTCTCCCCGGAGGGATCGCCCTGCTGGCCGACGACGACCATCGAGTTGGGCGGGCATTCGTCGGGCTGCTTGCGCGGGTCGAAGTCGGTCGCCGTGTCGAACCCGTGCTCGATGTTGTCGATCCCCAGGTCGACGGCCTCCTGGAACGTGATGGAGCACAGGTGCCCCGTGACCTTGATGCCCTGTTTGTGCGCCTCGTCGATCACGGCCGCCAGCTCCGACCGGCGGATCGTCGTGTATGCCTTGATCCACGTGGCGCCCTCGTCGGCCCAGTAGCGCACGAAGCGGCGCGCCTCCTCCGGCGTGTCGACCTGCGCCATGTCGGACAACGCCGGATCGGGGCCGGTCACGTACGGGGCCGTGATGTGCATCCGGGGTCCCGGTTCGCGACCGCGCTCGATGTTCGCCCTGACGTTCAGGTCCGCGTACGGCGACACGCTCCCGGTCGTGCGGATCGTGGTGACGCCGGCGGCCAGATACAGACGCGGCGACGTGTAGCTCCCCTGGGCCTGCCGCCCCCCGGCCCCCATGAAGAACATGTGGTTGTGGAGGCCCACCATCCCCGGGATCAGCGTGTGGCCGCTCATGTCCAGGACCGGGGCGCCCGCAGGGATCGCGACGCTGCCATCGTCCCCTACCGCCGCGATGCGCCCATCGCGGATGACCACGGTCTGCGCGACGCGCGCCGGGCCGCCGGTCCCGTCGAGGATCTTCGCGCCCGTGAGCGCGACGACGGGGGCATCCACGCTGACGAACGGGCTGACGGCGCTCGTCAGTTGGGCGGCGGACTGCGCCGACAGGCCGGCGAGGCCGACAAGGCCGGCGTATATCGACACGAGGCTCGAACGAGCGAGCGTGCAGACGTGGTTGTGCATCTCGAATCCCTCCGGGTTGTCGTGCGGACCGCCCCGGCGCCGTGCGCCTCGCGGTCGTGCGGCGAAAGCTACCGCGGCGAGGCTGACTCCTCCACGGTGAACACCATCTTCATCCCCGCCTCGAGGTGCTCGGCGATGTGGCAGTGGAGCATCCAGCGGCCGGGATTGGAGAGCTCGAGCAGCAGGTCGACGGTGGCCCCCACGGGCACGAGCACGGTGTCCTTCCAGGCCAGGTTGTCGTTGGGCACGCCGTTCACGGCCAGGACGAGAAAGCGCTGCCCGTGGATGTGGATCGGGTGCTGCATCTGGTGCAGCGTGCGTCGTCGGTTCCGGAGGCGGAGGCGGACGACGTCGCCCACCCGGAAGCGCCAGTCGATCGCCTCGTTCTCCGCGCCGGTGTCGAGGTCTCGCAGGATCCAGCGCACCTCGTTGCCGGTGGACATGAAGTTCATCATCGGCATCGTGCCGGTCGCCTCCAGCGGGTGGAAGTACGCCGAGTCCACCTGCATGAGGCGATCGACCACCAGCGGCAGATCGCGCGTCCGCATGTCGAGCTCGAGCTCGTGCTCGACCGGGTCGTCGAACCGGGTCCGGTAGCGGTCGATGCCGCGCCGGACGGCATCGTGCGCGCCGAGGCGTCCGAACGCGCGGGCGGTTGAGTCGTTCATGGGAACCCCCGCGATGCGCACGAGGCCGAGCGTGTCCTGCTCGGTGACGAACCGCCCCGCCACGTGGTCGACGCCTCGCACGCGGTTCAACAGCGGGACGGTCCCGGCCTCCGGAAACTGCACGTGCACCACGTAGCGCTCGGCGGGCGCGATCGGCAGGCTCTCGATCCATGCCTCGCGCTCGAAGTTGCCCACGTCGGTGCCCACGACCTTCATCCGGGCGCCCGGAAGGGAGACGTTGAAGGTGCGCGTGTTCGACACGTTGGTGAACAGGAAGCGCACGACCTCGTGCGGGCGCACCTGGAGTCGATACCCCGGGGCGCCGTTCACCAGCATCGTGTTCCCGAATCGACCCATGAGCGCGTGCGTGGCGCGCTCGAGCCCGTACGGCACGGCCCCGTCGCGGCCGATGAGGAGATCGTCCAGCATGAGGATCTCCTCGCGGTGCGCCGCACCGTAGTAGCGGGGATCGGACGACTCGACCACGACGTTGCCCGCCAGCCCCATGTCCTGCTGCACGTCCTCCCGGTGGTGCGGGTGGTACCAGTAGATGCCGGGATCGGGAAAATGGACCCGGTACGTGAACCGCTCTCCGGGGAGCACCGCTTCCTGGGTCACGCCGGGCACCCCGTCGAAGCGGTTGTCGAGACGGATCCCGTGCCAGTGGATGGACGTGGGCCACTCGATCCGATTCGTGAACCGCACCGTCACGGTGGCGTCCTCCCGCACCCACAGCAGCGGACCGGGGATCTGACCGTTGAACCCGTACCCGAGAATCGTCCGGTCGCCGATGCGCCGCCTCACGAGCACCGCCTCGAGATCGACGGAATCGCCGTCGGCCAGCGGGACGAGCTCGCGGGGGCGGGCATCCACCACGGTGCCCGCGCTCGACGGCCGCCACGGAGTCACGCGCGGTCGGAGCGCCATCAGCGCGGGCAGCATCGTGATCCCCGCGGGCATCGGGATGGCGCCCCAGCCATCCGCCGCGGGCGCGGCGGGCATGACCATCCCCGACTCGCCGGCCGCGACGCTCGACGCGCCCAGGACGAACTCGAGGAAATCGGCCGGTTGCATCCGGGACGACGGCGACTGGGCCCGCAGCACGAACGGACCGGTGGGCTGCGCGACGTCGGGGCCGGCCTCGGCCGACACGAGCAGCAGGAACTTGTCGAGCGACACCTCGCCCAGCACGGCAGTGCCGGAGGAGGGCACCTCGCCCAGCCGCTCGACGGAGGACAGGAGGGGCGCCGCCACCCACGCCACGTAGGTCGTGTACGCGCCCAGCTCGGCCGGTGCCGGCAGACCGTGCGTGGTGAGCACCACGCGGTAGCGGATCCCTCCTTCCGCCGTGAGGGCGAGGCTGAACGGGCCGGGGGGGCGGCGCAGCTCGGCGACGCCGCCCGCATCGAGGACACGTGGCGCCGGGAGGAGCGCCATGCAGTACAGGTCCGGCTCGGCGACCGACTCCGGAGGCGGGGACCGGAGATCGCCGGCACACGGTGAGGCCTGCCGCGCGCGCCACGGGACGAGGGGCCAGACGAGCGCCGCCGCCGCGACGGGGAGCACCAGCCACACGGGCATTGCCGCATGGCGGCGCGGCTCAGACACGACGGGCGGCCGCCATGCGCGCGGAGATCCAGGAGAGGAGATCGCCCGTCGGATCGCACCCGTCGGCATCGTTGTGGGGCTCGTGGCGCACGTGCGGATAGAGGTGGAGCTCGGCCCCCGCCACCTCGCCCGCCAGCCACCGGGCGCCCTCCGGATCCGACAACGGATCCTCCGCGCCGTGCAGGATGAGGAGGGGGCCGCGGATGCGGTGCGCCCCGCGCTCGACGCGCCCGATCGCCTCGAGGGCCTCTGCGCCCCAGCGCACGGTGGCCCGCCCGATGACCAGCGGATCGTCACGATAGTCGCGCGCCACGGCGGGATCCCGTGACAGGGCTTCGGGAGGGATGCCGAGACCCAGCGTGAGCCGCGGGAGGACGCTGGACAGCAGGCGGGCGACGGCCACCTTGACCGGCGTCGCCACGCCCGCCGGCCGGATCCCCACGCCGGAGACGATCCACCCCGCGACGGGTCCATGTCCCGCGGCCGGGTCGGCATCGGCGCTCCGGATCGCGAGCTCGAGGACGATCAGCGAGCCCATGCTGTGCCCGAAGGCGAACAGCGGCACGCCGGGCGTGTCCCGGGCGAGCTCCGACAGCAGCTCTCCGGCGTCGGCCACATAGCGCGACCAGCCGCTCACGTGCCCGCGCGGTCCCTCGGAGCGGCCGTGACCGCGCTGGTCGGGCACCCGCACCGCGATGCCCGATCCGGCCAGGCGCCGTGCGAAGCGCGCGTACCGCCCGCCGTGCTCGCCCACGCCGTGCACCACCAGCAGAGCCCCTCGCGCGGTCCGCGGACGCCAGTCGCGGACGAACAGCCGCGTGCCGTCGGACGTCGTCCGGAACCCCTCCACGACGCGCCCGCCGTCGGCATCGGTCCCGACCGCTGGCGAGCTCGAGCTGAGCATGGGGTTCCGTCGATTCGAGACAGGCCCGAGCCGTCTGCCGCCCGGATCGCGCCCGCATCA
>CAZCLY010000032.1:0-15104 GCA_964499635.1 uncultured Gemmatimonadota bacterium | reverse complement strand
GCCCCGCGTCGTCCTCGGCTCGCCGCGCGGCGGGTCCGCCCACCAGTTCAGCCACTGGTGGATGAGGTTCGTCCTCTCCGACGGCTCCATCCTCGTGGGCGACGAGCAGACCGCGAGCTTCGCGTCTTCTCGGCCGACGGTCGGTCCTCGCACACCTTCGCGGGGGGCTACGCCAACGACGTCGAGCTGTGGGCCGTGCAGGGCGGGGAGCCGACCTTCCGGCCTCGCGGCGCGCTCGCCCGGGCGTGGGAGGGTGGGCGACTGGACACGCTGCGCCCGGTCCTGGGGGAGGAGTTCTTCAAGCGGGGCGTCTGGCGGCGCGATCTGTGGGCCGGACCGGTGCCGTACGCGCCGGCGACGCTCACGGCGCTCTCGGGCGAGCGCGTGTTCGTGGGGGAGATGGACCGGGCGCAGCTCGATGTCCGCGGGCCGGACGGAACGCTCCAGACGCTGATCCGCTGAGCCGGATCCGGCCCCCGGCGGGTGCGCGCTTCCTCGAGGTTGCCGAGCGCCAGGTACTACTCGTGCGGACCGATGAGCTCGACGTGGAGCGGGTGGAGCTCCGGCCGCTCTCGCGCCGCCGACCGGGCGCCGGGCCTCTCCAGGGTCTCCGGTCCGTGCGTGGACTCCGTCATGGTATTGCGAAGCGCCCGTTCCACGAGAGTGCCAAGAGCTCCGGCACCGGAGTCGAGACCTTCCTCGACAGACCGGCAACGCGAAGCACCGCTTGCTCGAGCAGCCCTTCCAATACAGCGGAAAGTGCACGGCCAAAGCAGCCACTGTCGGCGGTCTTCTGCAATCTGGGAGGGAGCCTCACCCACCGCCTTCGAACCCGGCCACGCTGAGGCCCAACGACACCCTCGCCGGGGATCCCGGATCGTAGAACCGTCCGAAGCTCGCGTTGGCCACGATGTTCCCCGCATACCACTGTCCGAAGAGGTTCTCGACGCTCCCGAACAGAGTGGTCGGGCCGAGGCGAAGTGCGGCGTTCACGTGGACCAGGGCCCTCGCCGGAACGGCGCGGAAGGGCACGCCCTGCACGGGCCCATCGGGCTCGGACAGGAAAAACCAGGTGCCCCGGTCGGCGTTGGTGGTCTCGACGTACACGACACTTTGCCATTCCACCTGGACACCCAGGTCGAGGTCAGCCCGCGGCCGAACCTGGGCCGCAGCGGTGAACCGGTGCCTCGGCACGGCGGGCAGACGCTTGCCCGAGAAGTCCACCTCACGGCCAGTGCCCGTGGAATCGAGAACGGTGGTGGTGAAGTCCTGCAGCAACAGATCCAGGAACGCATAGCTCGCGCCGAGGTCGAGCCACGTTGTCGCGACCGCGGTGACCCCCAGCTCGAAGCCGACGTTGCGCGAGCGGCTCGCGTTCTCCGGGAGGCTCATCTCGTTGACCGTGACCGGGACAAACTCCCCCCGCACGGTGGCGAGAAACGCGGCTGCTTCCAACCGCACCCGGTCATTCACGATGCTCCGAGCACCGACCTCGTAGTTCCACAGCGTCTTCGGGCGCACCGACTGGACCGAGTCGCCGGGACTGGGCGAAAGCTCGCCGATGGCCGGCACCTCGAAACCGCGCCCGACCGATGCGTAGACCGATGTGGACGCGTCGGGGCGCCACAGGGCGCCCAGTCTGGGCGAGGCCTGGTCGAATGTGATCTCCTGGCGCGGGATCCCGCCTGCTATCACGCTCTCGAATCGGTAGGTGACGCGGTCGTAGCGCAGCCCGAGTGTCGCGGTCAGGTCGGCGAGAGCCCGCCACTCCAGTTGGGCGTGAGCGCCGATGCTTGGGACTGCGTCACGCCCATCGTCGTGCAACGCGCCGCGATCCCCGGCGTCGTTCTCCCACCGACGGTCCGTTCCGAAGACGTGGTCGTGGTCGACGCCCACCGCGGCGTCGAGCGGCAGGCCCCCTATGCGACGTGAGCGCACGCGGCCGCCGGCCTGAACCCGTTTGAAGTCCAGGTCGACGATCTCCGACGGAATAGGGAAGAGGAGCGTGCGCCCGCCATAGAAGAAATAAGCGCCCGCGACGGTCGAGCCGACGGCGGTCTCGACCCGGGCACCGGCCCGGTAACGGTTGTCGACGCGCCCGAAACCGAACGCGACGGCGGGCGGCGAGGCGGCGTCGGGGTCGGCGTCGACCTCCGGAAGGCTCAGGGAGCCGGGCAGGCGCGAGTCGATCCGCGAGCCGCTCGCCTGGAGCGCCAGCTGCGTGCCAGGGCCGGCCGCGTAGTCGAACACCGCGTGGCCCCGCAGGATGTTCGCGTCGCTGTGCGCCCGATAGCCGTCGGCGGAGGTGTACGAGACGGCGGCCAGGCCACTGCCTCGCACGCCGGCGAACAGCCCGCCCGCCCGGACATCGTACTTGCGGAACCCGAAGCTTCCCGCCTGAATCCGCCCCGTGATGCCGGGGCTGTCGCGTCCGGAGCGAGACACCACGTTGACGACCCCGCCGGAGGAGCCGGCGTAGAGCGCCGAGGCCGGCCCGCGCACGACCTCGACCTGCCGCGCGGCGCCGAGTTCGATCAGGTCCAGCCGCGCCACCCCGTCGGGCTCGGTAATGGGCACGCCGTCCAACAGCACCGCGACCCCTCGTACGGCCTGGCGCGCACGCGCGGCCGATCCGCGAATCCCGATGGTGATGTCGTCAGTGCCGAAGCGGGAGGCCACCTGCACTCCGGGCATGGTCCTCAGGACTTCGTGGAGGCCGACGGTCCGGTCGCGCCCGATCGCCGCCGCATCGGCCACCGAGACCGCCCTCCCCACGTCGCCCACGGACTTCGCATCTCGCAGGGCCGAGATCACGATGGGGTCCAGGATGGCGGCGACGGGCTCGAGGGCGATCTCCACTTCCGTGGCGGAGAGCGTGTCCACTCGCAGCGCCACAACCGCCGTCACGAAGCCCGACTGGCTCGCGGTCACCTCCACCTGATTGGACGCGACCCCCGCGAACATGAAGACGCCGCGCGCGTCGGTGCGCGTCGAATCCTGCGATGGGCTCAGCACGACGAGCGCGTTTGCCAGCGGCACCGGCCCGTCGGCGCGGATCACGCGCCCCCGGATATCGCCAGCCTGTCCGGCGAGGTCTGTAGCTATCGCGGAGAGCAGGGTAACCACCACGAATGCGACCGGGGTCCGTCGGCTCATGCTGTGCCTCGGTCGCCTGCGGGGAGCCCCATCCGTCGCAGGAGCAGGTCGAACCGGAGATCGGATCGAAGCGACTCGAACGCCTCCGTCACGGCGAGCAGGTTCATGTACGAGGCGTGCTCGGCGTAGGCGGCTTCGAGCCACCGGAACGCCTCGTCCGAGTCGCCCAGGGCGGCGTAGGCCATCGCAAGGTGGAACCCGAGCAGGTCGAGCGGTCGGCCACTCTCGAGCAGCCGGGCCAGCACGCGGCGGGCCTCGGCTCGTTGGCCAATCTTCGCATAGACGTACGCGAGCTGCGCCGAATCCCGCGGCCCGCTCAGCGCTGCGGCGCGCCGCATCGCGGCGACCGCTTCGCCCTGCTGGCCCTTCTGCAGGTAAGCATGCGCCAGGAGCTCGTGCGCCAGATCACGCCGGGGATCCAGGTCGATCTCCTGTTCGAGGACCCGGATCGCCGCGTCCGGTTGGCGGGTGTCCACGTAGATGCGGCCGCTGAAGATTCCGGTCGGCGTGAGAGGGTCGATCTCCGCGGCGACGGCGAGCTGACCGAGCGCCTCGTCGTCGCGGCCGACCGAATGCAGGAGCGAAGCGTAATACAACCGTAGCGTAGGATAGCGGGGTCCCAGCGCGATGGCCCGCTCGAACGCCACGCCAGCGGCTCGCCAGTTCCACTCGTACACGAACATCAGGTGGGCGAGGCTGGCGTGGCCCTCGACCAGCAACGAGTCGAGCGCGATGGCGCGTTCGGCCGCCGTCCGGGCCCTGGGGAAGGCGTCCCGCGGCGGCACGTGGCCGAAAATCCCCAGGAAGGTCCAGGTGTCCGCGAGCCCGGCGTAGGCACGGGCGTACGCCGAGTCCCGTTGGATCGCCTGTTCGAAGTACGTGAGCGCGCGAAAGAGGCCCTCTCGCTGCCGGGTGTTCCAGAGGTATCGTCCCCGCTGATAGAGCTCGTACGCAGCGCGATCCTCCGTGCCGCGCTCGACGAGCCGCGCGGGCAGGGGCCCTCCCGCGCCTCCGGGTAAGGCAACCGCGACGTCCCGGGCGATCTGCTCCTGGAGCGCGAACAGGTCCGATTGAGCCACGTCGTACGTCTCCGACCAGAGGGTACGGCCGTTCCCCGCCCGGATCAGGCTCGCGGCCACGCGAAGGCGATCGCCATCGCGTTGGACGCTGCCCTCGAGCATCGTCTCGACGTCGAGCATGGCGCCGAGGGTGCGGGCGTCGAGATCACGGCTCTCGATCGCCGCGGCGGAGGTGCGCGCAGCCACTCGAACGGAGGGCAACTGAGCGAGCGCCTCGATCACCGCATCGGCCAGCCCTTCGCTGAAGGCGGACTCTTCCACGCCGCCATTCCCCGTGGCGAAGGGAAGCACCGCGATCGAGCGCTCGCTTCGCGGCACCGCATCGCGCGCTGGTAGGATCCGCCACAGGAGGAGCGGGACCGCGAAGACGGCCGCCAGAATGATCGCCCGGCGCACGGTTCGTCGAACGCGGCCGGTCTCTCCGGGCGGCGCGTTCGACGCACCCGACAGCGCCGCGTCCAGGACGCCCAGAACCTCGTCAGCATCTCGCGGGCGGTCCGCGGGGCCCTTGGCCAGTAGCCGGTCTACCAGCGCCGCGAGCGGCTCGGGCACGTCCGGCCGTCGGGCTCCGACCGATTCCGGTATCTCGGAGAGGTGCGCGGTGAGCAACGCCCGACCCGTGCGCCCCGCGAACGGTGGCGCTCCGGTCAAGAGCTCGTACGCCACGGCGCCCAGGGCGTACAGGTCCGCTCGAGCGTCGATGTCGGGGTCGCCAGTCACCTGCTCAGGCGCCATGTACGCGGGCGTGCCGAGAATGAGCGGACCGTCGGGGAACTGGTCGTCGGGGAGCGGGTCGCCGGTCAGCGGGTCGCCGGTCAGCTTGCCGTCGGGGACCTCCTCGCCGACGACCTCGTCGCCGGAATCCGTTTCGTCGTGCGCCTCCCCGAGCCCTCGGACGGCCACCAGCCCCTTCGCGACCCCGAAGTCGGCGACCAGCGCGTCCCCCTCCTTGTTGAGGAGAATGTTGGCGGGCTTAATGTCGCAGTGAACCAGGCCCTGCCTGTGCGCGTACGCGAGGGCACGAGCCATATCGCGCAACAGGCGCAGCGAATCCGGGAGCGGGAGCCGCCCGGTGCGACGGAGCCGCTCGCGCAGCGTCTCGCCATCCACGAACGGCGTGATGTAGTAGAGATACCCGCTGGCCGCCCCGGAATCGTACAGCGGGAGGATGTGCGGGTGTGACAGGCGTGCCGCGATCTCGATCTCGCGCTCGAACCACGCCGCTCCGCGCGCGGAGCCAAGCTCGGGGAGGAACCCGCGGCGAAGCAGCTTGAGCGCCACGGGACGTCCATGGCGCTCGTCACGCGCGAGGTACACGGTCGCCATGCCGCCGCGACCCAGCTCCCGCTCGATCGTGTAGCGGTCGGCCAGGGCGCTGCGTAGCACCTCCGGCACCGTATCCTCCCCCTCTTCGACCTCGGTCACGATCGGGGCTGCGAACTCTGCGGCCGGTGCGCCGAGCACCGGGCTCTCGGCGGCCCGCTCGCACGCCCGGAGCAGCCGGCTCGCCTCCGCCCGTTGCGCCGGATCGGGGCAACGGGCGTCGAGGTGGGGATCCCTGTCGCCCGGCAGAAGGTCGAGCGCCTCCCCGACGGCCCGCTTGATCGCCCGCCAGTCCCGCTCAGTCCTCGCCATGGCGGAGCTCCTGGTACAGCCACCCCTTCGCCAGGGCCCATTCACGCGCCACAGTCCGCTGCGAAATGGCGAGCGCGGTCGCGGTCTCCGCCTCGGTCAGCCCGGCGAAGAAGCGGCACTCGACCACCTGGGACAATCGCGCGTCGACCCGCCCCAGCCGATCGAGCGCCTCGTCGAGCGCCAGGAGCGCCTCGGCGCGCTCCGCGACGGGAAGCTCCACGTCATCGAGCGAGATCGGCTTGGGTCGAGTCCCTCCGGGCAGGCCTCCGCGACGCGCGGCCCGATGCCGACGGGCATAGTCGACGAGAATCCGTCGCATCGCCCGCGCGGCGATGGCGAAGAAATGGCCGCGATCCTGCCATTGGGCACGGGTCTGGTCCACGAGCTTGAGGTAGGCCTCGTGGACCAGGGCCGTCGTGGAGAGCGTGTGCCCGGTCGGCTCGGCGCCGAGCTGACGGTGGGCGACCTGCCGCAGCTGGTCATAGACGAGCGGCATGAGCCGGTCGAGGGCGCCCGGAGCTCGTTCCCGGAGCGCGACCAGTGCCTCGGTGATCTCCTGGTCGGTCGAAAGGTCCACGCGTCCCGACTCGGCGCCCGATGGCATCGCGGCCCAGCTCATTGCGCGTCTACAAGCGGACCGGGGCACGCGCCGCAGTCGCCCATTCCGATCGGAAGCGGGGCATCGGACGCCTACCCGGAAGCGAGACAATATACACAGGACGGAGGTGTATCGTGCTACGAGCAGCGCTTTCGACCCGAAGGGCCGGGATCTGGCGCGTCATCCTTCTGCTCTCGGCGAGCGTGGTCGTGCCGGGTTGCGACGACCCGGTCAGCCCCGCCGCGTCCGTGCCGACCGTCGAGGGGACGGTGGTCGCCGCGGCCACCGGTGATCCGATCGCAGGGGCGGACGTGAGCATCGGAGATGCGACGTTCCGGACCGGGCCCAGCGGGTACTTTCGGCTGAGCGATCTCACCCCCGGGCCCGCCAAGCTCCGCTGCACCGGGAACGGGTTCGAGGACTTCGAGGCGGACATCGCGGTGTCCGCCGGCAAGACCCGGCAAGACATCGTGGTGACGCGGATCGAGATGTTCCAGTTCGGCGACTTCGCCCTCTACGTCCCGGCCGCGATGTCGGGCGTCCGATCCGTCCTGGTGGCCCTGGGTGGCCCGGATACCCGGGGGTTCGCGTCGGGACAGGCGTTCGGCGCCCCGGTGCCCGAGGTCGAGGCGTCGCTGCAGGCGCTCGGGGAAGAGTTTCGGACCCTCGCGGCCCATCAGGGGATCGCCGTGCTGGGCACCGCGCTGACGTCGATGCCGAATGGGGTCGACAGCGACCAGCTCCTGTTCGACGCGCTCCTGGAAGCCGCCACGCTCAGCGGCCGCAGCGTCGCGAGCGCCCCGCTGCTCTTGTACGGGATGTCCGGAGGCGCGCCCGAAGCATCGGGGTTCGCGGCGAGGCAGCCGGCACACGTGGCGGGTCTCTTCCTCAAGGTTCCGGAGTCCATGGTGTCTCTCACGAGCGGAGAATCCCTCGGCGTGCCGGCCTACGTGGTTCTGGCCGGGATAGACGCCTTCGTCGACAACGTGGCGCTCGCGGCGACCTCGGTGGCCAACCGGAGCACCGGCGCGCCGTGGGCGTTGGCGCTGGAGCCCGGAGTGCCCCACCACTCGCTGACACCGGGCCAACGCGCGCTCACCCTCAACTGGATCAACGCCATCCTCTCGATCCGCCTGTCGGCCATCGGTGGCGAGCTCCTTCCGATCGTGGAGTCCGCAGGATGGCTCGGGGATCCTGCCACCGGCAGCGTAACGTCCTGGAGCGCGTACTCGGGGGATCCGAGGTCGGTGAACTGGTTCCCCTCGCAGGCGACCGCCGAGGATTGGGAGGCGTTCATCAGGGGGGGCGGTGCTCCCTGACGAGGGCGATCGTATTCGGAATCCGGCCGGCGCGAGCCCTCTGGACGGGTGATGCCGCGCCTGCCGGACCCGACCCGGCCGGAAACCTGCGATTTGGGGCCCGAGCCCGTGTGCCCCGAGTTCATCCGGCCCCGGGATCGCTCCCTTCCGGTCCTGGACATCCGGCACGCAACGTGCCGATCGCCGGGGCGTAGACGTCCCCGTCGGTGAAGGCTCTGTCCATGGGCCCCTGCGGCGCCCGGTTGAACCACCGACCTCAGGATCACTCCGCGTTGAGCGCCTCGATCGGATCGACACCTGCCGCTCGGCGTGCGGGGAGGTAGCTGGCGGCTGCGGCGACGCCGAGGACGACGAGGGCGGTCGTCGCCACCCTCACCCGATCCACCGGGCCCCCGCTACCTTCATTCCACGGGCCAGCTCCACAAGGGCAGCCCGGACAGCGGTGTTCCTCCAGATCCTGGGCGAGACGGAGGACGACCTGCGGATTCCGGGCGATCGGTTCGGGTTCGCGATGCTCGAGCAGGCCCGGGCGGCGGGAGACCTCGAAGCGCTGAGGATCGCGGCCGGCGCGCCGGCCGGGTCCATCTCGCAGACCTCAGAAAGGCCATATAGATATGAAGATCGCGATGATCGGGCTCGGCAAGATGACCCGTTCGGGCGAGGTCATCAACGCGATCGCGCCGGCGACCCCCGAGTTGGTCGGTGGCAGCGCCGATCTCGCCCCCTCGACGAAAACGACCATCGACGGCGGCGGCGACGTCGCCGCGGGAGATTGGGCCGGCCGCAACTTCCACTTCGGTGTCCAAGAGCCCGCCACGGGAGCGGTGCTGAACGGGCTCACGGCCCACGGAGGGCTGCGGTGCTTCGGCGCGACGTTCCTCGTGTTCAGCGACTACCTGCGGCCCGTCCTCCGCCTGTCGGCGCCCATGCGGCTCCCGGTGATCCATGTGTTCACCCACGACTCGGTCGGGATGGGTGAGGACGGACCCACGCACCAGCCGGTGGAACATCTCGCCAGCCTTCGAGCCATCCACGGCCTGACAGTCCTGCGTCCGGCCGACGGCAACGAGACGGCCGCCGCGTGGCGCGCCGCTCTCGAAGCCGAGGGACCCAGCGCGCTCATCCTGTCCCGCCAGAAGCTGCTCGCGCCGCCGACCGACCGGGTCGACGTCGTCCGGGGCCGTGATCGCCGATGGCGACCAGGTGACGATCCTGGCCACCGGCTCCGCGGTACATGTGGCGCTGGCGGCACGCGACCTTCTGGCCGCGCGCGGCGTGGCCGCGCGAGTGGTCTCGCTCCCGAGCCGGGAGCGGTTCCGCGCCCGCCCGGACCCGGAGCGGGATCAGCTGATTCCCCGGGGCGTCCCGGTCATCTCCGTCGAAGCCGGCGCGAGCCAGGGCTGGCACGAGTTCGCGGACGTCGCCATCGGCGTCGACCGCTTCGGCGTGTCCGCGCCGGGACACGACGCGCCGGAAGTGGTCGGCATCACCCCCCAGGCGTTGGCCGATGCCGCGACGAGTGGAGGGAGGATCTGATCACGGCGATCCTCGCGCCGCGGTGGCGAGAATGGCGATGAGCGCCGAGAAGCGCCGGCTCGTGGAAGCTCGCGACGGCGGAGCGCCCTGGAAGCTGTGGGGACCCTACCTCAGCGAGCGACAGTGGGGGACGGTCCGGGAAGACTACAGTCCCCACGGAACGGCCTGGGAATACGTGCCGCACGACGATGCGCGAAGCCGTGCGTACCGCTGGGGGGAAGACGGCATCGCCGGGCTGAGCGACGACGCGCAGCGCCTGTGTTTCTCGCTCGCCCTGTGGAACGGACGGGATCCGATCCTCAAGGAACGGCTGTTCGGGCTCACCGGCCACGAGGGCAACCACGGCGAGGACGTCAAGGAATACTACTACTACCTGGACAACACCCCGACGCATTCCTACATGCGGATGCTCTACAAGTACCCCCAGCAGGAATTCCCCTATCGGTCTCTCGTGGCAGAGAACCGCCGTCGCGGCAAGTCGGATCCCGAGTTCGAGCTCATCGATACCGGGGTGTTCGACGGGGACCGCTACTTCGACGTGTTCGTCGAGACCGCGAAACGTGCCGCCGATGACCTCTTTATCCGCATCTCCGTGCACAATCGTGGTCCCGAAGCGGCGGTGCTGCATCTGGTACCGCAGCTCGTGTTCCGGAATACCTGGTCGTGGTACGAGGAGGCGCCGCGCCCGACGCTCGAGTCCGCGGGCCCGGGACGTGTCACCGCCCGTCATCCAGAGCTCGGCACGTACCGGGTCTACGCCGAATCGGAACCGCAGGTGTTGCTGGCGGAAAACGAAACGAACGCCCCTCGCCTGTTCGGGACGCCGGAGGCGGAGGGGCCCTACAAGGACGCCTTCCATGACTACATCGTCGGAGGCGATCGCGATGCGCTCGCCTCCGACGGGAAGGGCACCAAGGCAGGATTCCACTACATCCTGGAGATGCCCGCCTGCGGGTCCAGGGAGGTTCGGCTGCGCCTGACGCCCGAGGACCTCGAAGACCCGTTTCGGTCCTTCGGCCGCACGATGGACGGTCGCCGTCGCGAGGCCGACGAGTTCTACGAGGAGCTCACGGGCGAGCTGGAGGGCGACGACGCCCGCCGGGTGGCCCGGCAGGCGTACGCCGGCATGCTGTGGTCGAAGCAGTGGTACCACTTCGACGTCGACGAATGGCTCGAAGGCGACCAGACCCAGCCGGAGCCCCCGGCGGAGCGGCTCGGAGGCCGCAACAGCAACTGGCGGCACCTGAACAACGCGGACATCATCTCGATGCCCGACAAGTGGGAGTACCCATGGTACGCCGCGTGGGACCTCGCTTTCCACTGTCTCCCGTTCGCCAGACTCGATCCGGACTTCGCGAAGCAGCAGCTCGTGTTGCTCACCCGCGAATGGTACATGCATCCGGGCGGTCAGCTGCCGGCCTACGAGTGGGCGTTCGGCGATGTGAATCCGCCCGTGCACGCCTGGGCGGCGTGGCGCGTGTACCAGATCGACAGGGAGCGTGCCGGACGGGCCGATCGGGTCTTCCTCGAGCGGGTGTTCCTCAAGCTCCTGCTGAACTTCACCTGGTGGGTGAACCGGAAGGACCGACACGGAGACAACCTCTTCGAAGGAGGTTTCCTCGGGCTCGACAACATCGGGGTGTTCGATCGCAGCGCGCCGCTCCCGTTCGACGGGCACGTGGAGCAGGCAGACGGCACGAGCTGGATGGCGATGTACAGCCTGAACATGATGCGCATCGCGCTCGAGCTCGCACTCGACAATCCCGTCTATCAGGACCTTGGCACGAAGTTCTTCGAGCACTTCCTGCAGATCGCGGCCGCCATGGCGAACGTCGCGGGGAGCGGCATCGACCTGTGGGACGAAGAGGACGAGTTCTTCTACGACGTGGTGCACCTGGAGCACGAGGAGGACGAGCCATGCCGGATCATCCCGATGAAGGTGCGCTCCATCGTCGGGCTGTCTCCCCTGTACGCGGTCGAGACACTGGAGCCCGAACTGCTCGATAGGCTGCCGGAGTTCAGGGGACGGCTCGAGTGGCTGCTCGAGAACCGGCCCGAGCTGGCGTCGCTGGTGTCGCGGTGGCATGAGCCCGGCCTCGGAGAGCGCCGGCTGCTGTCACTGCTCCGCGGACACCGGATGAAGCGGCTACTGGCGAGGATGCTCGACGAGACCGAGTTCCTGTCGGACTACGGCGTCCGGGCCCTGTCGGAGTTCCATGCCGACCACCCCTACGAGCTGCGCATCGACGGAGCGACCCACACGGTCGCCTATGAGCCTGCCGAATCGGCATCGGAGCTGTTCGGCGGCAACTCGAACTGGCGGGGACCCGTGTGGTTTCCGATCAACTTCCTGCTCATCGAGTCGCTCGAGAAGTTCCACCACTATTATGGGGACGCGTTCGAGATCGAGTGCCCGACGAACTCCGGGAATATGGTGACGATCGTGGAGGCCGCGCGCGAGATCGGCCGCCGACTCACGAGGATCTTCGTTCGCGACGAGGAGGGACGGCGGGCCGTGTTCGGAGACGTGGAGACATTCCAAAAGGACCCCCACTTCCGGGACCACGTGCCCTTCTATGAGTACTTCCACGGCGACGACGGCCGCGGTGTGGGTGCCTCGCACCAGACGGGCTGGACCGGTCTGATCGCGGAGCTGCTCGCACAGGCGGGCGGTTGACCCGGACCGAGGGCGGATCATCCGTCTTCGTTGCGGGCCTCCCGGCCGCCCGAGAGTTGCGGGTGGCCGGACCGCCATCGAGGCGTGCGGGGCGAAGAAGGACGGCGTCATCCGGCACCACGCGCTACGGCGCGACGGCAGCGTCCGCGACAGCGTGACGCACTCGATCCTCCGGACCGAGTGGGAGGACGTGAAGAAGCACCTCGAGACACGGCTGTGGCGGCACGCGGAGGAAAACGACCCCGGGCCGATCAGGAGGTGACGGGAGCTCCCGCCGCCGGCCGACAGGCCGATGGCGGGGACTCGCTACGATCCCGAGGGTGCCGGGGCCAGGGGAGCGTCTGCGTTGAACATGTCGGCGACGACTTTCCACGCCCCGTCCGGCTGCTTCTTCCATACCGTGAGGTACTTGCCGACGATGGTGACCGGCCCGTCCGGGCCCGCCAGCGCCATCTCGTAGGTTCCCCGCGTGTAGCCCAGGTCCCCTCCACTCCCCACATCCGCCGCGACCGGACTCCAGGTGACGGTGAAGCCCGGCATCGCTTCGAGCTGTTCGATGACGGTGTGGATGGCGTCCGCCCCCTGAGCCAGCGGCGCATCCGGTGGGAGCAGCGTCGCGTCATCGGCGAGCTGCGCGACGAACGCGTCGGCGGGTGCGTCACTGGCCGAGTAGGCCTCGAACCAGGCCCCGTCCGCAGCCATGAGCGCGTCGCGCTCGGCTTCGACATCGATCGCAGGTTGCGTCGCGCACCCGGCGACGAGCAGGAGTGTGAACGAGGACAGCGCGGCTGTGGGTCGCACGGTCGACTCCTTGAGGGGTTGCGTTGCGAGACTGGGAGAACACGCTCGAACCTGTCACGTGCAACCCGGCGGAACAAGCCGCCGCGGCGACCCGACCGAGCGGTGGGCGCCGGAGGCCGGCGGAACCCCAGCCTCCTCGAGCCTCTCGAGCTGCTGTTGCCTGGAGACGTTCTTCCCGGCCGACGAGGAGACGGACGAGGCGTTTCGTCCGGAGCCAACGGGCTCGGGGGGGCCTGAGCCGGGAGTCGGTGCCTCACACCTGTCGGGGCCACTCTCGAACCAGCAGATTCAGCCCCGCTCGTCCCCCGCACCGTCTGCACCGCTCTCCCCGGCGAAGAGGACCGACCGTTGACCGGGACCTCTCGTGCTTGAGCTGTCGGATCGGATGCTCGAGCTCCTCTTCGGTCTTTCCTCGTCCACGATCTACGTGGCGGTGGGGGTCCTGTGCTGGGCGGAGGCCGCCTTCTTCCTGGGCTTCGTGACCCCGGGCGAGCTGGCGGTGGCGGCCGGAGGCGCTCTCGCGTCCCGAGCGCAGGCCGAGATGGGCTGGTTGGTGGCTTCGGCCGTGATCGGAACGCTGACGGGCAACGCGACGGGCTACGCCCTGGGTCGTCGCTGGGGCGCCCGGATCCTCGACTCGAGGCTCCTGCAGCGCCTTCTGGGGTCGCCGATCCGAACGGCGCGCGAGTTCATGGCGCGCCGCGGGGAGTGGGCGATCGTGCTGGGACGCCTCACGATGCCTACGCGCATCGTCGTGCCCTTCCTCGCCGGCGCCGCCCGGCTGCCGTATCGGCGATTCGTTCTGTTCGATGTCCCCGCCACCGTGACGTGGGCGACGGGGTGGACCCTCCTGGGGTTCTGGCTGGGAGGGTCGTGGGCCGCCCTCCAGGAATGGGCGGGAGCGGCCGCGTTCCTCTTCCTCGCCCTGTTCATCACCGCGATCGTGATCCGGGCCCTCGCCGCGAGGATCGCGGCCAACCAGGCGCGCGTGCGGTCAGCATTCGGCCGCCTCCTCGACGTGACGGGGACGCGCTGGCTGGCCCGACGCCTTTCGCGGGTCGTCGTCTGGTCGGGCCGCCGATTCGATCCCCGCCTCGCCCACGGCCTCTCGCTCACGGTCGGCTTCCTCGCCCTCATCGGCGCCGTCGCGGCGATCGGTCTCGTGTTGACCCAGACGCGGGCGGCTCGGGGCCTGGCGCTCATCGACTTCCCGGTGCTCGAGTGGATGGGGGCCACACGCACGGAGGACGCGATCCGGATCTCGCGCGTGGCCCTGACGACGTTTCAATGGCCGGAGATCCTGTTCGCCGCGATTCCCGGGATCCTCCTCCTCGCCTGGCGGGCCGGCATCCTCGGCGCGTTGCGGGTCGGGACGGGTCTGGTGGGGGCAAGCGCGGGCGCCTTCCTCCTGGACCGTTTCGTACTCACGGGACCGGTCCCGCACGCCGAGTACCCGTCCGTGACCGTGGCGGTCGCGGCCGCGCTGATGACGCACGCCACCGCGGCGGCGGCCCGCAAGTGGGGGTGGGGTCCGTCGGTCGCCACGGCGGCCACGGCCTTCTTTCTCGTCTGCACGGTCGCAATGGCCACCCTCGTGGCGGGCTGGGCGGCCCCGTCGGGCATCGCGCTGGGCTTCGCGATCGGCTTGGGCTGGGCGACGACGCTGGAGCTCCCCCGCTTCGTGCGCTCGGCGGGTTCCCCCCGACCGTCCGGGCCGGCGGCGGCAGGGTGGTCGGAGGCGGAGGCGGGTCCGGCGGACGGGGCGGCAGGTCCGGCGGAGGGCCCGAAAGGCGTGCCGGAGGCGGAGCCGGGGTCGTCGGACCCCTGGACGGGGGAGCCGCCCCGACCACCGCCGTAACGCAGCTCGGACGTTCGCCTCCGTCCCGAGCGCGGTCGGCAGCCGTCGCTCCGGCCCCGTTGCGACATTCCGTTGCAGCCCGACCTCTTCGTCACTCCCGAGTCCGTCAGAGTCACCCGCAGGGGCTCGGTGCCGGCGGCCAGGGTGCAGCGGTCTCGGTGGGTCCCGGCGCGGTGAATCCCGCCCTTCAGCAGCTCGACTTCCACATCCGGAGCCCCGAGACGGACGAGCGCAACCACCTCGGCCGGGCCGTGTTCGATCACTTCTTCGCCATGGAAGTCCCCGGGAAGTAGATTCGGAGACCCCTCCCACCCGGCTTCCCCTGGAAGCCCTCAGGGGGGCAGCCAGCCGGCCGACCATCGGATTGCGCCCATGTCTTCGGTATCGAAGGAAGGAGCGAGTCGATGAGTACCGAAGTCCGTCTGAGTCGCGAGATGCGGCTGCT
>CAZCLY010000031.1:0-16353 GCA_964499635.1 uncultured Gemmatimonadota bacterium | reverse complement strand
CGAGAGGCCCCCTCCGGAAGGCCTCGCCCGCTGACGACGCGAACGGGCGGCCGAGGAGTGGGAGTGGACCGAGACGAACGCGGACGGCGATGCGCGCTCGATCTCGACGGTGGATCTCCCGTGGGGGATCCGGAGTAGCTAACGGTTCGGTCGAACTCGGCCGGTGAGGGACGAGGGATAGATGAGAGTGCAGATCACGCTCGAGTGCACGAAGTGTAAAGAGCGCAACTACTCGACGACGAAGAACCGACGGACCCATCCGGAGCGCGCGGAGTTCAAGAAGTTCTGCCCGCGGTGCAACCGTCACACGGCGCACAAGGAAACGCGGTAGCCCGCCGCGGTGACCGGCCCCGTCCCGCCCACCGGCTCCGCCGGCGGACGGCGACTCCATTTCGGGGGGGCCGGTTTTCGCGCGATTGGACACGATCCATGCTCGCCGGTGTAGAGACGAGGCTCAGTTGGCTGGGATCCTGAAGAAAGCCCAGAAATTCACCGAGGACGTACAGGTCGAGATGCGGAGGGTCACGTGGCCCGACCGCGATCAGCTGCGCAACGCCACGGGCGTGATCCTCGTATTCGTGATCATCCTCGCCGCCATCATCGGCGCGATGGACACGGTGTTCGCGGGGGTCGTGCGGTTCATCGTCCGGACCTTCAGCGGGTGACGGAGGGACACAAGCACGTGCCAGAGGAGCAGAGCGGAGACCACTTCCGGTGGTACGCGCTCCAGACCTATTCGGGTCACGAGAAGAAGGTGAAGACCCTCCTGGAAAAGAAGATCCAGGAGCTGGAGGGCGAGCCCGAGGAAAAACCCATCCGCGAGGTGATCGTCCCGACCCAGGAGGTCGTGGAGATCAAGGGTGGCAAGCGCGTCAAGTCGACGAAGCGCCTGTATCCCGGCTACGTGCTGATCCAGATGCGCATGGACCAGAACACGGCGTTCATCGTCAACAGCGTGCCGGGCGTGATCAAGTTCGTCGGCGGCGGAGACGAGCCGCAGCCCCTCAAGGCCGAGGAGATCAACAAGATCCTCGGGATCGCCGACGAGCTCGAGGAGGCGGGACCGGAGACGGAGATCCCGTTTCGGCCCGGGCAGGTCGTCGAGGTCACCGAAGGACCGTTCAGCGACTTCAGCGGGACCGTGGAAGAGGTGTTCGCCGAGAAGGGGAAGGTACGGGTCCAGGTCAGCCTGTTCGGCCGCCCCACCTCCGTCGAACTGGACTACACGCAACTCCAGGGTTTCTAGCGAATGGCACCGAGGAAGGAAGTCACGGGCTTCATCAAGCTCCAGATCCCGGCGGGGCAGGCCAACCCGGCCCCCCCGGTGGGACCGGCGCTCGGTCAACACGGGCTGAACATCATGGATTTCTGCAAGATGTTCAACGCGCAGACCCAGGCCGACGCGGGGACGATCATCCCGGTCGAGATCACCGTCTACAAGGACCGGACGTTCACCTTCATCACCAAGACGCCGCCCGCGGCCGAGTTGCTCAAGAAGGAGCTCGGGCTGGCCTCGGGGTCGGCCGAGCCCAACCGGGACAAGGTGGGGAAGGTGACGCAGGCGCAGCTGAGGAAGATTGCCAGGGTCAAGATGAAGGACCTGAACGCGGCCGATGAAGAGGCCGCGATGCGGATGATCGCCGGCACCGCTCGATCCATGGGGATCGAGCTGGCCGACTGATCCGGAGACGAGTGCATGCCGAGACACGGCAAGAAGCACCGCGCCGCGGCGGCGACCCTCGAGGGCGGACCGCTCGCCCCTGAAGACGCGCTGCGGCAGGTGAAGGAGATGGCGTACGCCGGCTTCGACGAGACCATCGAGGCGGCCGTGCGTCTGGGAGTGGACCCCCGCAAGGCCGATCAGGTCGTGCGGGGCACGGTCGTGCTCCCGGCGGGTACGGGGAAGACCGTGCGGGTGCTCGCCATCGCGCAGGGAGACAGGGCCGCCGAGGCGGAGGAGGCGGGTGCCGACTTCGTGGGCACGGAGTTCATCCGGAAGATCGAGGACGGATGGCTCGACTTCGACGTCGCGATCGCCACGCCCGACCTGATGAAGGACGTGGCGAAGCTGGGGCGCGTGCTGGGTCCGCGCGGCCTGATGCCGACGCCCAAGGCGGGCACGGTGACCATGGACGTCGGTCGCGCCGTCCGCGAGGCGAAGGCCGGGAAGATCGAGTTCCGGGTCGACAAGACCGGCAACGTGCACGCTCCGCTCGGCAAGGTGAGCTTCGAGCTCGCCGCGCTGAATCGGAATCTCGGTGCCCTGATGACCGAGATCGTCCGTCTGCGACCGGCCGCTACCAAGGGGCGCTACGTCCGCAAGGTGACGGTCTCGAGCACGATGGGGCCGGGCGTCGCGATCGACGAGAACCTGTACCGATAGCGCGATGAGACTCGAAGACAAGCAGCGCGTCGCCGAACGGCTCTCGGAGGAGCTCCGCGGGCACGACATCATCTACCTGACCGACTTCACGGGTCTGAACGTGAAGGCGATCACGGAGTTCCGGGCGCGGCTCCGCGAAGAGGGCGTGGGCTACCGGGTGGTCAAGAATACGCTCATGCGGCGTGCGCTCGAAGGCCTCGACCTGCCGGATCTGAGTGGTCACCTCGAGGGCCCGACGGCGCTCGTGCTGAGCCACTCGGACCCGGTCGCGCCCGCGCGGGTGATCAAGGAGTTCGCGAGGGACCACGACGATCGTCCGGTGATCAAGATCGGTGTGGTCGAGCGGCGCGAGGTGGACCCGGCCGAGATCCGGCGCATGGCGGACCTTCCGTCGCGCGACGAGCTGCTCGGGTCCATCGCCGGCGGTCTGACCGCGGCCGCGGGTGGGATGGTGGGCGTCATCAACGCCCTGATGCGTGACATCGCCAGCATGATCGAACAGGTCGGGCAGAAGAACGACGCGGCCTGAAGCGTGGGAGGCGCGACCCCCGGGTCCGCCGAGCTCAGTCCAGTACCCAGGAACAACGGAACCACACCATGTCCAAAATCGACGATCTCTTGGATCAGATCGGCTCGCTCACCCTCGTGGAGGCCGCCGAGCTGAAGGAGAAGATGGAAGAGGCCTTCGGCGTGACGGCGGCGGCGCCGGTGGCAGTCGCGGCCCCGGGCGGCGGTGGCGCGGCGGCCGAAGAGGAGCAGACCGAGTTCGACGTCGTGCTCGCGGCCATCGGAGACAAGAAGATCCAGGTGATCAAGGTCGTCCGCGAAGTCACGAGCCTGGGCCTCAAGGAGGCCAAGGAGCTGGTCGACAACGCGCCCGGCGTCGTGAAGGAAGGCGTGAGCAAGGAAGAGGCCGAAGCCGTCAAGGCGAAGCTCGAAGACCAGGGCGCGACCGTCGAGTTGAAGTAACTGCTTTCGAGGGTGGCACGGATACGGCACGGCGGATCGCCCGCGGGCTCGATCCTGGCGGATCGGCCCGATTCGGCCGGAGGCCTCGGGGTCGACCCCGGGACCCGGTCACCCCATCAGCGCACGGACCCGATCGTCCGCCCACGCGGACGCCGGGCTTCGTGCATCCCGGTGTGTGCGGGCCCCGGAGCCGCCGGTCGCCCGCGGCATGTAGTCGCCTCCAGGTGGATGCCAAGCGAGGAATATCTTGACGACGAATAGCAGACCGACCGTCTCGTTCGCCAAGCTGGATCAGTCGATGGAGATGCCCCACTTCCTCGACGTCCAGCGCGAGGCGTTCGAGCGACTCCTGCAGATCGAGGAGAGCGAAGAGGACCGACGGGACCTCGGTCTCGAGCGGGTCTTCAACGAGATCTTTCCGATCACGGACGTGAACGAGAACTACTCGCTCGAGTTCGTGAGCTACGTCCTCGGGGACCCGAAGTACTCGGTCGAGGAGTGCATCGAGCGCGACATGACGTACGCGGCGCCGCTCAAGGCCCGCCTGCGTCTGGTCGTGTTCGAGGACATCGGCGATGGCGAGAAGCGCCCGGGCGACATCCTCGAGAAGGAGGTCTACCTCGGCGATCTCCCGCTGCTCACAGAGCACGGCACGTTCGTCGTGAACGGGGCCGAGCGCGTCATCGTGAGCCAGCTCCACCGATCGCCCGGCGTGGTGTTCGAGGAGAGCGTGCACCCGAACGGGACGCGCCTGTTCTCGTCGCGCATCATCCCCTTCCGGGGCTCGTGGGTGGAGTTCACACTCGACATCCACGATGTCATCCACGTCCACATCGACAAGAAGAAGAAGTTCCCGGCCACGGCGCTCCTGCGGGCCCTCGGGCACGGGCGCGACGTCGACATCCTCGACCTGTTCTACGAGCGACGGAACGTCGAGCTCGACGTGGGCGAGGAGGACCGCTCCACCCGGCGCGAGGTCACGGGCACGCTGCTCGCCCGGACGGTCCTCAACGAGGAGTTCGAGGAGGAGCCCGCCGAGCTCGCGCTCGACGACATCGACGCCGACACGCGGGCGTGGCTCGCGGCCGACGTGGACGACGCGGAGTCGGGCGAGCCGATCGGCGCGATCGGCGATCTGGTCGACGCCGAGCTGACCCGGCGGCTGACCGAGGCCGGAAGCGAGAGCGTCCAGGTGTACGCGTCGGAGGACGCGTTCATCGCGCGGCGCGGCACGGCGCTCACCGAGGAGGCCATCGAGCGTCTCGAGCGGGCCGAGATCTCGGAGATCGTGGTGTACTCGAGCGCCACCTTCGTCGCCATGCGCGGTTCGTTCGAGGACTTGGCCATGCGGCGCGACTGGAGCGCGAGCCCGCAGCTCGCCGCCGACGTGATCGATCCCGACACGGGGGAGATCCTGGCCGAGAAGGGCCAGGCATTCGATGTGGAGCTGTTCGGCGAGCTCAAGACGCGCAAGGTGCGCGAAGCGCTCGTGTTCACCGGGGGTCCGCGCGGCGAGTCGCCGCTGCTCCGGAACACGCTGGCCAAGGACCCGACCGGGAGCGAGGCGGCGGCGCTGCATTCCATCTATTCGCTCGTCCGCCCCGGCGAGGCCCCGAACCTGGAGACCGCGCGGACCGCGCTGGACCGGCTGTTCTTCAACCCGAAGCGGTACGACCTGGGCCGCGTGGGCAGGCACAAGCTGAACCACCGCCTGCGCGACGTCTACCGGCTGCTGGACTTCCCGGTGCCCGTCGACGATCTGACGGTGCTCGCGCCCTCCGACTTCGTCGCGATCATTCGGTACCTGATCGAGCTGCACGAGGGCCGGGGCTACACGGACGACATCGACCACCTCGGGAACCGCCGCGTGCGCTCGATCGGGGAGCTGATCGCGAACCAGTTCTCGGTCGGGCTGTCGCGAATGGCGCGGCTGGTCCGGGAGCGCATGTCGATCAACAGCGACCCGGAGAAGATCTCGATCGACGATCTGGTCAACGCGCGCACGGTGAGCGCCGTGATCCAGGCGTTCTTCGGGAGCTCGCAGCTCAGTCAGTTCATGGACCAGACGAACCCGCTCTCCGAGCTCACGCACAAGCGTCGGTTGAGCGCGCTGGGGCCGGGCGGGCTGACACGCGAGCGGGCCGGGTTCGAGGTGCGCGACGTCCACTACTCGCACTACGGCCGCATGTGCCCCATCGAGACGCCGGAAGGCCCCAACATCGGCCTCATCACGTCCATGACGACGTACTCGCGGCTCAACGAGCTGGGTTTCCTCGAGACGCCGTACCTGAGGGTCGTCGATGGGAAGGTCACGGATGAGATCGTGTGGCTGTCGGCCAGCGAGGAGGAGGAGTACGCGGTCGCGCAGGCGAACGCCGAGGTGAGCCCGGATGGCACCTTCACACGTGACCTCGTGCTCTGCAGGCGGCGCGACGACTACCCGCTCCTGCCGCCCGAGGAGATCGACTTCATGGATGTGGCACCCGACCAGCTCGTGGCGGTGTCGCCGGCGCTCATACCGTTTCTCGAGCACGACGACGCGAATCGCGCACTGATGGGGTCGAACATGCAGCGCCAGGCCGTGCCGCTCCTGTTCCCGGAGCGTCCGCTCGTCGGCACGGGGCTCGAGAGCAAGGTGGCCCGCGACTCGGGGGCCGTCGTGCTGGCGCGGCGGGCCGGCAAGGTCACGCGAGTGACGGCCGACGAGATCGTGGTGGACACGGGCAAGCCTCGGAAGTCCGCGGGCAAGGTGCCGCTGGCGAGGCTGACGCAGTACGACCGCTACCGGCTGCGGAAGTTCTGGCGTACGAACCAGGACACCGCCATCAACCAGCGCCCCATCGTCCGGGTGGGCGACAAGGTCGAGGCCGGGGAGGTGATCGCCGACGGCGCCGCCACCGACGGCGGCTCGCTCGCCCTGGGCCGCAACGCGCTCGTCGCGTTCATGCCCTGGTACGGGCACAACTTCGAGGACGCGATCGTCATCTCGGAGAAGCTGGTCAAGGACGACGTGTACACGTCGGTCCACATCCAGGAGCTCGAGCTCCACGTCCGGGACACGAAGCGCGGGATGGAGGAGATCACCCGCGAGATCCCGAACGTGGCCGAAGAGGCGCTCGTCGACCTCGACGACCGCGGCATCATCCGCATCGGAGCCGCCGTGAAGTCGGGCGACATCCTGGTCGGAAAGATCACGCCGAAGGGCGAGACCGAGCTGTCGCCGGAGGAGAAGCTCCTCACGGCGATCTTCGGCGAGAAGGCGAAGGACGTGAAGGACAGCTCGCTGCGCGTGCCGCCGGGGGTGGAGGGGACGGTCATCGACGTGAAGATCTTCTCGCGCCGGATCGACGACCCGCTGCTCGAGCGAGAGCACGGCGAGCGCATCGCCGAGCTGCGCGAAGCGGAGCGCGAGGACATCTCGCGCGTCGTGGAGGCCCGGGACGAGGAGCTCCTCGAGCTCCTCGAGGGCCAGACGGCGGCGCTGTTCCTCCGTCAGGGGACGATCGAGCCGTACTTCGAGGAGGGCAAGAAGCTCACGAAGACCGCGCTGTCAGACGTGGACTTCGGCGCGGTCGACCTGACGACGCTCAAGGTCAAGAACGAGAAGACCAACGATCTCCTGCGCCGCGTGGTCGAAGAAGCGAAGGCGCGCATCGAACGGATCCGCGAGCGGACCGAGGAGGGCATCGACAAGATCTTCCAGCCCGACGAGCTGTCGCCCGGCGTGGTGCAGCTCGTGAAGGTCTATCTGGCCGAGAAGCGCAAGATCTCGGTGGGGGACAAGATGGCCGGCCGCCATGGCAACAAGGGGATCATCGCGCGCGTCGTCCCCGAGGAGGACATGCCGGTCCTGCCGGACGGACGGCCCGTGGAGATCGTTCTCAACCCGCTCGGCGTCCCGAGCCGCATGAACGTGGGACAGATCCTCGAGACCACCCTCGGCTGGGCGGCCGGGATCCTCGGGTTCGGAGCCGACACGCCCGTATTCCAGGGCGCCACGGAGCACGAGATCGGGGCATTGCTCAAGATCGCCGGGGGGTACTGGGCGGCCCGCACCCTGGGCGCGGATGTGGAGGCGCCGGAGATGACTCCTGACCTGGTGCAGGCGATCGTGAATGACATTCGGCAGGTCCCGCGGGAGATCGGCGTGTCGGGGAACGGCACGGGTCCGGGGATCGGTCGGTCGCTCGACGCCTACCTCGACATGAAGGGCGAGTCCAGGGAGTTCACGCAGGAGTTCGGACGCTTCGTCCTCGAGGCGGCGCGCTCGGTGTCGGGCGCCACGACGTCGGCCAAGCTGGTGGACGAGGGGTGGCCGAGCGCGGCCGTGCTGTCCGGCCAGCGCAAGATCACCGAGGGGCTCGATGACGCGGTGGTGGAGCTCATGGGCCGGGCGGGGTTGCTCGCCAACGGGAAGATGCGGCTGCGCGACGGCCGCACCGGCGAGGAGTTCGACGCCGACGTGACGGTGGGGGAGATCTACATGATGAAGCTCTCCCACCTCGTCGACGACAAGATCCACGCGCGCTCGATCGGGCCATACAGCCTGGTGACGCAGCAGCCCCTGGCCGGGAAGGCCCAGTTCGGCGGACAGCGGTTCGGGGAGATGGAAGTATGGGCGCTCGAGGCGTACGGGGCGGCCCACACTCTCCAGGAGATGTTGACCGTGAAGTCGGACGACGTCACGGGAAGGAGTCGCGTGTACGAGGCGATCGTCAAGGGAGACAACCTGCCCAAGCCGGGCGTCCCCGAGAGCTTCAACGTGCTCGTCAAGGAGCTCCAGGCGCTGGGGCTGAGCGTGACGCTCGGCAGCGACGAAGGAGATTCGATCTTCTAGCCACGCGGGGACGGGTCCCGGCGGCCGGGACGACGTCCCGACTGCGGGCGTGTAGACGGCGCGCGGAGTCCGGCATGGGCTCCGACCACTGGAAGTGAGAGCGGTAACACCGGCAGTCAGAGGCGGAAGGCTGCGGAGGAAGACACATGATCGATTTCCCGCGACATCGCGGAAGTGGTCCGTCGGAGTTCGACTGGATCCAGATCAAGCTCGCCTCACCCGAGGAGATCCGTTCGTGGAGCCACGGGGAGGTGACGAAGCCCGAGACCATCAACTACCGATCGTTCAAGCCCGAGCGCGATGGGCTGTTCTGCGAGCGCATCTTCGGGCCCGTCAAGGACTGGGAGTGCCACTGCGGGAAGTTCAAGCGCATCCGGTACCGCGGTCACGTGTGCGACAAGTGCGGCGTCGAGGTGACTCTGTCCAAGGTGCGGCGCGAGCGCATGGGCCACATCGAGCTCGCCGTCCCGGTGGCGCACATCTGGTTCTTCAAGACCCTTCCCTCGCAGATGGGCTACCTGCTCGGGATGAAGCTGCGCGATCTCGAGAAGGTCATCTACTACGCCGCGTACGTGGTCACCGACCCGGGCAAGCAGGACCTCGAGTACAAGCAGGTGCTCGAGGAGGACGAGTACTGGGAGGCGGTCGACGCGGCGAAGGAAGCGGGCGACAACGACTTCCGGGCCGAGATCGGCGCCGAGGGCGTCCGCACGCTGCTCAGCCAGCTCGACGTGGATGAGCTCGCCGAGCAGCTCCGCTACGAGGTGCTGCACGAGACGTCCAAGCACCGGAAGAAGAAGAAGCTCAAGCGCCTCAAGGTCATCGACGCGATCCGCAACAGCGCCGAAGAGCCGGGAAATCGAAACGACCCCGAGCACATGATCATGGACGTGATCCCGGTCATTCCGCCGGATCTGCGTCCGCTCGTGCCGCTGGACGGAGGTCGGTTCGCGACCTCCGATCTGAACGACCTGTATCGGCGGGTGATCAACCGGAACAACCGGCTCAAGAAGCTGCTGGAGATGCGCGCCCCCGAGGTCATCCTGCGCAACGAGAAGCGGATGCTCCAGGAGGCCGTGGACGCCCTGTTCGACAACGGGCGGCGGGGGAAGGCGATCCGAGGGCGCGGCAAGCGTCCGCTGAAGTCCCTGTCCGACATGCTCAAGGGCAAGCAGGGACGCTTCCGGCAGAACCTGCTCGGCAAGCGGGTCGATTATTCCGGGCGATCCGTCATCGTGGTCGGACCGGAGCTCGAGCTGCACCAATGCGGGCTTCCAAAGAAGATGGCGGTCGAGCTGTTCAAGCCGTTCATCATCCACGAGCTCGAGCGCCGCGGTCACGCGGAGACGGTCAAGCGGGCCAAGAAGCTCGTCGAGCACGAGGATCCGCACGTGTACGAGGTGCTCGAGGACATCATCAAGGACCACCCCGTGCTCCTCAACCGTGCGCCCACGCTGCATCGGCTGGGGATCCAGGCGTTCGAGCCCGTCCTCGTCGAGGGGAAGGCGATCCGGATCCACCCGCTCGTGTGCGCCGCGTTCAACGCGGACTTCGACGGCGACCAGATGGCGGTGCACGTGCCGCTCTCGTTCGAGGCGCAGCTCGAGGCGCGCGTGCTCATGCTGTCGAGCAACAACATCCTGAAGCCGGCCAACGGGCGTCCGATCGCCTCGCCGTCGCAGGACATGGTGCTCGGCTGCTACTACATGACGAAGGTGCGGCCGGACTTCGATCCGGAAGTCGACGACCCGGCCCTGCCGCGCTTCGGGGACGCCTCCCAGGTCGAGATGGCCGTGGAGACCGGGTATCTGCGCTCCGCTCAGGGGACCCCGGACTACCACCGACCGGTGCGCCTGCTCGTCGAGCGGAGGGCGGAGGACGGGAGCGTGGACCCGGACGCCGGACGGATGTGGATCACCACGACCGTCGGGCGGGCCCTGTTCAACGCGATCCTGCCCGAGGGCCTGCCGTACGTGAACGAGACGCTCGGCAAGGGCGCGCTCGGCGACCTCGTGTTCCAGTCGTTCCGTCTCGCCGGTCTGCGCGAGACGACCGAGTTCCTGGACGCCCTCAAGGACTTCGGCTTCCGGCACGCCACCCAGGCGGGGATCTCGATCGGGCTCGACGACATGGAGATCCCGCCCGAGAAGGCCGAGATCCTCTCCGAGGCACAGGATGATGTGGACCGCTTCACCAAGGCCTATCACCGGGGCGTGATCTCGTTCGGTGAGCGCTACAACAAGGTCATCGACGCCTGGACGCACGCCAACAACGACGTGGCGGATGCCATGGTCAGGGGGCTCGCGTCCTCGCGCGCCGGGTTCAACCCGATCTTCATGATGTTCGACTCCGGCGCCCGGGGCTCCCGCGACCAGATCCGTCAGCTCGCGGGGATGCGCGGGCTGATGGCGAAGCCCCAGAAGAAGCTCACGGGCGGGATCGGCGAGATCATCGAGAGCCCGATCCGCTCGAACTTCCGCGAGGGGCTCAGCGTGCTCGAGTACTTCATCTCGACGCACGGGGCCCGGAAGGGGCTGGCGGACACGGCGCTCAAGACTGCGGACGCGGGCTACCTGACGCGCCGTCTGGTCGACGTGGCGCAGGACGTCACGGTCGTGGAGGAGGACTGCGGCACCGTGCTCGGGCTCGATGTCACGGCTCTCAAGGAGGGCGAGGACATCATCGAGCCCCTCAAGGACCGCGTGGTGGGGTGCATCGCGGCCGAGGACGTCATCGACCCGATCGACGACGAGGTCATCGTCGAGGGCGGCGTGATGATCGGCGAGCGGGAGGCGGAGGCGATCGACGAGAGCGGCGTGCAGGTCGTGCGCATCCGCTCGGTGCTCACGTGCGAGTCCCGGCGCGGGGTGTGCCAGGCGTGCTACGGCCGCAACCTCGCCACCATGGACGACGTGGACATCGGCGAGGCCGTCGGAATCCTGGCCGCGCAGTCGATCGGCGAGCCGGGCACGCAGCTCACCCTGCGTACCTTCCACATCGGTGGAACGGCGGCCCGCATCGCGGCGCAGACGCAGCGTCGCTCCAAGCTCGAGGGCGCCATCGGCTTCGAGCGCATCACGACGGTCGAGAGCCCCGACGGCGACACGATCGTCACGAGTCGCGAAGGACAGCTCCTGATGCGTACCGGCGAGGACCGCGTACGGTCCCGCCTGGCGGTGCCGTACGGCGCCACCCTCCAGGTGGCCGACGGGCAGGAGGTCAAGCCCGGCGACCTGCTGTTCAGCTGGGATCCCTACTCCGAGCCGATCGTGGCCGACAAGAAGGGGAAGATCCGCTTCTCGGACATCGTGGCCGAGGAGACGGTGCGCGAAGAGCTCGACGAAGCCACCGGCCGTCGCCAGCAGGTCATCATCGAGGACCGCGAAAAGAAGCTCCATCCGCGCATCGACATCGTCGATGGCAAGGGCAAGAAGCTGCGCGAGTTCATCGTGCCGGTCGGAGCCCAGCTGCTCGTCACGGACGGGCAGGCCGTGAACGCGGGCGACACGCTCGCCAAGATCAGCCGCGAGGCCTACAAGACGCGCGACATCACGGGCGGTCTGCCCCGCGTCGCCGAGCTGTTCGAGGCCCGCCGGCCCAAGGACCCGGCGACCATCACGGAGGTCGACGGCCGCGTGTCGTTCGGCGGGATCAAGCGCGGCAAGCGCGAGATCATCGTCACCATGGAGGACGAGGAGCAGATGGTGTACCAGATCCCCGTCGGGAAGCACCTGAGGGTGCACGAGGGGGACCAGGTGCGCGCCGGCGACCGCCTGTCCGAAGGCCCTGTGAACCCGCACGACATCCTGCGGGTCAAGGGGCCGCGCGCCGTCCAGGAGTACCTGTTGAACGAGATCCAGGAGGTCTACCGGCTCCAGGGCGTGCGCATCAACGACAAGCACATCGCGGTCATCGTGCGGCAGATGCTCCAGAAGGTCCGGATCACCGACCCCGGGGACACGGCGTTTCTCGAGGGCGAGCACATCGATCGGATGGAGTTCCGGGATCGCACGAAGGACGCGCTCGGCGAAGGCGAGAGGCCGCCTCGCGCCGAGCCCATCCTCCTGGGCATCACGAAGTCGAGCCTCACGACCGAGTCGTTCATCAGCGCGGCCTCGTTCCAGGAGACGACCCGGGTGCTGACCGACGCCACCGTGCGGGGCGCGAAGGACCAGCTCCGGGGTCTGAAGGAGAACATCATCATCGGCCACCTGGTCCCCGCGGGGACCGGCATCCACCGCTTCTCGGACATCGAGTTCCTGGTGGACGAGTCGCTCCAGGCCGAGATCGACGCGATGCGGCGCACGACGCCGGTCGAGCCCCCCGCCCGCAGCCTGTTCGCGGACCTCCGCGAGCAGGCCGCCGAAGCCAGCGAGGCGGAGGAGGAGAGCGAGCTGGAAGTCACCACCTAGGCATGGCAGCGGCCCCCGCGGCCGGCCTCCCCCGGGGCCGTTCGCCGCGGGGTGCGGGCGATCGCCGGAGCCGCTCGTGCAGACCCCTCGCGCACCCAATCGCCGCACCAGTCGCGGCTTGACACGGCGCCTGAGGGGCCGTAACCTCTTCAGTCTGCCGACCGATCGGTCGGCGGCTGCCGCGGGGGCGGAAGGCACCGTCCCCGTATTTTTTCACCCCTCACCGGCCGGGCCAGCTAGTTCGGTACCGAAGGACAGGTGCGGCCAGGGGGCGGACGGAGCGCGGATGCCGACGATCAACCAGTTGGTCCGCAAGGGCCGCACGAAGCAGCGGAAGAAGAGCAAGTCCCCGGCGCTCGAGGGGAGTCCTCAGCGGCGGGGCGTCTGCACGCGCGTATACACGACGACGCCAAAGAAGCCGAACTCGGCCCTCCGCAAGGTGGCCCGCGTACGGCTCACGAACGGGTACGAGGTGACGGCGTACATCCCCGGCGAGGGGCACAACCTCCAGGAGCACTCGATCGTGCTCATCCGGGGGGGCCGCGTGAAGGACCTGCCGGGTGTCCGCTACCACATCATCCGCGGCACGCTGGACGCCGCCGGCGTCGATGATCGAAACCAGAGCAGATCGAAGTACGGGTCGAAGAAGCGGAAGTAGGCCGTAGGAGCGTTCGAGCGGGCCGGACGGCGATAGCCGTCGATTGCCGTCAGTCGCGGCGACAGGGTGCCCGGCCTCGGAGTGCGTGGCCGGGCTTTGTGTATGCGGGCCCGGCGAGCTCGGAACGAGACAGAGCGGAACGAGATGCCACGAAGAAACCGTGCCGACAAGCGCGAGGTGGTGCCCGACTCCCGGTACGGGAGCACGGAGGTGACCAAGTTCATCAACGGGTTGATGCTCGACGGGAAGAAGTCCGTTGCCGAGGGCATCTTCTACGGCGCGATGCGGCGCATCGAGGAGAAGACGGGCCAGCCGGCGATGAACGTATTCCGGCAGGCGCTCCAGAACGCCAAGCCGGTGCTCGAGGTTCGGAGTCGGCGCGTGGGCGGAGCCACCTACCAGGTGCCGATGGAGGTGCCGTACCGCCGGCGCGACTCGCTCGCCCGGCGGTGGCTCGTCATTCACGCGCGAGGGCGCGCGGGGAAGACGATGGCCGACCGTCTGGCCGGCGAGCTTCTCGAGGCGTCGCGTGGCGAGGGCGGTGCGGTCAGGCGGAAGGAGGAGGTGCACCGGATGGCGGAAGCGAACAAGGCGTTCGCGCACTACCGGTGGTAGGGCGTCGGGCGTCGGGACTCCGGCCTCGCTAGGGGCTCGGGTCCGCCCGGTCGCAACGGAGTCGGAATGGTCGCCGAGATACGCTCGGCCGGAGCCCCGACGCCCGACGCCGCACCGGCGTGTGGGCAAGGACGGGAGGGGGGCGGGTGGCGGCCATCGGGGGGGTGGCGTGTGAGGGAGCCTGGGGGAGGAAGTACTCGAAGCAGCGATAGGCAACGCAAGGAACGACAAGCAGATATAGAGATGGACAGACGAACGCCGCTCGAGCGGCTCCGGAACATCGGCATCATGGCGCACATCGATGCCGGGAAGACGACGACGACGGAGCGCATCCTGTTCTACACGGGTCGCACGCATCGCCTGGGCGAGGTGCATCACGGCGACGCGACCATGGACTGGATGGAGCAGGAGCAGGAGCGCGGCATCACGATCACGTCGGCCGCCACGACCTGCTACTGGGAGCGGGACGGCGAGCAGTTCCGGATCAACATCATCGACACGCCCGGCCACGTCGACTTCACCGTCGAGGTCGAGCGGAGCCTGCGCGTCCTCGACGGCGCGGTGGCGCTGTTCTGCGCGGTCGGCGGGGTCGAGCCGCAGTCGGAGACGGTGTGGCGGCAGGCGGACAAGTACGGGGTCCCGCGCATCGCGTTCGTCAACAAGATGGACCGCGTGGGCGCGGACTTCATGAACGTCGTCCGCATGATGCGCGATCGCCTGGGGGCCAACGCGTACCCGCTCCAGATCCCGCTCGGAGAGGGCGAGCTGTTCACCGGAATCGTGGACCTCGCGCGCGAGGTCGAGATCGTGTACGACGACGACTCGCTGGGCTCGCGCTGGACCGAGGGGCCGGTCCCCGACGTGCTCAAGGACGAGGTGGCCCGCCTGCGCCACGAGCTGCTGGAGGCGTCGGTCGAGCACGACGAGGCGCTGCTCGAGAAGTATCTGGAGGGACAGGAGCTGACCGAGCTCGAGATCCGGACCGCCGTCCGCAAGGCGACGCTGGCCGGGGCGATCACGCCGGTCCTGTGCGGGAGCGCGTTCAAGAACAAGGGCGTCCAGCGGCTGCTCGACGCCGTGATCGACTTCCTGCCGTCGCCGATGGACGTCCCGCCCGTACGGGGTCACCTGCCCCAGGCCGACGAGCACACGGCGACGCGTGAGGCCTCTGACGACGCGCCGTTCGCGGCTCTGGCGTTCAAGATCGCCACCGACCCCTACGTCGGGCGGCTCACGTACTTCCGGGTGTACTCGGGCACGCTCGCCTCGGGCGAGCACGTCCACAATTCCACGCAGGACAAGAGGGAGCGCGTGGGTCGGCTGCTGCAGATGCACGCCAACAAGCGCGAGGAGCGCGAGGAAGTGTTCTCGGGCGACATCGCCGCGGCGATCGGGCTCAAGCACACGAAGACCGGCGACACGCTGTGCGCGGCGGACGATCCGATCGTGCTGGAGTCGATGAGCTTCCCCGAGCCCGTCATCCGCGTGGCGATCGAGCCCAAGACGAAGGCCGACCAGGACAAGCTCTCCGACGCGCTCGCGAAGCTCGCCGAAGAGGATCCGACGTTCCGCGTCTACACGGACGAGGAGACCGGGCAGACGATCATCAGCGGGATGGGCGAGCTCCACCTCGAGATCATCGTCGACCGTCTGCAGCGCGAGTTCAAGGTGAACGCGAACGTGGGTCGGCCGCAGGTGGCGTACCGCGAGACGATCAAGAAGTCGGTCGAGAAGATCGAGGGCCGCTTCGTCCGTCAGTCGGGCGGACGCGGCCAGTTCGGCCACGTGGTGATCAACCTCGAGCCCACCAGACCGGGGATGGGGTTCGTGTTCGAATCCGAGATCCGCGGCGGCAACGTGCCACGCGAGTACATCCCGTCGGTCGAGATGGGCATCAAGGAGGCGCTGGAATCCGGCGTCGTGGCGGGGTATCCGCTCATCGACGTGAAGGCGACGCTGATCGACGGCTCCTACCACGAGGTGGACTCGAGCGAGATGGCGTTCAAGATCGCGGGCTCGATGGCCCTCAAGGCGGGGGCCCGACGCGCCGAGCCGGTGATCCTCGAGCCGATCATGAACGTCGAGGTCGTGACGCCCGAGGAATACCTCGGCGACGTGATGGGCGATCTGTCGAGCCGACGGGGGAAGATCGGCGGCATGACGCAGCGGTCGGCCGCCCAAGTCGTGGGGGCGTCCGTGCCCCTGTCGGAGATGTTCGGCTACTCGACCCAGCTGCGCTCGCTGAGCCAGGGCCGGGCCGTGTACACCATGCAGTTCTCACACTACGAGGAGGTCCCCAGGTCCAAGGCGGAGGAGATCATCTCCGCCAACGGCTCCTAGGGCGAATCGAGGACGCGCGCGATCGACACGGTCGCGCGACAGCGCGCCCGCGAGGCGCGGTTCGGCGAGGAGAGTACGGCGCGATGGCGAAGCAGAGATTCGAGCGAACGAAGCCGCACGTGAACGTGGGGACGATCGG
>CAZCLY010000030.1:0-16489 GCA_964499635.1 uncultured Gemmatimonadota bacterium | reverse complement strand
ATAGCTCAGCCTGGTTCAGAGCGCCTGCCTTACAAGCAGGAGGTCGGGGGTTCGAATCCCTCTTCGCCCATACCTTTCTGGAAAGGTGGGACGTGTTCATGGGACACGTTCATGGGACATGAATGCGAGTCCGTGGACGGTCGCGCTTCGGGGTCAGGAGCAAACCTCGAGCGGGTGGTCCAAGTACCTGGCCCGGAGTTGGGGGGCAGCTCAGGAGCACTGCGGATTCCCTTGGCTGTGTCGGGAGGTGTTCTGTCCCTGAAGTCCGTGAGTTGGCGCAGGGCTTCCCGGCACCTGGAGGTCTTGCCGAACCCGACGGCCGCCGATGACCCGTAGAGCGCGGCCCACAACAACAAGCCCGCGCCCAGCTCCGTGGTCGTCGTGTCGTAGAAATCCTCGTTGGCTGCAATAGCGGTGACACCGAGGGTAAGGAAGAATCCGGCCGGCAGCATATCGAGGATGGGGCCGACGTTGCTTTCGGTGCAGGAAAAAGTGTCCATCTGCTCGTAGCCGCGCGGCGGCCCTTTCGTCAATATGAAGCCGCAGCCCGTGGCGCTGCTCCATGAGAGCACGCCGAGAATGAGCGCGAGCGGCGTCCGTGACGGCAAGCGAGGTGTCATGGCTCCCCCCTTTCATTGGTTGCTCGAGGGTGGCTCCGAGGGTTCAAGAAATGGTCAAGCGGCCGATTACGGTACGGATGCCTCCTTCCGGTCGAGCATGATGCCCGAGAACCGCGTGAGCAGGGCGCAGGGCGAGGGGGGCGTGGATCAGGGCGTTGAGAGGTACCGCACTCCGCCGTCGGAGCGATGCACGAGCCGGTGGTCCTCCCGGTCGTCCTCGCGCTCACAGATCGCCTGCTCGAGCGCATCCAGAGCCAGATCGCTCCGAAGCGAGCTCGACGCGCGCCAGACCACCATCCTCCGCGAGTAAGCGTCGATCAGGCCACGTAGACGAACCCGCGCCACGTCGCCACGCAGGTCACGGCCCGGGCGTCTCGCTCACTCTCGAGGGCGAGCTCAGCGTTCGGGTGAGAGGGTGAAATCGAATATCTGCGTTTCCGAGGTGCAGTGCAGAGGCTTCTCTCCGCCACCAAAGAATCCCGCGGCTCCGGCCACGACGTACATACCGCGGCGAAAGTCTTCGGAGCAATCGTCCACGTGCACGTCGAGTCGATACTCACCCGACGCCCCCGCCACCGCCACCGCCAGTGGATCCCTCCCGAAGTCCCAGAAGTTTCCCCCGTTCCTCTGCAACTCGACCTGGGCGCCCGGGATCGGCAAGCCGCTCGTCCGAGATCTCACGACCCCTTCGACAGCCAGTTCTACAGGCTGCTTGTACTCGAGCAGGAAATCGTGGGTCATGATCCCCTGACAGGGCCCGAACTGCACTGTGTCGGCCCTGAGATCGCTCTCGCTTGGTTCAACCCTGATCCGCACATCGCGCCAACATTTCTTGACCCTGAGATCGATGCGATAGCGGCCGCCCGCATCTGTTCTCCTAACCCCCCTGGTGTTCCATTCTCGCCCCCAGCAACCCTCGCAGCTCAGGTCCTCGTCAATCAAGATCAGTGCGCCAACAACCGGCTCACGGGTATCCGCAAGGGACACGGTACCGTCGAATGTCTCAGGAGGTCGGGGGGACGGGTACGTCAAGCCGGAGTCACACCCGGCCGAAACCAGCAGGACCGCCGCGATCCGACATGCCGCTCTCGATTCCATGTTCATCATGCGCCTTCCCGGTTGCGTTCTGGCGCAACCTGCAACCCGGCGATCAAGCGGGAATCAAGAAGCCTGGCTGATTTTCGCGGTCGCGGCCTCGGCTACGAGGTACGGTGCCGGAACCATGTCGAGATCGGCATGCCGTAGCCGGGTGATTCAAACGCTCCAAGGGGGCCCGTGGCGGTCGACCACGAGACTGCCTGGCGACGGGCCTCACAGCCTGAGTCCGATTCCCGCCGAGATGAAGAAGTGGTTCCAGGAGATCTCCGACGCGGGGAAGGTGCGCGTCTCCTCGAGCAGGCTCTGGACCTCGTGCGGACCGATCGTGGACGTCCCCACATACCTCCATTGGGCTCTCAGGTCGAGAAAGACACGAGATCTTTCGGATGTCTCGAAGCCTGTCTCGACCAGACCCCCGATGCGGTGCTCCGTCGCGAAGGCGCTCCGTGAACCGAACCGCGTCTTGACGGCGTATACGGCCGGCCCGCCTCCGAGCCGCAAGACACCGGCTCGACCGGGCCGTTCCGTGAGCCGCACGCTCGTGGAAGCGACGACGGCGTAGGACGTGACCGAATGGTCGACGCTCAGACTGCCGAGCCCGCGTGTCTCCCCCCGGGGGGAGAAGGTCGCGAGGGCTTCGACCGACACTCGGGGGTGGACGGCGTACCTCAGCCCCAGGAGGGCGGAAAAGGGCTCGTCCTGGGTGTAGGGGTACTCGAGCGGCCCATGACAGCCGATCAAGAAGCAGCCCGGGGGCTCCGTTCCTTCGAAGCCCGAGGTCCGCATGGCGTCTTCGAGCGATCCGGCCGGCCCGCCGAGCTGCTCCGCCAGGGCGAGGCTGATGGTGAGCTTCCGACCCTGTCCCGCGACGTTGGTGGGCACGGACAGCAGTGCGACCGTGGCCACGAGTGCGAGACGTGGACGGAGCGTTCTCTCGCTCTGCGCCCCGGTGCCGGTGCGCCACCTGGCGCACCGGCGTGCAATTCGATGTTGCGGATTCATGGTGGACACCTCGCGCCTCCGCTATCGGAGGCCGGTTCCGGGCGCCAGCTCGAGCTCCGCGGACACGCCCGCATGGTCCGACGGCCACAGTCCGCCCGGCGTCCGGTCGGCCGGCTCCTCGCCGAGCAGCTCCGCCTGGACGGCGCCGGGCAAGTGCGCCGCTGTCCCGGTGACCCGGTCCCGGAAGAGGACGAAGTCGATGCGGTGGAAGAGCTGGCTTTCGGAGTTGAGCAGATCGGGCGCCTGGTTGGCGGTGTAGCCGGCGCCGTGCGGCTGTCCCGTGAGCCAGGCATCCACGAACCCGTCGGCCACGAGGTCCGCGTATGTCGGCGTCGACGTCCCGTCCGCCGCGGAGTTGAGGTCGCCCGTGAGGATCACGGGGTCCGGCGAGGCGTCCATGATGGACATGAGCTCGGCGAGTTGGGCCGCCTGGAGGGCCGCCAGCGATGGTTCCACCACGCCGGGTGCCACATCGGCCGGCTCCAGATGCGTATTGAAGTAGCGGTACCACTGCCCGCCGCTGAAGACCGCCACCGATGCCCAGCCGCTGGGCTTGGAGATGGTGAATCCGCCCAGCTCGATTGGAAGAGTGGCGGCGTAGTTGCCGTGGGCGGGATCCGTCCACGTTATGCCATCACGCACGAGGATCACGTCATAGTCGGTGAGACGGATGTCGTCCAGCCCACCGGTGCTCGCGTTCACGATGGGGAGCTCGATGTCGAAGTTGTCCGATCTGGAGGCCACCTCGTAGGACAGACCTCTGGCCGCGAGCGCGTTCGTCAGGATCTCGAGCCAGTCGAGAAACGGATCGGTGGCCGCGACGGGGTTGCCGACGAGGAAGTCCCCCGGCGACTGGGTGCGGAAGAGCGAGACCTCCTGCAGGGAGATCACATCGGGAGCGACGATCTGGATCTGGTCCGCCAGCGCCTCGGCCCGCGCCGGGAAGTCGGTGGCGAGGACCCGGCCGACCAGGTTCGCGACCTCGAAGGGGATCTGTCCGGGGTCCTCGACGAGGAGCAGATCCTCGACGCGCGCGCCCACGTACACGTTCCATGTGAGCACCCCGAGCCTGGGCTCGCCTGTTGCGGGATCGGATGACAGGGAGGGGGCGAGTGGACTCTCATCGGTGCAGGCTGCCAGGGGCAGCGCCGCCAGCAGAAGGATGGCACGACGTCTCATGTTGGCCTCCACGTAGGGGTCGACGACCGGTGTGTCGTTTGCGGGAACAACCTCGTCCCGCGGAGTCAGGAATCCGTCAAGTGTCTCGGCGACGAGGCTGGAGGACCCGGAGGTGGACGGTCCGCGGCATGATCGCACTGGAGATGTGCAGGATCGTGCGCCGACGAGTCTTGACCGTCGCTTGACCGGGGTCCGCCAGGATCCGTGGCGACACGCTGCTTCGCGGGCGTCCCCGGGCGCCGGACAGCGATCCGGGGGGCAGGAGGTCGTGAAGCGGGGCGGGTCTCTTCGGGCCGCACAGACGGGACCGCCCGGAACATCAATGGGCCCGCGGACCGGATAGACCCTTTTACGGGTGGGAGGGGCTCGCTAGTGTGGGAGCGGTGGCTCGCCCGCAGCGACTCTCTCTCGAGAGGAGGGAGGGGCCATGTCCAGCGCGTTCTTCGACCGGGTCGCCAGCGCGCTCCAGCCCCGCTACCGACTGGACGCGACCCTCGGGTCGGGTGGGATGGCCGTGGTGTTTCGCGCGTTCGACACGGCGCTCGAGCGAGATGTGGCCGTCAAGGTCCTGCGTCCCGAGCTGGCGACCGCCGTCAACGCCGAACGGTTCGGCCGGGAATCCCGCCGCCTCGCCAGGCTCTCCGATCCGCACCTGGTCGCCGTCCACGACGCCGGCGAACGCGATGGCGTGCTGTACTACGTGATGGACCTGGTGGAGGCGGAGACCCTTCGTCAACGTCTGGAGCGCGGCCCTCTCGACACCGAGTCGGGCCTGCGCGTGGCCCGCGGCCTGCTGCGAGCGCTTGCGACGGTCCACGCCGCCGGTCTCGTCCACCGCGACGTGAAGCCCGAGAACGTGTTCCTCAAGGAGGGCGAGCCCCTCCTCACCGACTTCGGGATCTCCAAGTCGTTGGACACGACGGTCGGAGAGTCGCTCACACGCGCCGGCGGGTCGCCCGGAACACCGGCCTACATGCCGCCGGAGCAGGCCCAGGGGGCGGACGTCGGGCCCGCCGCGGACCTGTACGCCGTCGGCATGATCCTGTTCGAGTGTCTCACCGGCCGGAGGTGGCCCTCCGGGTTCCGGCCGCGCTCCGTGGAATGGGGGGGTGTTCCCACGACCATCCGCCCGGTACTGGAGCGGACCCTCGCGCTGCGGCCGGACCGCCGCTGGCGGGACGCGGAGCATTTCCGGGCCGCGCTCGGGGTGGCGCGCCGGAGCCCCTGGCTGGCGAGGCGGGGCGTCCGTGTCACCCTTGGCGGGACGATCCTCGTACTGCTCGGCGGTGTCGGTTGGCTGCTGTGGGGCGCCGGAGGGCAGACCGGGGGACCCTCCATCCGCTGGCTGGCCGTGCGGCCGTGCGAGGACGCAGAGCTCGAGGAACAGTACCCGAAGCTGGGTGACGCGCTCGCCGACCTGACGAGGGACCGGCTCGGCGAGCGCGGGTTCCGCGTCTCCGCCAGCTATTCGCTGGCGACGATCTCCCCGGACGCGGGCCCCCTGGAGATCGGCTCGCGGCTCCCCGGCGTCGAGGGAGTCGTCGGTTGTGAGGTCCGGCGGCAGGGCGAAGGGATTCGCATGAGCGCCACGCTCTCGGACACCCGTCGCGGGGACGTCATCTGGACAGACGAGTTGGCGGCTCCGGACGGCGGCTTCCTCGAGCTCCCCGAACGGGTGGCGAGCGCCATCGCCCGGGCCGTCGATCTGAGATCGGCCGGTGCCTCCCGCCCGTCTACCGGCACACGTGACATCGACCCGCGAGCGCGGACGGCCTGGGCGGCCGGATTGAGCGCGTGGCGCGAGCGGACGGAAGACAGGACGTCCCTGCTCCGGGCGGAACGGCACTACCGCGCGGCCCTCGAACGGGAGCCCTCGTTCGGGCCGGCACTGGCCGGGCTCGCCGAGGTGTACGTGACGCTCTCGGCCCGCGGCCTGGCCGCGCCGGACTCGGCCTTCCCGCTGGCCGTGGAGTTCGCCGACTCGGCGATCGCCCTCGGGTGGGATGTGGCGGCATCCTACGCCGCCAGGGGGGAGGCGTTTCGCGCGTACTTCCGGGGCCGCTGGGCCGAGGCGGGGGCCGCGTTCGAGGCGGGTATCCAGCGGGATTCGAGCTGGGTCCCGACGCACCTCTGGTACGCGTTCTGGCTGGCGTCGGAAGGCGAGTACGAGCGCGCCATCGAGCGGGCGCGGTGGGCCAGAGCCCTGGACCCCTACTATCCCGACGTGAATACGGGTCTGGGAATCGTCCTGTATCTGGCGGACCGGTCCGACGGGGCCGTGGCACAGCTCGATCGGACCGTGGAGAGCAATCCGGATTCCTGGGAGGCTGGCATGTGGCTCGCCGCGGCCCTGATCGCGGACGGCCGCGTCGGTGACGCGCGGGATCGGCTGGAAGCGGTCGGCCCCCGGATCCCGGCGGACCTCTATCCGTTTGTCTCCCCGATGCTCGCCGCGGGATACGCGGCCACCGGGGACGTGGCGAGGGCCGGGCGACTCCTGGCCTCCGCGTCGCCGGCCGCTTCGCCCTTCTGGACGGCCGTCGCCCTGGCGAATCTGGGTGAGCCGCAGCGAGCGCTCGCGCGACTGGAGGAGGCCTGGACGGTCAGAGACGAGTTCCTCTCCTACGTCGGCGTGCTCCCGCTTCTCGATGAGTTCAGGCGGACGGAGGAGTATCGGCGGTTCGTGCGCGAGCACGACATGCCGTGGTTCACGGGCTCATGATTCGCGCGCGCACGCTCGGCGTTCTCGAGCTTTCGGCGGATGAGGGGGACGTGCCGGCCGAGCTCTATTGGCGAAAGAACTCGGCCCTCCTCGTCTACCTCGCGCTATCGCCCGACCGTACCCGCACGCGCGAGCACCTCTGCGGACTGTTGTGGCCCGACAAGCCGGATGCGGCCGCCCGTCATTCCCTCAACGAGGCGCTGCGCACGATCCGTCGGGCGGTGGGCGAGGACCGCGTGGAGAGCGACGCGCGACAGATCCGGCTCTCGTCGGACGCCGTGGCGCTGGATGTCGAGGCGCTGGATGGCGCGCTGGACGACGAGGCGTGGGATCGCGTATCGACGCTCGTCGGCACCACGTTTCTCGAGGGATTCGGCGTCCCGGACGCCTCGCCGTTCGAGGATTGGCTGGCCGCGCAGCGCCGGGTCTGGCGGAGCCGGTCCGTACACGCGCTCGTGGCGTGTGCGAGCGCGCGGCTCGCCGCGGGAAGGGTGAAGGAAGGCGCCGAGCTCGGGGAGCGGGCGCAGGCGCTGGATCCGTTCTCGGACCTCGCGGCCCAGACCGTCATCCGGGCCGCCGCGCTGGCCGGCGATCGTGGCGAGGCGCTGTCGGCGTACGAGTCGTTCGCACGACGATTGCGAGACGAGCTGGGGGCCGAGCCCGCCGCGGAGACACAGCGGCTCGTGGACCGCGTCCGACGCGAGCGGACCTGGCGGCTTCCGGCGGCGCTCGAAGAGGTCGAGGGAGCCGGCGATCGGCTGGAGTTCCTGGGTCGCGAGCACGAGCTGCTCCGGGTCCTCGAAGCGTGGGCGCGCGGCAGGGCCGCCGGTCGGGCGAGCCTCGTGTCCATCCAGGGCGAACCCGGGGTCGGCAAGACGCGGCTGCTCGAGGAGGCCGCCGGCCGGGTGCGGCTCGATGGCGGTGCGGTGGTGGGGATCCGGGCCGTGGCGGCCGACCGGGACATCCCGTGGAGTGGGCTTCTCGGCCTCTGCCGCGGCGGATTGGCCGCGGTGCCCGGTGTGTGGGATGCGCCCCCCGCCGCGCTGGCGGCCATCGCGGGCGAGCTCCCCGAGTGGCGGGAGCGCTTCGCCGACGTCGTGGGCGATGCGGAACCGTGCCCTGTTCCCCGTGCGTTCAGCGATCTCGTGTGGGCGGCGACGACGGAACAGCCCGTGCTCCTGTTCGTCGACGACGCGCAGTGGCTCGATGCTGCCTCACGGGGCGCTCTTGCCCTCCTGCTCCGGGATCTGAAGCGACGACCACTCGTCCTCGCGCTGGCCGCGGGTACGGGCGCGACGGAGGTGTGCGACGAGCTGGCCACGGGGCTCCGAGGCGAATCGGAGCCGATCCACGTGGAGGTGTCTCGCTGGGACCGCGCCACGTGCGACGAGCTCGTCGCCGCGGCCCTCCCGGAGTACGAGCCCGTCGAACGCGCGCGGCTGGTCCGCCGGATCGTGGTGGACTCCGCCGGCCTCCCGCTCCTGGCCGTCGAGCTGGTGCAGGCGATTCGCCACGGGCTGGAGCTGGAGGGCGGGGAGATCCGTTCGGCCTGGCCTCATACCGACCGCACGCTGGAGGACACCCTGCCGGGCGAGCTGCCCGATGCCGTCAGGGCGGCCGTGCGGGTCCGGTTCCGGAAGCTCACCGAGACGGCCCGGTCTCTCCTCGCGGCGGCTTCGCTGGCCGGTGAACGGTTCGACCCTGGCGCGGTAGCGGCGCGCGTGGGGCTGTCCGCCGACGAGCGGGATGCCGCGCTGGACGAGCTCGAGTGGCAGCGCTGGCTCCAGTCCGAGCCTCGCGGATACGCGTTCGTCGGCCGCATCGTGCGCGACATCGTCTCCGAGGACCTCCTCACGCCGGGGCAGCGTCGCCGCTGGTCGGGCGAGAGCTGACCCCCCTCCCACGCGGCTCCGTCGGCCTTGATCTCGTCTTGACCGCGGCAGCGGACCTTGCGCTGGAACGCGGTCCCACCGGCGCCGAGCGCCGGGCCGGCGAGAGGAGGTCGCCATGCAGACGTGTACGAGGTTCCGCATCGCAGTGCCCATCATCGTCCCGCTCGTGTGTGCCGGGCAGTCGTGGGCCCAATCCGAGATCCCGGGTGGGAGTCTTCCGGACTCGGCGGGGGCGCTCGCCGCGACGCACGACCTCGACGTCGGCTCGTGGAGCTTCGGCGTCGGGGAGACGTTCGAATACGCCGTCGCCGTGGGCCCCGCGAGGGTCGGGCGGGCGTCGCTCGGCGTCGAGCGATGGGAGGTCGTCGACGGAGTGGGTGCCTATCGAGTCGCGATGGAGGTGAAGGCCGGGCTCCCCTTCTTCGGATTCGATGACAGGTGGGAGAGCTGGATCGCCACCGGGCCGCTGCGCGCCCTCCGGATCGAGCAGCGCGTGGAGGAGGGCGACTCCCACCGCCACGACCGCTTCGAGGTCGACTACGAGGCGGGCCGGATCCTCGCCCAATCCTGGGACGACCGGTCGGGCGGATTCGTGCCGAGCACTTCGCTGGAGGCGCCGACGTCCATCGGCGAGCCGGTGCTGGACGACGTCGGGTTCCTCTATCTGCTCCGCATGCTGCCACTCGAGGTCGGCCGGACCTACCGCTTCGAATCCCACTTCCTGACGCGCGGCAACCCCGTCGTGTTCCACGTGATCCGGCGTGAGGAGATCAGGGTCCCCGCGGGGCGCTTCCGCACGATCGTGATCGAGCCGGTACTTCCGGGGATGGGGATTCTGGCTCCGGGCAGGAACGCGCGCGCCTACATCAGCGACGACCCGCAGCGCCGGCTCGTCCTGCTGACGACCTCGACGCGCTTCGGGACCGTGGCCCTCCACCTGAGGCGTTACGAGCCGGGTGCCCCGGTCGAGCCGCGCGACGCGATTCCGTGATTGGAGCGGACGGCGCGAGCGGGGGCTACCGGAGGATGAGGAGCGCGTCGACGCCCGCGCCCAGCAGCCAGTGGAGGATGGCCACGTACCAGATCGATTCGAGGCGAAGGCCGATCCATCCGAAGACGATCCCGGCGGGGACGGCGGCGAACGTCTCGGTGACCGGCCGTCCGAAGTGCGCGAGGACCGAGAGCGCGGTCTGTATGACGTTGGCGGTCCCCTCACCCAGCCGGTCGCGGAGACCGAACAGGACCACGCCCCTGAAGAGCACCTCCCAGCCCCCGTAGTACAGGAACTGTATCGCCGCATACGCCACGAAGCGGTCCGGCGTGACGCTCGGGTCCAGCGGATACACGGCCTGCATGACCGGGGAGCGTGCTCCGATGAGGGCGGCGACCGCGACAAGCGGCAGGCCCGAAGCCAGGACGAGCAGGCCGGGACGCGTCCGGCCCGCCCCCAGCCCCAGGTCGGCGGCCCGGAGACGCCCGAGCCACATCGTGAGGAGGGCCGGGATCGCCCCCAGCAGGAGCCCCGCCATGAGGTAGTGGAGCGTGACGGGGAGAGGCGGCTCGGTGACGGCCCGCCATCCGCCCCGGGCGTACGTCCCGACCAGATCGGCTCGTGCCAGGTAATAGAAGGCGAGCAGGGCCAGCGTCGCCGTCCCCAGCACCAGCTCCGTCCGCCGTCTCTCGAAGAACCGCGGGCCGGTGTGGCGCCTCGAACCCGCCACCGCCGCCGAGCTCACGGTGCGCTCGCCGGCTCGAGCGAGCCCGCCGTGGATCGCCGGTCGATCAGCCAGCGGAGGGTCTGGGCCATGCCTCGACGGAGGGATCGGGGCGAATAGCCGAGCTCGTCGCGCGCCGGCGAGATATCGAGGCGGCGATCTTCGAGGAAGGTCCTCACCCAGCCGCGCGTGATCACAGCGCGTCCTCCGAGCCCGCCCCACAGCTCGGCGGCGCCGCCGGCGGCCAGCGCGAGCCGCCTCGGCAACCGGAGCGTTGCGCGGTGCAGCCCGGCGAGCTCATCCACGAGGGCCAGCAGCTCCCCGAGCGATACGTTGTCGCTTCCCCCGAGCACGTAGTGCCTTCCCCTCGGCGCGCCCTCGGCGAGTTCCATGCCGCGCGCCACATCCTCGACGTGCGCGTAGTTCGCGAGCACGTCGCGATCGGCCAGTCGGACGCGGAAGCGACCCCTGAGGTACAGATCGATCATCTTCACGACCGCGTTCGCATCGTTGAGCGGCCCGGGACCGTAGACTCGCGATGGGTGCACGATGACCGCGTGCCCGCCGCTCGCCACCCAGGACTCGACCAGCCGCTCTCCCGCCCGCTTGGTGGCCGCGTAGGGTGTCGATCCGGCGGTGGCCGACCGACCCGGCGCCGGTCGATGGGGAGGAAGCGTGAGGATCGTCGAGACGTGTACGAGACGCTCGACGGCCGCCTTCTCGGCGGCCTCGAGCAGGCGCTCCACACCCGCCACGTTGACCTCGTCGAACAGCTGCGGGTCCCTCGACCACGCCTTCGCGACGGCGGCCAGGTGGTGAACCGTCCGCACTCCCTCGAGCGCCTTCGCCAGCCGCTTCGGATCGCACAGGTCCCCGGTCACGATCCCGACCTTCTCTCGCACCGAGGGGTGCAGTCGTCCGGGCGTGCGCACGAAGACCCGCACGGGCCGACCTCCCGCCACCAGCCTGCGTGTGAGAACCGTGCCGATGAACCCCGTCGCGCCGGTTACGAGCGTCAGGTCGCCCATTGTCGCCTCCGTTTCCTGTGGCCCGTCCACAGGACGGGGATGGGTGTCGCGGCCGCGGGACGGGCCGCGCTCATCCGGCGCCTCTCGGGTACGCCGGCGCGCCGCAGAAGCGGCGGCAGGATGAGCAGCTGGAGCGCCATCGCCCAGGTTGCCCCGGCGACGGAGTCCACCGCGTAGTGGTTCTGCGTGTAGACGGTCGAAAGCACGACGCCCAGCGCCTCGATGCCGAGGAGCCAGGCGACGGGGCGCGAGAGCCAGCGCCAGCCGAGGTAGGCGGCGGTGACGGCGCCCGCCACGTGCGAGCTCGGGAACGAGCAGCCGCGCGAGTCGCCGGCCCCCTGCGTAGCCGCCACGAGCTCGTAGAAGAAGCCCCCGGTGAGATCACCCTGATAATGCTCGTGCCGGAAGTGGGGACCATCGACCGGGAACAGCAGATAGACGACGTAGCAGGTCAGATAGGCGGCCATTAGCCTGAACACCATGTCGCGGGTCTCCTCGGTCCGACCCGCCGCGGCCATGAGCAGGGGCGGCAAGTAGATCGCCCCGTAGTACGCGAAATACGAGAAGTGCATGATCTCGCTGAGCCACGGGTGGGGCGCGCTCGGCATCCAGGTCTCTCCCAGCTGCGTGCCGAACAGGGCCTGCTCCAAGCCGTGGATGTAGGCGTCGAACGTGCCCGAGTGCCGGAGCGGGAACAGCACGTCGATCTCGACCCAGAACGCCGGCAGCACCGCCAGTGGATACAGGTCGCGCACGAGCGCGGCGGTCCGGGACCGCGGACCGGAGCGCCGGGGGAGCAGGACCGGAAGGGCGGCCGCGGTCAGGTGGAGCGTCGCGGCGAACCACATGACGGGCCGGGCCCCGCCCGCACCCATCCAAAGAGCCGCGAGGAAGAGGTTGTAGGCCGTCATCAGACGGTCGATCGGGAGCGCCCGCCCTCCCGGCGCGGAGATCGTGCCGGGGAAGCGTGGCAGCGGTACTTCCCCGGTCACAGCCATGACATCCTCCGATACCAGTCGGCGGTTCTCGGGATGCCGCGTTCGAGCGGATAGCGTGGCGCGAACCCGATCTCCGAGATCGCGCGTGAGGGGTCGCACACCCAGCGGGCCGCCGTCATCTCGCGCAGGCGGTCGCGGTTGAGGATCGCCGCCCGTTTGCGGGCCCGGGCGAGACATTCGGCTCCCCTCGCCACGCCCCTGGCCGCCAGCGCCGGGACGCTCACGAGGAGGGGCTTCTTCTCGAGTGCGCCCGCGGTCTCCTCGGCGAAGGCGCGCCAGGTGACGACCTCCGGGTGCGCGATGAGGTAGGTGCGTCCCGCGGCGCGCTCCGAGGTGGCCGCGGCGATCAGACCCTGGACGGCGTCTTTCACGTAGATCATGCTCACCTCACGGTCCCAGCTTCCCACGGTGAGCGCCGCGCCCCGCTTCACGAGCCGGAAGAACTTGAGCACCGCGCGCTCGCGGGGGCCGTAGACCGAGGGAAAGCGGATGATCGTGGCGGGCAGCGTGTCCCGGTGGGCGTGCACGACCGCTTCCGCCAGGAGCTTCGAGTTCCCGTAGTGCGACAGCGGAAACGGGACCGTCCCGGGATCGAGGCAGTCGCCGTTCCGGCACGGTCCGACCGCCGCGATCGAGGACAGGAGGAGAAACCGCGGCGCCGGCCGACCGACGCGCTCGATCGCCTCGATGACATGGGCCGTCCCGAGCGTGTTCACCTCGTAGAAGTCGTCCGGCGTCCGTGCTTCGGTGAGGGCGGCCAGGTGGAACACGACGTCGACGCCCTCGAGCAGCCCGGTCAGGGCGTCGCCGTCCTCGATGCCGATCGGGTGCCAGGCCACGGGCAGGCCCTCGACCCACCCGCGCTTCGCCCCGGGTCGCTCGACGCACACCACGTCGTCGCCGCGCTCGATGAGCGCTTCGCTCAGATGACTTCCGATGAATCCGGCTCCACCCGTGATCAACGCGCGCATGATGACTCCCTCCTCTCGTCGACGGGTCCTCTCCGTCGTGCCGGGGGGATGCGTAGGACACGGGGGTCAAGCCCGGATCAAGGGTGTCGTCCGGACCGGGCAGGCTGGTTCTCGGGTGGACGGCCGGGCAGTGGACCGGCCAGGCGTCCAGGGTGGATCGCCACGGCTACGGCGATTCGTGTTCGCCGCTTGGGAAGCCTGACCGAAGTGTTCAGGACAGGTCAGTGGCGAGAGTACGATGCGGGCCCTACATGCAGCGGATTGCCCTCGCCGAGGGCGAGAAACGACATCTTCGGGAGCACGCCTCCCCTGAGACGATGAGGGAGCTCACCCTGCGCCCAGATGGATTTCGGGCACCTGCAGCGGCCGTCTCCACCAGCCGTGACCGGGGTTGTCGACGCCGAGACGCTCCGGATCTCGTGGGCGCGCGCTCCGGGACGTCACGTTGCCCGAGGGGTGGCGGTGGCGCTCATCCGTCGCGAGGGCCGGGCGACGGTCTCGATGAGCTGCGGGCCCCCTCCCGGGCATGAGAGACCCGGAGAACCGCTAGAACCCGCCGGTCGGGGGGCCACGGAGTGGCCGTGAGGTTCGGAACTCGCCGTGTCGGGCCGGATCGAACTCGAGCGTGGTGCGATCGATCCGTCTGCCTGCCCGGATGACCTCGCGAATGCGGCGCGCGTCGCCGATGTTCCGATCCGGACGGCCATCGACCACGATGAGCTCGGCGGCCAGGCCGGGCGTCAGCGAGCCCCATTCGTCCTCCTCTCCCAGGAGGGCCGCCGCGTTCCGCGTCGCGGCGGAGATGGCCTCGAGAGGACTGAGGCCCGCCTCGACGAGAAGCTCGAGCTCCCGATGAAGTCCCTCACCGTAATAGACGCCCGGGTACGGGCTATCGGTCCCCGCTACCAGCAGCACGCCCGCCTCGTGTAGCGCCTGCACGTTTGCCATTGCATTCCGCAGCCCGGCGGCCGCGCTTCGGGCTCTCGCCGCCTGTTCCGGGCTCGGCTCCGCCGTCGCGGCCGCCACGAGATCGTCGCGGAACCAGGGCGGCATGGTCCTGGCGAGCAGCGGGTCGTCGAGGAAGGAAAGATCCTCGAATCGGCGGTGGGCGAACGACTCGATCACGGCCAGCGTGGTGATGGTCGCCACGCCCCGCTCCGCCATCGCGGCGACGGTGGAGTCCGCGATCGGGCGCGCTCCGACGTGCGCGAACGCTCGAATCCCGGTTTCGACGACGGGCAGCGATCCGTTGCGCGGGCCGACGTCGGCGAGGACCGGGAGCCCGCGTTCATCCCCCGAGAGCACCAGGGCGGCGATGAGGCTGTCGGGCAGCGAGCCGTACGCCTTGAGCGCGTCCACCCCGCCGTCGGCCAGCTGGTCGACCACGGTGGCGGCCTGGGCCGACGAGCTGATTCGATAGGATATGGGCGGCCAGACGGGATCGACCCCGTCGAGGAGTGGTCCGACGAACCGCAGACGGGGCCCTTCGATGCGTCCCGCCTCGATCTCCTGCCGCATCTGCTGCAGAAACAGGAGGAGCCCGCCGGTATCCAGGACGGTGGTGACTCCGGCGTAGAGCAGGGCATCGAGGTAGCGGCGATAGCCCAGCACGTCGACCGCCTCGCCGTCCCAGCCGCCCATGAGGTGCACGTGCATGTCCGCCAGGCCCGGCAGGACGGTGCCGCCGGACGCATCGACGATCTCGGCTCCGCCCGGGACTTCGACCGAGCCGGCCGGGCCGATCGCCGCGATCCGCCCGCCCTCGACGAGGACGACCCCGTTCTCGATCGGCGGACCGCCGAGACCGTCGATGATCCGACCGCCGACGATCGCGGTCACGGACTGGGCTCGGACGGGAAGGGCCGCCGTCAGCAGGACGAGGGCCACGGGCAGCGCCGACCGTCGGTTCATGATCGACCTCCTCGCGAGGCGCGTGTCGACGAGGTGAAACCTGCACCGATCGGCTCCCGCATGTAACCCCGGGCTCCCGTGCCGGCACGCGGCAACCTCGGCCGCTTCGATCTCGCCGGCTCGCTCCGGTGCCGATGCACGAGCCCCTGTCATGCCGCCGCCGTTCGCGCCCGCGGAGTGGAGGAGCACACCGGGGACGCGCAACCGTGGCCCGAGGGACCCCGCCTGCCCACCTTGCGCGCGATGAAGCGGCTGAAGAAGGAACTCGGGCTGTTCGACGTGTACGCGATCAGCACCGGCGCGATGTTCAGCTCCGGCTTCTTCCTCCTGCCGGGGATCGCCGCCGCCGAGACGGGGCCGTCGGTCGTCCTCGCCTATTTCCTCGCCGCCCTCCTCATGACCCCGGCCATGCTGAGCATGGCGGAGCTGGCCGCGGCGATGCCGCGGGCGGGCGGCACGTACTTCTTCCTCGACCGGACCATGGGGCCCCTGGTGGGGACGATCGGCGGGTTCGGGACGTGGCTGGCCCTCGTCCTCAAGAGCGCGTTCGCGCTGATCGGGCTGGGGGCCTAGCTGACGATCTACGTGGACGTGCCGATCCGGGAGACCGCGCTGGTCCTCACGGGCGTGTTCGCGCTCCTGAACATCCGCGGGGCCCGGGTGATCCGATGTCCCAAAACCCGAAGATTTGTCGCGAATCCGGCAGATTTGGCACTTGCACACTGCCCATCGCCCGGAAATCATATCATATCATGTGTTGAGGTCGAGGACGGGCCCAGCACCGTCACTCCATTACGCGGCGCCTTTCCACGATGGGCGAAAGGAGAAGAGCAAATGAGCATGTCAAAGTCCCTGATAGCCTTGGCTTTGGCTGCGGGCTCACTCGCAATCGTATCACCCCGCCACGCGGCCGCCCAGAACTGTTACATTTGTGTGAACGGGCAGTGTGGCGCGAACGTGGGCGGCGACCCCTGCGATCAATCGAGTATGTGCGTCGACGGCTGCTTCATGAGTGCTGATTGCTGTGGCGCGGTTACGTGGGTGGAAGTTCCTCCCAGCGCAGGGCTCGTGGCGCTGGCGGGATCGCAAGACGGTGCCCCTGAGCCCTCCATCTTCGCTCGGGTAGGTGCGACCACTCTGGAGTGGAACGAGGGCGTTCCTGTGATCGCTGACCGCGCCTATCCCCTCGCGACCCTCGAGGCGTACTTCGTGAGTGCGGACGGCGCTGTGTTTCGCCAGGTGCGCCGACCTTGCAACGGAGACGACCCGGCGATTGCCGCAGCTGACTCCTAGCTCAGAGCCGAGAGTTTCTGGCTTGCTTAGAGATCAACCCGGGGACCGTCGACCTGCGGG
>CAZCLY010000029.1:0-16536 GCA_964499635.1 uncultured Gemmatimonadota bacterium | reverse complement strand
ATGTATGAACGCTTGAGGAGAATCGTGATATGCCCCGTCCCGGCCTCTCCCTCCTGCAGGGGACCCTCGACATGCTGCTCCTCCGGGCCCTCGTGCTCGGGCCCCGCCACGGGTACGCGCTCGCGAAGTGGATCCGCGACACCACCGACGGCGATCTCGAGGTCGAGGAGGGGGCGTTGTACACCGCGCTCCACCGCATGGAGAAGCGCGGCTGGCTCGACTCGGAGTGGGGGATCTCCGACACCAACCGGCGGGCCAAGTACTACCGGCTCACCCGTGACGGGCGCGGCACCCTCGCCTCCGAGACCCGAACCTGGCGACGGTACGCCGACGCGGTCCTCAAGGTGATCCGGGCCACCGAGGCGCAGGCGACGGCGTGAGCGACCGCGGCGGGCACGGGACGGGCCGCGGCGGCGCGCGGCGCCTGTTCCGCCTCGGGAGCGTGCGTCGCGACGTGGACGAGGAGCTGGCGCACCACTTCGAGGCCACGATCGCCGAGCTCCTGGGCCGCGGATACGGGCGCCGCGAGGCCGAGGAGGAGGCCCGGCGGCGGTTCGGGAACGAGGGCGAGTACCGACGCGAGCTGGAGGGCATCGATCGGACGATGGCGACCCGCCGCCGACGTGCCGAGTGGCTCGCGTCCCGCCGGGACGACCTCCGCTACGCCGGGCGTAGCCTGCGTCGCTCGCCGCTGTTCGCCGCCGCGGTGATCCTCACCATGGCGCTCGGGATCGGCGCCAACGCGACGACGTTCGGGATCGTCGATCGCCTGCTCTTCCGTCCGCCGGACGGCATCCGCGATCCGGGGCGCATCACCCGGCTGCTGGTCGAGCGCCACATCGCGTGGGCCAACCGGGACGTCACCACCGGCGCCCTCACCTTCCCCGATGTGGGCGACTTCGAGCGGGTGACGGCACTCGCGGCCGTCGCCGCCTACGCCGCGGAGACCGTCACGGTGGGTCGGGGCGAGGGCGCCCACCAGGCCCGCGCCCTGCTCGTGAGCGGCGGCTACTTCCGCCTCCTGGGCGCCCGCCCGGCGGCCGGCCGCTTCCTGGGGCCCGACGACGACCGGCGGGCCGCCCCCGGGGCCGCCGTCGTGGCGCGCGCGTACGCGGATCGGCGATTCGGGGGGCCCGAGGCGGCGCTCGGGAGGCCGCTCGACCTGGGCACGAGCCGCTACACGATCGTCGGCGTCGCGCCGCGCGGCTTCACGGGCGCCGATCTCGAGCCGGCCGACATGTGGCTCCCGCTCACGCCGGCGGGGCTCGACCTGTCGGGCGACCTGTGGGTCGAGAACCGGAACTTCTGGTGGCTGGAGGTCCTCGGCCGCCTCGCCCCGGGGGCGACGCGCCAGCAGGCGGCCGAGGAGGCGACGCTCCTCCACCGTCGGGGGCGGAGCGAGCTGATCGACGCCGGGGAGTACGACCCGCGGGCGCGCGTGCTGGCGGCGTCCCTCCTCGCCGCCCGCGGGCCCCTCGCCTCGGACGAGTCCCGCGTGGCCAGGTGGCTCGCCGGCGTCTCCCTCCTCGTCCTCCTCATCGCGTGCGCCAACGTGGCCAACCTCATGCTCGGACGGGGACTGCGGCGGGGACGGGAGACGGGGATCCGGCTGGCGCTCGGCATCTCCCGCCGGCGACTCGTGGGGCAAGTGCTGCTCGAGAGCCTGCTGCTCGCCCTGCTGGGCGGCGCGGCGGCGCTCCTCCTCGCCTGGGGCGCTGGCGGCATCCTGCGGCGCCTCCTGCTCCCGGGGATCGAATGGGGGCGGGCGGCCGGGGGCCTCAGGCTCGTGGGGTTCGTAGGCGCGGCCACCCTGCTCACGGGGCTCGCGGCGGGGCTCGTGCCGGCGCTCCAATCCGGCCGCCGTGGCCCCCTGTGGCTCATCGGCTCCCGCTCGCGCACCGCGACCGGATCCGCCTCGGGGCTGCGCGCCACCCTCGTCGGAATCCAGGCGGGGCTCTCGCTCCTCCTGCTGGTCGGAGCCGGCCTTTTCCTCCGGAGCCTCGACCGGGTCCGGAGCCTCGACCTGGGGCTCGACCCGGAGGATGTCGTCGTGGTCCGCCCGCTGATCGAGACCGGCGCCCTCGACGTCGACCAGCGCCGGGAGCTGATCCTCGAGATCGGCCGGCGGCTGGGCGCGCTTCCCGGCGTCGGCGCGACCTCGGCCTCCTTCGCCACCCCCTTCTATTCGAGCATCGGCCACGCCGTGTGGCGCCGCGATCGGGACTCGGTCCCCACGCACCCACAGGGCGGACCCTACATCCACGTCGTCGAGCCGGGATATTTCGAGGTGCTCGGGCTCCGGATCGTTCGCGGGCGCGGGCTCACGGATGCCGACGACCACACGGCGCCCCCCGTCGTCGTGGTGAACCGGACGATGGCGGAGTACGTGTGGCCGGGGGAGGAGGCCGTGGGAGAGTGTCTGAGGATCGGGGGTAGGGACGAGCCGTGCGCCACGGTGGTCGGAGTGGTGGAGGACGGCCGCCGCCAGTCGCTGACCGAGTCGCCGTCGATCCAGTACTACGTCCCCGTCGCGCAGGGCACGGTGACCGTGGTGCCGGAGGCGATTCTGCTCAAGCTCACGACCGGGTTCGAGGGCGTGGCGGCCGCGGCGCGGCGCACCGTCGTCGAGACGAACCCGGCCGTCCGCTTCGTCCAGCTCCAGCCGCTGAGCGACCTGATCGAGCCCCAGGCCCGGTCGTGGAAGCTGGGCGCCTCGATGTTCAGCGCCTTCGGTGGGCTGGCGCTGGTGGTCGCGGCCGTGGGTCTGTACAGCGTGCTCGCGTTCGGGGTCGCCCGCCGGCGCCGTGAGATCGGGGTGCGCGCCGCGCTCGGCGCCCGCCCGGGCCGTCTCGTCCGACAGGTCGTCCGGGAAGGCCTCAGCGTGTCGGCCGTCGGAATGGCCGTGGGTCTGGTGGCCGCGCTGGCCGCCGCACCCGCGCTCCAGCCGCTCCTGTTCGGCGTCCGGGCCCGGGACCCGTGGACGCTGGGGGCGGTGACGCTGCTCCTGGGGCTCGTGGCGCTCGCGGCCAGCGGCGTCCCCGCGATCCGGGCCTCGCGAGTGGACCCGGCCGAGGTGCTGCGGGCGGAGTAGCGAGCGGGTCGCGGCTACACCGGGACGTGTCGCGTCGCGCGCGTCAGTCGCGGGCGGGCGGCAGCACGACGGGACGGGGTTGGTCGTCGGCCGGGCCCTCGAGCGTCACGTGGAGGCGGGCCCCGATCGCGCGGGCGTAGGCGCGCAGGGTCGAGAGGAGGACATCGGAGCGACGCTCGAGCTTCGATACGTCCGATTGTCGGATCCCCAGCCGCTCGCCCACCTCGGTCTGCGTGAGGCCGGCTCTCACGCGCGCCTCGGCCAGCGTGGTTCCGCCGGGGTGGGGCCGGCCGCGCCGCCGCTCGATCCACGCGCACCACAGCGCCGAGGTGCCGTACATCGGGTGCGCCTCGCACAGACGCACGACCGTGTCGGCCGTCACGCCCCGGGGGTCGTCGGCGATCGCGCGCGCCAGCGGCGCCCATTCCTCGAGGTCTCCCCGGTCGAGGAGCGCCTCGAGCGCCGCGGGGCCGAGCCCGGTGACCGGCGTGCCGGGAGGGTAGTCGAGATTCCTGAACTCCATCCGTCAGTCCCCTTCCGTCACCAGATCGAGAACCTCCGCGGCGAGCGCTCGCGTCGCGTCGACGACGTTGTCCCAGTTCCGCCAGCGGTCCGCGAGCCGCCGGTAGCGCGCCAGGTCGATGTCGGACAGGTCGTAGGGGGCCGGCTCGGCGAGCTGCCGGGCGAGCTGTGTCGCGACCCGGCGGCCACCGGGCCCCACCTGGTCTTCGTAGTACTCGTCCATCCCGACGATCACCCGGGCGGCATCCCGCCTCCCCATTCGCCCCGCGAGGGCCACGAGGTCGAGGTAGTCGCGGGTCGCGTTCCGGCGGAGCACGAGCCACGCCTTGATGCGTAGGATCTCCTCCAGCGTGGGGACACGGAGCGATCGGTCCCCCACACGGACCTCCTCCACCTCCAGCGGCCGGCGCCGGATGAGCTGCCGGATTCCGGTCTCCACACCATCGAGGCTCCCGAGGATGAGGACCTGCGGACGGACGCGGGCGGTCACCCAGCCCTCGGTCTCCTCCAGAGCGCGGAGCACATCCTCGAATCGCTCGCGGAGATCGGTCAGGACGTGGTCGTCGTCGAGGGACACCCGGTGCGCGGCATGATGGGCCGCGGCCGATCCCCCGACGAGTACGGCATCGGGCAGGATCTCCTGAAGCCGGGCCGCGGCCTGCAGCACCTCCCGGAACTCCCCCTCGGCGTCCACCTGGTCACCTCTGCCGTGTGATATTGTTTTGGATCACTATGGAACTTAATCAATAGGCGCCGGGTCGCAAGCCCTGGCAACCCATGCCGGTCGAGGCCGGGATCGTGTGGTGGGCCCGCCTGGGGGCCGACGCACGCGATATCGAGCTCGCGTCGACGCGTCTGCCCCTGCCGCCGCGAGCGGTCGCTCCCTCTACGCCCGCCCGCCCCGCTCCGCGATGAGCCGCATGGCCGGCTCGCTAACCCACGACCGGTCGTGGAACCGCTCGCCCCAGCCGATCGGGGTCACGTCCCGGTACTCGTGCCACGTCTCGTCCTCCACGAACCGGAGCCGCTTGCGGAGCGAGGCCCGCGCGCTCGGGTCCGCGCCGTGGTCGAGGAGGAGCCGGGCGAACCCGGCGTCGCGCCTCAGCCCCACGCGCCACGTCTGCGACACGACGCACCCGAACAGCGCCGTGTGCCCCCCGAACCCGTCCCCGTCCACCTCCGCCGGCGCGTCCACGTCGGCCCCCCGGTCGAGCAGCCAGCCAGCGATCTCGAGCTCGTCGTAGTCCACGCACAGGTGGAGGAGCGTCGTTCCGGCGAGCGGCGTCCCGTGGAGCGCCAGGGTGTGGTCTGCGTGGCACCCCAGCCCGGGCGGGTAGATGTCCTCGTGGGCGAACGTGCGCGCGAGCAGCACGGGGTCGCGCGCCAGATGCGCCTCCAGCAGGTCGACCCGGCCCCGGTGGACGGCCATGGGCGGCGTGTCGGGGAGCTCGATCCCGCGCGCGGCGCAGAGCTCGAGACAGCGGTGCTTCCCGTCCGGGTTCCGGCAGTACGTCTCGAGCAGCATCGCGACGGGCGCCAGGCGGTCCCCCTCCTCGTCCTCGATCTCGGCCCCGAGCTCGAGCAGGAGCTCCATGCCGGCCCCGTTCTGCGTCTCGGCCGGACCCATCACCGATCCGGGGACGGGGCGCGCCCCCATGGCGTACAGCCGGCGTGCCGTCTCGACCTTCCCCTGGAGACAGGCGCGGTCGAAGGCGTGCTGGAGGTCGCGCGCCCCCAGCTCGCGCAGCATCTCGACGATCCGGTCGCGGCCCAGGTTGGCCGCGTAGGACATGGGCGGTCCCCAGTTCCCCGACACGCCGCGCGCCGATTCGTGCAGGAGCCCGGGGCGCTTCACGACGAGCGCGCGCAGCACCTCGGGGTCGTCGCGCCAGATCGCCTCGATCACGCGGCACGCGAGCACGAGCCGCGGCCAGCTCGTGACGCCGTAGGCGCGGGCGAGGGCGAGCTGCGCGTCGGCGAGCTTCGCCCCGGCCGGGTCGATGGCGCGCGGGTGGTGCTCCCGGAGCTCGGCGATCGCGGCCTCGTCCCCGGCCCGGACGGCGCGCAGGAGGTCCTTCGCCTGGTGCCGGAGCTGCTCGAGGTCGGGGCGTACGGGAAGGTGACGCGACGGAACGGGACGGTCGGGCATCACGAGCCTCCTCTCATCGGGCTGCCCGGGTCCGCCGGCATCGGGCCAGAGGGAGGTTCGCGTGAACCTGTGGATCGGGTGTCGCTCAGGTGGACTCGGTCCTCTCCGCGGACGGGAGGCGCCCTGCGCGCCGGGCGTCAGGGTAGGCCCGTCCCGCGATCCCGGTCAACCCGGCGCCGCCGGTCGATGAGCGATCGAGCCGCCGGTCGCGGTTCGGCTCGAGGTCGTCGACTTCCGCTTCGCGTCGCGGTCCTGGCTCCCGAGAACGGCGGAACTCCACTTGAAGCCCGCGCGCCCTCAGCTCGCCGTTCGACCCCTGCCGATCTCGTACTCCTCCGGCGGCGTCGCGCCCATCAGGTGGCGCACGAAGTAGTCCCAACGGCGTCGCATCATGTAGCTGCTCGCGGCGCCGTAGCCGTGCCGCGCGTCGGGGATGATCAACAGGTCGAAGTCCTTGTTCGCCTCGATCAGCTTCTCGACGACGAGCAGCGTGTTGGACGGCGGGACGTTCGAGTCCATCCCGCCGTGGGCGAGGAGCAGCTTGCCCTTCAGGTTCGCGGCGAAGTTCTGGTTGGCTTCGTCGGCGTAGTTGTCGCCTTCGCCGTTCGCGCCCGGCACCAGGAGCCCCTCGTAGCGCTCGCCCCAGTCATCCTCGTAGTTGCGGTTGTCGTGGTTTCCCGATTCCGCGATGCCGACCTTGAAGAAGTCGGGATACCAGAACATCGCTGCGGCCGCGGCGAACCCGCCGCCGGAATGCCCCCAGATACCCACCCGGTCGATGTCGATCCACGGGTAGCGCTCGGCGAGCTGGCGGATCCCCGCCACCTGATCGGGCAGCGTGTTGTCGCCCATGTGCCCGTAGTAGGCGTCGTGGAACGCCTTGGAGCGCCCCGGCGTCCCCATGCCGTCGATCGCGACCACCACGAACCCGAGCTCCGCGAGGGCCTGATGGTCGCCGCGCGCGGTCGAGAAGCTGCGGCCGCGGACGCTGCCGCTCTGCGGCCCCGGATAGATGTAGTCGACCATCGGATACTTCTTCGTCGAGTCCATGCGGGTGGGCGTGAACATCATGCCATAGATGTCCGTCGTCCCGTCGCGCGCCTTCATGGTGATCGGCGTCGGGGGGTTCCACCCCGTCGCCAGGAGGCGCGAGATGTCGGCCTTCTCGAGCACCGTGGTCACGGTGCCGTCGGTGTCGCGCAGGACGCTCACCGGCGGCGTGTCGGCCGTCGAATACGTGTCGATGAACGCCTCGCCGGTCGGCGACATGGAGATCGAGTGGTCGGCGTCCTCCGGCGTGAGGAGCCTCTCGTCGGTTCCGTCGAAGCCGATCCGGTACAGGTGACGGAAATAGGGATCGCGCCCGGGCTCCCTTCCCTGCCCGGTGAAGAAGAGGGTCCGGTCGTCCTCGTCGACGTACACGATTTCGACCACGTTCCCGTCGCCGGTCGTGATGCGGTTCTTCAGGGCCCCGGTCTCGAGGTCGTACAGGTAGAGGTGCACCCAGTCGTCGCGCTCCGACCACCAGATCAGCTCGCCCGATCCCGGCAGCACGCGCCAGTTCTCGTTCGCGCTCGCGTCCCCGACCTGCGTGTCCGAGGTCTCCTCGAACAGGGTGCGGACCTCCCCGCTCCCGGCGTCGACGACGCGGACCCATGCGTGCTTGTGATCGCGGGAGCTGGAGACGAACGCGACGTGCGACCCGTCGGGGTACCACAGCAGGTCGCACAGGCCGGAGCCGCAGGCCACGTGGTCGGTGACCATGGAGCGGTGTGCGTCGGGCGGCATGTCGAAGCGGACCACCCTGGGCGCCTCGGGTCCGGTCACGTCGATCACCAGCCGCTCGATGCGGAAGATCACGCTGTCGCCGGGGAGCGGATAGCGCCACGCCTCCAGCTCGGGCTCGCCCACCTGCGTGCGCACGAGGTACATCATGCCGACCCCCCGCTCGTCCTGCCGGAACGTCGCGATGCGGCGCGAGTCCGGAGACCAGGTGACCACGGGCCGGTCGCTCCGGACCCAGCCGGCGTTGTTGGTGCCGTAGCCGTAGTCCTCGACCCCGTCCGTGGTGAGCGGCGCGTCCCGGCCGGTCTCCAGGTCCCGGACCCAGAGGTCGTGGTCCCGGATGAACACCGCGCGCTTGCCGTCGGGAGAGACGACGGAGCTCGGCGGGGGCTCGTGGCCCGCGGTCCCCGCCACGGGGGCGCAGCGGTAGCTGCCCAGGTCGCAGGCGTAGCGCTCGCCCTCGTCGCGCCGGAATCCTCCGCCACCCCCGCGCCCCGCGCCGGCGTCGTCCCCAGGGGGGATCGTCACGGTGAGCGTCGACCCGTCGTCGGAGAGCTCGAAGCCGCCGAACGGAAGCCTGGCGCCGCTGAGCTCGCGGCCGACCGCCGCTCCGAGCCCCGCGGCCAGCCGGTCGTGGTCGAACGCCGGCGCGCGCGTACCCTCCCGGGGATCGACCATCACGAACTCCGCCCCCTCGGGAGTCGACACCCGATACCATGCCCGGCCATCGGGCAGCCACGTGGGCCGTCCCGGGATCCCGCTGACCAGCGGGTCCGTGTTCTGTCCGAGGAACTGTTCGGCGCGGGCGTAGTCGTCGACCGTCAGGGTATCGGCGGTCTGGGCCGCGACGGCCAGGGGAGCACCAAGAAGCAGCAGGGCAGGGAGTGGGATTCGCATCCGGTCACGCTGCCGGACGGAAGGAGACGTGTCAACCACGGGCCGATTCGGTGTCACGACCTGAGCCGGTGGCGTCCGCGCCGGCGGCCGGGGGTTGACGGCGCCCGGGGCGGCATGCCGGCCTCCGGGACGGCATTCCGGCCTCCGGGGCGCGTTGCCGGGCCGCCACAACGCGGACGGGCATGCCAAACCTGCATGCCGGCGCGCGGGGCGGGATCTCGCTCCCCCGGCGGCCGCGGATGCTTGGCAGCAAAGGATTTAGGACGCCCACCCCCCGATGTCCCTGAAACCCGCACCGGGCGGCGTGTTTCTTGAATTCCTTCCCCGGGCTCGGGCGCCTCACATCACGGGTCGAGGGGTGGGTTCGAAGACCATGGATCACCGGGAGACGGGTGACGTGTTCCCCGCCGTCGCGGACGCGCGATGGCCGGACACGGGTACGTCCGCGGGGTACTGGGGACCCGTGAGCGAGTCCCCCGGCGCACCCGCTTCCGCCGACGACGCCCCCGCGGGCCCCGGCGAGCCCCCGGCGCCCGACGTCCCCTCCGAGCCCGATGCATCCACCGACCCCGACGCGCCCGACATCGAGCCGTCCACCGACGCGCCGCTCCCGGGCCTCGCCCCCGAGAACGAGCTGCAGGCCCTCCGCGATCGCGTGGCGGCCGGCCCGGTGGTGCTGGTCGTCCCGTCGGAGGTGTTCGTCCACTTCTACCCGGCCGGCCCCGAGCAGGTCATCAACGCCCTCTCGGTGGCCGGGTTCGACGAGATCCACTTCGAGTCGCTGGGCGACGAGCTGGTGGCGCTCGCGTATCTGAAGCTGTGGCGGAACAACGAGGAGAAGCGGACGTGGATCCGCTCCACGCACCCGCTGGTGGTCGAGTACTGCCGTGCGCGACACCCCGAGCTCCTGCCCTACCTGGCGCCCGTCGTCCCGCCGGCGCTCGCGCTCGCCCGCTACCTCCGGCACGAGGGCGAGGAGCGCCCGCTCGTGTACGCGGGGCTCGACTTCCCGGAGGTGAACGGCGAGCGCCACTTCGCGGCCGCCGTGTCGTTCGGCGAGCTGGCGGAGTTCCTGAAGGAGAAGGGCATCGACCCGCACGAGCAGCCGTGGCTCCTCAAGACCATGCCGCCCGAACGCCGCCGCTATCTGTCGGCCGCCGGCGGGCTGCCGCTCGCCATGCTGGACGAGGAGCGGATGTCGTCGCGCTACTTCAGGAAGCTCCGCGGGCTCCACTACCTGGGGGCCGTGTCGCGTCTCATCGAGGAGGACGGCTCGCGCCTCGGGTTCATCGACATCCTGCCCTTCGACGGGGCGCTCGATCACCCCGCCATGGGGCCCGCCGAGGAGCTGTACACGCGGCGCGCGATCCTCGACCTGGCCGAGCCCGAGCCGGCGGACCAGCCGGTGATCGTCATCCCGTCCGGGCTCGACCTGTCCGTCGTCCACCCGGTCCGCAAGTCGCGTCTCCCGTACGACGCGATCGAGGAGATCGAGCGGGCCCTGGAGGACGTCCGGGAGCAGACCAACGGCGTCCTGCGCGGGGCGGCCGCCGACTTCGCCGGCTACCTGAGCCTGGCCGAGTCGCTCGTCCGCAGCCGCCCGCAGCTGGCGCTCGGGCTGCTCGACATGAGCCGCGGTTACTTCCGCGCCGTCCGGGACGCGACCCACGACGCGCTCACGGACCTGTACAGCTACCGGGCGCTCATCCAGCGCGCCCGCGAGGAGCTGGGGCAGGCGAACCGGGCCGGCTCCAAGCTGGCGCTCCTGTTCGTCGACCTCGATCGGTTCAAGGAGATCAACGACGAGCACGGCCACCCGGCGGGGAACGCCGTCCTCAGGGGCGTGGCGCGGGCCATCGAGCTCGCCATCCGATCGACCGACATCGCCGGCCGCTTCGGGGGCGACGAGTTCGTGGTCATCCTCGTGGATGCCGACTTCGAAGGCGCGGTACGGGTGGCGGAGGATGTCCGCCGCCGAATCGCGGAGCTCAGTGTTCCCGTCGAGGCGGGGAGCGTGGGCACCTCCGCCTCGATCGGGATCGCGTTCCACGCCGGCAGCGAAGACTCCCTGCTCACCGCCGACGACCTGTTCGCTGAGGCCGACGCGGCGCTGTACATTGCCAAGGCGCATGGAGGAGATCGGGTGCATCCGGCGGTGAGGGAGGGGAGAACTTCATGACGCACGAGCAGGCGGAACCCGACGTCCGGGGCCTCGATCCATGGGGGCTCCGTCGGGTAGAGAGGCTGCTCCTGTCGGTGGAAGGGGTGGACTCCCTCAAGATCGTCCCGGACGGGCAGGGGGCGATCGACGAGGTCCACGTGCTCTCGAGCTCGGGGCTCGGCGCCAAGCAGATCGTGCGCAACATCGAGTCGGCGCTCCTGGCCCAGTTCGGACTCCAGATCGACCACCGCAAGATCTCCATCGCGCAGGTCCACGCGAAGGACCTCCCCCTCGCCCAGGCCCCCGAGACCGAGGCCGAGCCGGCCGAAGGTGCGCCGCCGCGCCGGATCGTGCTTCGCGGATTCCACGTCGACCGGCGCGCCGGCGAGCGCGTGCTGTGCCGCGTGCGCCTCGGCGAGGAGGAGAAGGCGTGGGAGGGGCAGGCCCAGGGCCCCGACTACCACAAGGCGAGGCTCGAGGTGGCCGCCCAGGCCGTCCTCAACGCCCTGGGCAAGGCCACCGAGGACGTCTCCGCGTTCGCCGTGGAGGGCGTGGCCGAGCAGGAGATGTTCGGCAAGCGGTTCATGGTGACCCTCGTGCACGCCTCCGCCGGACGTGCTACCCTTTCCCTCGCCGGCATCGCCGAGGTGCGCGATTCCGTGGAGGAAGCGGTGGTGCTGGCGTGCCTGAACGCGACGAATCGGTGGATGGCGGAGTGAGGGTGGAACGACCACGCATCTCCCCGCCCCCACGTGGTCCCGGTCTCACATCCTAGGAGAGCATTCCCCCCAAACCTCGACACCTAACAGCCAGAAGCTGAGCGGACCTCGAGCGGAGACACGACCAGCGCGTTCGTCTTAGCGACCCGGACGCGACTCCCTGACGAAAGGAGGTCAGCTTATGTGGGGTCTCGTTTTCGCCCTGCTTGCTGGATCCTTTAGGCTGTAGTGTTTGAGGTTTGGGGGGACATTGTCGTGATGAGCGCGGACTCAACAGGCCTACGACGCATCGTCATCATTGCCGGCGCCTCCGCGGCTCTGGTATCCACCACAATCATCTATCTCAACCCCCCAACCTTCTCGGTACCCTGGGCTATCGCCTTCGGTACTCTCTTGGCTCTCGCCGTCGTCAGCGCCCTGCTCGCCCTCACCATCACCGAGAGCGGCGCCTCTACTGCTGTCGATTTTCTTCCCCACCTTGCCTCCGTTGTCCTCCTCGGACCTACTGGGGCAATCGGCCTTACATTCGTCGGCCAGTTGCTTACGGACTTCCTCATCCTACGCAAGGACCGGTATCGAGCACTCTTTAATCTATTTCAGTTCGTCTGCGCCACCAGCGCCGCTGCAGTCCTTTATAAGGGGTTCGGGGGCTCGGCTTCGCTCGACTCGATCACGTTTCGTGCTTCCTTCCCACCCTTCATCATCGCCGCTCTCGGCTATTTTGTCGTCAACAGTACGGCTGTCTTCTACGCCGTTAGTAAACTCGAGGGTCGGTCATTTCAAGAGGTTTGGCGCCAGACAGCTGGTAGCATCATCGTGTTTGACGTTGCAATGAGTTCCCTCGCATATCTCATTGCCTTCCTTTACGTGCGGTGGGGCGCCGTCAGTCTCCTAGCTGCAATCATTCCGATGATCGGCCTCCGCTACAGCTACGGCGTTAATATCGAGCTGCAACGTCTCAACCAAGATCTCCTTCGTGTATTGATCAAGACCCTCGAGGCACGAGACCGATACACCTCCGGACATTCCGTCCGCGTCGCGGAAAGATCACGTCGCATCGCTGCGATGCTCGGCCTCCGCCCTCGCCGCGTCAGACTCATTGAGACCGCTGCGCTTCTCCATGACATCGGGAAGATCGACCTCGCTTACGGTGAGATCCTCCGCCAGACGGGCCCCCTCTCACCTCAGCAGCGAGAGCTCATTCGGGCCCACCCCGACAAGGGTGTCGAAATCGTCAGCGCCGTCCGATCACTGGACCCGACGATCCTAGAATGTATCCGCCACCACCATGAGTGGTTCGACGGCAGCGGCTACCCGACGGGTATTGCGGGGGAACGCATACCCGTTGGTGCACGGATCATAATGATCTCGGATTCCATTGACGCCATGATGACTGACAGGCCATATCGCAAGGCACTGTCAATAGAGGAGACTCGACAAGAGTTGTTGCGCAACAGTGGCAGCCAATTTGATCCCGTCGTCGTTGAGGCCGCGCTAGCTTGCGGCGTCTTGGAGCAGGCAGCGGAGGATCTCCTCCAAACCAATTAGCACGTCCTTCCTGCATACCGGCACCCTATCCTTACGTGCCCTTCCAAGCTACGGGCGCCCTGCTCGACAGCGCCGCTGCCACCTCGTGGCAGCGCTTGCGAAGGCCACGAACCAGCCACATCCACTGGCACGCAGGACTTGCCGAGACTCGCGCGCCCGCTTGTCGCTTGCATCGGTCTCTTGCAGCCCTGATGCCACCACACGGAGTTTCGCCGCCGCCAAACAATCCAACGGCTCGTATACAGCTGCGGCGTCGGTGAGCTCAGCGCCGGCCACAGTTTGTCCTCTCGCGATACGTTCCGCCACCAAAAACCAATCTACTAGGTAGCTGTCTGGGTCCAGAGGCACCCGTGGCAGCAGTGACCTTACCTCCGTCGCCTGCGCTCCAGCATTTGCCCCGCCCTGCGCAAGACGCATTAGGCCGATCATTGCCAGTGCCTGCGCCTCCAACGCAAGCAATCCCTGAGCTCGCGTTGTAATGATTACGCGCTCGAGGTGTGTCCGCGCCGCCGCGTGTGAGCCCGCAAAAAACGCGCATTGGGCTCGATTCATATCCGTCGTGACCCGGTCAGAGCCCGGCAAACCCACCGCTTCGTCGATGGTGGTTGTTGCGTCCAGCTGTGCCCTAGCCCCGTCAAACTCTCCTGACTCCAAGAGGGTAACAGCGAGGTTATTAAGCGCCACGGAATGCAATCGGTCGCGCGTCTCCTCTCGCTCCTCGACAAGCGCGCACAATATCTGGCGCGCCGTGTAGAGGCGTCCCGCTTTCAGCTCAAGTGCTGCGCGACACGTTGCCAGGACCGCCGGGCCAATGTCTCGCAGGCGCGCCAGCGTATCACTATATGTATCGATGGACCGCTGAGCGGCCGCTCGCGACCGTCTTGCGAGGTGATATCCGAACAGCAATCGCACGCCGTCGCTCCACGCTACCGGGCAGGCTGGCGCGGCAGGGCGCAACTGCGCGAGTTGCGTCTCCATGTCAGAGACGACAATAGGGCTCGTCACATCATGACGTCGCATAGCCAAGTCAAGACGTAATTGCGCAGCCTGAAGCCGAAGGATCGCACTAGCCAATGACGGCTCAAGTCGCGTGACGTTGTGGGCAACTTGCTCAAGCAGGCGAGCACCCTCGTCTAACAAGCCCTCCGCCACAACTGCCCGGCCGAGCTTGAGGGTTACCCCGAGTTCCCCTGTCGGCGTTGGTGCTACGCCCTGAAGCGTACGCAAAACACTAGCTGCCCGCCGCGCACAGCCTCTAGCCAGCTCGGACTCGGCAAGTAGGACGCCGGCTTCAAAGCGCTCCTGGATGCTCGCGGCAGTGCGATAGGCGACAGAAGATGCCGCTGTCGCGATATCGACGTCGCCCTGGCCCAGAGCCTCATTTGCAAGAGCCGCGGCCACCCGTTGGGCAGTAGCAGACTCCCCGCCCTGCTCGTATTCCACAGCCGAAGCTAATCGCTCCCGGGCCCCACCCCGCTCCAGGGCGCGTCCGAGCCGGCGGTGGTACTCCTTTGCCGGTCGACTAGGAGGACGGAGGCGCAAGGCGTGCCTCACAATCTCATGGGCCAAACTCACCTCCTTTCCACGCACGACAACCCAGCCACGACCCTCAAGGCTCTCAAGCGCCTCGGGCCCCATCTCGCTATCCACGTAGCACCTGATAACACGCCGCGCGGGAGGGGTCGCAAACGCTAGCAGTGCAACCACGTCCAGCTCCGTCTTGCTCAGCGCCGAGTACCACTCCTCTATCAGGATGGCCAACGCGTTCCGCCGCGCGAGCAATTGAATTGCCAACTCCTCCGATCCGCCCTCCGTCGGCCAAGTCCCCGCGTTCTCCCATGCGCGACATATCTCAATTGCCAACCGCGGGTTGCCGCCGCACAAGTGACCTGCCGCGCGGATTGCGTGGGCGGGGCATTCGGGAAAGCGGCCGGCAATTAGCGCACGAGTCTGAACCGTTGATAGAGGAGGCAAATGTATAAGGCGTGTGCCGTGTGGAGCGATCGCATTTTGCGCGGCCGCGCCCGCCGGTATCGTTGCGACGGTTACGGCGTTTCGGGATCTAGACAGAGCGTGGAGGTCATCGAGACACGGTGGGTCGCTGGCACCGGAATCGAGCAAGTATACCACGTCACGCGAACTTGAGCGACCGATGTCTTTGTCAAGATGAGACCGTGAGCCATGTTGAGCCCCTTGGTTCAGCCAGACAAGCTGCCTGCCATGCACCTCGGCCAGACGAGCGAACTCCGTCAGCAGCGCTGTCTTGCCAACACCACGCTCACCCGAGATGAGGGCCACATTGCCGCAGGACCGGGGTGTGGTGAGGAGGTCGGACAGATCTTTGAACTGACGCTCTCGACCTATGAGCTGGATTGGCCGTCGCGGCAAGGACAAGAGCTCCGAGGCCGCGCCCGACGCGAGGATGCGGGTGGCGAGCTGTCGTAGGGATTGCCACGTTTCAGCGGTGGACGTCTGGCAAACGACCTCGAAGTGTGCCAGTGCAGAAGCGGGATCGCCCTTGAGCCAGAGTCCGCGCATCAGCGCTGCATGGGCCGTTTCGTCGAATTCGTTTTCGCGGATCACGCGCAGTGCTGCGAGGCACATGCAGTCCCAATCCCCACGTTCCTCAGCGTTTCGAAGCACGTTGCGAAACGCGATGGACGCCAGGACTCGAAAGCGCTCTCTTTCCCGATCCAGCCACCGATCAAATGTGTCCGCGCCAAGCGCTGTGAGGTTGGTCGCGAACGCACCCTTGTAGATCTCGAGTGCGGTGAGGTGGTCTCCCGCTTCGACGGCTTTTTCAAATACGGTTCCGTCGAACACGATGGCGCCGGGGCGAAGAGCAACTGTTCTGGCGGTCACGGCGAGGACGGGCCCCACATGCGATCTGAGATCGTAGAGGGCTTGACTGAGGGAGTGGCGCTCTCGAGGCCCGACGCCGTTCCAGAGAAGCTCCGCAAGGGTCTCCCGCGTCTGGAGTGTATGTGGGTTCGCTGCAACGTACGTAAGCAGGCCTAGGTGCTTGCGGGATCTCAGGGCGCAGGGACGGTCGGTGTTGTCCCTGGCAACGACTCCTCCGAAGCATTCCAGAGTGATCATGCTATGTCCTTTGATTGCCAGGCGGTGGCTGTGGAGAGTGACAGGTTACCTGGGGATTATCAACACGGCGTCAACGCGTATGATTCTTGGGATCAGCGGGTGACTTGCGATGGGGTGAGCGCCGTGCAGCCCGCTGGGCGCGGGAAGGGGCGCAACGCTCGATTCGATCGAGGGAGCGACGGGTCTCCGCATGAGGGGTCGTGCGCATCGAGATGGGTGAATCAACTCGGGCTTGCCACGTGGGTTGGGCGAGTGAACTGAAATGCGCGTAGGTTCTCGGTCCGACCTGTGCACCTACGTCCCTCGGAGGCGGCCCCGGCGCCGGCTCATGGCAAGGGTCGGAGGGCGGCACCTGTCATGATCACGGTGCACTCCGTCGTCAAATCCACCTACACCCCGGCCTCGACCGCGCGGAAGTACACGGCGTCGGGGATGTCGCGTTCGTAGCGCCAGCGGGGCGTGGCGGTCAACGGGTCAGGCCGGGCGCCGCGGGCGTGGTTTCGGTTCACCAGCGCCGCCACCGGGTCCGCCTCCAGCCCGGGCGGCTTCGGGGGCCGGCCCACGT
>CAZCLY010000028.1:0-16700 GCA_964499635.1 uncultured Gemmatimonadota bacterium | reverse complement strand
CTCGCCGGGGCCGGCGGGACCCTCGATCGCGATGACGTGCGCGCGATCCGCCTCGGTCATGCGGTCCTTCAAGGCCCAGGCCACCTCCCACGGCTCGTCACGGAGCCAGGCTGGCCCCCGGGTGGTGCGTTGCGCCGCGAGTAGCATCTGGAGCGCGGGGGCGGCGAAGGAGCTGTCGGCTTCGAGCGCCGATCTGTGGTGTTCGGCCGCCGCGAGCCACTTCTCTTGCCGGAAGGCCTGAAGCCCCCTTACGAAGTGCTCCAGGGCGTCGGTCGATACTTCGGCGAGCCCCTCGTCCGGCGCAAAGCTCTCCCCGGCCGCGAGGATCTCCACCGCGAGTCGCTGGATCAGCGCGGGCAGGTCGTCGAGCGATCCTCGGACGCTCGGGCTGGCAAGCGTCGCCCCGTCCGGCACGCGCATGAGCTCAGCTTGGACGAGCAGGCCGTCTCGGTCGCCAACGAGCGATCCGCGCAGCAGGCGGCCGGCCCCCAGGCGGAGCGCGACACCCATCGCCGTCGAATCGGCCGCCTCCGGCGCGCCCGCGCCGTCGGACCAGAGGTCGAACGAGGTCGGAGGGTAGGCGAGGCGGGTCCCGGGACTGCTCGCCAAGGTGTTATGGAGGAGGTGGATCAGTCCAGCGCCCCAGGGCTCCAGGTCGAGGCTCGCCCCGCGCGTGTCGAAGGGGAGGGCGGCGATCAGACGCCTGTCGAGCGCCGGCGACGCACCCCTCGATCCGTCCGAAACCACCGACACGGTGGCCAGCGCTCCCAGCGTCAGGGCGAGGGTTACGGCCGCGGCGCGCCACATCTTTCGGGGCGCCGGACCCGGGGCCTCCCCGTCCACGCTTTCGGGCCGATCCGTCGGTAGCGTCGCGGGCGTCTCACCGGAATCGGGCTTCGCGCGTCCGGCAGCGTCATCCGCCACTGGATTGGCCGAGAGCTCCTCGACGAACCTTGTAGTCTCGGGAGCCGGGTCGATCCCGAGATCGTGCCGGAGCCGTTCCGCGAAGCGGTCGTACTCGACGATCGCCTCGGCTCGGCGACCGCACTGCATCAACAGCTCCACGCGAAGCCGCAACAGGCTTTCGTCGTACGGCGACAGGTCTTGGGCCTCTCGAGCGGGCGTGAGAGCTCCCCGCACATCTCCCGCGCTTCGCGCCATCTCGATCCTTCTCGAAGCGGTCTCGACTGCCATTCTTTGAAACCGCTCTCGCGTCCGATCGAGCCACCCGCTGAACGATCGGGCGTGGGACAGATGGAAGCCGGAAAGGAACTCCCCCCGGTACAGCTCGAGCGCCTTGTCCAGGAGCTCGAGCTCGATCGCGTCTTGGAAGTCCGTGGTATCGCAACCGAAGACGTCCCGCGACAGCCCGATCTCCTCGTTCCCACGGGTCAGGATACAGTCGGGATTGATGACCCGGCGCAGCTCGTGGAGCACCTGACGCAGGTTCTGCCGGGCGTGCGCCTCGTCGAGTCTCGGCCAGAACAGGCCCGTGAGCATGTCGCGACGCACGTAGTTCTCGTGCGCCTCGATCGCCAAGTACGAGATGAACGCGACGAGCTTCGGCCGGGCGAGCACCCGGTCGACCGCGGCGCCATCACGGTCGCGGAGATCGATAGAACCGAGGGTCTGGAAACGCAGTTCGGTCACCGTGGCCACCTCTCCGGCAAACTAGACAGCCTCGATTCGCATCTCAAACCGCTGTCTGACGCTCAGCCTACGGACGGGCTAGACCGTACGACCGATCAAGACGGCTCCCGGGCGGCGCGGATCCCGTACGCCGCGGCGACAGGGGCCACACAGAGGAGGAAGCACATGTCAGACCGATCGGTGTCTCGAGCGCGACGCGGCCCTCGGCTCCACACCGGAGTCGCGGGGTTCGTCTTCACGATCGCGGCCCTCTACGGGTGCGAAGCCACCCCGGTGGTCGCGCCGGACGACGTCCCCACGCCTCGCCTCGACTTCACGAACGGGCCCGCGCTGCCCAACCTCGTAGTGTCCCGTTTCGCGAGCAGCACGTTCGTCTTCGGTGGCCTGATCCATTACAACGCGGCGGCCGACGGCGTCGTCGTGCCCGGAGCGGGAAGCCAAAGACCTCTCCTCTCGTTCCACTACGTCGATCCTTTCAATTCCCCGTTCACTGGCTGCGGGGACGACAGCTCCCCCGATTACGCCGCGGCGCTCCAGCGCGTGACGACACCGTCGGAGCTCGATCGCGTTCTGGAGCTGTTCAAGGACCGGGAAGCACCCATCGCCGTATACGAGGGACTGATTGTCGACTTCTTCTCGGATCCCTGCGCGTTCCTGTCGGCCGGACCTCTGGCCGAGGGAACCGCGGTCTTCACCGGCCAAATCCAGTGGAAGAACGGCGCCCCGACGCGTCTCGCCGGCACATGGCAGGGCACGCTCGAAGGGGCGGGTGGCGGGCCCGTGCGGCTCAACGAGGTCCTGCAGCTACAGTGGGACAAGGACGGGAACTTCACGTCCCACGTGGACGACATCTCGATTCACGAAGTCGGCCACGAAAGCCCCTAGCTGGCTCCCAAGGTTCGGCCCTCCGCGCAGGCGCGGAGGGCTTCGACCTTTTCCGACTGAGACCGCACCCGGTTTCGTGGAGACCTCGAGACTTGGTGCTTTACGAGCGATGAGAAGGAAGAGCTCCGCCGTCTCCGCCGGGAGAACAAGCGGCTCCGCGTGGAGCGGCAAGAGGGGTAGCCTTGACGGGAAGCATCGCCCCCCGCCACCGTCAGTCGATACGACATCTCCGACGCAATCGGCAGGAGGCCCGATGGACGAATCCCCCCCTCCCTGGCCCCAGCGGCTGTTCAACAGCGTGTGGGTGCTGGCCCTGGCGGCGATGCTCTACTTCTTCCTCTCCTACGTGCTCTGGGGTCTGATCGACCTCGCCAACACCGGCCCGGCGGGCTGACATGAGTTCGCCCGTCCGATCGCCGGAAGGCGTGTGGTGGAACCGGTCGGTCAACCCGCACGAGCGCCGCTGGCTGAGCATCTCTCTCCTCACCTGCCTCATCCTGTTCAGCTGGATGGTGGGCTGGCGGATGCTCGGCGCCCAGAATCCCATGGGGCCGACGTACCGGATCGAGCCCGAGGCCTGGCAGGCGAAGGTCGAGGCGTACATCGAGGCGGCCGAGTCAAGCGACCGGGGCATCGTGCCGCCGGGCGACGACGTCTACATCAGCGGCCGCCAGTGGTTGTGGACCGGACTGCCCGTCGTGCTGGAGGTGGGGAAGGAGTACACCTTCCACTTCGGCAGCTTCGACGTGCAGCACGGCTTCGGGCTGCACCGCCGCGACGAGCTCATCGAGCAGTTCAACCTCCAGGTCCTCCCCGGCTACGAGTGGACGATGCCGATGACGTTCAAGCACCCCGGCATCTACGACGTCCAGTGCAACGAGTTCTGCGGCGTGGGACACCGGGTCATGCACGGCCAGATCATCGTCGAATGAGGGAGCGCTAGACCATGGCCATCGGGCTCCTCGAGAACGACTACGGCGCGGACGGGTTCCGGACCTGCCGGGTCACGGGGCTGAGAATCCACCGCTCCGCCGAAGTGCCCGTGAAGATGTTCGGGCTCACGGCCGTGGTGGCCCTGATCATCGGCGGGATCGCCGCGCTTCTCGTGGCGCTCACGCGCTGGGAGGCGGTCGGCATTCTCGGAGCCGCCGACTTCTACAAGTTCCTGAGCCTGCACGCGTGGAACCTCTTGATCTTCTGGATGGTGTTCATGGAGATCGCCATCCTCTACGTGGGCGGTCCCATCGTGCTGGGGCGGAAGCTCCCGGCCTCGTGGATGGCGAACATCGGCTGGGCGATCATGCTGGGCGCGGCACTGCTCATCGACTATGCCATCTGGACGACCGCGCCGCCGGACAATCAGCCACTCCTGACCTCGTATGCCCCGCTCCAGGCCTCGCCGCTGTTCTACCTGGGCGCGATCGTGTTCATCCTCGGGGCCGTGATCGCGGCGCTGCCGTTCTTCTTCTGCATCTGGCAGCAGAAGCGCGAGGAGCCGGACAAGACCCTGCCGCTCGTGACCTTCGGGGCGTTCATCACCGGGATCATCGCGGTGGAGGCGCTGGTCGGCGGGCTGGTCACCTACGTCCCGACCTACCTGTGGCGCATCGGGGTCGTGGCGCACATCGACGCCGCCTGGTACCGGCACATGTTCTGGATCATCGGGCACGGGTCGCAGCAGATCAATCTCGCCGCGATGATCACGGTCTGGTACTTCATGACCTGGCTGACCGCCGGCGCCGAGGTCGTGAGCGAGAAGATCTCCCGCGGCGCGTTCATCCTCTATCTGTTCTTCATCAACATGGGCGCGGCCCACCACCTCATGGCCGACCCCGTGCTGAGCTCGGGGTGGAAGATGTGGAACACGTCGTATGCCGTGTACGGGGCGGTGCTGGCGAGCCTCATCCACGCCTTCGCCATCCCGGCCGGGCTCGAGGCGGGGCGCCGCAAGCGGGGCCTCGGTGGGGACACGTGGTTCGGCTGGCTACGGACCGCGCCGTGGCACGATCCCGGGTTCTCGGCCACCGCCTGGAGCATCATCCTGTTCGGCTTCCTCGGCGGGATCACCGGCGTCCTCATGGGCCAGATGCAGCTCAACACCCTGCGTCACAACACCCTGGCCGTGCCCGGCCACTTCCACGGGACGGTGGCCGTCGGGACCACGCTCGCGTTCATGGGGCTGCTCTACTACGTGATCCGGCTGTTCTTCAACAAGGAATGGGTGCTCGACTGGTTCGCCCGCCTCCAGCCGCACCTGTACGCGCTGGCGATGAGCATCGCGGCCATGGCGATGATGGAGGCGGGGATCGTGTATGGTGCCCCGCGCCGTGATCCCGTCACCATGTCGATCCCCGGGACCGACTTCAGCTTCGCGGCCGCCGGACCCATGTACGCGATCATGGGGGTCGCCGCGGTGCTGGCCGTCGCGGCCGGCGTCATCTTCATTCTCGTGGCCGTCGGGTCGCTGCTGTTCGGCAAGCCCGCGCGGATGCGGGTGCCCGTGCCGCTGTCGCTCGGCGCGAGCGGCGACCGGCCCGTCCACGACCACTCGATGCGCGGAACCTTCGCGATGGTCGGGTTCTTCCTGGCCGTGATGGCCCTGTTCTACGGCCTCGACTGGATGTGGCTGTCGCGGCTGTGGGAGTTCGGAGGATGAGCGACGTGAACGAGATGAGCGACCCGAGAAGCGGGACCGCCGGCCCGCCCGAAGTGGAGGAGAACGGGTACTGGTTCGGCGTGTTCCTCTTCGTGTTCGTCGTCGTGTTCGGCACGGCGTTCGCCGCGCTCATCCATGCGCTCGCGGCGACCTTCGGCGGCTGACGGAGCGACGCTTCCCTACGACGGCTCCCGGAGATGTGACGTCGTGGCCGATACGCTGGAGCTGCGGGGGGTGGGGGAGGCTCTGAATCTCACCGTCGAGCAGTGTCCCGACTGTCGAGAGGGTGAAAACGCGCTCGCATCACGAGCAAGAAAGGGCAAGAAGGCGGGGCTACTCTCCGAGAGCCTTCCCGACCTTGCCAACCACCTGCTGCACCTTGCCGGCAATCTTCTCGCTCTTGCCCCTTGCCTTCATGTCCGGGTCGTCGGTGAGCTCGCCGACCTTCTCAACGAGTTCGCCCTTGGCCTCATGGAGCTTGCCCTCAGTACGATCCTTCGTACTGCTCTTCATGCGTTTCTCCCCGGGTTTGTGGGAGCGACACGACAGAGCTAGCGTCGGCGGCGCGAGTAGCCCCAACCGCCACCGAGCAGGAGCAGAACCACGATCACGATCAATAGCGTCGACATTTTCGGAGCCTTCGGTTGCAGAGCGTCTCAGGCGGTAAGCCACCGGATCACACCGGATCGGGTCGGCAGACACCATTCCATTACGGAATCTAGCGGCAGGATCTGAGCACGGAATCGTTCGAACGGGCGATCGTGGACTAGCTCCAAGGGATGAGGAGGAGGACGGTCGTCACGTCGATCGCGTTCGAATTCCGGTGCAAGAAGGTGCCTCCTCGCTGGTTGACGATCATCATCCGCGATCGTAGCCCGGCTTGCCTGGAGGGACCCCGACAAACCGGAAACGACGAGGACGCCCGAAACACCGCGTGGTTACAGCATTTCGTCGTTTCCGGCCCCACCGGTTGGGGGCTTTGCAGCAGGAGGTCGTCGGTTCGATCCCGATCGGCTCCATTTGCACGGAATGCTGCATCGGTTGGCAGCGCACGGTCCCCGCGGGTTTGCTCGAGCTACCCCCCGAAAGCCCCTGCCCCCTTCAAGTCTCGAACGTCACGGTCTTTCGGATCCACACGGCGACGGGCGTGCGGCAGGTCCGCGACGGGATTCCGCTCGAACCCACCAGTACTATCGGAATCCTGCTGGGCGTTCCTGTCCGGCGCCCGGGGCCAGGCCCATCCTCCTGCGGTCGGGGAGGGCGAGCTCGGGACTGTCCTCGATCGCGGGGAGCCCGTCGGTGATCGCGGTCTCGACGACCCGGTGGACGAGCGCGCGCAGCGGCGTCGCCCGTTCGCGTTGCGCCCCCGCTCACGCAGAGGTCGCCCGGCCCTTGTCACGCGCCTCGCCGGACGCGACGCTGAGGGCGGCCGAATCGACCGCCACGAGGACGTGGAAGGCGGTCCGGGAGCCGCTCCCCCACCGGAAGGTGATGGATGCCCAGGATGGTCCTGGCACGCACGGTAGCCGCCGGCCGCCGGTCGACGCGGCGGGGCGGCGTGATCCTCTCTGTCCAATCCGGCCAATGACCATTCTCGAACGCCTCAAGCAGCGCAGGATCGTACGGTGGGCGCTGGCCTCCCTGGCCGGTGCCTAGGTCGCGCTCGAGGTGTTTTCGACCCTGCGCGACGGCTTGGGATGGTCGAACGACCTGTTTCCCTGTCGTGCTCGTCGCCTTGGGCGAGGGGTTCTCGGTCACCCTCGCCCTCGCCTGGTACCATGGCGACAAGGGGAATCAGCGCGTCAGCGGGTCCGAGCTCACGATCATCGCCGGGCTACTCCTCAGCGCGGGCCGTGTCGGCGCCCGGCGATTCCGGGGGCGATCGGGAAGGGCGCCCCAGCATCGCAGTCCTCCCGTTCGCGAATCGAAGCGGGCTGGAGGATGACGTGCACTTCGTCGAGGGGAGCGGCGCTGACCGGCCGAGGGAAGTGCCGAATCGCACCGACCTGCGAAGCGTGAGGTCATCGGTGGGACGGGAGATCGAAGCCGTAGCTCGGCGGGGAGCGCGCCTGGCGTTGCAGGTGGCCCCGTTCCCCGCCGATTTCCGGCAGGAGGCATTCTGGATGGACGAGGACATCCGGTGATCCCAACCAGTGAATCGGGCTCGACGTCCGGCGGAGGAGGGACGGCGGGTTGACCCGCTACACCCTCCGCCGGCTGATTCAGGCGATCCCGCTCCTGCTGGGGATCGCGACGATCACCTTCGTCGTGATCCACCTGGCTCCGGGCGACCCGATGGACATGTTCCTCGCGCCTCGCCTGCGCCGACAGATGGACCCGGAGGTGATCGAGCTCCTCCGCCAGCGGTTCGGACTGGATCAGCCGATCCACGTCCAGTTGGGGAAATGGCTGGTCAACGTCGCGCAGGGAGACCTCGGCGAATCGTTCCGCTACCGCCGACCGGTGACGGCGCTCATCGCCGAACGGATTCCGTACACGCTCCAGCTCGCCGGGCTCGCGCTTCTGTTCGACGCGCTCATCGGGATCGCCCTCGGCATCTACTCGGCGGTGAAGCAGTACTCCCTCGCCGACCGGGCGATAACGGTCGGCTCGCTGGCCATCCACTCCATCCCCGGGTTCTGGCTGGCGATCATGCTCGTCATGGTCTTCTCGGTGAATCTCGGTTGGTTCCCGATCTCCCAGACCCGCTCGCTCGACTACGACCTGTTGTCGACCTGGGGGAAGATCGGAGACCGGCTGTGGCACCTCGCGCTGCCGGTGTTCGTGCTCGGCGTGGCGCAGGCCGCGGGGACCGCCCGATACATGCGCAATCGCCTGCTCGAGGTCCTCAGCGAGGAGTACATCCTCGCCGCGCGCGCGAGAGGGTTGCGCGAGCGGACGGTGATCCTCAAGCACGCCCTCCGGAACGCGCTCATTCCGATCGTCACGATCTACGGGATGAGCCTCCCGTTTCTGCTGGGCGGTGCCGTGCTGATCGAGAACGTGTTCGCGTGGCCGGGGATGGGGCTGCTCGCCACCGAGGCCGTCGGGGCCCGTGATTATCCGGTGATCCTGGCCACCACCATGATGGCAGCCGTGCTCGTCATCCTCGGCAACCTACTGGCCGACATCACCTACTCCATCGTCGATCCGCGGATCTCGTTGGGCGACGGGAAGCCGGCGTGAGGCGGCGCACGCTCCACCTGCTCGGGCTGGCGGCCGTCATGGTGGCCGTTCTCGCGCTCCGGTGGGACGTGTTCCGCGAGCAATGGTCGACCCCGGCGCCCGACGCCTGGATCGCGACCCGTTTCGTGCTGATCGTCCCTCTCGCGTGTGGACTTCTGATCCTGCGTGACGCGATAAGGCGGAGAAGGTCGGCCCCGTCACCCGACGCGGGTGGCGAGACGGCCCGAGCCGAAGGTCACGGGCGAAGCCCGTACCGCGTCGCCATGCGCCGATTCGCGGAGAACGGACTCGCGATGGGGGCGCTGTACGTGATCGCCGCCCTGTGCCTGTTGGCGATCCTGGCCCCCCTGCTCGCTTCTTTCGACCCCACGGCGATCGAGGATCCGGTCGCCACGCGCCACCTGCCTCCATCCGTAGGACACCCGTTCGGCACGGACGAATACGGCCGTGACTGGCTGAGCCGGGCGCTCTATGGCGCGCGGGTCTCGCTCTCCGTCGCGATCCTGGCGGTGATCGTGGCCGTGACGTTCGGAACGATCTACGGATCGGTCGCCGGCTACTTCGGCGGGTTCGTGGACAACGCGCTCATGCGGATCGTCGACGTGATCATGGCGTTCCCCACGTTCTTCCTGATGCTGATGCTGGTCGGCGTCTTCGAGGCGAACCTCCTCGCGCTCGTGCTGATTCTCGGTCTCACGTCGTGGACGGGGACCGCACGGTTCATCCGCGGCGAGATCCTGTCGCTCAAGGAACGGGAGTTCATCGAGGCGGCCCGCGCGATGGGCCTGCCCCATCGGCTGATCATCTTCCGGCATCTGATCCCCAATGCGCTGGCGCCGGTGCTCGTGAGCGCGGCGCTCATGGTGGGCGGCATGATCGGCGCCGAGGCCGGGCTGTCGTTCCTCGGGATCGGCATCCGGCCGCCCACGCCGTCGTGGGGGAACATGGTCAGCCAGGGAAGGGAGGCGATCTTCGTGGCCTGGTGGGTGGCGCTGTTCCCGGGCCTGCTGCTCTCGATCACCATCCTGAGCTTCAACCTCCTCGCCGACGGGCTTCGCGATGCGCTCGACCCGAAGACCCTCATGAGGAAGTACGTGTAGCGTGCTGCTTCGGGTGGAGGACCTGGCCGCGACGTTCTTCCTCGACGAGGGCGAGCTCCGCGCCGTCGACGGCGTGACGTTCGAGATCGGCGAGGGCGAGACCGTGGCGCTGGTCGGAGAGTCCGGATGCGGCAAGACGATCGTCGCGCTCTCGATCCTCGACCTCGTTCCTTCCCCGGGGCGCATCGTCGGCGGCCGTATCCTCTTCCGCGGCACAGACTTGCGGCGGGTGACGCCCGAGACACTCCGCCGCGTGCGCGGGGGCGAGATCGGAATGGTCTTCCAGGAGCCGGGGGCCGCGCTCAACCCGGTGTTCCCGATCGGGCGACAGATATGCGAGGTGCTGGAGCTCCATCGCGGCATGACGCGTCACGAGGCCGACGGAGAGGCGATCCGTGTGCTCGGCGGCGTCGGGATCCCGGACCCGGAGAAGCGAGCCAAGGCGTACTCGTTCGAGCTTTCCGGCGGCATGAGGCAGCGTGCCGTGATCGCGATCGCGACCTGCACGCGGCCCCGGCTGCTGATCGCCGACGAGCCGACGACCGCTCTCGACGTCACCGTGCAGGCCGACATCCTCGACCTGCTGCGCGATCTCCAGGAAGACTACCGGATGGCGACGCTCCTCATCACCCACGACCTGGGCGTCGTCGCGGAGACGGCCGACAGGACGCTGGTCATGTACACGGGGAAGCTGTTCGAGACCGGGCCGACCGACCGCATCTTCGATGACCCCTACCACCCCTATACGAACGGGCTGCTCAGGGCCGTCCCGAGCCTCGGAAGCGGACGCGGCGAGCCGCTCCGGGGGATCCCGGGATCCGTGCCCGATCTTCTTCGATTGCCCGCGGGATGCACGTTCCACCCGCGCTGCGAGCTGGCGGACGCGGAGTGCGCCGTCCGGTTCCCGCCGACCCGCACGATGGGACCCGCTCGCGAGTGCGCCTGTTACAAGGCGACCGCGACATGATCTCACGAGCGGTCGGCGTGACGGAAGGGGCCGGCGGCCCATTGCTCGAGGTCGAGGGCCTCAGGACGTGGTTCCCGTTCGGAAGTCGCTGGACGACGAGGCGCGGCTGGGTGCGGGCGGTCGACGGTGTGGACCTGACCGTCTCGCGCGGAGAGGTCCTCGGGCTCGTCGGAGAATCCGGAAGCGGGAAGACGACCCTCGGTCGATCGGTGCTCCGCCTGATCGAGCCGGCCGAAGGCCGGGTGGCCCTCGACGGGACCGACATTCTGGCCCTTGGCCAGCGAAGGCTCCGCCCGCTTCGCCGCCGTATGCAGATCGTCTTCCAGGATCCGTACGCTTCGCTCAGCCCGCGGCTCCAGATCCGGAGGATCCTCGGCGAGCCACTCCTCCTGTACCGAATCGTCGCGAAGTCCGAGATCGAGGCCGCGGTCGCCGAGCTACTGCGTGCCGTCGGACTCGAACCCCACTTCATGTGGCGCTACCCTCACGAGATGTCCGGTGGGCAGCGGCAGCGAATCGCGATCGCGCGGGCGCTCGCCAGCCGGCCGGACCTGCTCGTGGCGGACGAGGCGGTCTCCGCGCTCGATGTCTCGGTCCAGGCGCAGGTTCTCCGCATCCTGCTGGAGCTCCAGCGCTCACGAGGGATCGGTATGCTCTTCATCTCGCACGACCTGAGCGTGGTCGAGCGGATCGCCGATCGGGTGGCGGTCATGTACCTGGGCAGGATCGTCGAGGAGGCGCCGACCGACGATGTCATCGCCTCGCCCCTGCACCCGTACACGCAGGCGCTCCTCTCCGCCGTCCCGGACACCGACCCGAAGCGCCGACGCGAACGGATACGGCTGCGCGGCGAGCTGCCATCGCAAACCGAGCCGATCGCAGGCTGTCCGTTCGCATCACGGTGTCCGGAGGTGCAGGACGTCTGCCGGCGAGACCCGCCGCCCGCGCTGGAGGCGAAGCGTCTCGGCCACCTCGCGGCGTGCCACTTTCGATGAGGTCGCGCCCGCCCCCGTCCGCGGCGACCGCGCTCGCGCTGGTCGCCCCCGCGTTCGCGGGGTGCGCGACGGACGGCCCGTGGACCGACCCCGTGTCGACCCTCACCGTCCTCCACCCCGACGCGCCCGATATCTTCGGTGCCGGGTGGCCCGCGAAGTTCCTCGTGTTCCTGCCGCTCGTCGTGCGGGACGAAGCCGGCGAGCCCGAGGGACGGCTGCTGAGGAGCTGGGAGCATTCCGAGGACTACCGGGAGTGGATGCTGCATCTGCGGACCGGCATCGGGTGGGACGACGGCGTCCCGGTCACGGCCCACGATGTCGTGTTCAGCCTGAATCTGCTGGCGCATCCGGCGGTGCTCATACACGAACCGGGAAGCTTCCGTGTCGAGGTGGTGGATGACAGCACGTACACCATCGAGCTCCTGCGGTCGGGGGCGGCGGGAACGGCGGAGGACTTCTTCACCGCGATCTACCCGAAGCATCTGCTCGAGTCGCTGGATCCGGCCGCCTTCTACGATTGGGAGTTCTGGTCGCATCCGGTGGGGAACGGCCCCTACAGGGTATCGCGCGTGGTCCCGCATACGGCCGTGGAGCTGATCGCGCGACCCGAGCATTACCGGGGCGAGCCCGACATCAAACGGGTGGTCCTCCGGCTCGGCCACGAGTCCGGAGCTTCCTTCTCGACCTCCGCACTGCCGGCACTCCTGGGCGGCGAGGTCGACGCCGTCTCGTACGTGCGGCAGCTGGATCTCCTCGCGATCCGGGATCGCGAGGACTTCTCCACCTACTATTCGATCGACCACGAGCGGACGGTCGGCTTCTTCTGGAATTCGCGGGCACCGCCGTTCACGGACCCGACGGTTCGGCGGTCGCTGGCCCTGGCGATCGACCGCGATGAGATCCGGAAGACGATGAATCTTCCCGACGAGGTCCCGGTGATCGGGGCGCCCGTCAGCGAGCGTCAGCTGCGCACCGGCAGGATCCCTGCGCCGCCGGCCTTCGATCCGGTGCGGGCCCGCCGGTTGCTCGACGAGGCGGGGTGGACGGACACCGACGGGGACGGGGTCCGGGAGCGCGACGGGGTCGATCTGGCGGCGACCGTGCTCGTGTCGACGTGGCAGCAGACGGACCGCATCGGCCTTCTCCTCCAGGCACAGCTCGCCAGGGTGGGCGCCGGGACGACGCTCGAGAGCCTCGAGTACGCGACGCTGCGGGACCGGCTCCTGCGGGGCGAGTTCGATGCGGTCGTTCTGAACGCCTTCGGCCAGGTGGCGCCCCACGTTCTCCTGGGCTCGGATTCGCCCCTGGGGTACGGGAACGCCGAGGTCGTCGAGGTGATCGACCACGCGCGGCGTACGTTCGATCCCGAGGAGATCGATCGGTCGAACGTCCGCCTCGCGGAGCTGATCCGCACCGACCCGCCCGGCGTCTTCCTGTTCAACCCCGTATTCAGCACCGTCGCGCGTCCCTACGTGCGGGGTCTGAGCAGCCCCTGGCGGGAGGATCCCCTGTGGATCGCGGACGAGCTGTGGATAGTGGAGGAGCCATGAGGCAGAACCGGCACTCGGGACCTCCACCGACGCTAGTCGCGCTCATCGCCTTACTGAACGTGTGGGGGTGTTCGCGCCCGGATGTGCCCGCAGGGGGGGGCCGCGAGCCGGCCGACGGATCCCGCACGACCCTCACGATCCTCTTCCGGAGCAACGACTACGTCCTCGGCCCCGCCACCGACGACGTCCCGAAGTTCCTGATGTTCGAGCCGCTCGTGCGCGGGTACGGAGCGCGGGCCGAGCCGGGGCTGGCAGAGAGCTGGGAGCACTCCCAAGACTTCCGGACCTGGACGTTCCACATCCGTCCCGATGTCCGCTGGCACGACGGAACGCCGGTCACGGCGCACGACATCGCGTACAGTCTCGAACTGTTCAAGAGACACGCGCTCCACGGCTTCCCCCAGGGCGTCGAGTCGATCGAGATCCCGGACGATCACACCCTCGTGCTCGAGTTCGACCGGCCGCGAGGACCGGAGGGGGCTCTCGGCGGCTGGCCGGTCTTCTATCCCAGACACGTCATCGAAGGCCTCGATCCCGAGCGCTTCTTCCAGTGGGAGTTCTGGAAGCGCCCGATCGGGAACGGGCCGTACCGCTACGTGCGGAGCGTCCCGAACACGATGGTGGAGCTAGAGGCGAACCCCGACTACTACGCCGGCGCACCGGCTATCGACCGGATCGTGTTGCGGCTGAGTAGCGCGAACCCGGTGCTCGAGCTGACCAGTGGGAACGTCGATGCGGCATACTACCTGTCCTCTCCCCAGATCGCGGCCCTCGCGTCCGACGACCGATTTCGGATCTACGTCCAGTGGATCCATGCGGAGCCACAGGCCATCCATTGGAACCAGCGACACCCGTTCCTCGCCGACGACGCCGTCCGGCGGGCGCTCGCCCATGCCGTCGACCGTCGGGAGCTCGCGCGGTTGCTCTACCTCCCGGATGAGATGCCTCTCGTCGGGGGGCTGTCTCCCGAGGGTCGGGCCGACGATCTCTACTCGCAGGGGAGGTTGGATAAGGGACCCGCGTTCGATCCCGGCAGGGCCGAGGCCCTCTTGGATGAAGCGGGATGGCTCGATCATGACGGAGACGGAGTTCGGGAGCGGGACGGCGTCGACGCACGATTCACCCTGCTCGCTCGCCAGGGAGGCATCTTGAGCACGCTCGAGCCGGCCGTGCTGCTCCAGGACCAGCTCGCTGCCGTGGGCGTGGTCGTGGAGATCCGGCCGGTCGAGGCCGCGGTGTGGCGCCGGCTGTATCGCTCGGGGGACTTCGACGTCACGGTCCATGACGTCCGAAACGTCCCGGCGGACCTCCTGCGGGAAGACTTCTTCGGCGAGGGGACGAAGATCGGCTATCGAAGCCCGGAGATCGTCCGACTCCTCGCGGCCATCGAGAACGAGGTCGACCCGGAGGCCCAGGAGGTGCTCTACGCCGAGGTGAACGCGATCCTGGGTCGCGACATGCCCGTGACGTTCCTGTTCCCGTACTTCGAGGCCTACGCGGTGCACCGGAAGGTGCGGGGCCTCCGTTCACCCGATCGGGCGAGTCCCATAGCCGCCATTCGCGAGATATGGATCGACGACGGGGAGGACCGTTGACCCGCAGCAGGACCGCGATCGGAATCCTCGGGCTGTCGAGCCTGGCGGTCGGGGCATGCGGCGGAGCACCGCCCGGCGAATCGTCATCCACGGTAACCGTTCACGTCCCCGACGCGGACGAGTGGCTGTTCGGCCCGGCGCAAGCCGACGAGCCGATGTCTCTTCTGTTCCTGCCGCTGGCCCAGGCGAGTCGCGACGGCGAGATCGAGGGCAGGCTGGCCCTTCGCTGGGAGCACTCGGCGGACTGGCGACAGTGGACCGTCCACCTGCGGACCGACGTGCGCTGGCACGACGGGGTGCCGTTCACCGCCCACGATGTCGCGTTCACCGCAGATCTCCTGATGCACCCCGACATCGCCCGCATCGCGCCGGGGTCGTTCACCGTCACGGTGATCGACGACAGCACGTACACGGTCGTCATCCACACGAACGACGAGCGCGGCGCGGTGACACCGGGCTCGACGCGCACCGGCATCTACTTCCCGGAGCATTCGCTCGCCGGGCTCGACCCGGCCGGGTTCTTCCAGTGGGACTTCTGGCTTCATCCGATCGGCAACGGTCCCTACCGGTACGTGCGACACGTGCCGCAGACCATGATCGAGCTGGAGGCCAATCCCGACTTCTATCTGGGTCCTCCGTCCATCGAGCGGGTCGTGCTCAAGTTCGGTACCGACAACCGGCTGGCGGAGCTCCAGAGCCGCAGCGCCGACATCGCGCTCTACGTCGAGTGGGCCGATCTCCTGAAGCTCGAAGGCGATCCGGATCTCCGATCTTACTGGAGCAAGGACACGAACGTGTTCATGGGCATCATGTGGAATGTCCGCGACGGCCCGCTCTCAGATCCCCGCGTGCGACGCGCCCTGACCATGGCGATCGATCGTGCCGGCCTCCACGCTGCGATCAACCTCCCCGAGGGCACGCCCGTCTTCGACGGCGTCTTCACAGAGCGCCAGTACTGGCGGGGCGAGATTCCCGCCGCCGTGCCGTACGACCCGGATGGCGCGCGTCGTCTGCTCGCGAACGCCGGCTGGACGCCGGGGGCTTCCGGCGTGCTGGAGAAGAACGGGCGGCGTCTCGAGTTCTCGTGCCTCGTCATGGCCGAAGACGCCATCAACGTGACCGCGGCGATCCACGTCCAGGACCAGCTGCGGGACCTGGGCGTCGACATGCGGCTCGTGCCACTCGAGCCCGGCGTCTTGAACGAGCGCGCCGATCGCGGCGACTTCGACGCCATCCTGGGTGAGGTGTTGACGCGGTACTCGGGACTCGTCCGCCGCTTCGGACCGGGGTCCTTTCTCGGATACCGCAACGAGCGTGCAGACCGGCTCCTCGAGGAGATGGAGCGGACGCTCGATCCGGATCTGTCGGACGGTCTGTACGCCGATCTGTCGACGATCCTGATCCGGGACATGCCAATGACGGCGCTGTTCCCCGATTACGAGATGCACGTGGTACACCGTCGCATAGCCGGACTCTCGAGCCCGTTCCGCTCGGTGGCCCTTCGCCACATGGAGGAGCTGTGGATCGATGACGACGGGAGCTCGGGGGGAAAGCCCTGAAACGGGCCGCCTCGGACCGCGGGGTCCGCGCGACGTTGTTGATCGCGTCGCCGGTCGGCATGGCGAGCGGTCGCGACACGGGAGTCCGACAGAGCGACGCCCCCCCGACCATGACGATACCGAGGGACGGCAGCGACATTCGGGAGATCCAGCCCCACTACTCGAAGCACCTGCTCTTTCTGCCGCTGGTCGACCGCCACGGGTCCGACCTTCGGCCGCGGCTCGCCGAGTCGTGGGAGCACTCTCCCGACTACGCGGGCACGCCCGGGGGATCACCGCCGCGGTGATCCGGCCGTGATTCGTCCCCGACAGTTTGGCCCGGTTCGACACGCGCGGTACCCTCGATCTGGAGGTCCATGATGAACGTGTCCGGCGCCCGAACCGCCTGCGCGGTGGCTGCGGCGATCTTCGGCCTCGGCTGCATGGAGCAGGGATCCGTCACGGCACCCGAGGATCCCGATGTGCGATTCGCCCGGCCCACGTGCCCCGGTCACCCCTCGTGCGGGGATCCGCCGGCGCCGGCGGGCAACGCCACGGTCGAGCTCGCGGGCGATGTG
>CAZCLY010000027.1:1513-17392 GCA_964499635.1 uncultured Gemmatimonadota bacterium | reverse complement strand
CCACTGTCGCAAGTGTTCGAATCGCAATCCCCGGGAAGGCCTGTCAACGGCGGCTGAAAATGTCCCATTCGTGGCGGCCGAGAATGTCACACTTCGGCGGAGGTGACGAGCCTCAAGTCGTGGTCGCTGGCTCCTGAGGCTCGGGTTCGTGGTGGAGGGCCTGCCAGAGCTCGGAGTGCTTCCGCATCCGGTAGCTGTTGCCCCGGATGTTGACGATGTGGCAGTGGTGGAGGAGCCGGTCGATCAGGGCCGTGGCCATGACCTCGTCTCCGAAGATCTCGCCCCACTCCTCGAAGCTCTTGTTGGAGGTGAGGATCGTGGAGGCGACCTCGTAGCGTCGGTTCACGAGCTGGAAGAACAGGGTCGCCCCGGTCCGGGTGATCGGAACGTATCCGATCTCGTCGACGATCAGGAGGGCCGGATGGGTGAGGACCTTGAGCCGGTGCTGGAGTCGCCCGGCGGCCTGGGCCTCCTCGAGCGAGGTGATGAGATCGGCCAGGGCCCCGTAGTATACCCGCCGGCCCCGTTCGGCGGTGGCCACAGCGAGCGAGATCGCGAGGTGCGTCTTCCCGACGCCAGGCGGCCCGAGGAAGATCACGTTCTCCTTGCGGTCGAGGAAGGAGAGCTCGTGGAGCGACTCGATCTGCTCGCGCTTGATCGACGGTTGGAACGCGAAGTCGAAGTCGGCGAGCGTCTTTACGGCCGGGAGCCTCGAGGAGCGCATGGCGGCCTGGAGACGTCGGTTGTTCCGAAGCGTGATCTGGGCCCCGAGCAGGGTCTCGATCGCCTCGGCCGCAGTCACGCTCCCGCCGTCCACGCCCGAGAGGATCGGATCGAGGGCCTCCATGGCGCCCGGCATCTTGAGGTCGGCGAGCTGGGCGCGGATCCGGTCCCGACGGCCCCTCCTGGCGGACGCTTTCACCGGGCACCTCCCGCGATCCGAGCGTACGTGGCCAGGGGCCGCTGCTCGACAGTGACCTGCGGGACGGACGCCGATGCGAGGCGGCGGACCTTCTTCGCCTCCGGCTCGACCGGCAGGGCGAGCGAGTGATAGGGTCGGTGAACCAGCGGGAGCAGGACGCCCTGCTCGTCTCGCTCGAACCGTTCGAGGGGTCGCTCGCCCGTCGTGCCGTGCGTGCGGACGTTCGCGACCGATCCGAGCCACCACTCGGCCTGGGCGTTCAGGTCCGCGTCCCCCGTGAACGTCCGACCGTACACGAAGCTCTTCCGGACATAGCCGATCGGACGCTCGACCTTCCCCTTCGTCTTGCCCGGTAGGGCCGGCAGGCTCGGGGACGGAAGTCCCAGTGGGCCGCGAAGCGCAGGAACTCGGCGTTCTCGATCAGCCGGCTCCCCTCGGGCCTCAAGTCCCGGACGATCACGCTCTTCATCTGGTCGAACAGGAGCTCCCGGGGCACGCCGCCGAAGAAGGCGAAGGCCGCCTCGAGACCTCGGATCAGCGTCCGCATGTCCTGGCGCCGGTAGAACCTCAGCCACAGGAGCCGCGAGTACGCCAGCACGACCAGGAGCGCGTATCGACGCCCCCACGGGAAGCGGAAGTGGGCGAAGTCGACCTGCCCCTGGACTCCGGGATCCGTCTCGAACCGCACGACCGGATCCGCCGGCAGTCGGGGCCTCACCTCCCGCACGTACTCCTTGAGCTGGGTGTACCCGCCCGGATACCCCGCGGCCCTGATCTCCTCCAGGAGCCGCACGGCCGTGAGCTCCGGGAACTCCCTCAGCCGATCCCGGATGATCGGCTTGTACGGGTCGAGCTTCGTCGGAACCGGCGGTCTCGGCGTGTATCGGACCGCCTCCTCGTCCAGGTCCCGGTCCAGCTGCCCCGTCTCGATCCAGTGGTAGATCGTGCGACGGCTGATCCCCAGCTCCCTCGCCAACGCGGTCTTGCTCATGCCCTGCTCGAGGTAGTGTCTCAAGAGCACTCGCGTCTCCCTTCCGATCATCGCGCCTCCGCCGTTCGGGGGAGACGCCAACGTGACTCATCGGTCGCGAGATCGCCGGGATCGTCTGCTACACGCTCCTATCCTCGGCTTCCGCGGCCTCGATCCGGGTCGCCGAGTGTGCAATTTTCAACCGCCGCTGGTGTGCAATTTTCGCCCGACGCTGACAAGGCCCCTTCTCTCCCGTGTTTTCCAGCGTTCCCGGGGGATCAGCGGGGCTCGTGGCTGTTGCGAATCGAAAGGTCGCGATACGGGCAGCAGGGCAGACCCTGTGTCTTGCGAGCACGCCAGGAGTCATCGGGTCCGGAGCTGGGCTGCTTTCGATATGTGACCAGAATAGTCATATTGATAGCCGTGACCCATCACCTGGATAGATGAGGTTCGGATGAAGCGCGTCTCCATCTCGGAGCTGAAGGCGAAGCTGAGCCAGTTCCTGGATCTGGTGCGCGCGGGAGAGGAGGTCGTCGTGACGGATCGCGGGAGACCCATCGCCCGAATCAGCGGGCTCGGGGGTGCGACAGGCGACGACGCGCGCCTCCAGATGCTCGTGAGGACCGGACGGGTGCGCCCCCCGAGCGGTGACCCTGTCGACATCTCCGGACTGGACCGCCCGCTCGATCCGGCGGGTCGGACGCTCCGCGCGCTGCTCGAGGAGCGCGAGCTCGGGCGGTGAGGTTCTGGGACGCATCCGCCGTGGTTCCGCTGTGCGTCGAACAGCCCGTTTCGGCGGTCATCGATGCCGAGTTCGCGGCCGACCCGGCCATGATCGTGTGGTGGGCGACCCCGGTGGAGTGCGCATCCGCCGTCGCGCGGCTCGCGCGGGCAGGCAAGCTCGAGGTGAAAGCTCTCGACCGGGCGACTTCGGCCCTCGAGAGGCTGCGGGCTGGCTGGTTCGAGGTCCAGCCCGCGAGCGGACTCCGCGACCGCGCGATCCGGCTGCTTCGCGTGCACGACCTGCGGGCGGCGGACGCGCTTCAGCTCGCCGCCGCTCTCGAATGGAGCGACCCGCCCTCGGGCGAGCTTCTCACGTTCGATCGCCGATTGGCCGCGGCGGCCCGCCTGGAAGGCTTTGCGCTCCCCGATCTGTCGACCTGAGACGCCCGGCCTATTATTCCTTAGTAGACGATCGGCCGCTCCCCCGCAACACTGTCGGGCCGGATCGATTTGAGTCAATACATATGTATTGACTTACCTCCACCTGATTCGGTAGCTTCATCGGCATGGGCACGAAGTCGCAGCAGCTCCAGATCCGCGTATCACCTCGCGAGAAGGCGGCGCTCCGGCGGCACGCGACGGCGGTGGGACAGGACCTGTCCAGCTACGTTCTGTCCCGGGCCCTTCCCCGGGGCGGAGTGGAGTTCGACACGCTCATCCGTGCGCTCGATGAGGAGCACGAGGTCCGCTTCGCCCTCGCCGCGCTCAACGACCTACTCACGGGGTTGGCTCCCATCGAGCTTCCGGCGGCCGTCGAGCGCGCGGATGTGAGCCGGCTGTCGCCGTACCTCCAGAACTATGTCGCGGCGATGGTGGAGCATGCGGCGCACGAGGCCGAAATCGGCCCGCCGGACTGGACCGCGGAGATCCCACCCCTCGAGACGCCGCGCTTCGCCGTCCCGTTCGCCAGCCTGCGCCTGCATCTGCTCCGGTCCTCGCCCGTGGCGTTCAAGCGTCGGAACCTGTTCATCGACGCCTCGCTGGGCGCGAGGGTGTGAGCGGGGCGGCGCGATGACGGACGCCCCGAAGCTCACCCGATCCGACATCGAGCGTCTGTTCGAGCTCCTGAACGAGGAGCTCGCGTCGGAAGACGTGGAGGCGGAGGTGTACCTCGTGGGTGGGGCCGTCATGTGCCTGGCGCTGGATGCGCGCCCCGCGACGCGCGACATCGATGCGTTCTTCCGGCCGACGCGGCTCGTCCGACAGGCGGCGGCCCGCGTGGCGGCCCGCGCGGGCGTGCCCGAGCGCTGGCTCAACGACGCCGTGAAGGGATATCTCAGGGATCGGGGAGAGTTCGACCCGTACGTGGAACTCTCCCACGTGCGTGTGTTCGTGGCCCGGCCCGAGTACCTGCTCGCCATGAAGTGCGCCTCGATGCGGCTCGGCGAGGAGTTCCACGACCTGGACGACGTGCGCTACCTGCTCCGCTACCTCGACGTATCGAGCGCCGACGAGGCGCTCGAGATCGTCACCCGCTACTTCGACGAGTCGCGGCTTCTTCCCAAGACGCATCTCGCGCTCGAAGAGCTGCTCCCCGGCTGAGCGGTTTCGCCGGAAACGGGGTCAGCCGCCGGGACCATCCGACGCGGCCGGGCCGCGCTCCACGTGCGCCACCACCAGGCGCTCGACGTCGAGCGCGTCGCGTTCCGAGAACGCGATGCGGTCGTGCGGGAGGAGGAGGAGCGGGAACGGCGTCCCCTCCGGAAGCGTCCCCATGTACGCCCCCGTCGCGTCGAACACATCGATCGGACCGGGCGTGTCGCTCGCCCGCGCGGCCGGCACGAAGCGCTCCACCCAGATCTCCCCCGATGGGGCGAGGAGCAGGTTTCGGATGGCCGGCAGCTCCGCCGCGAATCCGCGGGCCTCGACGACCTCGGCGGCCGTGGCCTCGCACCCCGGCCCCGCATCGCTCATCATTCGCATCCCATCGCCCGCCTCGGCCATCGCGTCCGCCTCGGTAGCGGCCCGCGGCGGCAGGTCGCGGCGGATCGAGCGCACGAACGTGCCGTCGAGATCGAACACCTTCACCACATAGGCGAGGCCGTCCACGGCCACGATGGTCGACCCCTCCGTGTCCCACTGCACCACCGGGGTGAACAGCGGCTGGAACGCGATCATCATGCACCCGAAGTCGGCCAGGTCGGGCATCGAGAGCTGGAGCTCGGTGAGGATGGCGGTGTCGGGCGCCGGAGCCTCCGCCGATGGGGCGGGCCAGGTGCGGAGCTCGATCTTGCGCAGATCTTCATCGCTCCCGGCCATGCCCCTGGCGACCGCCCAGCCCTCGGGGGTGAGCGCGAAGTGGCGGATCGTGCCGGGCTCCGTATAGGCGCTGAACGGGACTTGGGGCAGAGGCTCACCCCGCGGGTCGAAGGCGACCATGCTCCCCTTCCCGATGTCGAACACGCTGGCGGTGCCGTCGGCGCGCACGGCGAAGCTCACGGGGAACCTTAGCTCCCCGGGGCCTTCGCCCTCGGTCCCCACCGACCGCAGGTGCGTGCCGTCCGGGGCGAACACGACGATGCGGAAGGACTGCGGGTCGAGCACGTACAGGTTCCCGGCGCCGTCCGCCCCCACCTCGTCGTAGTTGACCGAGGTGAACGACCCGGGACCCTCGTCATCGCCGCCGAGCCGGAACTCCTCCTCGATCGTCCAGGCGAGCGGCCGGTCCGCGGCGGGCGAGGTCACGATCTCGATCCCGGCGGAGTCGGCGCGCACGATCCGGCCGCCGGCGTCGGCGCCGCTGCACGCCGCGACCGCCATGGCCCCGACGAGCGCGACCGGGATCGGCATGGAGCGCCGGCCCTGAATCGAACGGAACATCGAAGCGGGTCCGAGGGTCGAGGGCGTCGGCAGCGGTCGTCGCATGAGGTCCTCGGGGATGACGGACGGGTGTGGGCCAGCCGGCTCCTGTCAATCTGATGCCGGCCGCCCCCGATCCGTTGGGCGCCGCGTCCGCACGCCGTGGATGGGACCCTCGTGGATCGAGCCGGACCCGTGATCGCGGCCCGGCGCGACCACGGGCTCCTCCGCGCCGCCGACGAACAGGTCCGCCCACACGACCCGCTCGTCGACCACCACGTACACGCCCCACTCATCGCCCTGGCGGCGCACGAGGACATCCCGGCCGGCGGGCACCGCGCACAGCGCGAACCGCCCGCTCTCGTCGGTCACGCCCTCGGCGAACTCCGACAACGCGCTGGTGAGTCGCTGGCCCGACGGCGAGACCGACACGTGGTCCACGACCCAGCGACCCTCGACCGGGACCCCGGCGAGCGGCGCCTCCGACCCGGCGTCGCGCAGGAACCCCACCACGGCGCCCTCCGCCCGGTGGAGGGGCGAGCCGGGGCAGATCCGCCGATAGACGTCGTCGGCCGAGCGCGCGAACAGCGACAGGTCCTCGGCCACGCCCCGATCCACCTCGACGAACCGCTCGATCGGGCGGAGCCCCAGGGGCCGCCAGCGCGGATCGTCGAGCCGCGCGGCGTACGTCCCGTTCTCCACGCCGCGGATCTCGAACCGGCCGGCCGAATCGGTCACCGCAGAGAGGAACAGACTGGCCGGCTCGGGCTCGATGACGAACTGGGCGGCCCGCTTCCAGCCGCGGAGCGACACCTGGACCCCGGGTACCGGCTCGCCGCTGGCCGAGTCGCGTACCACACCGGCCACCACCGCGCCCGACCCCTCGAGCACCGGGCGCCCGTTCGCGAACACGCCGGTCACCGCGCCCCCGGTCTCGAGGTAGCCCGCGAGCACCCTGCGGCGCGGGTCGCCGACCGGACCGGAGATCGGCAGCTGCATGAACGTCCGCCCCGTCACGGGGATCCGCACCCACCACTCCCTCACGTAGAAGGGCCCGTGCGGGAGCCGCCCGAAGCTCACCTCGCCGGCCAGTCGCCGGCGCTCGACGCCGCGCAGCAGGGGGATGTTCACATAGTGGAACTCCAGCCGCCGGAGCTCCGCCGTCTCCTCTGACACCCACAGCGTCCCTTCGATCTCCGGCACGGAACGGCCGCTCCGGGGCGCGAAGGTCACGCCGATCCGCGCCTCCCCGTCGTGCCGGCGGCGCTCGAGGCCGAAGCAGTGCGCCCCGCGGAACTCCGGCGACAGGAGGACGGGCGCGTCCGGGAGGAAGTACATGGTGGTGTCTTCGTGGAAGCTCGCGAACCCCGACTCGACGAGGCGCGACGCCGGGACGCTCTCGAACGGCGGCAGGCGGACGTTCCTCCGCTCGCGCGTGTCGCGGCGCCGCTCGGCGAGGCTCTCCGGCTCGAGCATGCGCTCGTACTCGGCGAGCGTGAAGCGGAGCTCGTCGCGGCCCTCGGCCCACACGGCCGTCTCGAGCGCCTTGCGGATCTCCTCCCACACGTCGGCGAGCGCGTCGGCCTGCTCCGGGTCGCGCACGCAGCCACGCACCACGGTCACGTCGAGGTCGGCGAGCGCCACCGGATCGCGCGGGATGCGGATCTCGACGCTCCGCGCCCCGCCGGAGGCGAGCGCGTACGGCTCCGACTCCCAGTTGGCGTAGCCGATGCGCTCGACCCGGATCCGGTAGGAGCCCGCCGACCGCGCCTCGAGCCGGAACGCCCCGTCCGCCGCGCTGAACGTGGCGTCGACCCGCGCGCCCGAGCGATCCAGGAGCGACACGAACGCCCCGGCCAGCGGGGCCGCCCGTGCATCGTCCTCGTGGACCGTCCCCGCCACCGACTGACCCGACAGACGGGCCGGCACCGATGCCACGAGCGCGACACGGAGCAGGACTCCCGGGCGGAGGCGTCTCGATCTCATGCGGCCGCTTTCAGCAGGACGTCTGTCCAGAGTGGAACGTCTGGACCCGCCCCCGTCAACACACCGGCTCGCAGCGCGATCGCCACGGCCACTCCGCTCATCGGACGTGTCGACGCCGACCGGTGGTCGTCTGAACCCGCTGAGGACTGAGGCTCGGCCCGCCGGAGGCGAGGACCGGCGCGTGGAGGTCGACGCGCGCACCGGCGAAGTCATCGAGGTGGCGTCCTACGTGGACAAGCCGCTCATCCACCGCATCCACAGCGGCGAGGCGTTCGGGGACGGCGGTCTGTGGGTGGCGATGGGCTGCGGACTCGCGCTCGGGTGGCTCACCCTGTCGGGCTTCACGATCTACTGGCGCATGCGGCGGAGGAGCATGGCCGGCTGGCAGCGCGTGTTCTGGCAGCGGTTCCGTCGGCCGGGGGATCGGGGCCACCGGGTTCGTCGCCCCCGTCTCGCTATCCCTCGCGTAGCACCCTCGCCGGCTCGATCCCCGTCACCCGCCGCGCCGGCAGCCAGCAGGCGAGCAGCGCGACGAAGCACAGACCGAGGGCCACCGCCCCGAGGGTGAGCGGATCCCAGGGCGACAGGTCCACCAGGATACTCCGGATCACCCGGCCCCCGAAGTAGACGCCGGGCGCACCGATCAGGAGACCGAGGGCCACGAGCCCCACACCCTCGCCGAGCACGTGACGCAGCACACGGACGTGGTCGGCGCCCAGCGCGAGGCGGAGCGCGAGCTCGTGGCGGCGTCGCGTTACGGATCCGGACACGACGCCGAACATGCCCATGGCTGCGAGGAGGAGCGCGCCGAGCGAGAACGCGGCGATCAGCACGGCGCTCACGCGCTGCTGCGACAGCGAGGCGGACACGATGTCCTCCATCGTCCGCACGTCGGAGACGGGGAGCCGCGGATCCACCGAGGCCACCGCGGCGCGCACCTCGGGCGCGAGGCTCGCGGGATCGCGCGTGGTGCGGATGGCGTAGGAGAGCGACGCGTATCCGAATTCGCTTCCGTTCCGCAGGTAGACCTGCGGGCGACCGTCCTGGTGGACGTCGTACATGCGCGCGTGCTGGACGACACCGATCACCTCCATCGAGTCTCCGTTCAGCACGATCCGGGCGCCGAGCGGGCTCGACTCCGGGAAGAACTGTCGCGCGACCTGCTGGTCGATTAGCGCCTCCGACCGGCCCTCGGGCGCGGCGGGCTCGAGCGTGCGGCCCTCCAGGATGCGGATCCCCATGGCCTCGAAGTAGCCCGGCCGGATCTGGACGTAGTCGACCAGCGGGTGGTCGGCGTCCCGGTCGCCCGTGTTCCCCGGCGCGCCGGGGACGTCGATGGTGGTCTGGTCGGCGCCGCCCGACAACGGGAGCCCCGACACGGCGCCGACGGCGGTCACCCCCGGGATGCGCGCCAGCTCGCGCTGGATCGCCTCCTGCCGCGGCTCGGCCTCGGCCATCGTGGCGGCGTCGGCGATCGGTACGCGCAGGGTGAGGACCCCGGCCGTGTCGAACCCCGGGGCCGAGCGCAGGAGCTCGGCGAAGCTCCGCACCACGAGCCCGCCCGCGCTCAGCAGGACGAGCGACAGCGCGACCTGGACGACCACCATCCCGCGTCGGGCCCGGCCGTGCCCCCCGCCCCCACGCACCGCCGAGGCGCTCAGGAGCGTGGAGAGCCGTGCGCGCGTGGCCCACACCGCCGGGATCGAGGCGGCCAGGAGCCCGAGGAGGAGCCCCACGCCGACCACGGTGAGGCCGATCGGCCAGTCGACCGCGATCCCGGCGAGCCGCGGGAGATCGGGCGGCGCGAGCGACACGAACGCCTGCGTGGCCCAGATGGCGACGAGCGCCCCGGCGGCCCCTCCGGCCACGCCGAGCACGGCTCCCTCGAGCATGGTCGCGCGCATGAGCGCCATGCCGCTCGCGCCCAGCGCGCGCGACACGGCGAGCTCGTTCTCGCGCTCGACCGCCCGCACGAGGAGGATCGATGCCAGGTTCACCAGCAGCACGAGGACGAGGAACACGCCGGCGAGCCCGACCACGATGAGCGCCGGTCGCACCCGCGCGACCAGATCGGACTCGAGCGCGACCGGATAGAACTCGAGCCCGCGGGTGCCGAAGTCGCGCTCGTCCACGGCCCGCCCCACCGCGTCCACCGCGCTGGCCACCACCTCCGGCGGCGTCCCCTCGCGGGCGCGGATGAGCCCGGCGAAGGAGCCCGATCCGGGGCTCGTGGTGGACAGGTCGTAGTCGAACGGGATGTACGCCTCCGCCCCCGACGGAGCCCCGAGGCTCGAGTGGCGCACGAAGTCGAAGTCCTTCGCGAGGACCCCGATCACGGTGAACGGCTGCCCGTCGAGACGCAGGTCGCGTCCGAGGATCGACTCTCCGCCGCCGAGCCGGCTCCACAACGGATGCGTGAGGACGATCACCCGCCCCGCGCCCTCGCCGCCGTCGTCGGGCGCGAACCCGCGCCCGAGCGCCGGGTGGACGCCTAGCACGTCGAACAGGTTCGGCGTGGTCAGCATGACGTCGATCTCGGACGGCCGCTCGTCGGTATCGCCCGTCAGCGTGTAGCTCCCGGCCCGGAGCGCCACGGCGTCCTCGATGACGCCGCCGGCCTTCTGGAGCTCGACCACGTCCGTCCCCGCCATCCAGCCGCGGTCGAGATCGAAGAACGCCCGGTAGTCGCGCCATACGTAGTAGAGGTCGTCGGGGTGGTCGTACGCGAGCGGCGCGATGAGCACCTGGTGGACGACCGTGTACACCACCGTGAACGCCCCCAGGCCCACTGTGAGCGTCCCGAGGATGGCGAGCGTGAACAGCGGCGCCCGCGCGAGCCGCCGGACGACGAGCTGCGCGTCGCGACCCCACCCACGGCTCCGCCGCCAGGCCACCGCCGGGCTCGCCCGCTCGCCGACCCCGTTCCGCACCGAGTCGACGAGCGCGCGGAGCCACACGCCGGCGAGGGCCCACCCGCCCGCGTCGCAAGCCTCCCGCGCGCGGGCGACGTACGTGTCGACCAGCGCATCCCCCATCTCGTCGCGGAAGTCCGCCGGATAGAGCCGCAGCAGGAGCCGGAACCAGCGGCGCGAGGCCGTCATGTCGTCCCCCGGTGTCGCGGTCGCCGGGCCCGCGCTCATGACGCCGCCTCCGGCAGCAGGCCGCCGAGCCGCGCCGCCCGCGTGAGCGCCGCCAGCCGTCCCGCCTCGGCGCGCGCGATCCGGAGCCCATAGGCGGTGAGCCGGTAGTTGTTGCGGCGCTCGTCGTCCGCCTCGGTCGCCGCCGGCTCGATCCACCCCCGGTCCGCCATTCGCGCCAGCGCGCGGTACAGCGTCCCCACATCGATGCGCTCGCCCCGCTCCTCGGCGTCCTGGAGGATGCCGTAGCCGTGCCGCTCCCCGGAGGCCAGGGAGAGAAGCACCTGGAACTCCACCGGTCTGAGCGGGAGGAGGGACTCGGGAGATCGGGGTCGGTCCATGCCCATGACGCGCTCCAGTATGACGGCGAGACTACGGGTCCTCGCCGGGGATCGAGACGGGCCAGGTTCCCATGCCTGCGCAACACATATATGTGTAACGCATGTAGCTTGTCAACGCATGGAGATCAACGGACCATGCAACGAAATTCCCTCCAGGAAGCGTCCCCTTGAGCGAGTCACCGCCCCCGGCGGCTACGAATCCGAGCCACGGAAGACGATCATGGACTTCCTGTCGCGCGATTTGAGGTTCGCCCTCCGCTCGCTGGTCCGGAACCGGAGCACGAGCGCGATCGCCATGCTCACCTTCGGTCTCGGGATCGCGGCCTGCACCGCGATGTTCTCGATCGTGAACGCCGTCCTCCTCCGGCCGCTGCCCTACCCCGAGCCCGACCGCGTCGTGAACGTCTACCAGACCCACCCGGAGTTGCTGACCAGCCCCGGCTTCGACGGATTCGCCGAGCGCGGGAGCTTCTCCTACCCGGAGCTCGAGGACATCTGGCGCGCGAATCCCGACGTCCTGGACGGGTTCGCGATGGCCTATACGGGGGGCGGCACCCTGCGGCCGCCCGAGGGCCCGCCGGAGCGGATCACCGTCGGGACCACCACGCCGGATCTCCTCGGCCGGATCATGCGCGTCGTGCCGCGGCTGGGGCGCGTGTTCGTGGCCGAGGACGGCACCGAGCACCCGAACGCCGCCGTGCTCGGCGAGAGCTTCTGGCGCTCCCGCTTCGCCGGCGCTCCCGACGTCGTCGGGAAGACAATGCGACTCGGCGACCGGACGCTCGAGATCATCGGCGTCGTGCCCGCCGGGACCCGGATCAGCAACGCCGTGCCCGACGCCTGGACGCTGCTCCAGCCCTGGGAGAACCGGGGCGATCACCGGACCAGCGCGATCGGCCGGCTGGCGCCGGGCGTGACGCCCGAGCGAGCCTCCCAGGTGCTGAGCGCGATCACGCTGGCGAACGTGCCGCCCAACCACTCGCCGCACGGGGCGAACGTGCAGCCGCGGCAGGCCGAGATCGTGCGCCACGTGCGCACGCCGCTCGTCATGCTCGCGGCGGCCGCCTTCATCCTGCTCCTCATCGCGAGCGCCAACGTGGCCGCCCTCCTGGTCGGCCGCCTGCTCGACCGGCAGGACGAGCTCATGGTGCGCGTGGCCCTCGGCGCCGGCCGCTTGCAGCTCTTCCGGCAGATCCTCACCGAGACGCTCGTGCTCGCGGGGAGCAGCGCGATTCTGGGCATTCTGCTCTCGGCCGTCGCGCTCCGGGGCCTCGAGCTGATCGCGCCCCCCGGCCTGCCGCGCATCGACGAGGTACGGCTGGATGGGATGGCGCTCCTCGTTTCGGTGGGCATCTCGATGCTCGCCGGGCTGTTCGCCGGGATCATCCCCGCGCTCGGCATGCGCCCCTCCCGCCGGCAGGCCAGCATGGCCAGGTCGCGCGACATGGCCGCCGGGCGCGCGCGGCTCCAGGGGGGGGTCGTCGTGGCGGAGATCGCGATGGCCACCGTGCTCCTCGTGGGTGGCGGGCTGCTGGCCCGGACCGTCACGGCGCTCGGCGGCGCCGACCCCGGGTTCGCGATCCGCGAGCTCGCGAGCTTCGACGTGTCGCTCCCCTCGGAAGGGGGGACGGAAGACCCCGGCGGCCTGGATCCGGCGACCGGCGATGCCACTCCGGTCCGTGACCGGCTGGGGGACCTCGCGCGGGAGATCGAGACGCTCCCGGGGGTGCGGGGCGTCGCGCTCACCTCCGTGCTGCCACTGAGCGCCTCCCGCGCGAACAACGGCCTCGAGTTCGAGGGCTACCAGAGCGACGACGCCATCGTGGCCGAGCGCCGGTTCGTCTCCGGCGACTTCTTCGAGGTGGGCGGGATCCCGATCGTCGAGGGGCGCGCGTTCGACATGCAGGACGACCGCGCCGACGCACCCGGCCGCATGATCATCTCCGAAGGTCTCGCCCGGCACGTGTGGCCCGCCGAGTCCGCGGTCGGGAAGACCGTCGTGTACTGGGGCCGCGAGACCACCGTCGTCGGCGTCGCCGCCGATCAGCGCGACGAGCAGCTGCGCGAGACGACCGAATGGGCGTTCTACGTGCCGCGCGTCCAGGCCGGACAGCTCGGCGGGTCGTTCATGGTGCGGACGGAGAGCCCCATCCGGGTGCTGACCGCCGTACGGGCCCGGATCCGGCAGGTCGAGCCGGGCGCCGCGATCGTCGGGCTCCAGCCCATGACCCAGCTCGCGGCCGCCGAGCTCGCCGAGGAGACGTACCGGGCGCGGCTCGCGATCCTGTTCGCGGCCCTCGCCACCCTGTTCGCGGTCATGGGCATCTACGGCGTGACCGGCCGCGCGGTCGCGGCGCGGACGAGGGAGTTCGGGATCCGCAAGGCGCTCGGGGCGACGGACCGGCTCATCATGCGGCAGGTGCTCGGCCGGGCCGGCCGGCTGGCGGTGGCGGGCGGCCTGCTCGGCCTCGTCCTGTCGTTCGCCGTGACCCGGTGGGTCGAGGGGCTCCTGTGGGGCGTGGCCCGGACGGATCCCCTGACCCTGGTCGCCGTCGCGGGCACGCTCACCGCCGGGGCGATCCTCGCCGCGTGGGGCCCCGGACGGCGGGCGCGGCGGCTGGATCCCGCCGTCGCGCTGCGCAGCGAGTAGGCGGCTACCGGCGACGTTTCACATGAATCGCGTTTCACGTGAATCGCGCGGGTCGGGTTAGGCGTCGAACAGCTCGGCGATCGGGAGATCGAACCCCGGCAGGACGTCGCCGCCGTCGAGGACGTCGTCCCGGCCGAGGATCCGGATGTCCTCGCGCGACCGGTAGACCGTGACCGTCTCCCGCGACGGGTCGATCACCCACACGAGGCGCGTCCCCGCCGTCAGGTAGTCGAGCACCTTCGCCTGGAGCTCCGACGCCGTGTTGGACGGCGACACGACCTCCACCGCGAGATCGGGGGCGAACGGGACGTAGCCGCGGGGGAGCCCCGCCTCGAACCGGTCTCCCGCGACGAAGGCCACATCCGGCGCGCGTACCGTGTCGGGCGACCGGCGGAGGATGAACCCGGTGTCCGCCCCGAACACGTACCCCGATTCGCGCTCTCTCACGAATGCGGTGAGGTGGAAGCCCAGCTGGTTCCCCAGGTGCCCGTGGCCGCCCCCCGCGGGTGGCTCGCGCACGAGGAGCCCATCCACCAGCTCCGTCCGCCAGCCGTCCTCGGGGAGGGCGGCGAACTCCTCCGCGGTCAGCGGCCGGCCGGGGTCGGGCGGCAGCTCCGGGTACAGTATCCTGCGGGTCGTCTCGAGGCTCATCTCGGTCCCTCTCGAGGTCGTTCGGTACTCCCGTAATCTACCCCGTCTCCATCAACCGGCGATCATCCCGGGCGTCGCTCACGAGCCCGCTTCCCGCAGGCCTCGTCGGGTCCGGTCGGAACGGGACCGCGAGGGCGCCGATCGCGATCTCGCCCGTCGACAGCTCGACGAAGCCGTAGATCGCGTCCGAAGTGATCGCCTCCGGTTCGAAAGTCGACGGGATCTCCAGGGTGACGATGAGCTGTCCGGCCGGGGCGAACACGTCCCAGGCGCGGTGCGCCGGCCCGAGCTCGGGGTGGGCGCGCAGCACGTACGGGTGGATCTCCGAGAGCTCCGGCCCGAGCGTGCGGACCCACAGACGACCACCCTCATCGAACAGCAACCGGTCGTAGTAGGGCAGGTGCTCGGCGATCGGCTGCTCCCTGACGACCGCCGCGTACGCCTCCCGTCGTGCCTCGTTCTCGATGGGAGACAGATCCGGGTCGCGAATGCCCGCTCCCACCGGCGCCGGCTCCCGGTTCCGGCAGACTCTCCGTGGCCTCCGCTGGCCGACCGCATGGATATCGATGCAGTACTCCGTGCCGTACCCGACCGCGACGGTCCCCTGTGCGTCGAGGGTCGCGATCACCCGCGGCCCGAACAGCGGATCGGCCGCCACGAAGTCCCCCATCCTCACCAGCCGCTCACCGTCCCAGGCTTCGAGAACCGTGACCGTATCGGCCTCCAGGTCGCGCCACACGAGGGCCAAGCGAGTCGGTCGCGCCGCTCGCGAGTTCTCCCTCCACAGGGAGAGCACACCGCCGCGGAAGGGGACGAGCGGCGTGTCGCTCAGATATCGTCGGTACCCGGCGGGCCCCGTGATCCGGACCCGCGGATTCACGTAGGGAGGGGCCGGAGTGATCCGCACCGATCCGAGCGGATCCCTTCCGGCGTGAGAAACGACATGCGCTGATTCCGGTTGTCCAGAACGGCCACCGTGTCGGGTCCGAGACGCCCGAGCGCCACGATCGAGAGAAACTCGTCGGGACCCTCTCCTTCGCGACCGACCGTGCGGATGTGCTCACCCCCGCGGGTGAGGATGTGGACCCGCGCGCGGTCGCCGACGATCAGCCGATCCCCCAGCGGCAGCAGCGCGCCCGGGCTCTCCAGCTCCGGACTCCGCCAGATCACTTGCACGCTGTCGAGAGAGACGCGGTCGGGTTCGCCGGTTGTCGTCACGACGGTCGTGTCGCCGAGTTCCGTGGATTCCGTGTGGAGTCGCTCGTCCACATGCGCCCCGCCGCATGCCGTGATGGATGCGGACAGGACAGCGGTGAGGAACCCGCGCTCCACGGCCGGCGACGAGTGATCCATCAACGGCAACCGGCCAGCGGGGGCTTCGGCTCGCCCGGCCCATGCCTCAAGGCGTGCACGCGTACCTCCTGGCGGTCGAGCTCGGCGCCGTCCGGGAGCTCGCAGAACGCGAACCCGCCGCCGGGCCCTGACCGTGTCTCGCGGGACTCCCCGGACCAGAGCACCACGACGCGTGCGCCCGGCAGGGGGACCCCCACGATCACCGATCGCGAATCGACCTCCCCCAACATGACCGCGACGTCGAGGAATTCGTGGCGCGGCACCGCGACAAGGTCATCACCGCCAGG
>CAZCLY010000027.1:0-1413 GCA_964499635.1 uncultured Gemmatimonadota bacterium | reverse complement strand
CCGCGACGTCGAGGAATTCGTGGCGCGGCACCGCGACAAGGTCATCACCGCCAGGCTCGACGAGGTCTACCGCGACCACCCCGGCGGTCTCCAGTCAGCACCGCTGAGCGGGCCCGCCGCGATGGCGCGACCGCCTTTCTCCACACGGCGCGGCGCCTCCCGTCAAGCGACGAGGGTCGGAATCACGCCACCCGGCGCGCCGAAATGAACCGAGATGCCCTGATCCGAGAGCTCCCGGCCGGGCTCGGGGATCACGAACCGCTCTCGCTCGGCCGACCAGTAGAGGCACCCCGTCTCTTCGGTGGGCCGCGAGCGCACGAACGCGTCGGCGTCCTCCAGCGCTTCGAGCCATACCCGCTTGCTCGCCACCAGGTCGAAGGGCGCGATGAGGTCGAGTCGCGCCATGTCCTCGGGTCGGTAGTGGCCCCGGCGCTCGAGGAGCTCGAGCAGCGAGAGCGGCGTGAACCCCGGGTCCTTCCCGACCGCGGCCCACACCAGCCCGCCGAGGGCCAGGACGCGCTCGTGCACGTAGAGGATGTCGACGAAGTCGCGCGGCTCCTCGCGGCCGGCCAGGGCGAGGGTCTTGTTGGTGGCCAGATCGACGTCGTGCAGCAGGTAGCCGCCCAGCTCGTCGCGAACGAGAGGCATGAACCGCCACGCTGTCTCGTGGGCCCAGTCGACCCTGGTCGCTTCCGTGGCCTTCGTCACCGTCGCTCGGATGAACCCGGGCTGGCTGATCACGACGCGGACGTCGTAGCCCTCGGCTTCGAGGATCCGCGAATCCTCCGCAAACGCTTCGGCCACCCGTTCGGAGGAGTCGTGGAAGAAGTCGAGGTCGTGGCTGTACCGGGTCGAGTCGGGGGAGAAGTGGAGCGCGGCCCCGCCCGCCAGGTAGCAGTCGGGCGATCGCGTGCCCGCGAGAAGGGCGAGAAGCGTGCGCTGGAACTCTGTCAGCGGCACAGCTTCCTGCCGATCCGCCACGCCTCGCGGTTGCCGTGCTTCATGAGGGTCTCCGCCACCCACGCGACATCGTCCAGTGAAATCTCGAGGTCCTTCCGATACGACCAGAAGCAGAGCGCATGGAAACGCCGGTACGCGCGACGGGCCTCGCGGACCCGCACCATGTCGCGCGCCGTCTCGGGATCCAGCGTGCGCCGGCTCTTCCTGCCTCCCCGGCGGCCGATCGTCGAAAGATATTGACGCACCGCATCATCCATGCGATACATCATAAGCGGATTATGATCTGTGGTCAATCTGGGCGAGGCTCCGTGGTCCGGAAGACCGCTCAGTGCGGTCGAACCCCGGTTGATGAGGGGGGTCTCCGAACCGAACCGAACGCGTCACCCGCTACCGCGACCCTGGAAAGCCTGTGCTGGCCCATTCGCAGGCGTCCCTGTCGACCTCGATCAGCGA
>CAZCLY010000026.1:0-18096 GCA_964499635.1 uncultured Gemmatimonadota bacterium | reverse complement strand
CTGGAGCGCCGCCCACGTCGAGTACACGACGAACGTCCCCAGCCCGAGGAAGACGACCAGGGGCTGGACCCACCACGCGTCCTTGCGCTGCGTGTGTCCGAATCCACGACGCGCGAGGACCTCGGTTGGCGGCATGTGAGGCTCCTGTTCCCGTCTCCGGAATCGGCGCCTCGAATGACGCGGGTTCCGGATGACGGACAGGCTATTCCGCTCGCGGAGGGCTGTCAAAGGCGCCTCGCGCGATCCGGCCGAGGTCGAACGGCGGACGGCGCGCGCCCCGCGTCGGGGGGGATGGGAAGGCGTTGCCCAAGGTCGGAGAACAGGGTCATACTGACGGCGTGGCCGCGTGTGCCGGCTGGTCCGGCGCGCCACCGCGCGCGGTCGGTCGTTTCAACGGCCGCCTTTCCGGTGAGCCGGAAACCCGCGGAGCGACATCATGGCCAAGAGCCGACAGTTCCGGACCTTCGACTACGTGAACCGTCCCTACCCCCAGGTCCGGGATGCGCTCCTGGACGGCGCCGAGGAGATCTTCCGGAACGCCACCCGCGCCGCGGCCTCGCGGGCGTACGACGTGGCTTCCGCGCTTCACGTCGAGCTGGCCGGGATCGAGATCGGGGCCGAGATCGACATCACGGTCGGGAGGATCGAGGAGCGCGGCGGGATACGGCCATCGGGGAGCACGACGCGCGTGAGCCTCGAATGGAAGGCGGTCAAGCACGCGCGGCTGTTCCCCGAGATGAACGGCGAGCTGGCTGTCTACCCGCTCACCGATCGCGAGACGCAGCTCGACTTCGACGGCACCTACACGCCTCCCCTCGGACCGCTCGGGAGCGCGATCGACGCGGTCGTGGGGCACCGGATCGCCGAGGCGTCGATCCATCGGTTCGTCACCGATGTGACCGACTACCTGCGCCGCAGCCTGCCAGAGAGATAGTCGCGGAGCGACGTTCGGTCGGAGCTGTTGCTCTCCGGCGAGAGCCTCTCGCCCGGACGGCGGCTCGAAGCCATGCTGGTGCGTCCGTTTTCCCTCACTCCCGGAATATGGCATCTTTCTTCCGTGTTCGTGCAGCGCGCGGACGACGGGAATCCCGGACCGCGTGGATTGCGCTCCTCCAGCTGGGCCTGGGCGGCCATGGAAGTCCGTACCGGCGCTGACATTACCACGCTCCTGCGCGGCGTGGACGGGACCGATCGCGACGGCCTCGATGCCGTGGTGCGTGCGCTCTACGATCCGCTCCGGCGGATGGCCCATGCCCGGCTCGGTGGCGAACGGCGGGACCACACTCTGACCACCACCGCACTCGTGCACGAGGCGTATCTGGCCCTCGTGGACGGCGAACGTGCGAGCTGGAACGACCGGGCCCACTTCCTGGCGGCCGCATCGCGCGTCATGCGCAACATCCTCGTCGACTACGCCCGGCGAAGGAATGCAAAGAAGCGGGGCGGAGATCGCGTCCGTGTCGAGCTCGACGAGGGCGCGCTCGCGATGACGGACGACCATGCCGAGGCGATCGAGGACCTGCACGAGGCGCTGACGCGACTCGAGTCGGTGAGCCCCCGCCAGAGCCGGCTCCTGGAGCAGCGCTATTTCGGGGGGCTCAAGCTCGAGGAGTGTGCCGCCGCGCTCGGGATCTCGAGGGCCACGGTCGCCCGCGACCTCAAGCTTGCGCGAGCGTGGCTCGCCTGCGAGCTGAATCCACAGCTCGGGCGCTGACGCGTGACCGGCGAGCCCTGGGGTACGATCGAGGCCCTGTTCCACGAGCTCGTCGATCTGGATGAGGCGTCTCGCGCCGCGCGTCTGACCCAGGTCTCCGAGGACGATCCCGACCTCGGGACCACCCTGCGGCGCCTCCTGACGGCGCACGACCGGTGCGATGAACTCCTCGGCCCGCTGGACGCGGCGATGGCTCGACCGGTTCCACCAGACGCGCTCGCCCGCGATGCCTTTCACCGCGCCAGTGGTCCGTTGTCGACCGATCCGCTGGGACTCATCGGACGCACGGTGTCGGGTTACCGTATCGTCTCGTTCGTGGGTGCGGGTGGGATGGGAATGCTGTACGAGGCGCACGATCCGCGGCTGTCCCGACAGGCGGCGCTCAAGTTCCTGCCGCCTCACCTGGGAGTGGACCCGTCGTACAAGGCCCGGTTTCTGCGCGAGGCGAGGGCGGCGGCGGCGCTCGATCACCCGAACGTCTGCGCGATCTGGGAGGTGGGTGAGACGCCGGAAGGCGAGCCGTACATCGCCATGCCCCTCTACTCCGGCCACACCGTCCGCGAGCTGCTCGCCGAGGGGCCGCTGCCACCCGAAAGGGCGCTCGCGCTTGTGCGGCAGGCGGCGTGCGGGCTCGAGGCGGCCCATGCGGCGGGTCTCGTTCACCGCGACATCAAGCCGGCCAATCTGATGGTGACGGATGACGGGACGCTCAAGATCCTCGACTTCGGCATCGTCAAGATCGGCGACCCTACGCCGGACGGCGAGCGTGACCGAGCCGGCACGCCCGCCTACATGTCTCCTGAACAGGCGAAGGGTGAGGAGATCGACGCTCGCACCGATGTGTGGGCCCTGGGGGCGGTGCTGTACGAGATGCTCACGGGCCGCCGTTCGTCGAGCCGTCCTCGGGGCGCGGCCCAGGCGGCGATTCGAGCCGCGGCGAGACGAGGCACCCGGGCCGGGGCGAACGACACCCGTCTCAGCAGAGATCTGGCCGCCATCGTGCTCATGAGTCTGCGAACCGACCCGGCCGAGCGGTACGCGTCGGTGGCCTCGTTCGCCCGGGACATGGAGCGCTACGTGCAGGGTCTCCCGGTGGAGGCACGAGCAGCGGGCCGCGTTTACCGGGTCCGGAAATTCCTGCACCGCCACCCGATCGGGGCGATGGCGACGTCGGTCGCGTCGCTGGTGTTGATGGTGGGGGCGATCTCGACCGTCCGGCAGGCACGGATGGCGCATCGCGAGCGCGAGTTCGCGGCGGCGGCAAGATCCCAGGCGAGCGCGGCGAGCGCTCGAGCCCGGGGCGTCACGGATGCCCTCCGGAACCTGTTCGAAGGGGGGGATCCGCGGGAGCTGGGCCCCGTGTGTGGCTTGAGGCCGGAGTAGGGCCGACTCCGCCACGGTCAGGACGTTGATCGCGCTGGGAAGAAGCCAGGTGGACTCGCTGGCGGACCAACCGATCGTCCAGGCGGACCTGCTCGACATGCTGGTCAGGATCAACGCGAGCACGGGACAGCTGGCGGTCGCCGAGTCGCTGTCCGACAGGGCGCTCGCTGCGCGCCACAGCGTGGGCGACCAGGGCGTCGGATTGGCGTCGAGCCTCAACAGCCTGGCCCTGCTTCGCAAGGCACAGGGCCGCTACCGTGAGGCCGAGGAGCGGCATCGCGAGGCGCTCGCCATCCAGATCGAGCGGCTGGGGCCCGACCACCTGGACGTCGCCGAGACGCTGACCATGCTCGCGACCCGGCTCCCCCGGGACGGCTTCCTCGAGCGGGAGGAGCTCTACCGCCGCGCGTTGGAGATCCGTCGGGCTGCCCTGGGCTCGGCTCATCCCCTCGTAGCCTCAAGCCTGATGGACCTCGGACGGGTTCGGCGCAGCCGCGGATTGGCCGCTTCGGCGGAGACGTTCTACCGGGAGGCCATCCGAGTCTATCGCGACGCCCTGGGTCCGCAGCACCCCTCCGTGGCGCGGAGTCAGGTCTTCCTGGCGGACCTCATGTTCAGGCAGCTCGACGATCCCGGGCAGGCGGAGGCGCTCTACCGGGAGGCCATCGCCGGCTTGCGTAGCGCCCTCGGTGAGCGGCACTCCAGCCTCATCCAGCCACAGGGGAACCTGGCCGCCCTGTTGTCCGAGCGCGGTGACCACGCGGCCGCCGAGCGCCTCTACCGGGAGACGCTCGAGGTTCGCCGGGCCGCGTTCGGTCGGGAGAGCAGGGACGCGGCCGTCGGCCTCGCGGCGCTCGCGCACGAGCTCCAGCAGCAGGGTCGGCTCGACGAGGCCGAGCGGCTTCAGCGGGAGTCCCTGCGAATGTTGGATCGACTCCTCGGGTCGGAGCACTGGACCACCGCCGGCCACATGCTGAGTCTGGCGGAGATCCTGATCGATCGGGCGCAGTACGAGGAGGCGCGATCGCTCCTGGACCGGGCGCTCCGTATCTGGATCGCGATCCGCGGGGAGAGGCACAGCGCGGTCGGCCTGGTCCATGGCATGCTCGGGCGGCTCGAGGCCCGCGTGGGCGATCGGCGACAGGCGGAGTCGCACTACCTGCGGGGCCTGGAGATCTTTGGTCAACAGCGATCGTCCCGCCACCCCGACGTGCGACGGCTCCACCGCGAGCTGGCAGATCTCTATTCCGCATGGGGTCGACCGGAGGAGGCGCGCATGCATCGCACGCTGGGCCGCGACGATACGGGGGCGCCGGACGGCGGATAATGCGGTTCCCCGGCTCCCGACGAGGTTCCTACCCCCAATCCCTTCGAGACCGTCCAGCCCACCTCCGCGTGAGGCATTTGTCCCCCTTTTTACGCGTAAGAGGTGGAGCCGACCCTGTCCCGGCGCCCCTGCCGACCCCGGCCAGGCCCCGTGAGTGGCAGGACGTGTTTCACCCGAGGCCGCCTGACGAACGGAGGTAACATCATGCTCGAACGCCCCCCATCCCCGCGGACGCTCGCGATACTGGCGAGCGCCGCCGTCGCCTTCGTGCTCGCCCTCGGGGCCTGCGCCGACGATCCGGCCGGCGTCACCGACGTCGCGGCCCACGCCGATCCACTGCTTGCCGCGAACGCGGCGCCCGAGGTCCAGAAGAAGATCGCGGAGCTGCGCGCCTGGTCAGCGGCGTTCCACGACCTCGACAAGGCCGCCGAGGCCGGCTACACGGCCAACATCGGGTGCATCGACGAGACGATCGAGGGGCTCGCGCCGTCGGAGGCCCGGGGGATGGGATATCACGTCACCCGCGGCGACATGGACATCGTGGGCGACGGCGTGATCGACATCGACCAGCCGGAGTTCCTCGTCTACGCGCCGCACGAGCGGGACGGGGAGCTGCCGAAGAGCGAGCGGCTCGGTGCCGCGCGCCTCGTCGCATTCGACTACTTCGTGCCCGGTAACCTGTGGACCGATCCGAACCCGCCCGAGTTCTTCGGTGAGCCGTTCGGGTGGTCCGACACGTTCGGGGGGTGGGTGCGCCACATCTATCTGTGGGGTCACAACTCGGATGGCACCTTCGAGAACTACAGCCCGGGCGTCGGGCTGTGCACCGAGCTCCTGAGCCCCTGACCCGTGGCAACCGGATGCGAGCGAGCGAGCGGACGCCACCTGACGAGGGTGGCGTCCCTCGCCGCCTCGCTCGCGCTGCTCGCAGGTTGCACGGAGGGCCCCGTCGCCGCGCCCGACGAAGCGTCGCCGTCGGCCGCGCGTCACGGTGGAGGGATGGCGGCCGAGGCACGAGGGCTCGCCGCCCGGCGCGGGATCGGACCCATGCGGCAGCCGCCGCGGATCCGCCCCGAGCTCTCCGAGCTGGGTCGCATGCTGGCCTTCGACAAGATCCTGAGCGGGAACCGCGACATCTCGTGCATGACCTGTCACCTGCCGTCGCTGGGGCTCGGGGACGCGCGGAGCCTGGCCATCGGTCAGGGCGCCACCGGACTCGGACCCGATCGGGCACACCCGGAAGGGACGTTCATCGCCCGTAACGCTCCGCCGCTGTTCAACCTGTTTCTCCTCGACCACCTGTTCCTCGACGGCCGGGTCGAGATGGAGAGAGGGAGGCTCCGGACGCCGGCGTCCGACGACCTGACGCGAGACATGGAGCGCGTGCTCGCGTTCGGTCCGGCGTCGGCGCTGGCCCTGTTCCCGGTCGTCGACCGGCTCGAGATGCGGGGCGCCCAGGGGACGAACGAGCTCGCCGACATCCCGGACGGCGACTTCCGGAGCGTGTGGGCGAGTCTGATGAGACGGCTCGGCGGAATCCCCGAGTACCGGCGGCTCTTCGAGGCGGCGTATCCGGGCAGGTCGTTCGAGGAGATGAGCTTCGCGCACGCCGCGAACGCGATCGGAGGCTTCCTCATCGACGCGTTCACCTTCGACGATGCGCCCTGGGACCGCTTCCTGAAGGGCGATCGCGCCGCCCTCACCGAAGAGGAGCTCCGCGGAGCGCTCGATTTCATGAGCGCGCCCTGCTCCACGTGCCACATCGGCCCGCTGTTCTCGGATGACCAGTTCCACAACGTCGCGCTCGCCCAGTTCGGGCCGGGGGCGGGGAACGGCGCGTCGGGCCGCGACGACTTCGGGCGCATGAACGTCACCGGCCATCCGACCGACCGCTATCGATTCCGAACGTCGCCGCTGCGCAACGTCGAGCTGAGCGGACCGTACGGGCACGCCGGGCAATTCGCCGCCCTCGACGCCTTCATCGACCACTACAGTCGCAACGACGAGAAGCTGCGCGCCTACTCGGATACGGACATCCCCGAGCCCCTCCTTCGAGGGACCCTCGTGGACAACGTGGATGCGGTCATCGACACCCGATCGCCCTTCATCCTGGCCGCCGCGTTCGATGCCGAGTTCGTGCGCGAGGTCACGGCGTTCATGGGTGCGCTGACCGACCCCCGGGCGCACGACCTCGCATGGGTGATTCCGGAGCGCGTGCCCAGCGCCCTGCCCATCGACCGCTGACCGGGGAGCCGTTCAGCGGTGGCGGCGGAAGAAGCTCACCAGCAGCAAGGCGACGATGATGGGGACGACGATCGGGCTCACCAACGTCGGTTGTAGAAGGTCGTCTGCGCGTTCGTTCGCGGCGCTCCCTCCTGGATGCGGTGCGCGCGCTCGAGCGGGGTCAAACGTCCGGATCGACCGAGGCGATGATTGTCACGAGGTGGCCACCGGCCGGCTCGAGGGCGTCGGTCACCCGCTCGTCCGGCCGCTTGCCGAGAATCGCCTCGGCCGCTCGCTCAAGGGCGGCGGCCGGTCCGTTCCATGTCGACAGGATAGAGCCTTCGAAGGCGGGTGCAAACGGGGCGGGATCCCGTCACCCAGTGGGAGGTCCAGGGCAGTCGTGAAGACTCCTCACGCCACGGGGTCGGGAGCCATCCCCCAGGCGCGGTCCACGACGCGGAGCAGCTCGGGATGGCGCGGGTCGTCCTCGAGCCGACTCCACACCTCGGGGTACAGGCCGTGGATGGCGAGGCTCGGCCAGTCGCCCCACTCGTCCACGCGCTCGAACGCCTCGAACGCGGCGTCCCGCTCGCCCAACGCCGCGTGGACGACGCCCGCGCCGAACGCCTCCCGCGTGGGGTCGAACGAAGCCAGGATCTCCCGCGCCTCGGTGACGTCTCCCGAGGCCGCGTGGGCCAGCGCGAGCGTGACACGTGGGCCCGGGTCGGCCCACGGGACCGACAGGTCCCGCAGGAGCGCGATCGCCTCCGCGAATCGTCCGAGGGCGTGACAGGCCAGCCCCTCGCAGAAGGCGCCGTGCGACCACGCCGGCTCGAGCTCGCGGGTCCGCCGTGCCTCGACGAGCGCACGCTCGGGCCGTCCGACGGCCAGCAGCGAGAGCGACAGGTTGCTGGCGGCCTCCGCCGACAGCGGATCCAGCTCCACCGAGCGCTCCGCGGGCTCGGGGGCCTCCTCTGGACGACCCACAAGGAGGCGGACATACGCCAGCCAGTTGTGGGCCTCCGCGTATCCGGGGCGAAGCTCGATCGCGCGCTCGATCGTGCGCAGCGTCTCCGGACCCCGGCGCCGCAGGTAGTGGAGCAACCCCAGAGATGCGTGGGCTTCAGCGGAATCCGGGGCCAGCTCGAGGGCCCGCCGCACCGCCTCCTCCGCGCGCGGGAGCCCATGCGCGGGCTCGTCGTGACCGTAGCTCACGAGAAGCCCCAGGGCGTCGCTCAGCCCCACCCATGCGAGCGCGTACCCCGGGTCCCGCTCGATGGCCTGACGGAAGGTCTCGACGGCCCGGCGCATCTCCGCTTCCGTACGCCGATCCAGCCGCTCGCGGCCCAGGGCGCACAGGCGGTACGCGTCGAGGTCGTCCGTCGTGGCCCGACCGACGAGCCGCTCCTCCTCCTCCGCGGTGAGCTCGGCCCGGAGCGAGCCCGCGATCCTGCGCGCCAGCTCGCTCTGGATGTCGAAGATGTTCTCGGCGCTCAGCGCCCGATCGAACGTCTCCGCCCAGCGGTGGGCATCGTGACGCGCGTCGATGAGCTGAACGTTCAGGCGCACGCGCCCGCCGGCGCTCTGGACGCCGCACTCGACCAGCGTACCGACGCCGAGCTCGCGGGCGATCTCGCGCACGGACTTGTCGGTGTCCCGGTACCCGCGGACCGAGGTGCGGGAGATGACCGTGAGCCCCGGGACCCGCGACAGCTCCGTGAGCAGATCATCGTGGAGCCCCGCCGCGAGGGGCTCCGCCTCGCCGGTCCCGCTCAGGATGTCGAACGGCAGGACGGCGATGTGGCGGGTGTCGAGGTGCGGCTCGGCGACTTCGCTGCCCGGCTCGCGCGGCGTCGCCGGGGCGCCCGCCGACGCCCCGTCCACGGCCTCCGCCCCGCCTCGTCCCGCCACGTCGCCGGCCGATTCCGGAGCCTCGGCCGCCGGGAGGGTCCGGCGCACCCCTTCCGGCCCCACCTCGAACGCCCAGGCCAGGACGACGGCGATCGGGAACCCGAGGATGACCAGCGCGAGGAACAGCTCGTCCGACCAATCCGGGAGCCGGGTGGAGGGAACGATCGAGTCGACGAGCTGGAGCGCGCCCCCCGCCGCGATCACGTAGATCACCGCTACGCGGTACACCTTCCGGCGCTTGAGCTCGACGAAGAAGTCCCCGAGTCGTCCGATCGGATCAATCCCCGGGCGCGATGTTGTGGTTCATCCGTAGCAGGTTGTCGGGATCCCACTCGCGCTTGACGCGCGCCAGCCGCGCGTAGTTGGGACCATAGGCCGACCGGATGCGGTCATCCTCGTCCTCGGCGAGCAGGTTCACGTACACCCCGCCGGTGGCATGGGGGGTCATGGCGTCGTGGAACGCCCGACTCCAGGTCATGAGATCGTCGTCCTCCGCCGGGTCCGTCCAGCCCGTGAGGAGGTGGAACCCGAACGCCGCGCTCCGGTGCGGAAACGCCGTCGCCCCGGGTTCCACGCGCCCCACCGCCCCGCCCGACGCGTCGAAGTACGCGACCGTGAACGCGCCCCGAAGATCCGCGGCATGCGCCAGCACCGCATCGATCGCCGCGTCCGGGATCGCGTCCAGATAGTGAGCCCGAGTGTAATAGCGCTGTCCCTTCGGGAGGCCGTCGTCGAAGCTCCCCTGGAGAGTCGTGTACGCCACGGGCTGCACCGCGTCGAGCAGCGGCGTGCCGAATCCGCGCAGCGGCCGGAGCGCTTCCTCCGCGTCGGCGAGGTCTCCCGCGCAGCAGGCCACGAAGTCGAGAACGACCTTCCCGTGGTGCTCCTCGAGAAAGCCCTCGAGCGGTGGGATGCGGAGGAAGAAGGGATAGCACTGGACCCCGTCGGGCGCGCCCGCCATGAACTCCCGGTAGAAGCGGAGCGCGTCCCCGGCGGCCTCGAAGGGGTGGATGACCTGCCCGGCCAGTACCTGCGGCCCGACCTCGTGCAGGCGGAACTCGAACGACGTCACGACGCCGAAGTTGCCCCCGCCGCCACGTAGCGCCCAGAAGAGCTCCGGGTTCTCGTCCTCGCTCGCACGGACGCGCCGGCCGTCGGCCGTGACAACCTCGGCCGCCAGCAGGTTGTCGATCGTGAGGCCGTGTCGGCGCGCCAGGTAGCCGCTGCCCCCGCCGAGCGCCACCCCCGCCACCCCGGCCGTCGAGCAGGCTCCGCCCGTGGTGGCGAGACCGACCTCCTGGGCGGCGCCGTCGAACTCGCGCCACCTCACGCCGGGCTCGACCACGGCTCGCTTCGCGTCCGCGTCGATGCGGATCTCCTTCATCGGCGACAGGTCGATCAGCAGGCCGCCCTCCAGCGCGGCCTCGCCCGCGTAGCTGTGGCCCCCGCCCTTCACGGCGAGCGGCAGACCGGCGTCGCGCGCGAACCCGATCGCCGCGACGACATCCGCCGCGCCCGTGCACCGCACGATCGCCGCCGGCCGTCGATCGAAGCGCCCGTTCCAGACCCGGCGCGCGTCGTCGTAGCCGACGTCACCGGGCGCGAGCACCGCGCCGCGCACCGATCCGGCGAGCGGCTCCAGGCTCATGGCCTCGCCGTTTGCGCCGGGGTTCCGGTCGTCAGCGGCTCCGTCGCGCTCATTCGGACGCCCTCCGATCGATGAAGTCCTGGACTGCGGGCCTCGGGAGTCTCAATGATATGCCACGTGAGCCGTGGACCAAAGGCAATACCGTCAGGCGACCCCCGGCGGTGGGGGGTCACCGGCGATGGGCGGCTCCGGCATCGGTCCCCGCGGGGTGAGCTAGTACGCCCCCGCTCCGTACCACGCGGCGGGATACCCGAAATCCATGAGCATGCCCGCGGACGCCTGAGTGATCCCGTCAAGAGGTCCGGTCACGCCCATCAGACCCGCGAACGGCCAATGCGCGCCGTTGCTGATGTCGAGCTCGAAGACCGGGTTTCCGAACTGGCGCCGATACCCCTCGAGGGCCAGATGACCGCGATAGAGTCCTCTCTCGACGTCGATGTAGGGGGGCTGGAAGCCCTGGACGATGCCGGCGATCCCCAGGGTGTGGCCCATCTCGTGGTGGGCCACGTAGCGGAGCCTGGTGAGGTCCTCGGGATGATCGAAATAATCCCGGTTGAGGGTGATCTGACCGAGCGCGGTCGTCGGCGCAGGGAGTGGACGCTGCCGGCACGGCCCCCCCAGCGCGGAGACGTACGTGCCGGGCGGGAACTGATCGGAGATGGCGATGAAGATCCGTGTACCGTTCTCGAGTCCGGTCTGCTCGGGGAGCTGCTGCTCGGTCGCGACGACCGAGCAGTGGTGCTGCAGAGTGGCGATGTTCACCGCGGGGAGCGTGTCCCGGATCACCTGCTCCCACCGCGTCGCCGCCTCCTCGAGGCGCTCGCGCCAGAAGTCCGGCACGTCGTCCGAGTAGATAAGGGTGATGTGGAAGGTGGAGGGCGCGCTCTCCGGCTTCTGCACCCATACCGCGACGCTGTCCTCGGCGTCCCCCGGCCCCCTGACGTGGATCCAGGCATGTCCCGGCGCCACGCCCCGGACGACCCCGTCCTCGCTCACCGACGCATGCCCGGGCGTGTCGCTCGACCAGCTCACGGCCGGGAGGGACGTCACCCGTCCGGACGTGTCGAGCGCCTGGAGCTCGAGCCCCTGCTCCGTGCCGGGCTCGAGCGTCACCACCGGCAGGCTCGCGATGCGTATGGCGGCCACGCCGCCGGCGGCAGGATCGGTGGCGCTCCCGGCGCAGGCGCACAGGAGCCCGGCGAGCGCGATCTGGAAGCGGGCGCGATATGACACGTCGAGGCATCTCATCAGGACCGGCCTTCGTCGGGCGACGGTGCGTCGCCAGAACAACGATCGAGCCGATCGGATCTTGACGGCAAGGTGGGGACGCCGCGCGCGGGGTGGCCGCGGATGATTCGCACACCGGGCGGGCCGTGGCACGCGCCGAGGGCCGCCGCCATCACAGCCCGAGGGCGCGCTCCAGGTCCTCCCACCGCGAGCGGGCCACGCGCAGCCGCATGCCGCTCTGCAGCACCGCGAGCCCGCCGCCGTCCGGCTCGCGGCGCAGCTCGGCGATCCGCGCCAGGTTCACGATCGCCGAGCGGTGGATCCGGAAGAAGGCATCGGAGAGTCTCGATTCGAGCTCGTGCATCCGCGATGCAGAGTGGAATGATAGGCAACGGGACCCGTCGGCCAAAGGTGGGATCACGGAGGGTGGGGTGGGGCGACGCCTGCGACCGTGCGGTAGGGGACGGCCGAGGCGTCGCTCGGTGCGACCAGGCGGGCTGGCTGCCGGCGTCGAGACCGACCGAACCGAAGGGAGGTCAGTTCAGTGTGGCCAACGCCTCGGGCGTGAGCTGCCCCTTCTTCATGGGAGTCGACTCGACAGCCGCCACCGCGGCGGGCATCTTCTCGACCTCGTTCCAGGCGTCGGCCTCGAGGGCGTTCCGCACGGGAGTGAGGTCTTTCACCTCGATCGCGTCGCACGCCGTGAACAGCACGCCCGGCCAACCCTTTTGCCCCTCCATCCACGTCCCGGACGCCTCGATGGGCTTCCCGGTGCCGCTCTCGAAGCCGAGGACCGTGACCTTTCTGGCGTCCTCATCCACTTTGTAGAACACGAGGGAGAACTCTCCGATCAGCGTGGGCTGTTCCGGCTCCGTCACCAGGCTGGCGACGACGTTCCGCTGCCCGGGGCATGCCGGGTTCGAGTTGCAGATGATGACTCCTCCGCGACATTCGATGCACGGCATGACTTCCTCCTGGCTGTTGTTCGAGTCGTGTGAAGCTGCTGCACCTACCATTGTAAACGCAGAACCGCACCCGACCGGATCATCGGTCCATGCGTCCCGGATCTCGAGGATTCCCGTCCAGCCCGTCCAGCTTCGCCCGTACGCTGTCGATGAGCGGCTGGAGCGCGGGCTCGTGCGCGGGCCAGGTCGCCAGAAAGGACCCGTAGGCCGCACGCGCCTCGGACACATTGCCGAGCGCCCGCTGGCTGTACCCGCGCCGGGCGGCGGCCAGCGTCGCGAGGCTCCAGCCTGCGTCGAGCCGGTCGATCGGCAGGACCAGGGCTTCAACCGTCTGGAAGAGGCGGATCGCCAGTTCATGGAAACCCGCCTCCTGAGCCGCGGCCCCCATGAGATAGGAGAGCACGGCGTCCTGCCGGTCGGCGGCGCCGAAGCCCAGCCGCTCCAGGTTCTCGGCCAGACTGTCGGGGGCATACGGGCGGTCCGCGAACGGGACGTAGTTCGTGGGAAGCCGGGACCAGCCGGTGAACCAATCCCGGAGTAGCTCCCGGTCGAGCACGAGGGCCGGGCCGACTTCGGCGAGGGCGATCCTCTGGAGCTGCTGGGCAGCGAGGCCGTACTCGTCGGTCCACATGTCGTCGAGTCGTCGAACCGCGGCGGCGGACCGTTCGCTCGCCACCCCCGTCACGCCATCCACGAACGCATCGGCCAGCAGGTCGCCGATGGGACCCGATTCGAGGATCCGACCCGATGCGGTGTCGCGTACGGCGAAGTTGAACGTCCGCTTCCAGTCCGGCTTGATGATCTCGAGGGCGGCCGTCGGGCGTCCGTTCGCCAGCATCACGTTGGCGGCGTAGATCGGCGGCGGGCTGTAGGCCCGCGCCGACGCGCCTCGCCGCGCGAGTGCCGATTCGACGGCCTGCAGCGACCGATCCCGAAGGCCCGCGGCAAGGTAGACCGACCCGACGTAGAACAGATCCTCCGGGACCGTGTCCTCCCGAAGGCCGAGCGCGGTCTCGGCATCGCTCAGGGCTTCACGTGCCAGACTGTCGGCCATGGCCACGCGTCGCCCGGAGCCGGCTCCGAGGAGGTCCCGCTGGAGCAGACGCCAGCGCGCCCGCTGCTCGTACGGCTCCGGGTGCCCGGGAGCCAGCGAGACCCATCTCGTGAGCTCGCGGGGCACCACCAGACGGAGCAGGGAATCGGCGACGGAAGGTTGGCTCTCCCCCGCCGGTACCCCCCCAGGGCACCTCACCCAGGCGATGGAGTCGGCGACGACACGGGCCGTGAAGCCGACCAGCCCGGCCGCCCGATCCGTCTCCCACACCGGGAGGGGTGCGCTCGATGGCGGCTCGAATGTCCGGCACGTCGGCGTGGCGGCCTGCCGGATGAGGCGCTCGTGGATGTCGAACCAGTGACCGTACCCGAGATGGAATCCGGCCCGGCTGCGCGCCTGCTCGAACGCCCGAATGGCACGGTTCCAGTCGGTGCGTGTTCGAAGCTCGCCCGCCTGGTCCACCAGGGTGCCCGTGTCGAGGTACTCGACGAGCCCCAGCCCGACCCACGCGAAGGCGTCGGAAGAGTCGGAGGTCACGAGTCTCCGGTAGATCCTTCGACTCTCCTCTGCGTTCCCGTCTCTCTGGAGCAGGTCGAACGCGCGGATGTGGTCACGGACCCGATCGAGGCGGTCGGTGCCGGCCGGGAGCTCGGAAGCCAGACGAGCGGCGGTCCCGGTGTGGCTCGCGATCTCACCGCCGAGGTCCGGGAGAAACGCATCCTCGTACGCGCCCCTCCAGTAGAGCGCCATGGCGAGATGGTGATGGGCATCGGCAAAGGTCGAATCCGCGGCGAGCGCCTCTCTGAGGCGTCGCTCCGCGACTCGCAGTTGGAGGCCGGCCAGCGCCCGGCGCCCGGCGTCGAAGGCCTGCCAGGCGGGCACGCTGATCGACTGTTCGTGCATCTCCTCCTGACGATCGGCTGTCCCCGGCAGCCCCAGGATGTCGTGCGCCAGCCGGGCCACCAGCGCTCCATCATCGCGACCGGCCGCCCAGACGGGGTCGGAGGCCCGGCGGGACGTCACGTCCACGATCGTCGCCTCGGCGCCCCGCGCCGGATCCCGATCACGCCGCTGGACCAGGATGAGCGTCCCGGCGCCCGCTTCCCGTGCGAGCTCGATCAGCTCGTGGAGCGAGCCGGTGGCCCGGTCGTCCGTCATCCCCAGGGACGTGCGGGCGTCCTCGAGGGCCACGGACGACACCGTTCGCACCGGGGACCAGCGAGCCAGCTCGTGCCCGAGGGCGTTCGCGAGCCGGGAGTTCTCCGCCGCACGCTCGTCCGTGCCCGTTCCGGCGCGGGGACCCGGCAGAACCAGCAACGGAGCAGCGAGCCCGGGGTCGGGCATCGCGCGGTCACCCCGCTCGGAGATCCTCGACACCAGCCAGCCGCTGGCGATCACGGCCGCGGCCACCGTCCCCAGCGCCACGCGCTTCCACCACGGCCACGAGGCGGCCTTGAGGATGACCGTGGCTCCGCCGGACTCCAGTCGCTCGCCGGTCAGCTCCCTGAAGAACACGGCGGCCGTGGCGGGACGATCGGCCGGGTCTTTCTCGAGGGTGTGCAGGATGGCCCGATCCACCCGCTCCGGAACGTCCGGTTCCCGGGCCCGGAGCGGACGAGGAGCGTCGTTGAGGATGCTCGCGACCACCGCCGCCTCCACGCCGGCGTGGAAGGGTGTCTCGCCGGTCAGGAGCCGGTAGAGCACCACCCCCAGGGACCAGAGATCCGAACGATGATCGACGGTCGCGGCCCTGATCTGCTCGGGCGACATATACTCCAGGGTGCCGACCGCCCTTCGCCTCCGGCTCTGGGTTCGATCCCCCACCCGCGCGAGCCCGAAATCGAGAATCTTGATCGTCCCGTCTTCGGTTCGGAACAGGTTCCCCGGGGTAATGTCGCGGTGGACGATCCCCCGGGCGTGCGCCTGGCTCAAGCCGGCACAGGTCTGTCGCGCCACGTCGAGCGCTTCGTCCAGCGGCGCGGTCCCACGCGCCAGCCGCTGGCGCAGGGACTCCCCCTCGTACAGCGCCATCGCGATGAACAGCCGGCCATCGGCGGTCTCGCCGATCTCGTGCACGTTGCAGATGTTGGGGTGGTCGAGGTTCGCGGCCGCCTGGGCTTCGACGAGGAAGCGGTCCCGTGCCCCGGGATCGGCGCTCATGCCGGGGGCGAGGAACTTCAGGGCGACGCTCCGGTCGAGGCGCACATCCCTGGCGCGATACACGACGCCCATTCCCCCCCGCCCGAGCACGCCCTGGATCTCGTACTGGCGGATCATCGTGCCCAGCAGCGGGTCGCGGCGGTCGACCACATCTTCCGCCGTCGTCCCCTCGCCGCTGATCGACGAGAAGATCGCCGCCTCGAACGTGTCGAAGAACGATCGCGCGGATTCCCGACACTCGAGCAGCGAGGCGACCTCGGCCCGCATGGCGGTCCTGCCGCGGCACGCATCATCCAGGAACGCCTCGCGCTCCGAAGCGGGTAGCGTACACGCCCGATGGAAGAGCTCCTCGATCTCCCCGGAGGTCGGCGTCGAGTCCTCGTCGGACATCCGTCAGGCCCGGTCCGAGTCTCGCATCTCGCGGTAGAGCCACGTCTTGGCCAACGTCCACTCCCGCTTCACGGTCGCTTCGGAAACGTCCAGCGCGGCGGCGGTCTCGCGGTGCGTCATTCCACCGAAGAACCGACACTCCACTACACGCATTCGACGGGCGTTGCGGGTCGCGAGCCTCGACAGGCAGCTCTCGAGCAGCAGGATCGCCTCGACCTCCATATCGATGGTCCGATCGGGCGCCGCGAGCGCCGACTCGAGCTCGTGGATGCTCGCGGGGCGCCGGCCGCCCCCCCGCTTGGCCGCCCTGTGGCGCCGGGAATGGTCGACGAGGATCTGCCGCATCGCCGTCGCGGCGACCGCCATGAAGTGGGCCTTGTCCTGCCAGGAGGGAGACGGCTGCCCGGCGAGCTTGATGTAGGCCTCGTTGACGAGCGCGGTGGTGTCGAGGGATACGTCGTTTCGCCAGCGTCCGCGTTGCACGCGGGCGAGCTCGTGCAACTCGGCGAACACGAGCGGAACGAGCTCGTCGAGCGCCTCACCATCCCCGCCGCGAATGCGAGCGAGCAGCTTCTGGACGTGCTCCTGATCGGGTCCGGTCATCCCTCGTCGTCTTCTCCGCCGCAGGGCGGAGTCAGGAAGACCCGGCGGACCGGGGACCCCACGAATCAACATGAGACGGGGGTCCGGGACGGGCAACGCGAAGCGGCGGTGCGAAGCTCTCCGTCGAGTGACCATCTGTGAGGGGGCCGGCGGCGCGTGGACCCCGCCACTGACGCTCACAACCCCAGGGCGCGCTCCAGGTCCTCCCACCGCGAGCGGGCCACGCGCAGCCGCACGCCGCTCTGCAGCACCGCGAGCCCGCCCCCGTCCGGCTCGCGGCGCAGCTCGGCGATCCGCGCCAGGTTCACGATCGCCGAGCGGTGGATCCGGAAGAAGGCATCGGGCAGTCTCGATTCGAGCTCGTGCATCCGCGATGCGACGAGGTGCGACTCGGGCCCCGCGTGCAGCCGGCAGAAGTCGTCGGCCGCCTCGATCCAGTCGATGTCGGCGACGCTCACGAGAATCGTTCTCGTTCCGCGCCGCACCCCGATCCGGGCCGGACCTTCCACCAGTGTCCCCGCCTCCCCGTATCGGTCCCGCTGCCCCTCGATCAGCGTGTCGAGCGTCCGGCGCATCTCGAGCGCCACCTCGCCGGCCAGGGTGCGGAGCGCGCGATCGACCGCGTCTTGGAAGCGGGCGTACCCGAACGGCTTGAGGAGATAGTCGAGCGCGTGAACCTCGAAGGCGCGGAGCGCGTACTCGTCGTGTGCGGTCACGAACACCACCCCGCGGGGAACGTCGTCCCCCAGCGCCTCCAGCACTCCGAAGCCATCGCGATCCGGCATCTGGACGTCGAGGAACAGGAGGTCCGGGTGGAGCTCGCGCACCCGCTCCACCGCCTCGTCTCCGTGCGTCGCCTCACCCACGATCTCGACACGGGGCTCCCGCTCGACGAACGCGCGGATCACGGCGCGCGCGCTGGGCTCGTCGTCGGCGATCACGGCGCGGATCGGGCGCGCCGGGGCGGCCTCCCCGGGCCCCGGCGCCCGCGGCCCGCGCTCCTCCCGGCCCACGTCCCCGGCGCTCACCCCCGGGTGCGTTCCGCGACCGACCACGGCCTCGCCGGAAGCTCGACCCGGGCCCGGAAGCCGCCCTCCGGCTCCGATCCCGTCTCCAGCACCGCACCGCCGCCATACAGCTCGGCCAGACGCTCGCGCGTGTTCGAGAGCCCCGTACCGCTCCCCCGGGAGGCGGCGCCCTCGACGAGCCCGGGCCCATCGTCGCGCACGTCGATCCGCAGCCGACGGTCGGTCATACGAGCGTCGACTTCCACCCGTCCGGCCTTCGACGACACCGAGATGCCGTGCCGCACCGCGTTCTCGACCAGCGGCTGCAGGAGGAGCGGCGGCACCGAGCAGGCGAGCGCCTCCCGCGTCGCGCGCACGTCGGTCGACAGGCGATCCCGGAACCGGACCTGCTCGATCGCGAGGTACTCCCGGACGAGCGCCAGCTCCTCCTCGAGCGGCACCTCGGCCTCGGACGCCGTGGACT
>CAZCLY010000025.1:8978-23977 GCA_964499635.1 uncultured Gemmatimonadota bacterium | reverse complement strand
GGCGGGTGGCGGATCCTGGCAGACATGTCGGTTCCCGGCACCTGACCGGGCGCGTCGTCTACTCCGCCCGGCGCGCGAGCTCCTCCCGCCGGTCAGTCGGGGGTCGGCTCCTCGCCGCGCAGGTAGGCCATCTGTCCGGTCCACCGGCGGTGGGCCTCGAGGACCTTCCGGAGCGCATCGCCCACGGCGTCCAGCTCGTCCCCATCCAGCAGCCGCCCGAAGTTCTCCTCCACCCAGGCTTCGAGGAGCTCGCGCGAGCGCGACACGAGACGTCCGCCCTTCGCCGTGAGGCGGACGTGCGTGACGCGGCGATCATCCGGCGAAGGTGACCGCGACACCAGGCTGGCACCCTCCAGACGATCGACGAGCTTGGTCATCCCGGCCTTGCTCAACCGCAGCGCGTCGGCGAAGTCCGTCATCGTCCGCTCCCCGCCCCGCTTCGCGAGCTGGTTGAGGAACTCCTGCTCGACGATCGACAGCCCGATCGTCTCCTGGAGGTGCGCGTCGAGCTCGCGGAGAAAGAACGTGGCCGTGTGGATCAAGGCCACCCACGGGAGCATGTATCGGTGCGGATCCGCCATCGTCCCCCGATCCGGTCGACCCGACCCCCCCGATCGGCTAACATGCGATCGTTAACCAGTAAACTGTCTCCGGGAGATTCCGATGCGAGGCGTGAATCCGCAACACTCGATGAAGACCGGCGGTCGTGCCCTTCGCCGGACAGCGGTGCTCCTGGCGGTGCTCTCGGCGCCGGAAGCCGGGCCTTGGCACAGGAGGATCCGATGGCCACGACGAACGCCGAGCGAGCGGATGAACCTCGAACGGCCGGATGCGTTCAACCGGGCCGTGCTCGGCGGCGCCTCCTCTCCCTCGGACGTCTACTCCGCCCGCAGGACGCTCGCCGGGTCCACACGAGTGGCCCTCAGCGCCGGGACCAGCACGGCCAGCACCGCCACCACGAGCAACACCAGCGGGACCGCTCCGAGCGTCACCGGGTCGCGGGCCTCGACGCCGTACAGGAGCCCCTCGACCAGCTGCCCGCCGGCCAGCGAGAGGAGCAGGCCGATCCCGACCCCGGCCGCCGCCGGGCCGAGCCCGCCGCGCATGAGGAGGCTCAGGATCGCTCCAGGGCGCGCGCCGAGCGCGACCCGCACGCCGACCTCCTGCACGCGCTGCGAGACCAGGTAAGCCATCACCCCGTACAGCCCGACCGCTGCCAGCACGAGCGCGAGGCCCGCGAACGCGCCCAGCATGGCGAGCAGGAAGCGGGTGGAGGCCGTGTCGCGGCGGACGGCGTCCGTCACCGTCTCGACGTTCCTGAGCGGGACGGTCGCGTCGAGCCGCCGCACCTCGGAACGGACGACCCCGATCAGCCCCCGTGCCGGTCGCGACGACCGGATGTTCACCGTCATGAACCCCGGACCGTCCTGGCCCTGTGGGACGTAGATCTCCGGCACGGGCTCCTCGGTGAGCGAGGACGCCCGGACGTCTCCTACGACCCCCACGATCTCCCAGTACGGGCTCCCGAACCCGAAGTTGACCGTGACGCGAACGCGCTCACCGATCGGGTCGGCGTCCCCGAAGACGGCGTGCGCGAACGCCTGGTTGACGAGCGACACCGGGGTTCCGGATCGGTCGTCCGCAGGGGTCAGGTCACGCCCTCGGATCACCGGGATCCGCATCGTGCGCACGTACCCGGGCCCGACGGAAGATAGCACGGCCCCGATCTCCTGGCCCGGCGGCGGCTCGGGACGGCCGTCCACGAACACGTGACCCGACGATCGTCCCTCGCCCAGCGGGGCGCCGTAGATCGACCCGACCGCCTCCACGCCCGGCTGAGCCGCGATCCGGCCTTCGAGCGTCCGAAAGAAGGATCGGATCGACTCGAGGTCGGGGTACGAGGCTTCGGGGAGGTACAGGTCGAATCGCAGGATCCGTCGGGTCTCGAACCCCGGATCGACGGCGTGCATCTCCGCGAACGTCCTGAGCATGAGGCCCGCACCGAACAGGAGCACGATGGCGAGCGCGGTCTCGGTCATTGTCAGGATCCGTCGGAGCCCACGGCCTCCGCCCGACGTGACCCCACGTCCCGACCGGCGCATCCCGGTCGCAAGGGCCATGCGGGATGCGCGGAGCGCAGGGCTCAACCCGAAGAGGAAGGTGACCCCGCACACGAGCCCGAGCGTGAACAGGAGGACGCGCGTATCGATCGTCACCATCTCGATGCGCGGCACCGCCCCCGCCGACAATCGGCGCAACACGACGACGCCCCCCAGGGCGAGGGCGAGACCGAACGCGCCGCCGAGCACCGCGAGCAGGGTGCTCTCCGACAGCATGGACGCGATCAGCCGCCCGCGCGTCGCACCGAGCGCGGCCCGGACCGCCGCCTCGCCACGGCGCGCCTCCGCGCGGGCGAGGACGAGGTTCGCCACGTTCGCGCACGCGATGAGGAGGACGGCGAGTCCGGCCCCGAGCAGGAGCCACAGCCCCCTCCGCGCCCGGCCCACGACGACATCCTGGAGCGTCCGGACCTCGAACGTCTTGTCGAGGTTCGTCTCGGGGAACGCCTGGCTCAATCGGGTGGCGATCGCATCGGCCTCGACCTGGGTCCCCGGTACCGTTGCGCCCGCCGCCAGCCGACCGATCGTATACCAGGTATGGCAGCTACGGGCGCACGTGTCCGGATCGATCTGGCGTGGGTACCACACCTGGGTGTGGTCGGGGAAATCGAACCCGTGTGGCGCGACCCCCACGATCTCGTACGAGGCGCCGTTGAGGACGATCGTCTCGCCGAGGACATCGGGAGAGGACCGGAAGTGGTCGCGCCAGAACTCGTAGCCGATCACCGCCACTGCCGCCGCCGCGGCGCCCGATTCGCCCGGCGCGATGTCGCGTCCGAGGACCGGTGCGAGGTGGAACGTCGACAGCAGTCCCCTCTCGACCCTCCCGACGGGGAGGAGCGTGGGGTCGCCCATTCCCGTCAATGTGGCGGTCGACCCCGAATAGCCCACGAGCGTCGTGAGCGAGGAGGCACCCTCCTCGAGGTCGACGATGTCGGGAAGCGACATGCTCGTGGCCGGTCCCTCGAGATCGGGCCCGAGCCCGACGACGACGAGCCCGTCCGGGTCGGGATAGGCGAGCGGCTCCAGCAACACCCCGCTGACCACCGTGAAGATGCCCGTGTTGGCTCCGATCCCAAGGCCGAGCGTCAGGACGACGAGGGTGGAGAACCCCGGTCGTTGGCGGAGCGATCGGAAGGCGAGTCGCGCCTCGTAGCGGAGGACGTCGAACAGGCCCTTCGGGGCGACCCCGGGAACCCGGTGCCGGCCGACCCGCATGGTTCGCACTTCCGACAGCTCGCGGCCGAGACGCGTCGTCGACGGACGGAGCACCTGGATCCAGTACCAGACGTCGGCCACCGGCCACGGAGACCGGGCGGCCCGCCCGGCGTACTCCTCGGCGAGGTCCACGACGAGCTCGTCGCCTCGATGGCCCGGAAGGAGCCGGCGGAGAAGGCGGAGCGCGAGCCGGGGCGGCCGGCGGTCCGGCGTCCGCGCCCCGCCGGGCTCGGGCGGCTCGCGGCGCATCTCAGGCCTCCCGAAGCCGCGGGTGCCCCCGCACCCGGTCCCACATCCTGTCCATCACCGCACGCGACCGTCGCAGGGCCTCCACTCCCTCACGGGTGGGGCGGAAGCAGCGGCGCGAGCGGCCCCCCCGGACGGGCTCAGGATTCGTCTCCCAGGAGTCCAGCAGCCCGTTTCGCTCCAGTCGGACCAGCGTCACGTGCACCGTCGCGGCCGACACCTTCCTGTCCGCCGCGCGGCCGAGGTCGCGCCGGACCTCGGCCGCGTAGGCGTCGTCACCGAGCCGGATCGCCGATAGCATCACGAGCTGCTCCAGCTCCGTCAGGCCATCGTGGGGGGCCATGCGGGCTCACCTCCGAACGCTATGGATCTCTCTCGATCGGGCCGGCACGCGATCATCCACGGTCACCCGGCAATTTCAGTGAATAATACAATCTAATTGTCGGAGGCTACCCCGGTCCGAGCTCGGGGTCAAGGGGATCCATGCCGACGGGACAGCTCGATGAGGGCCACATGAAGGAGCACGATGTCGCGACGACCCGCCCGTCCGTGACGCCCGAAGGCGGTGGCTCGGAGCCGCCTGCCGGCATCCCGGGATCGTGAAAGCAGCCGCCATTTCGGAGTCGGGGGCCAACCACCATCATCAGGTCATGTTCAGGAAGGGCACTCGACTGCTGACGTTGGCGTCCATCATCCTCCTGCTCGAGGCGGCGGCCCACACCCTGGGGACGATCGCGCCGCTCCCCGAGGACCCGGACGTTCGCGCCCTCGTCGAGGCGATGCACGAGCTGCGTACGCCGCTCGGACTGGGGATGGAGCCCTCCGCGTGGGACATCAGCCGAGGGCTCGCCTTCACGATGACCGTGACCCTCGCGATGATGGGAGTCCTCGGTCTGGCGATCCCGGCGGCGGCCCCGGACAACCGTCGGGTGTACCGGACGACGGCGGGCGTCCTCCTCGGCGCCAACCTGTGCATGCTCGCGATCTGGTGGCTCTACCGGGTACCGCCGCCGCTGATCTTCCAGGCCATCCTGACGCCGCTGCTCCTTCTCGCCACGTTCGGCCCCCGCCGGTGGGGCCCCGGCTCCCCCGCGGCCGACCCCGACCGCACCTCCGAACAAGGCGGGTCCCCATGATCGACGTGAACGTGACCGAGGAGACGAGGATCCTCGTGGGCGCCTATCACAGGGCGTGGACCGCGAACGACCACGACGCCTTCCACTCGTACCTCCACCCGGACGTGACGTTCGACTTTCCGATCGAGATCCGGTGGCCCGAGGGCACGGTCGTCGACCTCCTCGACGAAGTCGTGGACGGCCTCGAGGCCGTCCAGATCTACGAAGCCAGATCCCCCGGCGGCCGGCGAGTCCGCGTCGCGGAGCACCTCACGGTGAGGGACGGCAAGGTGTGGAGGATCGCGCCCGTGTTCGACGAGGCGAGCATGCGGGCGTTCATGGCCTCGTGATCGAGCTGCCGTGCGAGGCCGTGTTCTTCGACCTCGACGGGCTGGCTGGACTCGCGGGCGATCATCGAGCGCGTGTGGACGGCATGGGCGCGCCGGGGGCGAGCGGCTCGTGCCGGGGCTGCGGTCCTGATCCGAGGCGCTAAGCCGCGCTCGCCGATGCACAGAGCCCGCCCGCGCGAATGAGGGCGCGCGGCGGGCTCGTCCCCGTCTAAACAACCGTTCCATCCGGGACGTCTCAGTCATGTTCGGCGGACAACCAGACCGGGGGCTCGACGTGAGTGACAGCCTCGCCCCGGCCGCGGGCCGCCGGGACGCGATCCATTGACCGATCTCGTGCGGAGGGCACGTCTCGGCGACGACGCGGCCTTCGACGAGCTGTACGAGCGCCACGTGGGTCGAGTGTACGCGCTGTGTGTCCGTCTGACGGCCGACCCCGCCCGCGCGGAGGAGCTCACGCAGGATGTGTTCGTCCGGGCGTGGAGGAAGATCGAGTCCTTCCGCGGCGAGAGCGAGTTCTCGAGCTGGCTCCACCGCCTGACGGTGAACCTCGTGCTGGACAGGCAGCGGGCCGAGGGTCGAGCCCGTGCGCGGACGCGGCCCCTGGACGTCATGCTCGCGCCGGCCGCGTCGGGACCCGAGGGCGCCCGGTGGGTGGATCTGGAGCGCGCCATCGCGAGGCTGCCGGAGAGGGCCCGGGTGGCGCTGGTTCTGTACGCGGTGGAGGGATACGCATATCGGGAGATCGCCGAGGCGATGGGGATCGCGATCGGATCGGTGAAGGCCCACATCCACCGGGCCCGGACGCTGCTGCTGGAGGATCTCGACAGGTGAGGGAGCACCCGAGCGAAGCGGAGCTTCAGGACCACGGGGACGGGACGCCGGACCCGTCGCGGCTCGACGCCGTGACGTCCCATCTGACGGAGTGCCCCAGCTGCCGATCCCACGTCGACCGGGTGCGCGTCCTGATGGACGACCTGCGAGAGCTCCCCCGCGACATCCAGCCGGCCCGCGATCTCCGCCCGACCCGGCCCGCGACGACGCCTCGGCCGCCGCTGCGGGAGCGCCGGCGAAGGAACCCGGACCGCCGCCGCTGGCTCGCGGCCGCCGCGGTCCTCGTCCCCCTCCTGGCCTACTCGCTCGTCCGGCTGTCGTCCGGAACGGATCGGCCTGGCGGAGCCCCGGCGGCCGGGAACCCCGAGGCGCTCTTGGAGGGGGAGTGGATCGGACGGCAGATTCGCTCCTACGAGGCGGCCAGCCGCGACCTGCAGCTCGCCTACCGTCGCCGCCGGCAGACGCTTCCGGCTTCCACGGCGGATCTCGTGGATGCGCACCTGGCCACCGTCGACCGGGCCATCGCCCGCACGGCGGCCTCCCGCGACGCGTCGCACGGCGATGCGCTCGTGGGTCAGATGCTGCTGGCGCGGTACGAGGCGAAGGTCGAGCTGCTCCGGCAGGCGATCGATATCGGGGGGGAGCGATGAAGTCCCGAACAGGGGCACACCGACGGCCCCGACACGGGCCCCGCTCCCCACGGGCGGTCCTCCCGGCGCTCATCCTCGCGTTCCTCGTCGCCCACGCTCCGGTCGAAGGCCAGGAGCGGATCGAGTGGCGCGCTCTCGCCCCTTCGGATGGCACCCTGAAGATCTGGGGGGGAGCCGGACACGTGACGGTGCGTGGCTGGGACCGAGATTCTCTCGCGGTGACGGGGGTCAGGGAGCCGGGTCCGGGACGTTTCTTCCACCGCGTCGACGGTGCCGCCGCCAAGCTCGGGTTCGAGGCGCCGGACTCGATCGCGGCGTTCGTGCGGGCGGATCTCGAGGTGCGGGTGCCGCGGGCCACGTCGTTGTGGATCCGGGTGGCCGGCGCCGAGGTCGAAATCCGGGGGGTGACCGGCGCGGTGGATATCCACACGGTGACCGGACCCGTCTCCATAGGTGACTCGCCATCGATGGTCGACGTGGAGTCCGTCGCGGGTCGGGTGAGCCTCGACCTCGTCCGGAGCGAGGTCGTGCGGGCCAGCGCCGGCGCGGGTGGGGTCGAGTTCCACGGCCTGGTGGACGACCTCACCCTGAGCGCCGTGGAGGGCTCGATCGTCGTCGAGGGCCCCACCAAACCCCGCCGCGTGGCGCTCGAGTCCATCGACGGACCCATCCGCTACGCGGGCGGCGTCGCGCCGGGAGGCGTCGTCTCGGTGGACACGCACCGGGGAAACGTGGACCTGCGGCTCGACGCCGATGTGTCGGCGACCCTCGACGTGGCGACGGTCGAGGGCCGCATCGAGACCGAGTTCGATCTCAGGCTGACCAGGGGCTTGAGCTTCCCGGGCACCCGGAAGACCGCGGAGCTCGGCACCGGGGCGGGGGAGATCGTGGTGCGGAGCTACGGGGGGAACGTGTCGGTTCGGCGCAGGGCGGGATCGTGAGGCCGGCCCGCGCGCCCGCGATCGTGCTTGCGGCGCTTCTTCTTCCGACGACCGCTCTCACGGCCCAGGAGGGGCGGGAGCCGCCCCGGAGGGAGCCCATCGTCGGGCTGCCGTGCGAGGGCTGTGAGGGGGTATTCGACCGCCTACCCGACTCGTTGGACCCCGTGGCCCGTATCGCACCACGGGACGAGCCCGGCGAGCCGATGCGGATCGACGGGACCGTCTACGACCCGGAGGGGCGTCCGGTCCCCGGCGTGATCGTGTACGCCTACCACACGAACGCGCACGGCATCTACCCGGAGGACGATCTCGCCGCAGGGACGGCGGGACGGCGCCATGGCCGGCTGCGGGGCTGGGCGCGGACCGACGCGCGGGGCCACTACCGGTTCGACACGATCCGGCCCGCGCCCTATCCGGGCCGCGACAATCCGGCCCACGTGCACATGCACGTGATCGAGATCGGCCGCTGCACGTACTACCTCGACAGCATCCACTTCACCGACGACCCCCTCCTCGGTGCGGAGGAGCGGGCCGCGTCGGAGGAGGGACGCGGTGGCAGCGGTCTCGTGCGGCCCTCGAAGGGCGCCGGTGGCGTGTGGATCGCGCGGCGCGACATCGTCCTCGGCCTGAACGTCCCGGGCTACGAGCGGTGCGGCGGGTGAGCCGGCGACGGGTCGTGCGGCACGCGAGCGGCGGGCGCATCCCCGCTTCCCCGGTCCGTGGCATCTGACATGCCGCGCGCGTGGCGGATCGCCCTGCTCGGGGCGTCGGGACTCCTCGTCGGGATGCAGATGTTCCCGCCGGCGACGCCGGGGGCGCAGCTCCCCGGCGACGGCACGATCGCGGACCACCTCGCGGTCCCGGCCGACGTGGACGCCTTGCTGCGACGGGCGTGTTACGACTGCCACTCGCAGGAGACCCGTTGGCCGTGGTACTCGCGGATCGCACCGGTCTCCTGGTACATCGCGCACGACGTGCGGCACGGGCGCTCGAACCTCGACTTCTCCTCGTGGTCGACCGACCCCGATCTGGAGCCGACGCCCGTGCAGCGCGTGTCCTGGATGTGCCGGGATATCCGCCGCGGTCTGATGCCGCCCGAGCTCTATCGGTTGGCCCACCCCGAGGCGCGGCTCACCGGGGACGAGGAAGGCGCGATCTGCACGTGGTCGGACGAGACCCGCCGGCACCTCGAGGCCGTCTCGCCGACCGATCCCATCTCTAGTGGTGCCCCCGCACCGGTCGGGGCGGGTACGGCTCCTCCAGCCGCTCGATCTCGTCCACCTCGAGCTCGAGGTCCACGGCGGCGATCGCCTCGTCGAGGTGCGCCATCTTCGTGGCCCCGACGATGGGAGCGGTGACCGCCGGCTGCCCGAGCAGCCAGGCGAGCGCCACCTGGGCTCGCGTCACGCCGCGTTCGTCGGCCACCTCGCCGACGCGCTCGATGATGTCGTCGGCCTCGTCGAAGTCGTACAGGTGGTCCTGGTAGTCGTCCGACTTCCCGCGCGCGGTGGCGTCCCTGCGGTCCGGCGGACGGGTGAGCCACCCCCGCGCGAGGGGGCTCCACGGGAGGATCCCGATCCCCTCCTCCTCGCACAGCGGGATCATCTCCCGCTCCTCCTCGCGGTACAGGAGGTTGTAGTGGTTCTGCATCGACACGAAGCGCGTCCGGCCGGCGAGATCGGCGGTGTGGAGCGCGCGCGAGAACTGGTGCGCGTACATGCTCGACGCTCCGATGTAGCGCACGTAGCCCGCCTTCACGGCGTCGTGTAGCGCCTCCATGGTCTCCTCGATGGGCGTGTAGTAGTCCCAGCGGTGGATCTGGTACAGGTCGATGTAGTCGGTGCCCAGCCGCCGGAGCGAGTCGCGCACCGAGTCGAGGATGTGCTTCCGGCCCAGCCCGCGCCGGTTGGGATTGTCGGACATGGGGAAGAAGACCTTGGTCGCGATGACCGTCTCGTCGCGGCGGGTCAGCTCGCCGAGGAGCTTCCCGGTCACCTCCTCGCTCACCCCGAGGCTGTACATGTCGGCGGTGTCGAAGAAGTTGATCCCGGCCTCCACCGCGCGCGTGACGAGGGGCCGCGCGACGTCCTCGGGCAGCACCCAGGGGCGCCATCCCGGATCGCCGTAGCTCATCATTCCCAGACACAGCCGCGACACCTCGAGACCCGTGTCTCCGAGCTTCACGTATTCCATCCGGCGTCCTTTCGTTCGTTTCGTGCGAAGCTACGGGGGGCCCGACGGGCGTGTCACTCGCGGCCCCTTCGGCCGTTGCCTACCATGAAACCCGACACGGCCGGAGGCTCGGCGCCGGAAAGGACACCCGAGTGAGCGACACGACCGCCACCCGCCGATCGGCCACCGGCCGAACGAGCCGTCCCGGCGGCATGCGGCCGGCGATCCCCTTGGCGCGCGTATTCCTGGTGGCCACCGGGCTCGCGGTGGTCACGCTGAGCCAGATGTATCTGGCCGAGAGCGCACGGCGGACATCCGTCAGCATCGGCAATGTCGCCTCCACCCACCTCACGTTCTGGATCGTGTGGGCGGTGCGGGCTCCCGCCGTCTTCAGTTGGGCGTCCCGCCTCCGCGGCGCCCGGCTCCGCACCGTCCCCGCCCTCCTGCTCCACGGGGGAACGGCGGTCGTCCTCGGTCTGGCGGACGCCGCGGTGGTGTTCGCGATCCGGTCGGCGGCGGGCTACGCCGGGAGCGGCGCCTGGAGACCGTCGGCTTACGTCGGGTTCGCGAGCTGGCAGCTCACCAGCAACGTCCTCGCCTACGGCCTCCTCGTCGGTGTGTACTACGCTTCGTTGTTTCAGACGCGGGTCAGGGAGCGGGAGCTCGCGGCCGCGCGTCTGAGAGCCGAGCTGGGAGTTGCGCGTCGCGCCCTCACGCGCCCGCTGCCGAAGCCGCGCTCACGAGCCACGCGCCCCCGGGCGGCGGTCCCCTACCTGGAACGGATCGCGGTCCGGGTGGCGCGCCGGGTCGTCGTGCTCCCGGTGTCCCGGATCGACCGGATCGAAGCCGCGGACAACTACGTTCGCCTGCACGCCGATGGCGCGACGTACCTCCTGTGTGAGACCATCACCCGGATGGCCAGGACGCTCGATCCCGCCCGTTTCGCCCCGTCGAGCCGCCGCTCCACCCCATGGTACCTTTGCCACGCGATCGAGCCCCTCTAGCATCGGCTCGAGCCGAAACTGCCGGAGGAGCGCTGATGACCCATCGACGGATTCTCGCCGCGATCGCCCTCCTGGGGGCTTCGATGACCTCCGCGATCGCGGCCCAGCCCGTACCCCCCTTCTACCAGTCGGTCGACTGGGCTCCGGATGGAGGACGGCTCGTCTTCGCCGCGGTGGCGCGCGACTGGAGCGAGCCGCTCGAGCTCTTCGTGGTGAGCATCGACGGCGGCGCTCCCGCGCGTCTCGCGGAGGGCCGATTCCCCTCGTGGTCCCCCGACGGTCGCTGGATCGCCTTCTCGAGCGAGCGCGATGGCGTCGAGAGGATCCTCGTGGTCCGGCCGGACGGGTCGCTGGAGCACGCGGTGTTCGTCGGAGATTCGAGCGCGTCGTACCCCAGCTGGTCGCCGGATGGCGGGAGCCTGGCGTTCATGTACCGGGGCGACGGGACCTATCAGCTCCATGTGGGCGACCTGGCGGATCCGGGCGCCGGATCACTGTCCGACGTGCGCAGCCTGACTTCGGCGGGCGGCCTCCACCCCGCGTGGTCTCCCGGGGGGGATCGGATCGCGTTCGAGGCGGATCGCGACGGTGACCACCACGACGAGATCCACGTCATCACGCTCGGGAACGGCCTCGAGACCCCGGTGGCGGTCGATTCGGCCAACAACATTTTCCCCCGCTGGACCGCGGATGGGTCGGCGATCGTCTACGCGTCCGGAGAGGGTCCCGAACAGGCGATCTACGCCGTGGATCTCGACGGCCGGCGCCGCCGAGTGACCGACTCCGCCTTCTACGCGGCCCCGGGTCCCACCGGCAGGGCGCTGGCCGTCATCGCGTTCGAGTACGCCGAGGACGGGGCACGCCGCTACCACCTCCGTGTCGATGTCCCGGGAGCCGTCGGTCTCGACGTGGGGCTCCCTCCATCACCCGCACCCGCGAGACGGTGATGGGTCGGGCCGGAGATCAACGGCCGGCGGGAAGCTCCCGTCGATAGGCTCGAAAGCGATCGAGCGCCTCGCCGGAGTCCGACTCCCGGGCGAGATCGGAGCGCTCCCAGGGATCCGCGACGAGATCGAACAGCTCCTCGTGGCCGTCGGGGAGCTCGAGGTAGTGGAGTCCTCCCGCGACGAGTGACACCGCGACGCCGGTGCCCCAGGAGGCGATCGTATCCGGTTCCCCAGCGGACCCGCCCGTCGAGCCCGCGACCGCCGCGTCCCCTCGCCAGTACCTCGCGAGCGAGCGCCCCGGGAAGGGCAAGCGGGGGAGCTCGAGGAGGTCGGCGACCGTGGCAAAGCTCGAAAGCGCCATCCCGAAGCTCACCGTGTCATCGTCGTACCGGCGCCCGATCGGGGCCGAGTGATCCGCACGGCGCACCGTGGGTATCACGCAACGATTGCACCACAGGGCGGGTGCGAGGCCCCGCCCGCGTCGCGATCGTACAACGCTACGGAAGCCACGCCGTGTCAAGCGAATGACGCGGGGTGTGCCGAGATGCGTCACATGATCCTCGCACTGAAGGCGCAGGCATGGCGTCGGACCGGAGCGACAGGAGACGGATGGCGGACCAGATCCCTCGAGCCGCCGCCATCGCCCTCCTTCTCGGCCTCACCGGTGGGGCCCCCACGCCACCCCGATCATCGGACCCGGATGTCGTCCGTCTCGACGGCTCGACGATCTCCGCCGACGACCTGACCGGGCGCATCGAGGAGCTCACCCGGGCCGCCGACGTCCAGGGGCTCACCGTCACGGCGTTCAACCATGCGGAGGCGGTGTACTCGCGCGCGTTCGGGTACGCCGACCTCCCGTCGAGGCGGCCGCTGAAGCTGGACACGGAGATCTACGGCGCCTCGCTCAGCAAGGCGGTGTTCAGCGTCCTCGTCATGAGGCTCGTCGAGCGGGGCGTGCTCGACCTCGACACGCCGCTCCAGGACTACGTGGACGAGCCGTTGTGGAAGAACGAGGGCACGGAGTGGCACGAGGACCTGAGCGATCTGCGCGATGACCCGCGCTACCGACGGATCACGGCCCGCATGTGTCTCGACCACACCACGGGGCTCCCCAACTGGCGCTGGATCGAGCCCGACGAGAAGCTCCACATCCACTTCGAGCCCGGCGAGCGGTACAGCTATTCGGGGGAGGGGATGGTGTTCCTCCAGCTGGTCCTCCAGAGGCTCACCGGCAAGCCGCTCGAGGAGCTCATGCAGGAGGAGATCTTCGAGCCGTACGGGATGGAGACGTCGAGCTACACCTGGCAGCCCCGTTTCGAGCTCGACTACGCGCTCGGCCACCGCGCGGATGGGACCACATATCCGAAGGACAAGGACAACGCGGCCCGGGCGCCGAGCACGCTCGAGACCACCACCGCGGACATGACGCGGTTCCTCGAAGCGGTGCTGCGGAGCGACGGCCTCGGCGGAGCGTCGTGGGACGAGATGTTCCGCCCCCAGATCCGGATCCGCTCGAGAGCCCAGTTCGGCCCGGGCGCGATGGAAGACACGGACGCCCACGACGATGTCGAGCTCTCGTACGGGCTCGGGTGGGGGCTTCTTCATACGCCGCACGGGTGGGGGGCGTTCAAGGAGGGCCACGGCGACGGGTTCCAGCACTACATGATCGTGTTCCCGGGGACGGGGCCGGCGTGCTCCTGATGAGCGACAGCGACAACGCCGAGCGCATCTTCGACCCGCTCCTCGAGGTGACCCTCGCGGACAGCTACACGCCGGTCGAATGGGAGGGCTATCCGCCGCTCGAGCCCTGAAGGCTCCGCGGTCGCGTCCGGCGATGCTCGCGGGTCGCGCGCCGGGCGAGCGGTCGATCACACGGGCTTCACCTCGCCCGCGCGTAGCAGCGGTGCGCGCTCGCCCACCTCGAACGCCAGGTCGAGCAGCGCGGGGAACTCCTCCGGGTGCGGCGCGATCGCGGCCCAGCTCCCCCCGGCGCTCAGGATCGAATCGGTGACGACGGGCCCCGCGTCCAGCACGCGCTCGAAGAAGGGTGCGGCGGAGAACCGCTCGTCGGTCTCCGATCCCTCCCGCAAGACAGTGGGGCGGCCAGGAGAAAGAGTCCGGCGGACGTCGCCCGACGTCCGATCAGCCGAGCCAGAGCTCGTCGAGAAGGCGCTGGAATCGCGGATCGGTGGCCAGCCGACGGAAGGCCGGATCCACGCTGATGGTCGGGTACCCGAGGGGGGGATCGGAGGCGGCCTGCTCCAGGAGTCCGAGGGCGCGCTCCAGGTCGCCCTCCGCCGCGCACAGTCGCGCGAGCGCCAGGCGGTCCGCGCCCGATCGGATCCCCCGCGCCTCCAGATCGGCGATGCGCCAGCGCCGGTACGCCGACGACCTCCGATCGGCCGGCGTCGCGATCACCGAGCGGATGTCGGCCGGGTCGGCTCCCTCGAGACGCATCAGACGCCGGAGGTAGGGCGGCATGTCCTCGCCGCGCCCCATCATGTCGAGCGCCGTGATCAGGCAGCGGTACGCCCAGGCGCGCTCCGGATCGAGCTCCGCCGCGAGCGAGCAGCGCACGAACGCCTGCTCGGGCTCGCCGGCCCACAGATGGAACACGCCGACATCGCCCTGCAGGACCGCGGAGAGCGGGTCCACCGAGAAGGCGGCCCGCGCCTGCTCGAGCCCCGCCTCGGGCTCGCCGTGCAGGAATAGGTAGAACGCGTACGCCTGATGGTCCTCCGGCCGCGAGGTGGCCGACGCCGCCTGCTCGAAATGCGGCCCCGAAGCGGCCAGGTCCCGGTCTCCCACCAGGAGGACGGCGCCGAGCACCCGGTGCGCCTCCGCCAGCCGGGAATCGAGCGCGAGGGCCCGCTGCGCGGCCTCTCGAGCTCCGTTCAGGTCACCGCTCCGGAAGCGGGCCTCGGCGAGGCCGGACAGCGCCGGGGCGTACCGCGGGTCGGCATCCACGGCCTCGGCGAAGTACGCCGCCGCGCCGGCAGCCGCTTCCGCGCCCGGTTTCGCCAGCGAGTGCCGAGCCTTCAGGTACGCGAGTCGCGCGTCGGGCGAAACGAGCCGTTCGGGCTCGGGAGCCGCGACGTCGTCGGAGATGTCCAGCTGTCGCGCCACGCCGCGACCGATCTCGCGCCGCCACGCCCGCCCCTCGTAAACCGCGCCCGCGAACTCCCCCTGCCACACGGGTCTCTCCTCGGAAGCCGCGACGAGTCGGGTGACGACACGCAGCCCATCGGCGTTCGACAACAGGCTTCCCTCGAGGACGTAGTCGACGTCGAGATCGGCACGCACGCGCGCGAGGCTCGAGGTGGTCCGGTAGCGCTCGGCCGTGGTTCGCGCGAGGACGGAGAGCCGTCCCGGCGCGATCGAGGCCAGGTACGTCCGCAGCTCTTC
>CAZCLY010000025.1:0-8878 GCA_964499635.1 uncultured Gemmatimonadota bacterium | reverse complement strand
CGAGGACGGAGAGCCGTCCCGGCGCGATCGAGGCCAGGTACGTCCGCAGCTCTTCCGTGAGCCCATCGGCCATCGGGTCGTTCCGCGACTCCGCGGTGAGGTTGGCGAACGGCAGGACGAGCAGCGTGACGGGCGAGCGGTGGCGCTCCGTCGAACGGAGGCCTATGCCGATCGGGACGACGACGAGCGCGATGAGGACGCCGACGAGGACCCGCCCGCGAGCGCGCCGCCGGGCGGGGGTCGTATCCGCGGTGGCGCCCGATTCCCCGGGGACGCTCGCGGCGGGGGCGGCCCCGGATGGTGGCGCCGTCGTGAGCAGCGGGGGAGCGGGGGTGGAGCGGGACGCCTCGACGTCGGCGATGAAGCGATACCCGCGCCGGGGAAGCGTCTCCACGAACACGGGATTGCCGGCGCGCTCGCCCAGTGCATCGCGGACCTGCCGGACCGCCGTGTTGAGCCCTTTCTCGTAGTCCACTACCGAATCGGGCCACAGCGCGTCGCGCAGCTCGCCCCTCGTCACCAGCCGACCGGCGTTTCGGACGAGGAGGTCGAGCACCCGGGCGGGCTGGGGCGGCAGCGCCACGGGCCGGCCGTCACGGGTCAGCTCGAGCGTCACGAGGTCGAGCGTGAATCGGCCGAAGCGCGCCAACCGGAGTCCCTCGGTCATCGGGTGCCTCTCCTCGCATCGTCGGGGGACGGGACGACCCCGCGGTCCGGGACGCCGGGTCGGACCCCGTTCCACTCGTGTCCGTTCCGTCCGTGGGATCAATACCGGCGGCTGGCCGAAAGGTCGCCGCGACTCCGACCGCGTCCGACTCCCCGAGCACACCGGTGCCGTCGCGTGCGGCCTCCGACACCCTCGGACACGATGTCACGGAATCTGCAACTCGTTGTCGTATAACGACGTGCACGCTTCACACGTCGCTCATGGCGGACTGATGTCGCCTGTGTTGACCGCGCGTGGCGCGATCGTGAAGGTCGCGGGGCACGCGGGCGATAGTCTCGCCCATTCACGTGGGGCGCACCCCCACCCGTCACGCGGAGGGGCAATGAAACACCAGCGCGGCCACGCGGCCGCTCGATCCATCGGGGAGCGCGGCCATCGCCGCGGAGGAGCGGCGGCGATCGGCGTCGCGGCCGTGATTCTCGGGGCCCTGCCGGGCGTGCTCTCCGGCCAGACGCCGCCCATACCCCCGCCCGCCCCCGATATGGCGCGGCTCGCGTTCCTGGTCGGGGACTGGGACCTCGCGGTCGAGCAGCTGAGCCCGACCGGCGAGGTCGTCCGCCGCGATCGGGGTCGCGTGGTGATCACCGAGGAGCTCGGAGGCCAGCTCATCCTCGCCGTCGGATACCGGGAGGGGTCGGAGATCGGGCAGCGAAACTGGAAGTTCTACAACCAGGTGGCGAAGAAGTTGTACGACGTGAACTTCGACCTCGTCGGACACTTCGAGGTCAGGGAGGAGACCCGGAACGGCGGCGATCTGGCGTTCTCGATGGTCGAGCCGTTCGTCGGAGACGACGGGGTGCCCAGGGACTGGCGCAACACCTATCGGCCGATCGACCGGGACGCGTTCGTCGTCGAGATCGACCATTCCGCGGACGGGGGCAGGACCTGGACGCTGGCCTTCCGGATACGTCACACGCGGAGATCGGAGTCGGCACCGGCGGCGGGCGGGCCCCGGTTGCTCGAGCCCGGCCCGGAGCTCGCGCGTCTCGAGGTCCTGATCGGCGACTGGGAGACCGCGCCGGTCGACTCGGCGGGGCGCCCGGCGGGCCCCGGCGGTGGAACGGTTTCGTATCGATGGGCGCTCGGAGGAACGTGGCTCGAGGAAGACACCCGGTTCTCTCTGCCCGATGGCCGCACGCGGCAGGTGATCGGTCTGATGACGTTCGACGGCGCGCGGGGCCAGTACGTGGGCGACTGGCACGACAACACCGCCGCGCGGACGTGGCCGTTCGTGGCGAGCTGGGTGGCGGACGACACGCTCGAGCTCAGGGGGTCGTACGAGATCGGGAGCGCGCGCGTGCGGACGAGCGTGCGCTACATCCGGCGATCGCCTACCGAATGGATTCTGGTGCAGTCGCAGGCCGTCGGTGACGATCCCCTCGCCGTCGCGTTTCGGTTGCGCATGACGCGAGCGGCCGCGCCACCGGGCCGACCGGCGGGGTCTGGCGACGGGGGACGCGGCCGCGGTGACCCCGGAGCCGAGGGACGATCCGTGGGAGCCGTCGTTCAGTCCCCGTCCCCCTTCAGCACGCGCACGGTCCCGTCCAGCGGGACGAGGATCAGATCCCCGTCCGACGTCCAGCCGACGGACCACGCGCTTGTGGGGTACGGAAGGCGGAGCAGCACATCCCCCGTCCCGGCGTCCCAGACCTCGAACACGTTGCCGGAGAGCGCGCCGGCGAGCCGCTCGCCATCCGGCGAGTAGGCCAGGCCGGGACTCAACACCGAGCCCGATCGCGCCGGGAGCTCCGCGAGCCAGCGATGCCGGGCGAGGTCGCGGATGCGGACGGTCCGGCCGCTGGCCACGGCCAGACGCGGGCCCGACGGGTCGAACGCGATCGTGGGCGTCCCGTCCCCCACGGACTCGAGCACCTCGCGCGGCGTGCCCGTCTCCGGGTCCCACAGGCGGACGGTGCCGTCGCCGTGCGCCGAGGCGAGCGTCCCGTCCGGAGCCCACGCCACGGCTCCCACCCCGGACTCGCCGTCGACGAGCGGCGGCAGCGCCTCGCCCGAGGGAACGCGCCACACGGCCACCGAGCGGTCCGGCCCGGGTGCGGCGACGAGCGTCCCGTCGGGGCTGAACGCAACGCTCTCGAGCTGACGATCGACGTCCTCGAGCTCGGCGACCGTAGAGCGGGTGCCCGCGTCCCACAGAACGACCCTACCGTCGCTCCCCGTGGACGCGAGCCACCGGCCGTCCGGGCTCCAGTCGGCCGCCACCGCCGCCCGCTCGTGCCCCTCCCACGCGTGGAGCTCCCGGCCGGTGTCGGCGTCGACGATGCGCAGCCACCCCTCCCACGTCGCGAGGAGGACGCGGCGCTCCTCCGGGTCGAGGGCGGCGGAGTACACCGTGTGCGGAACCGTCCACACCGTGCGGGCGGGATCGAGGCTCTCGAGATCCCACACCCGCACCGTGCCATCGCCGGCTCCGGTGTACAGCCGCCGGCCGTCCGGGCCGACGGCCACGGTGTTGAGGGCACGGTCGTGGCCATGGAATACGGCGAGCTGGTCCCCCGACTCCGCCTCCCACAGCCGGACGGTGAGGTCGGACCCCGCCGTGACGATCCGCTCGCCATCGGGGAGCCAGGCCACGCCGTTCACGGAGGGGAGCTGCCCCTCGATCGGCGTGTACAGGGTCTGGACCACCTCCCAGCCGTCCACATCCCAGATCCGCACGCGTGCGTCCGCGTACGCCACCGCGAGACGCGCCCCGTCCGGCGAGAGCGCGAATTCGGTCACCCGCTTGTAGTCCGGCGACTCCGGGGGCGGCAGGACGACCGGCTCCGCCCACGTGCGCGTGTCCCACACCACCAGGTTCCAGTCCCACGTGCCGCCCACCAGCCGCGACCCGTCGGGTGTATACGCGACCGACGCGATCGGGTACCCGCCGTGCTCGATCTGCCGGATCCGCTCGCCGGTGGCGGCGTCCCAGATGTTCAGGGTGCCCCACACGCCCCGCTCGGAGGTGTAGTCCCACGACCCCACGGCGAGCTGCGTCTCGTCGGGACTCCAGGTCACCTCGGCCACCCCCTGTCCGTTGCCCGGGAGCTCGAGCAGCTGCCGACCGCTCTCGACGTCCCACACCCGCACCGAGCCGTCCGACGAGGTGGTGGCCAGGCGGCGCCCGTCACGGGTGAACGCCGGGGTCCACGAGGCCGCCGTGTGGCCCTCGAGCGTCCGGACCACCTCGCCCGTGGCCGCCTCCACCAGCGACACGGGGCCGTCGCCCGTGCCGACCGCGAGCAGTCGCCCGTCCGGGCTCACGGTGACGTCGGTGATCGATCCGTGCCCGAGCGGGAACGCGGCCGCGCTCCGGTCGCTGGCCCGCGACAGGTATCGCCACTCCCACCCGCGGCGCGACGCCGGCGACTGGGCGAGCCAGTGCTTGGCGCGATCGGTCTCGTGCAGCCGGAGGCTGAGCTCGGCGGCGGCCAGGGTCGCGAGGTACAGGGAGCGCGACATGTCCGTCGGGGCCTGCTCGGGCGCCGTCGCCGATGACGCCCCCGGAGCCGTCGTCGGTGGTGCGGCCGGCGCCGGGGGTGGCGCGGGCGCGGGAGCCGCGGCCGGGGCGGCCGTGGGAGCCCCGGGCGAGGATCCGGGGTTCGCCGGGGAGGACGCCATGCAGCTCCCGAGCGCGGGGAGGAGCAGCGCGGCCGCGCCCGCCAGCCTAGCTCGCCGCATCGTACGCCCCCCGCAGCCACTGGACGAGCTCGTCATCCACCTCCTCGGAAGCGGTGACGCGCACGCGGTGCGTCACCATCGCGTTCCAGCTGCCCGCGGCCTCGAGACGCGGCGTCGGGTCCGCGTCCTTCAGCTTGATGCCGACGTCCAGCCGGGTCTTCGTGGACGGCTGGAGGAGCCCGAACTGCTTCGCACGACGCAGGCTCACGTACGTCTTCTTGGGCGCCAGCTCCACGTCGTCGCCGAACTTCCGAACGGCGGCCACGATCGCGTCGTACAACGGGCGCAGCGCTTCCTTGCCCTCGTACTGGGCGGCAACCGGATCCGCCGGGGCCGCGCCGCCGGCCGCGGACGCGTCACGGGCGCCGGCCCCGCTACCGCCGGCCCCGCTACCGGGCGCGCCCGCACCGCCCGCGCCCCCGGGAGGCTCTCCCGGAATCGCCACGTTCCCCCTGGCGATGTGGGCGATCAGGTTGGCGTAGCCGTGGGACACGCCCCGCTCCTTGAGCATGCCCACGATCTGTCCGTGCTTCTCGTGCCCGCTCGCCCGCACCGCGTTCAGCCATTCCTCCAGCGCCCTGCCCGTCTTCTCGGGCAGGTTCGCGATCATCGATGCCTGCATCTCATCCGGCGTAGCCAAGATCCCCCCGTGAAACGCGTCCGTCCGATCGGTCACCGACCGATTCGCGAGCGGATCGGCGCGCATGTCGGATGCGCGAAACCGCCAGTCGATCCGAGCCGCGCAACCTAACGGGTCGGGAGGACCGTGCATTGGAAAAATCGGACACGTCCGCGACTCAGCGCTCGCCCGGGTCTGCGCTCACGACCTGCTTGAGATCGAGGACTGGGGCTTCGCCTACCCGATCGTGGTGGGCCGTCAGCTCGACGGGCTCCTGTTCGTGGACGAGAGCGCTCCGTCGCGGCACTTGCACTGATCGCGGCCCCGGACTCGCTTCTCCTCACGGCGGCGCCGTGGCGGCGCATCGCCGGCGCCCTGGACCCGTCCGCTCCTCCACCTTGATCGCTCGCCGGTTCCTACCGACGTTGACCCGGCCGCATCGTGCGATTTGCCCCCGTCCCCGGAGGGCCCGGCTTGAACGACACGCTGGCCCGACTGCGATCCGCCCTCGCCGAACGGTATCGGATCGAGCGCGAGCTCGGCCGCGGTGGGATGGCGATCGTCTACCTGGCCACGGACCTGAAGCATGACCGCGCGGTGGCGCTCAAGGTCCTGCGCCCCGAGCTCGCGAGCGCGCTCGGTCCCGAGCGATTCCTGCGTGAGATCCAGACGGTCGCCCGCCTCTCCCACCCGCACATCCTGCCGTTGTTCGATTCGGGGGAGGCCGACGGGCTCCTGTACTACGTCATGCCCTTCATGGCCGGAGAGTCGCTGCGCGACCGGCTGGACCGCGAGGGTCCCCTCGGGCTGGAGGAGACGCTCCGCATCGCGGCCCAGGTGGTGGAGGCGCTCGGTCGGGCCCACCAAGGCGGCGTCATCCACCGGGACGTGAAGCCGGCGAACATCCTGTTCGAGGCCGGACAGGCCCTGGTGAGCGATTTCGGGATCGCGCGGGCGGTGGACGCGGCGGGTGGCGAGCGCATGACGCAGACGGGCATGGCCGTGGGCACGCCGGCGTACATGAGCCCCGAGCAGGCCACGGGGAGTGCCGCGGACGCGCGAAGCGACGTGTACAGCCTGGCCTGCATCGTGTACGAGATGCTGGTGGGCGAGCCGCCGTTCACGGGCGCGACGCCGCGCGCCGTCCTCGCCCGTCACGCGACGGACGAGGCGCGACCGGTGTCCGAGCTGCGGCCGGACGTGCCGGCGAGCGTGGGCCGCACGCTCGATAGGGCGCTCGCCAAGGACCCCGCGGACCGGTACGCGACGGCGACGGACTTCGGCGCGGCGCTGGCGGAGGCGAACACCACCGCGGCCATCGAGCGCGAGGCGCGCCGTCGGCGCAGGGGCCGGGCCGCCCGCGTCGCCGCCGCCGCGGCCGTCCTGGCGGGGCTGGGGGCGGGCGGCTGGTGGCTGGCGCGGACCCTCGGCGGCCCGCCCATCGAGCGACTGGCGGTCCTCCCGCTCGCCAACCTCACGAACGATCCGGAGGAGGACTACCTCGTGGCGGGCGTGCACGACGCCCTGATCAACGAGCTGGCGCAGTCCGGGATCGCGGTCATCGCGCGCCAGTCCGTGCTGCGCTACGCGTCCACCGAGCAGCCGATCCGGGAGATCGCGGCGGAGCTGGACCTCGATGCGGTCATCGAGGGATCGGTCATGCCACGGGGGGACAGCGTCGACGTGACTCTCCGCCTGGTGGATGCCCGCTCGGAGGAGCCCCTGTGGTCCGGGAGGTTCGATCGTCCGCTGCGCGACATCGCCGCCCTGTACCGCGATGTCTCCGGCGTGATGGTGGACAGGATCGGCGGGCACGCTCCGGTTTCGAGCGCGGGCTCGACCCGCGAGATGGACCCGGAGGCGTACCGGGCCTATCTCCAGGGCCTCTTCTTCTGGGGACGCCTGACCCCGGACAACATCGACAACGCGGAGCGCTACTTCGAGTCGGCGCTGGAGATCGACCCGGGCTTCGCGCTCGCGCACGCGGGCATCGCGCGGGTGTGGATCGTGCGCCTCATCCTGGGGCTGTCCGGTCCCGAAGAGGCCGGGCCGCGGGCGTGGGCCGCGGTGCGTCGGGCTCTCGCGGCCGACAGCACCCTGGCCGAGGTCCAGGAGGTGCTGGCCGGCGTCCAGCTGTACGTCGACCGGGATCGCGAAGCCGCCGGGCCCACCTTCCGACGGGCCCTCGAGCTCAACCCGAACGGCGCCGAGCTGCTCACCGCCTACTCCAACTACCTCGACCTGGCCGGCCGCCACGAGGAGGCGCTGGCCGAGATCGAGCGGGCGCTCGCGCTCGATCCCAACAACCCGCAGACGCGCTTCTTCTACGGCCGGGCTCTGATGGAGGCGCACCGGTTCGACGAAGCGGTCGAGCAGTATCGGGGGGTGCTCGCGCTCGTACCCGATCACTCGGTGACGCATTCGATGCTGTGGGCCACGTACCACATGCAGGGCCTCGAGGAGCAGGCGCTGGAGGAGGCCCTGACGTTCTTCTCGATCCGCAGCCCGGAGCTGGCCGACGACATGCGCTCGGCGGCCGCGAGGGGCCGCGCGCGGGCGGGGTACGCGGGCGCGCTCGTCGAGATTGCCCGCCTGATGACCGAGCGTGCGGAGAGCGCCTACATGTCGCCCATGCACATCGCCCGCCTGTACGCCTACACGGGCGAGAACGACTCGGCCTTCGCGTGGCTCGAGCGGGCCGTGGACGCGGGCGAGCCGAACGCCATGTCGCTGGGCGTCCGACCCGACTTCGAGGCGTTGCACGAGGACCCGCGCTTTGAGAACTTCCTGGAGCGGCATGGGCTGGCGACGAGTCCCGACACCGCCAGGTGAGCGCCGGTCCCCCGTCGCACCCCGTCGTCGACGCCCCGCGGAGACCGCGAGCTTGACATGCTCGTCCGCGCCGACGGGCGCTATCGCCGGTACCGCGTGAACGCCTCGGCGCTCGAACCGATCCACGAGTGGGTTCGCGGATTCGAGCGGATGTGGAACGAGCGCCTCGACCGGCTCGACGATGTCCTCGCCGAGCTTCAGGAACAGGAGAACGATCCGTGAGCGCCAACCAGGCCCCCGGCAGCCGGCACGGCTCCGCCGTCATCACCCTGCCGTCGGACACCGAGTACGAGATCACCCGCGCGTTCGACGCTCCCGCCGAGCTCGTGTTCGAGGCGTTGACGACACCCGAGCTCGTGAAGCGCTGGTGGGGATTCGAGACGTTCGAGTGGCTGGTGTGCGACATCGACCTGCGCGTGGCCGGCCGGTGGCGGTACGTGGCCCGCGAGCGCGGCATGGAGGTGGGCTTCCACGGCGTGTACCGGGAGATCGAGCCCCCGCACCGGCTGGTGACGACCGAGATGTACGAGGGCGTCCCCGATCCGAAGCCCGAGGACTACGCGGTCAACATCGTGACGCTCGAGGAGGAGGACGGCGTGACGACCATGACCGTCCTCGTCGAGCACGCGACGAAGGAGACCCGCGACATGGTGCTCGCCTCGGGGATGGAGGGCGGCATGCAGGTGTCGTACGACCGGCTGGAGGATCTCGTCCGGCGGGCCGCGTAGGGCCGGCTCCGCCGGCGTTAGAGCCGGCCCGGCCCGCGCGGTCGCGGTGCCGAGGTCCGGCTTGAAGCCAACCACCGGGCGGCCGGGCGTCCGCGCACGACGGGCCGATCTACGGCTCCGCGGCTCGCCACCGCCGCGCGAGCACGACCCAGCGTCTGGCCATCGCCTCGGTGTACACCATCCGGCCGCCTGGATGGATCTCGTCCAGCTCGGAGGGCTCGTGCCGCGCCGCCCATCCCAGCAGAGGCCGCATCGCATCGTCCAGGCTGGTGTCTCCCCACTCCACACCGT
>CAZCLY010000024.1:0-29265 GCA_964499635.1 uncultured Gemmatimonadota bacterium | reverse complement strand
GCTTCCCAAGCTGAAGGTCGCCGGTTCGAGACCGGTCGCCCGCTTCACGTAACGCCCGTACCTGCAATGACTTGCGGGGCGGGCGTTCGGCCTCCTCCGGGTTGAAGATCTGAACAGTGACGGAAGCAGTGGCAAATGGATAGCAGCGAGTTGCGGGAGCTTCGCGCCCGCACGGCCGAGGTGATCGACGAATGGATGCGAGAAGGGGAAGAGCAGCTCGAGCAGGCTCTCCCACTCCGAGACGTTCACCCGGGGTGATGGGCAGCACCAATCCGGACCTGGTTGTCCACGACGGCGAGGACGAGGTAGTGTTCGCGTGCATCGATGCCTCCGAACTACATGGCTGGCCTCCTGCGTGGGGCGCGCGTCGGAGCCGCGACTGGCAACGCTTCACCATGGGGCAGACCCGAGCAGGTCGGCGACGGAGTGTACTCCGTCTACTTCGGCCCGGTCCATCTCGGGTGGCTCGACGAGCGGGACTTCCGCATCATGGACGTGAAGGAGCAGAGCCGACGACGACGCTGAACTGTAAACGATCAGGCCATCACGTTCTGTAAGAGATCAACTGCCCGTTCACTCAACGTTGCTCAAATCGCCAGATGCCGGCTGTATTCACGTTGTCGTCTGAGTAACCGCCGGTGATAAACACATCGCCCCCGCGCAGCGGCGCTACCGCGGCGAAACGGTACGCATCAGGGAAGTGGCCGGCGACCTCACGGAACGTCCGAGTTCCGAGATCATCGGCCTGGGTCCGCGTGAACCGGCCGGTGCGAGGGTCGAAGATCTCGCCCGACGCGTGGTAGCGACCGTCACAGCCACCGGCGACGAGGATCCGATCGCCGGCGAGGGTGGTGGTGGCACGGGCCTGGTGGAGCCAGCTACCAACCGGGCGCTGCGAAGACGACTACTCGGTACGGAGCACCTCGATCGGGTTGACGCGGAGGGCGCGCCGCACCGGCAGATAGCTGGCCGCCATCAAAGCGAGAAGCAGCACCAGCACGGCCCCGGCATACGCGCCGCCGGCGAGCGGGCTCGTGTCGTAGAGCGTGGCGCGGATGACCCGACTCAGGCCGAGCGCGCCGAGGAGCCCGACGAGGCCACCCATCACGCCCACGCGCACCGTCTGGGCGAGCGAGGTCCGGACGATCCGGGCCGCCGGGGCGCCGAGCGCCATGCGCACACCGATCTCCCGAGTTCGGCTCGCGACCGCGTACGCCGTGACCGCGTACACGCCGGTCATCGCGAGCGCGAGGGCGATCCCGGCGATGGTGGCGAACAGCAAGGTCTCGCCGGTCTGCTTGGACCAGGAGCGGCTGGCCCGTTCCGCCATGGTCTGGACGTCGAAGAGCGCGAGTCCGGGCTCGGCTCGTTGCACGGCGAGAGCGATGTCCGGAACCTGGGCCAACGGCTCGCCCCGGGTGCGGACGAGGATCATCCGGGTGGCGTATGTGAACTGGGCGTAGGACGTGAAGAAGTCCGGCTGCACCGGATGCTCGTCGAGCGGCTGATAGGCGACGTCGCCCACCACCCCCACGATCTCGGCGGCCGAGTCGGCGGAGGCGAACGGCGCGGCCCCCGTGAACCAGACCTTGCGACCGATCGGATCCTCGTTGGGCCAGAAGCGCGTCGCCGCGGTCTGATTGATGACCACGACGTGGAGACGCCCCGCGCGGTCGCCGGCCTCGATCCCGCGGCCCCGCAGGATCGGAGTGCCGAGCGCCGCGAAGTGTCCCGGCGCCACGTAGTGTCGCAACACGCTCGGGGCGTCGGTCTCGTGGTCCCACGGCCGGCCCACCAGGTTGAGTGCCGCGTTGGCGCACTGCGTGGCGAGCGGCGCGCAGCCGTCGACGGTGGCGGCCTCGACGCCGGGGAGGCGGCCGATCTCCTCGAGCACCCGGTCGATGAGGGCGACCGCGGCAGGCGGCGGATACCGCACCTCCGAGGGCCGGATTATGAAGGTGAGCATGCGATCAGGCTCGAAGCCCAGTTGCTGGCTCCGAAGCCGAGCGTAGCTCGTCAGCAGGAGCCCGCAGCCCACCACCAGCACCACGGCGAGTGCGACCTGGAGCCCGACGACGACCTCGCGCGATCGGGTGGCCCCGGCCCCACTTCCGGCGCTTCCGGTCCGGAGATCGGGGACGAAATCGGTCCGGGTGGCCTGTAGGGCGGGCGCCAGTCCGAAGAAGAGCACGCTCAGCGCCGAAACCAGCACGACGAATCCGAGGACGCGCCAATCGAGCGCTGGCGTGGCGAACTCGCCGACGGCGCCGTAGAAGTTCCGGCCGCGGGCGAGCGTGGGCGGGAGCCGAACGACGAGGAGCGCCCAGACGGTGAGCACCGTGCCCAGGAGCGCCGAGACGGTGGCGAGCACGCCGCTTTCCACGAGGAGCTGACGTACCAACCGCCAGCGGCCCGCGCCGATCGCGAGCCGGATCGCGATCTCCCGCCGCCGGCCGGCGGCGCGGCCCAGGAGGAGGCTCGCGACGTTGGCGCAGGCGATGAGGAGGAGCGTGGCCACCGCCCCGGCGAGGAGGAGGAGAGCCCGGCGGGTCACCACGTCGACCCGGGCCTCGTTGAGGGACATGGCGGTCGCGCCGAATCGATCGTTCGGTGTCTCCGCCTCGCTCGGCTCCTCGGCCTGGATCGTCCGGCCGAGCACCGCGAGCTCGGCGCGAGCATGCTCGAGGCTCGTGCCCGGTCGGAGCCGTCCCACGGCCGTGATGAAGTTCTGGTTGGTAGTGAGGTAGTCGGAATAGGTGGCCAGGGGCGCCATCGTGGCCGGGATCCAGGCCTCCGCGAGGCCGGACAATCCGTGGAACCCGGGGCCGGCCACCCCCACGACGGTGAGTGCGAGACCGTTCATCTCGATCACTCGTCCGAGCACGTGCTCATCGCCCCCGAAACGACGGCGCCAGAGATCGTCGCTCAGGATCGCCGTCGGCGTCGCGGTGCCGGACTCGTCTTCAGCGGTGGAGAATGCCCGGCCCAACGTGATCGGCGCTCGCATCACGGAGTGGTAGCGTGACGAGACGATCTCCACCGGCACCGGCACCGGATCGCCGGCGCTGGTGAGCGTCAACACGGCGTTCGAGCTCGACGCGATGGCCTCGAACGACCGGGCGCTCCGCTCCAGGAGGCGGAACCGCGGCCAGGACCACCGCACCCGGTAGAGCCCCTCCGCGGGCGTGTATTGAGTGATGTTGAGGAGGGCGAGCCGATCGGGCTCGTCGAATGGCGGCGGCCGGAACAGCGCCGCGTCGAGGAGGCCGAAGACCGTGGTCGCCGTGGCGATCCCAAGCGTGAGCGATGCCACCGCGGCGATCGCGAAGACCGGCACCCGCCGGAGGCTCCGCACGGCGTAGCGAAGATCGCACAGGATGGTCGTCACTGTCACCTCGGGCTCGGGGCGTAACGGGCCGCACCGGGGTCGGGTAGCAAGCCGCGTGCCGACGGGCTTGGAGTCCAAGTGCTTGTGCCGGCGCGCATTAGCGCTTGGGGTCCGCCGGCTCGGACAATGGGGGTGTCCGCTCGCGGGACGGGGGTGTTCGAAGCCGGGACTCTTCGCGGGGGCTTCCGCCGAGGTCGACGACATTCCCGGCGACTCCCCGCCGGAGGCCACGTATGCGGCAGCCCTGGTGCTCCGTCGGTCGCCGTCGACTCCGGGCCTGGGAGTGGACCTCGTGCCCCGAGCGGATGCCGAAGCGCTCGCGAAGCCCACACGGTTCGAGTGCTGGTACGCGGGATCTCCGTCCAGCCTGGTGGCAAATGGAGGATCGAACGAGGACTTCGTGCGAGGTCCATTGCTGATCCCCGAGGAATCGAATTGGACACCATCGCGGAGTACGCGATGGCCACGTGGCATCACGGGGACTCACCGCCCTGGATCTCCGGGCCGGCCGCTTCTCCAGAAGCCTCCGTCCCACGGGGGCTTTCGGGTTTTGCGGCACTTCGGTCGTGGTTGGCCATGCCGGCGTCGGACCGCCCACCTCTCATTGCGACCGGTGTTTCCATTCGTCACCCTCCTCCGGTCGATCTCCACACCCGAAAGGACTCGTCATGCCCATCACCGCCTTTCCCGGCTTCGAGGACGGTCTCGAGGCGACCGACCGGCGACGCGACCACTTCATCGCCGACCTCGACTTCGACGATGATCGGCGCTGGGTGCCTTATGGCGAGACGGCCTGGTTCCAGCCGTGTCACTTCAACCTCACGACGGGCGGCTTCACGGCCGTCCCTCTCTGGCGGATGTGCTGATCCGCTAAGCGGTCGAGAGCACCCGAGCGGCCAATACGCTCGACGGAGGTCGCATGGCGACCGCAGGCAGACCGGTCGCCCGCTCGCCCGAGGGCCCCGTACCCGGGGGCATGGCGCAGCCTGGACCCGGCGCGTTGGCCGGGTCGCCGCCGACCGTGCACCGCCTGCCACCGGCGGACGACGCTTGCCCACCGCAACCCGGCCGTTCAGCTTCGTGAGAGCGGCCGCTCCGGCCCGTCGTCCGAGCCCCGGCGCGTTCATGTCACAATTCCATAACCTCATCGACGAGATCCGCCGCCGATCGGTCTGGCAGGTGCTGGGTCTGTACGTGGCCGGGAGCTGGGTCGTGCTCCAGGTCGCGGACGTGTTCGTGCAGCAGCTGTTCCTCCCGGGCTGGGTCTTCCGCGGCGCGCTCGTCCTCCTCGCGATCGGCCTCCCGATCCTGCTCGTCACATCGCATCTGCAGGGAAGGGCCGGCGGCGGAGCAGGCGATTCCGGCGATGACCCGGACGACCGCGCCGTTTCCGGGATGCATCGGCTGTTCACGTGGCGCCGCGCTCTGTCCGGTGGCGTGGCGGCGTTCGCGCTGCTCGGCGTCGGAACGGGCGGCTACCTGGCCAGCCGCGCGTTCGGGATCGGACCGGCCGCGACGCTCGTCGACACCGGCGCCCTGGAGCCGCGGGGACGGGTCATCGTCGCGGATTTCGGGTCGCCGACCGGGGACAGCGCGCTCGCGCACCTCGCCTCGGAAGCGTTGCGGATCGACCTGACGCAGTCGTCGATCGTCCGCGTCGCGGACCCGCTCTCGGTCGCGGGAGCGCTCGCCCGCATGGAGCGCTCCCGGGACGCGCCGCTGGATCTCGAGCTGGCCACCGAGCTGGCCGTGAGAGAGGGGATCCAGGCGGTCGTCGCCGGCGAGGTGAGCGTCGTCGGCGGTCGGTCCGTGATCACCGCGGAGGTCATCGCGGCGGCCGACGGGGCGGTGCTCGTCACGCGGCGCGAGACCGCGGAAACCGAGGACGAGTTCGTCGACGCGATGGACCGGCTCTCCGCCCGGCTGCGCGAGCGCATCGGCGAGCGCCTCGGATCCATCCGTGCGGATCCCCCGCTCGAGCGCGCCACGACCTCTTCGCTCGAGGCGCTCCGGCTGTTCACGCAGGCCACGCGCATGATCGACTTCGAGGCGCGGAACACGCAGGCGATCCCGCTCCTCGAGGAGGCCATCCGGATCGACACCCTGTTCGCGCTCGCATGGCGGAAGCTCGCCCGGGCGCAGGAGAACATCGGATATCCGCTCCGGATCCGGGCGCCCGCGTACACCCGCGCGTTCGAGCTGCGCGATCGGCTCACGACCCGCGAACGGCTCCTCGCCGAGGCGACCTATCATGACGCCGTGACGAGGGACTTCGAGCAGGCTCTGGTCGCCTACGAGGCGATGCTCTCGCTCGATGCCACCGACTACTACGCACTCAACAACGGCTCGCAGCACCTGCTCCGTCTCGGCCGACCCGCGCGCGCGGAGGAGTGGGCGTCTCGAGCGATCGCGGCCGAACCCCGGAACCGGTTTCCCTACCAGGCCCTCGCGGCGGCTCAGGTCCGTCAGGGGAAGCTCGACGAGGCGGCCCGAACGTTCGAGGCGATGGCCGCGGCGCTTCCGGAGGTCCCGAATCTGGACGTCCTCGCGGCGCAGCTCGCGTTCGCCCGGGGCGACTATGACGAAGCGGAGCGGCGGTTCCGGAGGATTCGTGACGACGATCCGTCGATCCCGTACAACCATTTCACACTCGAGTCGATGGCCCGTCTTCGCGGTCACGTGGCCGAGGCCGAGCGCTTCGCGAGCGATGCGCTCGCGGCCCAGGCGTCACGCGTGGCGGTGCGGTATCCGATACACGCCCTCGCGCTCAGACACGCGAACCTCGACGCGCTGATCCGACGGGATCCGGAGGCCGGGGCCCGGCGCCTCGACCGCGCAGACAGCCAGGAGTCGGTCTCGTTGACCGATGATGTGGGGACGTCGTTCCTCGGTCCGGCCAGGGTCTACGGTGCGGCCGGCAGGATCGAGGAGGCGCGCCTGTACCTAGAGGCGACGCGCGACAACGTGCCGCCCGAACGCCTGGATGAGGCCGCCGTCATGGAGGCGGAGGTCCGGATTCTCTGGGGCGAGGGGCGAAACGACGAGGCGCTCGAGCTGGCCCGGCGTGCCGAGGGGGTGCCGTGCGCGGACCGTTGCTGGCTGACCGCGCGCGCCTACTTCCGGGCCGGCGAGGCGGACTCCGCCATCGCGTACATGGAGCGTGCCGTCACCCTCCCATGGCTGGGCGACGAGGGGTCGGACGCGTGGTACCGCCCGCTGTTCTACGAACGCCTCGGGCAGCTCTACGACGCGCGCGGCGATCTCGACAAGGCGGCCGAGTACTACGCGAGGTTCGCCGAGATCTGGGCGGGAGCCGACGAGGAGCTCCAGCCGCGCGTACGCGCAGCGCAGGCCCGCCTCGAGGAGATCCTCGCGGTACGTGGCTGAGGACCCGGCGGGGGGCGGATCCGTCCCGGGACGGCGCCCGCTTCGATTCCTCGGGACACCGGGGCGACTACACGACCAGACGCATCACCACGAAGAAAAGAAGCAGAACCACGACCGCGACACCGATCCCGGTCGCGGCCTTCACGAGGTGGGCGGGCCGCTCGGGCACGAGAGCCGATTCGAGTCGTTTCACGAGCGCATCGGCGTCCGGTCCGAGCATCCCCCCCTCTCGGACGATCTCCTCGACGACCGATCGGCGAGGAGACCCGGCCCTGAGCTTCGAGATGGCCCACTCTTCGACCGATGGCCGGGTGGGGACCGCACTCCCCGTTCCGACGGGAGCGCCGCAGTTGGGACAGGACGCAGCGCGATCGCTCACCTGGTTGCCACATTCCAGACACGCGTGCAGCGCCATGGGCTCCTCCGGGAAGGACCGGGCCGGGACCGACTCCGCGACCAACATACCCTCACGGGCCGCCTCCGCGAACTCATCGACGAGCGCCTTCTGCCGCGCGGGTTTGGCCCGGCGCGCGTCGCTTCGGAGGTCGCGCAGCGCCAACGGAACGTGATCCGACCGGCGGGGAACGGCCCTACGCGCCCGGTTCGGTCCCCCCCGATCCCAGTCGCCGGGCGATGCGGTCGAGGAGCTCGCCGACATTCTCCATCTGGGTCATCTCGCCGGTCGCGAAGCGCACGCCGAACTCGTCCTCGAGCTCGATCATCAGCTCCACCGTGGCCAGCGAGTCCCAGCCATCGACGTCGGCCGCGGTCGTGTCGCGATCCAGCACGATCCCGGGGTCGTCGAAGAGGTCCACGAAGACGCGCTGGACGCGCGACAGAATCTCCGGCTCGGTCATGGCGTCCCGCTCGCTTCGGTCGAGTCGATCGAGATGAAGGTCTCGAAGGGTTCGAAGTCGTCGATGGCGACGGTCCAGCGCGTTCGCCCATCGTCGCTCGGGAGCGGGGAGAACCCCAGCTCCCGGTAGTGGTCGCGGACCAGCTGGTTCCGGGCCGACGGGATGTACGTACCACGGATCTCGCGTGCGCCCAGGTCCCCGGCGGCTCGGACCACCTCGTTCAGGAGCAGCCGCTCGACGCCGCGCTTGAGGACGCGACAGCTCATGAGCCAGAGGTCGATGTCGAGCACGTCGTCGGCGAGCCGGCCGCTCAGGACCGCGATGAGGCCATGGTCCCCGAATCGATCCCGCAAACGCACCGTCCGGGTCAACACGGCCGGATCCGCCGCCAGTCCCTCCACCTCGGCTCGCGTGAGACGCCGGGTAGTCAGATTGAACTGGTTCGTCTTGTTGATGAGCTGCGTGATCCTCCGGTATGCGGTCTCCTCGAACGGCGATATGGTGGCGCGCATCTCGAGAGAGGCGAGGAACGCCGACATGTCGGTGGCGCGCGCTTCGAGCGCCCGGCCCGCGGAGCGCGTGCGATACAGGTCCGATCGCCGGCGGTCTTCGTCGGTGACGGCGGCCGTCTCGAAATACGCCGCGCGATCCAGGATCGGGACGAAATCGCTCGGGTCGTCCGAGAGCTCGGGCACGGCGACCTGAGGGAGGGCCTGGCGTACCTCCTCGCGCTCGACCGGGTTGTCGTCCAGGAAGACGAACGACTCGAGCCCCAGGTCCAGCTCGGCGGCGAGCTCCCGCAGGTTGTCCGACTTCGGGCGCCAGTTCGCCCGGAACGCGACGAAGTCCTCGGGACGGAGGACGGTCTCGGGGTGCTTCTCGAACGGGAGGACCGCGGTGGCTTCCTCGTTCTTGCTCACGACGGCCAGCAGGACGCCTCGTGCCCGCAACGCCTTCAAATGCTGCTGGATCTCCTTGTACACCTCGCCGATCGGGTCCCCCTCTCCGAGTCGGATCCCCCCGAGCCCGTCGTCGCCGATGACGCCACCCCACAGCGTGTTGTCGAGATCGACGACCAGGCACTTCCGAGACATCCCGAAGATCCCGGCCGCGATCGCGGCCGTGTTGCTCGCGTACTCCGGCACGTAGTCGGGAGAGACCGGCTGCTTCGCCTCGAACCACAGGCGTCGATCGAACCAGCGGTCGAGTCCGTATCGTTGGGCCAGCCACGCCACATCGTTCAGGTGCACGTACGGGGGTGCCAGGTCCCCGAGGAGCACGTTCACCCGGCGGACGAAGTTGACCGCGCCATCGGCGGATTTCGCTCCCAGGTTCCCGAGCGGGCGCCGGGGAAACGGATGGAACGTGTTCAGGATGACCTCGGTGCCACAGCGCTCGTGCAGCAGCTCGCAGGGATCCAGGAAGTGGCGGCAGACCTGCTCGGCGAGTTCCAGGGCCCGCCCGATCGGGTCTCCGGGCTCCGGCCAAGTCGGAATGTTGAACGGCGTGTTGACGACGATCGCCAGCTCGGGCGAGAACCCGGATGTGGCGCTTCCGGGGTCGATCATCTCCTGCATGAACTGGTCGTACGGGGCGACCCGCAGGTCGGGGGCGATCCCCCGGCTGAGGAGCGCGAGCCGCAGGGGGCCCTCGAGGATCCCGGTGGTGGCCCCCCCGAGCAGGGACACGCGACGGCGCTGGAGGCCGGACGGCGGTCCCTCCCGCGCCTCGTGCCTGAGAGCTTGACGCGTCAACCGGCGCCAGGTGCCCGCCCGGGTCGTGGTTCGCGCCTGGTCGAGGATCTCGCTCCACGAGTCAGCCGACATCGGCGCGCTCCGTCCCGGCCACGAAGCGCGCCACGCGATCCGAGAGTCGTCGCGCGCCGGCCGGGGTCGGGTGGACCCAGTCGAAGAACTCCTCCTGTTCCAGGAACCAGCGCAGGTCGAGGAACGGAAAGTCGCCGACCGATCGGCGTAGGAGCGAGTCGTACTCCGCGTATACCCCATCCGGGTAGAACCCCTCCATCCAAGGCCCCTCGGGGAGGTTCACCACGTAGAACTCCGTGCCACGGTGGTCCGCGATCCGCCGGAGCTCGTCGAAGCTCTGACGCAGGCGTTCGGCCTGCTCGAGGGGTCGCACGTTCGCGAGTCTCGGGTAGGGCGTCGGAGTCTTCCAGTAACGCGCCTTGGCGCGCGCCGGGCGATCGTAGAAACGGGACGGCACGAGCCCCAGCTTCCGCCGCCACCCGGCATCCGCGGCCCGGTCCTCGAGCCGCGCCCAGACCAGCCCGAGGGCGCCCGTCAGGCCGCGCCTGTACCGTGCGCCCTGATGCCCGAGAAGGCGGAACCGGGAGGCCAGCGAGGCGGCGGGGCCCTTCGGCACGAGCAGGCGGGGGTACGACGTCTTGTCGATCGAATACACCGGGCTGTACCGGTCGATCGCGTCCCGGAGGGGTGTCTCGCCGGGGTTCGGGAGGTAGTTCATGGCCATCCTGAACGCGACACCGATCACGACGCGATCGGGGACCGCGCCGGCTCCATACGCACCCTCCATGTACTCGAGGAGGAGCGGAACGTCCTCGATGACGCCGGCGCTCATCGAGTTCTGGTAGGCCTCGACCCCGCGCAGCGCCTCCTCGAACGGACCGGGCAGGAAGCCCTCGCGCGCTTCCGATGCCCCCGTCAGGAGGATTCGGCCCGATCCCCGGTCGCGGTAGTTCGTCGGCGTGAACAGCTGGAGCCACTCCTCGGTTTGCCAGAGGTAGGCCCGGTGATGCACCTCGAGCGCCCGGCAGAGCGCCTCCAGAGAAAGGTGGCAGCCGAAGAACGTGATGAGACAGATCGCGCCGAGTGCCAGCCCGGCGCGGATCCTAGAAGGCCCTGTAGACGAAGTCGTACTCACCGCTCGCGAACACCACCAGGACCACGATCATGAGGACCGCCAGCCCTACCTTCAAGACGATTCGCACCCTCCCTCCCGCACCCCTCATCCCAGCACCTTCATCCAGACTCTCGCCCACAGCGTCGCGAGGCTCGCGGCGTCGAGGACGAAGCACAGATACGCCCAGACCGTGACGTTGAAGGTCAGGAACGTGCTCAGCCCTCCCCACAGACGGCGCCTCCGGAGAGCCCGGAGACCCTTGCGACCCAGACGGCGCTGGAGCACGGCTTCGAAGACCCGGAACGTAACGAGGTATACGCCGTGTAAGAGCCCGAAAAGCAAGAAGTTTGCCGTCGTTCCGTGCCACAGCCCGGATACCAACATGGTGATCATCATCGCCATGCTGGCGCTCAAGATAGGGCGTCGGGCGAAGCGGTTCGAACGCAGGAAGGCCGCGAACGACGGATTGAACACGTAGTCCGTGAGCCACAGCGTCAGCGAGCGGTGGACCCGCAGCCAGAACTGCGCGATGTTCGGCGAGAAGAACGGGAGGTAGAAGTTCTCCGGCGGGCGCACGCCCATGAAGCGCCCGATTCCGATGACGATGTCGCAGTACCCCGAGAAGTCGAAGTACAGGAAGAAGTAGAAGACGTAGATTCCGACGAGTACCTGACCGACCCCGGCCACGTCCTGACCCGGCATGAGCGCGTGGTGGGCCAGCATCTCCGCCACCACGTACTTCTTCACGAGGCCGCGGAGCACGCGGTTGAGGGCGTCGAGGTGGGCCTCGAACGTCGGCGCCAGCGGCTCCTCCCTCCCGCTCCACTGGCCCTCGAAGCTCTGGTAGCGCTGGATCGGCCCGAGGAGCCACGCGGTGAAGTTGAGGCAGTAGCTCAGGTACAGCGGCAACGTGAGCTTGCCGATCGTGCCGCCCGCCGAGTCCACGATCACGTGGACGATCTTGAAGAAGAGGAAGCTCAGCCCGGCGGCGACGAGCGTGTTCGGGAGCAGCCTCTCCGGCACGAACAGCTCGAGGAAGCTGTACCGCTGCATCCAGATGAACGCGATGGTCAGGAGGACGATCCCGACGGTGCCCACCCGTGGGGTCCGCTGCGCGCCGCGCGCGAACCCGTACCCCACGAGGCAGAGGAGCAGCATCGCCGCGAGCCCCGTGGCGTCCAGGTAGCTGGTGATGAACCACAGCGACACCCCCACGAACCCGACGGTGCGAAGCGGCTCCGGAGCCGCGCGCACGATGAGGATCGCGGCAAGCGACAGGGTCAGGAACTCGAGCGACAGAAGCGACATCGCGGCCCGGGCGAGCAACTCGCGTGCCCGGTCGAGGTGGTCGACACCTGCGCGGGGCGATGTGACTCGAACCCCGTGCCGCAAGGGGCATTACACTTGCATCCGGCTCGTCCTCATGAAGCCGACGGCTCGATCGATCTCGCTTCTCGGGTTCGCCCTGGTGTGGGGCTACCTCCTCACGGTGTCGCTCCTCGGTGCGACAGTCGCCGGGGTGCGGATGCGGCTCGCATACGTCGGCTGCCTGTTCGTGGCCGGGTGCGTGGTCGCCTGCGCGATCGCCACATGGGCCGGGCGGCGAGGCCGGATCGACGAGTCGCGGCTGAAGGAGCTCGGCCTCATGGGCATCGTGATCTTCTCGACTCTCGTCGCGGTCGACTTCGCCTACGGTGCGTGGGCGAGCGAGCGCGACGCCTCGCGGAGCGCCGATATCGACCGGACGCGCCGTCTCGACCCGCGGGTCTGGCACGGAGAGCTGATGCCCGACGTGTACGACCTGGCCGGTGGGACGATCCGCCTCTACAAGCCGAACCAGATCCGCGCCGCCGAGATCGTCGGTGACTACTACCAGCCATCAATGCTGGCCTCGCCGACACTGGCGGATTCCGTGCTCGAGCCGCGACAGGTGACCTATGCGATCGACGCGCTCGGCCTGCGGGAGACGACGCCGCCCGACAGCGCGACGGCGCTGGTTCTCGGTGACTCGTTCGCGTTCGGGTACGGCACCGACCAGGGAGACATCTGGCCCGAGGTCCTGGAGGACCTGGTCGGCGAGGCCGTCTACAATCTCGGCGTTTCGAGCACGGGACCACAGTCGCACCTGTCCCTGCTCGAGCACTTCCTGGCGCCGGAGAACCGATTTCCGCGGGCTCGACGGCTCCTGTGGCTCGTGTACGAGGGGAACGACCTCGAGAACAGCTACGCGGTGCCGCGCCCGGTCAGCGCGTCCGATGCGTCGTGGCTCGCGCGGATGGCGGACAGGCTGACCTCGCTCCCCGGCCGCATGAGGAACCAGAGCATCATCGGGCGGATCCGGTCGGGTCGGCTCAGGTTGGGCGGGCGGGGGGCCGACGGAGCCGGGTCTTCGCGCACGACCGTCGATGGCGTGACGATCCCGCTGCCGCTCTACCACTCGCCGATTCATGGATACCGTCTGTTCAATCGCGACTACGTGAACCGGGCGACGCGTCCCCGGTCGTACGTGATGCGGCACCCGAACCGGCCGGCGCTCGACCGTGTGTTCGGTGAGATGAAGACGCTCGCCGAGCGGCACCACCTCGAGGTGACGGTGCTGCTGGCTCCCACGGCGGCTCGGGTACACGGCGCGCAGTTCGAGGGCTTCCCCGAGCTGAGCGAGGAGCCGTGGTTCCTCCTGTACGTGGACGATCTCGCTCGCCGGAACGGGTTCGAGTCCGTGAATCTCCTCCCCGCGCTCCGGTGGTACGCGGAGACGGACCTCCTGTACCAGCGGGACGACCACCACTGGAACGAGATCGGAAACCGGATCGTGGCCGGGATCGTCGCCCGGGCGGTCTGGGGGGCTACCGCACCGTAACCGGCCACCGTTCTCCTGGTGCGGGCCCGGGGACCGGGGTGCTCCTCGGGCCAGCCCCCGTACCCGCCCCGGCTAGGGGGGCCTACTCGACGCGCAGCGCCTCGACCGGGTCGAGTCGGCTCGCCTTGAGCGCCGGCACGTAGCTGGCCAGAAAGGCGACGAGCCCGAACAGCACGGTGACCGCGGTCAGGGTGAGCGGGTCGGCGCCGCTGACCTCGAACAAGAGCCCGGTCAGCACGCCGCTCAGCGCCAGCGCGCTCCCGAACCCGATGGCGGCCCCGACCGCGACCGGCACGAGGGCTTGGCGGATCATCAACGACCGGACCTGGCGGCCTCCGGCGCCGAGCGCGACGCGGAGACCGATCTCCCGCGTGCGTGCGCCGACCGCCAGCGAAACCACCGCGAAGATCCCGACGGCCGCGAGCACGAGCGCGACCGCAGCGAACACCGTGAGCACGTTGGCAGCTATGCGTCGGGGCGCCACGCCCGCCGCGAGCGCCTCGTCGACGGTGCGGATCCGGTACACTGGCTGGTCGGGGTCGATCGATCGCACGACCGAGCGCACCGCGGCCACGATGCTGTGCGGCTCCACCGAGGTCCGGATCAGGAGAAACATCTGGTTGGACCAGGCCGGCACCTGCCGGTGGCTGGCGAACACCTCGGGGAACGTCGGCTGATCGAGCCCGTTGTTGAGCGTGTTGCCTGCGACGCCCACTACCTCGAACCAGGGATCGTCCGCTCCGGTGCCCACCCGGAACCTCGACCCGATCGCCTCCCCGTCGGGAAACATCATCGCCTCCGCCGCCTCGTTGATCACCGCGACGAGCGGCGACCCCTCGACATCCGCCGCGCTGAACGCCCGGCCGCGCTCGACGGGGATCCCCAGGGCGTCGAAGTACCCCGGGCTCGCGAGCGTGGTCATGGCGGTGGGCAGCTGTCCCTCCTCGGTCGTCTCGAGGCCCTCGGTCGCGACGCGCCGGAACGCGAACGCGATCGGGGGGAACTGGGCGCCGCGGCCAACGGCCTCGACTCCCGGGATGGCGAGCACCCGCTCCTCGAGGGTCTGGAAGAAGGCCCCGATGGCGGGGCCGTCGTATTCCTCCGACGGCAGGGTGAGCCGCATGCTCATCACGCCCTCGGGGCTGAAGCCCGGGTCGAGACGGGTGAGGCGCGCGAAGCTGTTGATGAACAGCCCGCCCCCGACCAGGAGCACGAACGCGAGCGCGGCCTCGACGGCCACCAGCCCGCGCTGGAGCCGGAGCCGCCCCGGCCCCCCGGTCGCCGAGGTCCCCTCGGACTTGAGCGTGGCGCCCACGCTCGCGGCCGAGTCCTGAAGGGCGGGGAGGATTCCGAACAGGATCCCCGCCGAAAGCGAGACGCCGGCCGCGAAGGCCAAAACGCGCGGGTTCAGCTCCACGGCACCGGGGAGAAACGGTACCCCGGCCAGGATGTTCGCGACGGCGCTCGTGCCCAGATAGGCGAGGCCGACGCCGAGGACGCCGCTCACGAGGGCGAGGCCGAGGCTCTCGGTCAGCACCAACCGCACGAGCCTTCGACGACTCGCCCCCATCGCGGTCCGCACCGCCATCTCCCGCCGCCGGGCGGTGGATCGGGCCAGGAGCAGGCTGGCGACGTTCGAGCACACGAGGAGCAGCACGAACGTGACCGCGCCGAGCAGGATGTAGCCGGCCGGCCTGATCTGCCGGACATTGGCATCGGTCCAGGTCGCGGCCCGCATCCGCCAGCCTTCATACTCGTCGACATCGGCGTATTCGAGCTCCGTGCGGCGTGCCAGGACCTCGAGCTCCGTGTTGACGCCCGCCATGTCGTAGCCGTCGCGGATCCGGGCCAGCACCTGGAACTGCCGACGCCCGCGGGGGAAGACGTCGGGGCTCACGCCCATCGGCATCCACAGGTCCATCCCGTACAGCTCCGCGCGCGGCCTCATGATGCCGACGACCGTGTACGGATTGCCGTTGATCCCGATCGAGGTTCCCACGATGTCGGGGTCGGCGCCGAAGCGGGATTGCCACACGCGGTAGCTGAGCACCGCGACCGGGTCGCCGGCCACGGTTTCCTCCTCCGTCATCCCGCGCCCGAGGAAGGGAGTCATCCCGAGCGTCTCGAACGCATCTCCCCACCAGAATCCCGCGAACAGGTTGTCGCTCAACTCACCCAGTGAGACCTGGCGGTTCCCCATGTCCCACGCGACCACGTGCTCCAGCGACTCGGCCGATTCCCGGATGTCGACGTACTCGGCGGGAGACATGTGCTCCACGAAGTTCAGCCCTCGTCCGAGCCGCGGGTACTCGGTTCCGACGGTGACGAGTCGATCGCCGTCGGGAAACGGGAACGGGTGGAGAATCAACCCATCGACGACGCTGTAGATGATCGTGTTCGCGCTGATCCCGAGCGCCAACGTGATGATGATCACCGCCGCCAGCCCCGCGTTCCGGCGCATCCCTCTCAGACCGAACCGAACATCCTGCATGAACGAGCTCATCCGATTCTCCCTTTTCCCTCGGTGGGGGCGGCGCGCGCGGGCGTCGAAGACGGCATGCCCGAGTAGGGGCGGCAACGACCGAAGCGCCTGGCGGCGGTACCACAGGCGGGCCCGGAAGACGCCGAGTTCCGGCACCCGGTGAGTCAGGAACTCCTCTTCGAGGTCCCCGATCAGGGCCTCGGCGTACGTCAGACGGGCCGCCTGACGGAGGACGGCCCGCGACAACCGGGGAGGATGCGGGACGCCGGCCCCCATCAGGCGACCTCCTGCCCGGCCCCGTCGAGCTCGACGCCGTCCCACATACGGTCGAGCATCTCGCGCGATCGGTGCAGGGCCTCGGTGCCCGCCGGCGTCACCGCGAAGTGGCGGCGCACCCGTCCGCCGCGCTCGGGAGTCGGGTCTCCCGTGTGGGAGATGATGTATCCCTTGCCTTCCAGCCGCTCGAGGGTCACGTAGATCGCCCCGATCGACACTTCCCGCTCCGTGCGCTCTTCGATCTCGCGCCGGATGGCCATCCCGTAGCCCCGGCCGCTCATCCGCGCTACCGCGAGCAGCACGAGGTTCTCGAATTCTCCCAGGAACTTCCGTTTCGGCATCGAGCGTCTCCTTCGATATCTCTTACAAAATAGAGGAGTGGCTCGCGGTCGGAAACCATCGACCCAGGGAGGAGGGTCGACGGCGGGGTGGGGACGTCACGAACCAGTCCTCCATGCCGTATCTTCTCCCGCGTCGTGAACGCGGGATGGCCGGATAGATGAGTGATCACGAATCGCGTCGGGGATCGTTCCTCGAAGAGCTCAAGCGCACGCGTGGTGCGCGTGGCCATCGGCTACGCGGCCGCGGTGCCGCTCTCCCGAAAGAGCCGAACCGTTCGACGCAGGTCAGTCGATGGAGTCGCACCATGTCGGCCACATCGGGCAGTCCAGTCCGCTCGCTGACGAGCCCGGGAGGTTGGAGCGCCGCCCTCGTCATGGTGCTCGCGTGTGGCGGGTCGGGCGGCGGTCGGCCCGCGGACGGGCAGGCGACGTCGGACCCCTCGAGGGGTCCCTTCCCGCGCGCCCGAGCTCTCACGGACGTCACCTTCCAGGCGACGCCGGCGCGACTGGCGCGCGGTCGATACCTGGCCGAGAGCGTCACCCGGTGTATTCGGTGTCATTCGGAGCCGGACACGACGGCGCCGGGGTGGCCGCCTCGCGTGGGGATGGAGGGCGCAGGCCGAGTCATCAGTTACGAGAACGGTGATCGAATGGTGGCCCCGAACCTGACCCCGGATGCGGAGACGGGTGCGGGCGCCTGGCCGGATGATGCGCTCGCCCGCGCCATCCGGGAAGGTGTCGGTCACGACGGACGGGCGCTGGGGCTTCCGATGCCCTGGGAGTCGTTCCGGAGCCTTTCGGATGAGGACCTGGCCTCGATCATCGTGTACGTGCGCTCGTTGCCGCCGGTCCGGAACCCGCTCCCCGCGCGGGAGCTGTCGGCAGCGCGCCTCGAGGAGCTCGCGGAGGATCCCGCGCCGCTCACTGCACCCGTGCCGGAACGAGACCTCTCGGACCCCCTGGAGCGGGGCAAGTACCTGGTCGAGATCTCGGATTGTGTCGGTTGCCACACGTCCTGGTATTCCGATCGTCCCGTAGGACTGTTCGGTGGCGGAAACCAGCTCGGAGAGGTGTTGTTCAGCACCAATATCACCCCCGACTCCTCGGGGATCGGTGAGTGGGGCGAGCAAGGGTTCAGACAGATCATCCATACGGGAAAGGGCGGGACGCTGCACCGCGCCATGCCGTGGATCGTCTTCGGGCGCATGACCGACGAGGACCTCGACGCAATCTACCGGGCCCTTCGGGAGGTCCCGCCCGTGCGACATTGGATCAACAACACTGTCGCGCCGACGTTCTGCGAAGTGTGCGGGCAGGAGCACGGACTCGGGGAGCTCAACGAACGGATCCCGTTCGTCCCGGCCGACGTGCCCGCCGATGTCCTGGCCGAGTACGCGGGTCGCTACTCGAGCGACGCCGGCGAGGTCGTCGAAGTGTCCGTCGGCTCGTCAGCGGGAGGTCTGGCGTTCGTTTTCGACGACGGATGGAGGATGGAGGCGGAGCCGGTCTCGGAAGCCCGGTTCCGGAATCGGGAGCCGTCAGCGGAGCCGATCGAATTCGTGCGCGATGACGGGGGCCGGGTCACGCACTTCCGGGTGCGGTGGGGAATCGACGAAGAGGTATTCCGCCGGGAGCGCTGAGGGCGGGCTCCGATCGGGATCTCCGGGCGCACGGGGCCTCGCGCATCCGCCTCTTGCTTCCCGGGGGGGTGCGATCCCAGCCTACCAGCCTGGTCGGCCGGCCACGCGCCGCCCGCATCTGCTCCTGGTCCCGGAGGCCCCATGACCACGCGGCACCTTCTCCTCCCGTCCCTCGCCCTCCTGGCCCTGACCGTCCCCGCCGCCCTCGACGCGCAGGACGGCGGCGCAAACGGCGGGCCCACGCTCATGCTATCGGACCCGGCCGTGAGCGCCGACCACGTGGCGTTCTCCTACGCCGGTGACCTCTGGGTGTCGCGGCTCGACGGGAGCGAGCTCCTGCGGCTCACGAGCCACCCGGGGCGGGAATCGAATCCGCGCTTCTCGCCCGATGGGGCCTCGATCGCCTTCAGCGGGGAGTACGACGGGAACACGGACGTCTTCCTCGTTCCGACGACCGGCGGCGAGCCGGAACGGCTCACCTGGCACCCCTCGGCCGACGCCGTTCAGGGCTTCACGCCCGACGGCACGGCGGTCCTGTTCGCGTCGGGCCGGAACGCCTACACGGGTCGCCACAACCAGCTGTTCACGGTGTCTACGGACGGTGGCTACCCCGAGCAGCTCCCGATCCCGCACGGCTTCAAGGCGACGTATTCACCCGACGGGACGAAGATCGCCTACACGCCGCTGTACGAGGCGTTCAACGAGTGGAAGAACTACCGGGGTGGGACGGCGACCCGGATCTGGATCTACGATGTCGCCGACCACTCGGTCCAGCAGATTCCGCAGCCCGAAGGCCGCTCGAACGACACCGATCCGATGTGGGTCGGCGATCTCGTCTGTTTCCGGTCGGACCGGAACGGCGAGTTCAACCTCTTCTCCTTCGATCCGGGCGCGGGCGACGTGACGCAGCTCACGCGGCACGAGGACTTTCCGGTCCTGGCGGCCTCGGCCGGAGCGGGCCGCATCGCCTACGAGCAGGCCGGCCGGATCCACCTCCTCGACCTCGCCTCCGGGGCCGGCACCGCGGTCCCGATCTCGATCGCCACGGACCTGATCGAAGTGCGCCCACGCTACGCGACCGGGTCGCGGTTCATCCGGGACGCGGCGCTCTCCCCCTCCGGCGCGCGCGTGGCGTTCGAGTTCCGGGGCGAGATCGTGACGCTCCCGCGCGAGAAGGGTGACCCGCGGAACCTGACGCAGACGGTGGCGGTGCACGAGCGGAGCCCCGCCTGGTCGCCCGACGGAAGCCGAATCGCCTACTTCGCCGACGCGGGTGGCGAGTACGGTCTCTACATCGCGCCACAGGACGGAAGAGGTCCGGCCCGCCGGATCGAGATCGACGGCGCGGGCTTCTACGAGAACCCCCGCTGGTCGCCCGATGGCACGAAGCTGAGCTTCACCGACAACTCGCGTGCCGTGTACTGGATCGACGCCGAGACCGGCGCGCTCCACCGGGTGGGCGCCGACGCGCTCTACAGCCCGTTGCCGCCTCCCTATCACGCCTGGTCGCCCGACTCGCGCTGGCTTGTGTTCACGCAGAACGACCACACGAACCTCCAGACCCTGTACGCCCATTCGATCGAGACCGGCGAGACGCGCGCGCTCACGGATGGCCTGAGTGAAGTGTCGGAGGCCGCCTTCGACGCGAGCGGCAAGTACCTCTATCTGCTCGCTTCCACCGACGCCGGCCCGGTCATCCAGTGGTTCGCGCAGTCGAACCAGGACATGAAGGCGACGAACGAGATCTACCTGATGGTGCTCCAAGCCGGCACGCCCTCTCCTCTGGCGAAGGAGAGCGATGAGGAGATGCCCCACTCGGACGAGGCCGAGGCTTCGGAGACGGCCGGCACGGAGGACGCGGACGACGAGGACGTCACCGTGCGTATCGACTTCGAGGGTCTCGACCAGCGGATCCTGGCGCTCCCGCTGCCGGAGGCAGGGTATCGGAACCTCCAGCCGGGCGCGGCGGGTCAGCTCTTCTACCTCGTTTCCGATGCGGCCCTCTCGGCGGGTCCCGGCACGCTGGCCCGGTTCGACCTCGAGAAGCGGGAGGCGACCGATCTGCGCCCCGGAGTGGCCGGGTTCGCGCTGTCCGGAGATCACAAGCGGGTTCTCTACGCGAGTGAGGGAGACTGGTTCGTCGCCTCGGCGAGCGAGGGCGAGATCCCCGCCGGACAGGGGCGGCTCGCCACGGACGACATCCAGGTCCGGATCGACCCGCGGGCGGAGTGGCGCCAGATGTACGACGAAGCCTGGCGGATCAACCGCGACTACTTCTACGACCCGAACATGCACGGAGCCGACTGGCCGGCGCTCAGGGAGAAGTACGCCGTCTTCCTGCCGCACCTGGCGACCCGAGCCGATCTCAACCGACTGCTGCAGTGGCTCCACTCGGAGCTCACGGTGGGACACCACAGGGTCGGAGGGGGCGACTTCCTCGAGGACGCCGAGAGCGTGCCCGGCGGCCTGCTGGGCGCCGACTTCGTGGTCGAGGGCGATCGCTACCGGTTCGCGAAGGTGTACGGAGGCCTCAACTGGAACCCGGGACTCCGGTCGCCGCTGACGGAACCCGGCGTCGAGGTCCAGGCCGGCGAGTATCTGCTCGCGGTCGAGGGCGAGCCGTTGTTCGCGCCCGAGAACCTGTACAGCCGGTTCGAGAACACGGCCGGCAAGATCGTGGAGATCACCGTCGGCCCGAGGCCGGACGGAACCGGGTCGCGCACCGTCGACGTCGTGCCCGTGGCGAACGAGGGAGCCCTCCGCAATCGCGACTGGGTGGAGGGGAACCTCCGGCGGGTGACGGAGGCCACGGACGGTCGGGTGGCCTACGTCTACGTCCCCAACACGGCGACCGCGGGGCACGAGTACTTCAAGCGCTACTTCTTCCCGCAGACCGATCGCGAGGCGATCATCATCGACGAGCGGCACAACGGCGGCGGGCAGGTGGCCGACTACTACATCAACATCCTGCAACGCCCCTGGATCGCCAACTGGGCCATGCGCTACGGGGACGACCTCTCGACGCCGCAAGGCGCCATCGAGGGGCCCAAGGTCATGCTGATCGACGAGACGGCGGGCTCTGGCGGCGACCTCCTGCCCTGGATGTTCCGGAAGTTCGGTCTGGGAACGCTCATCGGGCGACCGACCTGGGGCGGGCTGGTGGGCATTCTCGGTTTCCCGGTCCTCATGGACGGGGGGACGATCACGGCCCCGAATCTCGGCATCTGGACCGAGGACGGGTTCGTGGTCGAGAACGTCGGCGTCCCTCCCGACATCGAGGTCGAGCAGCTTCCAGCCGAGGTGATCGCGGGTCGCGATCCGCAGCTGGAGCGCGCCATCGAGGAGGTCATGGCGCAACTCGAGGCGCAGGGGCCCGTGGTGCGCCGTCGGCCGCCCTTTCCCAGCCGGGTCAGGAGGCCGTAGCGGGCGCAACTGCCCACCAGGGCACGTGATCACGAGCTTCTCCTCCACGGGCCCGCTCGACGCGTGACACGTGAGACGATAGCTCCGCCTCGCGCCGACCCCGAGACATGTATCTCCGCCCCGGCGACGCGAACCGGGGTGGGGCTCAGGCCCGGTCGCGCCCCAGTCGGCGGCGGATCTCGTCCGGATACTCCGGGAAGTAGCGCTCGATCACCGAGATCTCGAAGCTCCGGAGGATCGACTCCTTCGGCTCCCGCTCGAGCAGGAAGTGGAACGACACCTCGAGCAGGGTCCCGACGCTCGCCCCGCCCCCGTACCGCTCGAGGTCGCCGGCCGGCACGGTGACGCGATGACGGGTGGAGCCGGAAGGCTCGCACACCTCGACGAGGTGGACATCGCCTCGTCCGTGCCTGATGCGGATGTCGGCCACGGCCCCTCCGGATCGGGGTGACGGGTGGCGGGGCTCGCCCGGCGCGGGATGAAGAACGAAGCTGCTCGCGGGTAGCTTGTCGGGGCAACTGGACCTGGAGGATCGCGCGGTATCGTCGCGATCGGAGCCCACCCCGGGATTCCTATCCGCGCAGAGGGGGAGAAGACCATGCCCGGCAGGGTAGAGCGCTGGGATCGGGAGCGGGATGGGAAGCCGACCGAGGCGGCCCTACGCCGCCGGCTCGAAGGACGAGGATACCGGGCGTCACGCTACGTGTACCCCCCGGGCACGGTGTTCCCCGACCACACGCACGCGGTCGACAAGATCGACGCGGTGGTCTCCGGCCGGTTCCGGCTGACCGTCGAGGGCGAGGAGTTCATCCTCGAGGCCGGGGACGCCCTCGCCGTGCCGCGGGGGGTGGTGCACCGCGCGGAGGTCGTCGGCGACGAGCCGGTCGTGAGCCTCGACGCCGTCCCGGTCGGGTAGCGTGCACGAGGAGCGCTGCAGCCGCTGCGGCACCGCCGCAGTCGGCGCATACTGTCACGCGTGCGGCGCGCGGGTCGAGCCCCCGCCGCTCCGTCTCCGGCCCTTCCTCGCCGAGGCGGCCTCGGACCTCCTGTCGCTCGAACGGAACCTGTTTCGTACGCTCCCCGCGCTCCTGTTCAAGCCCGGCTTCCTCACCGGGGAGTTCCGGGCCGGCCGGGGCGCGCTGTACGCGCCGCCGCTCCGGCTGTATCTGGCCACCGCCTTCGTGTACTTCGGCGGCCTCACGCTGCTCCGCGTGGATCGGCTGTACCTGTGGACGCTGGTGGTCACGCCAAGCTCGGGCGTGCTCCCTGCGTGGATCTCACAGGTGGTCCTCCTCGGGGTGCCGCTCGTCGCGCTCGTCCTGCGGGGGTACTTCTTCGACCAGGAGCGGCCGTACGTCGAGCTCCTCGTGTTCGCGCTCTATTTCCAGAGCGCCATGTTCCTGATCGGAATCCCCCTCACGCTCATCGCGAGCGGCATCGCGCTGCCGGCGAACGGGGAGGGGGAACCGAACGCCGTCTTCGCGCTCATCGCGGGGGCGTGGCTGTACGCGGGGCTGCGCCGCCTGACCGGGTGCGGCCGCCTGCGATGCCTCGGGGGCGTCATCCTGGTGAGCGCGGTGTACCTCGCGGCGATGGTCGGCGCCATCCTTGTGTGGGTGCTGCTGGCGAGCTGACCGGCGGATTCGGGCGAGCGGATCGCAACCATCGTCCCTCCGCCGGTGTCTCCCGGGTGGTGGTCGCCCCGGGTGCGGACGACACGAACCTCCGCTCCACCCCGTATCTTCTCCCGCGTCATGCGAGCGCGGGATGGCCGGATAGATGAGTGATCACGAATCGCGTCGGGGATCCTTCCTCGAAGAGCTGAAGCGCAGGCGGGTGGTGCGTGTGGCCGTCGGCTACGCGGCCGCCGTGTTCGTGATCCTCCAGGCGGCCGAGATCATCTTCCCGGCGCTCCTCATCCCGGAGTGGGTGTTCCGGGTGGTGGTCATCACCTCGCTGGCCGGGTTCCCGGTGGCGGTCATCCTCGCGTGGGTCTTCCAGTGGACCCCGGAAGGTCTGCGTCGCACGGGCGAGGGCGATTCGGAGGGGCCCATCGTGGCGCGCTTCCGGCGCTCGCGCGTCGCGTACATGGTCGGGGGGGCGATCCTCCTGGCCGGAGTCTCGGCGGTGTGGTGGCTGAGACCACGCTCCGCGGCGGGCTCGGTCGCGCCGGGCGCCGAGGTGATCGCCGTCCTTCCGTTCACCTCCCCGGGGAGCGACGAGCTCGGCGAGGGCATGGTGGACCTCCTGTCCCGCAACCTCGACGAAGTCGAGGGCGTGCGGCTGGTCGATCCCCGTATGGTCCTCCACCGCTGGAACGCGCGGGCCGAGCGCGGGCCCGTCACCCGCCCCATCGAGCTCGAGATCGGGCGCGAGGTGGAGGCCGGCTCGATCCTCACCGGAAGCGTCATCAGGCTGGGTGAGGAGGTCGAGATCGAGGCGGATCTGGTGGCGCTCGACGGCACCCGGCTGGCGCGGGCGGGCGCGCGCGGCACCGCCGACGATCTGTTCGGGCTCGTCGATCAGCTGAGCGTCCAGCTCCTGAGCGAGGTGTGGCGGGCGACGAGCGACGTTCCCGAGGTGGGGCTGCGCGACGTGACGACCGGGAGCGTGGAAGCGATGCGCGCCTTCCTCGAGGGGGAGCGCCGGTATCGCGCCTCGGCCTGGCCGCAGGCGCTCAACGCGTACCGCCAGGCGGTGTCGGCCGACACGGGGTTCGCGCTCGCCTACTATCGCCTCACCCGCACGCTCGGCTGGATGGGGGGAGACAACGACGCCCTCCGCTCCCGGTACGCCGATCTCGCCCTGCACTTCGAAGACCGGCTCCCCACCCGCATGCGGGGATTGGCGGTGTCCGAGCGCCTGTGGCTCGACGGACAGCGAGAAGCCTCGATCGACTCGCTCGAGGCGAGCGTCAAGCGGTATCCGGACGATCCCGAGGCGTGGCACCGACTGGCCGACAACCAGTATCATGACGAGGTCGAGGGCGCCGGCCCCATCGCTCCTCCGGTGGATCGACAGCTCGAGACGTTCGAGCGCGTGCTGCAGCTCGATCCGACCTTCCTCCCGGCGATCATCCATCCGATCGAGGTCGCGTTCCGGTACGACGACACGGCTCGCGTGGCGCGCTACACGGAAATGGTCGAGCGCGCGCCGTCCACGCACCCGCTGGCCGCGCAGATCCTGCGCGCGGCGGAGGAGTTCGAGCGCGACCCGTCGAACGTGCTCGCCATCGTCCAGACGCTGACGCTGGTCCTGCCGGTGAGCGGGCAGGGACCGGGACTGCCGCGCCAGATGATGTTCGCGGTCCTGCCCGCGGCGGAGCGTGCCGCGGCCGGGCTCGCGTCGTCGGACCGCGAGATGCTCATCACGTGGCTGAGGCCGCAGACGGCCCGACCGGGGGCGACGGGAGCCGCCGCCCGGCGCTTTCTCCTCTCCACGCTGGTCGCGGGTGGGCGTCTGGCCGAGGCCCGCGACGTCGCGGCTTCGCTCACGGACAGTCAGGAAACGGCGGTGTTCTGGCGGGATCCGGTGTATGCGGGATATGCCGACGTCGACCATCTGGATGCGATGGGGGGCGTTGTGCCGTCGCCACTCGTGCGGGCCACCGCGGAGCTGGTGCGCGGGGTGCGGCTCGGGAACGCGGACGAAGCGCGCCGCGTGTCAGCGGTGGCGCGCGACCGGGCTGGTGAAGGGGAGGGGGCCGACGACTGGTCCGCGCTCGCCCGGGTGGCCACCGGCTTCGCGACGGCGCTCGGAGGCGTCCCCCGCGGTCTCGATGAGGTGGAGGCCGCGCTGAGCGAGCTTCCGATGCGTACAGGCTCCTTCACGGAGCCCCTGTGGTTCGCCTGGCTCGATCTGTCGGCCCGCACACCCGCGAAGCGGGAGCGGGCCATCCCGCTCCTCGAGCGGCCGTGGACGGGCTCGCCGGTGTTCGACGTGGCGCGGCTGTGGTCGCTGGGGACCGCGCTGGCCGAGGTCGGCCGCGAGGACGAAGCGCGCGAGGCGTTCGGTCGCTTCGCCGCCGTCCTCACGAACGCCGACCCGGGGCTTCCAATCCGGAGCGCCGTCGAGTACGCGCGTACCGCCGCGGTGGGGCTCGACCCCGCCGGCTGACCCGTCTTGTGCGCGCCGCGTCCTCGCCGGAGGTTGACGGCGCCCGCGACCCGACCGGAGGCCCGCCGCGCGCGCGGGCCGTCGGACCGCCGACCCGCGGAGAGCCGATCTCGTGACCGACCAGACCGTCTACATTCTGGCCGTCCTGTGCCTCGTCATCGTGGGCTCGGAGTGGCTCGTGCGGCGCACGTGGCTCAAGCACGTGGGGACCGCGCTGCTCGTGATCATCGTCACCGCGGTGATCGCCAACCTCGGGCTCCTCCCCACGACCTCGACGGCCGAGAACCCGGTCCCGGCCTACGACGTGATCTTCGGGACGGTGGCGCCGCTCGCCATCGTGTGGCTCCTCCTCAAGGTGAACCTGCGCGACATCCTCGAGGCAGGCGTCCCGATCATCTCGCTCTTCCTCATCGGGTCGCTGGGCACCGTGGCCGGCGCGCTGGTGGGCATGTGGCTGGTGAGCGGGCCCGAGCGCATCGGGCCGCTGTACGCGGCGCTCGGCGGGATGTTCACCGGGACGTACACGGGCGGGAGCGTCAACTTCAACGCGATCGCCATCAACTACGACGTGATGAGCGAGGCGGTCCTGTTCGGGGGCGCGGCGGCGGTCGACTCCATCATGACCACGGTGTGGATGGCCGCCACGATCGCCATCCCGCGCTTCGCGCATCCGTACTGGCCGGCCCCCCGTGGCGCGAAGCGTCGCTCGCTCGAGGTGGCGGGCCGCGGATCGGAGGCGGAACCGCCGGGTCCCGATGTCGCCGGTCTCGACGCGCCCGCCGCAGCTACTCCGTCCCGCGCCGCCTCGCGCGAGGTGGATCTCGGGATCGAGGAGGACACCGAGGAGGTCCACCCGGTCGATCTGGCGCTCGTGCTCGCCATCGGGTTCGGCACCGTGTGGGTTTCGAACCTCCTGTCGGCGTGGCTGTCGGCACGCGGGATCGGCGCTCCGTCGATCCTCATCCTCACCGTGATCGCGCTCGTGCTCGCCCAGATCGGGTCGATCGCCCGCCTGGCCGGCACCCGTACGCTGGGGCTGTTGGCGGTCTACCTGTTCCTGTGCGTGATCGGCGCGTTCTGCGACGTGCGCGCGCTGTCCCACATCGGCGGTCTGGGGCTCACACTGCTCGCGTTCACCGCGGTGCTGGTCCTTGTGCACGGCGTGATCACCTTCGGAGCCGCGTGGTTCCTGCGCATGGACGTCGACATCGCGGCGGTCGCCTCGCAGGCCAACATCGGCGGCGGGACCTCGGCGCTCGCGCTCGCCCGCAGCCTGGGACGCGGCGACCTGGTGCTGCCCGGGGTCCTCATCGGATCGCTGGGGAACGCGATCGGCACCTTCCTGGGGTTCTGGGTTGCGGGCGTGCTCCTCCCGGCGCTCCTCGGGTAGCCTCGGCCCCGCTTGCCCGCCGCCCCCGCGTGGCGCACTCTCCCCCTCGTGCCCGCGAGCTTTCCGCCTCGCGCGCCCAATGCCACGGGAGGCCATGATGCGCACCGATCACCCGCGCCCCGCTCGGGATCGCGTCTCATCACCTGTCCGCCCTTCGGCGCGCCGGGGGCTTCACCCCTCGACCCTCGTGCTGGCGCTCGCCTGCCTGCTGGGCGGCGCGGCCTGCGGCGGAGGAGCGGACGACGGCGCCGCCGCACAGGACACGCTGACCGAGCGCGAGCGTGACAGCCTCATCGGTCAGTCCCGTCTCCCAGGGGCGCAGGGCGTGCGCGGCGCCATGCGGGCGGCCGACTCGGCCGCCGCCCGCAACGCCCGGCTCGACTCGATCGCCAACGACAACCCCTGACCCGAAGGTCCGACATGAAGGTCATTCGCACGCTGCTGGCGTTGGTCGCCGTGATCGTGGCGGGATATGTGATCCTCGAGAGCCTCGAGCGCTACGGGAAGCGTCCCGAATCGGAGCGCGAGCTGCAGGCGGCACCGGCCGCCGCCGATCAGGAGGCCCCCGCGCCGCCGGACTACGCCGCGAAGCTCGAGACGTACACCGGCCACGGGGAGTGGGTGAAGTACGCGGCCGAGGACGGGGCCGAGATCACCGGCTATATCGCGTTCCCCGAGCGGCCCGATGCGGCCCCCGCGATGATCGTGATCCACGAGATCTTCGGGATGTCGGACTTCGTGCGCTCGGTCGCCCACGAGCTCGCAGAGGCCGGCTTCGTGGCGCTGGCGCCGGACCTCCTGTCACGCGTGGGGGGCACCGAGGGCGCCGACGACGCGCGCACGGCGATCCGCGATCTCGACCCCGACGGGATCACCATGGACCTCGACGCGACGAAAGCCTATCTGCGCTCGCTCGACTCGGTGCGCGACGAGTCGATCGGGGTGATCGGATTCTGCTGGGGCGGCGGGCAGTCGTTCCGCTACGCCACCGACGCGGCCGACCTGAACGCCGCCGTGGTATGCTACGGGGGTGCTCCGGAGCCCGAGGACATGGCGCGCATCCGCGCCCCGATCCTCGGCGTGTACGCGGAGAACGACGCCCGCATCAGCGCCTCGCTCCCCGACGTCGAGGCGCAGATGAAGGCGGCGGGGAAGGAGTTCGACTACGAGGTCTACAAGGGTGCCAACCACGGCTTTCTGCGGAGCCGGAACGTGCCCGACGAGGCCGACCGCGCGTGGGCCGACATCGTGTCGTTCCTGAACCGCGAGCTCGGGAACGACATGCGCGACTGACAGCCCGGGGAGGCGCTACTCCAGGAGCTCGATCCGATCCGGCCCGTTGGGCACGGCGCACAGGAATTCGAACGGCTCGTCTCCCAGCGCGTTGTAGGAATGGGGCGTCCCGGCCGGGATGTAGACGACGTCTCCCGCCTTCACCTCGTGGATCTCGTCGCCGATCGACACCCGTGCCCTGCCCCTGAGCACGTACTGCTCGTGCTCCACGGCGTTGGTGTGCCGCGGCATGCCGCCGCCGGGCTCCATCACGAAGCGCCGGAGCGCGAAATGCGGCGCCTGATCGGGTCCGATGAGCACCTGACGCCTCGTAGCGGAGCCGGCCGAAACGGGCTCCAAACCGATCTCTTCCACGTTGCGAACGGTCAAGTCGCCTCCTGACAAATACTTGCGGCTCGGGGTGGCTCCATTCCGGCCGCCGGTTGCGAAGTCGTTACGCCGCCCAAACTTTCCCTTGCGCCCCCAAGCCTCCAAGTTACCACCCGCAGGCGCCATGCGCGGTCGGGGGGGTCGGTGCTGGCAGGGGGGCGCGCGGGGCGACGGAGTCGTTTGCATGTCGCCGTATCTGGCCATCGTCATCTCGGCCGTATCCTCGTTCACGGTCGGGTGGCTGCTTCACTGGGCACGTGCCCGGGGCCGCCTCAAGAGGCTCCAGGCCGAGTGCGCGCGGAAGATCCGCGCTGCCGAGGAGCAGCTCGCGCTCGAGCGCCTCAGGATGGAGCAGCGCTACCAGGAGGCGATGGAGAACGGCGGGCGGTCCGGCCCCGAGCCCGCGTTCACGCTGGAGGCCTATCGCGATGCCAACCGCGAAGGCCATCTTGCCCGCCCGCGGAGCTCCGCCCCAGATTCCGCGACCTCGCGGGCGTAGCTCAGTTGGCAGAGCGTCAGCCTTCCAAGCTGAAGGTCGCCGGTTCGACCCCGGTCGCCCGCTT
>CAZCLY010000023.1:45685-54571 GCA_964499635.1 uncultured Gemmatimonadota bacterium | reverse complement strand
CTGCTGCGGCCATCGTAGGTGGGGCGCGCGAAGCGCGCGAGGCTACCGGTTGGCCATCAGCAGCAATCGCCTTGCTGGACGGCGTCCCGCGGCAACCGGACGGCAACCACGGTGGCGTACTGCGAGAACCCGAGCCGGCGTGCAAGGGCAACGGCAGGGACGTTGGCGAGGAGCGTCTGGTACAGCACGAGCCGCTCCCTGCTGAGGGCTGAGTGAACCATCGCGCTAACCAGACGCGATGCGTGCCCTTGGCCGCGATGGTCCGGATGTGTGACTACGCACGGGTCAACCGCACCCTCCGAGTGAGGCCGGAGCTGCCCCAGGGCGACGATCGCGGGTTCTTCGAACGATGCCCAGATAGGCGCTGCCGCGAGCCTGATGCCGCTTTGGTCCCAGTCTTCACGCGGGCACGACGTTTGGAAGACCTGGATCGGATCTGCGTCCGACTCTGCGAGCCGCTGCACGCTATCAGGAGTCACCGGGCGAAATCGTCTTGCGGGCAACCAGCCTTGAAACGAAGGCCCTACAACGCGACCCGAAGCTTCGCCGACGACTCGGGCTGCCGAATCGGGGAACGCGAGCTCCTGCGCGGCCACGGTCCTGAGGTTGCGCTCCAGCTCCACGACCCATTCGGGCGGTGCCGAAACCACTGCCGCGCGGCCGCGAACGAAGAACCAAACCCCAGGGTAGTCGCCAAGCTCCGCGTGCGGCGTTACGACGACGCCCGGATTCTGGAGTGCTGAGGCAGGTACGCCGAGGAACCGCGACCAGTACCCGTCGACGCGTTCTGCTTTGTCCGTCTCCAACCTCCTATCGGCGTCTAACGGACCGGCGCTTCAGCTGCGCCCAACAGCGCGGACCGCCAACGCTGGAGCACGGCGCCCGCCGCCAGAAGGGTTAGCACGGAGCGATTGGCACGAGCTGTTGGGCGTCAGCTGCAACCGCTTGTTAGCCCGCGCGTTGCCCTAAGCTGCGGGGCGTTGTGCAATGGCTTCGATCAAGACGATTCGGTTCTCAATCAGGTTGCGAACCTGGTTCTGACCCATGACACGAAAGTCCGGCCATAGCAGGCCGTGAATCCCTTGAAGAGGGCCGCCGGCTTGGGTATCCAGCCTTGCGGCGAGGTCCTGGAACCAGACCCGTCCAGCTTCGGATGTATCGCGCCACCAAACCAGGCGAAGCGCTGCCTTCTCCATCAGCGCACGCAAGCCCTCGGGCTCAACGAGGAAGCTGAGTGATGGCTCTCGCGCCCACGGCACCGGGAAGTGCGGTGTGCCGCCTGGCCCTGCCAGAATGTCGTACAGCGCAAGAGATCCACCGGGACGTAGCACGCGCGAGATCTCAGCGTACAACCTTGATTTATCCGCAATGTTCATCGCGGCGTGTTGCGTCCAAACCACGTCGAAGGACGAGTCCTCAAAGGGCATCTCCAAGGCACTGCCATGGCGGAACTCGACATGTGAACCCAGGCCCAGCCGGTCGGTGAGCATCTGGGCAATCCGACAGTACTCTTCGGTCAGGTCCAGCCCCGTGACACGACAACCAAACTCCTGCGCGAGGTAGCGCGAGGCGCCGCCAAGGCCGCTCCCGACGTCCAGGACACGCTTGGCTGCATCAAGTCGGAGCTGCTGGGCGAGCTCGACGGTCGCTTCGCGGCCGCGGATATGCAACTGATCGACTGGAGCGAGATCCTCTGCCTTGAGGTTCTTGGGGTCCGTGCCCGCCGCTGCGAGGGCTGAGAGGATTGCCTCCCCGAGGTCCCGACGGGTGTAATGTTGTTGAATCTCGTCGTCGAGTGAAGTGCTATCTCGCATCCCCGTCCCTCTCGGCTCGCGATCCAAGCGGGCCGACGACTCTGGGGTTCTGCTGCAGGAGCAGCATGCCGACCCGGAGCGCGAGCCGCCAGGCGAGTGCTGCCGAACCCTCAAGGCCTATCCTGTCAGCAGCAAACCCTTGCTAGAGCGCAGGCTGGGAATGGCCCGGGCCTGCAGCTTTCAGGTTCTGGACCGCCGTCGCTGCGTGACTCCGGATCTTGGAATCGGTCTCGACCGCAAGTACATCCTGAAGCACCGCCATCGCACGCTGATCCCTGCATTCGGAGCCGAGCATGATCACGGCCATTCGACGGACGCGAATACTCGGATCGAGGCGGATACGCTCGATCAGGAGCGGGGCTACGTCGACGGGACAAGACACATCGGCCTTGCAGTGCTCACACGCAATGGAATGAACCGCCCACAGCCGGACCTTGGGATGAGGGTCTTCGAGCAACGGTGCGAGTTCGGCGAGCGAATCCTCATCCGCGACCTGATCGAGGCACATCGCCGCCCACCTCCGAGTCTGCCAATTGGGGCTCCGCAGCCCTTTGCGGATGGCAGGCAGAGCGGGGGCTCCCGTGGCCAGGAGCGCCCGGTAGCTGGCGAAGCGCTCCTCGCCGCTGGGAGCACCGAGGCCTTCTACGAGTCTGTCTAAGCTGGCGTTCATCAGGTACCTCGACCTCGATTGCCCTGCGCTCTAACGTTCGGCGTTTCTGCTGCGCGGCCAATCTGCACATCGCGCGTGAAGCGCGCACCTATCTCGTCTTCCGCGACGGCAGCAAACGCCTGTTAGGTGCCACGCCGCCGGTGAGCTAGCCTGCCCCGAAGGCTCCAGACAGGTATCGCAGGACGAAGGTCACAAGGATCAGCGTGCCGAGGACGCCCCCGGCAACGACCCTCTGGGTCCGCGTCGAGAACTCACAGGCCGAGCACGTAGAAGGCGAGAAAGAGCAGCTGGAGCCATCGGAGCAGATTCCAGAATGGCTCTGTCCCCAGCACCCAGCCATCGAACGACACCAGGACCTGAGAAGCGCCCATGATCAGAAAGAACGGACGCCGAATGGTCTTGAACTCGGCGACCGTCGAGCCTCCAGCGAGCCACCAGACGAGTGCTGCCGGAGCCTCAGCGCCTACTCTGTCAGCAGCAAACCCTTGTTAGGATGCCGATGTCAGATCCCTCCACATGTCGACGGAGGTATCGCCGGCGGGGTCCACGAAGGAGGCGACCTCTACGAACCCCGTGCGTCGGTAGAAGCGGATCGCTCCTGCATTTTCGTACTTGACGCCGCCCCAGAGAATCAGGTTGGACGCACCCAGTCGACGGCCGAGGTCCTCGATATGGGATTGTGTCGCAGAGGCGAAGCCCCTGCCCTGCACATCGTCGCGGAGACAGAGGCCGAAGCGAATATCTCTCCCGGCCTCCAGCTGAACACCGGCAGACGCGAAGCGTTGGAGATCGCCGCGTGGGAGGTCCAGGCTAAACTCGAAGAGGCCGACGATCTCAGGCCCCAGGAGGAGGGTGAGACGGAGCTTGTCGTAGAGCGCGATATCAGCGCAGTGAGAAGACGCGACCTCGGCATAATCATTGCCGACGCTGTAGAACCTTCTCGTGGCGGGGCCGAGACCACTGAAGAAGTCCTCTAAGAGGTCGCGGTCCGCCGGGAGCAGCGGCCGGAGCTCACCCCTCTCGCCATCGGGCAGCGCGATGTCCGAGGCGTGCCTGGCAGGATCCGCCGCGATCTCAGAAAGCGTGAGTGCCATCGCCTCTGCCCACTCCACGGCTCAGACAGGCATCCTAACGTGTTTGCGGTTCAACTGCGGACATCGTAGCCCGGGCGCCCGGAGAGCGCGAGGTCCAAGCGGTGTTCCCGCAGTTGCAACCGCTTGTTTGGAACCCCGTCGGATAGTAGCATGGATGTGCTACCACTTGGAGGTGCACTTATGGTTCGAAACGTCCGCTTGAGACGCATGGGGGGGTCGGTTGGTGCGACCCTGCCGAAGGATTTGGCCGACCGCTTCCACCTCGAAGCGGGTGACGAAGTCATGGCCGTGGAAACCGCGCAGGGCATTCTGCTCACACCCTACGACGCGGACGTCGACGAAGCCCTGTCGGTAGCAGCGGACGCGCAGAAGCGATTCCAAGGAGCGCTCCGTGAGCTAGCCAAGTGAGCTCGAAGGAGCCCCGTTGGGTTCCACGGATCGTCGTCGAAGCGGTGCACACGGATCAGATCCGCGAGCACGGCGGCCTCATCGGCTTGCGGGACGAGAACGCGCTCGAGGCTGCGCTGGCCAGACCCCGGCAGCGCTGGCACTACGAAGCCGGGACCGATGTGGCTGAGCTCGCGGCCGCCTACATGTTCGGCTTGAGCTCGAGCCACCCGTTCCGAGACGGGAACAAGCGGATCAGCTTCCTGGTGGCCGTGATCTTCCTGGAGCTCAACGGACGGAGGTTCGAAGCGACCGACGAAGAGGTCGTTGAGACCGCCATCCGTCTGGCCTCCGGAGCTCTCAAGGACTCCGACTTGGCGGATTGGATCCGGGACCATTTGCGGTCCGCTGAATAGGCGGAGCGGGCTTCCCAACGGGATGCGCATAGCTGCGGCCTGCGGCGGCCACAGACACCATGGATTTGTACCTACAGGTGTGGCCGCCGCGGGCCGACAGCTTCAAGCGCAGGTTAGGCAGCCTGCGATGTGACGGCATATTCCAGTAGCACGATGCCTGAGCCGTAAACACGATGACTGGTAAGCCGCAACTTCGCTTGGGATGCCGGACTCGGCAGCACCTGTAGCCCGCCACCAAGCAGGACCGGAATGATTGCGACCTCGACGGAGTCCACCAGGGACTGGTTCAGTAGGCTGCGAAACAACTTTCCACCGCCGAAAAGCCAGATATCCTTCTGTGCCTGAGCCCTAATGCGAGCAAGGGCGGCAGGGGACACCTCCCGAACCACCTCGGTATCTCGCCTAGTTGTCTCAAGCGTTCGCGAAAAGACGAACGTCTTGGAGCCGACGGGGAGAGGCGGGCTGCCGGGCTTGGTCATTAACTCGAAGGTATGGCGACCGACTAGGAAGGTATCGAACTGGGCAAAGAGAGTCTCAAAGTCCATGTCTGGATCCGGGACGATCCAGTCAAACTCGCCCTTGGGGCCGGCGATGTAGCCATCAAGGCTCGTCGCCACCCGGTAGCGGATTCGCGGCATGGCAAGTTCTCAATTGGCGGTCGTGAGCGCAGGCTGCCTAACGGCTTAACGTTCAGCCGCAAGCCGCGCGGACAAACCCTGCCGGGCTTGATTGACCGTCGCGCGGCTTGGCGGCTGCGACGTTTTGTTGTGCGGCTCGTTCATACCGCAGACGTCCGGCCTGTTCTACCCGACGTCAGCGACCCGCCGAGGTCTGGAATCCCTGAGTCACCTCGCTCTTGTGTGCTGCGAAGGCTGCCAGAACCTCCTCCTTCTCACGCTGAGGAACGCCGACGACGTCAAGTGTGCGCCCAAGCTCCGCCGCGACTTCATCGAATTCCTCGGGAGAAATCCGCAGCTCGCGATGGGCCTCTTCCAAGCCGAGAGCGGTCATGCCGGGGTTCGTGCCTGCATACTCGAAAGGTCCACCCGCAACGTTGCAGACCCAGAGCGTTCGCATGAATTTCAAGCCCGGCAGCCTGCCCAATTGCTTGGTGTGCCATTCTCGTAGCCTGGGGTTCTTGGAGCCTTGGCCAACGATCGGATTCTTGACGACCGCATCGCTGAAGTGGTCAACCACGGCTGCGATCGCAAAAACGCCACCGAGCCTTTCGTACAAGCTCTTGTCAGTCATCGGTTTCCTCCTCGTTTTCAAGTGCACGGCTGGCCCTGCCACGGCGAGTGATGTTTTTATCGCAGACGGTGCCCAGCCGATAGGTCCGCACAACGGGCTTCCGGTTCAACTGCGGACATCGTAGCCCGAGCGCCTGGAGGGCGCGAGATCCAAGCGGTGTTCACGCAGTTGCAACCGCTTGTTAGGAGAGCGCCGCGTCAATCCTCCCCGGCGAGATGCATGGGGAAGAGCCGAGATGAGCGGAACACGGTGATAAGAACCGCAACCTCAGGCTCGAGACGGTACACGATGCGGTACTCGCCTACGATGATCTTCGCGGACGTCCTCACGCTGGAGATCGGGCACAACCCGTCCCGACCTGGGGAACAGCTCGATTCGCGACGTCGCTTCGACCAGCCTCTCGGCGACAGGCGACCGTAACGGGGTGAGTCCCGTTCGATGAACGCGCGGATCGCCTGCAGGTCTCCGATGGCCTGCTCCGTCCAACGGACGGGCGTCACCCGAGGATGCGCCGCTTCGCTTCCTCGTGGCTGACGGTCAGGCCCGCATCGGCCTGGCGGAGCCCTTCTTCGACCTTGGCCAGGAAGTAGAAACGTTCCATCGCATCTTCGACCGTGGCGTCGTCGGGCAGGTCGCGCACGGCGTCGATCAAGCGTTCCTTGACCTTGGGTTCGGCCATGAGATCACCTGGGGGTTGGTGGTCCTGCAATCTACCCCATGAGGGTCAACGAAGGGCCAACGGCCCGGCCTACCCCCAGCCCCGCGCGCGAGATCGGAGCGCTCTCTAACGGTCAACGGACAAGCTGCCGGGCGGCCGGACGGTAGCCGAGTTGACCACGGGACGCCGGGCCGCCCGGTCTGCCTTGATCTCTTTTGTTAGGCATCCGTGCATGGAGTGCCGTTCATGACAACGCATCGCAGTTATGGTCGTGATACGCGCTGGCGGCGTGGTCAAGCCGATCCCACCAGCCTTGTGGCTCCATGCCGCGGGACCAGAAGAGGATGGGGAACGTGAGGTTGCGCACCAGACACCGGCGATAGTCTAGCAGCAGATCATCAAACGAGTAGTCCTGCACGCCGCGCTGGACCAACTGACCGTGGTAGTACCGCAGTAGCTCAAGCTCCAGACCGCGCCGCCGGCTTACCGGCCAGTGCAGACCCATCATGAAGGCTACGTCTCGGGCGCCAACGTCAAGATGCCAGACCTGCCAGTCCAGCAGGTACGCTGGACCGGCGCCCGACCGCGGAAACAGGAAGTTCCAAGTGTGGGCGTCACCGTGAGTGACGGTCAGGGCTCGCCCCTCCGCGATCCGTAGCCAAGGCTGCAGCCGCGAGGCAAATGCTCGCTCGAGCACGTGGCGGGTGCTTGTGGGCAGCGCGTCGCCGAACGCCGTAAGAAGGGCTGGTAGGTGGGCCCCGATCCCCGCCACCATCTGCCGCAGGCCCTCCACCGTGTGGTAGGTGCCGATCGTGTTCCCGAGGGAGTCGTGCTCCCACCATCGTGCGTGCAGCTGGGCGAGCGCGGTGAGCGCTGCCTCACAATCGGCACGGGACGGCGGAATCGGCCAGGGCGGATGATCGTAGCCGTTGCGGAGGTCCTCGAGGACCAGGAGGGTTCCTGCCGGCCCCTCATCAGCGCTGCCAGGCATCGGACTCGGGGTGGTACGGGAAGGGAATGGGCCTACACGGGAATAGAAGTCGACTTCGGCCCGGTCGACGGTGGTTGTATCGTTACCGGCGATGCGGGGCCGCTTCACGACGAGGGCACCCGGCAGGTCGGAGGGCGCGTCAGCCGAATAGACAACCTGCACGAAGGCAAGCTTCGAGACCCATGTGGCCTCGCGATGATCGACGTGCAGATGGAGGACGGATCCGCGAGGGAGGCTGCCGCCCCGACGAAGCGCCTCTGTCAGACTAGCCTCGGTCAGTCCGAGGTTGTCCATTCGGCCCCGGTGAGTCTGTCGGCATGCCTAACTCTTAGTGGACTGCGAGCGGGTGTTTCGGTGCTCCCCTCGTCGGCAGTCTAGTCTTCTCTTATTGAAACCTGGGCCGGCACAGCAGACCTCGCCAAGCGAGTGGACGCGTTGTGGACAACGCTGCGAGGGCTGTCAGTCTAGCTGGCGGGAACGCATCGGGGGGCCGTTGGGGTTGGTGAGCGCCTTGAGCTGGTCGACGGGACTTCGTACGCCGAGGGCGCCCTGGTTGAGGACGTGCGTGTACTGCATGGTCGTGCGGAGGCTTTTGTGCCCGAGGAGCTCCTGGATGGTTCGAATGTCGTAGCCATCTTCCAGCAGGTGCGTCGCGAAGGAACGCCGGAGGGTGTGGCTGCTGGCGCGCTTGGTGATGCCCGACTCGCCGACCGAGCAGACGGAGTCCTCCTCCACGGTTCTGTCCGATTGCTCAGCCCCAGTCCGCCGGAGGCTCGCCTCGCCAGACCCAGCCGATGTAGTCCACCATGCCGGGCGACACGCCTACCTCTCGAATCCGACGGTTGATCTGCGCCCGATGGTGGATGCTGTGCGCCGGGACCTGGAACATCAGGTCACCGAGCCTGGCGGGCGCGGGCGACCCTCCGATCTCCTTGTCGATGAGGTCCGTCCAGGCGGCGGGCAGTGGGACGACCTCGGCGAGACGCGGGTCCATGAGCTTGTCGAGGAAGTCCGCCGCCTGCGCGTGGTAGGACCGACCCCAGTCACGGATCTCGACGGGACCGGCGAAATCATCACGGCCGGGCGTCACCACCTCCTGCTCCGTCCAGACCGCGAGATGGGCACGTTGAACCAGGTGGAGGTGGACCAGGCTGTCGAGGATGTAGTCGTCCCGGCGTGTGGCGTCCTTCGCGAGGACGATCCGCCAGGTCAACGCGTCCGCCCACTCCATGTGTCGGTAGAGGCGCTGGAGAAACGCTGGCTGCATCCAAATCTCCTGTCCGGCCTCGTGGCGCCGCGGCGCGCCACGGTGTCGAGCGGCTGGGCGGGGGACAACCCCGCGGACCCCGGCCATCGAGACGCGTTTCAACCCGCGGAGGGATCGGAGAAGGCGTTTTCCACCCAGCGGCGGTGCTTCCCGACATCCGTCCCGCGCTCGCGCGACTCCCACAGCCAATCCAGTGACATGACCCGAGCCAGGAACGCAAGGCGGCGCGCGAACGCGCCGTCCAGCGCGAGAGGATAGGCAGCGAGCACCTCCCCGACGAAGCCCTCCTCGTGCCACTGGCGCACCCCATCCCGATCCGGCTCGACACCCGCGGCCCG
>CAZCLY010000023.1:14724-45585 GCA_964499635.1 uncultured Gemmatimonadota bacterium | reverse complement strand
CCTCCTCGTGCCACTGGCGCACCCCATCCCGATCCGGCTCGACACCCGCGGCCCGCGCGTCGTGCTCGGGGACGGAGTGGATCCGCCCCAGGATCTCCCCGATCGCCCGCCCGAGGGCCGGATCCGGCCACACGTCGGGGTGGTCCGCGCGGATCCCCGGGACGAATCGGTGCCCCGCGAACGGGCGCGGGAAGTGAGGGCCGGGCACGCCCCGCAGCTCGACGCGCGGGGTGGCCACCGGCAGGAGACGTTCGTGGACCAGGCGGTGGACGCCGCCCTCCCACGCGAACGCGTCCGCGGCCTCGGAGGTGCGCGGAAACCGGAACACCCAATCGTCGGCGGTGCGATAGGCGTCGTATTCGCAGCCGGAGCCGAGAGGCTCGAGCGACCCGGCGTCCACGTCCGGGAACTGGGAACCGATGGCCAACCGCGCCGTCGCGATCGGCCTCACGTCACGGCTCGTCCGCGCACGACGGCCAGGCCCTCCGATGCCGTCACGGTGATGTCCTCGGGCTCGTACTCGTGGGCGATTCCAAACGGGCCCCGGCCGGCCCGGCTCCCCGGGTCAAGCCACTTCCTGTCGGGACGCCTCCTCGGCCCGCTCCCGGAGCGCCCGCCACACCCGGGCCGGCGTGAACGGCAGCCGGTCCATGCGCACGCCGATCGCGTCGTAGATCGCGTTCGCGATCGCGGGGAGCGACGGGTGTAGGGGCCCTTCCCCCGCCTCCTTGGCTCCGTACGGCCCCTCGGGATCGATGGACTCCACGATGAGCGCCTCGAATTCGGGGCAGTCGAGCGACGTCGGGATGCGGTAGTCGAGGAGCGACGGGCAGTCGTGGATCCCGTGCTCGGGGCCGCCCTCCTTGAACAGCTGCTCCTCGAAGATCGCCTCCGCGAACCCCATGTACGCGGAGCCCTCGATCTGTCCCTCTACCAGCGCCGGGTTGAGGGCGCGCCCGCAGTCGTGCGCGACCCAGATCCTCCGCACGTCGACGTAGCCGGTCTCCTCGTCCACTTCGACCTCGGCCACGTGCGCGGTGAAGCTGTACGCGGGCGAGCTCCCGATCGTCCCGCCGCGGTACTCGCCGTGGATGTCCTTGGGAGTGTTGTAGGAGCCGACGGCGCCCAGGAGCCCGTGCTCCGCCTCCGCGATCTGGAACGCCTCGGCGATGGGGATCCTCCGCTCGACATCGCTCCGGTCGAACGCCCACCCGCGTGCCAGCCGGATGCGGTCGGCGGGGATGTCCCACTCCCCGGAGAGGGCGTCCACGATCAGCGAACGGAGATTGCGGCACGCCTCGACGCACGCGTTCCCGACCATGATGGTCTCGCGCGACGAGTAGGCGCCGAGGTCGACGGGCGTCAGGTCGGTGTCGGCCGAGTACACGCGCACGTACTCGAGCGGGACGCCGAGCTCCTCGCACGCGACGTAGGCCATCGTGGAGTCCGAGCCCTGGCCGATCTCCGACGCCCCGTGGAGGACGGTGACCCGGCCCGAGCGCTCGGCCTGGACCTGGACGGCGGCCTGCGGCATCGTGTTCGGGTAGATGGGATAGTTGGTGCCGGAGATGTAGGACGAGGCGGCCATCCCGAGCCCCCGGCCGCGCTCCATCTTGCCGTACCGCCGCTTCCAGTCGCTCGCGCGCTCCACGGCCTCGAGGCACTCGAGGAAGCCGTTCGACTTCACGGTGAACTCGTTCACCGTCTTGCCGATGCCCATGAAGTTCCTGCGCCGCAGGTCGAACGGGTCGATGCCGAGCTTCTCGGCCATCTTGTCCAGCGAGATCTCGTACGCGAACCGCGGCTGCACCGAGCCGTGGCCACGCTTGGGCCCGCAGGGCGCCTTGTTGGTATACACGCGGCTCGAATCGAAGCGATACGACTCGATGTTGCAGGGAGCGGTCAGGAGCTGCCCCGAGTAGTACGTGGTGACGAGCCCGAACGAGGCGTACGCGCCGCCGTCGAGGATGGTCCTCGCGTCGAGGGCCTTCAGCTTCCCGTCGGAGGAGGCGCCGAGCTTGTACGTCATCTCCATCGGGTGGCGCCCGCGGTGCGAGTAGAACACCTCCTCGCGCGTGTACAGGATCTTGACCGGGCGGCCGGTGCGGAGCGCCATGAGCGCCACGGCGAACTCGAGGTCGAAGGGCTCCGACTTGCCGCCGAACGCTCCGCCCACGGCCGGCTGGACGACGCGGAGCTTCGCGACGTCGAGGTCGAGGACGCGGGCCAGCTCACGCTGCAGGTAGTGCGGCACCTGGGTCGAGGACCACACCTCGAGCACGCCGTTCTCGTTCTGCCGCGCGATCGCGCAGTGGGGCTCGATCGGCGTGTGGGTGGTGCCGTGGAAGTAGTACTCGCCCTCCACGATCGCGTCGGATTCGGCCATCAGCCGGTCCACCTCGCCGAACTCGAGGTGGACGTGCTTGAGGATGTTCCCGTTCCGTCCCTCCTTGCGGGGCGCGTGGATGGGTTGCGCCGCGGCCTCGGAGGTGAGCGCCTCCTCGGGCTGGAGATAGACCGGGAGCGGCTCGTATTCGACCTCGATGAGCTCGAGGGCCCGGTTCGCCGTGTCCTCGTCGACGGCCGCCACGGCGGCCACGGCGTCGCCGATGAAGCGGACCTTGTCGACGCACAGGGCGTGCTCGTCGCGCGTCCACGGGATGATCCCGTACGCCTCGGGGATGTCGCGCCCGGTGATGACGCAGTGGACGCCACCGAGCGCCTCGGCCCTCGAGGTGTCGATCGAGACGATGTTCGCGTGCGCCTCGGTCGAGCGCAGGATCTTCCCATGCAGCATCCCGGGAAGGACGATGTCGTCGGTGTAGATCTCCTTCCCGGTCGACTTCCGGAGCCCCTCGACGCGCCGGTTGCGGCGGCCGAGCTGTGTGAACTCGGCGTCCGCGAGCTCGGCGAGGCTCTCGGGCGGCTCGGCGTTCCGGGCCTGCTTCTGGTTGAGCTCCTCGGGGTGCATGCGCTGAATCTAGGCCCGCCGGGCGACGGGCTCCACCGCCGCCCGCCGACTACGGCGCGCGGAAGATGGTGGCCGGCACCGTATCGAGCAGCGCCATATCCACGAATCGGTACCGGAAGTGGTTGCCGCCCTGCCGGAACGAGACGACGTCGGGGAGGAGCAGCCCCGAGCGGCGAGTCCAGCGCTCCACGACGAGCTGCACGCGGTCCTCCGGGATGCCGAGGTGGTCGGTCACCTCGTAGCCCAGCGGGAGCGTGTCGGTCTCGGCGAAGAACACGTCGACGGCCCCGCCGGCCGCATCGGCCCCGGTGAGCCGCAGCGCCCCCTGCCCTGCGAACCGGGTCGCGCCGCTGAAGCTCAGGGGCGCGAAGCGCGTGTCCGGAAAGAGCAGGTTCCAGTGCACCTCGTGACCGCGCACGAACGCCCGCGTCGCGGCCGTCGCGGCCGTCACCCCGCCGTCTCCCGATGCCCGCATCCAGCCGCGCTCCCCGTCCACGACCCCCGTCACCCCGGAGGAGAACTCGAGACGGGCCCGCCGGGACGTGGCCGAGACGACGGTGACGGAATACGTCCCCGGGTCGGAGCCCCTGACAGTCACCCGAGCGAGCGTCCTGATTCCCACGAACGGGACGGCTTGCCTGGCGCGGCCCGGTGGCGAGCCGGGGCGCTCCACGTCGCCGGTCCCGGGACCGGACCCCATGGGTACCGGAGGCGCGAGACCGAGGGCACGCCGGGCCGCGGCCAGCACGCGCGCGGCGTCGTCGCGGGCGAAGGTCGAGGTGACGGAGGTCATCAGCCACCGCCCACCGCCCTTCTCGTACGTGGCGGTCCAGGCCGACCCGAACCGGGTGTCCGGCGCGCTCGGGTCCGCCTCCCGGCGCTCGACCGCGACGCGCCGGGCCACCCACGCCATGCGCCCGTCGGCGGACAGGCGGATCAGCGGGGACTCCACATCGTCCCACGCCCGGTAGGTGGCGCCCTCGAAGTACGCGGCGAAGCGGCGCGCCAGCTCGGCCCGCGGCACGCGCGTCACGCGGCCGTCCTCGACGGAGACGAGCGTGTCGGCGACGTGCGACACGAGCAGCTCGGCGTCGGTCTCGAGGTGGGCGCGGCGTTCGTCTTCGAGGATGCGGTGCAGGGCGGAAAGGTCGTCTTCGGCGTTCGATCGGCAAGCCGTCAGCGCGAGGAGCGCGAGCCCGGCGAGGAGCCCCGGATGAAACCGGTCCTTCCTAGCCCGTCTCATTCGCGACCGGCTCGGTGAGGAGATGGGCGATCCACGAGCCGACCAGCGCGCCGAGGATCGGCCCCCACACGTACGGGAACGAGAACGAGCCGATCCCGAAGGCGACGGCGGGGTTGAGCACGCCGTTCGAGCCGGGCGACGCGAGCGAGATCCCGAGCAGGAGGCCGGTTCCGATCACGAGTCCGCTCGCGGGGGCGGGGACGCGCCCCACGACCACCGAGGCGATGGCGAACAGGAAGAGGACCGCTCCCAGCATCTCGGCCAGCCCGATCGTCGCGGAGCCACCGGCCGTGACCTCGGCGGGGCCGGCGAACAGCAGGCGACCCAGGGCGAGCGCGATCCCGGCTCCGACGAACTGCGCGACGATGTAGCCGGCCGCCCGTCCCGGGTCGATGCGGCGGATCGACAGGAGGCCGAGCGTCACCGCCGGGTTGATGTGGCACCCGGAGATCGGTCCGATCGCGTACACGAATAGACCGAGCGTCAGACCCGCGATGACCGGCGTGGGGACCGGAAAGGCCGGCTGGTTGATCGACACGAGAACGGCGAGCGCGAGCCCGCACGTCCCGACCATCTCCGCCAGCAGCGCCCTGATGTTCAAGCCGTCCTCCTTCGCCGCGGCCACGTCCTCCCAGGTCGGATCCCCGCTGCCCCCGCAATGTGCGCCGCGCACTCGGGACGGCAAGGCGCGGCGGGTGTTCGCTTTCGGGATGCTCCGACCGCCCGCGGGCAGCCGCCGGACGCTGGCGTCCCGGGACCATCGTGACCCAATCGGTTGGTATCCATACGGTTACGGGATCACGACCAGGTGGCATGGGTGCTGCACCTCCGTGGCGATGACCGGACGCGAGAGCCGGCGGGGGCCGCTGCGGAACCGACCCGCGGCCAGCCTCGAGGCGGCGGTCGAAGCAGACACCACCCTCGAACGACACCCCGGGAGCACCAATGGACGTCTTTCGGCAGGATCTCCGGTACGCGGCTCGCTCGCTGCGCACGCGTCCCGCGTTCACGAGCATCGCCGTGTTCACGCTCGCACTCGGCATCGGAGCCACGACGGCGATGTTCAGCGTGGTACGCGGGATCATCCTCCGTCCGCTCCCGTACCCGGAGTCGGACCGCCTGATCACGGTGTGGGAGTCCGCGCCCGAGGATGTGTCGAGCCTCGAGGGCGGCCTGCTGTCACACGCCAACTTTCGCGACATCAGGGACGAGATCGAGGGGATCGAGTCGATCGCGCTGGTCAACGAGGCCAACCTCACCGTCTCCGAGGACGAGGGGGCGTTCCTGGTGAGCGGCGCGATGATCACGCCGGGCTTCTTCGAGGTTTTCCGCACGCCCCTCCTCAGGGGTCGCGAGTTCACCGACATCGAGAGCCGGTACCAGGGACCGCAGGTGGCGATCGTGAGTGCCGACTACTGGCGCGATCGCCTCGGGGGCCGCGACGATGTGATCGGATCGTCGATCCGCATCTCGGGCGAGGCGCACCAGGTCGTGGGGGTCGCCCCATCCGGGTTCCACTACCCGTCGGACGCCGAGATCTGGGTGCCGGCCCAGAACGACGAGGAAGGATGCGGCCGCGGCTGCGTGGTGCGCGGCTCGGTGGCCCGTCTCGCCCCGGGGACGTCGATCTCCACTCTGCGACCGCGGCTCGAGGCGCTGGGCTCCCGATTGGAGTCGGAGTATCCGACGACCAACGTCGACGAGACCTTCGCCGTCGCCACCCTCCAGGACGTGGTCGTGGGGGACGTCCGGCCGGCGCTGTGGATCCTCCTCGGCGCCGTCGGGATGGTGCTCCTCATCGCCTGTGCAAATGTCGCGAACCTGCTTCTCGTCCGCGGTCGGGGCCGACTGACCGAGATCGCCGTGCGGACGTCGCTCGGCGCCGACAACCGGCGCATCTTCCGGCAGCTGATGACCGAGAGCGGGGTCCTCGCGTTCGTCGGCGGGCTCGGCGGGCTCGGCCTCGCCGTGTGGGGCATCGACCGGGTGCTCGCCCTGGCCCCCGACAACATCCCGCGCATCCAGGAGGTAGCGCTCGACCCGCTGACCCTGGCGTTCGCCGGCATCCTGGTGGCGGTGACGACGCTGGTGTTCGGTGTCGCGCCCGGGATCGCGCTCACGAAGATCGAGCTCACCCGCGCCCTCAGACGCGGCGGCCGCGGCGACGTCACCGGCGGGCAGAGCGGCCCCGGGCGGGCGGCCATCCTCGCCTCGGAGGTGGCCCTCTCGGTGCTCCTCCTCGTGGGGGCGGGGCTCATGGTCCGCAGCCTGATCCGCATCAACGAGGTCGAGCCGGGCTTCGACGTCCAGGGGATCACCACCTTCCGCCTGTCGCTCCCCCGGGCGCGCTACACGCCCGACCAGCGGGTCGCATTCATCGACCGGCTCACCGAGCGGCTACGGGCGACCCCGGGCGTGGACGAGGTCGCCGCGATGGTGGCCCCGCCGCTGGCGAGCGTGAACATCTTCGGTGGCTTCACGCGCACCGACGTGCCCGAGCCGGAGCCGGCGGACGTGCCCAGCGCCGGGTGGCGGGCCGCGGGCGTCGGAGCGCTCGAGATGCTCGGGATCCCGATCGTGGAAGGGCGGGCGTTCCTCCCCAGCGATCGTCACGACAGCCCGCCGGTGGCCATCGTGACGCGCCGTGTGGCGGAGCAGTACTTCCCCGACGTGGATCCGGTCGGACGGCAGATCGACGTCCAGGTGTCGACCGGCTACGACGAGGACGTCCCGCGCACGATCGTGGGCGTCATGGAGGACATCCGGGGCACGCGGCTCACGAGCCCCCCACGCGCCGAGATGATCATCCCGGTCGCACAGGCCGGGGCCGGATTCCCCCACATCCTCATGCGCGGCCGGGACCCGGCCGCGCTCCTCGACGCCGCGCGACGCGTCCTCCAGGACCTCGATCCGGAGCTCCCGATGATGACGCCCGGCCCCATGCAGGCGCTCGTCGACCAACAGCTCGCCCAGCCGCGCTTCTATCTGTTGCTGCTGGTCCTGTTCGCGGCTCTCGCCGTCGTGCTCGCCGCGGTCGGCATGTACGGCGTGGTGGCCTACGCCGTCTCGCAGCGCACGCGCGAGATCGGGGTCCGCATGGCGCTCGGGGCCCGGGTCCCGCAGGTCGTGAGCCTGGTCCTGTGGCAGGGGCTCCGACCGGCGATATTCGGGATCCTGGTGGGCGTGATCGCGGCTTGGTGGGGCACGAGCCTCATGCGCGGGCTCCTGTATCAGGTCGCGCCGCAGGACCCCGTCACGCTGGGGATCGTCCCGATCCTGCTCCTGGCCGTCGTGGTGATCGCGTGCGCGGTGCCGGCGCGGCGGGCCAGCCGCATCCCGCCCGCGATCGCGCTCCGGAGCGAGTAGCCCGCGAGCGGCTCATGGCCCGAGCCGCTCCAGGATCTGCCCGATCGTCCGGTCGACGTTGGCCGCGAACCGGCGGATCGCCTCGGTCCGTTCCCAGCGCAACAGGAGGAGCGAGGCGAAGGTCGGATCCCGCAGCAGCCGCCGGTATGGCGCGACGGGCGGCGGGCGTTCGAGGACGGGATCGTTGTCGAGCGCGTCCAGCGCCAGGTAGTCGTCCAGCCGGATCTGGCGTGCCAGGTAGGGCTCGAGCTCGTCCGCCAGGAAGGCCCGCTCGCGCGTTTCGGCGACCTCGAGACGGCCGCGCGCCTGCTCGTACTGGAGGATCAGGCGCCGCAGCGAGTCGGAGCGGATGAGCTCCAGGTTGCCCGAGGAGATCAGGTCCTCGAGGACCGCGTGCGCCGGCGTGTAGAAGCGGTAGTTGAGCGCCGAGGCGGTCCACGCCGGCAGCGAGTCGGTCGGCAGGGTCGCGTCGGGCATCCGTGCGGCGGCGAGCAGATGCTCGACCCGGTCGAGGATGACGCGCCGCACCTCCTCGTCCAGACGCAGCTCCTCGGCGCTCGCCCGGAACTCCACCCGCAGCCCGTCGAGGTACTCGCGCTCGCTCGCGCGGTCGCCCCGATAGTCCCACAGCGCGTCGAGGAGGAGGGCGAGCAGGATGCTCCCGACGATCGTCGTGGCCTCGATCGCCACCCAGCGTCCCCTTTTGCGTTCGCTCGAGCTCACGCGCGCCGCCTGACCCGGAGTCTTCCCACCGGATCCACTTAGGGCCCCCCGGCGAGTCGGATCAAGGCCGAAGCGGCGGCACCCGTCGAGTGTACAATAGAATGTTATATGTATGATTTTCTGAACGCTGGAGGCGGAAGTCGGCAGCGATGGCGATGGGGCGACCGGGCGCACGCGAGCCCCGTCAGGAGGATCCGAAGATGTCGTTCAGCAGCGCTCCCAGCCGAACCCCCGCCTGCTTGAGGCGGCGCTCCGTCGTCTCGAGGTGGCGCAGGTAGAACTCGTCCCCGAAGCAGCCCGCGGGGGCCCCGGTCGCGCGATCCACGTCCTCGTATACCTCGTCCTCCATGAGCGCGTAGGACTCGTTCGCCCACACGCGCGGGTCCAGGGTGCGCCACAGGACGCGCTCGATCGGGTGGATGTCGGCCTCGAGGCGCGCGCCGTAGGCCCTCCAGTCGAGTCCGAGGGTGGCGAGACGCCGTCCCACCACGTATCCGTCCCACACGGCGTGCAGGTTGGTCTCGTCGTCGCCCGGGATGCAGGCGGGCACGTCGTTCCCCCCGTGGTCGGATGCGTATCCGACGTGGAGGGGCTGGTGCACGTCGCCCACGAAGTGCCCCAGGAACTTGAGCGCGATGAGGCGCTCCCGCGGCTCGATGCCGGGGTCCCGCAACCGGCCGGCGAGCATCTCGATCGCCTCCACCACGCACAGGGTCCGGCCGCAGTCCCGCGAGGCCTCGTAGCCCGCCGCCCCGTGTGGCAGGTTAACGTAGTGGGCGGTGGTGAACGTCTCGTACCCGGGGTCGCCGCGGATCACGTCGGGCCAGTAGCAGGCGGGCCCGAACTCGGCATAACGCTCGTCGAGCGCGAGCAGGTCCCGAACGGCGGCCTTCGCGCGGGGGGTGAGCTCGCGCCACGCGATGTCGCACACCACCGCGTGGCCGGCCTCCCACCACATGGCCGGGGTCCGTGCCGCGGAGTCTCCGGGCGGAGGTCCGGGACGGATCTGCGGGCGGGCCAGGTCGAACCGGCCGAGGCCCCCGGCGAACAGGACGATGGAGATCTGGAGAATCCGCATGGCGTATGATAGGCCCCCGACGGATCCGGCGAACACGCTGACGCAGGCGACCACGAGCGTGCGGCGGCTGGCCGCACGCACGGCGATCGCGGTGTGCGCGGCGGCGATGCTCCCGCTGCCGGCGCCCGCGCTCGCCCAGACGGTGCGTGCGGAGCCCGCGGGGCCGGTGACGACGGGGCGCTTCGAGCTGCGGAGCGATCCGCGCGTGGGGCTCCACCACTTCCTGCTCGACTGGGCGGCCGCCGATGCCGGCCAGTGGCCGCCCTACGCGCAGCCGATCGTGGAGCGCGACGAGGGTCTCGACGAGCTCGAGCCGGCGGAGCGGTCGACCTGGCGGGCCGCGGTGGAGGCGTACGGTGCTGCGGTGGACCGCAGCCTCCTGTTCGACGAGGGGCTCCTGGCCGTGCGCGACTGGGCGGCGGGCACGGGCTCGCAGGAGGCGGTGCCCGACGAGGACCGACCCCTCGTCGAGGCCCTCGAGGCCGCGCTGCCCGTATACGAGACACGCTGGTGGCCCGCCCACGATGCGCAGAACCGTGCGTGGATCGGAGCGGTGGCGCCCGCCCTCGAGGAGATGGAGGAGGAGATCGTCCCTCGTCTCGAGGCCGCCTACGGAGGGCGCTGGCCGGCCGACAGGATCCCGATCGACGTGGTGGCGTACGCGAACCCGGTGGGGGCGTATTCCACCGCCGGCCGGGTCACGGTGGCCAGCGGCGACCCCGACGCCCGTATGCCGCAATCGGTCGAGATCGTGTTCCACGAGTCGTCGCACGTCGATCCACTCGAGGTCCCGCTCAGGGAAGCGCTCGCCCGTGCGTACGGGAAGGCGGGGGCGGAGCCGCCGGATCGGCTGTGGCACGACGTGATCTTCGTCACGACCGGTGAGGTGACGCGTCTCGTGTTCGCGGGCCACGGCCGTCCGGGTTATCGGCACTACGGCGAGACCTCCGGGGTGTACGCGCGCGGGCCGCGCTGGGCCCCCGAGCTGGCGGCCTTCGAGCGCCACTGGCTGCCCTTCCTGCGCTCCGGATCGACGGATGCCGGCGAGCGGGACGCCGCGCTCGAGGCGGTGGCGGCCGAACTCGTATCGAATCCGGGCTGACGCAGGGAACCGGGCCGGGCCCGCACCCGAACACGACCCGAAATCGGGCCGCTCCGGGCCACGGTCGAGGCCGGCCGGACTGCCAATTCGGCGGCGCCTCATCTCGCGTGCCGACCGTCGCTTGCCCGGGGCGGCCCGGAGCCCCAGCTTCCCACCCGGTCGGAGCTTTTGAACGTGTTCAGTTATCCTGGAATGCCGCGTCATGCCTGTGGAATCTCGTCCCGCAGCAGGACGGCCGATTCGCACCGCGAGCGGCTCGAAGATCACCGAGAAGGGCCGGCGGACGCGGGCGGACATTCGCCATGCCGCGCTCTCGCTGCTCGCCGAGTCGGGCTACGAAGGGATGTCGATGCGGGCGATCGCGGAACGGGCCGGCGTGTCCGTCGGGAACGCCTACTACTACTTCCCCTCGAAGGCGCAGCTCATCCGGTCGTTCTACGAGGAGGCCCTGCGGGGTCTCGGTGAGACCGCCGCGCCGATCCTCGCCGACGAGCGGACGCTGGAGGCTCGCGTGCGGGGGGTGCTGGCGGTGTGGATCGGGCTCGTCGAGCCCTACCACGCCGCGGCGGGGGCATTGTTCCGGGGCGTCGCCGACCCCGAGATCCCCGGGAGTCCCTTCGGCGCCGACACCCGCGATCTGCGCGAGCACGGCCTGCGGCTGTACGGCGAGGTGGTGAACGAGAGCTCCACCCACGTTCCGGAGGAGATCCGGCTCGAGCTGCCGGGGATCCTGTGGACGGCCCACCTCGGTCTCACGCTGTTCTGGGTTCACGACGCGTCCTTCCGGCGTCGCCGCACGCGGGCGCTCGTCGACCGGGGGCCCGGGCTTCTCACCAGGGTCGTTTCGTTCTCGCGTCTGCCCGGGTTCGGCGATCTGAGGCGCCAGTTCCGCGACCTGTTGCGCGATCTGAGCTGACCCGGCGGCCCCGCCCGCCCGACGGGGTCGGCCCGCGACCGCTGCCTGTGCCTTTCACCCCCTTCCGGGACGATCCATGTTGTCGGGCGGCGACGGCGCGTGGCACGGGCACCGGGACCCCGCGAGCCCACGACGGATTCGGCCAGCCCGCATGGGAGGCACCGTGAGCCCCACCGATCCGATCCGAGGCTCCGACACACCCCGAACGCGGGCCGTGGCGCTCGGCACGGCGTTCGTCACGGCGCTCGGCGCGTCGGGCTGCGGGGACCGGTCCGACGGGCTCGCCTCCGCCGTGCTGGTCCCACCGAGCCCCATCACGTTCGTTTCGAACGCCGGGGACACGCTGGCTGCGGAGCACGGCGAGATCTGGGTGCCCGAGAACCGGTCCGAGCCCGACAGCCGCTCGATCTCGCTCGCCTATGTACGCTTCCCCTCCACCAGCGCGACGCCCGGATCGCCGATCGTCTACCTGGCCGGCGGCCCCGGCGGGTCCGGGATCGCCACCGCACGCGGGCGGCGCTTCCCGCTGTTCATGGCCTTGCGGGACATCGCGGACGTGATCGCCTTCGATCAGCGCGGCACCGGCGAGTCGAATCACATCCCCGTGTGCGCGACCGATACGCGGCTCCCGCTGGATGCCCCCGCGACGGTCGCGGCGGCGGTGTCGGCGACCCGCGAGGCGGCGCGCGGCTGTCTCGAGTTCTGGGCCGGCGCCGGGGTCGACATCCGGGGCTACACGACCGTGGAGAGCGTCCGCGACATCGAGGCGCTCCGGCGCGCGCTGGGGGCCGACCGGGTGAGCCTGTGGGGGATCAGCTACGGGACGCATCTCGCGATGGCGGCCATCAAGCGCATGGGGCCGCGCATCGACCGGGTGATCCTCGCCAGCGCCGAGGGGCTGGACCAGACGGTCAAGCTGCCGGCCCGCACGGACGCGTACTTCGGCCGTCTCCAGGCCGCCATCGACACGGATCCCGAATCGGCGGCGAGATTCCCCGACGTGGCCGGCCTCATCCGGCGGGTGCTCGACCGACTGCGGGCCGAACCCCTCGCCGCGGAGGTGGTGCCCGAGGCCGGCGCCGATCCGGTCCGCTTCGTCATGGGAGCCGAGGAGGTGCAGCTGTATACGAGCTTCTACCTCGCCGACCCCGAGCGCGTGGCCGGGGTCCTGCACGCCTACCGGGCCGCGGACGAGGGCGACTTCGGTCCGATCGCCCGCTTCGTGTACCTCAACCTGCGCGCCCCGCCCATTGCCCTGCGCGGGATGCCCGAGGCGATGGACTTCGCCTCCGGGATCTCCCCGGAGCGCCGCGCCGAATGGGCCCGGCAGGCCGAGACGGCGCTGCTCGGCGGGGTGCTCAACTACCCGATGCCCTACCTGGCCGATGCGTTCGGCGATCTCGACCTGGGCCCCGGCTTCCGGCGGCGCCCGGAGACCGATGTTCCCACCCTGCTCCTCACCGGGACCCTGGATGGACGCACGTATCCGGAATCCCACCTCGAGGCGACGGCCGGGTTCACTCGGCTCACGCACGTGGTGATCCAGAACGCCGGCCACAACCTGCTCATGGCGTCGCCCGAGGTGACCGACGTGATCCTTCGTTTCATGGGGGGCGAGCCGATCGGACGCACCCGGCTGACGGTCGGGCTGCCGAGCTTCTGAGCCCGGAGGTGCGGGCTACAGCGGCCAGTCGCGCAGGATGCGCTCGGTCTCCTCGGCGTGGCCGCTCTCATCGCGCACGATGTCCTCGAGCTGCACCTGGAGCCCCTTGTCGTCGAACTCATCGGCCTGGCGGGCCCGCTCGGAATAGTCCCTCACGGCGCGCTTCTCGGCCTCCAGCACCGCCTGGACCATCTCCCTGTTTCCGGCGGCCTGCGGCACGGGGCGGGCCGTCGTGGTGGGCTCGCCCCCCAGCGCGACGATCTTGTTCGCCAGGTATTGGGCGTGGCCCTGCTCGTCGGGAACCTCGGCCAGGAAGAACCCGGCGAGCTGCGGCCGGTACGGGCCCGTGACCCTCGCGGCGTACGTGATATACTGAATGATCGCGCCGAGCTCGCCGGCGAGATCCTCGTTCAGCTTCCGAATCAGCTCGTCCTTCTCCATGGATCTCTCCCCTTCAATCTATGAGTCTCGAGGGACGTGGCCCCCCGTGGATCGCTCGGTGCTCCGCCACTCGCCCCACGCGACGGAGCGCCGGTCGCGGCGATGCTTCAGGCCGCCCGCACCGGCCCGTCGATGACCAGCGCGCCGATATCGACGTCCAGGTTCAGGTCCTGCGATTCGCGATCGCGCTGCCAGAGCAGAAACACGACGATGAGCGCGACCACGAGCAGTCCGATCAACACCATGCTGCGGTTCTTCATGCGAGACTCCTCGGTTCCGGTTGCCCACAAGATGCATGAACTGGCGCCCCGGCACAGCGGTCGTCAGGAGGCGCGATCTCCGGACGAGCCCCTGCCAGACCGGATCCTTCACCCCGACGGGTCCGGGGCTCGCCCCTACATGGCGAACACCGCGAGCGCGTACCGGCACGGATCGGCGCTGCACGACGCCATCGACACCTCCACGCGGAACTGACGGCTGGTTCCGACGGGCAGCTTGTCCGTGTCGACCCACGGGAAGTCGTCGGTCTCGACGTCGATGTCGATCTGGTTCCCGCCCATGTCGTACAGCGTGAGGTCGACGTCGAGACAGTCGTTGTCGCACACGGCGAGCACGCGGAACACGCCGGGCCCCTGGGCCGTGAACGTGAAGCTGTGCGATGCGCCCTGAGCGAGCTGCCCGATGCCGATCGCGTGCGTCATGTCGTCCAGACCGAGCGACACCCGGTGCTGGTACAGCTGCTGCTGGGCCTGCCGCTGCCACACGTCGAGCGCGTCGAGCTTCGTCTGCGCACGCAGGGCGCCCGGGAGGAGCGACGGGAAAAGGAGAGCGAGACACACCATGGGGAACGACCGCCGCGCGACCATTCCGTACCTCCGGAAGGCTTCGTCGAGCCTCTCGACGTGACCACCGCCTTGGAATCTACGCCGGGTGACGATGGCCGGATACGAGCGTCGGCGCGGGGCGCCGGCCTCAGCGATCCACCGGCTCGGTGCGCCGGATCATCCACATTCCCCCGCTGGCGACCCCGAGCAGGGTCGCGAACGGCACCGCCCACGGGTACCAGGGGGGCTGCGGAGTGTCGAGGCTGACGGCCGTCCAGGCGACGCTGCCGAGGACCGCGATCACGGCCATGGTCATCACCCATCGGTGTCGCGGGGTCGGGGCCAGCCGGGCGGCGACCGCGCCACCGAGCGCGGCGAACGCGAGTCCGCACAGGACGTGGACGATGGCGAACGAGGTGGGGGCCGTGCCGAGCGGGGAGACCCAATCGGGCGCCGCCACGCCGAGCGCCACCGTGACGACGGCCGTCGACAGGAACATCACCATGCAGCCGACCAGCACGGCGAGCGGCCCCCGGAGCATGTCGTACCTCCTCGCACGAGGATGGAGATGGTCGGAAAGCTGTGGGTGGCGCGCCGTGTGTCAACAGCCCGATCGGCCGGCGGCCGACCGGAGGGGGTTCCCGCCGGCGTCCGGGGGACGCAGGATAGGCCGTGGACGCCCCTGCCATCCCGCTCCGAGGAGGGCCTGGACGTGAGCCACCTCGCCATCCTGCTCGGCCTCGTCCTCGGGCTCGCGCTCGGGCTGGTCGCCTCGTGGACCGGATCGGCCGCCCTGACGGCGGTCGCCGAAGGCGTGGCGCCGCTCGGCACCGTATTCCTGCGGGCCCTCCAGATGGTGGTCATCCCGCTCGTCGCGGCGACCGTGTTCGTCGGCGTGGCGAGGATCGGCAACCCGCGCGCGCTGGGGCGCATCGGCGGGCGCGCGATCGCCTTCTTCTGGCTCACCACGCTCCTGGCGATCCTCATCGGGATGGGGGTGATGCGGATCGCGCTCGCGTGGACCCCGCCCGTGACGCCGCCCGCCCGCGCGGAGGCGGTCGCGCCGGAGCTGCCCGGGGTCATCGGGTTTCTCGTGGGGCTCGTCCCCTCGAATCCCTTCGAGGCGGCGGCGAGCGGGGCGCTCCTCCCCATCCTCGTGTTCACGGTGCTGTTCGCGGCCGCCACGACGACCCTTCCGTCGGACAGGCAGGCCCCCCTGCTCGCGCTCGGCGAGGCCGCGAGCGAGGTCCTCATCCGGCTGGTGCACTGGGTGCTGTGGATCGCGCCGGTGGGAGTGTTCGGTCTCGCGGCGCCGGTGGCGGCGCGGACGGGGCTCGGGATGCTCCAGAGCCTCGGAGTGTTCATCGCCGCGGTGATCCTGGGGCTGGCGCTGTTCGTGATTCTCGTCCTCCTCCCCGCCGTGCGCATCTTCGGCGGCGTGCGGCCCACGCGCTTCGTGAGGGGCACGGTGGGCACCGCGGCCATGGGATTCGGCACGACGAGCTCGGCGGCGACGCTTCCGGTGATGTTCGAGGAGGCGGCCGACCTCGGCGTGTCCCGTGAGGTCTCCAACCTCGTCCTCCCGCTCGCGGCATCGCTCAACCGACCCGGGAGCGCCCTGTATCAGGGGGCCGCGGTCGTGTTCCTGGCCTCCGTGTACGGCGTGCCGCTGTCGGCTGCGGCGGCCGTGGGGGCGTACCTCGCCGTGTTCCTCGCCGCGATGACGGTGGCCCCCGTGCCGAGCGCCAGTGTGATGACCATGGCCCCGGCGCTCGACACGGCCGGGGTTCCGCTCGCGGGTCTGGGGCTCGTGCTGGGAATCGACCGCATCCCCGACATGTTCAGGACGGTGGTCAACGTCACGGGCCATGTCGCGGCGGCCGTCGTGGTCGATGCGCGCTCCGCCTCCCCCGCGGAGACGCGCTCCGCCTCCGGCGAACGCCCCCGCGCTCAGCTGCCCGTCGACACGCCGGGGTTGTAGGCGGTCGGGTCCGGGACGCCGGCCTCGGCGAACCCGCGCCGCCGCAGGAGGCAGGCATCACAGCGGCCGCACGCACGCCCTTCCGCATCGGGGTCGTAGCAGCTCGTGGTGAGCGCGTAGTCCACGCCCAGCTCGATCCCGCGCCGGATGATGTCCGCCTTTGAGAGGTGGAGGAGCGGCGCGTGGACCCGGAAGGTGGCACCCTCCACACCGGCCTTCGTGCCCAGCCCCGCCAGGCGCTCGAAGGCGGCGAGGAACCCGGGGCGGCAATCCGGATAGCCCGAGTAGTCGACAGCGTTCACGCCGATGAACAGGTCCGTCGCCTGCAGGGTCTCGGCCCACGCGAGCGCCAGGGAGAGCAGCACGGTGTTGCGCGCCGGTACGTAGGTGACCGGGATGTCGCTCATCGCGGCGGGCTCACGGTCCTTCGGCACGGGGAGATCGGCAGTCAGCGCCGAGCCCCCGAACCGGCCCAGATCGACCGACACCTCGGCGTGCTCCACAGCGCGCAGGTCCGCCGCCACCCGCCTGGCGGCCTCGATCTCGCCCGCGTGACGCTGGCCGTAGCGGACGGTGAGCGCGTGCGCCTCGTATCCGGACGCGATCGCGATGGCGAGCGTCGTGGTCGAATCCAGCCCCCCGCTCAGCAGGACGACGGCACGGCGTCGGGCGTGGTGTGTCACGTTCACCTGAAGTTGGGGCGCCGGGCCACGATCCGACCCCCTCCCGCGGGAGCGGTGCTAGATTCCCGCCGTGGCCCACGATACCGGAAGCTAGCGAACACCGACGGAGTCCGACGATGACCGATCTACCCCGCCGGGGGCCCCTGCCCCGACCCGCCGGGCCCGACGAGGGACGCGAGACCCTGCGCACGGAGGCCATTCCGGCGCCCGACACGCAGCGCGTCCTCCTCAAGGCGACCGAGTTCACCTCGATCTGCCCGCGCACGGGTCAGCCGGACTTCGGACGCGTGACGATCGAGTACGCGCCGCGCGATCGGTGTCTCGAATCGAGGGCGCTCAAGTTCTACCTGTGGTCGTTCCGCGAGGAGGGCGCCTTCTGCGAGACGCTCGCGGCGCGCATCGCCGACGACGTCGTGTACGCTGTCAATCCCGTATGGGTGCGGGTGGAGGTGCACCAGAACGTGCGCGGCGGAATCGAGATCGTGGCCCGTGCCGAGCGCGGCGGGCCCCCGGGGCCCGGGGAGCGCGGATAACGCCACACCCGGTCATCGGGACGGCTCGACGGCGGGGGTGATCGGTTCGCACCACGGGCGCCGCGACGCTATGCGGGCTCGAGACCGTGCGCGACGCAGCTCATGGTGGCGGTCGTTCCGTCCTCGTACTTGATCTCGATCGAGCCCATGCCGAGCTCCGCGCCGCGGTCGATCTCGACCACCGTGGCCAGGCGACCCCACGGGGTACGGACGCGCTGCCCGATCCGGAAGGGCACGGAGACGCCGGGTGCGCGTCCGCCCTGCTCGCGCGCCAGGACCTCATCCGGGGCGCGCACGAAGGAGGCGTTGGCGTCGGGGTCCTCGCCCCCCGTGGCGGGGGCCGCGTCCCCCTCGTCGGGGAGGGCCTCATCGAGCAGCTCGGAGAGCCGCGCTTCGTGGAACAGCCGCTCGACCTCGGGATCGGGGGGCGCCGTCGGCTCCGGGTCGGGCTCCGGCTCCTCCGGCTCGGGCTCCTCGAGAACCACCAGACCGCCCTCGATGCGGTACAGCTCGCCGCCCTCCCCCTGTACGCGCGCGCCGAGGCGCCCGGCGATGTCGATCAGCTTGCGGACGAAAGAATGATCAGGGCTCCTGGAAAAAAGGTTCCCCTCCACCAGATCGATCCAGGGGTTCTGCGCCGCGGTGGGACCGGTCCACACGACGAAGTCCGGGACAGAGGGGTCCGGAACCGTGAGCTCGGGGTCGCCCCCGGCGAGGGCGCGCCAATCCCTTTTGTCGATCGGGACTTGCGCCCCATCGAGGTAGTGGGGCGCGCGGGTGATGTAGACGTCGTGTCCCACGGTCCTGCCTTTCCCGGCCCGCCTCGTTTCCTCCCATTCCACGACGGGCCTCGCCCCCTCATCGCGCAAGGGGCGGACCGTGGCGCCGGTCACCCGGCGTCGCCGTGGCGCACGGCGCGGCCGGGGCGGGCGCCGGTGGGGCGGCCGTCCACCCACACCGGCACGCCGGCGACCCACACCGCATGGATGCCGACCGCCTCGAGCCCGGGGTCCTCGAACGTGCTCCGATCGGCGATCGTCGCCGGATCGAACGCGACCAGGTCCGCGCGCGCTCCACCGCGGATCACGCCGCGATCGACCAGTCCCAGCCGCCGGGCGGGCATCGACGTGGCACGCTCCACGGCGCGCTCCAGCGTCAGGACGCCGCGCTCGCGCGCGTACACGCCGAGGACGCGCGGGAAGGTTCCCGCACCCCGCGGGTGCGGGCTGCCGATCCCTCCGTCGCTGGCGGTCATCACGCGCCGCGACCGCATGAACGCGTCCACGTCCCGGTCCTCCATCGTGTGGCCGATCACCCCCGAACCGCCGTTTCGCATGAGGCGCATGTAGGCCTCGACCGGGCTCACCCCCCAGCGCCCGGCGATGTCGCTCAGACGGAGGGCGTCGAGCGTCGGGTCGGCCCGGTAGCGCACGATCTGGAGCCGGTCGGCACCCCCGGCGGCCGCGATGCCCGCCGCCACTGAGTCGCGATCCTGGAAACGGCGCGAGCGGACCACGATCGCGAGCCCCGACTGCCAGGCGGTGTAGGGATACTGGTCCGCGGTCACGTCCACACCGGACGCGGACGCGGCCTCCATGCGGTCCAGCACCTCGGCCGCCTTCCCCCACACCGAGGCGTTTCCTGCCTTGATGTGGGAGATGTGCACGGGCAGACCGGCCTCGCGCCCGATGCGGATGGCCTCGTCGACGGCGTCCAGGAGGCCCTCCTCCTCGTCGCGCAGGTGGGACATGTAGAACCCGCCGTGTGCCGCCGCAGCGCGGGCCAGGGCGATGAGCTCGCCGGTGGTGGAGTAGAAGCCGGGGTCGTATTCGAGGCCGCTCGACAGGCCGAAGGCGCCTTCGAGCATGCCCCGCTCGACCCGCGCGGTCATGTCGGCGATCTCCAGGTCCGTCGCCGGACGGCGATTATCGTCCCCCATGATCGCGCCGCGCACGGTCCCGTGCCCCACCATCGTCGCCACGTCGAGTGCGGGCCGGGCCTCGTCGATCCGATCCAGGAACGCCCCGATGGGCCACGGCGAGCTCCCGTCCGCGCCCACCACGATCGTGGTGATCCCCTGCGCGAGCTGGGTCGGCGCGAGCGGCCGGTCGAAGATCCCGCTCGTCGAGTGGTTGTGGATGTCGATGAACCCCGGGGCGAGGACGAGCCCCCCGAGATCGACGCGCTCGGCGCCGGGCGGCCGCGCGATGCTCCCGGGCTCGCCGACCGCGGCGATACGGCCGTCGCGGAGCAGCAGCTCGCCCACGAACGCCGGCGCTCCGGTGCCGTCGACGATGCGCGCGTTCGCCAGCAGGACCGCAACCCCGCTCCCGGACGGCGCGGCGGGCAGCACCGCGTCCCGTGCGGTCTGCCCCACCACGGCGGCGGGCGGGGTGCACAGGGCGGCCACCAGCGCCCACGATGCGATCGATCGGATCGGGGGTCTCATCGCCTCGAATGCCGGGGGTTCACGACCGGGCGCGCTCGCGTCGCGAGCGGTGCCCGGATCCCTGGTTGGACACCCGAGGGGTTCCCCGCCGGCGTCGGGCCTTGTAGCCTCCCCACCCGACCGGCGCCCCACGGGCCGCGCGTCCCCGCGCGGGAGCCGCCGAACGGTCGAGAAACCGCCCAGCCCCGCCCGGGTATCCTGCGACGGGTTCACCGGATGCGTGCAGGGACGACACACGCGAATCTCCGCGCACGGGAGAAGAAGAATATGGACACAGCACTCGTTCGTACCACTCGCTCCGCGATCGGGATCGCGCTCGGAGCCTCCCTGGCCGCGCTCGCGGCCTCGGCTGCCCCGGGGGTCGCGCAGGAGCCCGCGCCCGCGACCGTCTCACCGAAGATCGCCGTCGTCAACGTCGACTTCGTGGCCGGGCAGTCACCATCGGGACAGGCGCTCCAGCGCGAGATCCAGGCCCTGCGCGATCAGTACGCCTCCGAGCTCGAGACGCATCAGGAGGAGGTCCGGCGGATCGAGCAGCGGGTGGCCGCCGCCGACTCGCTTTCGGCCGACGAGAAGCGCGCGCTCGAGCGGCAGTACCAGGACGCGCTGACGAACGTGCAACGCTACCAGCAAGACGTGCAGGAGAAGGCCCAGCGCATGCAGGCCGAAGGGTTGGCCGACATTCGCAAGGAGATCGGGCCCATCCTGGAGGCGATCATGGAGGAGGAAGGATACGACCTCGTCCTCAACTCCCAGAACGCCGCGGTCGTGCTGGCGAGCGACCGCATCGACATCACGCAGGCCGTGCTCGCGCGTCTGCAGGCGGCCACCCCGGGCGGCTGATCGCATGCGGGGGCCGACGACACCGGTGCGGAAATCGGGATCGGCGCGGGACCCTGCGCGCGCCCGGCGTCGGACGCCTGCCGCCGGGTTGCCCGCGCTGGCGGCCCTGCTCGCCGGCGGGCTTCTCACGACCCCGTCGCGGGGCCTCGCGCAGGCGGCTCCACAGGTGTTCGAGGAGGACTTCTCTGGTGGCGTGGACGGCTGGTCCCGGGTACGCCTCGATCGGCGCGAGACCGCCTACGGTACGACGAGCTTCGACGGCAACACCGTCCTCGTCGCCACCAGCGACAACTCCGCGGCCGGGTACGTCCGGTCGCTCCGGATGCCGGCCGCGGCGCGCGCCACGCTGGCCTGGCGGTGGCGGATCGTCCACAGCCTCACCGACAACGATCGCGAGCGCACGCGCCGGGGTGACGACTACGTGGCTCGCGTGTTCGCCCTGTTCGGCGATCGGCCCTTCAAACGCGGGAACAAGGCGTTGTCCTACGTGTGGGCCGGGCAGGAGCCTGCGGGGGCCGAATACCGCAACCCCGTCATCTCCGACGTCGCGACCTTCGTGATCCGGAGCGGCGACGAGTACGCCGGGCGCTGGATGTACGAGCAGCGGGACCTGGTGACCGACTATCGGACGGCCTTCGGCGAGGATCCGCCCCCGCTCACCGGGATCGCGGTCGTCGTCGACACCGACGACACGAGTTCCCGGGCGATCGCCTGGTTCGACGACTTCCGGCTCGAGCTCGTGCCCCGGGCGCCCTGAATCTCGCGGGCCACGGCGGCGACTCAGCGGGGGAGATAGCGCTCCGGCGCCCGGTTGAACGCTTCGGAGCCGCCACGGGGGATGCTCAGGCTGCGCCACCCCTCCCCGGCGGCGTGACGCGCGAGCTGCACGATCTGGCCGACGTGATAGGCGTAGTGCGCCGTCTGGCGCAGGATCGCCTCGAGCACGGTATGAGGCTCGCCCCGGATGCGCACCGTCCGCCCGAGGTCGTCGGGACCCAGACCCTCGAGGGCCCCGAGCAGGCGCGCCCACCCGTCTTCCCACCGCGTCATGAGCGCCTCGCGCGTGTCGCCCTCCCCCAGCTCGAACTCGGTGTCCCGGTGCCGGTCGGGCTTCTCCCCGTCCGTGGTCAGGAAGTCCGTCCACCGGGAGCGCATGTTGCCCGCGAGGTGCTTGACGAGGACGGCGGGGGAGTTTTCCTGCTCGCCGGGCGCGTGGAAGAAATCGCGATCGTCGATCTGCCCGAGCGCCGTGCGCGCCAGCCGCTCGAGCCGCTGGAGCTCGCGGTGGACCGGGCCCAGGAGATCGATCGTCTCATTCACCCGGCGTTTCCCCCGACGACCTCCGCCGCGGTGCGTCCCGTGCGCAGAGCCTCGGCGGCGACCTCCACGGCCTCGAAGATCTTCGTGTATCCCGTGCAGCGACACAGGTTTCCCGACAGCGCCTCCGCGATCTCGCGGCGCGTGGGATCGGGGTTCCGGGTCAGCAGCCCGTAGGCCGAGCACAGGATCCCGGGCGTGCAGAACCCGCATTGCGCGCCCCCGGTCAGATCGATGGCGTCCTGGAGCGGGTGGGGGGCGGGTCCGTCCGCGAGGCCTTCCACGGTCCGGATCTCGTGCCCGACGGCTTCGTGCACGGGGAGGATGCACGACAGCACCGCTTCACCGTCCAGGAGCACGGTGCACGCGCCGCAGTCGCCCTTGTCGCACCCCTGCTTCGATCCGGTGAGGCCCAGCACGTAGCGCAGCGTCTCGAGCAGGGTGAAATGGGTCGGAACCCCCGCCTCGTGACGGTCCCCGTTGACGTCGAGCTCGACGATCGTGTGCATGGTCGAAAGCTCACCGAACGCCGGTGGCGCGGCAAGCGAACCTCGCCATGGCGCGCGGCTTGCCCCCCCGAGCCGATGTGTGCGCCGTCCGCTGGATCCATGGACCTCGTACGGCGCGAAAGAGCGGCCACCCGCGCGTTCCGGCGGGGTCGTACCTGCACATCGGATTGCAGAATGTCCGGAAGGGCGCAAAATCCGCGATCGCGAACGGATCGGGCGCTGATCAAGCCGCTCCCGAAGTGGTCCTCCCGGCCCCTGTGGGAAGGCCTCCTGATCGCGATCGTCGCCGTGTGCGCCGCCATGTACGGGGCAGTCGTCAGCAGCCGCGAGCGGGCCGCGCAGCGTCCCCTGGGGGGGATGCGTGAAGGCCTGCGGCTCCTCGCGATCGAGCGCGACGTCTCCATCGCGGCTCACGACGTGATCGCCGAGCTCTCGATGGCCATGTACGAGGGCGGGCACGAAGCCCGGATCGATACGACCCTGTCCGACCTGCGCACCGCGCTCGAGGATGCGGAGGCGCGGTTGACCGAGCGGTCGCCCTCCGACGGCTGGCGGTTGATCCACGCGCAGATGGTGGCGTCCACGACGGAGGCCCTCGCCGAGTTCGACTTCCCGCGCACGACCGGCGAGGAGCTGGCCTGGATCGACGAGTATCTGTACGACTTCAAGCGCGTGGTCCCGACCGACAACCTCGGCGAGTGGACCGCCCTCCTCGAGGTGTCCACGTGGGTCCAGGAGGTGCCCCTCGTTCTCCGCGACTATCTGGATGGCGCGATGGCGCGGGAGTGGGCCCTCGATGGTCGTCCGCCTGCCGACTCGGTGCTGGTCGACGAGTACGGGTCCTCGCTGTCCATGTGGCGGCGCCTCCGGGAGTCGCACGGGGACCATGCTCGCGACTTCTCGCTGTTCGAGGAGTATCTGGAGGAGGAGCGTGCGGCCGAGACGGACTCGGTCACCATGCGACTGTTCGAACGGCTCGAGGTCCACCCGGCGATCCTCCGCATCGACCGGGAGACGCCGTTCCTGCTGGGCCTGACCGACCGGCACGAGTTCACGTCCGTGGACGAGATCTACGCGCTCCGCCGGCGATGGGTGCCCGAGCTCGTCGAACGCGCGGAGGCGCTGCGGGCGCACGCCGTGGAGCGGCTGGACCTGGCCCTCCAGGCGTCGAAGCGTCGGGATTCCGCCGCACGTGGAGGGGCGGCTCTGGCCGTCCTGCTCGCGTTCGTGTTCGCGATCCACCTGATCCGGAGCCGGCTGCGCGCCGATACGCAGATCCGCTCGGCCCTCGAGCAGGACGTGCTCACGGGGCTCGCCAACCGATACGCCCTGTTCTCGACGGCCCCGGAGCGTCTGGCCGACCCGGCCATGGCGAGCCACGCGCTCGTCCACCTGGACCTCGATGACTTCAAGTCGATCAACGACGAGCACGGCCACCACATCGGGGATCGGGCGCTGATCGCCTTCGCCGACGCGATGCGCGCGGCGGTCCGTTCCCCGCGCGACTTCGTGTGCCGCATCGGCGGCGACGAGTTCGTGATCCTCCTGCACGGACTGCAGGACCCCGAGCGACAGGTCGAGGCCGTCGTCGAGCGTCTGCGCGCGCGCCTCGTCGAGCCGGTGGTCCTCGGCGACGTGACCCTCGAGCTCCACTTCACGGCGGGGGTCGCGGCGGCGGTCGAGCCCGCGCTGCTCGAAGAGCTGCTGGTGGAGGCCGATCTCGCCCTGCTGGACGCGAAGGAGCACGGGCGCGATGTAGCGCAGTTCTTCCGTCACAAGCTCGGTCGGCGGATGATCCACGACCTGTCCAGCGCCCTCGGAAGCGGGGACCTGCGGTGCTCCTTCCAGCCGCAGTTCGACGTCGAGACCGGCCGGGTCGTGGGGCTCGAGGCGCTGGCGCGCTGGCGCCGTGAGGATCGCGTGGAGGTACCGGCGCAGAGCCTCATCGACGCCCTCGAGTGGCTGGGGGCGTCGCGGGACTGGCTGCGGGTGGCGATGCGGGACATCGAGGCCGCGTGGGACATCTCGCGGGACTGGTTCGAGGGGCGCATCTGGCTGAATCTCATGAAGTCCGACCTCGACGAGCTGCCGGGGGAGCTGCTGCTCGAGATCCTCTCGGGAACCCGGGTGCCGCTCGACCGGCTGGGGGTCGAGATCACCGACGGGGTGTCGAGAGGCCAGCTGTCGAGCGTCGTCCGACGGCTGCGCCGGCTGCGCGAGGCCGGGATCGAGGTAGCGCTCGACGACGTGGGCAACGAGCGCGTGCCGCTGCTGCATGTCACCGAGCTTCCGATCGACCTCGTGAAGCTCGACCGCTGTCTCATCACGGGTATCGACTCGCAACGGGCGCTCGGTGCCGTCGTCGAGTCGCTCGTCGAGCTGTGTGGCAGGCTCGATCTGGGCATCCTCGCCGAAGGCGTCGAGACGGTCGAGGAGGAGGCGGTGCTGCGGCGCCTGGGGGTACGGCTGGTCCAGGGCTTCCTGTTCGCCCGTCCGATGCCCATCGCGGACCTCGAAGACCTCCCGAACCGTCAGCGGGAACGCCAGACGAACGACAGCGTGGCCTGATTCCCGGGTCCGCCACGCGTGGCGTAACCCCGGGCCGACCCGCGTCACGTGACCCGACGCGCCCGCCGGTCGTCGGCTCTTCCGACAGGCACGCGCCCACACCGTTCGGAACACCGATGGGTCCCCGCGTGGTATGTATTTGCCCGGACCCGCGAACCGGCGGGGCGGCGGGATCGATCACGATTCGGAGAACCATGCATCAGACCATCCGAGGCAGCGCGCTCGCGTACGTGCTCGCGGTCGCCCCGTTCGCGGCCGGGGCGCTGGCGGGCCAGTCCGAAGAGCGACCGATCGACCGGTGGCTCGTGACCACGACCGGCACGCGCGTGCAGGAGGCCGTCGGGGCCCTCGGCTCGGGGGGAGGCCGGTTGTTCCCGGACCGGGCCGTCGATGTGGGGCCGGGACGCTGGGATGTGGTGCGTGAGGACGGGGCCATGACGCTCCGCCTCGCCCGATCGGACCGGACCGACGGCGCCACGCTGGCGCACGCGTACGTGAAGAGCGGAACGGACGGCCCCGTCACGCTCGACGTGTCGTCCCGGGGCTGTCCGCGGCTGCGGGTGTGGCTCAACGGCCAGGCCTTGTCGGGCGACGAGGGCCCGCGCACCGTCATGCTGGCCGACGGGTGGAACACCCTGCTCGTCGCCCTACCGTCCGGTTGCGTGCCCGAGCTGTCGGCCGGCCTCGGCACGGCGCGCGCGCTGCTCCCGAAGGACGTGCGGCCGATCGACCCCCAACGGCTGCGCATCCAGGCGTCCCGTCCACCCGGCGTCCGGCCCAATCTCCCCTCCGCGTCGATCACCGTGGATGTCCCCCGACCCGTCGGTCTGGTGTGGCGGGCCGCGGTGGACGAGCTCGCAGCCCGGGCGCGGTTCACGGTCACCTCGTGGGGCGGCGGGCCGTCGAGCGTGGTGGCCGACACCTCGGAAGATCACAGCGCCCCGGCGGAGGTGGACCTCACGGGGGAGTGGGCCATCACCCTCTACACACCCACCGGGATCGAGCAGATCGACGCGGAGCTCGAGATGAGCGAGGATGGGCGACTCGACGGCCGGCTCCGTGGCGAGCGGATCGATGGCTCGCTGCGCGACGGGTGGGTGAGCGGCAACCGGTTCGGGTGGATGACCCGATGGTCCGGCCCGGGTCGGGGTGTCGACCTCACGTTCGAGGGCGTCCTGCAGGACGACGCGATGAACGGCACGCTCGACTTCGGCGGCTTTCGCGATTTCGAGGCCCGGTTCGATGGGCGCCGGAAGGGCGCTCCGGAGCCGGACAGCGTCTCGGCCCCCGAAGACCGGCCGCCCGCCGGTGGCTCCCCGCGCCGCGGTCCGCCGGGTGGGCGGGGCGGCCGGGGGGCCGGCTTCCCCGCCGGTGGATTCGGACCCCCGCCCGATACGGAGGGCCAGCACGAGCGTATCATCCGGCAGCTCCTTCCGCCCATGCCACCGGCGCAGCCGGCGCCCTCATCGGGTTCGTTCGAGCTCCGCTTCGACGGCGAGAAGCTGGTCGACTCCGCAAACGGGCTCGAGCCGGCGCACCCGATCGCGCTGGAGGGCATGGTGTCGTTCAAGAAGCTGCGAGCTGCGGCGCTCGACGATCGCGGCGTGCAGGCACGGATCGCGTGGGGTGGCGACAGCCACGAGCGCGTGGGTCGCGTGTCGGCGGAGGCCGTGCTCGAGGCGTTCCACGCCCCCATCGCGCTGACCGCCAGCCGCACCGACGCCGGGATCGAGGGGTCCTTCCGCGTGCCCGAGTCGCTGGATGGGTTCACCATCCGGACGCTGGGTGGGGAGTGGTCCGTGGACGGGAGCCCGGTGCGCGACGGAGCGCTGTGCAGCCCGTGCAAGAAGGGACGTCGGCTCGAGATCCGCGTCACGGGGACCGACGAAGCCCGCGTCCAGGTCGCCGACCCGGGGTATCCCACCGCCGCGGCCGCCGGTGGAGCGGGCCCCGCGGAGGCGTGGCTCCGCGCCCTGTCTGATGACCGGCGGCGCTACCGCGAGATGGGGGTTGCCGGCCACGGGTCGTAGGGGTCTCGGGCCCCGGCCCGCGCCGGGAGCCGCCCGGGGGAGCGCGCTGCCCGGGACCTCCGGTTCAGTCTCCGGCGGGCAGCGTCTCGTCGGCCGGCGTGCACTCCACGTCGTCCTGGCGCCCGTCATCGGGGTCTCCCGGCTCGTCGGCCGGCTCCATCGGGGGAGGCGCGATCACGGGCTCCGGGGCGCTCGCGACGGCACCGGTGGTGGCGCTCGCCGCCACGGCCGTGGCCGACGCGCCGGCGGCGGACGCGGCTCCGGGCGCACCCTGTGGCTTGCCCGCCGCCTCGGCCGCGCGCGTGGCGCTCGTGCCCCAGCGCGTCTCCCGATCGGCGACATCCAGCTCGCGCTGGATCTCGTTCATCCCCCGCTTGAACTCCCGGATCGCCTTTCCCATGGATCGGCTGATCTCCGGGAGACGCCGGGGACCGAACACGATCAGCACGAGAAAGCCGATGATCAGCATCTCGCCGAACCCTACTCCACCCAATGGCATGACGTTGTACCGCTCGACTCGAGAGTGCGGCGAAATCAGTGGGCGAGGGCCGTCAGCACATCTTCGCCGTAGAACATGCCGATGTAGCGGGCCTGGATCGGAGTGACGCGTCGAACCGCCCAGATAAGCTCGACGTGGTTGGGTTCACGCGGGGTGGCCGGAAGAGTCAGCCCGCACTCCTCGGGCAGGCGATCGGCCTTGCGCAAGTTGCACTTGCTGCACGCCGTCACCACGTTCGTCCACCCGTTGTCTCCGCCACGCGAGATCGGCGTGATGTGGTCGCGGGTGAGCGACTCGCGATACCCGAGCTCGCGCCGGTGGCGTCCGCAGTACTGGCAGCGGTACCCATCCCGGGCGAAGAGGAAGGTGTTGGTGACCTGACGCCGGAAGCGTCGGGGCACGTGAATGAACCGAACCAGGCGGATGACGACCGGGGAGTCCATGTGCACCGATTCCGAACGAATCGGGCGCAGAGGATCCACCTCCAGCGGCTCCGCCTTCTGGTCGATGACCAGACGGATCGCGCGCCGGACCGGTATGATCGTCAACGGCTCGTACGAGGCGTTCAACGCCAGGCAGCCCATACCCTCATCCCCCGTGGTCTCGGTCGCGAATATTCAATCGCGCCACCCACGGACTGTCAAGCTCTGTTACCCGGGCGGGACGCGAATGGACCGGGCCGGCTCGCACCGAACGGACCGGGCGACGGAATCGCGATGACCCGCTCCGGCCGCACGTCGGCGGATCGTCCGGGGGGGCGTCCCGCGCCGCCCGGCGCGAGGGCCCGGGACGAGCGGGTGTGCGAGGTCGCGATCGCGCGGCCGTTCCTGGGCACGTTGGCCTACGAGATCCCCGAGGAGCTGGTGGACCGGATCGGACCCGGGCACCGCGTCCGCGTCCCGCTCGGACGGCGCGGCGCGGTGGGGGTCGTCGACCGCCTGGGGTTCCACGAGGGTCGCACCGGGGTACCAGGCTCGCTCAAGCGCGTGCGTGCCGTTCTCGATGAGCGGCCCGTGGCCGGAGAGTCCCTCCTCGCGCTGTGTCGCTGGATCGCCGACTACTACGTGGCCCCGCTCGGCGTCGTCCTCAAGGCGGCCCTGCCCCCCGGTCTCCTGGGGGGACGCGCGGCCCGCGGCGACGGGCCGCGGGAGAAGACCGAGCGCATCATCCGACTCGTCGGACGGCTGGAGACGCTGGTGGAGCGGGACGAGGCGTTCGGGCGGGCCCACCGGCAGCGCGAGGCGTACGAGACGCTCGAGGCGCTCGACGGGGTGGCCGCGGTGGGTCACATGACGAACCGGCTCGGGTTCGGTCGAGCCCTCCTCGATGGCCTCGTCGAGCGGGGGCTGGCCGAGCTCGACGTGCGGCCGGTCGACCGCGATCCGTTCGCCGGCGGGAGCCCGACGAGACCCGTGTCGCTCACGCCCACCGGCGAGCAGACGCGCGCGCTGGAGTCGCTGCGCGCCATGAGCACCCGGGAGGCGGGGTGCGTCGCGCTCCTCCGAGGCGTGACCGGATCGGGCAAGACGCTGGTGTATCTGGAGTTGCTCGAAGGCCTGCTCGCCCGGGGGCGCTCGGCGATCGTCCTCGTCCCCGAGATCTCGCTCACCCCGCAGACGGTCGAGCGCTTCCGGGCCCGGTTCGGGGATCAGGTGGCGGTGCTCCACTCCGGGCTGTCGGACGGAGAGCGCTTCGACGCCTGGAACGCGCTCCGCGACGGGCGCAAGCGGGTGGCCATCGGACCCCGCTCGGCGGTGTTCGCCCCGGTCGAGGACCTCGGGGCCATCATCGTGGACGAGGAGCACGACTCGAGCTACAAGCAGTCCGACACGCCGCGCTACCACGCGCGCTCGGTGGCCATCGTGCGCGCGCGTCTGGAGGGCGCGCTGTGCGTGCTGGGCTCGGCCACCCCCGCGCTCGAGAGCTGGGACAACGCGCTTTCGGGGCGCTACGAGCTGCTCCAGCTCGAGAGGCGGGTGACCGGTCACGATCTCCCGGATGTCGAGCTGCTCGACCTGCGCGCGGCGGTGACCGGGGGGGCCGGCGCCCCGGGGGGCGCGACCAACGGGACCGGACCGGGGGCGCCGGCGGACGCCGCTCCCGGCGAGGGCGGGCCGCTCGTCTTCTCGCCCCGACTCGCGGCCGCCCTCGGCCACCGGCTCGAACGTGGCGAGCAGGCCATCCTCCTCCTCAACCGGCGCGGGTACGCGACCTTCGTCGAGTGTGTCGAGTGCGGCAGGGTATGGAGCTGCCGGAGCTGCTCGGTGTCCCTCACCTATCACCGGCGCCGACGCCGGCTCGTGTGTCATCACTGCGGGTTCGAGCGGGATCCCCCGGACCACTGCGACGAGTGCGGTGCGCCGGCCCCGCGCTTCACGGGTGTGGGCACCGAGCAGGTCGAGCGCCGCCTGGCCGAGCTCTTCCCGGCGGCGCGCGTGGCGCGCATGGACCTCGACACGACGGGCTCCAAGTGGGCGCACTTCGAGATCCTCGAGGCGGTACGCAGCCACGCGGTCGATGTGCTCCTCGGCACGCAGATGATCGCCAAGGGGCTCGACTTCCCGGACGTCACGCTGGTCGGCGTCATCAACGCCGACGTGGGGCTCCACCTGCCCGATTTCCGCGCCAGCGAGCGCACCTTCCAGCTCCTCGAGCAGGTCGCCGGCCGCGCCGGGCGGGGCGCGGATCCGGGCGAAGTGCTCGTCCAGACCTTCCGGCCCGGGCATTTCGCGCTCGCCTGCGCGGCGGCGCACGACTACGTCGGGTTCGCCGAGCGCGAGCTCGAGGACCGCCGCGAGCCCGGGTATCCCCCCTTTCGGCGGCTCGCGAACCTCGTCGTCTCGGGCACGCGCGAGGAGCGGGTCGCCGAGGAGGCCGACGAGGTGGCGGGCTGGACGCGCGCGCTCATCGAGGACCGGGCGCTGACCGACATCGAGGTGGTGGGACCGGCCCCGTGCGCGATCGATCGGCTGCGCGACCGCTGGCGGTGGCACTTCCTGCTCAAGGCCCGCGACCCCCGCACGCTGGGCGCCGTGCTGCGCTTCCTGGCGGAGCGACGGGGGCGGACGGATGCCGGGCTGCGGCTCGAGATCGATCGCGATCCGGAGTCGCTCCTCTGACGC
>CAZCLY010000023.1:0-14624 GCA_964499635.1 uncultured Gemmatimonadota bacterium | reverse complement strand
ACCGCCCGCGACGCTTGTAGATCCGCGGCAAGGACGACAAGTTGAGCTTCTGGTTCTTCACGTCTTCGGCGAAGGAGCGGCGATGAGCGAGGCAAACGGCGAGCGGATCAAGGTCATGGTCCGCTGGGTCCAGATCCTGGACAACCTGGAGCCGGCCTTCAAGGAGAAGGGCGAGTTCGTCTTCAAGTCCGTCGTCTCGAGCGACAACCTCGGGGGCGTGCGCAAGGAGGGCCGCTATCCAAAGACCGGCCACATCTCGATTTCCGACCAGCCCGTGTTCAACCGCGAGATCGTCAACTGGGTGATCTTCGAGGGCGAGGTGAAAGACCATCTCGTCGTCGAGCTGTATGGCGAGGAGCTCGACAAGTTCAGCGCCAACGACATGCTGGACACGTATCGACGCGAGTTCCGGGGCCCCGTCTCCTCGTGGCTGGGCACGTACGGTCCCGGCGAGGACTTGACCTCCGAACAGGCCGCCGACAGCGACGATCCCGAGATGATGGACAACTGGCGGGTGTGTCTGTTCATCGACCGCGTGTAGACGCGCGACGGCCCACGGGGCCGGGAACCGGACGGGGCGGGGCCGGGGCGGGGCCTCGCCCCGTTTTTGTTCGTGGTGGCCGGCACCCGCGTGCCGCCGGGGCGGGTCGGGGTGCTCCGACCCCTGTTTTGAGGCGCCCCGGTCGGAGGCTATCGTTTGAACGGGCGCCGCCCGGAGCCCGGGCGGCACGAGCCGTGGTGAGGAGGGGAGCATGAGGCGCGACATCGACCCGCGTTCGACCGACCGCATCCTGCGGGCGGGGCTCCTGCTGGCCGTGATCCTCCTGGCGGGGTGTGGAGGACGGCCGGTGCCGGCGAACGCCTCGCGGGAGGCGGTGGCGGCGCTGGACGCCTGCCGGGGGAAGGGGGGGGACGCGAAGCAGGAGTGTTACGAGGACCGCCTGCTCGCCAGGCTGGACGGAGCCGGGGTCCGCCCCGCCCTCGACATGCTCTCCCAAGTCGCGGCCGGGGACGAGGATGTCGAGCGCGACGCCCATGTCTACACGCACGCCATCGGGATCGAGTCGTACCATCCTGCGCAACCCGTGGGGGAGCAGTTCGCCGAATGCACCGAGCTGTTTCAGTCGGGCTGCTACCACGGGGTGATCCAGGCCTACTTCATGTCGAAGGGCTCGGTGGACCGGGAGACCGTCCGCGAGCTGTGCGAATCGTTCAAGCAGCCCGGGGCGGACCGCTTCCTGCTCTTCCAGTGCCTGCACGGCATGGGGCACGGTCTGGACATGATCTACGACCACCATCTCCCGCGCGCGCTCCAGGACTGCGACCTGCTCGACTCGTCCTGGGACCGCGAGTCCTGCTACGGCGGCGCGTTCATGGAGAACGTGGTCGCCGCCACGAACCCGCACCACGCCGCGACCCGGCTGGCCGCCGAGCATGGTCACGCCGGCGCGGCGAGCGCGGGCGCCGAAGGGCCCCACGAAGCCGCGGCCATGGCCGCCGGGGCCGGGGACGAGCACGCCGGAGCGGACGAGCGGGCAGACGAACAGACCGGGGGCGAGCACGCGGCCGGGCACGCCCGCCAGCGGGTCATGACGTTCGCCGTCGACGACCTCGAGCCGTTCGAGCCCCTCCGCTCCGACGACCCGCAGTACCCGTGCTCGATCCTCGACGCCCGGTACCTGACGGCGTGTTACATGATGCAGACATCGGTCATGCTGTGGTTCAACGGGAACGACGTCGGCGAGGCGGCCGCGTCGTGCGCCGGGGCGCCCGAGAACTGGCGCAAGACCTGCTTCCAGAGCCTCGGCCGCGACGTGAGCTCGCGCACGCTCCAGGATCCCGACAAGTCGCTCCACGAGTGCGGCAAGGCGCCCGAGGCATACCGCGAGTGGTGCTACGTGGGGCTGGTGAAGAACTTCGTCGACCTCACGGCCACCTTCGATGACGGATTCGCTTTCTGCCGCCGCCTCGAGGAGCCCTACAAGCCACGCTGCCACGAGGCGATGGGCGAGGAGATCGGGATCCTGAGGGCGACGGAGGACGAGAAGCGGAAGGAGTGCTCGGTGTCGGAGTCCTTCGAGCTCGAGCAGCGCTGTCTGTACGGAGCGAGAGTCCGATCGGAGTAGGACCGCCACACGTTCCGACCGGCGTGAGCGCGTGAGGATCTGGGTCGACGCCGACGCGGCTCCGCGACCGGTGAAGGACATCGTCGCGCGGGCCGCCCTCCGCCTCGAGCTCCACTGCACGCTGGTCGCGAACCAGCGTCTCCGGCCGCCCGCCAACAACCGGTTCGTGACCGCGGAGTGGGTCGACGGCGGTCCCGACGTCGCGGACGACTACATCGCAGAGCACGCCGAGCCCGGCGATCTGGCGATCACCGCCGACATCCCCCTCGCCGCCCGACTCGTCGAAAAGAACGTCATCGTCATCGACCCGCGGGGGACGGAGTATACGCGTGCCGACATCGGCGAGCGCCTCTCCGTCCGGGACTTCATGGACGGCCTCCGTCAGACGGGGGTCGAGACGGGCGGGCCGAGCAGCTACGGCGAGAGCGACAAGCGCGAGTTCGCGGGGGCGTTCGACCGGATCCTGACGCGGCTGGTTCGAACGGGCTGAGCCGCTCGGGGTGTCTGGCGAGCCCTGGGTCCACTAGCGTCCAGGAGCAGGTAGATGCACCGGAGGGCCTGTGGTCGCGCGCCGAGCAGGCCCCGAACGACGAGACAGGAATCGAGCCGTGAAAGGTCCCGGGGTTCGTCTTCGCCGCTCGCTTAGGACATGTCTCCCCGCCCTCGTGCTGGCCACCACGCTCAAGGCGCAGACCGTCGCGGTGCCCCACCCGACCGCTGGCGAGCCAGGCCTGAGCGAAGAAGAACGCATCTTCGGGCTGGCCCTCCTCTGGAAGGAAGTGGACTACAACTTCCCGTTCTTCGACCAGGTCCCCGAGCTCGATTGGGACGAGACCTTCCGGCAGTTCGTGGGTCCCGTCCTCGAAGCTCCAACGACGCTCGAGTACTACCGGGTTCTTCAGCGCTTCGTCGCGCTGCTCGAGGATGGGCACACGAATGTCTACTTCCCCGACAGCATCGTATCCCGGCGCGCGTTCGATATGCCCTGGATCCGTCTCGAGGCCATCGGCCGCCGGGCCATAGTCGAGAACGTGCGGAGCGATCTCGCCGGGTTGCTCCCGCCCGGCTCGGAAATCGTCGCCGTGGAGGGGATCCCGACGGAGCGGTACCTGGCCGAGCGAGTTCTGCCGTACGTCGCGGCGTCGACCGAAGCGATCCGGTGGCGGCGGGCGATCCGCGGGAACCTCTCCTGGGGGACCGGCCTTCTGGTCGGCCCACCCGACACGGCCGTCAGGCTCCGCGTTCGAGACCCGGCGGGAGAGGACCGGGAGATCGAGGTGGTCCGTGACCTTCAGTCCCGGTCCGGCGAGTGGGCGAAGCCGCCCACGGGTCGGCCCCCCACGTACGAGTTTCGGTGGCTGGAAGACGGGATCGCCTATGCGGCGTTGAACTCGTTCTCGGACGCGGGGCTCGTCGAACAGTTCGAAGCCTCGCTCGCCGAGTTGCGGCGGGCCCGCGGCGTCGTGATCGACCTGCGCGCCAACGGGGGTGGAAGCGACGTCATCGCCACCGCGATTCTCCACCACTTCACGGATCGGCCGCTCGTGGGATCCGGCTCCCGGATCCGGGTAAACGATGCGATGTACCGGGCCTACGGGAGCTTCGGCGAGTCGGCGTTGCGATCCGCGCTTCCCGCCGACAGCGTGGAGCTGGTCGAACGTTCGTTGGCCCACCATGCAGGCACCGCGTGGAGGATCGAGCCGCCCGACAGACAGCCTGCTGAACCGGGCGAGAAGATCGAGGCTCCCGTGGTCGTGCTCATCGGCCCGAACGTCGCCTCGGCTGCCGAGAACTTCCTCATCTATCTCCCCGGCGATACCCGGTTCATGACGGTCGGCCAGCCCACGGTGGGCAGCACCGGACAACCGTTACAGCTCCGGCTCCCGGGCGGCGGCCGGGCAAGGGTGGTGTCACGTGCCGCGATCCGCCCCGACGGAACGACGTGGGTCGGTACCGGAATCCTGCCCGACGTCGCGGTCGAGCCGACCGTCGAAGATATCGCGAGGGGCCGTGACGTCACGCTCGAGCGGGGCGTCGAGATCCTGCGGGAGCGGATCCAGGGTTCCTTCAGGTCGCGCTAGGGGCTCGTACACGGCGCCGAGGCTCCCGGCTCGTCCGGTCGCGATGGGCGGATTAGGGGGAAAATCCGGCGACTTCCCGGCGCCGGATGGGCTCGCCGATCATGCGCTCGGTCGCGCGGACCCACTCGTGGTCCCCGCTCGTGATGAACGTACAGGCCGCCCCTTCCCGCGGCGCGGGCAGCGCTTGGACCTGACCGCCCATCGAGACGCCGCCGAAGATCGTGACCATGCGGACGCGCGCACCGTGCACACGTGGGTTCGACGAGATTCTGCCCATAATCCCGATGGTGACTACGACCCCGTAGAAGAACGTCCACAAACTGGCGGCCACGCCGAACAACATCATGAGCACGAGGGTGAGGTGCACCCAGTAGCGGCGGGCGGGATCGAGGGCGTGGGGCAGACCGCCGATCAGCCGCATGGCGGCGATCGTGAACACCAGCCCCAACGCGATGGCGAGGTACTCGAAGGGTGTCACGGCGCGGCCTCGGGCGCTGCGAGAGCGAACGAGAAGATCGCCGGCTCGCCCGCCGGCTCCCGCCCGCCAGCCGCCGCGTACAGCCGGATCGCGCCGGCGTTGTCGCGCTCCGTCAGCACCCAGGCCTCGCGGCACCCGAGCCCGCGCGCCGCTTCGAGCAGTGCGTCGAGCAGTCGGCGGCCCAGCCCGCGCCCGCGGTGGCCGGGGACGACGCCGACCTCGTTGATCCACATCTGGGCCGGCTTGTCCGGATGCACGTAATGGAGGGCGCTGGCCATCCCCACCACGACCCCATTGTCGAGCGCCACGGCGATGTGGTGGTTCGGGCTGGCCAGGAACTCGGCGACGAGCTCGGGCCGCACCGGGCGGTCGAACACCTCCGCCGCGACGGCGCCGAGCACCGCGTCGTCTCCCGGCCCGAGCAGGCGGACTTCACCCTCCACCCGCCAACCCTCCGGACGCCCGACCGCGGGCACGAAAGCGGATGACCCCCACCGCGACCAGGGCCCCGACCGTGTTGGCGACCAGATCCCAGCCCGTGTTGCGATAGCCGCCCACGTTCGTGTCGGGCACGAGCAGCGTCGCCCCGAACTCGATCACCTCGTTGGTGGCGCCGAACCCGAGACCGGCAGCCGCGACCAGCACCAGCAATCCCCCCGTCGGGAGGGCCTCCGCGCCTCGCTGCCGGAGCGCGGCCCTCAGCCCCTGCCAGCACACCCAGGTCGTCGTCCCGAACCCCCAGGCGTGCACGAGGTGGTCGTACTTGATGCGCTCGGGGATGAGCCACATCGAATAGACGACCGCCTGGCCGTCGACGGCCACAGGCCACCCGGCCGGCGCCGGCACGAGCCCGCCCACCATGTGCGCGAGCCCCCACAGACTGAGCCCCCACAGGACCCCAGCCGAGAGCGTCACGCTGCGGTCGACGGCCCACACGGCGGTGACCAGCACGACCATCACACCGAGATAGAACAGGAACTCGCGGTTCCCCGTGGCGATGACGCCGATGAGCGCGGCGCTCGTGTAGGCGGCGGTGAACAGCGCGACGGGTAGCAGCCGGCGGTCCTTCATGCGAGCTCGCTCACGGGCGCGTGCGGCGGATGTCGCTCACGGTCGATTCGGGGTCGGCCACCGGCTCCCTGACGGCGAACGCCACGGCCCCCATGAACCGCGCCAGCCGCGTCTCGTCGAGCGCGCCCTGCGACCGGACGCCGGAGCACAGGTCGAGCCCGTAGGGACGCACCCGCGTCATCGCCTCGGCCACGTTGTCCGCGTCGAGCCCCCCGGCCAGGTAGACGGGCACCGAGACCGCCTCGACGATGGCGCGGCTCACGCCCCAGTCGTGCGTGCGGCCCGTGCCGCCCAGCTCCTTGACCGCGAGCGTCGGATTGCCGGAATCGAGGAGGAGCGCGTCGACGTGGGCTTCGGCGGCGCGGGCCTCGTCCACGGCCGTCTCGTCGCGCACGTGCACCACCTGGACCAGCGAGACGAGGGGGAGCCGCGCGCGCAGATCCGTGAGGGCTTCCGGCTCGAGCCGGTCGACGAGCTGGAGCGTGCTCGCCCCCGTCCTGCGCTGCTGCGCCTCGATCGTCTCGGGGTCTCGGAGCGAGGTGAGCAGGAAGGTGTCGATCTCCGGCGGCACCGCGCGCACGATGGCCGCGATCGTCTCTTCGGAGATGATCCCCGGACCGCTCGGCATCTCCGACACCAGACCGAGCGCCGTGGCGCCCCACCGGATGGCGAGCGCGGCCTCGGCCGGGCTCGCGATGCAGCAGATCTTGACGCGGGGCAGGGCGTCCCCGGGCGCGTAGATCACGAGCGCCTCGCCGTGCTCTGCGCGGCCGACCCCCTCACCCGGCGAGCTCCACACCCAGACCCGGGCCGTCGCCGAGCACGATGCGGCCCGCCTCGAGGTGCGGGCCGCGGAACGGGTCGTCCTTCAGGAGCGCCGCCCCGTCCAGGTCCGCGTAGTCGACCAAGGGGGCGAGGTGGGCGACCGGCGCGATCCCGAGCGTCGTCTCGAGCATGCAGCCCAGCATGACCTTGAACCCGAACGCACGCGCCGTATGCACCATGCGGATGGCTTCGCGCGGTCCGCCGCACTTGGCGAGCTTGATGTTGATGCCGTCCACGATCCCGGCCAGCGCCGGGATGTCGGTGGCCACCAGGCTCGACTCGTCCACGATGATCGGGAGCAGCGAGCGCTCGCGCACGAACGCGAGCTCCGCGTTCCGGTGCGGAGGCAGCGGCTGCTCCACGAACTCGACGTCGTAGTCCGCGCACATGGCGATCCCCTCGACCGCCTCGCGCGGCGTCCACGCGGCGTTCGCGTCGACGCGGAGGAGCTTGTCGGGCGCCGCTTCGCGAACCGCCTCGAGCCGCGCCTCATCGTCCGCGCTCCCGAGCTTGATCTTGAGGATCGGGTACTCCTCGGCCTCGCGCGTCTTGGCGGCCATCACGTCCGGCTCGTCGAGCCCGATCGTGAACGAGCTCAGCGGAGCCGTGGCCGGGTCGAGCCCCCACACCTTCCACAGCGGCAGTCCGACCTTCTTCCCGACCCAGTCGTGGAGCGCGGCCTGGACGGCGGCGTGCGCCGCGCCGTTCTTCCCGAGGAGCGCCTTCAGGTCGGCCTCGATGCGTTCGAGCTGAAACGGGTCGTCGATCTCCTCGATCCGGGGCGAGAGCTTCTGTAGCGCGGCCTCGACGGTCGCCGTCGTCTCGCCGTAGTAGGCGGACGGGTCCGCCTCGCCCCAGCCCTCCACGCCGTCCAACTCGAGCTTGAGCCACACGAGCACATCGCCCGTCCGGACGCTCCGGCTGATGCGGAACGGGTGCTTCGTGTGGACCTCGATCCGCTCCCACGAGACCTTCATCGCGTCACCCACAGCCTCCGCTGGACGCGGGACGGGGTGACCAGCGGACCGTCGTCCCGCATGTAGACGTCCACCTCCGTCCGTATCCCGAAGCGGCCCTCGAGATAGACGCCCGGCTCCACCGAGAACCCGATCCCCGGGACGAGCCGCCGATCGTCGTGCGTCTCGATCGAGTCCAGCGTCGGACCGACGCCGTGGATGTCGGTGTCGATCCCGTGACCCGTGCGGTGGAAGATCCCATCCTCGTAGCCGCGCTCGATGAGGACGGCGCGGGCCGCCCGGTCGGCATCCGCACCGGTGGCCCCGGGATCCGCCCGCACCGCATCGATCGCGGCCTCGCGCGCCGCCACGGCGGCCTCCCAGGCGTCGACGACATCCTCCGGGGGCTCGGGGCCCAGGTACCCCATCCACGTCTGGTCCGCGTACACGGCCGCCGGATCGTCGCCCCGCTTCCCCCACAGGTCGACCATGAACACCTGCCCCGGCTCGAGCGCGGCCGCCGTGCCCTCCTCGGGTCCGTAGTGGGGCTTCGCGGCGTTCGGCCCCACCGCGATGATCGTGTCCCCCTCGATGAGCCCGGCGCCGGCGAGCTCGGCGCGCACCCATTCCGCGAGTCGGTGCTCGTCGGACGGGGGCGGCGCGGCCGATACGTCCTCCGCCGGCGCCGTGTCCTCCGCCGGCGCCGCGTCCAGGCCGACCGCCCGCGCGGCTAGCTCGAACGCGCCGCGGGCCACCCGGGCGAGGATCTCCGCGGCCGCGAGGTGCGTCTCGAGCCCGCTCGCGCCCCACTGGGCCGCCGTCCCCGACACGAGATCGACCGAGCTCACGACCCGCGGGCCCAGCGACTCGACGAGCTCGCGGACCCCGGCCGGCACGTGGTCCACGTACGGGATCGCGTCGTCCGGACTCACCTCCATGGCGACGGTCGCGCACCCCTCGAGCAGCTCGCCCAGCGCGCTCTCGAGATCGGCCGAGCTCACGTAGCTCCGGAACTCGTGCGGCCACCCGTCCCAGCCCGAAACCTCGATCCTCTGCACGAGGGCAACGGGGGGGCGCCCGGGCCGGATCAGCACGAACCAGCGGCGCTTCTGACCTTCGGGAAGCCCGACGAGCCGGGCGGCGATGGGGTTCTTGGCGCGGAAGTCGTACAGCAGCCAGGCGTCGAGGTCCGCGGCTTCCAGTCCCCGGCGGGCCGTGTCGACGAGCTTGGCGTCCAGGTTCGGCATCCGGTGTCCTTCCGTCACCCGGCCGTGTCTCGGCCGGCGGCTTCGATGAGCGCCTTCAGGTGCGCGACGACGTTCCGCCCGAGTCCGGCGGGATTGTAACCGCCTTCCAGGAGGGAAACCACGCGCCCTCTCGCCGTGGCCCGCGTCCGCTCGACGACCTCGCGCGTGAGGGTCACGAAGTCCTCCTGGCGGAGCGTGAACCCACCCAGCGGGTCCTCCTCCGCCACGTCGAACCCGGCCGAGATGAGGACGAAGTCGGGGGCGAAGGTCTCGAGCGCGCGGTCTACACCGTCGAGGAACGTCTCGACGTAGACCCCGGGCGGCTGTCCCGGCACCATCGGGAGGTTGAGCGTCGTCCACGCGCCCTCGCCGGCCCCACCATGGCGAGCCGAAGCGCGTACGCATCCGACGACGCTCGCGACGCTTCAGACACCACCCGCAATCCGGTCGCCACGGTGAGGATCCAGTCGGCCAGCAACAGACGGTGTGGTCGAGACCGCCGATCGTCCTTCGTCGCCCCTCGGGAACAGTGGATGTGGGCCGAGGCCAAAGCGGGTGGGGCCCGATCCCGCGGAGCTTTCGATTCACCAGGAGCCAACCCCCGAGCACGAAGCACGAGCCCCAGGAACGCGATGCCCGACTTGATGAACAGGCGTGGAGTCGAGAACACGCCGGCTACTCGACGCCTCGGGGCCTCTTGAGCAGCGACAGGAGCATCTTGAAGGGCGGGCCTCCTAGAAGCTCGTGCGGCACCGATGGCGGCAGATGGAGCATCTCGCCGTCTCGTACGTTGTGTTCCACGCCGTCGATGAGGACCGTGACCTCGCCGTCGAGCACGTGGACCAGCGCGTCGTTCGGGTTGATGTGCCCGGTGAGCCCCTCGCCTTCCGCGAACGCAAACAAGGTCACGGTGCCTCCCGGACCCCGGAACAGGACGCGGCTGACCACCGAGCCCGACTGGTACTCCACCAGCGCGGCCAGGGCCTGGGGCGTGGAGATCGGATAGTCCATCGCGGGGCACTCCCTCGTTGAGCCAACGCATCGGCGACTCCTTCGAGTATGGCCAATGCGAAGGGCTGAGGGAATCTCGGGCCTCGCCCGCCCGGACTGACCAGTCAGCCCATCCCGACCGGTCAGCCCGACTCGGCCGCCTCGATGAGCGCCTTCAGATGGGTGACGACACTCCGCCCGAGCTCCTCCGGCTTGTAGCCGCCCTCGAGTAGCGACACCACCCGCCCCCCGGCCGTGCCGCGCGTCCGCTCGATCACTCCGAGCGTGAGCGCCCGGAAGTCCTCCTCGCGGAGCGTGAACCCGCCCAGGGGGTCCTCCGCCGCCGCGTCGAACCCGGCCGAGATGAGGACGAAGTCGGGGGCGAACATCACGAGCGCCCGGTCGACCCCCTCCAGGAAGGTCTCGACGTAGACCTCGGGCGGCTGCCCCGGAGCCATGGGGAGGTTGAGCGTCGTCCCCTCCCCCTCGCCGGCCCCCGTCTCGGACGCCGCGCCCGTGCCCGGGTAGAGCGGCGACTGGTGCATGGAGAGGAAGAAGACGTCCGGGTCTTCCCAAAAGATGTCCTGCGTGCCGTTCCCGTGATGGACGTCCCAGTCGACGATGAGGACGCGGTCGATCCCGTCGTGCGAGAGCGCGTGGCGCGCGGCGATCGCGACGTTGTTGAACAGGCAGAACCCCATCGCGCGGTTCGGCGTCGCGTGGTGCCCCGGCGGCCTTACGGCACAGAACGCGGAGGCGTGACGGCCCGAGAGCACCGCGTCGACCGCCTGCGTCGCGCAGCCGGCGGCCGCCATGGCGGCATCCCAGCTCGCCGGCGAGACGACCGTGTCCGGGTCGAGCGACAGGATCCCGTGCGACGCTGCCGCCTCCTCACACGCCTCGCGCACCGTGCGGATGTGCTCCGGCGTGTGCGTGAGCTCGAGGAGCGCCGGGTCCGCGTGCTCGGGGACGACCGGCTCGATGTGCTCGTGGAGCTCGGGGAGGGCCCCTTCTAGCGCCTGCATGACCGCGCGCAGGCGGCCCTGGTGCTCGGGGTGGCGCCAGCCGGTGTCGTGCCGGCCGCAGTCGGCGTGCTGGTAGAGACCGATTCGGGTCACGGGGCTCCCGTCGTCTGGCGTCGTCGTGGCCCGCCGCCCCGCGTCGAGACTCGCATTGCGGGCGGGCCGCGGGGTCGGGTCGCCGATGCTAGCCCGGTCGCGAGAGGGGGCAGGGTCGAGCGTCGCGCGGATCCTCGCGGGTTCGAGAGATCATTCGACGAACACACCTCGTCGAGAGGGGTGGCGCGCGGGGGGCGATCCGCGTGCGACAACCTAGTGCGACCCACCCGCCTTCGCGCTGTCTAGGTCACACGGCACCCGTCCGATACGTTCTTACTGGGTGCTCGAGGCTACTAATCGCTCCCACTGGATCCCATGCGTTTCACGCTCGCAGCCATGAGCCCGATGCTGGTCACACTGTCCGCGTGCGCCTCCACACTCGGGGTGGTCGAGTCCTTCCCCATCGGCATCTACGAGGTCGAGATCCTCCCCAACGAGGTCCCGGCGAGGAGCGATACACAGGGCGTTCCGGGCCGCTGGGGATTCGTGTTCAACCCAAACGGCCGGTTCGAGGCTCTGAGGGACGATCGGCTCCTCGTAGATGGTACGTTCACGGCCAGCGGGAGCGTCATCACCCTGACCGAACTCACCGGGAGCTTCGGGTGTATCGAGGCCTCGGGCAGCTACGCCTGGTCGGCCAGCGAAGCGGAGCTTGTTCTCTCAGATCTAATCGATGGCGTCGATTCGGATTCGTGTCCCACCCGTAGCCTCGTGCTCGGACTGAAACCGCTGACACGCATCCCGCTCTAGCTCCCGACCGAATGCTCGACCAACTTTCACGTGACGCTCCGAGGTTGTCGAACGGACGCGGACATCGAGCCTACAGATGCGCCGGCCTCGTGGAGTCTCGTCTGAAGCCGGTCCGGCTCGATGGCGGCTATTCTCCATCCACTGCCGGAGCTGAACGCCGACCGGACCTCCGCTGCCGTGAGTCCCTTACTCTGGCTCGTTCGCCCATCGTACTCGTCGTGACACTCAAGGCAGAGGAACGCGAAATTACTCAGCCTACTATTGCTCGCATCCTGGTCCAGGTGCGCAATCTGACCGCTCTTGATCGTCGTGTCGCGGCGCAGCCCGAAACAAATGCCACAGCGGCGCCGGCTGGCTAATGGAGCAACACCTCTACCTCAACAGCCGTCGATGTCCGGGCTCGCGTCATGCCTTCCTGCCTACAGACCGCTTTCGCATAACGTTCAGAGGTGGCCGACGCGGCCCGCTTGCGAGCCGTGTAGCCCGGAGCTCCCACAGCGAGCGTAGGCGGCCACCGTGTGTTAGCCGTAGTGCGGTCGAGAGGCATGGGCGTACCGCAACCTCTGACGACACTTCACTCACGCTCCTTCAGGTACCTTCAATTCTCCCCGAACACCTGTGCGTCACGGTGATAAAGGAGGTTCTCCCAGCGCTGCCCATTCCACCTTAGCGTGTTGGTGAAGCGTACCCGTACCGTCTCCGGCGGCTGTCCCTTCACCTTGAACTCCTCGGTATGCACCCCCCATGCTAGCCCGATGTCTCCGACAATGGACGTGTGGAGTGCGTCCAGCCTGACGCGCCAGTAGTCCATGCTCGGAATCGAGTCTGGGGCGCCTTCCCGCGCCTGGAACGTCCGAAACCCGTAGCCTACCCCGCCGGAACCGAGCTGACTCCACACCTGACGGACCTCATCCCGCATCGGCTGGCCGCTCTCCCAAGTAAACTCGTAGCCGCTGCGGATCCACTGTTCCAGGGATGCGGCGGTCGGGGTCTGAGCGGACAAAGCACCTGGGGCGATGAGTCCGAGCGTGAGGAACGTAAAGGCGTTGAACCGGGCCAAATGCTTGGGCATGTACAGGTCCCTCCGGTCGAGGATGTGCAACGCGTGTCTGCATGCACGAGGTCGGACGTGAACAGAGTGTGTCCAGGCGCCGTGGATCACTCAATGTCCTGCGCCTCGGGTGTGCCATTTCGCAAAACGGCCGTCCTCACGTGTTCAGCATTACGGCTGACGTCTTGGCCGCTGGCGAACTCGGCGCAGCCGAGTTGCGCGGAGGCCCCGTCAGGGGCCGGAGCCGCCAGTGGTCAGGTTATGCGATAGCCGCGCCCCCCCCAGCTCGCCACGCCAAGGAAATCGAGTCCCGCTTCTACCACGCCGCGAGCAGGGCCCGTTTGAGCCCGTGGGAGACAGGAGATGCGGTCCTACCGAATCTGTGCGCGAATGAGCCTCAGGATCTCGCGAGCGGCCTCGGCCCACCTGCAAGCCCTTCGAGGCCATGACCGGGACAAGGACAGTGGCGATGAACGTCTTCATGATGATCTCGTTGTCGACCACGTCATCCATCAGGCTCTGCCAGCCTGCCAGCCGATCTCTCAACTCCTTAGCGTCGATCAGTTCGAGACGCCCCGATGTGACGAGGGATGCGAGCGTCCCGGCCCCAAGATCAAACGTGCCGTCGTACGTCAGGTTCATCATCGCGGAGTCGAGCCGCGGCAGAGGCAGGTCGTGGAGTTGACCCCATCCCGTGGACACCTGATCTCTTTGGAGAGAGGAGTCCACGATGCCACGATCGAGACCGCCGTATCCGCCGGAGTTCCGCGAGCAGATGGTGGCGCTCGTCCGAGCCGGCCGGAGCCCCGAGTCGCTGTCGCGTGAGTTCGAGCCGACGGCGCAGACGATCAGCAACTGGGTCAAGCAGGCCGATCTCGATGACGGCCTGCGCTCGGACGGCCTGACGACGGCGGAGCGAGACGAGCTCCGTCGGCTGCGTCGGGAGGTGAAGCAGCTCCGTATCGAGCGGGAGATCCTAAAAAAAGCCGCGGCCTGGTTCGCTCGGGAGACCGACTCGGTACCCCCGAGGTCTACGAGTTCGTGAGAGCCAATCGGGCGGAGTTCGCGGTGAGGACGCTGTGCCGGGTGCTGGGTGTCTCCCCCAGCGGGTACTACGGGTGGCGGGATCGACCACCGTCGGACCGCGAGGTCGGGAACGAGCGGCTGCTTGCGCGGATGCGGGAGATCCACGAGTTCAGCCGGGAGACGTATGGTCGGCCGCGGATGTACGCCGAGCTCCGTGACGATGGCTGGCTCGTGAACCACAAGCGGGTGGGCCGGCTGATGGCGCTGGAAGGCCTGAAGGGCGCGAGCCGACGGAAGAAGTGGCGGACGACGAAGCGGTCGAAGGACGCCTGGCCAGCTCCAGATCTTGTCGAGCGGGATTTCTCCGTCACCGAGCCCGATCGGCTGTGGGTGGCCGACATCACCTACGTTCCGACCTGGAGCGGGTTCCTGTACCTGGCGGTCGTGGTGGACGCCTGCAGCCGTCGCGTGGTGGGCTGGTCGATGGAGACGCACCTGAGGACTGAGCTCGTGCTTCAGGCGCTGAACATGGCCCTCTGGCAGCGGAGACCTGATTCGGTCATCCATCACTCGGACCAGGGCTGTCAATACACGTCCATCAAGTTCGGCCTCCGGTGCAAGGCGGCGAAGGTCCGGCCGTCGATGGGCTCGGTCGGCGACGCGTACGACAACGCGCTCTGCGAGAGCTTCTTCGCCACGCTCGAGTGCGAGCTCCTCGACCGCCGCAGCTTCCGAAACCACGCGGAGGCGAAGATGGCGGTGTTCGACTTCATCGAGGGCTGGTACAACCCGCACCGCCGGCACTCGGCACTGGGCCACATATCGCCCCTCAACTACGAAAGGAGGCGCGCCTCGGCCGCTTGAGTCTCAAGCCGAAACCTGTCCGCGGAGAGGGGACAACTCCA
>CAZCLY010000022.1:0-73639 GCA_964499635.1 uncultured Gemmatimonadota bacterium | reverse complement strand
GGGCCCCCGCCCTCCGCGGGCCGGTCCCCGCACGCATCTGGATCGTCGACCGCTGCATCGGACCGGTACGGGGTCCGGGCATCCTCTCTAACAGCCAGCGCGGCGTATCCCATCCACCCTCCCTTATCTGGACGTCATCTCGATGTCTGACTCCAGTATACGGGACGGTCTCAACCCGCTCTCAACCGCTCCCCCGAGGGATCGGTGCCTCCCGACCACACCCTCACGGTCTCGGTGTGAAAGGCGTGTCGGCGCCTTGCGGCCACACTCCGGCGATTCTACGCTTCGCCCCGCTCCGAACGCGCCCGTAGCTCAAGTGGATAGAGCGTCTGACTTCGGATCAGAAGGTTGGGGGTTCGAGTCCCTCCGGGCGCATTGGCTTCGCTCATTCCGCCGGGGATGATTTTCACCCGATGGATGGGCGCTGCCTCGCTTCGCGGCCTCGCGCGTCGCTCGCGACGCTCCCTCACCGAATCCTCCCGGGCGCATCTCGGCGAAGACGTGCGTCCCGACGAGAAGCCCCCGAGAGCCCCGCCAGCCTGATACTCTCAGCGGTTGCGAGGAGTGCGCGTCCGAGGAGCGCTGGGCGGACGCCTTGACCCTCACGCTTCGTGAGGGTGTATCGTGTGGGCATGAACACGACGGACGAGTTGATGACGGTCGGCGAGGTCGCCCGGATCGCGGGTCTCACCATCCGGACGCTCCATCACTACGACGCGGTCGGTCTCCTGCGGCCGGTCGAGCGATCGGGCGCCGGGTATCGCCTGTACGGACACGCCGACCTCGAGCGCCTGCAGGAAGTGCTGTTCTTCCGGGAGCTCGGGTTCGGGCTGGCGAGGATCAAGGACATCCTGTCTCGCCCCGACTACGACCGGGTCTCGGCACTCCTGGGACAGCGCGAGATGTTGACGGCGCGCGCGGATCGACTGCGCGCGATGATCGAAGCGATCGACGTGGCCCTGGAAGCGAGGCGAACCGGAATGGCGCTTTCGAGACAAGAGATGCTCGAAGTATTCGGCGGGTTCGACCCGACGGAGTACGCGGAGGAGGCGGAGGCGCGCTGGGGCGGATCCGACCCGTACGTCGAATCGGCCCGGCGGACGAAGAGCTACACGAAGGCGGATTGGTCGAACATCAAGGCCGAAGCCGACGAGATCGGTCAGGCGTTCGTCGAGTTGATGACAGCGGGCGTGGCCGCCGACTCCCCTGCCGCGATGGAGGTGGCCGAGCGGCACCGGGCCCACATCACCCGGTGGTTCTACGACTGCTCGAGCGAGATCCACGCCGGGCTGGGACGGATGTACATCGCGGATCCTCGATTCACGAGGAACATCGACAAGGCGGGCGAGGGGCTCGCGGCATACATGTCCGGGGCGATCACGGCGAACGCCGCACGCCGATAGGGCTACCCCGCATTCAACACCCGCGACGCCTCCGTCGACACGGCCCGGTGGGCGGGAAGGCCGGCGGCCAGCGCGGCGACGGCCAGCAGCACGCACGCCGTTCCGAGAAAGGCGCGCGGGTCGATCGGGGCCACGCCGAACAGGACGGAATCGAGCACATCGGAGAACAGAAGGGAGAGTCCCCACCCGGCGGCGATCCCTCCGGCCGTCAGGAGGAGCATCCGCCCGAGCACGCGGCGGACGATGTCGGGGGCCGACGCTCCGAGCGCCATGCGGATGCCGATCTCGGGCTCGCGCTCCGCGACCGTCTGCGCCAGGACACCGTAGATCCCGAGCGCGGCGAGCAGCAGGGCGGCGGCGCCGAACGCGGACAGGATTCCGAGCGCGAAGGGGCGCTCGGAGACGGCGCCCCTCAGGGTCGCCTCGAGGGACCAGAACTCGCGCCTCGGCATGCCGGGGTCGACCTCCTCGAGGACGCCCGACACCGTGGCGACCACCTGCGCGGCCGGCAGTCCGGACCGGACGACGAGTTCCATGGTGCGGAAGTCGGGCATCTGCGCGTGCGGGAAGTAGACCTCGATGCCGGAGCCGGTCTCGGGAGACAGGTGCCGCACGTCGCGCGCGACCCCCACCACCTCCCATTCCCAGTTACCCCAGAACCTGAGCCGGCGCCCCAGCGCTTCCTCCGCTCCGCCGAAGATCCGGCGGGCCCCGGTCTGATTGAGAAGAACCACCGGCGTCGACCCCTCTCCGTCGGCCGGCGAGATGTTGCGACCGGCCGCCAGCGGGATCCGCATGGTCCGGAGGTAGCCGGGGCCGATGACGTGCGGAAACACCTCCTCGTCGGTGTCTTCCTGCCGCGACCGGCCGACGACCCCCCGAAACGGCCACGCACGGTTCCGGCCCAGCGGGAGCGCGTCCACGAGACCGGCGCTCTCGATTCCGGGCGTCCTCCGCACCCGCTCCGCCAGGTCGCTGAAGAACGCGCTCCGCTCCTGGGGCGATCCGAACTCGGCATCGGGTTGGAGCCGCCAGGCCATGGTGCCCTCGGGCTCGTACCCGAGATCCACGTCGAGGACGGCACGGAAGCTCGCGAGCAGCAAGCCTCCGACCACGAGCAGCGCACAGGCGAGCGCCACCTCGGCCACGACCAGGCCCTCGCGCAGACGGCGGGCGCCGCGGCTCGCGCTGCTGCCGCGCGACGCGGCCTGCAGCACCCCGGCCTCCCCACCTTCCGCGACCTGGAGCGCGGGGATCGTCCCAACCACGACCCCCGTGAGGACCGCCACGCCGGCCGCGACGAGGAGCGCGGACGTGTCGAGCCGAACCGAGTCCATGAGGGGGATGTGGATCATGGCGGCGTTCCGCACGAGGCCGGTGGCCAGCCGGGCGATCAGGCTCCCGAACGCCGCGCCGACGAGCGAGATCCCCAGCGTCTCGAGCACGAGCTGTCGCATCAGCCGCCCGCGCGGCGCCCCGAGAGCCTTACGGACCGCCATCTCGCGGGCGCGCGACGGCGACCGCGCGAGCATGAGCCCGGATACGCTCACGCACACCACGAGGAGCAGCACCCCCGCGGCGGCCGCGAGCAGGACGAGGGAGCCGCGGAACGGGCCGGCGAGGTGCTCCTGGAGCGTCTCGAGCTCGGCCCCCAGCCCCCACCGCTCCGGGTCCTCCTCCCCGAGCGCCGCGATGAGGGCGGTCAGCTCGGCCCGTGCGGCCTCGGGCGTCACGCCCGGCCGAAGACGTCCGATGAGGGCGAGGATGTTCCCCTGGAAGGCGTTGTCCCGCGCCACCACGAACGGCAGGAGCACGTCGACCTCGACGCCCGGCTTGAACACCGAGGAGAAGTCGAAGCTGGCCGGCAGCACGCCCACCACGGTGTGGGGGGTGCCGTTCAGGGTGACGCCCCGTCCGACGATGGCGCGGTCAGACGCGAAGCGATCGCGCCACAAGCGGTGCGAGAGGATCACCGCGGCGGGGCCGCCCCGCTGGCCTTCCTCCGTCGTGAAGCCCCGTCCGTGGAGCGGTCGGACGCCCAGCACGTCGAGGAAGTCGTGCGCCACCTCGACGCCGACGAGGCGCTCGGGCCCGCCGGCCCCCGCCAGGATGTACGCGCGGTCCGCGAAGAACGCGTCGTACCCGGTGATCCCGCTGAACGATCGGGTCCGGGCCCGGAAGTCGACCAGGTTCGTGGTCCGCTGGGTGACCGCGGAGAGCGAGCTGTCGCCCGGTGCCTCGTTCGAGATCCAGACGAGCTGGTGGGCGTCCTCGAACGGGAGTGCGAGGGCCAGCGGCTTCAGGACGCTGTACACCGTCGTCACGGCGCCCACGCCGAGCCCGATCACCGCGCCCACGAAGAGCGCGAACCCGGGGGATCGCCGGAGCATGCGGGCCGCGTGGGCGGCGTCCCCGGCGAGGGGTCCCGGGCGGAGCGCGGCGGCGTCCCGTAGCGAGCGGATGAGCCCGTGGAAGAGACGGCCGGAGACGAGGCCGAGGGCCTCGCGCCAGTACCACAGCCGCGCCGCCGTCCGGCCACGCGACTCGAGCACGCGGACGAAATCCTCGTTGAGGTCGCCGAGGATCGCGGCGGCGGCCGGGTCGCCCCGGAACGCGCGGGCGACGAGGCGCGTCGCCCCACGCGGCGGGGGCGTCACGCCTCCCCCAGCACCGGTTCCAGACCGTCGAGGAAGGTGGCGAGGACGGCCCGGGTCTCGCGCGCCGTCTCGAGCCCGTCCTCGGTCACCAGGAGCCGCCGCATCGGGTGGCCGCCCCGCTCCGGGACCTCGCTGGGCTGGAGCTCCCAGGCCAGGAACCCCTTCTCGACGAGCCGGTCGATCGTCCGGTACAGGGCCCCGCGGGTCACCCGGCGCCCGGCGTTCTGCTCGAGGTCCTCGCGGACGCGGTTGGCGTACGGCGCCTCCGCCTGCCTCAGAACCGCGAGCAGCACCAGGAACTCGAACTCACCGACTCTGGACATGGGCGCCTCCCCCGCCGATCCCGGATCGATCGGCCATCGTAGTATACATTGCATACTACGATCGTCAAGCGCACCGCAACACATGGCGTCCAGCCGCTCCGACCGACGGACGCCCTACGCCTCAGGCGAGGGGCTCACCCCGGACCGATCGCGCCCGCGGCCGGCCAGTCCGTGTCCCCGACACGACTCAGCGTCATCTCGAAGAAGCGAACGGGATCCTCGCCCGGCACGAGTCGGTCACCCACCTCGTGCCAGCTGTCGCCGTCGATGGTGGCGGTGTACCGAATCGTCATCGGACCGGCGGGGATCTCCCACTGAAAGCCATCGGTGCCGAGGGTCAGGGTGAAGTCGCCGACCTGGCCCCGCGCATAGGAACGCAGGCGATACTCGTTCGCTTCCGGGTCGAAGGAGACGATGCCCAGCGCCTGGAACGCGTCGCGGCCGTCCATGTCGTACCCCCGCCCCTCGATGACCCTGAGCGCTCCGTCCAGGAATGTGCCGACACGCTCCGTCTGGACCAGCTCGATCCGCTCGCCCGACGGGAGCATGGTCGACGCTCTCCCTCTCCAGACTCCATCCATGAAGGCCAACCGGGCCATGGCCTCGCGTTGGGCCGCCGAAGCGGTCGCCGGATCGGGGGGTCTCTGCGCGGTCGAGCGGGACGGGATCGACGCGGCGACCAGGACCAGCGAGAGCAGGATCTTCCCGTGTTTCAGCATTGATGTTCCTCGGTTCGGATTGTCCCGACATGCGCCTCCGGCGCCCGGGCTCCGGCAGTCTCGCCGGAGCTCCGCCGCGGACGGGAGCCGTCCGGGCGCTCGTCCACGCGGTCAGCGTCCCCCTCCGCCGATCGACCACGCCACCCGGAAGCCGATGTTGACCCACTTGAAGCGCGGGTGAAAGCCGTTGTTGCGGTTCGAGGCGCGCAGGAAGAAGCCCTCGTCCAGGTATGAGCCGCCGCGCAAGCGGATCGACTCGTCGTTCACCGGGGTCCTGCCGCGTTCGTGCCAGTCGGGCATGACCCACTCCCACACGTTCCCCGCCAGATCGTGGATGCCTTCGGGCGTGGCGCCCTCGGGGCGGGACATGACCTCCAGCGTTCCGGTCGGGTCGCAGCCCTCGAACTGGGCGCGCTCGCACGTCGGCTCCGCGTCGCCCCACGGGTACCGGCGGCTCTCGGTCCCTCTGGCCGCGAACTCCCACTGCGCCTCGGTCGGGAGGCTCCCCCCGAGGAAGACGGCGTAGGACATGGCCTCTCGCCAGGTGATGTCGACGACGGGGTGTCGCTCCTCCCCCGACGGGAACGCGTGCCCCGGATCGAAACGCCCGTACTCCTCGTTCGTGACCTCGTGCTGCTGGATCCAGAAGCCCTCGACCGTCGCCGGGTGCGGGGGGCTCTCGTCGATCATCGAGAACGGGCTCGCGGGGTCGATGTCCGGGTGGATGTTCTCGCTCCCCCGGAGGAAGGTCCCGCCCTCGATCAGGATGGGTGGGTTCGAGGGGTCGGCTCCGAGCGGCGACGTCGGAGGACCGTCGGGCCGGGCCGGCGCGGCGAGCCGGACGACGGCGTACCCGGAGGGGACCAGTACGGCGGCGAGGACGGCCACGCGGCGCGCGATCCGCCGCTCGGTCGCGGGACGAGTCACGCGTCCGGCTCTCGGATCGACATCATCTCACCCGCATGCCGGTCTCCGCGTCCCAATGCAGAGGACGCGGCGCCTTCGGCAGGGGACTCTCCGGCACCTCGCCGACCGACACGCCGTAGGGCCAGTCCGGCGGGCAGATGGCGATGAAGCGTGCATACCCGCCCACGCCGCCCTGGAACTTCGGAAAGCCGATCTCCACCAGCGCCCCCGCCTCCGGCACCTGGTCGAGGTTCGCCACTCCCTCCGCCTGGGTGTAGCCGTTCCTGAGCAGCCAGGCCTCTCCCTCGAGCGTCGCCGTGGTGTCGGTGTCGAGCGCCTCGTGACCGTGGAACAGGATGTGACGCTGCTCGTGCAGGAACTTGAGGGCCTCGAGGCTGACCCCCGGGAAGGGCCGCCGGGTGGACAGCTCGGGGTTCGGCCAGTCCCTCGACCAGTCGGAGCGCACGAACACCACCGATCCCTCCGGAACCCGGCCATGGGCCGCTTCCCACACGCGGATATCGTCGACGGACAGGTGATACCCCGGCTGCTGCGCGACCTGGTCGACGATCGAGATCACCACCAGCGGGCGGACGGCGAACGTGGGGGGCAGCTCATCGATGGCGGGATAGTCCGGGCTCCAATGCGCCGGCGGATCGAGCTGGGTGCCGAGCTGATCGGTGGCCAGCACGTAGCGCGTCGCCTCGAACCCGTCCTTCGCCCAGCTGTACGGGGTCCCCGACTGGGGATCGACCGTGGGCCCGAACGTCGAGGGTCCGAATCCCGCCCACACCGGGATCGATGGTGTGATCGAGTGCGTGAGGTCGACGTACCTGGCTCCCTTCAGCGCGTTCTCGTACATCCGCCAGAGCGGGGGCGTGCTGTCGGGAGACGGGGCTGCGCACGCCGCGCACGAGACCGCGACGAGTGCCAGAATCTTGAACCGGATCATTCGCCTGCCCCTTTTGGAAGTCGTCTTCCGTCGCCCACGACGAGCGGTGGCGGCTCGGTCACGCTGATCCAGTCGGGGTCCGGGCACCTCACGATACCCGGGGAGGCCGGGGGCGGCCAGCGATCGGGTCCACGGGGCTCGACGGAACCGCGACGGCCTCAGCTCGCCGGTTCGATTTCGACCTGCGCGCGTCCCGTGCCAGGGTCGTAGCGCACCCGAACGCGCCACGGGTTGCAGCACACCTCGCAGTCTTCGACGTACTCCTGTCGGCGGCCCCCGGCCGGGTCCAGCGAGACCTCGACCTGCTCGCCGCAGTAGGGACAGGTCACCACCGCGTCGGCGTCGATCGGCCCGTCGGCTTCAATGCCCCTCTCGCGGTCGCGCACCTCAGCCGCCCCTATCGGTCCGCGCGGACCACCGGACCGTGATGTCCCTCTCGCCGGGCTCGAGCGGCCGCACGAGCTCGGTGCCGTCGGGCCACCGCACCCACACGCCCACGGCGCCATCGGCCCCGCCGAGCACCTGGAGCGCCTCGTTCTGCGACCAGTATCCGGAGCCGGCCTGCACCTCGCGCACGGGACCCCGCCGGCCGGCGTACACCAGCCGGATCGCCGCGCCCACGGCGTCCGCGTTGCCGGGCGGCCCCACGAGCCGCACGCGGATCCCGGGCGCCCCGCGCAGGTTGTGGAACAGCTTCGTGTCGGCCCCGTTCTGGGCGATCGCCACGTCGACGCGCCCATCGGCATCGTAGTCCGCCACCGCCAGCCCGCGGCCGTCACCGTACGCGTACACGCCGCTCTCCGGGGCGGGGACCGGTCTCAGCGATCCGTCGCCCCCGCCGCGCAGCCACAGGCCGCGGCCGGCGTCGAGCCGCGCGCCCTCGAGGGCCACGGCGAAGAAGTTCTGCGCGAGGAGCACGTCCTCCGCCCCGTCGCCGTCGAGATCGGTCACCGCGACGCCGAACGCGGGGGCGAGCTGCGCCTCCGGGGGGAGCGGCACGGGCTCGAAGCGGTCGCCGCGGTTGAGGAGCACGAGGTGCCGGAGCTCCCTCGCCTCGGCGGTGGACGACACCGACGCGTCCCCCACGAGCTCCTCGACGCTCATGCGCGCGAAGCGCTCGTGCGTCCGCACGAGCCGGGTGATGGCCGGGAGGCCACGCGCGAGCTGGTCCATGCGGCGCAGCGGCACGCTCCGGTCGGCCGACACCCGCTTGGCCTCGAACACGTCCAGCGTCCCGTTCCGGTCCAGGTCGCCGTACACGAGCACCGGGGCGCCGGGGCCGAGTGCGTACTCGGTGTTCTCGCCCCACCCGGTGAGCACGGCGTCCGGCCGGCCATCCCCGTCGAGGTCGCCGGTCGCCACGCCGTTCCATCGGCCGGCGAGACCGTCGAGCGCCAGCGCCCGGGTGGCGTCCACGAGGCGGCCGTCGTCGTTCCGGAGGAGCGTCGGCGGACCCCAGTCGAGCGCCAGCCACAGATCGGGGTCGCCGTCTCCGTCCACATCCGAGAAGGCGGCGCCGGACACCAGACCGATTCCGGACAGGAGGTCACGATTGGCATCGTCCTCGCGCCACGACCCGCCCTCGTTCAGGAGCAGCCGCGAGGTGGCGGGGGCGGGGTACGCGGTGGGGATGACGCGGCCCCCGACGAACAGGTCGAGGTCCCCGTCCCGGTCCACATCGGCGAGCGCCAGCGGGCCGGCCGCGGATGGCGCTCCGGCCGCCACGGGGACGGGCGGCCCGGACGGTCCGCTGGAGCCGACACGGAGCCCGATGACCGTGGGGGTCGCACGGGCGTCGGCCGAGCTCGCGGCCTCGTACACGCTCTGACCGACGAGGAGCCCGCGACGCGACGCCGTCGCGAGCCCGAGCACGGTGGTCTCGTCGTAGGGGACCGGTCCGTGGGCCCCGGCCGCCCGCAGCGTGCCTTCGTCGTTCCGGAACTCCGTGAGGCGGCCGCTCGCCCCGTCCGGGAGCAGGAGATCCGGGTCGCCGTCCCCGTCCGCGTCGAACCAGGTGATGCCCGGGCCGAGCTGCGAGAGGCGCTCGGGAAGGAGCGGCTGCCGGGCGAACTCGTCGAACACGGGCTCCACGTGGCGGTGTCCGAGACGCGCCGAGACGTCCTCGAGCAGCGGACCCGTTCCGGGCTCTCCGCCCCCGCCCGGACGCTCGGCCGCTCCAGCGGCCCCCGGGGACGGCGTGGCGGCGCTCTCGGAACCGGCCGCCGCCTCGGGCTCGGCCAGCTCGTACAGCCGATTCGGGCGCGCTTCGAGGCGCCGCACGGCGCCGGAGGGCCACCGGACCTCGACCGTCACGACACCGGCCCTCCCCGTGGCGAACGTCTCCTGGCCGTCCGGGTCGGACAGGTACAGCCCACCCTCGGTCACCTCGCGGAGCTGGAGGGGGAGGCCGGCGGCGGTCACGCGGACCGTCGCCCCGATGCCCTGCGTGTTGGGGGCCCGGCCCCGGAGCCTGACGGCGATGCGCGCTGCACCGGTGTCGTTTCGAAGCAGGAGCGGCGCCGCGTCCAGGCGGTTCACGACGATGTCCGCGTCCCCGTCCCCATCGAGGTCGCCGGCCGACAGCGCGTTCGAGATATCGTTCCCCGCCGCGAACCCCCAGCGGTCGGTCGTGTCCTCGAATCGGAGCCCCCCGAGGTTGCGGAACGACACGTTGGGGATCTCCAGGCGGGGGAAGACGAGCCGCGCACGGCGCCAATCCGGCCCCTGCACGCTCGCCCGGGCGGTCATCTGGGCATCGCCGTGCATGAAGTCGAGCACGTGCCCGGTGACGGCGAGCAGGTCCTCGCGCCCGTCGAGGTCGACGTCCTCGAATCGGACACCCCACGTCCACCCCGAGGCGGCCAGCCCGGCGTAGTAGGCGACCTCCGCGAACGTGCCGTCCCCGCGGTTCATCTGGAGGGTGTTCCGGTGCACCTGCCGTCGCGTCGCCACCTCCCCGGGCCGGGGCGGATCGAACGGGATGTCGGGAAGCTGCATGCGTCGCCGCACCGGGTCGCGGGCCAGCATCTCCGCCACCAGCAGGTCCTCGTCGCCGTCCCCGTCGATGTCGGACGCATCCACGGCCATCGAGGCGAGGCTCACCGTGCGCAGGGCGAGCGGGGAGATGGCGCGGAAGGTCCCGTCGCCCCGATTGAGCCACGCGCGATCGGGGCTCGACAGGTCGTTCGCCACGTACAGATCCGGGTCGCCATCCCCATCCAGATCGCCGAACCGGACCGCCAGCCCCCAGTCCTCGGGCTCGCTCCCGAGCGCGGTGCCCGACTCGTCGGCGAACGCCCCCGAGGCGAGCGACACGCGGCGGAAGCGGCCGCCGCCCTCGTTGACGTAGTAGTCGTCGGGCTGGGCCAGCTCCTGGCGCCGCCAGCCCTCCTCGGTACGCTGAACGCGGAACTGATCGGCGTACTCGGGCCGTACCAAGAACGAATCGCCCACCGCCCGGAACAGGCGGTCGAACGTCAGCTCGGAGGGGGGAAACAGGTCGCGTGCCCAGTGGTCCTTGTAGTTGGTCACGTACAGGTCGAGGTCCCCGTCTCCATCCGCGTCGGCGAGCGCCAGGGAGTGACCGGCGCGACGGGTCTCGAATCCGGCCTCCATGCGCCCGAACACCCCGGCGCCGTCGTTCAGGTACAGGCGATCGGGCTCGGCGTGGAGCGTGACCAGCAGGTCCAGATCGCCGTCGCCGTCGACATCCGCGAGCGCCGCCCCCCGTGCCGGGTGGCCGGCCAGATCCCCCAGCCCGTCGGCGTCGGTCACGTCCTCGAACCGCCACCCGCCCAGGTTCCGATACAGGGCGCTCGTCCCCGCGATGCCGGGGAGGAACAGGTCCACGCGCCCGTCGCCGTCCACGTCCCCGAGGGCCACGCCCGAGCCGTTGGCCAGGATCTCGTTGTCGACGATGAGCTCGGAGGCCATCTCGTTCCGGTAGGCGATCCCGGCCGCCGCGGGGTCGACGGGGGAGAAGCCCGGCTCCCCGCCGCGCACGCGGAGCTCCCTCCACCGGACGTCCTCTCCCTCGTGCCATTCCGCGGGACGGTCGGACGCGCACGACAGACCCGGGAGCGCGAGGGAGAGGACCGCGAGCCGGGCGAGGGCCCGCGACCGCGAGCGCAGTGCGCTCACGGGCGGCGACCCGCCGGCGGGCGAGACGCGCCGGATGCCGCCACCCCGGCGACGCGCGCGGTTGCGGTCACGGAGAGATGCGGAGGATCCGATCGTCGGTGTCGGCGGGCCGCCCACGACCGTCACGGTTGCTCGTCGCCAGGTAGACGATCCCGTCCGGTGCCACGAGCACGTCCCGCAGGCGCCCGAACTGGCCGCGGTACAGCTCTTCGCGCTCGACCACGGCCGCTCCGTCCTCCGACAGCCCGAGGCGGAAGAGCGTGTTTCCGCCCAGCGAGGTGACGAGCAGGCTCCCGGTCCACTCCGGGATCCGGTCGGAGGTGTACACGGCGAGCCCGGACAGGGCGACCGTCGGGGTCCATTCGGCGAGCGGCTCGACGACCTCGTGCTCGCGGCAGAACTCGGCCTCGGCCCTCGAGCCGCCGTCGCACGCGCCGTGCACGTCGGGCCACCCGTAGTTCCCGCCCTCCCGGATGAGGTTGACCTCGTCGCTCTCCCCGGGGCCGTGCTCGGCCTCGTACAGCCTCCCCGTCACCGGGTGGAACGCCAGCCCTTGGGGGTTCCGGTGACCATAGGAGTAGACCGCCGAGCCGAACGGGTTCCCGGGAGCCGGCCGGCCGTCCAGCGTGAGGCGGAGGATCTTGCCCGCGGTCGACCCGAGGTCCTGGGCCCGGCTCCCGTCACCCGCGTCACCGGTCGTCATGTACAGAAGCCCGTCCGGTCCCACGGCGAGCCGCGAGCCATCGTGGATCTGGTTGCCCGGAATCTCGAGCAGGAGCGGCTCGGGAGGCCCCAGCCGGCTCCCGTCGTACCGCATGCGGACGAGCTGGTTGCGGATCCCGCCCCCGCGCCGGTACGAATGCGCCGCGTACACCCAGGGCTCGGTCGCGAAGTCCGGATGGAAGGCGAGCCCCATGAGCCCGCTCTCGCCGGCTTCGGTGACGTCCAGCTCGCCGACCAAGGTGCGCTCGCCGGTGGCGGGATCCACACGCCAGATGCGCCCCGGCCGCTCGCTGACCCACACATACCCATCCGGTCCCCAGGCCAGGTCCCAGGGCGTGTCGAGCCCCGTCACGACCGTCTCGACGCGCAGCGCGCCCCCGGGCGCCGCCGGGTCCGCCGCGGCATTCGTGCCCGCCCCGGAAACGACCACCTTCGACCCGTCGACGTCGATCTCGACCACGAGGACGGCGGCGAGGATCGCGGCGCTGGCGAGGCATGCGAGGAGCGGTCTCATTCCGGTCTTCCGGGTACGCCTCCGGGTTTGCACGGGGAGCCGGGATCGCGCGTCCGGCCCGACTCGCTGGATCGATTCGAACCTCGTACCGTCAGGACACCCGGGCCACCCCCCGGGACGGCGGGACGGACGACACGGCAGCCCCGGAGGCCGATCCGACATGAGCGCATCATGGATCCTGTGGATCGTGATCGGGGTCGTCGTCTTCCTCGTCGTCGAGATCGTGTATCTGTTCGTCGTCCTCACTTGGGGGGAGCGGAACACGCTCGGGCTCGCGTACTACGGCCGCTCGCGCGAGGAGCGGGCCGCCTTCCGGCGCAGGCTGCGCTTCCACGCCCGGCTGCTCGCGCCGATCGTGTGGCTCCTGGGACGGACCTCGAACTTCAAGTTCGCGCAGGCCACCTTCCGGCACGACGGGCTGCCCGGGCCCCGTGGCACGTGCAGCGAGGAGAGCTTCGCCCGGGCGCGCACCTACGAGCCGACACCCCGCGACGTGTTCGTGGCGACCCAGATGAAGTGCGGCACCACCTGGATGCAGAACGTGGTGTACGAGGTCGCGTGCCGGGGAGGCGGGGACCTGGTCGCCACCGGGCGCGCGCTGTACGCGGTCTCGCCGTGGCTCGAGGCCCTCAAGAGCGTATCGGTCGAGGACGCGCCTCTGGTCGGCACCGACCGCCCGTCCCGCATCATCAAGACGCATCTGCCGGTGTCGCACTGCCCGCGCGGCGACGGCGCGCGCTACGTGTACGTGGCCCGCCACCCCGTGTCGTGCTTCGCGAGCTGCGCGGATTTCATCTCCACGAACGCCGGACCGATGGCCCCCGGCCTCGACGCCGTGGAGGCCTGGTTCTGCTCGGAGGACATGTGGTGGGGCCCGTGGCCCGACCACGTGGCGGGCTGGTGGCGACGCTCTGTGGAGGACGACGACGTCCTGTTCGTGCGCTTCGAGGAGATGAAGCTCGATCTGGCCGCCGTGGTGCGGCGCGTGGCGGCCTTCCTCGGCGTCCCGCCGCTCGACGAGGGGGAGATGGCGGCCGTCCTCCACAAGTGCGGCTTCGAGTACATGAGCGCGAACCACGACACGTTCGAGATGCACCCGCCGCACATCTTCGCCACCAACGCGGAGCTGTTCGTGAAGGGAACGGCCGATCGGCACCGCGACGTGCCGCTCGACACCCGCCGCAGGGTGGCCGCGTGGTCGACGGAGGCGCTCCGGAGCACCGACTACCCCCTCGTCGACCACTACCCGGACGTGGCGGCCGCCGGCAGCTGACGCCGAGCGCCGCCGGCCCGCAACGGCTACTCGAAGCGCAGCGCCCGGATCGGGTCCACCCGTCCGGCGCGGTGCGCCGGCCACCAGCAGGCGAGCACCGCGACCAGGATGAGGAACCCGGCCGCCACCGCGAAGCTCGTCAGATCACGCGTGGTCACGCCGTACACGAACCCCCGCAGGAGACGCGATACGGCGAGCGCGCCCGCCACCCCGATCGCCACGGCCACCAGCACGAGCTTGAGACCGGAGCGGATCACCTGGAGGGCCACGTCCCGACGTCCCGCACCGAGAGCCAGCCGCACCCCGAACTCCTGCGTGCGCTGGCTCACGTTGTAGGACATCACGCCGTATACACCGATCGTGGCCAGCGTGAGCGCGACGAGCGCGAACACGGCCAGGGTCAGCATGGTGAACCGGCGCGACGCCATCGCCTCGGCCATCCAGTAGGTCATCGGATGCACGTTGTATAGCGGCACGGCCGGATCGAGCTCGCGGACGGCGGCGCGGATCGTCCCCGCCGCGGCGGCCGGGTCACCCTCGGTGCGCAGCACGACGCTCATGTTCGCTCGGTCCTGCCACTGGAGGTGGTGCCAGTAGAGCTTGGGCCGGGGCTCGACCTCGGGTCCGTTGTGGCGGACATCGCCCACCACGCCGATGATCTCGGCCACCAGCGTGTCGCCCCACGGCATCGAGATCGTGCGCCCGATCGGATCGGCGTTCGGGAAGAACTGCCGCGCCGTCGTCTCGTTGATCACCACGCGGAGCGGCGCGTCTGCCCGGTCGGTCTCGTCGAAGAAGCGCCCCCGGATGAGCGGGATCCCCATCGTCGTCCGATAGTCGCGGTGCACCCAGCGGATGTCGGCGACGGGAAACTCGCCCTCGGCCGGGAGCGCCCGGTCGTTGAGCCAGAAGCTCGTGCCGGTCTGGCTCCCCGACAACGGCAGGTTTGTGATCGCGCTGGCCGCCACCACGCCCGGGGAGCGCTGGAGCCGGTCGACGAGATCCTCGAAGAACTGGAGACGCTCCGCCTGCTCGGGGTAGGCGCGGCTCGAGAGCGCCACCTCGGCCGACATCAGGTGCTCCGTGTCGAACCCCACGCCGAGGTCCATGAGGTTCGCGAAGCTGCGGATGAGGAGCCCGCTCCCGACCAGCAGCACGAGCGCCAGCGCGATCTCGGTCACCACGAGCGCGTTCCGGGCCCGGAGCACGGATCCCGTGCGTCCCGCGCGGGCCCCGCCCTCCTTCAGCGAATCGACCAGGTCGGGCCGGGAGGCGCGCACTGCCGGCGCGAGCCCGAACACGAACCCGGTGAGGAGCGCCACGCCGAGCGTGAACGCCACCACCGCCCCATCGAGCCCCACCTCCGCGAGACGCGGCACATCGGGGCCGAGCGCCACCAGCGCCTTGACGAGCCCCAAGGCGAACAGCAGACCGAGGCCACCGCCGGCCAACGACAGGACCCCGCTCTCGGTGAGGAGCTGGCGCACGAGACGGAGCCGGCTGGCCCCCAGCGCGGTGCGGACCGCCACCTCCTGGCTGCGCGCGGTGGAGCGCGACAGGAGGAGGTTCGCCACATTGCCGCACGCGATGAGGAGCACGAGCGTCACCGCCCCGAACAGGATGAGCAGCGCCGGCCGCGCGTCACCGACCACCTGCTCCTGGAGCGGCACGATGTTCACCGTCCAGCCGGCCTGCCCGTCGGGGAACTCGCGCTCCAGCCGCGAGGCCACCGTGGTGAGCTCGGTCCGGGCCCGCTCCAGGCTCACGCCGTCCTTCAGACGGCCCACCACCTGGAGGTAGCGGCCCCGCCACGTTCGGGCCGCCTCCTCGAACCCCTGCGGCATCCACACGTCCTGGGTGCCGGTGGCGTTGAAGGCGTACGGCAGATAGTCGAACGAGAACTGCGGCGGCAGGATCCCGATCACCGTGCGATCGACCCCGTTGAGCTGGATGACCCGGCCCAGCACGTCCTCATCCCCACCGTACCGCCGCTGCCAGAACGCATAGCTCAGGACGATGGGGCGTTCCGTCGAGGCGGCATTGTCCTCTTCGGGGAGGAAGAAGCGGCCGCGGTATGGACGCACGCCGAGGATCGGGAAGAAGCTCGCGTTGACGGCCACGGCCCCGACCCGTTCCGGCTCCTCCGTGCCGCTGAGCGCCTGGCTGAACCAGGTCACCGCGGCCAGGTCCTCGAACGAGGAGGTCTCCTCGCGCCACACGAAGAAGTTCGCGGGCGCGACCACGTTTGTGGGGTTGTCGCGCGGGATGTTCCGCTCCCACACCATGACGAGGTCCTCGGGGTGCTCGAACGGGAGCGGCTCGAGCACGACGTGGTACAGAACGCTGAAGATCCCGGCGTTCACCCCGATCCCGAGCGCGATCGTCAGCACGATCACGCCGGTGAACAGCGGGCGCTTGAGGAGACTGCGGATCGCGAAACGGAGGTCCTGCATCAGCATTTCGGGTCTCCAGTCCTGTCCACGGAGCCAGGCGGCGTGCACGACGGCTCCCGCGCTCCGGCGAATCATCTCGATGGCGGCGCCCGCGCGAAGGCCGCTCCCCCGAGTGGCGCGGCGCCACGAGTGCTCGAGCTCCGCCTCCCACTCCCGCACCCACGTGCGGCGCTCGGAGGCCGGCGCCAGCCGCGTGGCGAGGCGGAGGAGGCCCGCGCACAGCGAGCGCACCGGGTGACGGGGCGGTGGGGCGGCGAACATGTCAGGCGGTGGACGCTTCCAGGCCGGTCGCGTCGCGCGGCAGGGTGCGCTCGAGCTCCCGGATCCTCTCCGCGGCCCGCAACAGACGCTCCTTGCCGTCCGGCGTGATCTGGTAGTACTTGCGGGGCGGCCGCTTCTCGTCGCGCGCGATGCGGGGATCCTCCCATTTCGCGCGCAGGAGCCCGGTGCGCTCCAGCCGGGAGAGCGCCGGGTACACCGTTCCGCTCGCCAGACCCGTCTGATCCATGATGTCGAAGCCGTACCGCGTCCCCGACGCGACGGCGTGCAGCACCTGCACCGTGGTGATCCCCAGCGTTCGTCTCGCCATCCCGATCTCCGTTCCGGGGCTTCCCGACCCGCGCACCGCCGACGCCGGTGCGCGCGCGCCGACATTCGTAGTAATGCTACCTATGTAGTAGTACTACGCGCAAGGGCGGGCGGCGGCGGCGGAACGGCGGGAGCCGGATCAGCCGGTGCCGGGAGCGGGTCCCATGCCGGCGGGATCGGCGGGGGCGATGGCCGAGGACCGCCTCCCGCCCGTAAGCCAGGCGCCGAGCCGATCTCCGAGCCCGTGCAGGATGAGGTAGGCGCACGGGACCACGAACAGCGTGAGCAGCATCGACACCGTCAGACCGCCGACCACGGCCACGGCGAGCGGCTGCATGAGCTCGGACCCCTGCCCGAGCCGCAGGGCGAGGGGCATCATCCCGAACGCCGTCGTGAGCGTGGTCATGAGGATGGGGCGCAGGCGCACCACTCCGGCGCGCACGACCGCCTCCTCGCGGCTCACTCCGTGCTCCCCGCGCAGCTGCTCGACGTACTCCACCAGCAGGATGGCGTTGTTGACCACGATCCCGGCGAGGAGGATCACGCCCAGCAGCACCGGGGCGCTCATCGGCGTGTCCGTCACCCACAGCGCGAGGCCCACGCCGATGAGCGACAGCGGGATGGCCAGGATGATGACCAGGGGGTTGATGACGCTCTCGTACTGGACCGCCATGACCACGAACACGAGGAAGATGGCCAGCATGACGACGATCCCCAGCTGCCGGTTGTTCTCCCGGATGGCCTGCTCCTCGCCCCCGTACAGCAGGCTGTAGCCCTCCGGCCATTCGAAGCCGGCCAGCCGGGCGCGGATCGAGTCGTTCACCTCTCCCACCGAGGCGACCTCGCCGATCACGTCCCCCGTGAGCCGCAGGACGCGGTTCTGGTTCTCCCGCCGGATGTTCCCGGGCGCGATCGTCGTGTAGACGCGCGCCACGTCCCGCAGATAGATCGGCGCGCCGCCCCCCCGCCCCGGGAACAGGGCCACCGACCCCAGTTCCTCGGGGCTCTGGAATGCGTCGCGCGGGAGCATGACGCGGACGTCGTACTCCTTGTTGCCCTCCGTGTAGCGCGTGGCCACCGCCCCGTCGAGCGCGGTGCGTACCGTGCCACCCACGGTTCCGACGTCGAGACCCAGATACGACGCCCGCTCGCGGTCGAGCTCGATGGCCACCTGCGGCGTGGCCTCGTCCGTGGATGGCTCGAGGTTCTCGAGACCGGGGATGCCCGTCACCTGTCGCGTGAGCTCCTCGCCCAGACGTTCGAGCTCGTCGAGGTCGTCGCCCTGGATCGTGAGCGCCACGGCCGAGCCGGCGGTCGAGGTCCGCAGACCGCGGATGCGCGGCGGGCGGACGAACACCTGCACGCCGGGCCACGACTGGGCATCGATCTTCGCCTGAAGCTGTCTCACCCACTCGTCGGCGCTCCATTCGCGCTCGGTGGCGGGCACGAGGATCACGGTGATCGATCCGAACCCGGCGCGCTCGCTGGTCGAGGCCCCGAACAGGAACCCGCCCGCGGTGGTGAACAGGTGCGCCACGTCCGGCATCTCCGACACGAGGGCCTCGACCTCGTACGCCACCCGGTTGGTCTCCTGCGCCGAGACGCCGCTCCCGAGCCGCAGGTTGACGCTCACGTTGCCGTCGTCCACCTGCGGCAGGAACTCGTTGCCCACGCCGCTCGCCAGCCACAGCGACCCTGCGGTCGCGGCGCCTGCCACGACCAGCACCACGTAGCGGACGCGCAGGACCCTGGGCGCGGTGGCCGCGTACGCGCGCCTGAGCCACCGCACGCCCGCGTGGAAGGTGGCGATCGGACGCCACTTCGCCAGCCCGCTCGAGAACCGGATCCTGGCCATCTGCGCGGACAGCATGGGGACGATGGTGAGGGCCACGAGCAGCGACGCGAGGATGGCGAACGAGATCGTCAGGATGAGCTCGCGGAAGAGCATGGCGGCCAGACCGCTGATGAGCAGGAACGGCACCACGGCGGCGAGGTTGGTGGCGGTGGCCGCCACCACGGCGCTCTGGACCTCCTGCGCTCCCACGTGCGCGGCGTCCTCCGGGTCGGAGACCCCTTCCTCGTCCCGCTGCCGGAAGATGTTCTCCAGCATCACGATCGAGTTGTCGATCAGGAGACCGACGCCGAGCGCCAGCCCGCCCAGCGACATGATGTTCAGGGTGAGGTTCCCCATCCCCATCATCACGAACGTCCCCAGGATCGCGATCGGGATGGCCAGACCGACGATGAACGTCTTGCGCAGCGAGCCGAGGAACAGGAACACGACGAGCATCGCGAGACCGGCGCCGAGCAGGGCCGCGTTCCGCACCGAGGTCAGCGAGGAGCGGATGAAGTCCGCCTGGTTCTGGATGGTCTCGAACACGATGTCGCGCGGCAGGAATCCATCGGCGCGGAGCCGGTCGAGACGGGTCGCCACGGCCTCCGCCACCTGGACGGTGTTGGCGTTGGGCTGCTTGCGGACGCCGATCTTGACCGCCGGCACTCCATCGAGCCGCGACCACAGCCGCTGCTCGCGGTGCGTGTCGCGCACATCGGCCACCTCGCTCAACGGAACGTGACCCCCGCCGGGGACACCCAGCAGCAGCCCGCGGATCTCCTCGACGCTCCTGAACTTGCCGGTGGTCTTGCCGACCACCTCGCGATCCGGCGAGGACACGAGCCCCGCGGCGACGTCCTGATTGGCGGACCACAGCCCGTCGATGACCTGCGAGATCGTGAGCCCGTAGGAGCGCAGCCGCTCCTGGTCGAGCACCACCTGGACCTCGCGCTCGAGTCCCCCGGACACGTCGACCGAGGCCACGCCCTCGATGGTCAGGAGCTGGGGCTGGAGCCGGTACTGCACCCAGTCCCTGAGCGAGATGAGGTCCCTCGCGCGTGACGAGAACGCCGCTTCGAAGATCGACACCTGCGATGGATCGAACTTGAAGATGGTCGGTGGATCGGCCTCCTCCGGGAGCCGCGCGCGGGCCCGGTCCAGGTTCTTGGACGCATCCTGAAGGGCGAAGTCGATGTCCGTCCCGTAGCCGAAGTGGAGGTTGATCGCAACCCGGCCCTCCTGGATCTCCGTCTCCAGACGCACGAGATCCTCGGTGGTGGCCAGCGACGCCTCGAGCGGCTTGGCGATCGTCTCCTCGAGCACCTGCGGCTCCACCCCGCGCTCGTTCACCGAGGCGCGGATCTGTGGGTAGACGATCTGCGGCAGGAGGTCGAGCGGCAGACCGGACACGAAGAACAGGCCGAGGACGAGGGCGACCAGCGTGAGCATGATGGTCCCCACCGGTCGGCGGATCGCCCAGCTCGACACGCCGCGGTGCGCGTCCGGGCGCTTCATCGGGACCCTCCGGGCGAGGTGGCCGACTCGCTGTCCTGCGGCGCGCCCTCGAGCGTCGTGGCGCGCTCGCCGGCGGGCTCCACGACGCGCACGGGGGCCCCATCGCGGAGCAGGTTCTGACCGGACACCACGACGAGCTCGCCCTCGTCGAGGTTGGTGCGCACCTCCACGAGGCCCCGCGACGTGAGTCCGGAGCCCACGGGGCGACGGACGGCACGATCGTCCTCCACCACGAACACGAACTCCTGCGTGCCCGCCCCCTGGAGCGCCGCCTGCGGGACGAGCACGACGTTCTCGCGCGCGTCCAGGTCGAAGGTCACGCGGGCCAGGAAGCCGGCGCGCGCGACGCCGTCACCTCCGAGCGCCACCTCGACGGGCACCAGCCGGCTGGTGGGGTCGGCGGTCGGGAAGATGCGGCGGATGTGGCCCGTGAACGGGGTGTCGGGGAGCGCGTCGAGCGTCACGTTGACCTCGTCCCCGGCCGCCAGCTCCACGACGTCCAGCTCCGACACCGCCACGCGCACCACCATCGTCGACACGTCGGCGATCGTGAACAGCCGCGCCTGCGTCGCGACGATGTCGCCGACCTCGCACATCTTCTCGGTCACGACGCCGCGCAGCGGCGAGCGGATGGTCGCGTACTCGAGCCGGGTGTCGAGCTGATCGAGCCGGGCCTCGGCGGCCGCGAACGCCGAGCGGTCGCGCTCGTACTCGGCCTGCGTGACGATCTCCGCCTCGAGGAGCTTCTCGGCCCGCTGGAGGGCGGCCTGCGCGACCTCGTACGCCGCCTCGGCGCTCCGCCGCTCGGCCTTGAGCTCGCGATCGTCCAGCCGGGCCAGCACCCGACCCTGATCGACCCGATCGCCTTCCTGGACGGCGAGCTCGAGGATCTCGCCGCCGAGCCGCGCATTGACGCCCACCACCCGGATCGGCTCCACGGTACCGGTCACGCTCAGGGCGCGCGTGATCGTCCCCCGCTCGGCGCCCACCACGGCCACCGGCGTGACCCGATCCCTGGCTCCGGCGGCCGGGTCGGGGCGGGCCTGCGCGTCGCCCCCTCCGCGGCAGCCCGCCAGGACGGCCGCCAGGGCCAGCCCCCCACTGCCCCTCTTCCATCGCATCCGCATGTGCGTCTCGAACCCCGGTCCCGGGTCGCCCGCCGTCGCGGGGGGCCGTCCATCACCTCCCGCAAGGACACCCGGACGGCACCCGCCGTTTAGCGGCCGCGTGGCGCCCCCGCGCCCGTCTACCGGTGTCGTCCCATCAGGAACACGCGGATCTCGTCCGGACGGGGATTGATGTACCGGAGGCGGATCCGGCCGTCGTCCAGCTCGTCGATCAGCCCCGGAATGGCGTTCGCGGTGAGGTACCAGCCCTCGGGCAGGACGACCGTGTCGCGCGCCCTGCCGAAGCTCCGGTCCCATACGAGGTCCCCGTCCACCAACCGGTAGCGCCCGGGATCGGCGTACGTCTCCCAAATCCGGAGTCGGACCGAGTGCCCCGGACGAACCGGCTCGAAGGAGATGAGGACCACCTCGGTGTCCGCGGTCGGGGCCTCGCCGAGATCGACTCCACGACGCGCGATCTCCTCGCCGCGCAGGGTCTCCACCGCGAGCGATTCGCCGGTGTCGAGCAGCGTCGCGGCGGGGTCGGTCGCCCGGCTCCCCGGCCGCACGACGTTCACGTAGCGATCGACGCCGGCCCGGGTCTCCGTGTAGTCGTGGTACAGCCGGAAGGAGTGCGTCTCGGGCGACAGGAGGTAGTATGTGATGTCCCGGTCCTCGAACGCCCGCTCGGGAAACGCCCACCCGACCCGCGCGCCCGCGATCTCGCTCGCGGGCTTCCGCTCCCAGACCTCGGCCGGAGCCCGCCGAGCCGGGGCATGCTCGCCCGGGTCCGACAGCGGCCGACCCCGGACGCGGAAGGGGACCGCGGCGGGTCCGGGGCTCATGAAGCTCGCCGCGATGCGGCCGTCGTCCTCGCGCCGCACCTGGCAGGGGTAGTTGCACTCGACGAGCTCGTAGCCCCGCGGGAGCACGACGGCGTTCCGCCGGATGCCGAGCGAGCGGGAGAACACCACCTCGTCGCCCTCGACGTAGTAGCTGTCGGGGTCGATGTACGTCTTGTCGATCCGGATGCGCCCCTGTCCGTCCGCCGGCACGGGGCGCGAGAGGGTGACCTTGATATAGCGGCCGTCTTCCGCCGCGCGCGGGTGCCCGCCGGCTCGGGCCTGTCGCCCGTCCACCACCTCCCACGCGAGCGGCTCGCCGGTGTACAGGTCGGTGACGCCGTGCACCACCTCCTCGGCGCCCGCGCGGATCGTGTTGTAGTAGAAGCGGGCCCCCGGGGTCGTCGCACTCACGTCGTAGAAGATGCGGAACGCGCCGGACCCCGGCTCGAGGAGCTCGTAGCGCGTGTAGTCGTCCGTCTGCGTCTGGGGCGCGTCCTGCCCGGCGACCGGTGGAGCCGCCGCCAGACACGCGAGCAGCACGCGAGCCGCGGCGACGACGCGGTGCGCGCTCGCCCTCCCCGTCCGGCCGATCCCCACCGGCCGGTTCATTGGGTGGTGATCACTCGCCCGACGCGCTGCTGGAGCATGCGGTTGAACGCTTCGAGATCGGTCGAGAGGACCGCTTCGAGATCGCTCTCGACGTCTCCGAGCCGCTGGCGGAGGATCCGGTGCACCTCCTGGTGCTGGTCGGTGGGCCGGAAATCGGAGGTGGCCACCGATCCCTGCAGGTACGACAGCTGCTCGACGATCATCGATGGCCACCGGATTCCGTCGCCGCCCGTGTTCTCGAGCTGGATCAGCTCGCTCTCCACCTCGATGAGACGTTGATCGAGCGCCTTCCCGGCCTCGAGCACCTCCGCGGCATCCCCGGCCTCCTCGAGCACCGGCTTGAGATCGAGGATCTGCCGCCGCATGAGCTCGATCCGGTTCACCATGCCGGCGGCCCGGTTCCGGTCGGCCACGATCTCCTCGACCAGCGCGGTCTGGGCCTCGATGTCGGCCTGGGTGCCCTCCGAATCGGGGTCCTTGAGCACGGTGAGCGACCGGCTCCCCATCTCCTCGCCATCGACGAGCAGCGTGACGGTGTACGTCCCGGGCGGCTGCAGGACGCCGCCGCCCCCGCCGAACCCGCCTCCGCCCCCGGAGCGGAAGTCCTCGGGGAGCGTGAACCACTCCGCGTGGAGCGGCTTGGTGCGCAGCTTGATCTGCGCCGGGCCCTCACCGCGGAAGTTCCACCACACGCGGTTGATCCCGCGTTCCGTGCCGCCGCTCACGGTCTGCACGGAGTCCCCGGCGGCGTTGCGGATGCGCAGCTCGACCCGCTCGTGCGAGCCGTCGCCCAGCCAGTAGTTGATCGCGGCGCCGTTCGGCGGGTTCTCGCCGTTGGACCAGTCCTCGAACATGATCATCGGCTCGGTCAGGGGCCGGAACCGGTACGCGTCCCGGATGTCGAACAGGTGCGCCGGCGAGGCCGCGACCTCGGTCGTCATCTGCTGGATCGGGCCCAGGTCGTCGAGGATCCAGAATCCACGCCCGTACGTGGCGATCACGAGGTCGTCGAAGTGCTCCTGGATCACGATGCCATAGAACGGTGTGTGGGGCAGGTCGTTCATGAACGGCGTCCAGTGCGCGCCGTCGTCCCAGCTCACGTACAGCGTGCTCTCGGTACCAAGGTACAGGAGACCCGGGCGCACGGGGTCCTCGAGCAGATAGCGCGTGTAGTCGACCGGATCGTTGTCCACACCGTTCGTGATCGAGGTCCACGTGCGGCCGTAATCCTCGGTCTTGTAGGCGCGTGGGGTGAAGTCGCCCACCTGGTGGTGCTCGATCGTGATGTACGCCTTGCCCGCATCCCAGCGCGACGCATCGATGCTCCGCACGACGCCGTCCGGCGGCAGGTTCGGGATGTTGGGCGTCACGTCCTCCCAGTTCGCGCCGCCGTCGCGGCTCACGTGCACGAGCCCGTCGTTGGAGCCCGCCCACAGCACGCCCTGCTGGACCGGGGATTCGTCGAACGCGTAGATGACGCAGCAGTACTCGACGCCGATGTTGTCCGGGGTCAGCCCGCCCGAGATCGTCTGCTTCGACTTGTCGTTCGTCGTCAGGTCGGGGCTGATCTCTTCCCAGCTCTGCCCGCCGTTCGTGGTGCGGTGGACGTGCTGGCTGGTCACGTAGATCGTGTTGTGGTCGTGCGGCGAGATGAGCAGCGGGAAGGTCCACTGGAAGCGGTAGCGGAGGTCCTCCGCCGGCCAGCCGCCGGTCGACATCGGCCACACCTCCACATCCCGGAACTGGCCCGCTTCGACGTTGTGACGCACGACGATCCCGCCCACGGCGCCGGATCCGGAGGCGCTCGACCACACGATGTTCGGATCCTCCGGATCGGGCGTCGCGAACCCGCTCTCGCCTCCTCCCACCCCCCTCCAGTCACCGCGCGGGATGATCCCGTTCGCCCACAGCCCCCCGGTGCGCGTGTTGGAGGGGCCGCGGAACGAGGGCCCGTCCTGGCGGTTGCCCAGCACGTGGTACGGGACCGCGTCGTCCACCGTGACGTGGTACATCTGCGCGATCGGGAGCTGCACGCGGTACCACGATTTGCCGCGGTTCTCCGTGATCGCGACCCCTCCGTCGAACCCCATGAGGAAGCGGTCGCCGTCGGTCGGGTCGATCCAGATGTCGTGCAGGTCCCAGCCCGGCGAGGACTTGTCGCGCAGGTAGTTGGTGGTCACGTGTGTCTCGCCCCCGTCGTGGCTCCAGTTGAAGCTCGACGACAGGAAGTAGACCTCGTCGGGGTCGTTCGGGGCCACGCCACAGCGCGTGTAGTATGCCTGCCGGTCGGCCAGATCGTGATCGTGCGTGACGAGACGCCAGGCATGCCCGCCGTCATCCGAGCTCCACAGCTCGCCCGTGTCGGTCTCGACGCCCTCCATCGGCACGCCGTCGCTCGTCTCGATCAGCGCGTACACCCGGTCGGAGCTCCCGGCCGACATGCACAGCGCGATCTTGCCGGTGGTCCCGGTGGGGAGGCCGTGCCCCTCGATCCGCTCCCACGTGTCGCCCGCGTCCATCGTCATGAAGATCCCGCTCCCCGGCCCTCCGGAATCGCGCTTCCAGGTCTTGAGCTCGAGATCCCACATCGAGGCGATGATCTTCCGCGGGTTGGCCGGATCGAACACCATCTCGTACGCACCGGTGTCCTCGTCCACGTGGAGCACGAGCTCCCACGTCGCGCCCCCGTCGGTGGTGCGGTACACCCCACGCCCCGGCTGTGGCCCGTAGGCGTGTCCGAGGGCCGCCACGTACACGATGTCCGGATCGTAGGGATGGATGAGGATCTTCCCGATCCGCCCCGTGCCCTCCAGCCCCATGTGCGTCCACGACTCCCCGCCGTCGGTCGACTTCCACACCCCGTTCCCGATCGACACGTTGGAGCGGATCGACGTTTCGCCGGTCCCCGCCCACACGATGGCCGCGTCGGAGGGCGCCACTGCCAGCGCGCCGATCGAGGCCACCGGCTGATCATCGAACACGGGACGCCAGTGGAGACCCGCGTCCTCCGTCTTCCACACTCCCCCGGTGGCCGCCCCGGCGTAGTAGGTCGCCCGGTCCCCGGCGACCCCGGCCACCGATGCCACCCGATTTCCGACCGGGCCGATGTGGCGGAAGTGGAGGTTTTTGTACATATCGGGCGTGAACTGCTGCGCGGTCAGGGCGACGACGGGTGCGACGAGCGACACCAGCGCGATCGCGCCGGCGAGACGACGGAGCGAGACCATGGTTTCCCTCGTGATGCGGTTCTAGCAGGGGCCGGAACGCCCCCAAGGTGCAGCGTGGAAACCGGTCCTGCCAGAGTCCCGGGCGACGATCGGGGCCGCCCCGCGCCACCCGTCAGCGGAGCAGACGACCGTCCCGCGTGAGGGTCAGCACGGCCGTGCCCGCGAGCGTCCGCACCTCGATGGTCCCCGCGTGGGGGGTGCACCGGAGAGCCGTCAGCGGACGCCCGAGACCGTCGAAGCACAGGACGGTCGCACGCGTGCGAATCGACACGGCCTCGGGCCGCACCTCGCGTACGAGGGGGGTCGCTTCCGGCGGGTCCAGGGTGGCGAACACCACCCGGAGACGCGATGTGCGCGGGTCGATCTCGAGCGTCACGCGGCGCCCGGTGCGGAGCGCGGTGGTGCGAGCCTCGGCGTGCGCCAGCTCCACGAGCTCCACACCGTTCACGAGCGCGCTTCTCTGGTTGGCGGCCGTCAGACCGCTGCCGACCCCCACCGCGATGATTCCCGACAGCGCGATGAGCTGGAGGCTGCCGATGGGTACGAAGCCGTGCGGGCCCCTGGGGCCGGCACGGGGTACGGTGTTTTCCATCGGGTCGACCTCTCGATGCGTGGGTGGGTCGGGTCGGTCGGCGGTTCCCTGGAGCAAGAGGCGGAACGGAGCGCGCGCCGGCCGGTGGAAGCCCGTAACCGATTGCCGATCATGGAGTTGGGTGTCGTGCGCGATCTCCGGCGGTTCGCCGGTTGTGGGATCCCCGAGACAGGTCGTGTGTGGCGAGTCGCCCGATTCCGCGCGGAACGCCCAGTGGACGGATGGCGAGAGCGCGACTAGCTTCTCGCGCCGTCTCTCGTCGACCTCAGCCCCGGACCCACATGACCACGCCCATCCTCGCGGCGATGCTCGCCGCTCCGCTCTCCTGCGGGCCGGCGGGAGCCCCTCCCGCCTCCGCCGCCGGCCACCCGCCGGATGATCCCCGTCTCGAGACGCTGTACCGATCGGGTCGCGAGTTCGGGGAGTTCCTCCGGCTCGCCGAGCAGCGACGGGAGCTCTGGCTGCGACACTACCGCGAGGGAGACATCCCGGAGGATCTGCTGGCCCGCGCCCGGGCCCTCGAGGGCAAGTGGCGGATCCTGGCTATCGCGGAGGACTGGTGCTCCGACTCCGTGAACACGGTGCCGTTCCTGGCGCTCCTCGCGGAGCGCGTGGGCGGCCTGGAGCTGCGCGTGGTCGATTCCGAGACGGGGCGCCACGTCATGGACGCCTACCGCACCCCCGACGATCGCACGGCGACCCCGACGATCCTCATCCTCGACCCGGGCTACGACGAGGTCGGGTGCTGGGTTGAGCGACCTTCGGAGCTCCAGCGCTGGGCCCTCGAGACGAGACCCGCGCTCGAGGACCGAGAGTTCCTGGAGCGCAAGATGGCGTGGTACGAGGAGGATGGGGGTCGATCCACGGTGAGCGAGGTCCTGTCGATCATGGAGGCGGCCGCCCGCGGCTCCCGGATCTGCATGACTCCTTCCGGGGCGCCCTGAGACGGCCCCCGCGGCGGCTCAGGTCCCCCACTTCCGCGGCGGGAGGGGGACGATCCCGGGCAGCTTCTCCATCCAGCGCCTGCGGGGCGGGGCCTCCGGCTTCTTGTCCGAGCGCTGCATGCCGGCCCCTGCCTCTACACCCTTGGAGATGAGGGCGGGCAGGTATTCCGCGGCCGTCGGACGCCCGAAGTAGAACCCCTGCACCAGCTTCCCTCCCAGATCCTCGAGGTGGGAGAGCTGCACGGGGTCCTCGATTCCCTCGACGATGACCTCGAGCTCCAGCATCTCGGCGAGCGTCAGGATCGTGCGCACGATCGCCACGGAGGCCGGGTCGGCCCCGAGGGCCAGCACGAACGACTTGTCCACCTTCAGCACGTCGACATCGAGGTCCCGCAAGTAGCTCAACGAGGAGAACCCGGTCCCGAAGTCGTCGATCGCCACCTTCACGCCGAGCGCCTTGAGCGCGCGCACCTTCGCCGTGTCTCCGCCGGCCGAGCTCTCCGTGATCTCGAGCTGCAGCAGCTCGGGGTCGAAGCCTGTGCGCAGGATGATGGTGGAGATCGCCGACAGGAAATCCGCCTCCTCGAAGTGCCGTGCGGACAGGTTCACCGACAGACAGAACGGAGGCTTGATGACCCCGAACTCCACCAGCCGGCGGATGTCGCGGCAGCTCCGGTCGAGTACCCAGCGATCCAGCTCGGCGATGAGCGAGGACTTCTCGGCGATCGGGATGAAGCTCGCCGGGTACAGCGGGCCCAGCTCGGGGTGGCTCCAGCGCACCAGCGCTTCGACCCCGACGATCCTGGCGCCCCCGGTCTCCACGATCGGCTGATACTCCAGCGTCAGCTCGTCGCGCTCGATCGCGCGCCGCAGCCCGCTCTCGATCTCGATGGCCCAATCCGATCCGTCCTGCTCCAGCTCGTGGCTGTACATGCGGAACTGGAACCCGCCCCGTCGCTTGGCCTCGTACATGGCGAGGTCGGCCTGGTGGACCAGCTGCTCCGGGTCCTCGGTCTCCTCGGAGCTCACGGCGATCCCGACGCTGGCCCCCACCTGGTGTTCCTCGTCGTCCACCACCACCGGGGCCCGCACGAGCGTCACGATGCGCTCGGCGGCGGTCAGGGCCTGGCTGTCCCCGTCCACCGTCTCGAGCAGCACGGCGAACTCGTCACCCCCCAGTCGGGCCACCGTGTCGGAGTCGCGCACGAGGGATTGGAGTCGCTTGGCCACCTCGCACAGAAGCTCGTCCCCCACGCGGTGCCCGGCGCGGTCGTTGATGGGCTTGAAGCGGTCGAGATCCACGTACAGGAGCGCCACACGCTCGCCGCCGCGCCGTCCCCTGCGGAGCGCGTGCGTGAGCCGGTCGGTGAACAGCGCCCGATTGGGGAGCGCGGTCAGGTAGTCGTGCAGCGCCCGGTCCTCCAGCTCACGCTCGAGCTGCCTGCGGTCGGTCGTGTCCTGGAGGATCTCGTATGCGCCCACGACCCGCTTGTTCACGACGATCGGGACGCTGGTGAGCTCCACATCGGCCAGATCCCCGGACGGGCGGATCACCTCGGTGTCCAGGGTGCTGTGCATGCCGGTGAGGGCCGCCTCGAGGGCGGAGAGCGTGCGGCTTCGTCCCGCGGGGGAGATCAGGTCGGCGAAGTGGCGGCCCAGCAGGTCGGCCCGGCCCAGCAGCTCCTGCGCGGCCGGGTTGGCGCTCTGGATGGCACCCTCCGGGTCCACGGCGACCACCGCGTCGATGTTATGGGTGAACAGCGACTCGTGCTCCTGGCGCTTGCGCTCCAGATCGCGGCGTCCCTGACCGAGCAGCAGGTAGTTGCGCCACACGAACAGCATCGCGCCCAGGAGCCCGATGGCCATCGGCAGGGTCGCGGGGTGCTGCATCCAATCCGTCATTCGCATCCCCTCCGCGAGTGGAGGAGTGCTGGGCGGCGAGGTCGCCTACCCTGTGATTGTGCAAGCATTTAGCGGCCCCGTCCCCGGTCCGACCCCCCGCTTCCAAGCACGCATCGAGCACGAACCGGGCCATCGGAGAGGACGGGAGAAGCGCCCCGCGCGGCGCTCAGTTGTAGGCCGCGATGCCCGTGACGTCGTGGCCCAGGATGAGGCCGTGGATATCGTGCGTGCCCTCGTAGGTGTACACCGACTCGAGATTGGCCATGTGCCGCATGGAGGCGTACTCGACGAGGATCCCGTTCGCGCCCAGCAGACGGCGCGCCTCACGGGCGGTTTCGCACGCCATGTTCACGTTGTTCCGCTTGGCCAGCGATACCTGCTGGGCCGTCATCCTCCCCTCGTCCTTCAGTCGCCCGAGCCTCAGGGCGAGGAGCTGCGCCTTGGTGATCTCGGTCAACATGTCGGCCAGGCGGACCTGCTGGATCTGCGTCGCGGCGATCGGCTTCCCCTCGAACTGCACGCGGTTTTTCGCGTACTCGAGCGCCTCGCAGTAGCAGGCCATGGCCGCTCCCACCCCTCCCCACGCGATCCCGTAGCGGGCCTGGGTGAGGCACATGAGAGGGCTCTTGAGCCCGGCGGTCCCCGGCAGGAGGTTGTCGGCCGGGACGCGCACGTCCTGGAGGACGAGCTCGGAGGTGTCGGACGCGAGCAGAGAGAGCTTCCCTTCCTGATCCCTGGCGGAGAACCCCTTCCGGTCGGTCTCCACGATGAAGCCGCGGATGGAGCTCACGTCGTCCAGGTCGCCGGTCTTCGCCCACACGACCGCCACATCGGCCATCGATCCGTTCGTGATCCACATCTTGGCGCCGTTCAGGACCCACTCCTCCCCATCCCGGACAGCGCGGGTGATCATGCCGCCCGGGTTGGATCCGAAGTCCGGCTCGGTGAGCCCGAAGCAGCCGATCGCCTCGCCGGTGGCGAGCCGGGGCAACCACGCGCGACGCTGCTCCTCGGAGCCGAACGCGAAGATCGGATACATGACGAGAGCGCCCTGCACCGACACGAACGAACGCAACCCGGAGTCGCCGCGTTCGAGCTCCTGCATGATGAGCCCGTAGGCGACGTTGTTCAGACCGGCGCAGCCGTACTCTTCGGGCAGGTTCGCGCCCAGGAATCCGAGCTCCCCCATCTGCGGGATCAGCTGCCGTGGGAAGCGCCGCGTGATGTAGTGTTCGTTGATGATCGGGACGATCTCGCTCTCGACCCAGTCGCGGACGAGATCCCGAACCGCCCGTTCCTCCTCCGTCAGCAGTGCCCCGACGTCGAAGTAGTCCACGCCCTCGAAGCTCATGTATTCAGCTCTCCCTGATCTTTTCGTGGTCCGGTGGGCGCCGGAACCGCGCGCGACACCGCCAGGCTCCTCCGACGGCCAGGGCCCCTCCGAGGATCGCGACCGGTCCCCCGTAGCCCTCGGCGTTCGGGGCCGGCACGATGCCGAACATCAGGGCGAGGACGAGGATGGGCAACTCGATCCCGGACGGACGGGCCGCGCGCCTCATCCCGGGGGGGCGGCGCGTCGCCAGCGCACGTAGCCCTTCACGACCTCGCGTCCGATGCGGAAGCCGAGATAGTACGCGGCCGCGAGCGGGAGCAGCCATGCGGCGGCGGGCAGGGTGTCGAGCTTCTCGAGCCGCCAGATCCATACGGCGAAGGGGAGCGTGACGAGGAGCGCGATCGCGTGCCGCCCCACCCGCAGACGTCGCTCCATGCGGGGCCGACACGCGTCGCACCAGCGGTCGTCGTCGAGCGCCTCGCGCGGGAACACCCGGCCGCACGCGTCGCACGGGGCGCCCTGGAAGTGCACCGGCTCCGGGGGTCGGTCGACGTGCGGGTCGGCGCTCACCGGCGTGCGCGGCTAGAGCCTGGCGATGACGGCATCGGCGAACTCCCGGGTGCTCCCGGACCCTCCGAGATCCGGCGTGAGGCACGCTCCCGCGGTCAGCGTGTCGCGTAGCGCCGGGCGGACGCGGTCGGCGACGGCCGCCTCGCCCAGGTGGTCCAGCATCAGACAGGCGGCGAGCAGGAGCGCGGTGGGGTTGGCGATCCCCTGGCCCGCGATGTCGGGGGCCGACCCGTGCACGGCTTCGAAGATCGCGGCGTTCTCGCCCAGATTCGCCCCGGGCGCGAACCCGAGGCCGCCGATCAGCCCCGCGACCTCGTCGGACAGGATGTCGCCGAACATGTTCTCCGTGACGATCACATCGAACTGGTACGGATCGAGCACGAGCTGCATGGCCGTGTTGTCGACGATCCGGTCGTCGAACCGGACGCGTCCCTCGTACTCCTTCGCGATCTCCCGCCCGACATCGAGGAACAGGCCCTGGGTGTACTTGAGGATGTTCGCCTTGTGGACGAGGGTCACCTTCTCGCGCCCGTGCGACAGCGCGTACTCGAACGCGAACCGCACGATGCGCCGCGACCCGAAGCGCGTGATCAGCATGACGGATTCGGCTACGGCGCGCGGGTCGTTCTCCATCCCGATGAAGTGCTCGATGCCGGCGTACAGCCCTTCGGTGTTCTCGCGCACGATGACCAGATCGACGTCCGGATAGCGCGCCGCCGGGAGCAGCGTGATGGCCGGCCGGACGTTGGCGAACAGGTCGAAGTGCTTGCGCAGCGCCACGTTGACCGAGCGGAAGCCCGACCCGATGGGAGTGGTGAGCGGGCCCTTGAGCGCCACGCGGGTGGTCTCGATCGACTCGAGCGTCGCGCCCGGGAGCGGCTCGCCCACCGACTCCATGGCCGTCAGCCCGGCCACGTGCTCCTGCCACGCGATCGGCGCATCCGCTGCCTCGAGGATCGCCACGGTCGCTTCCGTGATGCCCGGACCGATGCCGTCGCCCGGGATGAGCGTCACGTCGTGCATGGGCAGGCCCGTCAGGAGGGCGCCAGTTGGGCGGCCGCCCTCAGCGCCAGGGTCGTGAGCGCCTCGCGCGCCGGCGCCTCGGCCTCCGAGCCCCAGATGAGGCCGTGCCACAGGACGGCGCTCCGGCGGATGTCGATGATCGCGGTCAGCACCACGGCGCGGCCCTCGAGCGGCTCCGCGCGACCCGCGGCAGCCGCGGCGGCCCGCGCCTCCTCGGTCGGAGGCTCGTACCACATGGCCAGCGGCAGGATGACGATGCGCGCATCGAACAGGGCCGCGATCTGCCGGAGCTGGCTGTGCAGCGGCTCGTAGATCTGGGCACGATCCTCGGGCGCCCGCAGCAGGCCGTGGTACGCGAGCCGGGCGGCATCGACGCGGATCATCGGGTTTCTCGCCAGGCGATCCTCGACGTCCCCGGGCAGGGCCCAGCTCCGCGCCCCCTCCTCCTCGCCGAGCGCGAACGCCAGTTCGGCGTCGAACTGATCGATCGCCGAGCGCTCGTTCGCACCGCCCCCGGGCCAGGCGCCGCCCGCCGTGGGCCGCGCCGACTGGAGGGGGAGCACGACGGCCGGCACACCGGCCGGGATGGTCGGGATCCGCTGCGGTTCCTGTGCCCCGAGGTCGCCGACCGCGGCCGTCCACGCGCCCATTCCCAGTACGGCGGCGCACGCACCCCGCACCACCACCCCCACGCATCGCTCGCTCATCCCTCTCCCTCGCCTTCCCGTCCGCACGTGGTCAGACCTCGCCCCGCTCCACCCGGGCGATCTCGGCCTCGATCTCCCCCCGTGACAGCGTATGATCGCACCGCTTGGCGAGCGCGAACACCGCCTCGCACAACGCCTCGTCCGACATGTCGTATCCGTGCTTCGACAACCAGAACCGGACGTTGCTCAGTCCCGAGACGGGCGAGATCTCGATGCGCTGCTCCAGGCCCACCATGGAGGCCGGCACGCCACTGTAGACGCAGTCCTCCAGCCACCGGTCACCTTTCTTGATGGCCTTGATGATCGCCGAGGCGTGTACCCCCGTTCCGGTGCGGAAGGCATCCTCGCCCACGACCGGGTAGTTGTGGGGCACCTCCAGCCCGCACATCTGAGCCGCCACGCGGCAGTAGTCGGGCAGACGCGTGAGGTCGCGATCGAGCAGGCCGAACAGCCGGAAGTTCACCAGCAGGAGGTCCATCTCCACGTTCCCCACCCGCTCGCCGATGCCCAGCGCCGTTCCGTGGACGCGGTCCACGCCCTCCTCGATCGCGGCGAACGCGTTCGCGAGCCCGAACCCGCGGTCGCGGTGCCCGTGCCAGTCGATCCGGATGTCCTCGTCGCTCTCCGCCGCCAGCTCGCGCGCGAACCGCACGAGCTGTCGGACGCCGTGCGGGGTGGCGTGCCCGACCGTGTCCGCCAGACAGATGCGGCGTGCTCCCGCCTCGATGGCGGCCGTGTACAGCGTCCGGAGGTCCTCCGGACGCGAGCGTGTCGTGTCCTCGGTCACGTACATCACGTCGAGCCCTTCGCCCACCGCGAACTCGATCGCCTCCCGCGTCGCAGCCAGGATGCGATCCACATCCCATCCCTCCGCGTACTGTCGGATGGGGGAGCTCCCGATGAACGCGCCCACCTCCATGCGGAGACCGGTCGCCTGCGCGACACGCGCGATCGGCTCGATGTCCGCGCGAACCGTGCGCGCCGCGCAGTTGGCGGCGATCGGGAGGCGGTGGCAGGCGATCTCCCGCGCGAGGGCCAGCACCGCTTCATAGGCGCGCGGGCCGGCCCCCGGGAGCCCGATGTCGGCCGCATGGATCCCGAGCTCCACCATGAGGTGGAGGAGCTCGATCTTCTTCTCGATGGGCGGGTCCTGGACGGACGGGTTCTGGAGCCCGTCCCGCAGGGTCTCGTCGTCGAGCTCGACGTCCACGGTCGTGTAGTCGAAGCACCCGGGACGGCGGTTCCAGTCGTGGATCAGTTCGTAGCGGTTCAACGCCCGCACATCCCCCGATTCGCGGTCAACGGCCTGCCCGGGAGCGAACGGTCAGGCGCCCTCACCCACGACGCGGGAGTGGTCCCCCACGTTCGCCACACCCCGTACTCCCCGGAGCACCGCGTGGTCCCCGACCAGCGAGTCGTGCAGATCGCACTCCTCGACGACCGCCTCCCGGCCGATGATCGCATCGCGCAGCCGGGAGCGTCGCACGACGGCCCCCGCGGCGATGCTCACGTTCGGCCCGACCTCGGTGTCCCGCACCACCGCGTCCGGCGCGATCGCCGCCGGTCCCGTCACCGAGACGCTCCGGTGCAGCGAATCCGGCACCTGCCCGTGCCCCCGCTCGAGCATCGCGAGGTTGGTCTCGAGCACCGTCTCCGGCTTCCCGCAGTCAAACCAACCGCCGACCTCGGCCGTATAGAGACGAGCGCCGCGATCGATCATGTACTGGAACGCATCGGTGAGGAAGTACTCGCCGAGATTGGGATCCTGGGCCAACACATGATGCACGCCCTCGAACATCAGCTCGTAGTCCCGGATGTAGTAGACGCCGATGTTGGCCAGCTTCGAGATGGGCTCGCTCGGCTTCTCGACGATGCGGACCATGTACCCGTCCTCATCCGTGACGACGACGCCGAAGCGCTGATAGTCCTCGACCTCCTTCGCCCAGACGATGCCGGAATCGTCGGCCCGCTCGCGGATGAGCCCGAAGTCCGCGTCGAACAGCGTGTCGACGAATACGATCAGCACGGGACCCGTCACGAACGGTTCGGCGAGACCGATGGCGTCCGCGGTCCCGCGCTGCTCCGCCTGCTCGACGTAGCGCACCGGAAGATCGGGGAACTCCACGTCCAGATAGGCCTCGATCTGGGGCGCGAGGTGACCCGTGATCGCGATGATCTCATCCACCCCCACCTCGAGGAGCTGCTCCACCACGTAGGAGAGCACCGGCCGGTTCGCGACCCGGAGAAGGGGTTTGGGGAGCGTGTGGGTGTGGGGTCGTACTCTTGTACCCTTCCCCGCCAACGGTATTATGGCCTGCATGTTCAGCCGTTCGTCTGCATGGAGGTCGTCGGTCTCGAGGGCCGCGGTTCTTGACCCCGCCGGCTCGAGCCCGCGCGGGGGAGAACGTACCCGGACCCGACCGAGACGGTCAACCGAATCCGGGCCGGAACCCCGGCCTCCTCGCGGCCATTGAGCCCCGGAGGATCCGCGCCGGTCTGGAGAGAGACCCTGCGTCGCTGGCTCACCGCGAACGCGTCGGACACCCGGCGCGATGATGGCCCCGAGGGTCGTGTCTATCAGGTCGCGTTCGCCCGCGTGTGGGATCATCTGCTGTCCGACATCGAGTCGCGCGCGCGCTGGACGCTCGATCACAAGGACGAGGAGCTGGGAATCATCAGCGTCTCCTGCCGGTCGGCGGTGCTCCGCTTCGTGGACGACATGACGATCTGGGTGGCGCTGGACGAGAACGGGCTCACGCGCGTCGAGGTCCTGTCGCGTTCGCGGGTCGGGCGGGGGGACTTCGGGATGAATCGGCGGCGGATCGAGGGTCTTCTCGGCCGTCTCGACGCGGCCGTCGGCATCGGGAACCGGCTCTCGCCTTCCAAGTCGGGAGCCGGCGCTTCGCGCGCGCGCCGTCTACCGGGGGACCCCTCGGCCCCCAGCTGATGAGCGCTCGAGGGCGCCGGATCCCGTCCGCGAGCGCGTTTCTCCCCCTGCTCGCCCTCGCCTCCGGGTGCCGCGACGCGACGCCGCGTCGCGGCACGCCCGTGCCGGTCGACTCCGCGAGCGGCGCCACGACCGCGATCGCGCCCGCCCGCTACCTCACCGACCTCGTGTTCGCCGGGGGCGACGGCAGCGTCCTGTTCGCGTCTTTCGACCAGGAGACGGATCCGGAGCGTCTGGTGCGCGACTACTCGTCCTGGTGGGGCGACTCCGGGGGGTGGCGCGTCCTGTCCCGGATGCGCGACACGCTCCCGTTGCCTCGGGCCGCGTGGCGCATCCTCCCGGCCCCCGGCATGACGGTGCGCGTCGGGGACTCGCGCGAGGTGGAGGGCCTCGGGTTCTCGACGCCGGAGGGCCGGCTGTCCCTCGTGGCGGGCGACGAGGTATCCGCATGGACGGGGCCCACCGGACAACGCGAGTCCCTGGGGGTCGCGGCGCTCGCCATCGGTGAGCGGACAGCCGGCGGCCTCCTGTTCTTCCGGCGCGCCGCGCGGGCCACCCGATTCCCGGCCGAGACGGGTGAGTCCCGTACCTTCGTGCTCGCCGACTCGGCCGGGAACGGGCTCCTGATCGAGGCCGGCGACGGGCCGGAGCAACCCGTGATCGCCCGCACGTGGCTGCACGGGGGCGTCGCCGTGTGGGACGCGGTCACGTTCGAGGCCGAGGCGGCGGCAGAGGGGACGCCCGCGCGCCGCTGGACGTTCGACATTCCGGCCGCCAGCCTGAGCGGCGTCATCCGGGCCGTCTCGAGCCCCACCGAAGGGCCCGTGCCGGCATTCCGCATCGAGTGCGATCTGGTGGCCGACGGCCTCACGTACCGCTTCGTGGGGGCGACCGCCCCGCTCGCGCTTCCCTGATGGCGTTCGAGGTCGACTGGCCACGCGCGGCGCTCACGGTCCTGTTCGGCGCCTTCGCGGGAGGCATCACGAATCGGATCGCCGTGTGGATGCTGTTCCACCCGTACCAGCCGCCTCGCTTCCTCGGGCGGGCCGTGTCGTGGCTCCAGGGCGCGGTGCCCAAGAACCAGAAGCGCCTCGCGGACTCGATCGGGCGCGTGGTGGGCGGCACGTTGCTCACCCCCGCCGACATCGCGTCCGAGCTCCAGGAGCTCGAGGGGGCCTTCCAGACCCGGCTGCGCGAGCTGGCGGTGGAGCTGGTGGTCGGCGACCAACCGTCGCTGGCCGACCTCCTCCCCGAGGCGGCGGTCGCCGAGGTGCGGGGACTCATTCTCCATCTCATGGCCGAGGGACGCGAGATCCTCCTCGAGGCGCTCGAGTCCCCCGAACTCAAGGCGGATGCGCGCGATCTCCTCGATCAGGTGATCGAGGAGATCCGGGACGAGCCCGTGTCCAGCTCCCTCGACGAGGCCCGCGTGGCCGCGCTGCGCGACACCGTCGAGCGTTGGCTCGCGCGGCTGCTCGACAGCGACGCCTTCGAGCGCACGGTGCGACGGCACCTCCGGCAGGCCGCCGAACACGTCCTGCGGCCCGGATGCACCCTCGAGGAGCTCATCCCGGCCGGTCTGGTGGCGGCCCTCGAGCACGCGATCAAGGACTACCTGCCCGTCGCGATGGAGCGACTCGGGCGGTTGCTCGAGGATCCCGACACGCGCGATCGCGTCGAGCGTCTCGTGCGCGAGCTGCTCGATCGCTTCATGAGCGATCTCCGCTTCCACCAGCGCGTGGTGGCCAAGCTGATCGTGACCCAGGACACGGTGACAAGGGTGCTCGAGACGCTCGAGGCGGAGGGCGCCGATCGGCTCGGCGAGGTCCTCCGGGAGCCCGACGTGCAGGACGCGATGGCCCGCAACGTGAACGACGGGATCGTCGAGTTCCTCCGCCGCCCCTCCACGGCCGTGCTCGGCGACACGGACGACCCGCCGGTCCAGGCCGCCCTCGGGTCGATCACCGAGTGGCTCCTGCGCTCCGCGCGCGATCCGGGGTCGCGGGCGTTCCTGCTCGATCAGCTCGAAGGCGCGGTCGGCCGGCTCGGCGAGCGGACGTGGGCGGACGTGCTGGGGCTGGTTCCCACCGAGCGGGTGGCGGGCTGGGTCGCCGCGGGGCTCCGCTCGGAACCCGGGCGCGCGCTGTTCGAATCGGTGACCGAGCCGGTGGCCGACCGCATTCTCGAGACGCCGATCGGACGCGTCGACCGCTTCCTGCGCGAGGACACGGCGCTCCGTCTGGCCGACACGCTGGGCCCGCCGACTTGGGAGTGGGTGGCCCGCCAGGTCCCGGAGGTCGCCGGACGCATCCGGATCGCCGACCGGATCTCGGCCAAGATCGAGACCTTCCCGCTCCGTCAGCTGGAGAGCCTGGTGCGCGACATCAGTCAGCGAGAGCTGGACCTGATCGTCCGTCTGGGGTACATCCTCGGCGCGTTCATCGGAGTGATCCTGGTGATCATCAACACGGTGATGGGGAGCTGATGCGACACGGTGTCGGAACCCGGGGGCACACGGTGGCGGCGGCGATCCTGGCGGGCGCGGCCCTGTTCGCCTGCTCGGACGCGGCCATCGACCGCCGCGAGGGAGCCGAGGGCTGGCGAGGCGTGGAGCTCCCCGAACCCCTGGACGTCCCGGACTTCTCGCTCACCGACACGTCGGGGCGGCCGTACCGATTCCGCGAGGAGACGACGGGGCGCCTGACGTTCCTGTTCTTCGGGTACACGAACTGCCCGGACGTGTGTCCGGTGCACCTCGCGAACCTGGCCGCGACGCTCGGCGACCTCCCGTATGCGCAACGCCGTCGGGTGGAGGTCGTGTTCGTGAGCACCGATCCGGAGCGGGACACGCCCGAGCGCATCCGCGAGTGGCTGGACCTGTTCGACCCCGCGTTCGTGGGGCTTCGGGGTCCGATCCAGCGCGTGAACGAGATCCAGGGCGCCCTGCATCTGCCGCCCGCGGTCAGGCAGGCGGTCGAGGAGCGGCGCGGGGGGTACGTCGTCGGACACGCGTCCCAGGTCCTGGCGGTCACGGGCGACGGACGCGCCCGTGTCGTCTATCCGTCCGGGATCCGGCAGATGGACTGGCGCCACGACCTCCGGCAGCTCCTCGCGCTCGAGGACACCGTGGCGCCCGCGAGTGGCGTGGCCGGTTCGGGCGAGGGAGCCGGGGCGCCGGGTGGGCGCACCGTTCACTGAGGGCCGCCCCCGATGCAGTGGTGGTGCTCCGCCCGCGGCATCCCCTGGACGTGGGACTGGCGGCCCTATCCGGGCGTGTGGCTCCTCGTCGGGGGGCTCCTCGTCGCCTGGGTGGGGATGGCCCGTCGCCACCGCTCGACGACGGGCGAGCGGATCCGATGCGGCGCCGGGCTGGTCAGCCTGTGGATCGCGCTCGACTGGCCCCTGGGCACGCTCGGCTCGGGGTACCTGGCGTGGGTGCACATGGTGCAGTTCCTGCTCGTCGCGCTCGTGGCGCCGCCCCTCCTTCTGTCGGGCGTGCCGCGCGGGGCGCTCGAGCGGCTGCGCGACACGGCCGTCTTCCCCGTCGTCCGGGCCCTGACCGTCCCGCTCGTCGCCCTCCTCCTGTTCCACACGATCGTGATCGCCACCCACTGGCCGGGGCTGGTGGACGGGCTCATGTCGTCCCAGTGGGGCTCGTTCGCGCTCGACATCGCGTGGCTCGCGGGCGGGCTGGTGTTCTGGTGGCCGGTCGCGAGCCCCGTCCCGCACCGACCGAGGTTCCCGTGGGGCGTGAAGATCGGCTACCTCATCGCCAGCACGGTGCTCATGACGCTGCCCTACGTGTTCCTCACCTTCGCCGAGCTGCCCTTCTACGCCACCTACGAGCTGGCGCCACCCGTGGGGGCGCTGTCGGCCCGGGACGACCAGCGTCTCGCGGGGCTGATCATGCGGATCGGAGGGGGCACGATCCTGTGGATCGCGGCGGGCATCCTCTTCTGGCTGTGGTATCGGGCGGAGACGGAGTCGGAGCGCCGTGCTCCCCGGTAGCCCCTCAGGGCGGCGGCTCCACCGATCCCGCGACCCACTCCAGGTAGGCCTCGGCCCCCTCCAGCACGGGGAGCGCGAGCACCTCGGGAACCTCGTAGGGGTGAAGCTCGGCCACGCGCGCGCTCAGGGCCTCGAGCCGATCGGCCGTCGTCTTGAGGATCGCCAGCGCCTCGCGCTCGTCTTCGACCGCTCCCTGCCAGCGGAAGATGGAGCGCACGCCGTCCACGAGGTTGGCACACGCGATCAGGCGTTCCTCGACCAGCGTGCGGGCCAGCGCCGCGAGCGTTTCGATGTCCGGTCCGCTGACGAGGACCACCCGCACGCCGGTCATCGGTCCCGCTCCGCCGGGGGCGCGGCCTCGCGCTCGGCACGTTCGTACACCTCTTCGATCTCGGCCGCGTAGCGCTCGGCGATCACGCGCCGCTTCACCTTGAGCGTCGGGGTCAACTCGCCGCCTTCCACGCTGAACGGCCCGTCGACCACCAGCACCTCGCGGGGCGTCTCGTGCCGGGCCAGGCCGGCGCAGCGCTCCTCGACCGCCCGGGAGACGAGCTCGCGGGCCGCCTCGGCCTGCGCCGGGCCGCGGGGTCCCGCTCCAGCGGGTGCTCCGAGCCGCGCGTTCAGGGCCTCGGGCTCGGGGACGACGATGACGATGGGGAACTTGCGTCCGTCCCCGAACATGACCGCCTCCGCCACCAGCGGGTCGCGCTTGATCCTCTCCTCGATCGGCCCGGGCGCGATGTTCTTCCCGTATGCGGTGATGATGAGGTCCTTCTTCCGATCCGTGACGCTCAGGTAGCCGTCCGCGTCGAGCTCCCCGACGTCGCCGGTGTGGAGCCACCCGTCCGGGTCGATGGTCTCCGCGGTGGCCTCGGGTCGCCGGTAGTAGCCCTTCATCACCTGCGGGCCGCGCGCGAGGATCTCGCCGTCGTCGGCCAGCCGGATCTCCGTGCCGGGCACGGGGCGCCCCACGGTCCCGATGCGCACCGCATCCACCGGGTTGAAGGTGAGCACCGGCGACGTCTCGGTGAGGCCGTAGCCCTCGATCACGGGCAGACCGGCCGCGTAGAAGAAGCGCGCCACGGCGGGGGAGAGCGCCGCCCCACCACTCAGGAAGTACCGGATCCGTCCCCCCGTGCGCGCCCGCAGCTTGCGGAACACCAGCCGGTCGGCGAGCTCCGCCCGGAGACGGAGACCCGGCCCCGGCGAGCCGCCGTTCAGCTCCCGCGCCGCCCGCTCCTCGCCGACGCGGCGCGCCCACGAGAAGATCGCCATCCGGAGCGGTCCGCCCTCGCGGGCCGTGTGCTCCGCGCGCTCGAGCACCTTCTCGTACACTCGTGGCACGGCGGCCATCACGGTCGGCGCGACCTCGCGCAGGTCGCGGGCTACCGTGTGCGTGGACTCCGCGTACGCGACCGTGACGCCCGCATTCCACATGATGTAGTGCCCGACGGTGCGCTCGAACACGTGCGCCAGGGGGAGGAGCGACAGCGCCCGGTCGTCGGCCCCCACGGGGAACACGCGCGTCGAGAGCACCACGTTGGCGTGGAAGTTGGCGTGCGTGAGCATCACGCCCTTCGGGGGGCCCGTCGTCCCGGAGGTGTAGATGAGCGTCGCGAGGTCATCGGGCGTGGTCCCGCGTGCGTCCGGCAGGTACGTCGCCGCGCGCTCGGGCGGACGGGTCGTCCCCGCCAGCTCCGCGAGGGTGAGCGGCTCGTCGCCGCGCGAGCCGGCTTCACACGGGTCGAACGCGAATGCGCGCTCGAGGGCCGGAAGCCGGGCGCGAACGAGCATCAGCTTGTCGAGCTGCTCCTGATCCGCGACGAACACGCCCCGCGCTCCGGAGTCGCGGAGGATGTGCTCGACCTGGTCGGGGGGAAGCACGGGGTAGATCGGCACGCTGACCAGCCCGCCCATGATGAGCGCCCAGTCGGCCAGCGCCCACTCGAGCCGCGTGTGCGACAGGATGGCGATCCGGTCGCCGCGCTCGAATCCCGCCTCCCGGAGCCCGAGGGCGATCTCGCGTACCCGGGCGCCGATCTCGTCGCTCGAGATGGCGCGCCACGATCCGTTCGACCCTCGTACCAGCGCGGCCTCGGCCCGCGGGCGGGCGAGGCCGTCGAGGAACAGGTCGACCAGCGTGCCGGGGCGGTAGCCTTCGGGGAGCGGGGTGGACGCACGCCGGGCGCCGGATGCGGCCCTCAGGGGGTGGACGCTTCCTCGGGCGAGACCCCCAGCCGCTGCAGCGTTCTCCGCGCGTGCTCGAGATGGCGCGCCTCTTCACGACCGGGACGCGCGTGCGACAGGAACGCCTTGAGGTGGGTCGCGGCTTCCGGGGTCTGCCCGCTCTTGAGCATCAGGAAGGCGAGCCCGTAGTGGGCCGAGGGGCTCGTGGGGCGGAGCTCGAGCGCCCTTCGATACGCGCGCGATGCCTCCTCGTGGAGCCCGATGTGCGTGTAGGCGACGGCCATCTGCTCGTGCGTGGCCGCGTCGTCGGGCCGGGCTCGGAGCGCGAGGCGGAACGAGGTCAGGGCGTCGTGGTACAGCTCCCGGTCCAGGAGCGCCACGCCCTCTTCGTAGTAGTCCGGCCCCGGTCGGGGCCGCTTCTCCCAGAACTTCCACCAGTCCATGGCGTCGGCTCGTCCCCTCGCCGCAAGACGCCCTCCGATCCCGAACGCACGCAAACTTAGACGCCGGGGTGATGGGCGAGCAAACCGCTCAGCGCCGCCGTCCCACCCATGCCGACGAATCGCTCGCCAGCTCCTCGACGGGGAGGCCTCGCACATCCTCGAGGGTTTCCGAGGCGGGCTCGATGAGGACGAGACGGCCCGCGCGGCGGAGGACGCGCACCGCCTCGGCGATCGGGCCCGGGGCGTGTTCGCGAAGCGCGACCCCGTCGAGGACTCCCGATCGCACGGGCCAGCACCCCGGATCCGCCCCGAGGATGGGATTCACGCCCCGCGCGAGCTCCGAGAGGTCCCCCCGCGCCGTGGCCTCGGCTTCGCCCGGCCACACGAGGATCTCGATCCGCTCGACGGAGCGCGCGATCGCCGGCGCGAGGGCCGCGAGCCCGGGGCCGAGCAGCACCACCGCCCCCCGGTCGCCAAGACCCAGCAGGGCGGCCACACGGACGGCCATCCCGGGGTCCGCGGGGGAGGCCGGATCGGCGCCCGGGGTGTCGGGGCCGAAGGAGATCGCGCCGCCCGAGATGCGGAACTCCACCTCACACAGCGGACACCCCAGGTGACCGGTCAGCACGCGGCGTCGATCGGTCTCGCCGACGAACGCCACGAGGCCGAATCCGTCCCGGCAGCGCGGGCAGTCGAGCGCTTCCGTCAGCTCGATGAACAGGGCGAGGTCGGGGCTTCAGATCTGGTGCGACGAGTGGGCCAGGCGCAGGAACTCCTCGCGGGTGCGGTGGTCGCGGCGGAACAGGCCCCGCACGGCGCTCGTGATGGTCTTCGAGTTCTGCTTCTCGACCCCGCGCATCATCATGCACAGGTGCACGGCCTCGATCACCACGCCCACGCCCTGCGGCTGGAGCACGTCCTCGAGCGCCTGGGCGATCTCCTCCGTGAGGCGCTCCTGGACCTGGAGCCGGCGCGCGAACACCTCGACCACGCGCGGCAGCTTGCTCAGCCCGACGATGCGCCCGTCGGGGATGTACGCGACGTGCACCTTGCCGAAGAACGGCAGCATGTGGTGCTCGCACAGCGAGTACAGCTCGATGTCCTTCACGAGCACCATGGAGTCGTGCGGTTCGTCGTACAGGGCGTCGCCGATCGCCTCCTCGACCGTCCGGGCGTACCCCCGGGTGAGGAAGCGCAGCGCCTCGGAGACCCGCACGGGCGTGCGCTGGAGGCCCTCGCGGGCGGGATCCTCGCCGAGGAGCTCGAGCTGTCTCCGCACGAGCATTGCGAGCTCGTTGCCCTCCGGGGTGTCACCATCGAGTCGGGACGGGCGGCTGTGTGCGAGGGTGTCTTCTGTCACTTCAGGAGCCTGTTGGAGGAATACGGCGGGTCGCACTGCCGGATGCAAAAGGGGCGACCCGTAGGTCACCCCCCCTGTAGAAGCAGATGCGAGGTGATTTTTTGAAGCCCTCCGGTAACGGTTCGCCCCCTCCCACCGGTGTTTCGCCGTCCCACACGGGGCGTGACGTCCGCCGGCGGATCAGAGACTCTACGGGCAAGTGTTGGCTCAAAAAATACGACCTCACATCCGTTGCACCGAACGTTACAGCAGCGACCGTGCCGGGGCAAACTCCGCGCTCGCGAGCCTGGCCGCTCGGCATCGCCGCCCCTCCTCGTCCGCCGTCTCAGAAGCTGATCTGGTACGTGAGCCGCACCTCCCGCCCGGGAAGCGGCACCAGGTCCTTGAGGAACGAGGTATGGCTGCGCGCCTCCTCATCGGTCAGGTTCGAGCCGGACAGCACGATGTCGTGCACGAAACGCCCCTGGAACAGCCGATACCCGACGCGCGCGTCGAGAAGTGTGTACCCGGCCGTGGGGTCCTCGAAGGCGGCCACCCGATCCTGCTCTGTCGTCCGGCTCACCCCCACGTGCGCGTTGAGCGCTGCCCCGGTGTACCCCAGACCACCGCCGAAGCGGAGCGGGGGGATGCGGGGCAGCGGCGAATCGTCGGTCCTCAGCCTGGCCCGCACGTAGTCTCCCCACACGTCGGCCGCGACGTGCGTGTCGGCCGCATGGTACAGCTCGACCTCCACCCGGCCCTCGAACCCGGTGAACAGGGCATCGGCCTGCGTGAACCGCACCACCTCGAGCCCGTCCTCCACCTCCCCCGTCAGCGACTCGTCGATGAACCCGTCGAACGAGTTCACGAAGAAGGTGAGCTCGCCGTGTACGCGATCGGCGAGCAGCCGGAGGGATGCCTCCGCGCCGTACCCCACCTCCTGCCCGAGGTCAGGATCTCCGATCTCGAACGCGTCGGTGGCGACGTGCGGCCCGTTGGCGAACAGCTCTTCCGCGTTGGGGAGCTTGACGGAGCGGGAACCGCTGAGGGCGAGCGAAATCTGGTCCGACAACGAGAACGCGAGACCCAACGACGCCGACACGCCCTCATCGGTGCGGTCGATCGCGTCGGGGACGTTGGTCGTCTTCTGGTGCTCGACCCGGGCGCCGCCCTGGACGCTCACGGCGGAGCCCAGGTCGACCTGCTCGTAGAGGAAGAACGCCAGTTGGTCGGTCTCCGTGGGAGGGACGAACGCTTCCTCCCCCACCGCCTTGAAGTCGCGGCTCGAGATCTGCCCGCCGACCGCGCCGTTCACCGATCCTCCGATCGCGTGCTGGAGCTCGAGACGTCCCTCCCATTCGTTGTTGTAGAACTGCGTGTCGATGGCCCTGTCGCCGGTGTCCGGGTCCGTGAGGACCTCGAAATGCCGGTAGTCGGCGAGACCGAACCGGGCCTTGACACCCTTCAGGAAGCGGTTTCCGAATCGCCACCCGGACTCGGCGTCCACCCGCCGCTGCTTCATGTCGATCGATACGTTCCCCTCCTCCTCCTGGACCGGGACGCCGTAGTCGCTGTCGTAGCCGGAGTACGATGCCCCCAGGAACCCGGTCTCGCCCACGTAGGAGAGCCCGCCGGCGAACCGCGTCTGTTCGATCGCGCTGTTGAACAGCGATCCCCGCTCCGACTCCGGGACGCCGTCCGCGACCGCGTTCACCGACGCGAAGCCGGGGATCGCGTAGTCGTCGGTCTTCCGCCACAGCCCGCCAAGGTGGTACGCGAACCGGCCCGTGGAGCCGTTCAGAATCCCGGACGCGTTCCGCTCGTTCGCGACGGTGCCGCCGCGCAACAGCAGGCTCCCCGTGAGCGGGTGCGGCGTGCCCTCCCTCGGCACCCGTCCGTCTTCCACGTTCACGACGCCGCCGATCGCCGCGCTCCCGTAGAGGAGCGTGGCCGGACCGCGGATGACCTCGATCCGCTCCGCCTGTGCAGGCTCGATGCTCGGGGCGTGGTCGGGACTCGTGTCCGACGCGTCGCCGGATCCGACGCCGCTCTCGAGCAGACGAACTCGGTCGCCACCCAAGCCCCGGATGAGGGGACGCGACGCCCCCGGGCCGAAATAGGTGGACGTCACGCCCGGCTCGTCGGCCAGCGTCTCGCCCAGGGTGGGCGCGGCGGCGGCCCTCAGGTCGATGCCCCGCTTCACGCTGGACGCCGTGTACAGATCGGCCTGCAGCGCCTCGCGACCCGCGCTCACCACGATCTCCTGCCCGTGGAAGAAGCGCGACACCGTGATCACGACCTCCACGGTCGTCCCGCGCTGAACACGCGCCTGCGCGACTCCGCGTCCCGCCCGGGGGCTGACCGCCTCAACGAGGTAGTCTCCTTCCGGCACCGCGTCGAAGCTCGCGGTCCCCTCCGCCGTCACGTGCGCCGTCCGGCCGAGCGACAGCACGCGGACATCCGCGTCAGTGACCGGCCTTCCCTCGCTGTCGGTCACGTGCACGCGCACTCCGCCGCTCGGCTGGGCCGAGAGCGGGGGGACTCCCATGAGCATGACGAGCACGGCGATCCGCGCGGCCGCGCGGGCCGTGATCCTGCGTAGAGTGGTTCCCATCGTTTCCTCTCTGTCGTCCGTGGCCCGACGCCGACGTCTGCGGGTGGTCGCCGGGCGCGCACCAGCGTCCGTGACCGGAGGGATGGCGAATGGGCGGCGCGACCCGACGGGGCCACACCACGCAACGGCTCGAGCACGACGACCCCGAGGGGGCGCCGCGTCCGGTCACGCGATTGGAAGTCGGAGCGTCAGAGGGCGGCGGGCGGGGCCCGGGAGCGGCGAACCGGCCTCACGACCGGTCGCGGCGCGACACGCGGCATGACCGCGGGCGCGACGAACTCGACCGTCCGCACGACGGCCAGGGGGGCAAGGGGGGCAGGTACGACCGGCACATGGTGCGAGGACGCGCACACGGCGCACGAGAGAGGCGAGTCGCCTCCGTCCGCGTGCGAGTGCTGGCCCGCGACCGCCTGGCCACATACGAGCGCCAGCGCGAGGAAGGCTCCCGTCACCGCGCCGAACCGCCTGCCGGCTTCGTTTCGGTGAGCCATGGTCATCCTCCCCATCCCGGGATACGCCCCGACCTGCGAACAGACTCTTCGCGCGGGGGCGTCCGCAGTATGAGAGCCCACGGTCATTGCGCTGTCAACGCGACTCGCCCGGTGGCGCGGATCCAATCGCCCCGCCAAGATGCCAGCGATCGACGTCACCACCCCAGCCGGAGCGCGACACGCATGCCGCATCAGGAAGCGTCCGGACGGCGACCCGAGCAGGAGTCCGGGCTCACCGATGAACAGCTCGATGCCTGGATCCTCGCGCGGCTCGAATCGCTCGGTGTGGACCTCTCGGTCCTGCCGGAGGGGGATGACGAGGCCCCCGCCGACCGACGTCGGATCCTCGCGTCCGCACGGCGTTTCCTGCGGAGCACTCCCGGGACGATCGCCGCGTTCGAGCTCGATCCGCTCGGGCCGCCTCCCGGGGTCTATCCGTCCGAGATGACCGCGTGGACGAGGTGAGTCACCGCGCGCTCGTGCGCCGGCGCTTCCTCGAGCGCATGGGCCGGATCAGCGCGGCGGCCGTCCTCGCGCCCGGCTCGTTCGCGCGGACGGGCGCTTCGGCCCTCGAGCCGCACCCGGTGCCGCGGCTGCCCGAGCCGGGCCCCATCCAGGCCACGGCGCTGGTCGATCTCACGCTGGTCGAGGCCGCCGCGCTCATCCGGCGGGGCGAGATCTCGCCGCTCGAGCTCCTGCGGGCGTATCTGGACCGCATCGAGCGCTGGGACGGCGCGTACCAGGCCTTCAACACGGTGACGGCCGAGCCGGCGCTGGCCGACGCACGGCGGCTCGGGGTCGCGCCCGGCCGGCTCGCCCTGCGCGGCATGCCGCTCGCGATCAAGGACAACTACTTCACCGCGGGCGTCCCCACGACCGCGAACTCCCTCATCTTCCGGGACTTCGTCCCGGCCTTCGACGCCACCGCGTGGGCACGGCTCCACGCCGCGGGCGGCATCCTGCTCGGGAAGACGCAGATGGGCCCGCTGGCCACCACGGCCGCCACGACGCCGGAGGGCATCGCCACGACCGTGAACGCGTGGTCCCCTGCCGACCGCCGGGCGGGACCGGGCGGGTCATCCAGCGGGTCGGCCACCGCGGTCGCGGGCCGGCTCGCCGTCGCCGCCACCGGGACGCAGACCGGCGGCTCGATCACGAGCCCGTCCAACGCCCAGGGCCTCACGGGCATCAAGCCCACGATGGGCCGCGTGTCGCTCCACGGCATCATCCCGCTCACCTACACGCGCGATCACGTGGGCCCGCTGGCACGCGACGCCCGCGACGCGGCGGTCATGCTCCAGGTCATGGCGGGGCCCGATCCGGCCGACCCCCGAACGCTGGGGCTCCCCTCCGTCCCCGACTACATCGGGGCCGTCGGCCGCTTCGACGACCCGCCGGAGCTCGCGACGCCCGTGCGCGTCGGCATCCTCCCCGGCTTTCTCGACGAGCCGGATGACGAGGAGCGGGAGGCCGATCGGCCACCGGACGAGCCGGACCGGGAGCGGGCCGCCAGGGAGCGCGACCGGGCCACCGCGGCGGCCCGGCGGGCCCTCCTGGCCCGCCTCGAGGAGATGGGAGCCGATATCGTCGAGCTCGACGCGCCGCGCGACTGGGACACGCTGACCGGCGGAGCGTTCAACGATGTGCGGCTCCCGGAGCGCTCCGAGATCTTCCTCGAGGAGCTCAAGGCCGACGTGCGACGCTTCGGCGTGTCGCTCTCCCCGTGGATCAACGGGCTCCTGCTCCCGGCCGCCGAGTACGTGCGCGGGCAGCGGGCGCGGCTGATCCTGCTCCACCGGATCCTGGACGACCTGTTCACGCGCTGCGATGTCGTGGCGCAGACCCGGCCCTTCCCGTTCGACATGGTCGGTCTGCCCCTGATCGCGTTCCCGATCGGGTTCGAGGGGGCGTCGGTCGGCGTTCCCCGTCCCATCGGGGCGCTCCTCGGGGCGCCGCCGTACGAGGAGGACCGGCTGCTCGCGCTGGTCGCCGCCTACCAGCGGGCGACCGACTGGCACGCCCGCCGGCCGGCCGAGCCGGACACCTTCACCCCGGGCGGCGGGAACGGTGACGGGTCGTTCGGGGGTCGGGGGCGCGTCGACCTGTTCGACGTCATGGAGCTCGGGGAGTAGCCGGCGCGCCCGACCGCGGTCTCCGAACCACGTGGCGCCGTCGGAGTCCGCAGGTCGAGCTCGATCCGCTACACGACGTCGTGCGGGGCGAGGAGCAGCACGACCACCATGACCGCCACCCCGAGCAGGAACGCGAACGTGCTGCGCCCCGGAGCCGACGCCTGGCCCTCGGGGAGCAGATCCGCGGCGCCCACGTACAGGAACGAGCCGCCCGCCGCCGCCACCAGCACGCCGATGAGCTGCGTGCCGGCACCCCGCAGGAATACGTAGCTGACCAGCACGGCGACCGGCGTCACGAGCGCCACGGCGGCGCTGTAGCGGACCGCCCTGCCGCGCGGCACGCCGCCGTGGTACAGCACCCCCATCGATGCGATACCGACCGGCAGCTTGTGGGAGACGACCAGCGCCACGATCACGCTCCCGGTCACGTACGAGGCCGAGAACCCCGCCCCCACGGCGACCCCGTCGAGCACCGAGTGGAGCGCGAGCCCGAGGATCGACACCCACCCGAAGCCCGCGGCCGAGTGCGCGTGCAGGTGCCCGCACTCCTCCTCGATTCGGGCATGCGGGTGGGGCAGGAAGTGGTTCTCCGACACGTACAGCGTCACGAACGCGACCAGGGCCCACGTCATGGCGGGAAGCTCCCCGGCCATCTCGCCCGCCCGCGTGAGCAGGTGAAGGAGCGAGCCCGCCACCAGGAGCCCCGAGGCGAACGTAATGAGCTCGGACGTGTGCCGCCGGGCCCACGTCTCGTGCCGCCACATGAGCCACACGCCCACCAGACCGGCCGTGCCGGCGATGGCGGCGAACACGAGGACGGACGGCCACGCGGACATGAGCTCCTGCTGGACAGATCGCTCGGGGACTCCGGCGGAGGCACCGGACCGTGGATCCGGGGTAGGAGCGCGCCGGAGTACGGCTCGATTGCACGAATACGCCGCGAAAGGCTACGTTCGCGCCCCATGAAAGGGCAACCCGTCCGCCGCCAGCTGGCGGCGCCGATTCTCGCGCTCCTCGTCTTCGGGGCGGGGCTGGCCCCGCCGCTCCTCGATGCGGAGGAGGAGGTCGGCGTCACACGGGTCGAGAGTCACCACGACCCCAGCACCTGCGCGCGGCTGCACGATCACGCGGCCTGCACCCAGCTCGCCCGCTCGTTCAGCCACATCGCGTGGGGGTGGACCCCCGACCCCGCGGAGCGCGTCACCGTGCGCGGCGAGCGCGTCGCCGAGCGGATCTCCCTCACCCTGCGCGCCTTCTCGAGCGCTCCGACTCCCCGCGCCCCCCCCACCGCCCGCTCCTGATCGACCGTTCCACGACGGGCATCCGCGCCTTCCCGGGGGCCGACAGGTGACTCCCGGGTGATCCTCCATGCGGATCCTCCGTCGTGAATCCACCACTGACGGCAGGAGTGGGCGATGACGCACACATGCTACGACACACGCCGATCCGTATCGGCGTTTCGAGGGCATCCGGCGCCGTTCCCGGACCCCGGGACGACGCCCCTTCCGGGGCGCCGGGCGCCGCGCGTGGCCCGCAGGGCCCCGCTCGCGGCGCTCGGGACGCTCATCGTGGCCGCCACGCTGGGGGCGACCCCCGCGGCCGCGCAGGAGGCCCGCACGGATTCGCTCGAGGCGCGGGTCCGGCGGCTCACGGTCCTCGTGGACAGCCTGCTCGCGGAGCTCCGCGAGCAGACCGCACGGCAGGAGGAAGAGCAGCCCGGGGGCCTCGAGGCCCTGCGCGCCGCGGCGCGTGAGGCGGCGTCCGAGACCCCACCGCCGGACACCACACCACAGCCGAGCCGCACCCGCAACCTGAGTGTCCTCAACCCCGAGATCAGCGTGACGGGCGACGTAGTGGGCGGTTTCGCGGCGCCCGGCGGGGGCGATAACCGAGTGAGCGCCATCCCGCGGGAGTTCGAGTTCTCCTTCATCTCGGCCCTCGACCCCTACGCGCGCGCCAAGGTGTTCGTGAGCAAGGAGGAGGAGGTCGAGATCGCGGGGCTGGAAGACGCGGTCGGCATGGAAACCGGGCTCGACGAACCGCAGCCCGCGGAGGGCCCTCCGGCCATCGAGCTCGAGGAGGGCTACGGGCAGTGGGTCGGGCTGCCGGGCAATCTCGGCGTCAAGCTCGGCAAGTTCCGTCACGAGCTGGGACTGTACAACCGCTGGCACACGCACGCCCTGTTCGAGATCGAGCGTCCGCTGGCCACGGCGGCCTTCCTCGGCGACGACGGCCTGATCCAGACGGGGTTGTCGGTCGACCTCCCCAGCTTCCAGATCGGCCCCGCCACGCAGACGATCACCCTCGAGGCGGCGAAGGCCGACAACAAGCTGTTCGAGGGGGGGACGAACTTCTCCTACGTCGGGCGCCTGCAGAGCTTCTTCGACGTGAGCCCCAGCACGTACGTGCAGTTCGGTGTCAACGGTGTGTACGGGAAGAACGATGACGTCGACCTGACGGCCAGGCTCCTGAGCGTGGACGCCGTGCTGCGCTGGGTCCCGATCGCACGCGCCAAGTACCGCGAGTTCTCGCTCAAGAGCGAGTGGTACTGGGTTGACCGCGATGTGGGACCCCAAGACCTGTCCGGCCGTGGCGGCTATGCGCAGGCGAGCTTCCGCTGGGACCAGCGCTGGATCACCGGGCTGAGGGCCGACTACCTGGATGGGTTCGGTGACGGCCCGACGGCGTATGCCCTCGTGCCCTCCGTGACCTACTGGCAGAGCGAATGGGTGCGTTTCCGACTCCAGTACGACTTCATCAAGCGAACCGGCTTCGACGGCGACCACACGATCATGTTCCAGACGGTATGGGCCGTCGGACCCCACAAGCACGAGACCTACTGATGACCAATCGATCCCGCTTCACACGATTCGTGCCGGCCGTCCTGGCCTTCGGACTGTCCTCGCTCCACCCGGCCGCGGCCCGCGCCCAGGGCAAGCTCGACGTCGTCGCGACGCTACCCACCTACGCATCGATCGCCCGGGAGATCACGGGCGATCTGGCCGAGGTGGCGTCCATCGCGCGCGGCGACGAGGATCCCCACTTCGTGCAGGCGCGTCCGAGCTTCGCCCGCATGCTCCAGCAGGCCGATCTGTTCATCGCGACCGGCCTCGACCTGGAGCTGTGGGTCCCGGCGCTGCTCGATCGAGCCAACAACCCGCGCATCCTGGACGGGGCCCCGGGGCACGTGACCGCCTACAGCGGAATCGAGCTGCTCGACAAGCCCAGCGCGGTGTCGCGCTCCGAGGGCGATGTGCACGTGTTCGGCAACCCCCACATCCACACCGATCCGATCAACGCGATCCTCATCGCGCGCAACATCCTGGCCGGTCTCAAGCGCGTCGACGGAGGGAACGCCGCCACGTACGACTCGCGGGAGAAGGACTTCGAGTCGCGCATCATCCACCGGCTGTTCGGCGACCGGCTCGTCGAGCTGCTCGGGGAGGAGACGCTGTTCGACCTCGCGCGGGGCGGGACCTTCTGGAGCTTCGCCGCCGCTCAGCAGTTCGAAGGCAAGCCGCTCACCGATTACGTCGGGGGGTGGCTAGCGCAGGGCGCGCCCTTCCGGAACCGGAAGATGGCCTGCTACCACAAGAACTGGGCGTACTTCAGCAATCGGTTCCAGGTCGAGTGCGCCATCTACATCGAGCCGAAGCCCGGCATCCCGCCGTCGCCGGGGCACGTGCAGGAGGTGCTGGAGTACATGCGGGCCAATTCACTCCCCGCGCTGTTCGCCGCCAACTACTTCCCCAAGAGCCAGGTCGACCGCGTGGCCCAGCGCACCGGGGCGACCGGCGTCGTCGTCCCGGAGTCGGTCGACGGGGCCCAGGGGATCGACGACTACTTCAAGCTCATCGACCTGTGGGTCGGGGATCTCGCGCGTGCGTTCGTCGAGCACGGCGCGGGCGGGGATCGATGAGGCCCTCCACGATCGGAACGCGTCCTAACGACTGGAGATCCGAATGTTCGAGTTGATGCTCCCGGCGCTCGTCGCCGCCCTGATCCTGGTGGTGATCCACGGATATCTGGGGATCCACATCATCGCGCGCGGCGTGATCTTCGTCGACCTGGCGCTCGCGCAGGCGGCCGCCCTCGGCTACAGCAGCGCGGCGCTCGCGGGGTTCGGAACCTCCTCCACGGTGGCGTACCTGAGCGGGCTCGTGGCCACGCTGATCGGCGCCTTCCTGTTCAGCCTCACGCGCATCAAGCACCGCTACATCACGCAGGAGGCGATCATCGGAGTGGTGTACGTGACGGCGTCCGCCGCGACGATCCTGCTCACGGCGCGCGCCCCGCAGGGCTCCGAACACGTCGAAGAGCTCCTGACGGGCACCCTCCTGTGGGTCACGTGGCCCCACATCGCGAAGATCCTGGCCATCTACATCGGCATTGGGATCGTGCACTGGCTGCTGCGGCACCGCTTCTTCACGATCTCGCTCAGCCCCGAGCGGGCGGAGGAGAGGGGCTGGAAGCTGGCGGGCTGGGACTTCCTGTTCTACGCGCTGTTCGGCGTCGTCGTCACCTCCGCGGTGGCGATCGCGGGCGTCCTGCTCGTATTCACCTTCCTGGTGATCCCCGCGGTCATCGCCTTCCTGTTCACGAGCTCACCCCGGCGGCTGCTCCTCACCGCCTGGTCGGTCGGCTCGCTCGTGACGATCATCGGTCTGTGGGTGTCCTTCCGCTCCGACCTGCCCACCGGCCCCGTGGTGGTGTGCACGTTCGCCCTGGCGCTCGTGCTCGCGTTCGTCGTCCGCGCCCTGCTGCCCGCCGCGTGGCGGGTGGACAGCGTCGCCGCCGGGCGTGACCGGCTGCGGGAGATGACCGAGGGCGAAGCGCCCATCGCAGAGGCGCACGGCCCCTGACCGGTCCGTCGGCGGCGGGCGCGGGACTCGGGCCGTTCCCGCGCTCGCCGCCGTCCTTCGGGACCTCCGCGAGTCCACCCCTCACCAGGCGATGCCGTAGTCGTCCCCGTGGTTCGAGGAGCCACCCCAGAACGTCCCGTGCTCGCGGTCGAAGAAGATCGCGTTGATCGGCCCCGAGGTCCGCCCGCCGAACGTCAGCTCGTACCCCATTCCCTCGAGCGCCGAGCGGACCCACGGAGGCGTGGCCTCCTGGAGGAGCATGCGACCCGGCCGGGACTCGTGATCCCCGAACGAGGCCCGCATCTGGAACGAGTTCATGTTCGGCGCCTCGGCGGCCTCCTGCACGTTCATCCCCCACTCGACGATGTCGAGGAAGAACTGGAGGAGGTTCTGGTCCTGTGAGTCACCGCCCTGCACCGCGAACGACAGGAACGGCCGGCCGTCCTTGAGCGCGAGGCTCGGGGTGAGCGTGGCGCGCGGTCGCTTGCCGGGCTCGATCACGTTGTAGGGATTGTCCGCCGGATCGAGCACGAAGCTCTGCGCGCGCTGCGAGAGCCCGATGCCCGTGCCGCCCGCGATGACGGCCGGGACCCAGCCGCCCGAGGGCGTGACCGACACGACCCACCCCTCCTCGTCGGCGGCCTGGATGGAGGTCGTGCCGAGATAGAAGTCCTCGTCGAGGCGCCGGTTGCGAGCCTCGACGGTCTCGGGACCGCCGCCGGGCCCACCCCGACCCGCGTCCATCGAAAGCCCGGCCCCCTGCTGGCTCGTCGCGGCGCTCCGCCCGCCCCAGTCGCGCAGATAGTCGAGGAACGGGTTCTCCCCGCCCTGGAACGGGTACGGGTCGCCGGGCCCCGCGTCGGGATCGTTGTGCTCCCAGTCGATCGCGGCCCGCCGCGCGCTCGCGTACTCCTTCGAGAGGAGCCCCTCGATGGGCTCGGCGGGCGGAAAGTAGGGATCTCCGTAGTAGAAGTCGCGGTCGGCGAACGCGAGGTTCATGACCTGATACAGCGCGTGCAGGTAGCGGGCGCTGTTGTAGCCCATCGCCTTCAGATCGAGCGGCTCGAGCATGTTGAGGGCCTGGAGCAACACGGGGCCCTGGACCCAGGTCGTCAGCTTGTAGACCTCGATCCCCTTGTAGTTCGTGTGGACGGGCTCCTCGATGTGCACCTTCCAGTCGCGCAGGTCGTCGAGCGTGACCAGCGCCCCGGCTTCACGGGCGCCGCGCACGAAATCGGCCCCGATGTCGCCCCCGTAGAATGCGTCGTACGCGGCGTGGATGGCTTCCTCGCGGCTCCTGCCGGCCGCCAGGGCGTCGGCCTCGGCGGCGATCAACCGCTCCAGCGTCCGCTTCAGGTCGGGTTGCCGGAAGATCTCGCCCTCCCGCGGCCCCGGGTTCCCGGGGTCGTCGGGGTGGGTGAAGTACACGGCGACCGAGGAAGGCCACCGCCGGATGTCCTCGAGCGAGCCGCGGATCCTGCCTACGGCATCGGCCTCGATCGGGTACCCGTCCGCCATCTCGAGCGCGGGCTGGAGGACGTCCGCCAGGCTCATGGTGCCCCACTCGGCCAGCATCGTCATGAGCCCGCCCGGCGTGCCGGGGGTGACCGCCGCGAGCGGTCCCGTGTCGGGAGGATAGCGCTCGAACCCCTCGGCCCGGTAGTGCTCCGGCGTCGCGCCGCCGGGCGCCACGCCGAGCGCGTTCAGCCCGATCACCTCACCGGTGTGCGGATCGTAGATCAGGGCCTGCGTCTCGCCCCCCCAAGACAGCACGTCCCACATCGTGGACGTGGCCGCCAGCATGGCGGCCGCCGCGTCCACCGCGTTGCCCCCGAGCTGGAACATTCTCGCCCCGGCGGTGGCCCCGAGCGGCTTGCCGGTAATCGCCACCCAGTGACGTCCGTGGAGCACCGGCTTCTCGGTCTGCTGGGCGTGGAGGCCGGTCACGGCGAGCGCGCCCTGGGCCAGCACGAGGCCGAGCGAACGGACGGAGCGTGGAATGCGTCGGGTCATGGGGCCTCCGGGGCTGTGGGCCTGCGGTACGGCGGACGAACGCTAAGGGGCGCGAACCGGTCGCGTCGGGCGCGCTCGAACGTGATGGGAAGTGCGACACGGCACGCTAACCCCGCTTGCGGATCCCGCGTCGGAGCGCCGTCGGCTGCCGCTCGTCCTCCTCGTCCTCCTCCGGCGGGGGCGGCTCCACCTCCGGCTCGAAACCGGCCACCACGCGCCGTTCGATGCTCATCCCGAGCAGCCGCTCGATGCCGCGGATCTCGACCCAGTCGCTCGACGCCATGAGCGTGACGGCATCGCCCGTGTCGTCGCCGCGGGCGGTCCGTCCCACCCGGTGGACATAGTCGCGGGGGTCCTCGGGGACGTCGAAGTTCACCACGTGGCGGATCCCGCGGATGTCGAGGCCGCGGGCCGCCACGTTGGTGGCCACGAGCACCCGGGTCCCTCCCTCGCGGAACCGCCTGAGCGCGCGATCCCGCTGATCCTGGTGCTTCCCGCCATGCAGGACATCCACCGAGACGCCCTTGCCGTGGAAGAAGTCGGAAAGATAGCTGGCGGTGTCGCGCGTGCGCGTGAACACGAGCACCTGCCCCTCGGGCCATTCGCCCAGCAGGTGGAGCAGGAGCTCGTGCTTCTTGGACCAGTCGCAGGGGTGGAGGACCTGGCGAATGCCCTCGGCCGGCGTCTCGAGCCCGATCTTGACCTCCACCGGGTCCTTCATGAGCTCGTGCGCCAGCCAGCGCACGCCGCTCGGCATGGTGGCCGAGAACAGGAGCGTCTGACGCGCGGCGGGCGTCTCGGCGACGATCTCCTTGACGTCGTCGATGAAGCCCATGTCGAGCATGCGATCGGCCTCATCCAGCACCAGCACCTCGATCCCGGACAGATCGGCGTTGCCGCGCTGGATATGGTCGAGCAGCCGGCCGGGCGTGGCGACCAGGATGTCGCACCCGAACGAGAGCTCCTCCCGCTCGGGGGCGAGCGGCGTTCCGCCATGGATCACCACCGACTCGATCGAGGAGGCCGAGCCGTACGTCGTCACGGCGCGGCCGACCTGTTGCGCCAGCTCCCGGGTGGGGGTGATCACCAGACCTCGCGGTGCGCGGCCGTGAGCCGTGGCGGCCAGGCGCTGGACCATGGGGAGCGCGAAGGCCGCCGTCTTCCCGGTCCCCGTGTGCGCGGTGCCGAGCACATCCCGCCCGGCGAGGACCGCCGGGATGGCCTGGCGCTGGATCTCGGTGGGCTCCGTGTATCCCGCCCGCACGACCGCCTCCACGAGTCGTTCCGCGAGTCCCAGCGCCGCGAACGGATTGCCGCGCCCGGCTTCCTCTCCCCCGGCTTCCGCCGGCGAACCGGCGTCATCGCGCCCGCCGCGCGCCGGGTCGTCCCGCCCGCTGTCCAGCTCGATGTTCATCACCCTCCGTGGCCGCTCGCCTGGCCCTCCCTCCGCGTCGACGGGCCCGTCCGGTGCGTCCGATCGTCAAAAGTATGCGGTCGGAGTGCCCCCCGCAGCCTTCGGCGACGCAGGCTGACGTTGCCGGGGAGCCGCCGCGCGTATCTGTTCCCCGAGGCCGGCGGTCCGATCACCCCGATCGGAGGGACGCGGCGGCCACGGACGAGACGGAGGAGGCGAGGTGCGGACACGATCGTGGCGCGCATCGGTGTGGCTGGGCGTGGCGGTGTCGGCGTGCGCCACGGGCGGCACCGTCCCCGGCGGGGCCGTCGCCGGCGACCCGGGCGCCCCTCCGGCGCTGCTGCCCGAGCCGGGGATCGAGCTGCGCCCGGTCGCCGAGCGATCGTCGATCGATGTGCAGGCGTACGTGCTCGCGATCGACCTGTCGGATCCGGCGAGCGGAGAGTTCGGCGCGGAGGTTTCGATCCGTCTGCGTCTGCATCCCGGAAGCGAGTCCCTCGACCTCGACTTCGCCGGTCCGCGGATCGAATCCGTCCACATCGGAGGCCAGGAGGTGCCGTTCACGCGGGACGGCGCGGTGCTGCGCGTGGGTCCCCTGATCCCGTCGACCACGGCCCGCGACCTCGAGCTCCGGATCCGCTACGGAGGCGCACCGCAGAACGGTCTGTTCTTCGGCGAGGACGTCAACGGGGACCCGGCCGTGTTCGCCGACAACTGGCCGAATCGCGCCCGCTGGTGGTTCCCATCCAACGACCACCCGTCCGACAAGGCCACGGCCCGGTTCGAGATCACCGTTCCTTCGGGGTACGCGGCGGTCGCGAATGGAAGGCACGTGGAGACGCGCGACACGTCGAGCGGCGCGACCTGGGTGTGGGAGACCGACCCCGCCGCGCCCATCCCCGTCTACACGATGGTCATCGGGGTGGCGCGGTTCGAGGAGCGCGAGCTCGGGGATGCGGCCTGCGGGCAGGTCGCAGTCACCGGCGACGGGTGCGTCCCCATCTCCGTGTGGGCGCTGGCGGGGGACGGGGAATACGGCGCGCAGCGCTTCTCCCGCGCCCGGGACATGGTCGACGTATACAGCGGGCTCATCGGCCCCTACCCGTACGAGAAGCTGGCGCACGTCGAGTCGTCGACCCGCTTCGGCGGCATGGAGAACTCGAGCGCCATCTTCTACGCTCGCGCGGGGTGGGAGGGGCACGACATGGGAGAAGGCGTGATCGCGCACGAGACCGCGCACCAGTGGTTCGGCGATGCCGTGACTCCGGCGTCGTGGTACCACCTGTGGGTGAGCGAGGGCTTCGCGAGCTACTTCGGGCCGCTGTACTTCGAGAAGCGGGACGGCGAGGCGGTCTTCCGCGAGCAGATGGACCGGGCGCGGCGGACCGTGCTGGACTCCGAGGTCATCGGCCGGGCGATGGTCGATTCGAGCACGAACGATCTCTTCTCGCTCCTCGACGCCAACGCCTACCAGAAGGGCGCCTGGGTGCTCCACATGCTGCGCGGGCGAATGGGGGACGACGCGTTCTTCCGCGGAATCCGTGACTACTTCTCCGCGCACCGGAACGACGTGTCGGACACGGACGGGGTGCGGGCGGCCCTCGAGCGGGCCTCGGGCCGGGACCTCGAGGCGTTCTTCGACCAGTGGGTCTACTCTCCCGGGGTCCCGCGGCTCGAGGTCGAGTGGTGGCCGGACGGAGACGACCTGTACCTGTCGATCGCGCAGCGTCAGCCGGCGGAGTGGCCGACGTACCAGCTCAAGCTCGACGTGGAGGTGCTGCGGGCCGACGGGTATCGGGACCGCCGGACCATCGAGCTCTCCGAACGCGAGCAGACCGTCCGTCTGGGGGGAGACGCGAGCGCCCGCGACATCACGCTCGACCCGGACGGGTGGGTCCTGATGAGCGCGGAGGTCAGGCGTCGCTCCAGCCCGAGGTGACCGCGGAGCTCGAGTCGCCCCGCTCCAGATCGCACGCCAGCAGATCCTCGATCCCCTCGCGACGCACGACCGGCCGCGCGCGGCCGTCGCGCACCCACACGATCGGCGGCCGGCCCAGCCCGTTGTAGCGGCTGGACATGGAGTAGGCGTACGCGCCCGTCACCGGCACCGCTACGAGGCCGCCCGGGCCGAGGTCGGCGGGCAGTCGGGCGGCCGGGGAGATGAGGTCGCCGGTCTCGCAGTGTCGCCCCACGACGCGCACCTCGGACCCGGCCGCCCCGCTCCCGGCGCCGATCGGCAGGACCTCGTACCGCTGCCCGTACATTGACGGTCGCGGGTTGTCGGACAGGCCTCCGTCGAGCGCCACGACCTCGTGCCCATCGGGGAGCCGCTTGCGGGCGACCACACGGTACACCGTGATGCCGGCCGTCGCGACCACCGAGCGGCCCGGTTCGATCCACACACGGTGAGCCCCCAGGCGCTCGTCCGCGCGGGCCCCGGCCAGCCCTTCCAGAACCGCCTCCGCGAACCCCGACACGGTGGGCGCCGGATCCCCGGTCACGTACGGGACCGCGAGGCCGCCGCCGAGATCGAGGTCGACGACCTCCCCGAACTGGTCCCTGAGCGGGCCCACGAAGTCGACGATGGCGCACGCCGCGCGCCGGAAGGTGTCGAGATCGGCGATCTGGCTCCCGACGTGGATGTGCACCCCCGCGAGCCGCACTCCGGGGGCCGCCACGGCGCGCCGCGCCGCCTCCGCCGCCGTCGCGGGGTCCATGCCGAACTGCGCCGTGGAGCCCGTCGTGCGGACCTTCTCGTGCGTGACGGCGGCCACGTCGGCGTTCAACCGCACGAGCACCGGGACCTCGCGAGCGTCCCCGGCCGCGATCTCCGCTCCCTTCCCGTCGGGGCGTGTGGCGAGCGCGCGTTCGGAGATGAGGTCGATCTCGCCCGGGTGATCGACGACCAGACGCGCGACGCCCCGCGCGAGCGCCGCGTCGATCTCGTCGGGCGGCTTCGCGTTCCCGTGCAGGATGACGCGTCCCGGATCCAATCCGGACCGGGCGGCGATCTCGAGCTCGCCGCCCGACACCACGTCGATCCACCAGCCGGCCCGATCGAGGAGCTGGACGAGCGCCCCGTACAGCCCCGCCTTGCCCGCGTACACCCGCCGCACCCGAGGCCCGAACGCCATCTCGAACTCTGCGAGTCGTCGGTCGAGGTGGGCCTCGTCGACGACGTACACCGGCGTGCCGTGGCGATCCGCCACATCGGAGAGCAGAACGCTCCCCACGTTCACCCGGCCCTCCACCACGGTCCACGTGGCGGGCAGGAGCTCGGCGAGCCCGTCCCGGCTCGGGGGCGCGGCGCTCAAAGCACCGCGCCGATGATCCCGAACCCGACGGCCGCCACGAGGCTGGCGAACAGCGCGTAGGGCAGCTGCGTGCGCACGTGCTCGATGTGATCGGTGGCTGAGGCCAGTGAGGCGATGATCGTCGTGTCGCTGATCGGGCTGCAGTGGTCCCCGAAGATCCCGCCCGACAGGACCGCGGCCACGAAGGGCGCCGGCGGGAAACCGAGCGAGCCGGCCAGCGGCACGGCGACCGCGAGGACGATGGCGAACGTCCCCCAGCTCGACCCGGTCGCGAACGCGATCCCGCCCGCCACCGCGAACACGAGCGGCAGCAGGAGGACGGAGGGCACGCGCCCCCCCACGATCCCGGCCACGTACACGCCGGTGCCGAGCGAGTCCGTCACCCCGCCGAGCGAGATCGCGAGCCACAGGACGAGCGCCATCCCCACGAGCCCCCCCGCACCCTTGAGGCTCACCCGGCTCAGGTCGTCCAGATCGAGCGAGCCCTCGAGGAGCGACAGGATCCACCCGACCCCGAGCCCCACGAGGACCGCCCACAGGACGCTGGTGGACCCCGAGCCCCGCGAGATGACACCGTCGCCGGTGATCCACATGAACAGCGGCATCGACACGACCATGGCCGCGATCGGGAGCACCATGTTGCGCGGCCGCAGGGTGGTGCCGTCCGCCGGCGGCGGGGCGATCTCGCCGGGATCGGCCATCGCGACCGCATCCTCCCAGTGCAGCGTCCCGCCGCGCGTCCGCTCCTCGGCCCGCTTCATGGGACCCCAGTCGAACCCGGTCGCCGCGGTGATCCCGGCCAGGGCGAGCGCCGCGACGGCGTACAGGTTGAGCGGGATGGCGATGAGGAACGTCCCGAGCGGGTCGGACACCCCGAGCCCGGCGAGGATCCCGAGCACGTACGCCCCCCAGGCATTGAACGGGATCAGGATGCACACCGGGGCAGAGGTCGAGTCGATGATGTAGGCGAGCTTCTCGCGGCTCACCCGGAAGCGGTCGAACAGCGGCCGGCAGACGGATCCGGCCACCAGGATGGTGAGGTTCGACTCGATGAAGATCACGAGCCCGATCAGCCAGGCGAGGATCTGCGCCCGCCGCCCGTCGGTGACCCAGCGGCGCTCCTCGACCCAGCGGACGAAGCCGCGCATCCCGCCGTTGGATTCGACGACCGCGATGAGGGCGCCTACGAGCAGGGTGAACACGATCACCCGCGCGTTGCCGGCGTCGGACAGGACGGCGATCGTCCCGTCGACCGCATCCGCGGCGCCGACGAGCGGGTTCCAGCCCGCGGCGATCGTGAACCCCAGCCAGATCCCCGCCGCCAGCGACAGGTAGACCTGTCGGGTGTAGACCGCGAGCCCGATCGCCAGGAGCGGCGGGAGCAGGGACAGGATCCCGTAGCTTTCGGCCATTCTCCCCTCTGGACCGGGCCGTTACGTGGCTCGCTTCCGCCGCCGGGCGCCCGGCCTCAGCGGCGCGACACCCAGCGGCTGCGGCGGTCGTAGAAGCGCAGCGGTCGATCGACCGCGCGCGAGATCCCCACGCGCGTCGTGATCTCGACCAGCTCGTCCGGCACGGGCTCGCCGCGCGCGAGCCACAGGGGCGCGTCGCTCAGGCGGTGCCCCTGGAGATCCGGGCCCACGCCGAGGGCCTCCGCCAGTCGTGCGGGTCCGTTGGTGAGCTCCGGGCGGCCGCGCCGCCGGCGCATCGTCTCGAGCCCCTCGATCGGATCCAGGGCGCGGAGGAGGACCCCCGCGGGAACCCCCTCCGCCCCGGTCACCACGTTCACCAGCCAGTGGATGCCGTAGTTCATGTGGATGTACGCGGTGCCGGCGGGGCCGAACAGCGGCTCGTTGCGAGGGGTGCGCCCGATGCGCTCGGCCGCGTGGCAGGCGGGGTCCTCGGGACCCGTGTACGCCTCCGTCTCGACGATGACCCCGGCGGTGCGCTCCCCGCCGCACTCGGACACGATCACGCACCCGAGCAGATCGCGCGCCACGGCGGACGCGGCGCGCCGGAAGAACGGCACGCCGAGTGCCTCCGCCGTCAGTCTTCCCGCTCTTCGCGGCGGGCCTCGATCACGGCCTTGGCCCGGCCTTCGGAGATCGCCTCGGTCAGCCGGTCCGGCTCGCGGTCGATGACCTCGAACACCTCCGGGCCGAAGCGGTCCACGAGGGCCTCGGCCGTCCGCTTTCCGACCCCGGGGTAGTTCCGGACCATGTGATCCACGACCTCGCGATCCTCTCCTTGGGTCGCGGGGGAGTCGGGCGCCGGCGCCGCGGAGGGAGCCGGCTCCGCCCGAGCCTCGAGCGCATCGGGACCGGTGCGCGTCTCCGGGCCGTTCGGCGTGGATACGGGACCGATGCGACCAATCGACGAGGAGCCTGTCTTCGGCGTGCTCGAGCGCCCCCGCGAGCCGGAGCGGAATCGACCCACCCCTCGGGCGCGCGTATCGGGGGGGCGCTCCGAAGTGGCCTCGTCGCCGGGGGTGGACTCGTCGCCGGGGGTGGCCCGTTCGGCGGGGGTGGCCCGTTCGACGGAGGGAGCTTCCGGGGACGCCCACTGCGTCGCGACCGGAGATCGGTCTTCCTCCGCGGACGTCGGCCCATCGTATGATGCGGGCCCGGAGGCGTCGGCACCGGCCGGGGCCTCCTCCTCGATCCCATCCGGGGACCCGTCGACGGGGCCGATGCGGGGGGCGGTCGAGTCCCGGCCGGAGGCACTCGCCGACTTCGAGCCGCGGCGGAAGCGTCCCAGAGTCCGCTTCGCCGCCGCCCTGGCGGCCGACAGGGCCGACTCCGAGGCGCTGGCACCGGACGCTGCGCCGCTGTCGGCCGTGGGCTCCTCGGCCTCTACGGCGGCGGAGTCGTCGATCTCCACGCTGTCGGGCATGGCGGCCTTCGACGGCTCCGACGTGCGATCTTCGCGTCCGCCGCGTGAGCGACCGCCTCCGCGACGGCTTCGCCCGCGCTGCTCGCGATCGCCGTCGCCGGTCCGAGACGGATGGGCATCCGCGCCCCGGACCGGCCGCAGGTAGTAGTTCCCCTCGTCGCCCTGCGTCAGGTCGACGATGCCCTCGTCGTTGGCCTGCCGCAGGAAGCGGCTGAACTTCCGGAAGCCCAGCGAGCCCTCGTCGAACGTCTCGTCGCGCTCGAGGAGCTTGCGCTTCGCCATCGAGTCGCGGATCGGCTCTCCGTCGTACAGGAGGTCGACCACGGTGGCGAGCTCCTCGTACGCTTTGCGGAGCGCCACGGCCGGGACGTCGCCCTCGAACCCGTCGTCCGAGCTCGACGCCGCCACCTCCGGCTCGGGCTCCTCGCTCGCGGGTGGCTCGGCCGGCGGTGTGCGTTCCGATCGGCCTTCCGATCGGGACCCGCGCCCGCCGCCCGAACCGGAGCTCGCGCGACCCGACCCCGACCGCGATCCGCCGCGGCGGCCTCGGCGGCTGCGGCTCTGCGGGCGGGGTGGCTCCTCCCGGGTGACCGTCCCGACACCGTCGAGATCGCCCGCGGCATCGCCGGGTGCCACGACGTACTGTCCGTTCTCGCCCTTCCGTAGCCGAACCAGGTCGCGCCCGGCGGCCTCCGCGAGGAAGCGGTTGAACTTGTTGAACCCCGCCGTCTTCTCGTCGAAGCTGGGGTCGATCTCGAGCATCACCTGCTTGAGACGGTCGGAGCGCATGACATCGTCGCGCTCGGCCATCCGGGTCACCGCCCGCCCGACCAGCGTCCACGGGTCGTGTTTCTCCGCCCCGACCTCGTCGGCCGACATCAGCCCGGAGAGCCGGTTGTAGCTGTAGTACTCGTCGCAGTTCTGGACCAGGATGTCGGAGGTCGATTCCTGGAGCCCCACGCCGATCACGTACTTGCCGTACTCCTTGAGCTTGAGCACCAGGCTCGAGAAGTCGGAGTCGCCCGACAGCAGGATGAACATCCCGATCTCGGGGCGGGTGAACACCAGCTCCAGCGCGTCGATCGCCAGCCGGATGTCGGTGGCGTTCTTCTTGGAGGATCCGTACGCCGGGGCGAAGATCAGGTCGATCGACGACTCTGAGAGCGGGACGATGTACTGCGGATAGCGGCGCCAGTCGGCGTAGGCGCGCTGCACGGCGACCTTGCCGCGGATGACCTCCGAATCGAGGAGATTGCGGAGCTCCTGGCCCAGATTGGACCGGATCCCCATGGTGACGTTGTCGAAGTCGATCAGGAGCGCCGCGTTGTGCTGCACGGCCACATCGTTGCGCCCGCGGTGGGGCGCGTGGGTGTATTCCAGGTTCATGACCTCTCTCTTCCTGTCGCGTGCGGCGGGCCCGTCGGGCCGGAGAGAGGCCCCCCTGCCTCGCCCTCGGTCTCTCCGAGGGGGATGGCGCGAGGGGACTCGTTCACGACCGCGCGCTTGGTTTTTCGTTCGTTTCGTGTCGTTCGTCCGGGCAACCGTCGTGGCGGCTCGCGGACCCATGTGGAACGCGGACGCGGGACCCGTATGGCCGGCGCGTCTCTCACGTCCTCACCCCGGTTCGCTCGAACCGGACTTCTCTCCTTCTCCGCGCACCGCTCGAGCGAGCTCGACGCGACGCGCACGTTCGTCCGTGCCCTCCGGAAACCGCTCCATGAAGCGGATCACGTCGGGCACCTTGTACTCCGCCAGCGACTCGTAACAGTAGTCACGCAGCTCGTCGGCGGTGATGAGGGCTCCTTCCACCGGGATGACGCAGCCGCACACCAGCTCTCCGAGAACCTCGTTGGGAACGCCGAGAACCGCCGCATCGTCCACGGCCGGGTGTGACCGAAGGAGGGCCTCGATCTCGCGCGGGTGTACGTTGTATCCCCCGCGGATGATCACGTCGGAAGACCGACCGACGATATGCAGATACCCGTCGGGGTCGATCATCGCAAGGTCTCCCGTCTTCAAGAACCCGTCATCGGTCTGAACGTTCCGGGTCAGGGTCGGCTGCCGAAAGTACCCCTTCATCACGTTGAACCCTCGAACGGCCAGCTCTCCGACCGATTCCGGGGGCAGCGTCTCCCCACCCTCGCCCAGCACCCGGAGCTCGACGCCCGCGAGCGGACGCCCCACCGTCTGCACCCGTTTGGCTGGCGGATCGACGGGCGACGTGATCGACACCGTGGGCGACGTCTCGGTCAGCCCGTAGGCGATCTCGAGCTCCGGCACCAGCGATTCCCGCACGTCCCGCGCCAGGCTCTCCGAAACCGGGGCGCCGGCCACGATCCCCGTCCGCAACGACCCCAGCTCGAGCCGCGCGCGCGGCTCCCGGAGCGCCATCACGAACATCGTCGGCACGCCGTGGAACACCGTCACCCCGTGCCGCTCGATCAGGTCCAGGGCCTCGCCCGCATCGAAGCGATCCTGCAGGACGAGCGAGGAGCCCGATGCCAGCGTCGTCATGAGCGCGGCCGAGAGGCCGAAGATGTGATACAGCGGCACCGAGCACAGCGTGATGTCGTCGCGCCCGAGCCCCAGCGCCTCCGCCGTCGCCGTGGCGGTCCGCACGAGGTTGTCGTGGCTCAGCACGACCCCCTTCGGAGTGCCCTCGGTGCCGGGCGTGTACTGGATGGCGAACGGCTCGTCGGGTTCGACCTCCAGCGGCTCGAACTCGCGCCCCCGCCCGGCCGCGACCAGATCCTCGAACTGGAAGATCCGGTCGTCGTACCACAGGTCCTCCTCGCCCACCGTGACCAAGTACTGGAGATCGGGCAGGTCGACGAGCATGGTCTCGAACAGCTGCAGGAAATCGACGCCGTCGTACTCCTCGGCGGTGATCGCCACCACGGATTCGGAGTTGCGGAGCATGAACTGGAGCTCGCGGGGCGAATAGGCCGGGTTGAGGGGCACGATCGTCGTCCCCAGCTCGGCCGCGGCCAGGGTCGAAATGACGAACTCCGGCCAGTTGGGCAGGTCGATCGCGATCCGGTCGCCACGCTCGACCCCCAGATGGCTCAAGCCGACGGCCAGCGCGCGCGCCTGCGAAGCGACGTGCCCGTAGGACCAGCTCCGGTCGCGAAAGTACAGGAACGGGGCCTCCGGGTGGGCCTCGGCATGGGTACGGAACAGACGGGTGACGGTCAGACGGGGATCCTCGTTCGCGCGCCCTCGATTTCTCGCTAACGTACTCCTTCAACGGCCTTCGCAATCTCAGGCATGCGACCCCGGACGTAAAGCCACGGCCAGCGACCGGGCGAGCTCCGCCGGCTCGAGCGCGAACGTGTGTCGTCCGGCAGGGTCGGTTGCCACCTCCCCGATCCGCGCCAGGAACACGCAATGCGGGCGCCGGCCGCGGGCCTTCTTGTCGCGCCCCAGGGCCTCGATGACCTCCTCCGGGCGATGCTCGCTCTCCCACGCCCGGTCGAGGCCACACTCCTCCAGCAGCCCGGCGAGGCGCGTCGCGGTGCCCGGCCGCGTGATCCCGGCCGCCTCGCCGAGGCGAGTCTCGACGCGCATGCCGGCGGCCACCGCCTCGCCGTGGAGCAGCGTGTACCCCTCAAGCGTCTCGAGCGCGTGTCCGATCGTGTGGCCGAAGTTGAGGATGGAGCGCACATCGGACTCGTGGGGATCGCGGGACACCACGTCGATCTTGAGGGCCACGACGGCGCCCACGAGCTCCGCCGCTGCCTGCGCGTCGCCCTCGACGAGCGCCCCCGCGTGCGCGGCGATCCACTCCCACAGCTCGGGGTCGAGGATCGCCGCCGTCTTGATCGCCTCTGCCAGACCCGCGATGCGCTGGTGACGCGGCAGTGTCGACAGGAGCTCGGGATCGATGAGCACGAGCGCCGGGTGGTGGAAGGCGCCGATCAGGTTCTTGCCGGCCTCGGTGTCGACCCCCGTCTTGCCGCCCACGCAGCTGTCGAGCATGGCGAGCAGCGTGGTGGGCACCTGGACGACGGGCACGCCGCGCATGAACGTCGCGGCCACGAACCCCGCCAGGTCGCCCGTCACGCCGCCGCCCAGGGCCACGACGACGGAGTCGCGCCCGAACCCGGCCGCCAGGAGGGCGTCCAACAGCCGCGCCCACTCCTCGCGCCTCTTGTTCCACTCTCCGGCGGGGAAGGAGAACGGCGCGGCGTCGAGCCCGGCATGGAGGAACGCCTTCACGACCCGCTCGCCGTACAGACGCGCCACCTGGGAGTCGCTGATGATCGCGTACCGGTGCGCCGGCGCCGCCTCGGCCGTCCGCACCCCGATCTCGTCCAGTGCCCCCGGCGCGATCCGCACGTCGTACCCCGCCCCACCCGGAACGGGGGTCCTCAGGTCGCGGGGCGCCGTGCTCACCCGCCGCTCAGGTCGACGAGCGCGAGGTCCGGTGTCGGCTCCAAGCCCTCCGGGAAGTCGAGGATCCTGACGACCGGGCGCCCGTCCACGTCGATGCGCTCGATCCGGGGGCGGCGGCCCTCCGCGTCCTGCCGACCGTCCCCCCCCTCGCCGGCTCCATAACGCGCCGCGTACGCCTCGCGCGCGACGGACACGAACTCGTCGGCGTCCGCCGGCGTGTCCCACACGCTCACCCACACGAGCCCCTCTCCTTCGTGTTCGTGCGCGCGCAGGAGCCGGTAGACGTCCCCGTCCCAGCCGGCCGCCGCCGAGTCGGCGCGGGCCTGGTCGTCGACATGCTGCTCGAGGAAGATCCGTGTCTCGAGCTCCCCAAGATCGTTCTCGTACACCACGTCCCACCCCGGGGGAGGACCGTCCGCGAAGCGCACGCTGGTGGGCTCATCGCCCGCCAGCCAGCGATCCACGTGCAGGATCTGCTCCGTCGATCGTGGCAGGTCCGCCCGGAACGGCAGTGGCCGATCGGGGCGCGCCTTCCAGGCCCGCTGGATGAACGACACGCCGCCCAGATACGGGAACAGGAGCCCCTCGCGGATGATCGCGGGAGCGGACTGCAGCACGCGCGCCGAGCCGAACTCGCCCAGCTGCGTGAGGTCCACGTCCTTGAGCATCTCCCACAGATCCGGCATCGCGGTCAGATCCGCCTCGTTCCCCGTCATCGCCATGAGCTGCCACTCCATCATGGCGTAGGTCGCGTGCCCCTCCATGACCGCCTGGTACGCGGTCATGGCGTCGTTTCGATCCTCCAGCGACACGCGGGCGGAATCGAGCGCCATGTACTGGTCCTGGAGCGCGTGGACGAGCTCGTGCGCCAGGACCGGCTCGAGCTGGGCGATCGGCACGCGCTCGTGCACGAACAGCGTGTCGCTCACCGGATCGTAGTAACCGATGACCTGCTCCTGGAGCAACGCCGAGACGAGGGCCGGCAGGTCGAGCGTGTCGGGGACCAGACCCAGTCGGGCGTACACGGCCGTGATCGCCGCCGCCTCGTCGGGAGGGAGCTGCGTTTCCAGCTGCCGCTCGATGTACCTCCGGAGCCGCCCCTCGTCCGTCGAGGCGACCGCGAGGGGCCGGGTCGCGGTGATCCCGCTGCTGTTCTCGACGGCGGGCAGGATCTCGGTCAGGAGACGGGAGAGCGCGGTGTCCGAGACGAGCGCGGCCTGCGCCCCGCCGTTCGACCGGGGCTCGCGGTTCGACGCGGTGTCCCCACCGGTGGATTGCGCATCCGCACATGCCGTGGACGCGCAGGCGAGCAGGAGCGCGAGTCCGAATCGGCGGCTCCAGTCAGTCATCGGTCGCACCCTCGTCCCCTCCTCTCGCTGTCCGCGCCTCCCCCGGCACGCGACCACCCCCGCCGGGCGCTCCCCCCGGGACTCGATCGAGCCTCCACGCCGTGCGCGTCACGCCCTCCGTCCCGATCTCCCGGCACAGGGCCGCGATGGTCATGCCCAGGACGGGGTGTACCCACTCGCCCGCGATCTCGTTCAGCGGGACGAGCGCGAAGGCCCTCGTGTGCAACCTCGGATGGGGCACGGTGAGGGCATCCGAGCGCACAATCTCCAGACCGTACAGCAGGATGTCGAGGTCGAGCGTCCGGGGTCCGAAGCGAGGCCCGCGCCGGCGTCGACCCGCCTCGCGCTCCATCGTCTTGAGTCTGCCCAGCAAATCGGGGGCCGCGAGGACGGTGCGGCCGGTGCAGCACGCGTTCAGGAATCGCGGCTGCGAGATCGGGCCCCGGGGCTCGGTCTCGTAGATCGTCGAGCAGCGCATGCCGGAAAGCAACGCCTCCAGCCGGCGCGCCCCGAACCGGAGAAGCGCCCGACGGTCTCCCAGGTTCCCCCCCAGCCCGATCGCCACCGGGGTTCCACGTGGCTCCGGTGGCCGGAACCTGGCACCGGTGGACGAGGTATGTAGTGCAGGTGGCAAGGATCCTCCCGCCAGTTCGCGGGACTCGAGACCGGTCGAGACGTTGCCCGAAACCTCACGACCTGACGCGCCCGGAGCCAGAGTTCGTCGCGCCCGCGGTGGATTCGTGGGGCGTCGTGCACCGCCCCGCCTCGCGTCCCGCCCGGCGCGCGTCGTGTGCGCCGTCCTCGTCGCCGGAGCCGCCGCCGGTCCGTTGCGGCTCGCCGCCCAGGACCTCGATGCGCGGCTGATCCGGGCGCGCTGCCGCACGGTGCACGACATCGAGGATCAGTCGTTGATCTTCGGGACCGTGATCGACCAGCGGACCGGAACGACCCTGCCGGGCTCGACCATCCACCTGGCGTGGTCCACTCCGCGAGGCGTGTCCGATACGATCCACAACCACGTAGAGACGCGCTCGGACAATGGTGTGTTCGTGTTCTGCGATGTCCCCCAGCGTACGCGCATCACCGCCTGGGCTGACGCCGCCGGCAGCGTGGGGGAACGCACCGACTTCTTCTTCAACGGTGGCGAAACCGAGCGCCGCGACCTGTATATCCAGTTTCGCCACCAGACGGGCGGCTTCGCGGGCGAGCTCATCGACGCGGACAACGGCGAGCCGATCGAGGGCGCGCGTGTCCACATCCCCGGAACGGACCTCCAGGCCCTGAGCGACCAGCACGGGCGCTTCCGCATTCGCGACGCCCCCGTCGGCGCGATCGAGGCCCGCATCGACCACATCCGCTACGGCTCCCCCGCGGTGTCGCTCACCGTCGAGCCCCGTCAGACCTCGTACGCCCAGATCCGGCTGTCGCCTGCACCCATCGAGGTCGAGCCCCTCTCCGTCACGATCGATGTGCGCCCGCAGTGGCTCGAGTCGAGCGGCTTCTACGATCGGCAGGAGGAGGGCCTGGGGCAGTTCGTGACCCCCACGGATCTCGAGCGAACGCCGTTCCGCCGCTTCAGCGAGGTGCTCAGAAAGGTCCCCGGTGTGGACATCCGCAACGTCTGCCGCCCGCACTGCTACCAGGTGATCCGCATGAGCACGCAGTCATCCGTCCAGTGTCCCGTGACGTTCTACATTGACGGGAAGAAATGGTCGACCGTGCGCGAGGACCTGCTCGATCTCGACGCGCTCGCCCCGAACGGGGACATCGCCGCGGTCGAGGTATACCGCGGCATCTCGCAGACACCTCCCCAGTTCTATGGGCGTTGTGGCTCGATCGTGCTCTGGACCCTGCGAGGCGGGAGAGGCTGAAGGAACACCGGACAGGGGAAACGAACCGGACGCGAGACACGCAACGAGGGCGACGACGGACGCGATCGCGATCCAGGCCGCCTTCGGGGATCCGTCGACGTTCCTCAGGACGCCGTCGGCGACTCCGCGATACCGACGCCCGGGACCTCCGATCCATCGTTCGGAACCACGAGGGTCTTCCCCGGCCCACCCGTACTATCGGGGGGCTCGGTGGGATCGACGACCCCGCCGTTTGTCGACAGGCCGCACCCCGTCCCCATGAACCCCGCGAGGCCGATGGAGATGGCCACCACGGCCATTGCGCTCAGACTGCCCTTCCTCATGCTCTCTTCCTCGCTCAACAACCGGTGCCCCGACGCAGACCATGCGCGGCCGGGGAAGATTCGCCACCGTCGTGCTACCCGCTGCCCGACGGCCCGTTCCCTGCACCCTCGGACACCACACGCCGGCATGAGGTAACGTTCCACACGGGCCGACCCTGACGCGTCCGACCGTCCCACAGGGCCGTGTGGGACCCTCCCACCGACCGTAACGACAGAGAGCCGCCGCGCGACGCGACGGCTCTCCGTCCTGCCCGGAGCGGGGAGCGTCCCGCGCCGGGGCCGAGGATCGGGGCCGTTTCCGGCCCCGGATCGCACGGATTCGTTCCTAGCGCACCCGCAGTGCAGCTTTGCCGGCCGCGCCCTCCCGCTGCAGCTCATCGTACACCTCGAGCGTCCGCGTCACTCGCTGCAACACTCGATCCAGATCGTTCCCGGCCCCCGCTACGCTCAGCGAAGGCTGACCCGCCGAACCCGGCGAACCGGGCTGGCCTCCGAAGGTGTAGATATCCTGCTGGAGCACTTCGAGCTCCGCGGCGGGGATCGGAGAATGGAGCGCCGTCCCTGCCGGCAACTCTCCCTGACGTCGCGTGAAGAAGAACGTCAGGCCGCTCGAGAGCTGGAAGAGCTCGTTGTAATGCTCCCACTGGAGCGCGTCCCGCAGGTCCCCGCACGTGCCGGCCGGGTCGAACCGCTTGCGGGGCACGCAGTTGGCTCCGCCGGGCACCGTCCCGCCATCCACCACTGCCGGCAGCCCGCCGTGGGCGACGCGGGTCTTGTTGACCATCGCCACCGCCGTCGGGATGTCGCCCAGCTCGAGCGCGGCCTCCCCCTGGAGGAGGTCCATCTCCGACTGCAGCATCTCGGGCACCGGCCCGTGGGCCCCCGCCGTCTCGACGTAGTCCTCGTAGTGGTTCGAGCCGTAGTGCGACCAGCGATACGTGCCCCGCGAGGCGGGGAACGGATCGGTCGACACGTACTCGAAATACCCTTGCGTGAATATGCTCGTCTTCGTCGGCCCGATCTCACCGTCCACGTTGGTCTGGGGCCAGCGCTGATCCGGGATCGTGAGATCCTTTGGCAGCCGCTGAGTAAGCGGGATGGCGAGCCAGGCCTGGTAGTTCCCCGACACATCGCCCTGACCGGCGAAGTCGAGGTGCATTCGACACCAGGTGCCCTCCTCGGAGCCGCAGCCCTGGTACTTGATGTCCGACCACCAGGGACCCGTCTCCTCCATCTCCAGGATGAAGTCGCCGAGCCCGCCGGCCGCATCGGTCTTCACCGCGTTCCAGTCGACGCCGGCCCGCTCGGACGGATCTCGCGCCACGTTGGCGCGGCAGCGGGCCCTGTAGCCCCGGATGAGCGCGGCGAACTCCGCGCTGGTGAGCGCCCTTCCGTTGAACCACGTGTCCGGCAGGGTGAACGAGCTTCCCTGCGCCATGGTGACGGCGGCGTCGAGCTTCTGGAGCGCGAAGCTCATCACCTCATCGTACGGCACGGAACCCAGGTCCGACTCGAGATCCGTGGTCTCATCCACCAGAAACGCCTTGTCGTACTGGAGCGCGAGCGAGCAGTGGGCCAGCCCTTGCATGAACGTGGCGAACGTCCGGGCCCGCGCGTTGTCCTGGCCGCCGGCCCCGATCTCGATTCCGCCGTCGAGCGCCTTGATGCCATCCGTGGCGCCCGAGATACCGAGGTAGTTGTACGTCCACGGCCGCTCGAAGATGTAGCTGTAGGCGTACGAGCTCTGGTTCATGAGCGGCTCGCGTGGCTCGCGGCCGGCGTCGTTCATGCCGAAGTTCCCCCACGAGGCACTTCCGTGGTTGGACATTACCTCGAGCGCAGGACCCAGCCCACGATAGTACTCGGCCTGGTACCAATACCCGGAGACGTAGGACGAGCTGATCAGCGTCTCGACGTCGCCTGGCGAGGCGAGCGCCCGCGAGCGGTCGGCGTTGTTGGGGTTCGTGACCGCGAGGTCACACCCGACAAAGCCGAACGCCAGCGCGAACGCAATCGCTGGCAAAGTCAGCTTTTTATTCATAGTCCGAATCACTCCCCATCGTCGTTTGCGAGTTCTTCCGCTGGTCGCTGATGGTGCGAAGGCGGGGGCGGGGGGGGGGGGGGGGGCGGGGCCCCCCCCCCCCCCCCCCCCCCCCCCCCCCCCCCCACCCACCCCCCCCCCCCCCC
>CAZCLY010000021.1:0-73872 GCA_964499635.1 uncultured Gemmatimonadota bacterium | reverse complement strand
CGTACTGACGCTGCGGAAGTCACCCCGGACGCGGCGCGCGGACGCGATCGACCTGGTGGCGGAGCGCGCGGAGCACGAGGACGGGACGCGCGTTTCACGTGAATCGTCCCGCAGGCCGGCCTGCGGCGCGAGCGTCGTCCGTGTGACGCGCGCCCCCGACGGCGAGATCATGAACGTCGGTCGCCGAACCCGGACGGTGCCGCCCGCGGTGAGACGGCCCGGTAGCCTGCAACACGCAGAATCGCGATCGGCCGGGGCGTGGTTCGGAGCTCCCTACCGCAGCCCCTCGCCCAGCCGTACGTGGAGCCCGGCGCTGAACGTCCGCGGCGCGTCCACCCGCACGAGGCCGCCGATCTCGTGGCCCACCTCGGCCGCGGTGTCGAACAGGTTGCGGACCGAGGCGAACGCCTCGAGCCGCGGGGTGAGCCGCCGCCGGAGCCGGAGGTCGAACAGGAGCGAGTCGTCGATCTGCGCCTCGTTCTCGTCGTCCTCGTACCGGGTGCCGTTGTACGTGGCGGTCACCACGGCCTCGAGGGTCGACGCGTCGAGGTAGCCCAGCCGCAGCGTGCCCTGGTGCGTCGGGGTGCGGACCGATCGGTTGCCCTCGATCTCGGGCCGGTTCGCGGCCTCCACGATCTCGCTCGGGGTGACGTCGTAGGACGCGCCCACGAGCCACGTGCCGCCGGGCCGGTACTCGACGTGGGCCTCGGTGCCGATCGTCCGGACGGTCCCCACGTTGCTCCGCTGGCGGCAGGCGCCACCGGCGGGCACGAACCCGCACGGCGCGACCACCTGCCCCTGGTCGACCACCTGGATGGTGGCATCGAAGATCGCGTCGCTCACGCGGGCCCAGAACCCGGTGAGCCGCGCGAGCCAGCGGACGCCGAGCTGGTAGTCGACGCCGATCTCCGCCCCGATCATGCGTTCGGGGTCGAGGTCGGCGTTGGCTTCGGTCACGATCCCGCCCGCGGCCCGGAAGGGCTTGTAGAGTTCGTTCAGCGTCGGGACTCGGAAGCCGGTGTACGCGCTCCCGCGCAGCGACACGCGATCGGACATGCGCAGGCGCGCGCCCACGTTCTCGCTCAGCTGGACCGCGGTTCGGTCGGCGAAGCTGGAGTCGACCGACAGCTCGCCGTCGTCGATGGTCGAGATGCGCCGGAAGCCCCCGTAGCTCCGCCACACGTCGAGCCGCAGGCCGCCCTGGACCTCCCAGCGCTCGCCGATCGCGATCCGATCCTGGGCGAACACGCCCGCGAGGATCTGATCGCCCCCGGTGTGGCGGCGGTTCTGGAACGCCCCGTCGACGTACAGGAAGTCCTCGAACGCCTCGCCCGTCGTGCGCAGGAAGTCGACCCCAGCGGTGACGTCGTGCGCACCCAGCCCGGCCCCGCTCCACTGCAGGTTGGTGCCGACCCCCGAGGAGGGGACGTCGAACTGGCTGAGCGACGGCTCCTCCGTGTCGCGCGTCGCGTCCTCGGAGGCCACGGCGTTCGTGTACGTCTGCGACTGGACGTACAGGTTCCACGCCCAGCGCGAGCGGTCGTCGATCCCCAGCCGGACCCCGACGTGTCCGAATCCGGCCTCGGTCGAGTTCGGCCGGAGGAGCGTCGCGTTGATCTTGTCCTGATCGAAGTATCCACCCTGGGCGAGGAGGCGGACGGACTCGGACGCGTCGACCTCGACCTTGCCCCGGAGGGCCACGTGGTCCTCGGAAGAGGGGACGTCGATCGCGCCCCGCTGGTCCTCGCGCGTGAGGATGTAGCCATCGGTGTCGAGGTACTCTCCCCCGACGAACCCGGACACGCGCCCGGAACCGAACGCGGCGAGCGCATCGCCGCGGAAGGTCGACAGGCTGCCCCCCTCGACGGCGGCGGTGAGGCCCGCCGCCCGCGGAGAGCGCGTGATGACGTGGATCACGCCGGCGAGGCTCTGGCCCCCCCACAGGGTAGAGCCGCCGCCGCGCACGATCTCCACCCGCTCGATGGCCTCGACGGGGATCTGGCTCCAGCGCACCCAGCCGAAATACGGGTCGTTGAGCGGCACGCCGTCCACCATCACGAGGGTGCGGCTGGCCGCCGTTCCGCCGAGCCCGCGGAGCGCCACGGCCTGCCACGACGGGTGGGCGCTCGCCGCCTGCACGTTGCGGCCGAACGTGACCCCCGGGATCTGGAGGAGGACGTCCTCGAGCGTGCGGGCGGAAGAGAGCCGGAGCTGCTCGCGCGACACGACGGTCACGTTGACCGGGACGTCGCGGAGCTCGGTCTCGGTGCGCGTGGCGCTCACGATGAGCTCGCGGAGCGGAACGACCCGCTCGGGCTCCTGGGCCGACAGACGCGCGGCGCCGGCCAGGGCGACGCACGCGATCGCGATCGAGCGACTCGTGGCCACGGCGGTCAACCGAGCTTCTCCTCGACGAGCTCCCGCACCACCCCGGGGTCGGCCCGGCCCTCGGTGGCCCGCATGACCTGTCCGATGAAAAAGCCCGACAGCGCGCTCTGCCCCTCGCGGTAGCGCGCCACCTCGGCCGGGTGCTCGGACAGGACGCGCTCGACGACCGACTCGATCCGGCCCGAGTCCTCGATCCGTCCCAGGCCCTCGCGCTCGACGATCTCGGCCGGGTCGCCGCCCGACTCCACGAGCCGCGGCAGCAGCTCCTTGGCCACGGGACGCGACACCGTCCCCGTCTCGACCAGCGTCACGAGGGCGGCCAGCGCCTCGGGCGCGAGCCTCGTCTCCGTCACGTGCCCGTCGGTGGCGCCGCGGACCTCGTGGATGAGCCAGTTGGCCACGGCGCGCGCATCCGCCGCACCGCCGGAGGCGGCCTCGAAGTAATCCGCCGTCGCGAGATCTCCGCTGAGGAGATCGGCGGCGTCCTCGGACAGGTCGAGCTCGGTTCGGTAGCGCTCGTAGCGGGCCGCCAGCTCGGCGGATGCGGCCCGCGCCCGGTCACGCTCGGCCCGCCCCGTGTCCTCGCCGATCGGACCGTCGTCATCCGCTACGGCACCCCGGTCGCGCGGCCCGCGCTCCCGGACGACTGCGGTGGCCGAATCGCCCGCGCCCGCGCCGTCCACGGCCCTCCGGCTCCACGTGTCTCGCAGCGCGACGGTCCGATTGAACACGAGGCGCTCGCCGTTCCCCGTGTCGCCCTCATCGCGCACGAAGTAACCCTGTCGCTCGAACTGGTAGTGCGTCCCGGGCGGGTCGCCCGCGACGCTCGGCTCGATGCGGGCGTCCGTCATGCGGACGAGCGAATCGGGGTTCAGATGGGCGAGGAACTCGCGGCGATCGCCGGACGGATCGGGGTCAGCGAACAGCCGGTCGTACAGCCGCGCCTCGACGGGAAGCGACTCGGTCGCCGACACCCAGTGGATGGTGCCGGCGGGTTTGCGGCCGTCGGACGCCGAGCCGCCGCGGGTCTCGGGGTCGTACGTACAGCGCAGCTCCACGATCTCGCCCGCGGCGTCGCGCACGACGTCACGACAGCGGAGGAAATACGCATGTCGCAGCCGCACCTCGCGACCCGGCGCGAGCCGGCGGAAGCCCCCGGGCGGGTGTTCGCGGAAGTCGTCGCGCTCGATGAGGAGCTCGCGCGTGAACGGGATCCTCCGGGTATCCGGCCAATCGCCGGGCGGGCTCTCGACGTCGTGCGGGAAGTACGGGGCGTCCGACCATTCGACCTCGGCCTCCGGGAAGTTCTCCACCACCACCCGCAGGGGGTCGAGCACGCACAGCACGCGCGGCGCCACAGTGTTGAGCGCTTCGCGGATCGCGTACTCGAACGTTCCGATGTCGACCCGCTTGTCGGCCTTCGCGATCCCCACCTGGTCGATGAAGATGCGGATCGCCTCCGGGGTCACGCCCCGCCGCCGCAGCCCGGCCAGGGTGGGCATGCGCGGATCGTCCCACCCGTCCACGTGCCCCCCCGTCACGAGCGCCTTGAGCTTCCGCTTGCTCACCACCGTGTAGTCGAGGTTGAGCCGCGCGAACTCGTACTGGCGTGGACGCGGGTTCCACGACCCGAGCTCGTCCCCGCCCCCGCCTTCGGCCCCGGGTACCTCGTCGAGCCCCGACGCGGACGGCCGGGTGTGCTCGATGAACCAGTCGTACAGCTCACGGTTGTTGTCGAACTCGAGCGTGCAGAACGAGTGCGTGATCCCCTCGATCGCGTCGGACTGGCCGTGCGCCCAGTCGTACATGGGGTAGATCGGCCATTCGTCGCCGGTCCGGTAGTGATGCGCGTGACGGATCCGGTACATGAGCGGGTCGCGCATCTTCATGTTCGAGGCGGCGAGGTCGATCCTCGCGCGCAGCACGTGCGATCCGTCCTCGAACTCGCCGGCCCGCATGCAGCGAAGGAGATCCAGGTTCTCCTCCACGCTCCGCTCCCGATACGGGCTCGGCCGGCCGGGCTCGGTCACGGTGCCCCGGTAGGCCCGAATCTCCTCCTCGGACAGGCTGTCCACGTACGCGAAGCCGTCCTCGATCATGCGCTCCGCCATCCGGTACAGCGCCTCGAAGTAGTCCGAGGCGTACCGGATGTCGCCCTCCCACTCGAACCCGAGCCACCGGATGTCCTCGGCGATCGCCTCCACGAACGCCGGGTCCTCGGTGGTGGGGTTCGTGTCGTCCATGCGGAGCGTCGTCCGTCCGCCGACCTCCTCGGCGACCCCGAAGTCGAGACAGATGGCCGCCGCGTGCCCGATGTGGAGGTACCCGTTGGGCTCGGGTGGGAACCGCGTGAGCACGCGGCCGCCGTGCGTGCCGGAGGCCACGTCGTCCGCCACGATCTGGCGGATGAAGTCGAGGGGTCGCTCGGCGCTCATGGAGCGCAACCTAACATGAAGACGGCCCCCCCGGGGTGTCTCGCGGAGGCCGCCGGAAGCCGCGATGCGACTCGAGGGTCAGTCCGACTTCATCTTCCGGAACACCCACAACAGGAGACACGCGCCCGCCACCGCGAGCGCCATGCTGACCAGGTTGAACCCGGTGATGCTCCCGAGCCCGAGGATCGAGCCGAGGAACCCGCCGATCCACGCTCCGCCGACGCCGACGAGCATGGTCTTGAACCACCCGCCCGGATCCTCGCCGGGCATGATCCACTTGGCCAGCGCCCCGGCGATGAGCCCGAACAGGGCCCATAACAGGAGTCCCATGATCACCTCCGATACAGGCTACGCGTAGTCGTCCCCCCGCACGCTCCCCTCACAGTACGGGCGCAGCGGCCCGTGGGATTCGCCCGCTCGCTCACGCCTCGGCCACGTCCCCGATCACCAGGTAGGAGATCTCGCTCATGAACCCAGTGTCGCCTTCGGTCCGCCATTCGATCGTGAGCCGATCCGGGGCGATCTCATCGTCGATCGCGAACGTCACGCTGGAGCCGTGTGGCGACGGGCGCGCGAGCTGCGTGAGCTGCCGGAGGGCGACGTGCTTGCAGGGGATGGAAATGAATTCGCCATCCGGACCCGCCTCCATCATCTCGTCCACGACCCCCTCGCCGTCGACCATGGCGGCGTGCGGGCGGAAGCGGATGGTGGCCGTTCCAGTGCGGGCCCCGCGCGTGAAGATGACGCCGCTCAACGCTCGAATCCCCATATGTCACCTCTCGGTCCCGGTCCGCCGGCGCGACCCGAGGCGCGCCACGTTCCCCTGGAAGCTCCAGATGAGGACGGCTCCGGACAAGAGGACGTTTACCATCCGGCCCGGACCGAAGGCGAACTCGGGGTTGGCTCCCTCGGCGACCCGGGCCGGCAGGGAGAACAGAGGCCCGAGGACCGAGAACAGAACCAGGAACAGGTTGGCGGAGCTCTCGCCGATCCCGATCAGCGGCGCCCAGCGGGGGCGGTAGCGGAGGAGCATCCCGCACGCGAACGCGAACGCATAGTATGCCAGTCGGCCCACCGGGCTCGCGATCCCGGCCGCGCGGATCGACACGTTGCGTGCCACGTCGAGCGCCGCGAACAACGGTGTGCCCAGGTAATACCAGCGGATCCAGCGATCCCGGGCCCTCATCAGGCCGCCGTCGAGCCTTCCTGGAACAGGTGAACGTCGCGCTGCGGGAAGGGGATCGAGCAGCCGGCCGCCTCGACCCTCTCCTTGACGCGTCGAGTGAGGTCCCAGCGGATCTTCCAGTAGTCGGGCGTGGCGCACCACGGACGGACGACGAAGTTCACCGACGAGTCGCCGAGCGAGTGCACCTCGATCACGGGTTCCGGGTCGGCGAGGATGCCGTCCGTGTCGCCCACGGCGCCGGCGAGGGCCTCCCGCGCCGCCGCCAGGTCGTCATCGTACCCGACGCCCACCACGAGATCGATGCGGCGGACCTCGTTCCCCGTGTAGTTCCGGATCACGTTTCCGAATACCTCGGCGTTGGGCACCACGACCCGGATGTTGTCGGGGGTGTCGAGGATCGTGGAGAATATGCCGATCTCCTTCACCTTCCCCTCAACGCCGCCTGCGCCGACGAAATCACCCACACGGAAGGGCCGGAAGAGGAGCAGCATGACGCCGGCCGCGAAGTTCGACAGCGTCCCCTGGAGCGCGAGCCCCACCGCCAGCCCTGCGGCCCCGAGCACTGCCACGAACGAAGCCGTGGGGATCCCGAACAGACCGAGCACGGCGATCAGCACGAGCCCGATCGCCATCCAGTAGAGAAGGCCCGACACGAACGGCACCAGCGTCGGGTCGGCCTCCCGGCGCTCGAACACGTGCCGGATGCCGTTCCGGGCCCGGCGGGCGATGGCCCGCCCGGTGAACAACACGACGATCGCGCCCAGGACCCGAAGTCCCCAGTAGGTGATCAGGCTGCTGAGCTGCTGGACGACGGTATCGAGCTGGATTGAGTCCACGTGTCCCCCCTGTCGAGTGGTGATCGGCCGGCCGGCTGGAGCTCCGTCGCGGATGCACGACGGCGCAGCCTCAGCCTGGCGGCGGAGGCCCGAGGGATTCAAGGGGTGGGAATGGCGGCTCCGGGGGAGCGAGAGCAGGAGAGAATGAAAAAAAGGCCGATCCGGGAGTCCCGAACCGGCCTCAGCCCGGCGTGCGCGAGGCGGGTACGCGCCCGGGATCCCGCGTCAGCACTGCACCTCGGCGTCGGGTTGCATCCTCGCGTCCACCCCGTGTGCCGGGAGGGCCTTCCAAGCCGCCGCGGGGGCCTCGCGCCCCGTGTCTACGGCCGCGCCGCCCTTCGCGAGGGCCGGGCCGTGCGTACCGAGGATCAGGAACGTGGCCATGGCCATCCACGCCAGCGACGCCGCGATCGCGATCCGAGCCTTTTTCTCCATCATATCGATCTATCCTGTTGAACGCGTCGGTCGTCGGGCGGCCTCCGCGGGGTTTCCTTCCTCGTGCTCTCTGACGATTCTGAACGTCTGAAAGTTTCGCGTGTGACATCCGGAATGTCGGTCCCGGTGTCACGCCCCGTCGCTTCATCCAGTACGACGACGGGAGTCGCCAAACGGTTGCAGATCGAGTGTACCGGTTCTGAAACGGGGCACCGGCGCGGGGAGGGCGCATGGGACTCGGGGCGAGGGCGGGGCTCCTGTTCACGGTCGGCGTCGTGGCCGGGATCCTCAACGTCCTCGCCGGGGGCGGCTCGCTCCTCACCCTGCCCGTGATGATCTTCCTCGGACTTCCGCCCACGGTGGCCAACGGGACCAACCGCGTCGCCATCCTCGTCCAGAACGTGGCCGCCGTGTGGGGCTTCCAGCGTCACCGGCTCATCGAGCGTGGCTGGATCCCGGTGGCGGTCGTCCCCGCGGTGAGCGGCGCCGCGCTCGGCGCCTGGCTCGCGGTGCTGATCGACGACAGCTCGTTTCGGCGCATCCTCGCGCTCGTGATGGTCCTGATCGCGCTGTGGACGGTATGGAACCCGCTCGGCCGCCATCGGAACGGGGGCGGAGCGGCCGGAGGGGAGCGGTCCGGCAGCCGGCGTGTGGCGCTCGTCGCCGCGTTCTTCGCCGCCGGCGTGTACGGCGGGTTCATCCAGGCGGGCGTGGGGTTCGTGCTCCTCGGCGTGATCACGCTCGCCGGGCTCGACCTCGTGCGAGGGAACGCGCTCAAGGTCCTCCTCGTGCTGGCCTACACGCCGATCTCGCTCGCGATCTTCGCTGCGGGGGGGCTGGTCGACTGGACGATCGGCCTTGCGCTGGCCGCCGGGAACCTGGTCGGTGCGCTCATCGGCGTCCGTCTGGCGGTGCTCAAGGGGCACGCCTTCATCCGGAACGTGGTGACCGTGACGGTGCTCGCCTTCGCGGTGCGGCTCCTGTTCTGGGGCTAGGACGCATCCGGGCGCGAGGACGCGACGAGGTCGATCGCGGCCGCGATGAGGGTCCACTGGAGCCGCATCTGGTCCGCGATCGGCATCGACCGAAGCCCCGCGTCGTACGCCTCGGCATCGATCGCCGCGGCCTCTTCTCCCGCGGCCGCCCGGGACGTCCATGCCGCGATGCGCCCTCGCCAGCGCTCGGCCGCCCGGTCGGGCGGACCGAGCTCCTCGCCCACGCCGGGGAGGAGGAACAGCGGCATCTCGGACACGAGGGTGAGCGGGTCGCCGCCCAGCGAGCGCACGTGCTCCATCGAGCTGGGCCGGAAGCGGTCGGCCGTCTCCAGGTCGCCGCGCGCCAGGAAGTGGGCCCGCATCGAGGACGAGTCGGGCCGCGTGGCGAACCCGCGCCCGATGCGGCGGAACCCCTTCTCGCCCAGCCGCTCGACGTCGTGGAGGCGATAGCCGAGCTCGGCCACCCGCTTCCGGCAGCGGCGCATCAGCGGTTCGGCGCGATCCACCCAGGCGGGCTCGAGCAGGAACCAGGGGCCGGCGGCGAAGGCCATCCCGTGGAGCGTCGCGTGGACGTCGAACGGACCGTCGGCCGTCGCCCACCAGGCGGCCGCCGCGGCGGGCTCGGGTCGGGCGTCCGCGTCCGATGGGCCCCGCGGGAACCCGAATTCGATGTCGTCGCCGGGCGCCTCGCGGTCGGCGCTCGACAGGTACTCCGACAGCCGAAAGCGGGGCGTGCCGACGCGCTGCCAGGCGGCGTTGCGGGCCGCCCCATCCGGGTTGATGTGGGGGAGGATCCACCACTCGAGCCCGGCGAGTGCCGGATCGTCCCGGTCGAGCTCCTCGAGAGCCGCGACCAGACGCCACAGGAGCCGCGGACCGACCGGCTCGTCGGCGTGGCAGCCGCCGAGGAGGCTGATGCGCACGGGGCCGCGGCCGAAGCGGGCCGCGAGAACCGGCCGCCCATCCCGCGAGCGCCCGATCTCGACCGCGGCGCGCGGCGGAACGGCCGGTGGGGCGACCTCCGCGACGCCCGCGAGACGCGTCTCGAGGCCATCCGGATCTCGTCCGGGATCCCCGATCACGCTGGCGTGAGCCGGACCAGAAAGGCGCCCGCCTCGCCCTCGAACGCGACCCCCACGGCCCAGCCGGCGTCGGACGCGTGCCGCGCGAAGGTCTCGTAGTCGACGTACAGCTCGCGGAACGGCCGTCCGACCGCCCCGTCGAACCCGAGCTCGATCCACGCCTCCCCCGCATACGGGCCGGTGCGGGGCAGATCGGCGGGCGCGGCGCCGTGCTCCGGGAGCGCCTCGGCGATGTCGACCAGGAGCTGGCCGCCGGGTGTCAGAAGCCCGGATGCGTGCGACAGGAAGCGGTCGAGACCCGCGAGTGTGCCGGTCGGCCCCATGCCGTTCATCAGCATGAGCACCGTGTCCGCACGCCCCGCGGCCCACAGCCGGAAGTCGGCGCGCACCACACGTGCGACCCCGCGCTCGCGCATGATCCGGACGAGCCCGGCCTCGTTCTCCACCGCCAGCACGTCGAGGCCCCGGGTCCGGAGCTCGAGCGAGTGGACGCCGGTGCCCGCTCCCAGGTCGAGGACCGATCCGCGGGCCAGCTCGAGCGCGTACCGCTCCCAGGGGAAGAGGTCGTCCCCCGCCCGGAAGAAGATCCCGGCCGGCAGCTCCTCGTCCTCCCCCAGGCTGCTGCGCACGCGCGTGTGGGCGTCGTGCCTCCCTTCGTGATACGCGCGGAGCGCCGCGACGTGCGGCGCCAGCGGGGGGACCCGGTCGAGGTAGGCGGATGGTTCGAACATGCCGGATTCTAGGGCCCGGCGCCCCGGGCCGGCGAGCGGGCGCTGGCGGAATCCGCTGCTCGCGATGCCTCGTACTGCACTCGGGACGCTTGCCGCCGGCCTCTCGTTGACGATGGTGTCCTGCTCGCCGGAATCTGCCCCGGCTTCGGAGGCGACACAGGCCGGCGAGCCGGCCGAGCTCGGGAGCGGACGCGTCGCCACCTGCACCACCGTGGATCCCGACGGGAATCTGACGGCGCTCGGGGTCCGCCTCGACGCGGCCCTCGTGAGCGACCCGCCCACCGAGCCGGACGGAACCGCGCCGTGCTACCTGCCGGACGAGCGCGCGTACACGATCTCGCTGGAGGGCTTCGTCCGGCGCGAGGCGGAGTAGCCGCCCCGACGCTGTCCGCGGGCGGACAGGAGATCCCACGGACGCACGCCGCTCACGCGCGCGCCGGCCTCGCCCGCACGGATGCAAGTGATTCCCACGACATGACTTGCGTGCCGTGCGGGCCGGGTTTCCCGTGTGGCACGGGTCTTCCCCGGAACCATCACGGGTCCTGAGCGCCGCGCCGCCCCTCCGGGGTGACAGCACGAGCCCGTGAGAGACACGATGCTACGATCCTATCTCCGCTGGACACTCCGCTTCTGGGGACGCAGACGCGCGACCTCCACCATCCTGCTCCTCGTACTGTGTATCGGTATCGGCTCCGCCACCGCGGTGTTCAGCGTGGTGAGCGGCGTGCTCCTCCGCCCGCTCCCCTTCGCGCACGAGGAGGACCTCGTGCACGTGAGCGAGCGCCAGATGGCGAGCGGATCGGACACGCGGACGTCCGGCATCACGTTTCGCGAGTGGCAGGGCACCCCGGATCTCTTCGATGGGCTGTCGGCGTACACCGAGGGATCGCTCGACTACGTCGGCCCCCAGGGGCCACTCGAGATCGAGTCGGCGAGCGTCGAGGGGAGCTTCTTCCGAGTTCTCGGCGTCGCCATGGCGCTCGGCCGCGGTCTCGAACCGGCCGACGATGTCGTGGGAGCCCCTCCTGTCGCGGTGATCGGGTACGATCTGTGGCGGGGCACGTTCGGTGCCGACCCGGAGGTGGTTGGGCGGACGGTCCGATTCGGGAACCGGACCGTCGAGATCGTCGGGGTGGCGCCGCCGCGGTTCGACTATCCGGGCCGGGTGGCCGCCTGGGTTCCCTTGTTCGGGGACCCGGGCTCGCGATCCTGGTCGTCGATCAGGGGCGCACGCTTCCTGTCCGTAATCGGGCGGCTCTCGGCGGGCGTGACCGCCGCCGAGGCGCGGGCACGGCTGACGGCGATCATGCGTGCCGAACCGGAGCTCGAGGGCTGGGGCACGACCGTCTCCTCGCTGCGCGATACGCTGGTGCGGGAAGTCCGCGCTCCCCTGTGGATCCTGTTCGGGTGCGTGATCGTCTTCCTACTCATCGCCTGCTTGAACGTGAGCGTGGTGCTCCTCTCGCAGACGCGAGGGCGACGACGCGAGCTCGCCATCCGGCGCGCCCTGGGCGCCCGTGGCGAGCGGCTGGCGGGGCAGCTTCTCGTCGAATCGCTGGTGGTCGTGGGGGCGGGAGCTCTCCTGGGCGTCCTGCTCGCCGGGTGGGAGATCGACATCCTGATGGCGCTGAGCCCGCGCGAGCTGCCCGAGACCGCCAGCCTGACGCTGGATGGGCGCGTACTGGCCTTCGCCATCGGGATCACCCTGTTCACGGCGATCGTGGCTACCATCGCCCCGCTCTTCCAGGCGCGGCGCGTGCGCGTGTCGTCCGCGCTCGGACAGGGGCATGCCGGCGCTGGCGATCGGCGGGATCGGGGCGTCTGGAACGGCCTCGTGGTCTCCGAAGTGGCCCTGACGGTGGTGCTCCTCGTCGGCGCGGGCCTACTGATCCGGAGCTTCGCGAGCCTGGTGGCCGTGGATACGGGTCTCGATGCCGACGGGGTGACCACCTTCCACGTCAGCCTGCCCGACTATCGCTATGACACGCCCGCGGCCAGGGCCGCCTTTCAAACGGCGCTCGTGGCGCGCGCGCGCGAGCTGCCCGGGGTGGAGAGCGCGGCCCTGGCGCGGAATCTCCCCCTGGCCGGGTCGTCGATGACCTCGCCCGTGCAGGTCGAGCGCGCGGCCGACGCCGAGAGGCCATCATCGACGGAGTTCACGACCGTGACGTCCGACTACTTCCGGACGCTCGGCATCGGGCTCGTCGAGGGCCGGACGTTTCGCCCCTCCGACGACGCGGGCGCTCCGCCCGTCGCGGTGGTGAGCGAGTCGTTCGCCCGCGCGGTCTTCCCGGGCCGATCGCCGATCGGCGATCGAGCGCGCACCCTGTTCGGGCCGCCGATCATGCGAGAGATCGTGGGTGTGGTCGAAGATGTCCGACACGCCGGCCCGCGCGTCGACGCGCCGCCCATGTTCTACGCGCCGCAGGCCCAGATGGAGACGCCGTTCTTCTTCCTCATCGTGCGATCCTCGGCGAGCCCGGCGGCGATCGCCGCGCAGATCGGCGCGGCGGTGCGCGATCTAGATCCCGAGCTCCCGCTCGCCGACGTCTCCACCATGCGGGACCTGCTTTCCGAGTCGGTCGCGGAGCCTCGCTTCTACGCGTCGGTGCTCGCCTACTTCGCCGTCCTCGCGCTGGTGCTCGCCACCGTGGGGCTGTTCGGTCTGCTGGTCCAGCGAGCCCTCGCGCGTCGTCGCGAGATCGGCATCCGGATGGCGCTCGGTGCACGCGGCTCGGACGCGATCGGCCTGATCGTCTGGCAGGGACTCCGGCTGGTGGGCACCGGAACGGCCATCGGGTTGCTTGGAGCGCTGGCGGCGAGCCGGCTGGTCGCCGGCCTGTTGTACGGCGTGACGCCGAACGATCCGATCACCTACATCGCGGTGACCGTCATCCTCCTGCTTGCGGGTGGGGTCGCCAGCCTCGGGCCGGCACGGCGGGCCGCGACCGTCGATCCGGTGGCGGCGATCCGGAACTGACGCGGCGCTACCGCCCACCAGGCGGTCGGTCGGGAACGGGGCGGTGCGAGCCCCCCTCGACGCTCTAGCGGGGCGACAGCGCCCGGAGGACCTCCTGCGGGGCGATCCCCCGCACGAGGACCCTCTTCCGCCGCCCCTTCTCGCCGCGCTCGATGGCGATGGCCGATTTCGGGCGCCCGAGGGCCCTCGAGAGGAACGCCACCAGCTCGCGGTTGGCGGCGCCGTCCACAGGGGGTGAGGAGAGCCGGATCCCGAGCGCGTCGCCGTGGACCCCGGCGACCCCTGTGCGGCCGGCCCGCGGCTGGACCCGGATGGTGAGCCGGACGCCGTCCTCGTGCGCCGTGACCCAGGTCAACGCCAGCGCAGGAACTCGAACACGCTCCGGCACGGACGGCAGTAGTACTGGCTCGTCGACGCCTGCCCGCCGAACGCCGCGAACTGCTCGGTCTCCTCGCCCCCGCAGAACGGGCAGCGCACCGACTCGGGGAGCGCGTCGGAGTGGAGCGTGTCGTCCACACGCGAGTGGGGGGCCCGGTTCCCCGTACGCGGTGCCTCCCCGCGCTCTCCCTCCCCCGTGTCGGCGGGCCGGTCGTCGGTCGCCCGCACGTCAGTCCATGAGGAGCGAGCGGTTTCGATCGCCCCTCACCCTGGCCAGCGTGTCCTCGTCGGGGCCGCCCTCCTCGGCGCGCCGGCGCTCGGGCGACCAGCCGCTCCACTCCATTTCGAGCGTGCTATCCCACTCGCCGTCCTGGCGCCGGACGAGATCCAGCTCGGCGGCCTCGAGGATGGGTCCGATGCGGGCCAGCCAGGACCGGCGCATGGCGGCCGCGTCCCCGGAGAGGATCCCCTCGTTCGCCAGCTCGCGCGTGACCGGATCGTCGTCGGGCCCGAAGGAGGACAGGCAGGCGTTCCACGCCCCCCGGAACGCGGTGTCGAGCGCGCCGCGGCCGGCCGGGGTCTCGGCCAGCCGCGCGGTCCAGCCGCGCGCATGCTCGAAGTGGTAGCGCTCCTCGTCGAGCAGCTTCCGCACCTTGTAGTGGATCGGCTCGAAACGGCTCTCGTGCAGCGCCTCGAAGGTGATCGTGAGCGCGGTGTCGAGCAGGAGGTTGAGGGCGATGACCTCCGGCCACGACGACACATCGCGATCGGTGAGCTCCGTGTTCCGGTACTCGAGCGCGTCGCGCTCGTGCTCGAGGGCCTCGGGATCGCGTCCGAAGTCGCGGAGCATGGCGTACACGATGCGGGCGTGTCCCCACTCGTCCTGCGCCATGGCCGAGCACGAGATGCCGGCCTCGACGGAGGGGGCTCCCAGGATCCAGTCCGAATAGCGGATCCCCAGCAGGCGTTTGTTGTCGGCCAGCGTGAACAGGAGCTCGCCGAGCGCGTCGCGAACCGCGGCGGGAACGTCGTCGGCCGCCTTGTAGGGCGTGCTGGAGGGGGAGGAGGACATGTCGGTCAGCTCGGCGTTCCGTATCCGGGCGGTGAATCCGAGTCGGCGTGCGATCCCTCGCCGACCGGCGGCGGCCCTCCCAGCGTGAACGGCCGCTGGGCGAGGTTCACGGCCGTGAACGCATCGCGCGGCGCGACCGCCATCTCGAACCACTTCGCCTCGTCGTACGTCTGCCACGCGTACACGCGCGCCAGATCCGGGTTGGGCGCCGTCACAGTGCCGATGTGCTCGAAGCGGTCGGCACGGTCCTTTCGCGCGAACACCTCGTAGATGCGCTCGTCGGACAGGCGAACCCGCCCCCCGTTGCCGGTCATGCCGCGACGCCGGCGGCGCGCAGGATGTCGCGTCCGCGCTCGGTGATGCGCGCCGTGGTCCACGGGGGATCCCACACGACCTCGATGCGGACCGCCCCCACCCCCGGCTCCTCGAGCAGCCGCTCGCGCACGTCCCACTCGATGAACTCCATGCACGGGCACGCGGTGGCCGTGAACGACAGACGCACGGTCACGTCCCCGGTGGCCTCATCGGCCTCGAGGCCGTACACGAGGCCCAGGTCGAGCACCGAGATCGGGAACTCGGGATCCGACACCTCGTACAGCGCGCGCCGCGCCCGCTCCGCCAGGGTGTCCGCGGGGCGATCGAAGCCCGGCGGCGGGGGCAGGTCGCCGCGGACGCCCCGCGATTCGCGCAGCACGGCCGCGAAGTTCATCCCGCGCTCGTAGCGGACGCCGTCAGCGGGACGGTCGAGGATCGGCAGGCGCTGGCTCATCGGACGTCCACCCGCGCGATGTCGAAGCGGGGAGCGGGCGTCTCGCCACCCATGTCCGCGAATCGGGAATCCACCACGTACACGGCGTCGCCCCGCAAGGCGGCGGTGGTCGCGTTGGCGGCGGCCGGCGCGCGGGATACGAGACGGGCCGTCTCCCAGCCATCCGCGCTCCGCAGCCGCAGCACCTCCTTGCGCGCCGCGTCTCCCTCGCCCGTGGTGGCAACGGCGATCAGGTCGCCGTCCGGCGTGAGGACGAGACCGTCCGCGCCGAACGCCTCGGCGATCCCGACCACGTGGATGTCGGTGGGATCGTCGAGCGGGATGCGCAGGAGCTGCCGCCGGCCGGATTGGGCGACGAGCAGGTACCCGTCCGGGTGCACGTCGAGACCGTTGAGCCCGAACCCGTCGGCGCCCAGGATCTCGTCACGCGCCCACACCGTCGCCTCGCCCTCGGGGGACACGCGGTAGATGACCGGGGCGAACGAGTCGGTCACGTAGGCGTTCCCGCTCGCGTCGACGGTGACGTCGTTCGCGAAGTGCCGTCCCTCGCCGGCGAGCTCGCCGAGCTCGGCCATGAAGATCCGCTCCCCGGTCTCGAGGTCGTACGCGCCCAGCCGGGCGTGCCCGTTCTCGCCCTGCAGCACGGCGAGGTCCGAGTTGGCCACCAGCAGCCGGTCGCGCGGGCGGTCGATGTGGATCCCGATCGAGCTCGTGATGTCGGGGTCGGAGACGAGCACCGAGCGGGTCCCATCGTCCTCCACCGCGGTGACCGTCCCGCTCGTCACCGAGGAGACGAGGAATCGCTCGCCGGCCGCGTCGTACTCGACGCCCTCCGGGTGGAGCCCGGGGTCGGCGATCCGCACCGTGTCGGGGAGCGCGCCGGCCGCCGGCGTGACGGCCGCGTTTCGGGCATCGTCGGCGCCGGAATCGGAGGGGGCGCAGCCAGCCCCGTACCCACCGATGGCTGCCACCACGAGCCACAGCGGCCCGCGGCCGAGGCGGGAAGGCGCGCGTGCGCCGCGGCCGGTCACGTCAGGCCGCGAGCAGCTTCTCGACGTCGTATCGGCTGCGCCTGACCGAATCGACGTACTGCTCGTTCATGGGGCCACGGGCTTTCCAGCGTTCGAACACCTGCTCCCAGGTCAGCGTCTCCTCGAACAGCCAGCGCTTCGTCCCGGGGTCGTACTGGCAGGGGAGCTCGTACTCGAGCTCGACCTGATCGAGATCGGCGTCGTAGTGCGCCGGGATGTCGTAGCCGAGCTCCTCGCACAGCGGGACGACGGCCTTGAGCCACGTCTGGCGCAGCTGGTCGTTGGTCATCCCCTTGAGCCTGAACTCGAGCTGCGCGTTGTGGCGCTTCTTGTCGTCGGGCATCCCGAACCACTCGACGCCCATGGGGAACATCCAGTCGAGCGTGCGCTGCACGGCCTCCTTGGCCGCCCCCCCGGCCTCGGCGAAGCGGCGGATCCACACCTCGCCGTGCCGCAGGTGGAAGTTCTCCTCCATCCCCACCTTGACCAGTCCGCGCTTGAGCGGCCCGTAGCTCGTGTTCCGGTGGACGTCCCCCAGGAGCGTGATCCCGGCCCGGTCGTACAGCGCGTTCGCCGTGACCAGCTCGGCCCAGTTCTCGAGCGGCTGGTCGAACCCGTACGGGTGCTTGAAGCGCGCCGGATCCCGCTCGTACAGGAGCCAGTGGCGGTCGACCCCCAGGTCCTCGAGCAGTCGGTAGGCGATGTTCGCGTGGCCCAGCTCGTCCTGGATGATCGCGGTGGCCGACACCATGGTGTTCGTCGAAGGGGCGTCACGGGCGGCCATGAAATAGGCGGGCGCGCTGATGAGCTCGGTGTCGCCCTGCACGGTGAGCTGCGTGATGAGCGCCTTCTTGTAGGCCTCCGTCATGTCCTCCTCGGACTCGACGATGAAGCCCTCCTGCACCTTTCGCTGCAGCTCTTCGTCCGTGAAGCGGACCATCGCGCCGACGCTCCTCTACCGGGTGGAAACGGGTGCGCAATCTAGCCGGGGCACCGGGTTGGTGAAACCGAAACGAGCCGACCGCAACGTGTCCGGCCCCGTCGAAACGACGGGACGTCGATCGTCATACGTGCGGGAGCCGGTCACGTTCCGGAGGCGGGGCTGGCCCCGGCCCGACTTTCGGTTTATGTTCGGTACGAACGAGACTTCCAACCACGACCACCCACCAGCTCGAGGAGAATCCCATGTCAGACATCCGTGGCCGTTTCATGTGGTACGAGCTTCTCACCCGCGATCCCGGCTCGGCGATCGACTTCTACGCCGACGTGGTGGGGTGGGGAACGCAGGAGTGGGAGGGCGGCGAGAGCCCGTACACGATGTGGACCGCGAACGAGGCGCCCGTGGGCGGTGTGATGGAGCTTCCCCGGGAGGCCGTGGATGCGGGCGCGCCCCCGCACTGGCTCGCCTACATCGGGACGCCGGATGTCGATGCCACGTTGGCCCGCGCGAACGAGCTGGGCGCGAGCCCGATCTGGGGACCGCTGGACGTCCCGACGGTGGGACGCATGGCCGGCGTGTGCGATCCGCAGGGGGCGGTGTTCGCGGTATACACCCCGGCGACCCCCCCCGCCGAGGACGAGACCCCGCCCTCGCAGGGCCGCTTCTCGTGGCACGAGCTCGCCACGACGGACTGGGAGGCCGCGTGGGGTTTCTATTCCGAGCTGTTCGGGTGGGTGAAGACCGACGCGATGGACATGGGGGAAGGGAATATGTACCAGATGTACGGCCGCGGCTCGTTTCCGCTGGGCGGCATGTACAACAAGCCGCCCGAGGTGCCCGGACCCGCCGCCTGGATGCTGTACGCCATGGTGCCCGATGTGAACGCGGCGGTCGAGGCGGTTCGGGAGGAGGGCGGCCAGGTGCTGAACGGTCCCATGGAGGTGCCGGGCGGGGATCTCGTCGCGCAGTGCATGGATCCGCAGGGTGCGGCGTTCGCGGTGCACGCGGCCGCCGGCGGGGGAAGCTGAGCCGCCCCGGGGCCCGGGGCGACCGGGCGGCGCGTCAGGTCCGGCGTCCGGCGCTCCGACCCTGCGCCTCGCCCGGTTCGCCCGGTTCGCCCGTCGAGTCCGACGGTGCCTCCCCGTCGAGGTCCTGCGCGGGCTCGGGCGGGGACAGCTCGGGTCCGGCCGCGAACCTCAAGCTGCCGCCGTCGATCTCGATGTCGAGCGTGTCGCCGGTGATCGAATAGCCGCGTGCGGCGCCCAGCGCCGCCAACAGCCTCCGCTCGCGGTCCATGACGTCGCCCGCGCACGCACGACGCGTGCTCGCCAGGGCGTGGATCCGGAGCGAGCCCGCGGCGCTCGCCTCGAAGCTCGAGAACAGCCGGTTGCAGCCCGCCTGTCCGGACAGCTCGCCCGTCATCGTCCCGGCATCGCCCAGCTCCTCGGCGAAGCGCAGGTACGGCGTCTGGCGGAACGCGCTCGCCTCCGCGCTCCATTCGTGGACCTGGACGCGGGTCAGGTTCCACTGGTTGCTGGTCAACGTCGGCGGCGTGCGCGCCGTGCGCACCTCGCCCTCACGTGGCAGCGGCGGGTTCACGGGCCTCAGGCCGCGATCCGTGAGGGCGAAGCGCAGTCGGGTGGGGACCGTCGGTCGCGTCTGGACCGGCGCGCCGGGTGGCCGCGTGAGGAGCCGGACCTCGACGAGCCCGTCGTCGACGGACACGGAGCGCAACTGGAAACGGTCGCCCAGCATGCGCGTGGCGACGTCGACGGTGGAATCCCCGTCCGCCAGCAGCGCGTGAAGCCGGAGCATGCGGGCCAGCCCGCTCTCCTCGACGAGGACCGCCGCCGCGTCGGCCTCCCCGTCTCCGTCGAGGTCGCCCTGGGCGGATCCCTGGAGCGCGATCCGCTGCACCGTACCGCCCCCCGTGAGTCGGAGCTCCCCGTCCTCCAGGGTGACCTGACCGGATGCCGTCGCCTCGGTCATGTACGTCGCGCCGGCGAGCGCCTCGGGGCTCGTCGGGGGTGGCCCGTCGTCCCCACCACAGGCCGCCAGGCCGGCCACCAGCAACAGTCCCGGGACCGTGGCGGCCGACCAGCGGGGGCCGCGAGCGGCGGCCGCCTCGCGCGCTCCGCGCGTCACTCGGCCTCCAGGAACGGGTAGCGGTAGTCGGTCGGTGGCGCGAACGTCTCCTTGATCGTGCGTGGCGAGATCCAGCGCGCCAGGTTGAGCCACGAGCCGGCCTTGTCGTTCGTCCCGCTCGCGCGGCCGCCCCCGAACGGCTGCCGGCCCACGACGGCGCCGGTCGGTTTGTCGTTCACGTAGTAGTTGCCCGCGCTGTGACGCAGCGCCGCCCCCGCGACGCGGATGGCGTCCCGATCGCGCGCGAACAGGGCCCCCGTGAGCGCGTAGGGCGAAGTCGTGTCCACCAGCTCGAGCGTCTCCGCCCACCGGTTCGGGTCGTACACGTGGATCGTGATCACCGGACCGAAGATCTCCTCGCACATCAGCCGGTGCCGCGGATCCTCGGCTACCACGATCGTCGGCTCGACGAAGTACCCGGTGGAGTCGTCGCACCCGCCCCCCACGAGGATCTCGGTGTCCTCCGAGTCCCGCGCGTACTCGAGATAGGAGGCGATGTTGTCGAACGCGGGCTTGTCGATTACGGCGCACACGAAGTTGCGAAAGTCGTCCGGGGGGCCCATGCGGAGCTCCCGGGTCATCGCGACGAGCCGCTCCCGCACGTCGTCCCACAGCGACGAAGGGATGTACGCCCGCGAGGCGGCGGAGCACTTCTGGCCCTGGTACTCGAACGCGCCCCGGAGGATGGCCACGGCCAGCGCCTGGGGATCGGCACTCTCGTGCGCGAGGATGAAGTCCTTGCCGCCCGTCTCGCCGACCAGCCGCGGGTAGCTGCGGTAGCTTCCGAGGTTCTCCGCGACGCCCCTCCACAGCCGGTGGAACGTGCCCGTCGAGCCCGTGAAGTGGATGCCCGCCAGATCGGAGCTCGCGAGCAGCACGTCGCTGATCCGGGCGGCGTGGCCGGGAAGGAAGTTGATGACGCCCGGCGGAAGCCCTGCCTCCTCGAGGAGCCGCATGATGTGGTAGGACGCCAGCATCCCCGAGGTCGACGGCTTCCAGATCACCACGTTCCCCATCAGCGCGGGCGCGGTGCCGAGGTTGCCCCCGATGGACGAGAAGTTGAACGGCGAGATCGCGTACACGAACCCCTCGAGCGCCCGGTGATCCAGGCGGTTCCACGTCCCCGGTCCCGACGCCGGCTGCTCGGCGTAGATGCGGCCCGCGAAATGCGGGTTGAAGCGCCAGAAGTCGATCAGCTCGCAGGCCGAATCGATCTCGGCCTGGTAGACGGTCTTGCTCTGCCCCAGCATCGTCGCGGCGTTCAGACGCGCCCGCCACGGACCCGAGAGGAGCTCCGCCGCCCGCAGGAGGACCGCCGCCCGGTCCTGCCACGGCCACGTCGACCAGCTCCTCCAGGCCGTCCTGGCCGCCTCGATGGCGGCCTGCGCCTCGGTCTCGGCCGCCATGTGACACCGCGCGATCACGTGACCGTGGTCGTGCGGCATCACCACGTCGTGCAGGTCGCCGGTGCGGATCTCCTGGCCGCCGATGATGACGGGGATCTCGACCACCGTCGACTGCTGGCTCTCGAGCTCCGCCTTGAGCTCCTCGCGCTCCGGGCTCCCGGGTGCGTACTGGAGCACGGGCTCGTTCACGGGTACGGGCGGCTGAAAGCCCCCCTCGCTCCCGACGCTCGGCCCGGCCGCCGGCCGGGTGTCGGGGCGCGAGGGCTCGGCATCCGCCACGCGCGCGGTCATCATCTCCATTGAGCGTCCTCCGGGTCACACCGTGTAGAGAATTCGTTTCAGAAGTCGAGCCACACGGTCCGGCATAGGTGTATAATCGTGTTGTATAATGAGGTTCCGGGAAGGGGTTCGCCATGAGCGAAGGAGCGCGTTTCACATGATCATCGGTCGCCGCGCACGCCCCGTCGTCGCGCTGTCCGGACGTCGTGGCGGACGTCCCGGTCTCGCGCTGGTCGTGACCCTGTGCTGTGTCGCCCCGTCGGCCGCGAGTGTCGCGGCCCAGACGCCGTCCGAGCGCCTCGCCCGGCTCGAGGCGCGCTTCGAGGAGGCGCGCGCCGCCGCGGTCCACCTGCTCGCGCCGCGGGCGTTCGGAACCGCCGCGGATCGCCTCGAGGACGCCCGTCGCGAGGTCCGGCGGGGATCGGACGCGGGAACTCGCGTCCTGTCCGCCGCCGGGGATGCGCTCGATGCGGCCACCGCGGCCGCGGACGGCTCCCGCACGCGGTTCCGCGACCCGCTCGCGGCCCGTGACCGGGCCCGGGCCGAGGATGCGGCGGCGCGGGCGTCCGAGGCCTGGCGGGCGGCCGAGGAGGAGCTCGCCCGGGCGGGCCGGGATGCCGAGCGTGGCGACACGGGGGGGCTCGCGGAGCGCGTCGTGCGGGCCACCGAGCTCTATCGGCGCGCGGGCCGCGCAGCCCGCACGGACCGGCTCCTGGGCCCGGCCGAGGACGCGCGCCAGGTCGCGCTCTCGGCCGGGGCCTCCGAGCTGGCACCGGCGTCCTTCGCCGCCGGAGAGGCGGCGCTCGCCCGTGCTCGCGCGGCGCTCGACGCCGAGGGAGACGACGAGGCGGTCGAGACCCCGGCGGCCGCCGGACGCCGGGCATTCGAGCGTGCGGCGAGGATCGCGATGCTGGCGGACAGCGTCGTGCGGCGCCAGCTGCCGGTGGAGCGCCTCATCGAGGCGCACGAGGCCGATCTGTCGAGGCTGCTCGCGGCGGCCGGGATCGGCGGCGAGGCGCTCACCCGGGACACGGAGGCCGCGACCGACACGCTGGCGGCCTTCATCGACGGCCTCCGCCGCGACAACCAGCGATTGGCGGGCCGGCTCGAGGACGAGCGCGCGACCTCCGGGCAGCTGGCCGATCGGGTGGGGGTGCTGGAGAACGAGCTCGCGGAGTCCGAGCAACGGTTCGAGGACACCCGCGGTCGGCTGGCCGAGCGTCAGGAGCGCGATGCCCGACTGCGCGAGACGCAGGCGCTGTTCGGCCCGGAGGAGGGGGACGTGATCCTGAACGGGGATCGCCTCGTCCTGCGACTCTACGGTCTCACGTTCGCATCCGGCTCGTCGGACGTGGTCGACAGCCAGGCGCCGCTCCTCACCAAGGTGCAGCGCGTGCTGCGGGAGTATCCGAACGCGCCGGTCCGCATCGAGGGCCACACCGACTCGCAGGGGGGCGCCGAGGCCAATCGCGTGCTGAGCCAGCGGCGGGCGATCGCGATCCGCGAGTACCTGCTCGCGCGGCTCCCGATCAGCTCGTCGCGCATCGAGGCGGTGGGGATGGGGGAGGACCAGCCGATCGCGAGCAACGACGACGAGGAGGGACGGCGGCGGAATCGCCGCATCGAGATCATCCTCACCCTGACGGACGGCTGACGGGGGCGGTCGCGGTCGCACCTCCCGCGGGCTCGCCGCTGTCGCGGCTCCCGGTGCGGCGCGCGGGATCGTTGTCGCGCGTGATCTCGCCGTACAGCTCCGGGCGCCGGTCGTCTATCAGGTCGAGCTCGTAGACGCCCGGAGTCACGACCTCGCGCGTCTCGTCGGCGCGCGCGAGGTCCATGTCGACCATGAAGCGTCCGGCCGCCGGGCCCGCCTCGTACAGCAGGCGCCCGTCCGGATCGGCCGCCACGCTCCCTCCCTCGAACAGCACGCCGCGCTCGCTCCCCACCCGGTTCACCGCCAGATAGAACGCGTGGTTCTCGTACGCCCGTACGCACACGGTCTCGCGCTTGAGACGCAGGCGGGGCCAGTTCGTCGGCAGGATCAGGAGCTGCGCTCCCGCCAGCCGGAGCACGCGGGCCGTCTCGGGGAAGCTCCCATCGTAGCAGATATGGACCCCGATGACTCCGAACGGGAGCCGAAACACGCCGGGGGGCGCGGCCCCGGCGCGCGTGAACCGATCGGCTCCCAGGCACAGCGTGTGGATCTTCCGGTAGCGGCCCGGCGGCCCGTCGGGGCTCACCACGAACGCGGTGTTGAACACGTCCGCTCCCGCCCGCTCGATCGCCCCGCACACGACGTGGACGCCGGCCGCTGCGCACGCCCCCGCGAGACGGGCGATCTCCGGCCCCCCGGCCTCGACCGCCGCGTCGCGCGCCTCTTCCAGCGATTCGAACACGTATCCGGTGAGCGCGGCTTCGGGGAACACCACGAGCTCGGCCGCCTCCCGGGCCGCCGCCTCGATCTCGGCCGCGATGCGATCGGCGTTGGCGGCCGCGTCGGCCAGGCGCGGCGCCAGCTGCACGCCGCACACGACGGTCACCTCAGCGCCTCCCCCGGGGGCGCTCCGCGTGCCACGCGGCGATCACGCCCGTCGCAACGGCCCCCAGCGCGAGACCGAGGCCGATCCAGCGACCCACGCGCGCGGCGGGGCGGGCGCGCCCCTCCTGCCACGGGCGCTGGAGCTCGCGGCGCCAGTACGCGACCTCGCCGGCGATCGCATCGCCGGCGCCGCGGGCCACCGGCCCGACGACGTCGCGCACGCTCACGAGCCTGCCGGCGGCTTCGAGCCCACGAAGTCCTCGCCCCCATCCACACGAACGGTGTTGCCGGTCATCCACGCCGTCTCCGGCCGGGCGAACACCACCATGCAGCGCGCCACGTCTTCCGGCGTCGTGAGACGGCCGTAGGGGTTCTGGGCGGCGGCCTCCTCGATCATGTGCTCGGCGCCCGGGATCTTCCTCAAGGCCGGCGTGTCGGTCACCCCGGCGCGGATGGCGTTGGCGGTGATCCCGTACGACGCCAGCTCGAGCGCGAGCTGTCTGCAGTGCGACTCGAGCGCCGCCTTGGCGGCCGACACCGCCCCGTACGTCGGGATCACGCGGTCGCCGCCCGAGGAGGTCATCGCGAAGATGCGTCCACCCGCGTCCATGAGCCCGCGCGCGACGAGGCCCTGGGTCCAGTACACGAGCGAATGCGCCATCACGTCGAGCGTCATGTTCATCTGCTCGGGGGTGATCGTCTTCCCGTCCGCCACGAACGGGAGGAGCGTCCCGAACGCCAGCGAGTGCAGGAGGACGCGCACCGCGCCCGGATCTGCGGAGCCGGCGATCTCGTCCAGGACCTGGTCACGCTTCTCGGCGGAGGCGGCGTTCACGTTGAAGAAGCGCGCACCGCGCCCCAGCCCCTCGATGCGCTCGCGGATCTCCTCCACGTGCTGGAGCCCCGCGCGCCGGTCGAGGTGCACGCCGTAGATGTCGTAGCCGGCCTCTGCGAAGGCGAGGGCCGCCGCCTCGCCGAAGCCGCTCGAGGCCCCGAGGATCAGGGCGCCGGGAGGGGGTGTCATCGCGTCGGTGTCCTCGTCTCAGCGGGATCGTAGCTTCGCGAACGGTGGCAACATAGTGTCGGGAGGGGGGCGCGAAAGCGAGACGGGCCGGGCCTATTCGCGCGAGGACGACGCGGCGTAGCCGTACCGACGGCGATACGGGTAGGTGAGCGCCTCGACGAGCCATCGCCGTGCGCGCGGGGTCTCGTCGCGCCACTCCACCGAGGGCTCGATGGGCAGGGGCCCCCGCTCGAAGCGGAGCGGATTGCCGGAGCAGGTGTGGTTGGGATCGAGGCTCAGCCCGCCATCCCGGAGGAACTCGAGCGAGGCCCGCGGCTTCCCGATGAACTCGCACACGCGCTCGAGCGCGGGGCGCGGGGCGGCCACCATGTCCTCGTATCGCAAGCGAAGCGTGGGCACCCCCCGCCGCCGCATCCCCTCGAACAGGCCGTTGAACAGGTCCCAGGCGAGCGCCGTCTGCACGTAGGGGTAGCGTGGCATGTACTCGCGCTTCCAGTGGATTTCGGGACGGATCTTCCAGCGCCGCCACGCGTGCGCCACCGCGACGCTGTCGCGCACGAGGTGCACGACCCGCAGGTCGATCCCGTGGGTCGCCTCGAGCAGCAGCGCCTCGGGCGGGTACTTCGAGGAGTCGGTCACGACGCCGCACCCGGACGCGTCCGCGATCGCCCGATAGACTCGCACGAGCGCGTTCGTGTAGTCCTCGACGCGGCTCCGGAAGACGGGGGTCTGGAGACGCGGGATCGCCAGCCGCGGGAGGTTGGAAAGCCGACACAGGGAGCGCCTCGCCTCCGCCAGCGCCCCGACCGGCACCTCCCCCCGCGCGAACGCGGCCTCCAGCACGCGACCCCAGAACTCGCACTCCCGCAGCGGACGGCCGCACCCGCACAGCTGGTTCTCCTCGAGACCCCGCTCCCACAGGTAGGTGACCTCGCCGGCCGCGAACACGCCATCGACCTGCCCGAGCATCAGCTCCAGCAGCGTGCTCCCGCTCCGGCCGGTCCCGCCGATGAACAGGACGGTGGGGTGCCGCTCAGGCCGGCCCGGTCGGCTCGTCGGGGTCGCCACTGTTTCGGAGTCCGAGCACCGAGAGGAAGAACGCGGCCGCGATGATCTGCAGGCCCAGCAGCACGGCGGTGGCGGATGGGATCACGATCCGCAGCGAGACACGCGGGTCGAGCGGGCCGAAAGAGGCGCTCCCCCAGAAGCCTACGGCGTAGCCGCCGACCCCGAGTCCGAGGATGAGGAGCGCCGAGCCCGCCAGAATCCCGGCCTCGAGGCTGAACGCCGTGCCCAGCCTCTCGACCCGCGGGTCGGAGGGGAGCAGACCCGCATCGATGGCGAACACCTTCGCGAACAGGGCGAGGGCCACGAACTGGAACCCGCCCACGATCGCCACCGCGCTGTACACGAGCGTGTTCACATCGAGAGACACGCTCCCGATCCTCTGGGGGCCGGGCAGGAGGAGGATCATCGAGGCGAGCCCCGCGGCCATGAGCGCGATCCCGGGATACAGGAACAGCCACCGCGGGCTGAACAGGAGCAGGAAGCGGAGGTGTCGCCACCCATCGCGCCACCTCCTGAGGTGAGGGGGCGAGCTCCGCCCATCGGGCGACAACGTGGTCGGCACCTCCGTCACCCGCAGACCCTTGAGGGCGGACTTGACGACCATCTCGCTCGCGAGCTCCATCCCCTCGGTCGTGAGACCGAGGTCGAGGATCGCGTCCCGTCGGAAACCGCGCAGTCCGCAGTGGAAATCGCCGATCCCGATGCGGAAGAACAGCCGGCCGAGGAAGGACAGGACGGGGTTGCCGAGATACCTGTGCGAGGCGGGCATGGCGCCCGGCTCGATGCCGCCGGCGAACCGGTTGCCCATGACGAGATCGAATCCGGCTCGTAGCTCCCCCATGAACGCGTCGAGCGCGGTGAAGTCGTAGCTGTCGTCCGCGTCGCCCATGATGACGAACCGCCCTCGGGCGGCACGTATTCCGGTGCGGAGAGCGCTTCCATAGCCCTTGTGTCGGGCGGTCACCACGCGAGCGCCCGCCTCGGCGGCGAGCCGGGGAGAGCCGTCCGTGCTCCCGTTGTCCGCGACCAGGACCTCGCCCGCGATCCCGCGATCCTCCAGATACCCGCGTGCCTTCGCGACGCAGGTCGCGACGGTCTCGGCCTCGTCGAGACACGGCATCAGGATCGTGAGCTCGAGCGCGCCGATCTCGGGAACCGGCGCGCGGGGCTCGGTGGCAGATGTCCTCGGCATGGGTTCTATTGCGCGCTCCGTCGCCCGGCGGTTCGGGTGTAAGCACGGCCATCTTGGCGAGATCGCAGATTGCCTGCCAGACGCTCTTCCATCGTGCGCGTCCCGGGGGCCACGGCGGCCCTCGCGCTGGGCGGCGTCGGTCTCGCGGTCGCATACGGGCTCACGGGTCCGGCCGGCTGGTCCGACACGGGGCCGCGCCTGGTGGTCGAGCACCTGTTCTCGCTGCTCTCCGTCCTTGCCCTGTTCGTCCTCGCGGGAGCCACGGGAGGCTGGGCTCTCCGCCTGCTGCGATTCCCGCTCGAGGGGCCTGCGGAGACGGTCGTCTTCTCGGTGGCGGCGGGCGCCGGGATCCTCGGCACCGCGATCCTCGTGCTGGCCGCGATCGGTCTGCTCCACACGGGACTCGTCTGGGTTCTCCTGATCCTGTCGGCGGCCCCCGGTTGGCGGACGATGCGGGGCGGCGCACTACGCTTCGAGTCCCGGCGACCGCGGCCCGACGACTCCCGACTCCTCGCGGCGGGCGCCGTCCTGGTGCTCGCGGTGGTCGGCGTGTTTCTCGTCGCGCAGGCCCTCCTCCCGCCCGGCGACTGGGACACGCTCATGTACCACCTGCGCATCCCGTCGCAGCTCCTCGTGCACGGAGGGCTCTTTCTGCCCGAGGACAACCTCCATGTGACCCGGATCGGGCTCGCACACATGCTGTACGTGCCCCTCCTCGGGATCGGCGTGGAGACCGCCCCCGCCCTGGTCAGCGCCGTGTTCGCCCTGCTGACCGGAGTCGCGGGCTGGGCGTTGTGCGATCGGTTCTTCGGGCGGCGTGTCGCGTGGCTCGGTCTGATGCTCGTCTGGGGTGGGACCGCGGTGTTGATGGTGGCCGTCACGCCACGTGTGGACATGACCGTGGCATTCTACACATTCGTCGCGCACTACGCGGTGCTGGTCGCGCTCGAACGTCCCCACCCGGGCGAGGCACGGGACGATCGCGGAATCTTCCTGGTGGCGGGTGCCCTCCTGGGCCTCGCGGTCGGCGTGAAGCTGCAGGCGTTGGTGTACGCCGTCGCCCTCGGCCCCGTTCTTCTGTGGGCGCTGTTTCGCGGCCCACGTCCCGTCCTGCACACGGCCTACGCCGCGGCCGCCTTCCTGGCCCTGGCCGCCCCGTGGCTGATCAAGAACGTGGCCCTCGTGGGGGCCCCTCTGTATCCCGTCCTGGCCGCGCCCCGGCTGGAGCCGTGGCTCGCCCGGCTCTACGGCCGGTCGGGATTCCCCTCCGACGTCGACCCGCGGCTCACGCTCGTCATCTGGGAGCTCCGGGAGCGGCTCGACATCGTGGATTTCTTCCTCCATCCGGGACGGCTCGCGATCGAGCGAGAGGCACGATACTACTACGGGAACCCCATCCTTCTCCTCCTCCCGCTCGCCGCGTTCGTGAGACCCCGGCGCGTGATCGCGGCGACGGTCGCCCCCGCCGTCCTGTACCTCGTCGGGCTTCTGCTCCTCCTCCCCGAGGCAAACCCGCGGTACCTGATCCCGGGGCTCGTACCGCTGAGCCTGATCGCGGCCTTCGGAGCCCTGCGGGCGTCCGAGCGGCTCCGTCCGCGGGTCGGGAGACCGCTGCTGCTCATGGCGTGCGTCACCGCTCTCCTCCCCACGGCGCGCACGATCAGGGACCCGGCGATCGGGACGGCCGCGGCCCTGCGGCACGCGATCGGGGCGCGCTCGCGCGCGGAGGCCGTCCGCAAGCGCTGGGGGGCGAGCCTCCAGTACCTGGTCACCGCATTCCCCGCGGAGGCGTCGCTGCGCGAGCCCGGCACGCGGACGCTGATGCTGTTCGAGGCGAGAGGGTTCTACTTCGCCGAAGACGTCATCCAGGACAACCGGTTGCTCAACTGGCCCCTGCTCGTGCGCTCCCCGGGGTTCGGACCCGGGTGGTGTCCCGCCGATGCCGGATTCACGCACGTGCTCGTCAACTTCGGCGCGCTCGATTACTACCGCCGGTCGGGTCTGGACCCGGAGCGACTCGGGTGGCCGGAGTTCCAGGGGGTGGAAGCGAGGTGCCTGGCCACCGCCGCCCGAGGATTCGGGATCGTCCTCTACCGAGACACGACCACGACGGGCCCTTCCTCGCCTTGACGCGCCGGCCGTCCGGTCCGCCGCGACCACCTGAATCGCGCGCCCGGCCCCGTTGCGGGACTCCCGCGCCGCATCGAGATCCGGACCGGGAGCTCAGGGGTCCAGGAGCGGTTCCCGAGCCTCGACGGGACCCCTTTCGTGGATCACGTTTTTTCAAAACATTGACCGGAGCCGCGCCGCCGTGACCGCTCGGCCCGGTGCGGCCGTTCGGCCCGGCGCGCCGCGCGAACCCTCTGTCACCCTGCTGCGTTCTGCAACGACGCGGAATCGCAATCCACAAGGATCGGGGGTTTTCAACGATTCGTTAACAATCCTCTAACTATATGATTTTAGAACATCTTAGATCGACTGTACAGCTCGGATCATCGCGGTGAGCGCCCGGGCGCCGGCTTGCCGGTCACGCTCGCGGCGCCTATTCTCGGTGGCCCGACGAGAGAGAACGTGCACGCGGTCCACCGGATCCTCCGTCGCCTGGTATCGGTAGCCGAAAACCCACCAATTTCTAGAGAGCGTACCGAGCGGAAGATGATGACGGGAATCGAGACTCGTCCGGTGGAAGTGGTGGTCGACCTCCCCGAGGATCTGGCCGCCGACGTGGAGGATGTGAGACGGACCGATCCCGATTTCCTGGGGCGGGTGATCCAGTACGCGCTCGCGCGCCGGATCATCTTCGAGGAGCTCTCCATGCCGGCCCGCGAGCTGACCGCGGAGCGCTGAGTCGGGCTCGGTCCCACCTCCCCAACGCGGCCGCGGCGGGCCGGCGTTCCGGTTTCCCCACGGCCTCGCGCACGTTGACGGTCGACGGGGGGCAGGCTAAATCGCTGACATGAGTGTCCGGGTGCCTGATCCGGCGATGAGCACAGCGAGCCCCCGAGCCGAGGGAGGTCGTGTCCTCCGAGGAGCGTTCCGCCGATAGCGAGCTTTCGGCCGGGTCGGAGACCGCGGGTGAAGGTCCCGATGTCGCGTCGGGGCCGGAGAGCGAACAAGCGGACTCCGACCCGGTACTGAGGGCCAAATACGCCGATTTCTGTTCCGCGCAGCTGACGGAAGTGTTTCTCTCGCTGTCCGACGAGAGGATCTACGAGATCGTACAGGAAGAGGCGCGGGCGCAGGACGTGACCGCCGCCGCCATCGGGTTCCGCGCCATGGTGCGGCTGGCGACGAAACGGCTGCGGGAGAGCGTGCCTCTTCCGGATTTCGAGACCTGGAAGCGAGATTACGAAGCGGACCCGGAGCGGTACGATCGATATCTGCTCGGCTTGTGGCGGCAACTCACCGTTGGCGATGCGGACGATGACGGGTAGGGGCGAGGGGGGACCGAATGGCGGGGTACCGGGTGAACGATGGCGGGGACGAGAACCGGCCCCAGCTCCAGATGTGGGAGGATGAGCAGCGGGAAACCGCGATCGGGACGCTCGAGGAGGGAGGCGTTCGCTGGAGCACCCTGGTCGTGGTGGAGCCCGTGTCCGGCGACCTCTTCCGGGGGCGGCTGTCGTTTCGTTCCGGGGAACAGCGCTTCGACACCGCCCCGGTGATCCTCGAAGAGACGGCCGCGCGCGTGGTGCAGCGCGCCGCCGAGCTGCCCCGCGCCATGCTACGCCAGCTCCTGGCCTCCGCCCGAGGCTGACCTCAGGCGTCTCCGCGCGCCGGTCGCAGGATTTCCACGGCGAGCGTGCGGAGCATCACCGCCCCGGCCCTGAGCGAGGCTCCGACGTTTCCCGACACCTTCGACTCGCCCACCGTCCGGCGCCGGAAGCGGACGGGCACCCCGACCACCCGGGCCCCCCGCCTCAGCGCCCGCACCTGCATCTGGACGTACCAGCCGTAGCTCTCGTCATCGAGGTCGAGCGCCGTCAGCGTGCTCCATCGGATGGCGCGGAACGGACCCATGTCACGGACGCCGGACCCGAGCCACGCGTGCAGGACGGAGAGCACCAGCCGATTGCCGAGCCGCGCGTGCCAGCGAACTCCCGTTCCACCGCCCGCGGAGACGCGCTCGCCGATGACCAGGTCCGCCTCGCCACGGCCGATGGGCTCGAGCAGACGGGCGAGCTGTGCCGGGGCGAGGAAATCATCGGCATCGAGGAACACGAGCGCATCGACGAGCTCGCGGTGGGCGAGATCGCGGATGCCGGCCAGACACGCCCGCCCGTACCCGGGTCGGGGCTCCTCGACGACGCGAGCTCCCAGCGAGCGCGCCACCTCGGCGGTGGCGTCGCTCGATCCGTTGTCCACCACCACGACCGCGGCCGGCGTGACGGGTGCCGCCCGAAGCGCCTCGAACAGGACGGGAAGCGCGTCCGCCTCGTCGCGGGCGGGGATGAGGACCGCGCAGCGCGCCGGCGTCACGGCGACCTCGGTGGGGGCCTCGCTCACGCCGTCGGGTTCCCGGATCACCCTTCCGCCCCTCGATCCGGGGCTGCCGCGCGTTGAGGTGGGCCGGCGGCTGCGCCGCTGCGTGCCTCGCCGCCGCGCTGTGGTCGATGGCGTGGGTCCCGCGGGCGTCGGGCACGCCCCTGCCGCTCCTCGCCCTGTGGCTCGTGGCGCTCGCCGCGTACGGAATCGCCGCGGGGCGGGCGGCGTCGTGGTCGCCGCGCGCCATCTGGGTGGGCGGCCTGGTCCTGCGGGCCGGTCTCCTGCCCGCCGTGCCCACCCTGTCCGAGGACATCTACCGCTACATGTGGGACGGCTGGGTGCAGCTGAACGGCGTGAACCCGTTCGCCTACCCTCCGTCGGCTCCCGAGCTCGCCCATCTGCGGCTCGACTGGTGGCCGCTCATCAACCACCCGACGGTGCCTACGATCTATCCGCCCGGCGCGCAGATCGTCTTCGTGGCGCTCGGCACCCTCGGGCCGGGCTGGCTCGTGTACAAGCTGGCGTGGACGGCGGCCGATCTCTTGGCCGCGCGCCTGCTGACCGGGCTGGTGGAGGACGGGGCCCGACGCCGACGCGCGCTCCTCCTGTACCTGTGGTCGCCGCTCCTCCTGGTCGAGGTGGCCTGGAGCGGCCACCTGGAGCCGCTCGGAGTGGCGGCCATGCTGGGGGCGCTCGTCGTGGCGCGGCGAACCGGGCCCGACGCGGCGCCGGCGGGCGGGCCGGACCGCGGGCCCACGCGCCGGGCGGCTCGGGGGACCGGGGTGCTTCTGGGTGCGGGTGGCTCGATCAAGTTCGCCCCCCTGGCGGCCGTCCCGGCGCTGTGGCGCCGATACGGAGCGGGGGCCGCGGCGCTCGCGCTCGCCCTCCCCGCGCTCCTGTACCTGCCGTACGTCGGCGTGGGGGCGCGCGTGTTCGCCGGGCTCCGCACCTACGCGGACACGTGGGCGTTCAACCCCGGGCTCTTCCGGCTCCTGTCGCTCCCCGGCGGGGCCGACGTCGCGCGTGGCGTGGCCGGGGCGTGCGTGGCGGCGATCGCCGCGTGGGCCGCGGTCCGCCGCTGGGACCTCGAGCGAACGCTGTACTGGACGATCGGCGCCGCGCTCCTCGTGTCGCCCACCGTCCACCCCTGGTACCTGCTGTGGATCCTCCCGCTCGCGTGCGTGCGCGGCGGCCGGGGGTGGATCGTGTTCACGGGCAGCGTGTTCCTCGCGTACGCCGGGCGGGACGCGTACCTGGCCGTGGGGACGTGGCCCGAGCCGGCATGGCTGAGATTGGTGATCCACGCTCCCCCCATCGCCCTGCTCGCCCGGGATGGTGTGCGCGACGCCAGGGTCCGGCGAGCCACGCCGCCCTCCGTTCACGGGGAGCGGCCTACGAGCGTCCCGCCGACCCCTCCGCCAGCGCCTTGAGATGCAGCAGCTGGTGCGCGAGGCTCTCCACGATCGGCGCGATGGCCTCGGCCGTCTCCGGCGCCACCTCCCCGTAGCCGCGCAGCGCGGAGGGTCGGGAGCTCAGCACCGTGGCCCACCACACCGACGACCACGAGGCCAGGCTCCGACCGGGGTCGGGCGCGACCCGCGTGATCGGCACGCCGAGGACATCCGCCGCGCCCTCCGCCGTCCGGGCCAGCTCCTCCAGGGCGGCCCGCACGACGCTCCCGGCGCGTCCCGGGATGCCGCTCTGCTCCCATCGATCGAGCCGTTCCCGGGCCTCACGCACCAGCCCCGCGAGCATGATCCCCATGTGCCGCCGCTGCGTGTCGGTCAATGGCACGGGCGGCGGATCGCCGTTCCCGTCACCCGGATGGCTCACGGCCCAACCCCGGCTCCGGAGGCCACGGGCCGCGGGCGCATCGACTCGAGGGTCGATGCGAGATAGCCGAGGGCGAACAGACCCGTGAACGGCAGGGCGGCGACGACGCCCGCGATCGCGAGGTTGGCGACGGCGCCGGCGAGGAGGGCCGCGAGGCCGGCTCGCAGCCAGCCGGTCGGGCGTCCCCCGGCCGCCCCGTAGGCCACCCGCCCGGCGAACCCCGACTTCGGCGTGCGCTCGAAGGCGGACCGCGACCCGAGCGTGCCGCGCAGCACCGCGAACGTGAGCGGGACGCCGAGCCCGAGGCCCAGGAGCAGCGCCTCGCCGGTGCGGCGCAGGGCGTCGAGCGGACGCCGGCCCCGGAGCCGACAGGCAACGCCGTAGAACAGGAGAAAGGGGAGCGTCGCCAATCCGAGCGCCGCCCCGTGCACCCACCCAGGGAGCCGCGTGCCGACGAGCCCCAGCCACCCGCCCGCCGCGAGCGCAACGCCGAGCGTCAGGGTGAGCGGGTGGATCGCGTGACCCAGGAGGTGCGCCGAGGCCTCGAGCTTGACCGTCGGCGGGAGCGCGGCGCGCCACACCGCCGGGAGGAGCTTGCGGGCCGACTGGATCCCGCCCTGGGTCCAGCGCTCCTGCTGGATCTCGACGGCCCGCAGGGTCCCGGGGAGCTCGGCCGGCACCCGCACGTCATCCAGATACGCGAACCGCCAGCCCGCGAGCTGCGCGCGATAGCTCAGGTCCAAGTCCTCGGTGAGCGTGTCGGCGCTCCAGCCGCCCGCCTCGAGCACGCACCTCCGCCGCCACATGCCCGCCGAGCCGTTGAAGTTGAAGAACAGCCCGGCCCGGTAGCGCGCCTCGTGCTCGATGGCGAAGTGGGCGTCGAGGAACAGCGCCTGGGCGCGGCGCAGCCAGCTCGACCCGTCGTCGAGATGGGCCCACGACGCCTGGACGGCGCCGACCCCCGGGTCGGCGAACGGTCCGAGCATACGCCGGATGAGGTCCGGCGGCGGGACGAAGTCCGCGTCGAGCACGAGCAGGAACTCGCCGCGCGACCGCGCGAGCCCGTGCGACAGGGCTCCGGCCTTGAACCCGGCGCGACGGGGCCGGCGGATGTGGGTCACGTCCACGCCGCGCGCCCGCCAGCGGCGCACCCGCTCGGCGGCGATCCGCACCGTCTCGTCGCGCGAGTCGTCGAGAAGCTGGACCTCGAGCCGATCGGAGGGATAGTCGAGCGCGCCGGCGGCGTCGAGCAGCCGCTCGACGACGTTCGCCTCGTCGTAGATGGGGAGCTGCACGGTGACGACGGGAAGCGGTCCGTCCCAGCGGTCCCTCGCCTCGCGCTCCGGAAGCCAGGCGCGAAGCCAGAGGAGACGGAAACGGTGAACGCCGAAGGGAAGAAGTAGGGCCAGGATCGCCATGTAGAACCAGTCGCCCCACGTGCTCACGGGCCCGCCCGCACGCCCCGCGGGTACGTCCCCCCGAGGTCCGCCAACAACGGATGACCCGTGTCGAGCCGGGTGCCCCCGTCGGACGGGGTGTCGGGGTCGGTCGGAGCCCTCACGTCACCCCTCGCTCGTCCGTTCAGCGCCCGGAGCCCGTCCCGATCAAGCCCAGTGCGGCGTGAAGGCCGCCGCCGATGTCCACGGCATCGCCCACGGCCCAGAAGTGCATGAAGAAGAGCCGCGGCTCGTCGACGAGCAGGTGGTTGTGCAACCCCGTCACAGCGATCCCATGCTCGCGGAGGGCCCTGATCACCGGATTCACCTCGGCTGGCACCAGCACGAAATCGCCCGTCACGGCGGCTTTTCCGCCCCCCGTTGGTTGAAAGCCGATACTCGTTGCCAGACCCATGGACGAGGGGACCTCGTGGCCCTCGACCCGAATGGATTCGGGCCGTGGCACGGAGATCTTGTACACCCCGCCGGCCGCGACTCCGTGGTGCCCGAGCGCTTCGGCCACGCCGGCCGTGTCCAGCCCGAGCTCGCCACGCATGCCGGTAGGCCCTGCCCGGCCGGGTGTGGCCGTGCGGGCCAGGGCCGCGCGGATCGCTCGCGCGATCCGGACGCCGTCGCCTTCGGCGTAGATGTGCAAATACATGACGCGAGGCGTTTCCAAGAGCAGGTGGTTGTGCAGAGCGGTCTGCATCACCTCGGCTTCCTGTAGCGTCGAGGTGACCGGCTGCACCTCCTCCTGCGTCAGCACCAGGTCTCCGAGGGCGAGGACGGTTCCGTCGGGGAGGGGCGCCATCGCCACCCAGGAGCCGAGCGCCAGCGCCGGAGCCACGGGCACGCCATCGACAGTGACCTTCAGGTCGCTCCGAGGCATCGAGAACCGGTGGACGCCGTCAGGCTGCGCCGCGCCCGTCCGATCCATGGCGCGCTCCACGGCGCTCCAGTCCACCTCCTGCGCCGACACGCCCGCGGGCGCGCCCAGGGCGATCGACGCCGCGAGGATTGCAGCGGATCGGTTCATGTCGGCAATCTCCTCATGAGGGTCGTCCGGACAACATACGCGAGGCGACGCCGCATCTCGAAACCCGGCCGACCCGTTCCGACCCCGTCGCACACCCTTCGACCCCCGAGGAGCATTCTTGGCCAATCCCCGGCACCTGCTCGTCGGGACGCTGAGCCTGCTCGCGCCCGCGGCACTGAGGGGCCAAGCGGTCGGAACCGAGGCGGGGGGGTCCAATGCCACGCCGCCCGTCTTGACGGCCGCGGCACTGCCCGCCGGCGTCACGGTGGACGGGCGGCTGGACGAGCCCGCCTGGGCGACGGCCGACTCTATCGCCTGCCTGGTGGAGGTCGAGCCGCGACAGGGTGCCGCCCCCTCCGCGCGAACCGTGATCAAGGTGCTGGCCAACGCCGACGAGCTCCTGATCGCGGTGGCGGCCCATCAGCCCGACGGGGTTCACATCGTGAGCTATGCCAAGGCCCCCGACTCCCCGCTCCGCGACGAGGATCACATCCGCATCGTGTTGGACACGTTCCTGGATGGACGAAGCGGCTACGTGTTCGCCGTGAACCCATCGGGGGCACGGTACGATGCCCTCGTCGCCAACCAGGGGGAGGGAGAGAACGAGAGCTGGGACGGCGTATGGGAGGCGCGCACCTTCCGAGGAGACTCCGCATGGTTCGCGGAGATCCGGATTCCCGTGCGCAGCCTGGCGTTCCGGAAGGATCTGCACCAGTGGGGCTTCAACGTCGAGCGAAGGATCCAGGCCTTGCAGGAGACCGATCGGTGGTTTGGCGCCAGCCGGGACTACAAGGTCAGCCAGACGAGCCGCGCCGGACGTCTGCGAGGGCTACCATCCTTCGACCTCGGGATCGGGATGACCGTGCGTCCCGCGCTCACGGGAGGAGGTGGGAAGCCGACGCCGGACACGACCGTGGTGAGCACATTCCATCCGAGCCTCGACGTCACACAGCGCCTCGGAGCCAACCTCCTCGTGTCCCTGACGTTGAACACCGACTTCGCCGAGACGGAGGTAGACACACGCCGTACGAACTTCACTCGCTTTCCGCTCTTCTTTCCCGAGAAGCGCTCCTTCTTCCTCGAGGGCTCGGACATCTTCGCGTTCGGGTTCGGAGGCGAGAGCGACGTCATCCCCTTCTTCAGCCGCCGAATCGGCCTGGTGGAGGGGGGCTCGGTCCCGCTGGATGTCGGGCTGAAGATCAACGGCCGCCTGGACGGAACGAGTGTCGGCGCACTGGTGGTGCGCACCGGCGACGGCGATACGCTGGCTACCGCGGCGACGATGAGCGTCGTCCGGATCCGGCAGAACGTGCTCCGGGAGTCGTCCGTGGGCTTGATCGGCGCCGTCGGAGATCCCCTCGGTCGCGGTGGAAGCTGGACGGTCGGGTCGGACGCGACGTTCCAAACCTCCCATTTCGGGGGCGACAAGAATCTGTCCGTCGGCCTGTGGGGACTCGTGATGCACCGTGATTCTCTTCGTGGCGACCGCACGGCGGCCGGAGTTCGGGTAGCCTATCCGAACGATCTCGTGGACGCGTCCGCCAGCTACGTGCGCATCGGAGACGCGTTCGATCCGTCGCTCGGGTTCGTGCCCCGCCCGGGCGTCCACATGGCGGCCCTGGAGGTGAACTGGCAGCCGAGGCCGGGCAGGGTCGGGCCGCTTCCCATCCGGCAGTGCTTCTGGGAGAACCGACTCACCTACGTCGCCGGCCTCACGGGCGGATGGGAGAGCTACCGCTACTTCACGGCCCCCATCAACTGCCGGCTCGAGAGCGGCGACCGCTTCGAGTTCAACATCGTGCCCCAGGGCGAGCGGCTCGCCGAACCTTTCGACATGACGAGCGGGGTGTCCGTCCCGGCGGGCGCACACCACTTCGTCCGGTATCGCCTGGAGGCCGGCCTCGCCGCCAAACGGAAACTCTCGGCGCAGGTCACGTGGTGGTTCGGAGGCTTTTATGACGGCGCGCTCGATCAGATCGAGCTCACGTCCACCTGGAACCCCACGCCGCTGTTCACCGTGCAGGTGGGTGGCGAGCACGACATCGGCCACCTACCCGGGGGGGACTTCACTGCCGACCTGTGGGGGGTGCGCATCAATGCCAACATATCTCCCGACCTCCAGGTGTCGAGCTTCACGCAGTACGACACGGGGAACCGGGCCCTGGGCACGAACACGCGCCTGCGCTGGACCTTCAGCCCGCTTGGGGCTCTGTTCGTCGTGTACAACCACAATCTGAGCGACCCTGAAGGCGTGGCGTCGGGCCGTTGGAGTCCCCGAGGGCTCCGCTTCGCCTCCAACCAGTTGCTCGTGAAGGCTCAATACGTGGTTCGCTACTAGAGCGCCGCACTCGAGGCGCCGATCACGGTCGGTTGTTCGCGCCTTCCGGTACGAATAACTCTCCGCCCGATTCTCGGAATTCCTTCGCCTTCACACGCATCCCCGTCTCGAGAGCCTCGCCCTCGGGGATGGCGTGCGCCTCGGCGTATTCGCGCACCTCCTGCGTGATCTTCATCGAGCAGAACTTCGGACCGCACATGGAGCAGAAGTGCGCCACCTTGGCGCCCGGTGCGGGGAGCGTCTCGTCGTGGAACTCGCGCGCCGTGACCGGATCGAGGCTCAGGTTGAACTGGTCCTCCCAGCGGAACTCGAAGCGGGCCTTCGAGAGCGCATCGTCGCGGATCCGGGCGCCGGGGTGACCCTTCGCGAGGTCCGCCGCGTGGGCGGCGATCTTGTACGCGATCACGCCCGCCTTCACGTCGTCGCGGTTCGGCAGCCCGAGGTGCTCCTTGGGCGTCACGTAGCACAGCATGGCCGTGCCGGCCCAGCCGATCATCGCGGCGCCGATGGCGCTGGTGATGTGGTCGTAGCCGGGCGCGATGTCGGTGGTGAGCGGCCCGAGGGTGTAGAACGGCGCCTCGTGGCACCACTCGAGCTGCCGGTCCATGTTCTCCTGGATCATGTGCATCGGGACGTGGCCCGGCCCCTCGCACATCACCTGGACGTCGTGCCCCCACGCGATCTTCGTGAGCTCGCCCTGCGTCCTGAGCTCGGCGAACTGGGCCTCGTCGTTCGCGTCCGCGATCGAGCCGGGCCGGAGCCCATCGCCGAGCGAGAACGACACGTCGTAGGCGGCCATGATCTCGCACAGCTCCTCGAAGCGCGTGTACAGAAAGCTCTCCTGGTGGTGCGCCATGCACCACTTCGCGATGATCGAGCCGCCGCGCGACACGATCCCCGTGACGCGGCCGGCGGTGAGCGGGATGTAGCGCAGGAGCACGCCGGCGTGGACGGTGAAGTAGTCCACTCCCTGCTCGGCCTGCTCGATCACCACGTCGCGGTAGATCTCCCAGCTGAGCTCCTCCGGCTTCCCGCCCACCCGTTCGAGCGCCTCGTAGATGGGGACGGTCCCGATCGGCACCGGAGAGTTCCGGAGGATCCATTGCCGCGTCTCGTGGATGTCCTTGCCGGTGGACAGGTCCATCACGGTGTCGGCGCCCCACAGGGTGGCCCAGCGGACCTTCTCCACCTCCTCCTCGATGGAGGACGTGACGGCGGAGTTCCCGATGTTCGCGTTGATCTTCACCCGGAAGTTCCGGCCGATGGCCATCGGCTCGAGCTCGGGATGATTCACGTTCGCCGGGATGATCGCCCGCCCGCGCGCCACCTCGGAGCGCACGAACCCGGGCTCGAGTCCCTCCCGGAGCGCCACGAACTCCATCTCGGGCGTGATCTCGCCGCGCCGCGCGTAGTGCATCTGGGTGACCGGACCCGTGCCGCGAAGGACGCGGGGGCGCCGGAGCGCGACCGGGATCCGCTCGGAGGCGCCCCGATCGCCGTAGCGGGCATCGACCTCCACGACGTCGCGCCGCCCCCGGATCCACCCGTCTCGCCCGGGGGGAAGCCCCTCGCGCGGGTCGTGGCCGGCCGGCCCGCTGGTGTCCTCGACGCGGAGCGGGGGCTCGCCGCCGGAGAGACGGATCTCGCGCACCGGGACCCGGACGCCGCGCGGGCCATCGAGATGGATCTTGTCGGAGCTCGGGAAAGGGTCGCTCGAGGCGGGCGCGCCGTCGGCGGCCCGCGCCTTCGCCCCGCCGTTCCGCCGGGGTGTCCCGTTTCCACTGGCAGTCATGTCTCGCAACGCCTTCTTCGTGCCGGGCGGGAGACGGAGGGGTTCGTCCGCCGCGCTCCCTACGCCGGTGTCAACCGGATCAGGTTCCGAGGGTGTGTCTCAACCCGCGCCTCGTCGGGGCCCGGTACCGAAGACGCCGTCGGGCGCCGAGGGCCGGGAGACGCGCGGGTACCCCTGGCAGCTATTGGATGGTAGGGCGTCCCACCTTGCCGGGGCAACGCGAGGTGGCTTCCTCAGGGCACCTTCGGGGTCAGGGGGTCCGCGCCGAACTCGAGCCGGTCGAGCGCGATGCGGCCGTCGCTCATCACGAGCAGCGGGTCCTGGTAGGCGCCGATGTCCTCGAGGGGGTTCCGGTCCAGCACGAGCAGGTCGGCCTCGAAGCCCGGCGCGACGCGTCCCGTGCGGTCGGCGATGCCGAGCAGCTCGGCCGCCACCGTGCTGGCCGCGCGGATCGCCTCCATCTCGCTCAGCCCCACGCCCACGAGCTCGATCATCTCGTGGCTCAGGCGGAGCACGCTCTGCGGTCCGTACCCCGTGTCGGTGGCGGCCACGATCGGGACGCCGAGCCGGTGCGCGAGGGCGGCCATCTCGCGCACGCGGGGCAGCATGTGGCGTCCCCGGACCTCGAGCACCGGGTTGTCGTAGTCGCCGCCCGGCTGCGTGAGATCCGTCACCACGGCGATCGTGGGGACGAGGTAGGTGCCGCGCTCGAGCATCAGCCGGAGCGTCGTCTCGCTCAGGTAGGTGCCGTGCTCGATGCTCCGGACGCCCGCCGCCACGGCCGCGCGCGCGCCCTCGTCCCCGTGCGCGTGCGCCGCGACGGGGATGCCGGCTGCGGCCGCCTCGTCCACGATCGCCGCCAGCTCGCTCTCGGTGAAGAACGGCTTGCGCGGATCGGTGTCGGGGAGCCCGGCGCGCTCGGTCGCGTTCACCTTCACGAAGTCGACGTCGTGCGCGAGCATCACGTCGACCAGGCGGCGGAGCGCCGCTTCGCCCCGGACGTCCGTCCCCAGGAGGTCCCCGAGCTCGGGGGCGTCGAAGAAGATCTCCTCGGCCGGTCGAGGCCTGACGTGATAGCCGGCGGCCAGCACCTCGGGGCCGTCGATCGCGCCGGCCCGACCCAGCTCGCGCAGACCCACGTCGGCGAAGTGGGACACACCCATGCTGCGCGCGGTGGTCACGCCCGACAGGAGAGCCCGGCGGGCCGCGTCGAGCGACGCCATGTGGACGTGCGCGTCGATGAGCCCCGGCACCAGGTACCGTCCGCCGAGCTCGATCACGCGCGCCCCGGCCGGAGCCGCGCCACCGGGCTCGATCGACACGATCCGGCCGTCATCCACCACCACGGTCGCGTTCGGGATCGGTGCACCGGAGCCGGGATCGATCGCGGTGGCTCCCACGAAGGCCGTTCGCCCGGACGCCATTCCCTGGGCGGGTTGAGCCGCGACCGGAGCCCGGCCCGGGACGGTGGCGAACGCGGCGAGCGCGATGGGCGCGAGGCGGTGGCGACGGGGCACGGGAGCCTCCGGGGTTGCGGGTCCTGGTCACGACGGCCGGGAGCGCGGGCGGCCCGACACTCCCCGACCCCACTGTGGCGAGCGTCATGCGGGCCGGCAACGCCGACCGGGCTCCCGGCGCCTCGCCCGTGCTCGCCGGCTCACCGAGTGGGGGGTCGTGCGCCTCGTGCGGCGGCCCTAGTTTCGACACCCATGCCGCTCGCGCGCCATGACGATCCGCACCCCGACGCCCTCTCCGCCCCGGCGGCCTTTCCCCTGCGCGTCGCCGCGGTCGACGTGGGCTCGAACGCGATCCGCTTCGTGGCGGCGGAGTTCGACGGCCCCCGCAGCTTTCGCGAGCTGTCCTACGAGCGCGTGCCGGTCCGCCTCGGGCACGCCGCGTTCCTCACCGGCGAGATGACCCGGCCGGCCATGGACGGCGCGGTGGAGGCGTTCGCGAGCTTCCGGGAGCGGATCGACGCGCTCGGAGTCGAGCGCCTACGCGCCGTGGCCACGAGCGCCGTGCGGGAAAGCCGAAACGGGCCCGCGTTCGTCGAGCGTGTGCACGCCGAGAGCGGGATCCGGCTGGGGCTGATCTCCGGCAGCGAGGAGGCGCGCCTCGTGTGGAACGCGGTCCGGAGCCGCATCGACTTCGGGACCTCCAAGTGGATGCTGGTCGATCTGGGTGGCGGCAGCGTGGAGGTGTCGCTGGTCGACGACGCCGGGATCATGTGGAGCGAATCGCACACCATGGGCTCGGTTCGCCTCCTCGAGGAGCTGGCGGGCGCCGACGATGCGCCCGCCCACTTCTCGGAGCTGCTCGCCGAGTACGCGGCCACGCTGCGCATCCCGGCGGCGGCCCGGCACTGGACGCCGGTGGAGATGATCGCGACGGGAGGAAACATCGAGGCCCTCGCGCGGCTGGCGGGGCGCGAGCCCGCCGATGGCGCCGTGCTCGAGATCACGCGCCGCGAGCTCGGGCGCGCGATCGAGCAGCTGTCGCACATGTCGTACGCGCAGCGCGTCGGACAGTTGGGTCTGCGCGAGGACCGCGCCGACGTCATCCTCCCGGCGGCCATCGTGTACGACCGGGTCGCCGAGCTGGCCGGGGCGAGCCGCATCCTGGTGCCCTGCACGGGGGTGAAGGAGGGGGTGCTGTTCGATCTGGTGGACGAGCTCACCTCGGACCGGGGTCTCGGCCGCCAGGAGCGCATCGTGCACGAGGGGTCGCTCACGCTGGGGCGCCGCTACCTGTTCGATGAGGCGCACGCGCGACATGTGACCGAGCTCGCGGTGTCGCTGTTCGACCAGCTGGCCGGGCTCCACGGCCTGGAGCCGGACGACCGCCGCATCCTCATCGCGGGGGCGATGCTCCACGATGTCGGCCAGCACGTCTCCTACCGAAAGCATCACAAGCACTCGCTCTATCTGATCGTGCACTCGGAGATCCCGGGCATCTCGCCCTCGGAGCTCCCCCTGGTGGCGCTCGTCGCCCGCTACCACCGGCGTGCCGATCCGCAGGCCGACCACTACCTGTACGCCGATCTCACCGAGGCCGAGAGGTCGCGCGTGGCGCGCATATCGGCCATCCTGCGGGTCGCGGACTCGCTCGATCGAGAGCACCTGCAGCGCGTGGCCTCCGTCGAGGCGAGGCTCGAGGATGGGGCGCTCGAGCTGCGGCTCTCCGGGGAAGGGCCGCTGCTGCTCGAGCAGTGGGCGCTCAAGAGGAAGGGCTCGCTGTTCGGCCGGGTGTTCGGGATCGAGCCCTCGGTCCGGCTGGAGGGTACCCCCGCCCCCGTGTGACGGGGTTACGGGACCGTTTCCGCTTTCTATGGTATGAAGGTGGGGGAGGCCCGTATCGTGCACGGCTGCCCCACGAATGCGGCTTACGGAGAATCGCGAGCGTAACGAACATGTCATCCTCCCCCGAAGAAACGGCCGGCCACGTGGGTCTGGAGCCGATGCCGCGTACGGCCGGATCCGAGCCCGTGGTGTGGCCGGTGCTCGACGAGTCGGCCCCGCCCGCGCCCGCGCCCGTCCACGATCGCGAGCCCGAGGATGAGGATGGGGGGCGACCCACGCCGCCGGAGGCGGTGCACAGCGTGGGCGACTCCATCCGGCTGCCGCGCGCCACGGTCCCGCGACCGGTGCCCGCGGATGCGACCCCGGACGACCCGTCGCTGTTCTTCAACCGCGAGCTGAGCTGGCTGGACTTCAACTGGCGCGTGATGTACCAGGCGCTCGATCCGCGCAACCCGCTGCTCGAGCGCGCGCGGTTCCTCGCCATCACCGAGAACAACCTCGACGAGTTCGTGATGAAGCGCGTCGGGGGTCTGAAGCGGCAGCTCGAGGCGGGCGTCATGCTCCCGTCGAACGACGGCCGCACGCCGGCCGAGCAGCTCGACCTCGTCCGGGATGGCGTGCGGGTCATGCGCGTGCGCCTCGCGCAGGCGTGGGAGGACGAGCTCAGGGAGCCCCTCGAAGGGGTGGGCCTGGTGGTGCGCGACTTCGAGGATCTCGACCCGGCCGAACGCGAGCACGTGCACGACGTGTTCCGCGGGCGAATCTATCCGATCCTCACCCCGCTGGCGGTGGATCCCGGACACCCGTTCCCCTTCCTCTCGAACCTGAGCTTGTCGCTGGCGGTCAGCCTCCAGCACCCGGATCGGAAGACGCGGCACTTCGCGCGCGTCAAGATCCCCACCGCCAACCGGTGGCTCGACCTGCCCACCGAGGGCCACGTGGTCCCGGTGGAGCAGGTGGTGGCCGGGTTCGTGGACGAGCTGTTCCGCGGCATGCGCGTCGAGAGCGCGTCGCTCTTCCGCGTCACCCGGAACGCCGACGTGCGGCGCGACGAGGAGGAGGCGGATGACCTGCTCAAGATGATCTCCGAGGAGCTCCGCGAGCGCCGCTTCGCGCGCGTGGTGCGGCTGGAGGTCGAGCCCTCGACGCCGTTCGAAGTGCGCGAGTTCCTGCTCCGGGAGCTCCGGCTCGACGCCGAGGATCTGCACGAGATCCCGGGTCTGATCGACATGCGTGGCCTGACCGAGCTGGCGGATCGGGGGCCCTGGGAGCACCGCTTCGAGCCCTGGGAGCCGATGATCCCGGGTCCGCTCCTGCGCGAGGGGGAAACCGAGGACGCGCCCGACATCTTCGCCGTGATCCGGGCGGGCGACGTCATCGTGCACCATCCGTACGAGTCGTTCGCCGCCACCGTACAGCGCTTCATCGAGGAGGCGGCGGCCGATCCGGCCGTCGTGGCCGTGAAGCAGACGCTGTACCGCACGTCCCCCAACTCGCGGATCATCGACGCGCTCGTGCGCGCCGTCGAATCGGGCAAGGAGGTGGCCGTGCTCGTCGAGGTGACGGCCCGCTTCGACGAGGAGGACAACATGGAGTGGGCGCAGGTGCTCGAGGAAGCGGGCGTCCACGTCACGTACGGCGTCGTCGGGCTCAAGACGCACGCCAAGGTCGCCCTCGTCCTCCGCGACGAGGAGGAAGGGATCCGCGCCTACTGCCACGTGTCCACCGGGAACTACCATTCCGAGACCGCGCACGTATACGCCGACATCGGGATCCTGACGGCGCGTCCGGAGATCGGACGCGACGCGGTCAACCTGTTCCACTACCTGACCGGGTACGCGCCCGAGCAGCAGTACGAGGAGCTCCTCGTCGCTCCGCGCGATCTGCGGCGCGCCCTCATGGAGCGCATCGAGCGCGAGGCCGAGCACGCGCGCAGCGGGCGGCAAGGCCGGATGATCCTCAAGATGAACGGGCTCGACGACCCCGACATCATCGCCGCCTTCTACGAAGCGTCACGCGCCGGCGTCGAGATCGACCTCATCGTGCGGGGGCTGTGCCGCCTGCGCCCGGGTCTGCCGGGGTGGAGCGAGAACATCCGGGTGCGCTCGATCGTGGGCCGCTTCCTCGAGCACGACCGGATCTACTGGTTCGAGAACGACGGCGAACCGGAGGTATGGATCGGGAGCGCGGACTGCCGCAGACGGAACCTCGACGATCGGGTGGAGGTCATGCTCCCCGTGCCCGACCGGCGGATCCAGAAGCGGCTCAGGAAGACGCTCCGCTTCGCGCTCGGCGACAATCGCCGCGCATGGGACCTGCTGCCGACCGGCGAATACCAGCTGGCGCGCCCCGGGCCGGACGAACCCCTGATCGACTACCACGACCGCCTGATGCGCACGGTGCGAAAGCAGCGCCGACGGGCCGACGCGCCGTGGGACATCGAGCCCATGGGGGACGACTGACGCAGCAGCGGACCGCGATCCGCCCGCCTCGGGGCGGTCACGGTCCCACCGGTCGTCAGCCCTCGGGACCTCCCCGGTGCCGCACCGTGGTCCCCCGGACCATGTAGATCACATCCTCGGCGATGTTGGTGGCCAGATCCGCGACCCGCTCCAGGTTGCGACCGATGAGGATCGCCTGGAGGCACCCGGAGATGTTGTGCTCGGTCATGTGCGTGAGCATGACCCGGAACAGCGACTCCTGGAGCGCGTCCACCGTGTCGTCGCGCGCACCCACGTCCTGGGCCTCCGCTGCGTTCTCGTGCACGAACGCGTCGAGCGAGTCCGACAGCATCCCGCGCGCCATGCGCTCCATCTCGGCCAGCTCGGGCGGGATCGGGACCTTCTTGTCGAGCCCGTCGAGCCGCCGGGCCGCCTGGGCGATGTTCACCGCGTGGTCGCCGATGCGCTCCAGATCGTTGTTGATCTTGAGGATCGTGACCAGCACGCGGAGGTCGCCGGCCATGGGCTGGTGCAGCGCGAGGAGCTCGATCGCCGTCTCCTCGATCTCCACCTCGGCCTCGTCGATCGCGTTGTCGCCCGCCACGACCGATGCCGCCTCCTCGCGAATGTCGGTCCTGCCGACCAGGGACACCGCGCGCGCCAGGAGCCCCTCGATGTCGTGCGACATCCGGTGGAGTGACTGCTTGAGGTCCTCCAGGCGTTCGTCGAATTGCTTGTGTGCCATCGCTCCTACCCGAACCGGCCCGTGATGTAGGCTTCGGTCCGCTCGTGTGTGGGGTTGGTGAACAGACGCTCGGTCACGGCGTACTCGATGAGCTCGCCGATGTACAGGAACGCGGTGAAATCGCTGACGCGGGCCGCCTGCTGCATGTTGTGGGTCACGATCACGATCGTGTAGTCGCGCTTGAGGTCCCCGATGAGGTCCTCGATGCGCCCCGTGGCGATCGGATCGAGCGCGCTGGCCGGCTCGTCCATGAGCAGGATGTCGGGCTCCACGGCGAGCGCACGCGCGATGCACAGCCGCTGCTGCTGCCCTCCCGACAGACCCAGCGCGTTGTCGTCGAGGCGGTCCTTCACCTCGTCCCACAACGCGGCGGCGCGCAGCGACTTCTCCACGCGCTCTCCGAGGTCGTCCTTGAAGCCGTTGATCCTGAGACCGAAGGCGATGTTGTCGTGGATCGACTTCGGGAACGGGTTCGGCTTCTGGAACACCATGCCGATCCGGCGCCGCACTTCCACCGGGTCGACGTCGGGCGCGTACAGGTTCTGTCCTCGAAACAGCACCTCGCCCGTAACGCGGGCCGACGGCACCAGGTCGTTCATGCGGTTGAAGCACCTGAGCAGCGTGCTCTTCCCGCACCCCGACGGCCCGATGAAGGCCACCACCCGATGCCTCGGGATGGACAGCGAGATGTCCAATACGGCCGCGTTGTCGCCGTAGTGGACGCTCAGCTCCCGGGTCTCGAGCGCGCTCTCGAGACCTTCGGCGACCGCGCCTTGTTCTATCACGGAGCTCACAGCTTCCTCTGGTACTTGTTCCTCAGGAGGATCGCGGTGGCGTTCATCAGCAACAAGACCACCAGCAGCACCACGATCGCGCCCGCGGCGAGGTCGTGGAACGGAGTCCGCGCGTCCGCCGTCCAGTTGAAGATCTGGATCGGGAGCACCGTGAACGGGTCGAGCGGCGTCTTCGGGTCGAACGCGATGAAGGTGAGTGCCCCGATCATGATCAGCGGGGCCGTCTCGCCGATCGCCCGCGACAGCGCCAGGATGGTGCCGGTCAGGATGCCGGGCATCGCGACCGGGAGCACGTGGTGCTGGATGGTCTGCCAGCGCGACGCGCCCAGCCCGTAGGAGGCCTCGCGCAGCGAGCTCGGGACCGCCCGGATGGCCTCCTGCGCCGAGATGATCACCACCGGGAGCGCGAGCAGCGCCAGGGTCGCGGCGCCGGCCAGCACGCTGCGCCCGAAGGCGAGGAAGCGCACGAACACCGCCAGCCCCAGGATCCCGTACACGATCGACGGCACCCCGGCGAGGTTCGCGATGTTGGTCTGCAGCATGCGCGTGAACCAGTTCTTGGTCGCGTACTCCTCGAGGTACACGGCCGCGCCGACGCCGAGCGGGAACGCCAACAGCGTGACGAGCCCCATCATCCACAGGCTCCCGAGGATGGCGGAGCGGATGCCCGCTCGCGCCGGCAGACGCGAGGGATACCGCGTGAGGAAATCCAGCGACAGGACGTGGAGCCCATCCTTCGTCACGTCCACGAGCAGCACGAGGAGCGACAGGATGCCGAACCCGACCGCGGCGAGGCACAGGCCCCGGAAGATGCGGCCGGTGCGCTGCCGCGCCGCGATGCGCGGCTCGAAGCGTCCGCCGCGTGGGGCCAGCGAGGGCCCGTTCACTCGTACACCTCCCGGAAGCGCCGGGTGATCTTCTGGCTCAGGAGGTTCATGGCCAGCGTGATGAGGAAGAGGACGAGTCCCACGGCGAAGATCGTCCGGTACTCGAGGCTCCCGTACGGCGTGTCGCCGAGCGACACCTGGACGATGTAGGCCGTCATCGTCTGGACGCTCTCGAGCGGATTGAGCGTCATCCTGGGTGTCGCTCCCGCCGCCAGCGTCACGGCCATCGTCTCCCCGATGGCACGCGACACGGCGAGGATGAAGCTGGCCACGATCCCCGACAGGGCGGCCGGCGTGACCACGCGCGTGGACACCTCGAACTTGGTCGCCCCGAGCGCGTACGCCGCCTCGCGCAGCGAACGGGGGACGGCGTTGAGCGCGTCCTCCGACAGCGAGGAGACCATCGGGAGGATCATGATCCCCACCACGATCGACGCCGAGGCGGCGTTGAAGATCCCCGTGTGCGGGAACACCGCCCGCAGGATCGGGGTGACGAACATGATGCCGAAGTATCCGTACACCACCGTCGGGATCCCGGCCAGGATCTCGAGGATCGGCTTGATGAGGCGCCGCGTGCGGGCCTGCGCGTACTCGCTCAGGTAGATGGCGGAGGCGAGCCCGATGGGGATCGCGATCAGCGACGACCCGAGCGCGATGATGAGCGTCCCGTTGACGAGCGGCAGGATGCCGAACGACTGCGGCACCAGCTGCGGCGACCAGCGCGTCCCGGTGAGGAACTCGATGGGCGACACCTCGGCGAAGAATCCGGCGGACTGGCTGAGGAGGACGGCGACGATCCCGATCGTCGTGAGGACCGAGATGGCGCCGCACGCGAACAGGAGCGTGCCGATGGCGCGCTCCTGGACGACGCGGTGTCGTCGGGCGGTGAGGCTGGAGGTCCCGCCGCTCATCGCGGGCTCGTCATCATCGGCTCAGACGCCCAGCTTGGCGCGCTGCTCCGCGTAGTCCGCAGCGCTGAGCGGCACGTACCCGGTCTCGGGAACGAGCGTGGGGGCGCTCTCGATGTAGAAGTCCACGAACGCCCGCACTTCGGGCCGCTCGAGCGCGCTCTCCTTCACGTAGATGAACAGCGGCCGTGACAGCGGCGTATAGGTGCCGTTCTCCACCGTCTCGCGCGAGGGAGCGACGCACCCGCCGCCGCTGTCGATCTGGACGGACTTCAGCTTGTCGGGGTTCTCCTCGTAGTACGCGTACCCGAAGTATCCCAGGGCGCCCTCATCGCCGCTCACCCCGAGCACGAGCACGTTGTCGTCGGCGCTCGCGGTGTAGTCGGCCCGGCTCGCGTCCGCCTCGCCGACGATCTCCTCGGTGAAGTAGTCGAACGTCCCGGAATCGGTGTCGGGCCCGTACAGGACGACCGGGCGGTTCGGCCACCCGGCGCGGATCTGGTTCCAGTTCTCGATCGTCGAGCCGGGCTGCCACACCCGCTTGAGCTCGTCGACCGTCATGCAGGTTACCCAGTCGTTGGCCGGGTTGACCACCACCGTGAGCCCGTCCCACGCGATCGTGAGCTCGAGCGCGGAGATCCCGTTCGCCGCGCAGCGCTGGCGCTCGGAGTCGCGGATGGGCCGCGAGGCGTCGGAGATCGCCGTCTCGCCGTTGCAGAACTTCTCGAACCCGCCACCCGTCCCCGACAGCCCCACCGTGACCTGCACGCCGGGGTTGGCGATCTGGAACTCCTCCGCCATCGCCTGGCTGACGGGGTACACGGTGCTCGAGCCATCGAGCTGGATCCTGCCGCTCAGCCCGGTGCCATCCCCTTCGTTCCCCCCGCCCCCGCCGCACGCGGCGAGGAAGGGAAGCGCCACGAGTCCGATGGTGAGCCTGGTGGTGCGCGTCATGGTCGTCGTCTCTCCCGTTGGATCCGATCGTCCGATCGCGAGCTGCCTCGTCGACCGCCCGGCGAATCAGAAGTGAAACTGGTACTGTGCCTTGAAAGAGTTCTCCGAGTCGACCCCGTCCGCCCCGAAGGCGACGAAATCCCAGTTGAGCGCCAGCTTGTTGCGGCCGCCGAAGAAGATCTGCACCCCCGGCGTGAAGCCCCACACGGTGTCCTGGTCGAGGTCCGTGTTGGGATCGGCCATCGTGACCCGGAACAGGGGCTCGATGGATTCGACGAAGGACCCGTCGCCGACATCGAGCTTCCAGGCGCCGATGGCCTGCCAGGTGAGCATGCCCGCCAGCGGATCGCCGGCCTCGAGATCCGGCGCGCCCCCCGCCTCCGCCTCGAGCCCGTTCTTGCCGAACACCACCCCCGCCTGCACGTGGGGGCCTTCCGCGGCGCGGAAGCTCCCCCACTCGGCGAACAGCTCGAAGGCGCCGAAGTAACGGGCGTCGATCGACTCGTCGGCGCGCGTGAAGGCGATGTCGGTCACCGCGGCTCCGGCGGACAGGGCGAGTGGACGGTCGGCGAGCTCGGTCGTGTACTGCGCGCGTCCGACGAGCTGCTTCTGCGTGTCGAGGTCCTCGTTGTCGGCGGGCCCGCGGCCATTGAACGCCGCCAGCCAGTAGTGGAAGCGGCCGTCGGGCGAGGATCCGTCCACCATCACCCCCACGTCCCGGTCGGACAGGTTGTTCCGCGTCGTGAGCTCGTCGAGCGACAGGGCCGTGGTGCCGGAGACGCCCGGGACGTCCAGGTCCCGCTCGATGGTGAGGATCTGCGTCGAGCTGGTCATCTCGAACCCGTCGAACGGGCGCTTGAAGTGCCCGATCCGGATCTGTGCGCGAGGGTGCTCGGCGCCGGGCTCGAGGTTCAACAGCCCCCATGCGTCCTTGAGCTCCACCTCATCCACTCCCGCGAAGTCCGGCTGGAAGCGGCCGCTGATCCAGTCGTTGAACGACACGTCGAGCGTAAGGCGAGCCCGCCGGATGAACAGGTCGAGGGCCGGAACGTCCTCCGAGCACGGGGTGGTGGCCGGGGCCCCGGTGCTGAAATCGGAGCAGGAGCTCCCGGCGAGCTGGGTCTGAAAGCGTCCCGAGAGCTCGATCTTCACCGCGTCGGACTCGAACTCCACCTGGGCCGACACCGCCCCCGGATACAGGGCCGACGCCACCCCCGCGGTCGCGGTCACCATCCAGCTCGCCGCGATCGATGCGCTCGGCCGAGCGCCCGCGCGTGGCCAGTGTTTCAAGTTGCTCCTCCTTGACGTGGGTGCACGCGACGTCCGGGGACGACGCGCAGCCGGGTCGGCGCGCGCGAGCGCCGTTCGGTACCGGCAACGTCAAGAAGGTCCGAGGATTTTGTAACAAACCCGTATTGTCCCGGTAACGTTACAGAATAAGCTCGCTACACGCACCGCCGGCCCGAACACCGGGTCGGCGCCGCGTGGCGCGAGCCTCCGGGGTTTTCGAGCCCCGAAGCTGCGTTCACGAGGTGATCCCGCGGTGACGGCGGCGTAACAGTCAGGCAACGCCGTCGGGGCGGGGGCCGTCGGCAGCGAAGCCTGGCTCGGGCCCGCCGCCCTCGTCAGCGTCCTCGAGCGACTCGCTCGACACCGGAAGCGTGAACCACGCGGTCGTGCCGCGCGACACCTCGCTCTCGATTCCCACCTCGCCGCCGTGCGCCACCACGAAGTGCTTCACGACCGCGAGACCGAGTCCCGTGCCGCCCTGCTCCCGCGAGCGTCCCGGATCCACGCGATAGAAGCGCTCGAACACCCGGGACAGGTGGGCCGAGGGGATCCCGGGCCCCCGATCCACCACCTCGGTGCGCACGAACGCCCCGTCGGGCCGCGTGCGGACCGTGACCTCCGAACCGCCGGGCGCGTAGCGAACCGCGTTGTCGAGCAGGTTGCGGAGGATCTGCCGCACGGCGTCGGAGTCCGCGTTGACGATCGCGTGCTCCACATCCTCCACGCCCAGGCCGAGGCGCTCGCGCGCCGCGGCCGGGATGAGGTGCGTCCACACCTCCATGGCGGTGGCGGCGATCGGCACGGGCTCGAGGGTGGGGCTCCAGCTCCCCGATTCGACCAGCGCGAGGTCGAGGAGGTCGTCCACCAGACGGCGCATGCGGGTCGCGTTCGCCAGGATGCGGCGCCCGAAGTCGGCCGCGGCCTCCTCGGTCAGGCCGCCCTCTGCGATCGCCTCGCCGAACCCCACCACGCTGGTCAGCGGGGTCTTGAGCTCGTGCGATACGTTGGCCACGAAGTCGCGGCGCACGCCCTCGAGGCGACGCAGATCGGTGAGGTCGCGGAGCATGAGGAGCGCGCCGCCCCGGTGGGGGCGCGCGGTCATGAGCACCGTGCGGGCGCCGAGGCTCACCTCCTCGGTCACGGACTGGCCGTGCTGGGCGCGGTCGACGGCTCCGAGGATCTCGGGGGAGCGGAACAGGCTACCGACGCGCGCCCTTTCGGGCGCCGAGCGGCCCACCCAGCGCTCGAAGGAGGGATTCGCGATGACGAGCCCCCCGGCCGAATCGATGAACGCGAGACCTTCGTCGAGCCCGTCGAACAGGGCTCGCAGGTCCCGGGCCTCCTGGCGGGTGTCGCTCAACCGTTCCCGGATCTCCCCGGCAACGCGGTCGATGGCGACCGCGAGCGACGAGATCGTCCTGTCGCCCGACAGCGTCCCGAGCGCGCCCGTGCCGCCGTCGGGGAGTCGGTCGAGCGCCGCCTGCGCGCCGGCTAGCGCCCGCTCGACGCGGGTGGCCAGGAGCCGCGTGAGCGGGTAGAGCAGCGCCAGCGACACGAGCAGCGCGACCACCAGGAGCCCGCGCGTCTGGGCCGTCACTCCCCCCGCGAGTGGCAGCCCGGTGGACACCCGGAGGATGCCCTGCTCGGCCGGGATCGCCACGTACAGGAGCGATCGTGCGACGGTCGCGCTGGCGCGCTCGGCGACGCCCGTCCGACCGGCGAGGGCCTCGACGACCTCCGGACGCCCGGCGTGGTTCTCGACGGACGGCAGGCGGCGGGTCTCGACCTCGGAGTCGCCGAGCACCGTCCCGTCGCGCGAGATGAGCGTGATCCGCAGGTTGGCCGCCGCGCCGAGCGAATCCGCCAGCGCGTCGTCGAACGGACGCCCCTCCAGCAGGCTCCGCGTCACCCGGGCCGTGCTCTCGAGCCGCGTCGCCGTGTCGGACCGAACCCGGCTCGACACCTGCATCCCCACGAGGGCGATCAGGGCCGAGAACAGGGCGATCAGGAAGGCCGCGAGGATCAGGTAGAAGCGGGTGGCGAGTCTCACGGCGGGGTGTCGGAGCTCCCTGCTCGAGCGGGCCTGCCCCGGCGGGGACCGGACCCGGTGCATCCACGAGCGACCGGCGGCGAACCGAGCCGGCGGACCGCGTCTGGACGCTACACTACTTGTCGACGGCGCGGAAGCGATACCCCACGCCCCGCACGGTCTCGATCAGCGGTGCCGACGGACCGAGCTTGCTCCGCAGCCGCGCGACGTGCATGTCGACCGTCCGGGTCTCGATGGCGGCGTTCGTGTCCCACACGGCCTGGAGGAGCTGCCTGCGGGTCTGCACGCGGCCGCGGCGCTCGAGCAATACCTCGAGCAGCCGGTACTCGAGCGGCGTGAGCTCGACCTCGCCCCCCTCCGAGAAGGCGCGGTGCGCCTCGCGGTCGAGCTCCACCGGTCCGACCGCGATGCGTCGGGTGGTGGACACGGGCTCGGCCTTGGCGCGGCGCAGGAGGGCCTCGACGCGCAGCGCGAGCTCGCGGGCGCTGAACGGCTTCGTGATGTAGTCGTCCGCGCCCACCTCGAAGCCCTTGACCCGCTCCTCCTCCTCCCGGCGCGCGGTGAGCAGGATGACCGGGATCGACGAGGTGCGCTCGTCGCGTCTCAGGCGCTGGAGCACCTCGTAGCCGTCCATCCCGGGCAGCATGAGATCGAGGATGATCAGGTCGGGCCGATCCGCCTCCGCGGTCGCCAGCGCGCTCTGCCCGTTCACCGCGGTGGTCACCCGATATCCTTCCCGGCTCAGGTGATAGACGAGCACGCTGAGGATGTCGGGCTCGTCGTCCACCACCAGGATCTGTGCATCCGCCATATGGGATCACCCGTACCCCGTGCAGTCGTGTCGCGAGCGTCGCCGGCCGTCGGGCGGGGCGACGCGCCGACGCTGATTCTGAAAAGGCCCTGTGGGAATTATCGTAACACATATGTAACGATTCCGTGACGACGGCCGGGTCGGGGGCGACGCGATGCGTACGACCGCGTTGCCCGACGCGGTCGTACGCCCGCGACCCGCGCGGGCTCGCGCCTCCCGGGTGACCGGCTCGTTCGGCACTCGTGACGACACCGTGACGAAGCTCGTCTGGAGCCGTTACCTCCCAACCCTATCCTCCGCGTCGGTAGCAGGCCCGATGCACCGATTTCCGGAGGGACGAAGTGTCCATTCGTGCACGCGGATCGTCGTGGGGTGGCCCGCCTCGCGCGATCACGCTCTGCGTTCTCCTCGCCCTCGCCTCCGGTCTGGCCGCGCCGACGCTCGCGCAGCAGACCGGTCGCGTTTCGGGCCGCATCCTCGATGAGGACACGGCCCATCCCCTGAGCCTGGCCCAGGTCCTGGTCTCGGGTACGGGCGCCGGAGCGATCAGCGACGTCGACGGCCGCTTCTCGATCCAGCACGTCCCGGCGGGGACGCACGACCTCGAGGTGCGGCTGCTGGGATACGCGCTCAAGACCGTCACCGGGGTCGTGGTCACGGCCCGACAGACGACCGTGATCGACATCTCGCTCCCGCAGCAGGCGGTGGAGGTGCAGGAGCTCACCGTGTCGGTGACCGACGAGCGGGGGACGACGACCGCCCTGCTCGAGACCCGGCGCCAGGCTCCGGCGGTGACCGATGCGATCGGTCAGGAGCAGATCTCGAAGTCTCCCGACTCCGACGCCGCGGCCGCCATGCAGCGCGTGCCCGGCGTGTCGATCGTGGACAGGAAGTTCGTCTACGTCCGCGGGCTCGGGGAGCGCTACGGGAACACCACGCTGGATGGGGCCATCCTCCCGTCGCCGATCCCCGACCGGAAGGCCGTCCCGCTCGACCTCGTGCCGGCGAGCTTCATCGAGAACGTGTCGACCTCGAAGAGCTACCTGCCCAGCCAGCCGGCGGATTACGCCGGGGGGCTGGTCCAGATCGAGACCCGCAAGGTGCCGGGCGAGAACTTCTTCAAGATCGGGGTGCGCAGCGGCCTCGACAGCAGGAGCACGTTCGAGACCGGGCTCGACTACTCGGGCGGCGGGCTCGACTTCCTCGGCTTCGACGACGGGTCGCGGGACCTGCCATCGCTGATCCCGCGGGATCGGTCCGTGAACGCGTCGAACTTCTCGCCCCAGGAGCTCGAGGCGATCGGCGAGGCGTTCGGGTCGACCTGGTCCGGGCGACCCGCCAAGCTCCCGATCAACAAGGGCGGTGAGCTGGCGTTCGCGGCCGAGATCCCGATCGGCCCACGCGATCTCGGCCTGTTCGGAACCGCCAACTACAGCGACTCGTGGGGACGGCGCTCGAACTACGTGGAGCGCGTGTTCAGCACCTCCGGTCTGGCCGATCCCGAGGTCGACTACGCGGGGGACCTGTCCTCGCACGAGGTGACGCTGGGCGGTCTGCTGAACGCCGACATCTCGGTCGCCCCGCGGCACCGGCTGAGGTTCTCGGGGATGCTCAACCGGGTCACGGACGACGAGGCCCGCGTGCTCGAGGGCTTCAACCTCGACTCGAACACCGACCAGCGGAACACGCGGCTCCAGTACGTGGAGAACACCCTGTTCCAGGGCCGCGTGGACGGCAAGCACTACGTGGACGTGTTCGGCGGCACGACGCTCCAGTGGCGGGGCTCCTACTCGCGGGCCGGGCGCTACGAGCCGAACACGCGCGAGGTGCTGTACCGGAAGACCGCAGGGGGCGTGTTCCTGTTCGACACCTTCGTGCAGAGCGGGAGCGTCTTTCACCAGGACCTCGGCGAGGACGCCTTCAACGGGTCGCTCGACATCGAGTTTCCGCTCCGCGTCAGGGGCGTGTCCGGATCCTTCCAGGTGGGCGGAGCCGCGACGCGCCGCAACCGCGACGTGTACACCCGTCGCTTCCGCTTCCTGCCGCAGGGCAACCTGGGCAACGACGTGCGGGCGATGGAGCCCGACCGGCTGTTCACGCCGGCGACGATCGCTCCCGACAGCTTCCAGATCCAGGAGGCCACCTTCCGGCCGGACGACTACCAGGCCGACCTGACCACGCTGGCCGCCTACGCGCAGCTGGACGTCGCGATGCTGCCCCGCCTGCGCTTCGCGGGCGGCGTGCGGGTCGAGTCGACCAGGCAGAACGTCGACCCGATGGACCTGTTCCAGACATCGCTCGAGCCGCTCCAGGGCGCCAGCCTGGACGACACGGACTTCGTCCCCGGCGCCACGGTCACGTGGGCGGCGAGCGACGAGATGAACGTCCGCTTCGGGGCCTCGCGCACCATCGCCCGGCCGGAGTTCCGCGAGCTGGCGCCGTTCACGTTCGCCGACTTCGCCGGCGGGTACCTGGTCGCGGGGAACCCGATCCTCGAGCGCTCGCGGATCACCAACCTCGACGTGCGCTGGGAGTGGTTCCCCCGGCCCGGCGCCGTCCTCTCGGTCAGCGGGTTCTACAAGAAGTTCACCGACCCGATCGAGGAGATCGTCTACCCGTCGACCGAGTTCATCAAGAGCTGGGTGAACGCGCTCTCGGCCCGGAACTTCGGCACCGAGATCGAGGCGCGCTCCGACCTCGGGTTCCTGTCGGAGGGATTCGAGAACTTCGCGCTCAACCTCAACCTGACCCTGGTCGACTCCGAGGTCGATTCGGGGGATGAGGCCGTGATCTTCATCCCCGAGAGCGGGCCGGTGACGATCGACGTCGTCGATCGTCAGCGCCGCCTCCAGGGGCAGTCGGCGTACGTGGTGAACGCGGGGGTCAACTGGTACGTGCCGACCAGCGGGACCGCCCTCACCGTGCTCTACAACCGCTTCGGCGGCCGCATCAGCCAGGTCGGAACGCAGCTCCTCCCCGACGTGCTCGAGGAGCCACGCGATGCGCTCGACGTGGTGATCGATCAGCCCCTCGGTCGCCGGTTCGACGTCAAGGCGTCCGCCTCGAACATCCTCGGAAGCGAATACCGCTACACCCAGGGCGGAGACCTGCTCCGTGGCTGGGAGCCCGGGCGGGTCTTCTCGCTCAAGCTGAGCTGGCAGCCCGTGGGAAACAGCGGTTGACCGATTCGATCTAGGGCCCCGTGGGGTCCGAGGTCTGCCGTGCGCGACCCACGCTCCGGTCGCGCCGCGGGCGAACGATGCCGGGGCGAAGGAGAACACGACCATGAAGTTGCTCAGACGGAACAGCGGGCTCGGGCTCACCGTCCTGTTTTCGGCCGTACTCGCGGCCGGGTGCAGCGATTCCACCTCCGGGCCCAACCCGCCGCCCCCGCCACCGCCGCCGCCGGGCGGACCGGCGGTCCTCAAGGGCAATATCACGGCCGGCGAGACCAGGACGCTCACCGAGTCGGAGTACCTGATCCAGGGGACGGTCCTCGTCGAGGATGGCGGCACGCTGGTCATCCCGGCCGGGACGGTGCTCGAGGGTGATGTGACCATCGCGCCGACTGCGCTCATCGTGCGCCAGGGCGGCAAGCTCATGGCGCAGGGGACCGCGTCCGATCCGATCGTGTTCACCAGCTCGGCGCCCGTCGGCTCGCGGACGCGTGGCGATTGGGGCGGTGTGGTCCTCAACGGCCGCTCGCTGTGCAACTTCCCGGCCGACGAATGCGTCGCCGAGGGGAACGCGGGGCCGTACGGCGGCAACGTGCTGGACGACGACAGCGGCAGCCTGAGCTACGTCCGCATCGAGTACGCCGGCTACGAGGTGAGCTTCGGGAACGAGCTCAACTCCCTCACCCTGAACGCCGTGGGCTCGGGCACCCACATCGACCACATCCAGGCGCATTACGGGCTGGATGACGGCGTCGAGCTGTTCGGCGGCACGGTGGACCTCAAGTACATCCTGATCACGGGCGCCTCCGACGACTCGTTCGACTACTCGACCGGCTGGCAGGGCCGCGGGCAGTTCTGGATCGCGCAGCAGGATCCGTTCGACGCGGACAACGGGTTCGAGGTCGACGGGAACGAGGAGGATTACGACGCCACCCCGTTCACCGACCCGCTGATCTACAACGTGACGCTGATCGGGAAGGGCTCCACGGGCGCCGCCGGCGAGTCGACGCGCGGCATCCTGTTCCGCCGCGGCACGGCCGGAAACGTGTACAACGTGATCATCCAGGGCTTCGAGGTCGGGTTCGACATCGACAACGCCGAGACGGTGGGCCGCGTGGCGATCCGGAACAGCATCGTGTTCGGCAACGGCACCGAGTTCGACACCGATGACGACGCGATCGACGAGTCGGGCCTGTTCCGGACCGCCGCGTGGAACAACGTGGTCGGCGCGGATCCCGGTCTGATGGATCCCTACAACCGCACGTCGCCGGACTTCCGTCCGAGCGCCGGGTCCGCCGCCCTGTCGGGCTTCGCCGCCCCGCCGAACGACGGGTTCTTCGACGTCGTCGACTTCATCGGCGGAATGGCCCCGGACGACGACTGGATCTCCGGGTGGATCACGGTCGACCAGAACTGAACCGCGTGACGCGCGCGCGCCGGGGGCCTCCGGGCTCCCGGCCGCGCCGCCCGCGCGACATGCGTAACGGCCGCGTCAGCCTCGTTTTCGCTCTGGGTCTGCTACCGCTCCTACCAGGGCCCTGCGGAGACGGTTCGTCCATCGAAGGGCAGAGACTCTCCGGCTCGGTGAGCTCCCTCGAAGAGCTCGCCACCGAGGTCCTCGCCGGGCTGGCGTCGGCCGATACGTCTCGTCTCGAAGCCGTGCGGCTCACCGAGCACGAGCACAACGACCTCGTGTGGCCCGAGCTCCCCGCCGGCCAGCCAGGGAGCGACTTCCCGGTCGACATCGCGTGGGACAACATCTCGCTCCGGAACCGGGCCGCTCTCGGCCGCCTGCTGTCCGCCTACGATGGACACGCCCTCGGGCTCGTCGGGGTCGAGTGCCGCGGCGAGAAGGCCACCTTCGAGAGCTTCGAGGTGCGGACCGACTGCTGGGTGACGCTCGAGCGCGACGGCGACACGCTCCCCCCGCAGCAGCTGTTCAAGGATGTCCTCGACCGGGACGGCGAGCTCAAGATCTTCCGCTACTACGAGCCGTAAGCCCGCGTACCTGCGCCCGCGACGGTCGTCTAGCCGGGAAACCAGTCCTCGTGCGCCCGGACGTCGTCGCCGAACCCGGCCGCGACCAGCAGGTCGCGCGCGTCGGTCTGCGCGAGCCGCACCGCCTCGCGCAGGCGGGACAGCACGCCCCCGCTCAGCTTGAGGGCCGCGAACCGGACGCGCTCGAGCTGGAACTCGTCGGAGTGCCCCGACAGAGGGAGGTTGTTCCCGCACCCCTCGACGAGGAGCTGTGTCGCCTCCTCGCGGTCGGGAGCGCGGAACAGCGCCTCGAGCCGGCGTCGGGTCGCGAAGCTGAGCGGGCAGTGCCCGGGTGCCGGCAAGGACCGCTCTCCGTGCAGGGGTCGTGGACCGGGGCCGTCTCACCGATCGCCGAGGAACGCGCGCGCCTCCTCGAGGGCGTCCTGCCGCGCGCTCCCGACGGCGACCTCGAGCAGCGCCCGGTAATATGCGCGCGCCGCGTCGTCCTCGCCCGTCGCACGCGCGGCCCGCGCCGCGCCGAGCAAGCCGTCGAAGCGCCGCGGGTAGAGCTCGAGCGCGCGCGTGTATGCCGCGAGCGCCGCGGCCGGCTCTCCCCGCTCGAGGAGGAGGTCGCCGAGAAGCTCGTGCGCCGGGAGCGTGGGGGCGGGCGTCACCGGGTGCTTGGGGGTCGAGACCTCGAGCTCGGCCGCCTCCCGCATCCGCGTCACGCTCGCTTCCCCTTCCCCCCGGGCGTGGGCCAGCCACGCCTCTTCCTCGAGGCGGAGCACGCGGATGTTCCGCGCCCACAGCTCTTCCCCCGCCGTCGTGGCGGCCCGCTCGAGCTCGCCCAGACGACGGATCGACCCGCGGGTCTCCTCGAGCTCGCCCGTGTGGACGGCGCCGAGACCGCGGGCGAACCACTGGATGGCCTCCGGCCACGTGTAGCGGTCCCAGTCGAGCGTCGCCGGCTCGCGGGGAACCGTGCTCGCCGCCTCGGCCCACGCGCGTCGCTCGAGGACGTACCGGGCCCGGGTCGAGGCGAGGTGGAAGGCCGTCTTGAACGACGGCTGGAGCCGTGGGGTGCCGAGGAGCCGCTCGATCTGGGCCGCCGCCCGGTCGTCCGCCCCCTGCTGGAGGTAGGCGTACACGAGGTACTCGATCGCGTGCGGGAACTCGTCCCACACGAGCTCCCCGTGCTCGCCGGCCGGGTGCTCGAGGGCCGCCTCGGCGGCGAGCAGATTGCCGCGGATGACGGCCCCCCAGTCCCCGAGCCGCGTGTAGATGTGGGTGGGCATGTGGAGCGCGTGCGGGTTGCGCGGCGCGATCGTCTCGTACTCCCGCACGATGTCCAGCGACTCGTGCTCGCGGCCCTGCCGGTCGTTGGCGTGGATGAGATAGTGCATGGCCCCCGGGTGCTCCGGGTTGTGCGCGTACACGCCGAGCAGGAGGTCCGCCGCCCGCGCGGAGCGGGCGCGGGCCGAGTCCGCGTCCGCCGGCGCGGCCGCCAGGTGGGCGAGGGCGTACAGCGCCGAGGCGTCGTCGTCATCCGGGAAGGCCTCGTGGAGCGCCCCCATGGCGCGCTCCCAGCGCCGGATGCGCGCCCAGTGGTCGGTCGAGGCGGGGTCCTCGAAGAAGGCGCGCGCGCTCGCGACCCACATGCGCTCGCGCTCCGTCGGCGGCCCGAGTCGCGTGGCGTTCTCCACCTCTTCCCACCCGCGCTCGAGCTCCTCCGGGCCCGGACGCGTCGGCCACGCCGGCTGGAACAGCGTCATGGCGATCCCCCAGTGGGCCATCGCGCACCTCGCATCGAGCTCCGTGATGCGGATGAACGCCGCCTGCGCCTCGGGGTAGGTCATGTGGTGGAGGAGCGCGACGGCGTGCTCGAACGCCGCTTGGGCCGGCTCGGAGCAGGAGACCGGGAAGTCGACGACCCCGAGCGCGGAATCGCTCGCCTCTTGTGCGCGGCCGAGCGACGGGACGGCGATCCAATGCCCTGCCAGGATCGACGCCACGGCGATTCGCGCGTGGTACGGAGGTCGGCCGATCATCCGTTTCTCATGCGGTCGGAGTGCCTTCGGGATCCGCATCCGGCGCCATGCCGCGGGGCGGAACTCCGGATCGTTCTCTCGAAGCCCCCCACGAACGGCGGCGCGACACCACAGGCGCGGGCATAGACCGACAGCTGCCGGCGGTGGTGCAGAACTCCTGCTTGGGGACGTTGAACGCGACCCAGCCGGGGGAGCCCATGTCCCACGGGGGTGGGGACCGTCGCCGCGAGCTCCTCGTCGTCCGCGCTCCGGATCCCGGCGGCCACAGGTCCAGCGTCTGCTTGTCCGCGGTCATCTCGATCTTCTGGGGAGCGTGACGGGCGCGAGTCCGTACAACCCCCATCATGATGCTGAGGGGACCGATCGCGAGCCAGCGGCGGGCCGTTCGGCCTCGGTGAGGGAGGTGTTTGGTCCCCGTAGGGAGGCGAGATCGAGCACCGCAGGCAGGGCGTCCAGGGGACGGGATCAGCCGCCGAGGTCGAGGACCACCCGGTAGATCGAGCCGTCCTTCACCGCCAGCACGCGCAGGGTGTCGTCGTCCAGGAACCTGACCGCGTTCGGACCGTGCGCGACGATCTCCCGATACGCCGGACCTGCCCGGCCGTCGACCGCGATCTGCCACTGCTGGTTGAACAGCACCGCCGCGGCGAAGTGGCGACTGTCGGGGCTGAAAACCGGGTAGGCGAAGGCGTGCCCGGACCCCAGCGCCTCCCCGTCGACGAACACGGAGTTCCCACCGGGAACGCCGGGGTTCTGCGCCACGTACGCGAGACGGCTCCCATCCGGGCTGAACGCGAGCCGCGACACCTGCGGCGTCCGGGGTCCCCAGTGGCTCTGTGCCCCGGTCGCGAATTCTCCGATATGACCCGGCGGCGTGCTCTGGCCGTCCAGACTCACCTCGCATTGCATGTATCCGTGACAGGCGATGTACGCGAACCGCGACCCATCGGGACTGAACTGGCCGATCAGCCCGGCACCCGCCCAGAACGCCTCGCTCTCCTCGCCGTCGAGGTTCAGGTATCGATTGCCGTCCCGGAACAGCTCGTACCAGTATCGCTGACCGTCCGGACTGAACTCGAAGCTCGACAGGTTGTGGCTCCCTGAGGGAAGCTCCTCGCCGTCCACGACGACGAACGAGCCACCCGTCGATCCCCGGCCGATGTAGGCCACCCGACTCCCGTCGGGACTGAAGTGAAGGTTGGCGATCCCTCTGTACTCCGGTCCCGGCTGGCCGTCGATCACGACTCGGGCTCCGTTGGTTTCGTGCGTGGTGTACGCGAATCTTTTCCCATCCGGACTGAACGCCACGTAGAGGGTGTTCAGGTTCGGGTCTGCAATCGCGTAGGTGGGGGACGCCCCGGGCGGGAAGCCCTCCAGCGAGCCGTCATAGTGGAGCGCCATGACCGTCTGGTCGGTCACTTCCATGCCATCGACGACCAGAACCTGTGGGTTCTGCTGACGGTATCCGGGTGGAGCGGGTTCCGTCTCGATGTACGCGACCTGACCGTTGGGCCCCAGGCTCAGGCCACCCGGCGGCGGCCCGGGCGGGCCTTCCACGCCGTCGATCACGAGGTGATGGACGAGATCCCTCATCCCGATGAACGCGTAGTGGGCCCCATCGTCGGTCATGAGCAGCGAGCGCACGTCGTCGTACGCGGCGCTCGGGGTTCCGTCGACGACCACCCGCTTCTTCCGATCGGCGGTCGTGCCGACGTACGCGACCCGGTCGCCGCGCACCCGGACCTGCCCGATGTCGATCCCCGCGAAGGCCGGGCCGGGCTCGCCGTCGACCACCATCCGCCACTCCCCCTGCGCGCTCTTGCTCGGGTAGGCCAGCCGGCTTCCCTCCTGGTTGAAATGAAAGATCGTGTTGGGACGGTTGCCTGCGCTCGTAGGGAGAAACGGGTTCCTGGCGTAGAAGATGGTACCGACCTCCTCGCCGTCCACCACGGCCACGTAGTCCTCCCCGCGCCGTCCCAGATACGCGCTTCGTCCCCCGGACTCGCTGAACGCGACGGTCCACCCGAGGTAGACCCCGCCCACGTCCTCGAACACCGGGCCCTCCACTCCGTCGAGCAGCATGACCTTCCGACTGCCTCGCTCCGCGGCGATCAGCACCCGCTCGCCGTCGTCGCTGATGAACACCGAGTTGGGGCCCCCCGGACCTAGGGGGCCGAGAAGCGTTTCCTTGGGATCCACGCCCAGCGGCGCCATCCCGCCGGCCGCCTGGGGATCCACCACTGCTTCGACCCCCGGCGGCCCCGCCTGCGTGCCTCCGAGAATCTCGTCGACCGCCTTCTTCACGAGGTCCCGCAGCTGGGCATGTGCGGGGGCCTGTGCGCCCGCGAAAAGTCCGAATGCCGTCGCCAGGACGAACGAACTGCGGGATCTCATGACGTGACTCCCTTCACTCGGGGCGTGAACGCTTCTCGGGGGATCTCGGCGAGGATCTCGTCCTTCTCACCGAGGCCCCGATCCGTTCGAGGCGGGCGACGATGGCCACGATGTTCCCCGCATACCGCTGGTGCGTGCCACCTCGGGCATGTTCGTCCGCCGGACCAGCACGACTCTCTCTACGTCGAAGTAGATCCGCGCCCGCAGACCGCCACCCCGAGCTCGCCACGGATGAGTTGATTTGTGTCCCCGGTACCCGGCTCCGCTGCGGGGTCGGCGCGCTCGGTCCTCGAGCCAGCGCAGGACGCGCGTTCACCCGCCGCCACCCTTCCTCGTGCCCGTGAACGGGAATGGAGGATAGGCATCGGGAGATGCCACCGGGTCTCGATAGACCACGGTGCCTTCCATGGTGTCGCCGGTCACCGTGCCGGTGTACACGTACGTGACGGGCACATCCCGCCTGAAGCCGCGGGAAACCGTGAACGTGATCCGGTCACCGTCCAGGCCGACATCGCCAAGGGGAGCCGGCTCGGGTTCGCCGACGCGCTCCGGCCAGCGCGGGGAAATGAAGGCGGTCCCGGTGACTGTCGTCCCGTCCTGCTCGAAGGTGGCGTCCATCGACACCGACCGGCGTGACCCTATCCCGCAGTTCGGCTCGCCGTGCATGCAGTAGGTGATGATCCAGTCGCCCGAGACGTCCACATCCTGGGCCTCGAGTGCGGGCGGGGCGAGCAGCGACAGGGCGGCCAGCACTCCCAACGGTACGATGCGACACATGGGGGTCTCCGGTTTTCGTGGGGTCTCCGGTGCGCAAGCTCCGCGTCGGGCCCGGCGCGCGGTATCGCGTAATCACGCCATTCGCCGGGTGCGGCCGTCCTATGGCGTGAACCCGGTATGGCGAACCGTCCGCCGACGGCTAGCTTTCGAACCCTGCGGTGAGGCTCGACCCAGTCTTACGGTCTTCCGAGGCGCTCGTGATCAACCGGGACGGCCACGGCAACGGCACGCATGGCGACCGGACGCACGTCTGGATCGTCGAGGACAACGCCTTCCTGCGGGAGACGCTGGCGGAGGTCCTCGACGCGCAGGGGTGGGCGCGCTGCACGCTCGCCGTGGAGACGTGCGAGGAGGCGCTCGAGGCGCTGGGTCGCGGCGACGTGCCGGAGGTCGTCCTCATGGATCTCGGCTTGCCGGGGATGGACGGGCTCGAGGGGATCGCGCGGATCAAGGCGGCCTCGCCCGCCTCCCACGTGATCGTCGTGACGGTCCACGAAGACCGCGAGAAGATCTTCGAGGCCCTGTGCGCGGGCGCGTCGGGCTACCTCCTCAAGCCGGCGGCGTCCTCCGAGGTCGCCGACGCGATCCGGACGACGCTCGACGGCGGCTCGCCGATCAACGCGTTCATCGCGCGCAAGGTGCTGTCGCTGTTCGGAGAGTTCGCGGTGCCGCGGGCGGACTACTGCCTGACGGCGCGGGAACGGGAGATCCTCGAGCTGCTGACGAACGGGCGCAGCCAGAAGCGCATCGCCGCGGAGCTTGGTCTGAGCCCGCACACGGTCGACACGCACCTCCGGAACATCTACGCGAAGCTCCAGGTGCACTCCCGCACTGCGGCCGTGGCCAAGGCGCTTCGGGAGCGGCTGCTTTGAGAGGTCGCGACGGCCGTCGTGTGGCCGCCCTCGCGGCTCTCGGAACGCTCCTCGCCGGCACCGGTCTCGTGAGACCGGCCCTCGCCCAGACCGGCGCGCTCCCGCCGGGGGATCCGTACACGGTGCGTGCCTACTCCATTGCGGAAGGCCTCCCGGTCTCGGACATACAGTTCCTGGAACAGGCCGCGGACGGGCACATACTCCTCGCGGTCGCCCAGGAAGGCCTCTTCCGATTCGACGGATACGCGTTCCGCCCCATCCGGCTCACGGGGTTCGACAGCCGGTCGCTGAACTGGCTCCAGCGCGATCCGAGCGGTCGAGTATGGACCTCCAACGCGGTCGGTGATCTGGGATTCCTCGATGTCGGCGGACGGTTCCATCCGCTCCCGGGCCCGCCCGCGAAGCTGTACGGCATCACCGAGACGCGGGACGGGGAGATCTGGATGGGAACGGCCGCGGGTCTCGTCCACCTGCGCCTCGAGGAGCCCGATCCCTACGAGACCGTCGGTCCGGACAGCGGGCTGCCCGCGGACACGATACAGGGTCTCGTGGAGCTTCCGAGCGGTGAGCGCCTGGTCGTATCGAAGGACGGCCTCTACCGGGAGCAGAGCGACCGTGATGGTCGGCGCTACTTCCCGCTCGGTCCGCGGGTTCGCGTCCGCCGCGTCGCTCTGCGGGACCTCGTCCGCGTGGACCCGTCGGGACTCTGGCTGGGGGCGTGGGACGGGCTCCTCCACTACGACGGTCACGCCGTGAGCGTGTCCGGCGTCGACGAGGGGGAGTTCGCTCCGCCGTCCCTTCCGGACTCCTGGACGTGGCCCGCCCGGCCCCTGACCCTCGACGACCTGGAATGGGCCCGTGGCGCCGTCGTCCCGGTCCACGTGGCCCTTCGCGTCCAGCCTCCCGATACCGCGGCGGCCGCCTCGCTCGGGGTCCTGCGCGAGATCCTCGACGCGAGCGATGGAAGCCGCATCCTCCGGGAGTACCCGACGGACGACGACCCGACCTCGCTAGCTCGCGAGCTAGGGGGCAGGGTCGAGCCTCTGTCCCTCTCGCAGCACCTCCCGTTCCGGGACGTCGGAGATATGCTGGAGGACCACGAGGGGAGCATATGGATCGCGACCGACAGGGGGCTGGTGCAGCTGGCCCCGAGGCGAGTGTACGCCCTGGATCGCGGTGTCTCGCTCCCCGAGCGATTCACCACCGCCATCTGCCAGACGAGGGACGGAACGGTATGGGTGGGGACGTGGGGAGGCGGTCTGCATGCGTTCCGGGATGGGCGCGAGACGCGACGATTCACGGCCGACGATGGTCTCTTCAGCAACGAAGTTCGCGCCCTTCACGAGGACGACGCGGGGACTCTCTGGGTAGGGACCTCCGAAGGCGTCCAAGCCATTCGAGGACGCCCGGTCGGCGGATGGCGGGGGCGGTACGCGAGCGCGTTCGCCGAGACGGTTATCCCCGGAGGCCGCCGCGTGCTGGCCGTCGCGTCCCACGACGGGTTGCAGTTCCTCCCGCTCGACGAGCTCCCCCGGGACTCCGTTCCAAGCTACGAGCCGTTTCCGGGTGTCGAGTGGGGGTGGCTCTGGGCCCTCCACGCCGACTCGGAGGCAGGTCTCTGGGTCGGTGGAACCGGAGGGCTGTTCCACGTCGACGGGGATTCGGTGCGGAGGTACGGACCCGAGCACGGGCTTGCCACCGACGAGGTCTCGGCGATCCACTCGTTGTCGGACGGCTCGCTCTGGGTGAGTACCTACGGGAGCGGGCTCTACCGGGTCGAGGACGAGACGTTCACCCGGCTCACGGTCTCGAACGGACTCCCCGCTGACGGGATCTGGGCGATGGTGGAAGACGGACGGGGCGGAGTCTGGATGTCGAGCGACTTCGGCATCGCGCGCGTGGGGCTCGAGCGTCTGCACGCGGTCGCCGACAGCATCGCCGTCGGCCTCGAGGGCGCCCACGACCTGGAACCGATGCGGTTCACGGAGGCCGAGGGGATGCCGATCCGCGAGAACAACCGCGCGTCGCCTGCCGGCTGGCGCCTGACCGACGGGACGATCGTCTTCAACAGCATGGACGGTCCGGTCGTGATCGACCCCGAGGTCGCGACGCGCCCCCTTCCCACCCCGAAGACCGCCATCGAGGACGTGCTGGCCGATGGCGTGTCGGCGGGGCTCGCGCCGGAGGGGCCGCTCGAGCTGGCGCTCGGGACGAGGTACGTAACCTTCGAGTTCGCGGCACTCTCGTTCGCCGCTCCCTCCCAGAGACGCTACCGCTACCGGCTGGACGGATACGACGACGAGTGGATCGACGGCGGCGGAACCCCCCGGACGACCTACACCGGGCTCACCCCCGGCCGATACACGTTCCGGGTCCAGGGTGCCTCGGGCGGAACCGGCTGGGGCGAGGAGACCCGGTACGCCATCGTCCTCCCCGGCTACTTCTGGCAGAGCGCCTGGTTTCGCGTCGCCGGGGTCCTCGCCGTCCTCGGCATCCTCGTCCTCGTGTACCGGGCGCGGGTCGCGCACCTCCTCGAGATGGAGCACTTCCGGCTGCGCATCGCCTCCGACCTGCACGACGACATCGGCTCCAACCTGAGCTCGATCTCCCTGTTGACCGAGATGCTACAGGGGCAGGCCGCGGCGGGTGGTCTCGAGCGCCGACAGCTCGAGCGGATCCGGGCGGCCGCCAGCGACACCATCGACTCGCTGCGGGAGATCATCTGGCTCGTCGACCCGACCCACGAGCGCCTCCCCGACCTCGTGTGTCGCCTGCAGAGCCTCGCCGATCAGCTCCTCGATGCGGTCCCGCACACGTTTACGGTGCACGATGCGATGCCGGATCTCCCGCTCGACATGTCGTGGATGCGGAACGTGCTCTTCGCGTTCAAGGAGAGCCTGAGCAACGCCGCCAGGCACGCGAGCCCGACCCGGGTCGACGTCGACGTGCGATTCGAGGGAGGATGGCTGTCGGTCGAGGTTCTGGACGATGGCGTCGGCTTCGATAGCGTGGAGGTCCGCCGCGGACACGGGCGGACGAACATGCGGCGACGGATGGAGGCGGTCAGCGGGGAACTCGAGATCGTGAGCGCCGTCGGGGACGGGACCGCGGTGCGATTGAGCGCGCCGGTCGGATGACGACGAGCGATCGCGCCCCCCGGGTCCGACATCAGCCCGTGGTGCCGACGTCACGGGGGCGCCGCCCCTTCCCGAGATCCGTCCACGATATCGAGGACCAAGACGCCGGATACACTCCGTCCCACGATTCGGGCGTGGCGGCGCTTCGCGGCGGGTTTCGACGGAGGTGCCCGTCGGCTAACCTCGCCGCATGATGACCGAGCCGACGTGATGTCGACGGAAGCGACCTGATGTCCGGGAAACGCAGGGGACAGCGAGTCTCGACCCTGTTCGGGACCACGCTGCGCGAGGCGCCCGGCGAGGCGGACTTCGAGTCGCACGGGCTCCTGCTGCGCGCGGGCTACGTGCGCCAGCTCGCCACGGGGATCTACTCCTACCTGCCGCTCGCGTGGCGATCGCTGCGCAAGATCCACCACATCCTGCGCGAGGAGATGGACCGCATCGACGGGCAGGAGCTATCGCTCCCGGTCGTCCACCCGGCCGAGCTGTGGCAGGCCACCGGGCGCTGGTACGACATCGACGACACGATGGCCCGCTTCGTCGATCGCCGCGGGCGCGACCTGCTGCTCGCCATGACGCACGAGGAGGCGGTCGCCTGCCACGCCGCCTCGGAGATCCGCTCCTACCGGCAGCTCCCGGCCATGATCTACCAGGTGCAGACGAAGTTCCGGGACGAGCTGCGCTCGCGCGGCGGGCTCATCCGCGTGCGCGAGTTCCTCATGAAGGACTCGTACTCGCTCGACCGCGACGCGGCCGGGATGGAGCGCCAGTACGGGGCGCACTACGAGGCCTACGAGCGCATCGGCCGCCGCTCGGGGCTCCCCCTCGCCGCCGTCCGGAGCGACGTGGGGATGATGGGCGGGAGGATCGCGCACGAGTTCATGTACGTGACCCCGATCGGCGAGGACTCGCTCGCGCTGTGCGGTGCGTGCGGGTACGCGGCGAACCGCGAGGTGGCGGAGTTCCGGGTCGACATCCCCGATCGCGAGCCGGCGCCGATCGAGCGCGTCGACACGCCCGGCGCGTCGACGATCGCCGAGCTGGCGGCGATGCTCGACATCGAGGCGGCCGACACCGCGAAGATGGTGTTCTACGTGGGGCGCGTCGGCGACGACGAGCGCCTCATCGTCGCGATCGTGCGCGGCGACATGGAGGCGAACCCGGTCCGGGTCCAGCAGCTCGCCGGGGCCACGACGCTCCGGCCCGCCGAGGAGGAGGAGATCCGGGCGGTCGGGATGGAGCCGGGGTACGCGTCCCCGGTGGGGATCGAGCCCGACGCCGCGGTGTTCGTCGTCGACCGGGTCGTGGCGGAGACGCCGAACCTCGTCGTGGGCGCGAACGAGCCCGACGTCCACCTCCGGAACGTGTGCTGCGGGCGCGACTACGAGCCGACCGTCGTCGGCGCGGTGGCGCTCGCCTTCGAGGGCGCGGCGTGCGCCGCGTGCGGCGAGCCCCTGCGCATGGCCCGCGGGGTCGAGGTGGGGAACATCTTCCAGCTCGGGACGCGCTACTCCGAGGCCCTCGGCGCCACGTATACCGACGAGGACGGCGAGGAGCGCCCCATCTGGATGGGCTCCTACGGGATCGGGCTCGGCCGGCTGCTCGCCTGCGTCGCCGAGGAGCACCGCGACGAGCGCGGTCTCGCGCTCCCGGTGAGCATCGCCCCGTACCACGTGACCCTCGTCTCCCTGGCGCGCGAGGACGAGGCGCACGAGGTGGCCGAGCGCCTGTTCGGGGAGCTCGTGGCGGCCGGGATCGAGACCCTGTTCGACGACCGCCGCGAGCTGAGCGCCGGGGTGAAGCTCAACGATGCCGACCTGCGGGGGATGCCGCTCCGCGTGATCGTCGGCGAGCGCTCGCTCGAGGCGGGCGGCGTGGAGCTGAGCCCGCGCCGGAGCCCCGAGGGGGAGGGGAAGCCGCCCCGCCGGGTGGTGCCGCTCGAGGGGGCGGTGGAGGTGATCCGGGCCGGGATCGAGGCCCTGTTCGAGCCTCTCCGGCCGTGAGGCATCCGGTGCCGTGACCCGCCTCCCACTCCTCCTCGCCTGCCTCGCCGCGGTCCTCGCCCAGGACCTGTCGGGTCCCGTCATCCGGGTCATCGACGGCGACACGATCGTGGTCGAGATCGCGGGGGAGCGCGAGCGGGTGCGCTACATCGGGATCGACACGCCGGAGATGAACGATCCGCGGCCCGCGGTGCGCGAGCTGGCGGCCGAGGCGCGACGCGCCAACGCACGGCTGGTCGAGGGCCGCCGGGTGCGGCTCGAGCTCGACGTGGAGACGCGCGATCGGTACGGGCGTCTGCTCGCCTACGTGTGGGTCGGCGACACGATGGTGAACGAGGTGCTCGTCCGGACGGGTCACGCGGCGCCCTACACGTTTCCGCCCAACGTGCGCTACGTGGAGCGCTTCGTGAGCGCGGCGCGCGAGGCACGGGCCGAGAAGGCTCCGTCCGGGGCCGAAGCGGGGGAGCCCCCGGCCCGAGCGCCCCCGGGGAGCATCCCGGCGATCGAGGCGGCCACCCACGTGGGCGAGGTCGCGACCGTGTGCGGGGTGGTGGCGAGCACCCGGCACCTGACCAGCGGCCGGCGGCCGACCTTCCTCAACCTGGGGCGCCCGTATCCGGACCAGGACCTGACCATCCTCATCTGGGGTGAGGACCGATCGAAGTTCGCCGAGCCCCCCGAGCGGGCGTTCCGCGACGCGTATGTGTGCGTCACCGGACGGATCGAGCTCTACCGCGGGCGGCCCGAGATCATCGTGCGCGACCCGGCCAGCCTCGGCGTGCCGGAGTGATCACGGTCGTTACGGCGCCGGACGATGCCGTGGTACATCCGGGTCTGGAGGTGGCCGCCCGGGGTCGAGACCCCTGGTTCCGCGACGGAATCGGCTCGGCGCTGGAGCACATGCTCGTACCGCGAGGCATCCACAGGGAGCGGGTCGGGGCGGCCGGGGGCCTGCCCGGATCGCTCGATCGGGCACTCGCGGAACCGCGATGAGCGATGCCGCCGGGGCGAAGCCCGTCTACCGCCGCATTCCGTGGCGAAAGATCCTCGGCGAAGGCGTCCTCATCGTCGTCTCCGTGTTCATCGCGATCGTCCTGGAAGGCGTCTTCCAGGAGCGCGGGCGGAAGCAGGACGCGCTCGCGGCGCTCGCGCAGGTCTTGGACGAGCTCGGGGAGGACCGCGCCGACCTGGCCGAGATCGTGGCCGAGCAGGAGCTGCTCGACCATCGATACCGGGACGTCCTGCGCTGGCTCGCGACACCCGCCACGATGCCCCGCGACTCCGTCGGGGCGGCGCTCGATCGGCTCGGGCGATCGAATCGAACGCTCTATCCGAGGCGCGGGGCCTGGACGGCGCTGATCGCGACCCACGCGACCTCGATCGAGGATCGGCGGCTCCTGACGCGTCTCGGCAACTTCTTCGAGAGCCGGCGTGATCGCATCGAGGACAACGGGAGCGCCTACGACTTCAATCTGAACGACGTGATGCGCCGAACCGTCCCGGCCGTGTGGGATCCCGTCCGGGACCGTCTCCTCACCCGGGACGCGAGGGCGATATCCGAGCTCAGGGGCCAGCTGCGGTTCCTCCACACAGGCTGGAACCTGTACTACCTGGACCTGCTGCGGGAATACCGGACGGAGATCGATGCGCTCATTGCCGACATCGGGTCGTATCTGAGCGCCCGGGGAGTGCCGACGGGAGCCGTCTGAGCCCGACCGGGCATCGCGCGCGACGCCCGGGCCCGCCACCTGCCGGGCAACACGGATCGAGCTCTACCGCGGCCGGCCCGAGATCACCGTGCGCGCCCTCGGGAGCCTCCGGGTGCCGGAGCAGGGCTCGGGGCAGGTCGCGCCGGTGGCCTCTCCCCGCGGCGGCTCGCCCTCGCTTCCGCCGCCGAGGAGCTGACCGGCCGCGCGCCGGATCACGTGACGGTCGCGACCTCCGCCCGGCGTCGCCGCGCGGTACGCCTCCGCGTCGCCCGCCGGCGATCGCGCAAGTCGTTGCCCCGTCGCGTATTGATAGCTGTTTGAGACGCCCCCGTATCATGGAGTCTGGGAGGTGGTGATGACTCCAGATGAGGGGGATGGATGGGATTCGCGGCGCTCGTCCTGAGGGAGCGGGGAACGACTCCGTACGGCGGGGATGCGGAGGCCGGCCAGGACGGAGCCCCGCGCGACGAAGCCGCGGACAGCGAGGCTGCCGATGCGGAGGCACGGGCCGCGGACAGCGGGGCTGCCGACCCCCACCCGTTTCCGCTCCTGGCCGCGTCGGAGCCCGCGCCCGGTGACGTGGACGCGATCGAGGCGTTGGGCGACTCGGTGGCCCTGATGGCCGCGCACCTGCACGCCGGCATGTACCCCTACCTCGTGGGGCTGGCCCGCTTCGACCGTGTGGAGGGCTGGAAGATCGAGGGGCACCGGAGCTGCGCCCACTGGGTGAGCTACCGCACGGGGAACGACCTGGTCACGGCGCGCGAGCACGCGCGGGTGGCCCGGGCGCTGGAGGACCTGCCCGAGATCGGGGCCGCCATGGCGCGCGGGGCGCTGTCGTTCTCGCAGGTGCGCGCGCTCACCCGGGTCGCGAGGCCGGAGACCGAGACGGACCTCGTGGAGCTGGCCGAGGGGTGCACGGTGTCGCAGCTCGAGCGCATGGTGCGGGCGTGGCGCACGTCGAACCGGCTGGACGAGGCGGAGCGGGAGCGGGTGCGGCACGAGTCGCGGACGTTCGTGGCCTACCCGGACGAGGAGGGCATGTGCGTGGGCTACTTCCGGCTCGACCCGGAGGTGGGGGCGAAGCTCATGCGCGCGGTGGAGGCGGCGAGCGACGTGCTCTACCGGGAGCGGAGCCCCATGCCGGTGGGGCCGGCCGAGTCCCAGCGGCAGGCGGCGCAGCGGCGTGCCGACGCGATCGACCTGGTGGCGGAGCGCGCGCTGGCGGCCGGGTTCGGGGCCGAGGACCCGAAGACGCTGTCGGGCTCGCGCGCCGATCGCACGCAGGTCGTGCTCCACGTGGAGCCCGAGACGCTCGAGGCCGAGGGCGAGCCGGGAATGTCGGAGCTCGAGGATGGGACGCGCGTTTCACGTGAATCGTCCCGGCGGCTGTCCTGCGACGCGAGTCTCGTCCGCGTGACGCGCGCGCCCGACGGCCAGATCCTGAACGTCGGTCGCCGGACCCGCACCGTGCCGCCCGCCGTGCGGCGCGCGCTCGAGGTCCGGGACCGGGGGTGCCGCTTCCCGGGCTGCGGCCTGCGGTTCACCGACGCCCACCACGTCGTCCACTGGGCCGACGGCGGCGACACGAGCCTCCAGAACACCGTGCTCCTGTGCGGCCACCACCACCGCCTCCTCCACGAGGGTGGCTGGGCCGTCGAGTGGTGGGGCCCGGACCGCCGCGCCGCGTTCCGGGACCCGCGCGGCCAGCTCCACGTGGGCCGGCCCCCGAAGCCGCCCGGGCTGGAGGCGGACCCGGTGGCGGCGCT
>CAZCLY010000020.1:43342-78819 GCA_964499635.1 uncultured Gemmatimonadota bacterium | reverse complement strand
CGGACGAGCGCCAGCTCCTCCTCGAGCGGCACCTCGGCCTCGGACGCCGTGGACTGCACCCTCTGGAACAGCGACCCGAGCCGGTCCAGCAGCCCGTCGGCCTCCTCGCTCCGGCCCGAGCGCCACAACTGACCGATCGTGTGGAGGGTGTTGAACAGAAAATGCGGGCGGATCTGCGCATTGAGCGCCTGGAGCCGCGCGCGGGCGAGCTGCCCCTCGAGGCGTGCCACGTGGAGCTCGCGCGCCCGGGTCGCCTCGAAATACCGCGCCGCCTGCGTGACGCCCGCGATCGCGACGTAGATCATGACGCCCACGTGGAGCCGGATCGTGGCCCAGAAGGCGCCCTGCCGCAGCAGGGTTCCGGGACCCTGGAAGCTCCCCGACACCGTCCAGAATCCGAGCACCACGAGCACGTTCACGCCCAGCGTGACGAGCGGGATCGCGGCCAGGTGGATCCACAGGGTCCGGGTCCACGTCGCCCGGGTCACCGGGAAGCGCAGCGTGAGCGCGACCACCGCCAGGGTCGCCGGGATCCACGGCAGGAGATTGACGAGGGCGGTGCGCACCGCGGGACCGAACGGCACCGCGTCGCCCTGCATGCTCGCGCCGATGGCCGCTTGCGTGCCCGACACCACGCCGACCAGCGTCCACAGGGCGCTCACGCCGAGCACCACGCGAAGCCGCGTGCTCACGTGGCACCCGCCGCGCCCGCTGCGCACCGGAGAGCCGGCGCGGCGGTCCCCGACGCGCGTCCGGAAGGCGCCCGGAGGACCGACCCCGCCCGGCTCCCTACGGCGCGAACGTGTGCGTGTACTTGAGGATCAGCGAGCGCGACAACGACAGCGGCGACCGTACGTCGGCCGGGTCCGTGCCACGCTCGGTGTCCAATCCCTCGTTGTAGACGAGCCAGAGGTCGGTCCCCTCGGCGAAGTTGTACCGCAGTCGGACGTTGAACTCGAGCCGGTCCGTGGTCGAGTTGTACTGGATCAGCGCGTTCCCCGACGCCCGCGCATCGAGCGCCGTGCGGATGCGGAGCGCCGGCACGTGAATGTCGGTTCCCTGGTCCCGGTCCGCGAACCGGATGCGGCTGTACAGGTACTCGGCGCCCAACTCGAGGTGCGGCGAAACGTTCCACGTCGGCGTGAGCGTCACCTGCTGCCGCGTGCCGTCGAAGTACGTGCCGGCCCGGAAGTCGATGTCGGTCCGCAGACGCGACCCCGCCGGCATGCTCCACACGAGCTGGAGATCGGCGAACGTGTACCCGCCGGCCGGGACCTCCGCCTCGGCCCCGATCAGGAAGGGCGTGTCGACGTTCTCGCGGAACAGCTTGGGCTCGATCCAGCCGCCCCCGCCGCGCTTCGTGTCCCACTGCACCCACACCGCCCACTGGGCGGACTCGAGGACGCCGTCCGAGTTCCGGAACGTCTGGAATGCGAGAGCGCCGGGGTAGATGCGCCGGAAGAACGAGTTCGAGTCGGTGAAGATGTACCAGTTCCCATACGCTTTCGCCGTCCAGTAGTCGCGCCGGGGGAGGAAGCCGAGCTCGGGGCGGTACTCGGCCCCGGACCTCGAGACCGATGTCGTGTACGAGAGGCCGCGGTTCGTGCGCCGCTGCCACGAGGCGTACAGGTGGCTGCGATCGAACAGGCCCGTCCCCACCGGTACGCGATCGTCGCCGCTCGCCGCCCACTTCGCCGTCAAGTACTCGTCACCGAACAGCCGGAACACGCCGTCCACGCCGCCCGCCACGTTGTGTCGTCCCGAGCGGATCCGCGATGTGGCCATGAGCCCCACGAACGAGAAGGGGTTGAAGATCCGTCTCCGCACCCGGGCCACCCCGAAGTTCTCCGACGGGGTGTCCCCGAGGGCATCGGTCTGCATGTCGAGGAGCCCGATGTCCCACTCTCCCGCCCGTCCCACCAGCCGGACGCCGCCCAGCACGGGGACCGGCTCGCGGTTCTCGTCGAGCCCGATGACCCGCGAGTGGAACAGACGACTGCTCGAGCCGGTTGTGAACTCGAAGATCCCGCTCCGCTCCTGGAAGAACCGGCGTTTCTCGGGGAAGAAGAGAGGGAAACGGTCGAGGTTCACCTGCTCGTCGTCGGCCTCGACCTGCGCGAAGTCCGTGTTGACCGTGACGTCCAGGTTGAGGTTGCTCGTGAACGCGTAGCGGAGGTCGAGCCCGATGTCGCGCGAGACGTCGCTCTCGGCGTCGAACGCCCCCGTCTCGGGGTCCGCGATCTGACGCCGGTCGAGCCCGGTGAGCACGTACGGTGTGAGGTACGCCGGCTTCGAGGAGGTCACGCCGCGGAGCACCACGTCGCGGGCCACCGACGGCTGCCGGAAGGCGAACGCCGGATCGATGGCCGGGAACGTCACCCGCTCCCCCGTCCGCGAGACGAGCCGGGTCACCGTGAGGCCCATCTCCACGCGTCGGCCGTCATCCACCTGGAAGCCGAGGCTCGAGAACGGAATGCGGATCTCGGCGAACCACCCCTCGTCCGTCCTCGTCGTGCGGGCGTCCCAGAACGTGTCCCAGCTCTCGTTCAGCGTCTGGCCGTCGTCGGAGACCAGGATGTCGAACCGGATGCCGGCCGGCGTCGTGCCGAACCATTTGGCGTTCTGGTTGTCGTTGAACGCGTCGATGTACAGCGCGAACGCGTCGTCCCCGTTCCACCGGTCGCGGTACAGCGAGTTGACCCGGATGCCGTCGGGGTCGTCGTCGTAGAACCGGCCGGCGGCGTACAGGTACCGGTCGTCGTACGCCACGCGGATCTCGGTGCGCTGTTCCGGCTCGCCCCGGAAGACGGGGGCGTACATGGTGAGCGGGAGCGACTCGATCGACTGCCACGCCGGCTCGTCGGGTCGGCCGTCGAGCTCGATCTCGCCGGTGATCCGCGGGATCTCGTACGGTGGGGCTTCGACGTCGGGCGCCGGGCCCTCCGCTTCCTGGGCGGCGAGCGAAGCCGCTCCGAGGCCTGCCGCCAGGGGCGCGATGATCGCCGCCAGCCTGGTGGCTCGCCGGGCGGTGTGCCACATGGTCCCACTCCCCTCGTGTCGGGTTGCGCGCACGAGAGAAGAGAGGGAGGTGTGGGGACCGCCGCGGCCGAAATTCGGCGAAATGTGGAGGGCGGCTGGCCAGTCGTCGTCTCGGCGCGGTGGTTCGTGACGAGATCCGGCCCGCCCGTGCGGCCTCGCCTCGCGCTAAACCTCCCCGGTGTCTTCCGCGTCTCCTGATCGACCCCGTTCGACAGGGAGGCACGGCATGTTGGGGATCGGACAGGACCTCCGGTACGGGATCCGCAGCCTGGCGAAGGACCGGTCGGTGTCACTGGTCGCGATCGTGTCGCTCGCGCTCGGGATCGGGCTCACGGACGTGGTGTTCACGCTCGTCGATGCGGTCCTTCTGTCGCCGTTGCCGGTCCCCGATCCCGGACGCCTGGTCCGGGTGGGGGCGACCGACCACGGCCACGGCTTCTTCGTGTTCTCGTATCCGGACTACGTGGATCTGCGGGACGGAGCGGCATCGCTCGACGGACTGATCGCGCACCAGTTCAACACGGCGATCCTCGACGTGGATGGGGACCCGCGGGACACGCAGATGGAGCTGGTGTCCGGGAACTACTTCACGGTGCTGGGCGTCCGCCCCGCCCTCGGACGGGGCTTCCTGCCGGAGGAGGACCGCACCCCGGGAACGCACCCGGTGGCGGTCATCAGCCACCGGCTGTGGCGTCTTCGATTCGGGTCCGATCCGGGTGTGGTGGGGAGGCAGGTCGGGATCAACGGACACCCGTTCACCGTGATCGGCGTCGCGCCCGCCGGCTTCCGGGGGACCTTCCCGGGTTTCGAGGTGGAGCTGTGGCTCCCGGTGATGATGCAGGAGCAGGCCCTCCCCGGGAGCGGCTCGCTGGCGCTCCGCGGGGATCGGTTCCTCATGTCGATCGGTCGCCTGACCGCGGGCGCGAGCCCCGACGAGGCCGAGCGGGAGCTGGGGGCGGTCGCGGCCCGACTGGCGCTCGCCTATCCCGATACCGACGAAGGCCTCGGGGTCGCGGTGGCCGGCGCCGAGGGCGTCCACCCCATGCTCGCCAGCGTCGCGCGCGCGTTCGTCTTCCTGCTCCTTGGCATGGCCGTCCTGGTGCTGCTCGTCGCCTGCGCCAACGTCGCCACCCTCGTCCTGGCGCGCGGAGCCGGGCGGCGCCGGGAGCTCGCGGTGCGCGCCGCGCTCGGAGCCGGACGGGGGAGACTGGTGCGCCAGCTCCTCACCGAGAGCCTCCTTCTGGCCCTCGCCGGCGGCGCCTGCGGCCTCCTCCTCACGCTGTGGGCGAACCGGCTGCTGTCCGCCTTCCGTCCGCCGGTCGGGCCCCGCATCGAGCTCGAACTCGGGGTCGACTTCCGGGTGCTCGCCTTCTCGCTCGCCGTGGGGGCGGGGGCGGGGATCGCCTTCGGGCTCGTGCCGGCCCTCCGGGCGTCGCGGGTGGATCTGGTGCCGGCGCTACGCGGTGTCTCGTCCCGGGATGGCGGGCGCGGCTGGGTTCGACGGGGGCTCGTGATCGCCCAGGTGGCGGTCTCCGCCCTCCTCCTCGTGGGTGCCGGTCTGCTCGCGCGGAGCCTCCTCAACAGCCGGAGCATGGACACGGGGTTCGACCCCCGTGGGGTCCTGCTCACGAGCGTCGAGGCCGGGGCGCTCGGCTACGACGAGGCGCGGACGCGCGCCGCGTGGGAACGCCTCGAGCGCGGGGCGAGCGCGATCGCCGGTGTCGAGGCCGTGGCGTGGGGGCTGTTCGCCCCGCTCGGCGGCCGCTCCGACCAGTTGATCGTGGAGGCCGCGGACGCCCCGCCGCCCGTGGGCGATGGGCGGCGGCCGCTCTACAACTACAACTGCGTCGGCCCGGGCTACTTCGCTCTGCTCGGGATCCCCCTCCTCCGCGGCCGGGACTTCGACCGGCGCGACGGCGACGGGTCGCCGGATGTGGCGATCGTGAACGGGACGCTGGCGGCGTCGTTGTGGGGGGATGGAGAGGCGGTCGGGAAGCTCCTGCGGACCGTGGACCGGGTCGGGCGGGAGCGGGTGGTCGAGGTCGTCGGGGTCGCGCGCGACATCAAGTACCGGAGCCTCGGCGAGGGCCCGACGCCGTTCCTGTATCTCCCCGCCGCGCAGTGGTACCGGTCGGACCTCATGCTCCACCTGCGGGTCGACGCCGGCGGAGGGGCCGAGCGGCGCGCGGCCGCCCGAGGGGAGCGCGGCACGAGGGTCGAAGAGATCCGAAGGGCGCTGCGCGATCTGGTGCGGTCCCTCGATCCCGACCTGCCCGCCGTCGTCTCCTCGTTGGACGACGAGGCCGCGTTCTCGCTCGTCCCCCTGCGGCTGGCGGGGTTCGTGCTCGGCACGTCCGGGGTGATCGGGATCGTGCTGGCGAGCGTGGGTCTGTTCGGGGTGGTGTCGCGCGCGGCCTCCCGGCGGGCGCGGGAGATCGGGATCCGCATGGTGGTGGGGGCCGACGCGCGGGATGTCCGTCGTCGGGTGATCAAAGGGAGCCTCCGGCTCACGGCGCTGGGGCTCGTCGCGGGGCTGGGCCTCGCGCTGATCGCCGCCCGGCTCCTGAGCCGCTGGCTGTATGGAGTCCGACCCTCCGATCCCGTGACGTTCGTCGCGATCGCCTTCCTGTTCCTCGGGGTGGCCATGGCCGCGAGCGCCCTTCCCGCGCGGCGGGCGAGTCTGGTGGACCCGGTCCGGCTCCTCGGGGAAGGGTAGGATCGAGCCAGCGGCGCGGTCGGCGCCGGACGCCGGACGCTGCCGGTGGGTGCTACGGGGCGCGGCGCCGGATCAATCGATCCTGATGTCCTCGACCGTCACGCGTCGCAGATCGTCTCCCAACTGGAGAAACAGCTCGGCCGTGTAGATCCCCGGCAGGACCGCCCTGCCGCTCTCGCCCGGGCGCCCCACGCCTCGCCATGGCTCGGGGCGTGCGACCTCGCCCGGCGCGAGGCTCACTTCGACCAGGTCCGATGTGCATGCCCGGAGATCCAGCCGCTCCGCGGTATCCCACACGAGGGCCCGCTCTCCGCGCTGCTCGCGGAACAGCCGAACCCGCTCGACGAAGCACCCACCCGCGAAGGTGCGCCGGATCGGCCGCAGGGACTCGTTCCGGATCGAGACCGAGACCTCGAGCACGACCTCTTCCGGCGACGGAATGGGCATCACGGAGCCCGTGAACCGTAGCCCGTCCACCTCGACGTCGGGTCCGAGCGCCGAGCCGCAGGCGGTGAACAGAGTGAACACCACGGGAACCACACACCGGGTCGATCTCATGCGCTCACGCTCGACTCACCTTCCGGTCTCGAGAGGGTGCGAGTCGGCGGTCCGCCGACCCGCAATCATGAACGCGCCCGGCCGGTGGACTCTGACGCGGGCCGGACCCCCCTCAGTCCCTCAGGTACCGCCACATCGGGCGCCCGAACGCGAACAACACCGCGCACCCCGTGGAGAGACCGGGAAGGAACGCGAGACCCAGCAGGATCCCCTCTCCCGTGTAGCGCGCCTCGGTCGACACGAAATACGCGCCGGACGCGAGCAAGCCGAGGCTCGACAGCGCGACCACGAGGATGCCGACGGTCTTGCCGCGGCCCAACGCCACGACGCCGAGCAGCAGAAGCCCCAGGAGCGCCACCGGAACGACCAGGTGCCACTCGACGCGGTAGTCGTACGCCACCACGAACAGGTACAGGGTGAGCATCGAGGCGATGTTGGCCACGATCGTCCAGCCCACCAGCGCCATACGCCCCGACCGCCAATCGACCCGCGCCGAGCGACCCTCGAAGCGGCGGGACACGGACGGCCCCGCGAGCCCGAGGAGGATGGCGAGCGAAGCCGCGAGCGCGACGACCTGCGGGCCGAGCGGTAGGCCGAGCGGCGCGACCGTGAGGACGAGGGCCCAGGGGAGGACGGCCACGGCCGCCGCGAGTGCCAGCCAACGGGCCCACGACGCCTCGCGGAGGACCCCCGCGGTGGTCACCGCGAGCGGCACGAGGAGTCCCCACATGGCCAGGGCGAAGCGGTCCGGCGCCCCGCGAGGCGTGATCGGGCGGAGCGTCACGATCAGGGCGGCGAATGTGAGGAGACCGCCCACCGCGGCTGCTTTTCGGACATCCATTGGGCCCTTCCTTGCGACGCCGCTCCGCTGCACCACCCTGTAGGACGCTCGGGACCCGCCGACCGTGCACACGCCTCCGTCCTCGAGCCCGGCTGACGCGCGCCATCTCCCGCTCCGGACGTGTCGGGTCGAATGAACCGCACAGAGCGCCTCAACGCAGCTCCCACAGGACGTTCACGATCACCCATCGGTCGTTCCACTTCGCGAGCTCCAGATAGTCGACCCAGGTGAGCGCATCCACCCGGACGACCGCGGCGTTGTTGAACATGTCGAGGATCCTCACCTCGGTGCGCCGCTTCGCGGCCGGGGCTCCTCCCGTCGTGTTCTCGATGAGGGTGGCGGCGTGCATGTGCTCGAGTCGGCTCCTGCCGGTCTGGGCATCCGTGATCACGATACGCTTCGCGAGCTCGGGGTGGAGGGCCTGCCGCATGCGTTCCGGATCCCGATCGTACCAGCCCTCGATGTAGTCGAGCGCGGCGGTTCGGATCCCCGCCGAGTCCTGGGGCGCCTGGGCCCGGACCGGGAGCGCCGCCATGCACGCGGCGGCGATCAGGAGACACGAAAGAATGCGTTCCCGGTAGTTCATGGCGTGTGTCCCTTGTGTGGATGGAGGTGGGCTGCCGTCCGTGCCGAGCTGACGTCACCCGGGGCACTCGGCCCCGAGTGCGGCGGTCAACCAGGCCACGCGCTCGCGGCGCGCGCGATCGTCGAAGAAGTGATCCGTGTCGTACCAGCGCGCCTCCTTCGGCTCCGACGCGACGTCCACGCTCCGACGCGCATCGTCCTCCGGGATGAACTGGTCGTGGCGGGCGAACTGGAACAGGAGCGCCGTCGGATTCGCGTACGGGAGATAGCGCTCTGCGGCGAGCGGCTCCATCTCGCGTACGAGCCGCTCGAACCGCTCCGCGTCGAGCCTGCGCCTCGCGTCGGCGGCGATCGGATGGTCGCTCGTCCGCCACCACGACGCCTCGGAGGCGAAACCCGCCATCAGCACCGCCGCGAGCAGCCGTCGCTCGAGCCCGACCAGCACCCCCCCGGATGTCGCGCCGAGACTGTGTCCCACGTACCCGACGCGCGACGGATCGACATCGGTTCTCTCCGACAGGGCGTCGAGCCCGCGCCTCGAGTCGACGATCAGGTGGATCTCACCCTTCGCGAGGTCCCCGGGAGCGTACGGTGGGGGCTGCGGATTCGCCCCGTCCGGACGCGCGAACGGCCCGTCGATCAACAGGCTGACGATCCCGCACGCGGCGATCCCCCGCGCCTCCTCCAGGAACGTGGAGCGGTCGCCCTGGCCGGGGTGCACGAACAGGACGCCGGGGTGGCGCACGCCGGAACCGCCGGCCGGCGTCACGAGGTAGGCCGTGACCCGTCCGCCCATCGGGCTCGCGTAGCTGAAGTCGTACTGGCGCCATCCGTCGGTCTCCGCCACGAGCGAGTCACGCGCCGCCGGATCCGCCCCTTCGTCGTAGCGGAACCGAGCGGACAGCGAATCCGGGACCGCCGTCTGGCCGGCGACGGGCGACCCGATCGCGCACAGGCCGGCCAGGCCGATCCGTGGGATCCGCGCGACCCGCGACGAGGGACGGCGGCGAGAGCCATCCGAATCCCTCCGACCGGGCCCATGTGGGGCGGGGTACGTCGCGAGAGGCGCAAGTTCACGCGAGCCCTTCTCGAGTCACACGGCCGTGCACGATCGGAGGCGCAACCTGCTGATCGGTCCATCGCGCCGACACGATTCCTGGTGCCGTTGGTGGAGCGGCGGGAGACGACCGGTACGCATGGCGGGGTGGACGGGTCGGACCCGTCCCGGGCCCGAGGCCCTCCCCGCGGCAACGTCGTTCGCCCGATCATCCCCGTTGCCCGACCGGTCACATACCACCGCGTGCCGGTTGTCACCCGCGGTTCCTCCCCTCAGTGTGATCCATCGCATGTTGGATTCCTCTGCGGGTCCGGGCCCGGCAGCCCCCCGGCACCGCTCCGACGACCGCCATGACACCCGAAAGCGATCCCGTGAACGGTTGGCGACACGACGTCGGCGGACGGTTCCCGGGCCGGGGCCGGCTGTTCCGCCGACGGGCCGCCATCACGCTGGGTGTGTGCGGCGGCCTTACGTTCTTCTTCGGTGCCCAGAACGCCCTCCTGTACATCGTCCAGGGACTGGACGTGCCGTGGTCCCTGGCGCTGGGGCGAGAGGCGCTGTGTTGGACGGCCTGGGCCGCGCTCGCGCCGGTCCTCCTGTGGATCGGGCACCGCTACCGGCTGGAAGCGCCCGGTTGGGGGAGGAACCTGGCCGTGCACGCGGCGGGAGCCATCGTGGTGTGCGCGCTCCAGGTGTCGCTGTACTTCGGTCTCGAGCTCCTGGTGTTCGGCTACATCCTCGTGGGGCGGAGCGAGGAGATCGCGGCCCTGCACGCCGAGATGACCCTCGGCACGCCCCTCCTTCTGCTCACCGCCTTCTGGAAGTACTGGGTGTTCGTGGGGATCTTCCACGCGTTCGCGTACTACCGCGAATACCGGGAGCGCGAGGTCGAGGCTTCGCTCCTCGAGGCCCGTCTGGCAACCGCGAAGCTCAAGGCGCTCCAGATGCAGCTTCACCCGCACTTCCTGTTCAACACGCTGCACTCGATCTCGATGCTCAACCTGACCGACGGCGATGCGGCGAACCGCGTCATCGTGAGGCTCGGCGAGCTCCTGCGCCGGCGATCGGCCATGACGGGCGGCACGAGGACACGCTCCAGGGCGAGCTCGACTTCATCGAACGCTACCTCGACATCGAGCGGCTCCGGTTCGGCGACCGCCTGACCGTCGAGTGCGATGGGGAGGACGGCGTACGGAACGCCCGGGTCCCCCGGCTCCTGCTGCAGCCACTGGTCGAGAACGCCATCCGGCACGGGATCGCGCCGAGATCCGCTCCGGGGACGATCCGGATCCGCGCCGTGAGCCTCGATGGGCGGCTCGCCATCGAGGTGCGCGACGACGGATGCGGTGCCCCCGAGGGGTGGGATCCCGAGCTCGGCACCGGCGTGGGCCTGCCGAACGCACGCGAGCGCCTCCGCATGCTGTATCGGTCCGGGGCGCGGATGGAGTTCGAGACGGCCCCGGGGGCGGGGTTCCTGGTGAGGATCACGCTGCCGCTCACGTTCCAGACCCGCACGAGGCGATCGTGATCAGAATCCTCATCGTGGACGACGAACCCATCGCGCGCGGTGGGATCCGGACGCTGCTCGGCACGCAGCCCGACATGGAGGTCGTGGGCGAGTGCGCGAGTGGCGAGGAGGCGATCCAAGCGATCCGCTCCGCGCGCCCCGACGTCGTCTTCCTCGACATCCAGATGCCGGACGGAGACGGGTTCCAGGTGCTCGAATCGCTGCACGAGGAGGACGGCGCCCCCCGCATCGTGTTCGTCACCGCCTATGACGACTACGCGGTCCGTGCCTTCGAGGTGAACGCGGTCGACTACCTGCTCAAGCCGTTCGATCGACGACGGTTTCTGTCGACCCTCGACCGGATCCGGACCGCTCTCGAGGTCGGCGCCGATCCGGCGGGGGCACGAGAACGGTTGCGCGACCTGCTGGAGGAGTTCGGCCTGCGCCGCGACGCCGGGTCTTCGAGATCGTACAGGGACGGGCGCGTGATCGTGCGCGACCGTGGACGGATCCGGTTCGTCCGCGAGGGAGACATCGACTGGCTCGAGGTGCGGGGAAACTACGTCCGCCTGCACGTCGGGGATCGGAGCTACCTGGTGCGGGATACGCTCACGTCTCTTGAGGAGCGGCTGGACGCGAGGCGATTCCTGAGGATCAGCCGCTCGCATTCCCTCAACGTGGAACGGCTGGAGGAGATGCGGCGGCTCCCGAACGGGCGTTACGCGTTCCGTCTCGCGGGTGGCGTCGAGCTCGAGTCCAGCCGGCGCTACGGGGAGCGCGTTGAACGGTTCTTCGGGATCAAGTGATGCGGGCGGCCCCCGACGGGTCGGAGCCAGCGGTCCCCCCGGTGCTCCGAGAAGCGGGGCGTCGCACCGAGATGTTCTCACGATCCGTCGCCGAAAGCCATGCGATGGCGGGCGACATCGGGGGTGCCCCCGAGTGGCTGCGATAGGGGCGACTCCCCGGCCGCGTCGGCCCTCCGCGGACGCTCAGCGGGCCCTCTGATGGACGCGCACCCAGTCGATCAGCATCGACTGCGGGAATACCGTCGCCGAATCCGGGGCGCCGACGAAGCCTCCCCCCACGGCCACGTTCAGGATGATGTAGAAGGGGTGATCGAACACCCAGTCGCCGGGGACCTCGCCCCTCTCGACCGCGTGGTAGGGCACGTCGTCCACGAGCCAGCGGATCGAGTCACGCACCCACTCCAGCGCGAACACGTGGAAGCCACGGTCGAAACGGTCGCCATCGAGCACGTAATCGCGCGTCAACCCCTGCGAGGCCGAGTACCCGGGACCGTGGAGCGTCCCGAGGACGACGTCCGGTCGCTGCCCGCGATACTCCATGACGTCGATCTCGCCCGATGCCGGCCACCCCACCGAGTCCACGTTCGCCCCCAACAGCCAGAACGCGGGCCACAGCCCCCGTCCGGTCGGGAGCCGGATGCGGGCCTCGATGCGGCCGTAGGTCGGCTCGAAGCGTTCCTCGGTGGTGATCCGGGCGGAGGTGTACGCGCTCCCCCGGAACGGCTCCTCGCGCGCCGTGATCGCCAGGTGGCCATCGCCGTCCAGGGCGGCGTTCCCGGGCCGATCGGTGTCGTACTCGAGCTGCTCGTTCCCCCAGTCGGTGCCCACGTCGTACGTCCACTTCGCCGGGTCCGGGGGCCGCCCGGCGGGCCCCTCGAACTCGTCGGCCCACACCGGCGTCGGGCGTGGGCTGGCCGATTCGCGGCAAGCGCACAGGGCGGGGAGGAGCAGGGCGGGGAGCGCCGCTCCGTGCCGGATCCGACGAAGCACCCCGGAAGCCTCGCGATGCCGATGTGGCGGACTCGTCCTCGTCAGCGGTTCGGGCTGAACATGTCGACCGCGACCTTCCAACGGCCGTTCTCCTTCACCCACACGACGAGGTACTTGATCGGGGTCGCCTGGCCGTCCGGCGTCTTCAGCGTGCCGGTGCCGAAGTCGTACGCCACATCGCCGGACGCCGCGACGTGGGCCTCGGTCGGCTCCCAGGTCGCGGAGAGTCCCTCGGTGTGCGTCAGCCCATCCCACGTCGCGCGCAGCGCCGCGGCACCGACGATCGGCTCGCCGTTGGGCGGGAACTGTCGCGCGTTCGACGCCTGCAGGTTCATGATCCAGTCGACGTCGCCCGCCGCGGCCCTGGCGGCCCACTCGCGCTCGAGCGCCATGATGGTCTGCGCCTCGGCCATCGTGTCGACGGTTTGCCCCGAGGCCATGTCGCCGCCCGCAGATCCGGCGGCCGTGTCGTCGGCCGCCGGCTGGCAGCCCGCGAACAGGATGGCGATCGTGGCGAGCGGCAGGTGTCGGAACGGTGCGCGCATGGGAGGCTCCCTTCTGGCGGGACGGAGACGCGCACACCCCGGGTGGGGGCGCGCCGAACTTCGGGAAGATGCGTAGGCGCGCCGTGGCGAGTCGTCAAGCGGCCACCTCGCCGCGGGACTCCGCGACCATGGCCGGGCGCGGTCGAAGCCCCCATGATGGCGTGGCAGCCCGCGGATCGCCGCCCGTCGCCAACCCCCTTCGATTGGAGGATCGATGCGAATCGTGCGTGGACTGACCGTGCTCGCTTTCGCGGCGCCGACCATCGGCCCGGCCGCGGGTGTGGCACAGGAGCTCACCGGAGCGGAGCGGGAAGTGTGGAGCATGGAGGAGTCGTACTGGGAGCTGGTGGCCGCCGGGGATGTCGAGGGATATCGAGCCCTGTGGGACGAGGAGTTCGTCGGGTGGCCGTGCACGAGCGAGGCCCCCGCCACGAAGCCGACGATCCACGCCTGGATGGAGGGGGTGCGCGACGGGACGTACACGATCTCCTACGACCTCGTCCGCCAGGCGGTCCGGGCGTTCGGCGACGTCGCGGTGGCCTACTACACGACCCCCATCGTCTATCACTTCGCGAGGGGCGGGACCGACGGGGAGAACGAGGTGTGGAAGTTCGTCCACACCTGGCGACGTGAAGGGGACACGTGGCGGATCATCGGGGGGATGTGCGGTCTGTACGCGTGGGGTTCGACCCCCTGGCCCTAGACGGCGGAGGGCGGGACGTCAGGGTGGCGGGGCCGCGGGCCCGACCGGCTCCCCGGCCGCCACCCGGACGCTGTCCGCGCACGCGTCGGCCAGGCCGCTGGGGCTGGCCGGGCTCGTGGCCGTCACCCCGTGCGGACAGATGACGAGCGTGATCTCGGCCCAGGCCGCGACGGGCGTCCCGTCCTGGAACGCGGGATGGAACGTCAGCTGACGCACCCTGGACGCGATCTCCTCGTTCAGCCGTGGACTGGGCGTCGGGGGGACGAGCTCGACGAGCCCGGTGGCGCGGCCCGCGGCGTCCGTGTGGACGCGGACCGTGGTCTCGACACCCCTCGCCGACACCCGAGGCCTCCAGTTCGTGAGGATCGACAGGGCGACGGGTCGGACGTACACGTTCCCCTCGTCGGAGCCGGGCGCCGGCTCCACGGGAGCGGGCCGGGGAGGGACCGACCAGCGGGCCGGCGCGGCGGCTGCGAGCGTCAGGTTCGGACCGCTGGGTGTCGCCGTGACCTTCGGACGGACATCGGGCACCTCGACCGCGAGGACGGGGCGAGCGGACGCAGGGGCCGCAGGGCTGTCGGGCACACGCACATCGATCGCCTGCAGGGGAGGTCGTGCGTGACGGCGCTCGTCGGGGTCGCGAACACCTCCGACGGTGATCGACATGGCGGGCCACAGGAGAACGACGAGCGTGTGGACCAGCACGGACAGGATCGTCGCGCCCGCCCACGCCGTGCGCTCGCGACGACCGTACTCGACACACCGACGCTCCGGTGCGGAAGGAGCCCCCAATCGGTCGACGTTGCCCGTCGCCGCGCCCCCCGGAGCCAGACGGAACACCCGGGGGGGCGGCGCCATGAACACCCTCATGCGTCTCTCCTCCCCTCCTCCGAGCACGACCTCGGCGCTCGCGCGCGGGTTCCGAAGATGGGCGACTTCACGCTGGAAGGCGAGAACCGGCTCCCGGACGGATCACGGCCGCTCCGGGGTGCCCCACAACGGCGTGTCGTTGCCGTTCCATTCGACGCCGCACTCGGCGAACACCGGCGGGTGGCCCGGCGTGCCGAGCAGGTCATGCAGCATCTCGTGCTTGACGAGACGCTCGTGCTCCACGTAGGCGGGCGCTATGGTGATGTCGTGCGGCGCCTCCCAGAGGCCATTGCACATCAGATTGTCCCCGCACGGGAACTCGGTGCCGCGAATGATGACCGGTGTGACGACGGTGTAGAAGCGGAGCCGTGCGAAGCTTCCGCTCCGCCCGCTGCACCCGCGGATGTCGTCCCACCAGAACGCGTAGACGGTGGGGACGGGGTAGGTTTCCCGGATCAGGACCCGGGACAGGTCGTCCGGACCGTTTCCAACCTCGCACGAGCCGGCGGCCAGGGCGGCGCCGATCATCAGGACGGTCCGCATGGCGGCCCTCGTCGTGGACCCGGTCTTCCGTTCTTTCATGGGATGCGTTCGCCCTCGGGCCCTCCATGCCCCCTGCGGGCACGATCTCGTGCCCCGCGTGTGGTCTCCGGTGATGACCATCTTCACCGTATAAGACGACAAGCCCGGCTTCGAACGGCTCACGGCCGGTCCAACGCTGCCGCCATTGGCACGGACCGTCGGAGAGGGATTGCCCCATCGACGCGAGAGCGGGCCGTCGACGGATCACGGCCGATCGCGACCCGCCACCCGGTGAGACGTGAAAGAGCCCCCGATCGCGCCATGTCGACGCCTCGGGTGGACCGGCGCCCCGCGAGCCGGTGGCGTGACGTTCGGCAGATGAAAGGCGACAGCTGATGTCGACGGGGGCGCTCGTCGGGCTGGTGGCGTTCGGCGTCGCGCTGCTCCTCGTCCTGGTCGTCGTCGGCCGCCTGCACGCGTTCATCGCCCTCCTGGTGACGAGCCTGGTCGTAGCCGTCCTCGGTGGGATCCCACCGGTCGACATCCCGGGTCTGATCCAGGAGGAGATGGGGGGGACGCTCGGCTACATCGCCATCGTCATCGGGGTGGGGGCGATGTTCGGCGAGATGCTGCGGCGCTCCGGGGGCGCGAACGCGATCGCGAACACGCTGCTCGGACGCTTCGGCGAACGGTATTCGCCCTGGGCGCTCGGGCTCACGGGTCTCGTGGTCGCGGTGCCGGTGTTCTTCGATGTGGCGTTCATCCTATTCGTCCCGCTGCTCTACAGCCTCGCACGGCGCAGCGGCCGCTCGCTCCTCTACCATGCCATCCCGCTGCTCGCCGGTCTGGCGGTCGGGCACGCGTTCATCCCGCCGACGCCGGGACCTGTCGCCGTCGCGGGGCTCCTCGGGGCCGATCTGGGCTGGGTCATCGCGCTCGGGGCGGTCGCCGGCATCCCCGCCGCGATCGTGGGCGGGGTCTGGTTCGGCCGCCGGGTCTCGAGCCGCGTCCACCTCGACGTCCCGGAGTTCGCGGAGCCGGTGGGCGAGTCCCCGAATCCCCCGAACCCGGCCCGCGTCCCCGGCGTCGGTCTCGCGGCGGGGCTCGTCGCCCTGCCGCTCCTCCTCATCCTGCTCGGTACGGCGTCGTCGGTCGCGCTGCCCGAGGGACACCCGCTACGCGACGTCCTCGCCTTCATCGGGCACCCGTTCACGGCCCTCATCGCGGCCACGCTGCTGTCCTTCTACGCCCTCGGCACCCGCCTCGGGTTCTCGCGCGACGAGATTCGCCGCATGGCCACGAAGTCGCTCGAGCCAGTGGGGCTCATCATCCTGGTCACCGGCGCCGGCGGGGTGTTCGGGAAGGTCCTGGTGGCCACCGGCGCCGGCACAGCGGTCGCCGACTGGATGGCCACCTCGCGGCTCCCGCTCGTGGCGCTCGCCTTCCTGATCGCCGCGGTCGTACGGGTGGCGCAGGGGTCGGCGACGGTGTCGATGGTGACGGCCGCCGGTCTGATGGCGCCGATCCTCGAGGCGGTGCCCGCCTCCCCGCCCCGGGTAGCGGCCATCGTGATCGCCATCGCTTCGGGCGCCACGGTGCTCTCGCATGTCAACGACTCGGGGTTCTGGCTCGTGAGTCGCTACCTGGGCATGACCGAGAAGCAGACGCTCCGGGTGTGGACGGTGATGGAAACGCTGGTCGGTGTCACCGGCTTCGGAGTAATCCTCGTGCTGTCGCTGTTCCTATAGGCGACGCCACCGCCCGGTGTCGCGGGCCTCGAGCGCGAGGGCGCTCGCCTCAGGACGCTCGAAAGCCCAGGCCCTCCGCCACCTGGTCGACCACCGCCTCGAGCTCCCGATCCGCATCGACGACCAGCGCGTCCGTCGGCTCCTCCAGGATGGCGAGCTGCGAGTCGAGCAGGGCCGGCTCGAAGAAGTGTCCCCGCCGATCGCGCAGGCGGCGCTCGAGCACCTCGCGGCTCGCGCGCAGGTGGACGAGCCTCGTATCGCGCTGTCCCGTCAGAAGGAGCTGGCGGTACGCCCCCTTGAGCGCGGAGCACGCGATGACGGCCGGGCGGCCGGGAACCGCGTAGTCGGCGATGACGTCGCGGACTTCGCGCAGCCACGGGAGGCGATCCCGATCCGTGAGCGGCACCCCGGCCTTCATCTTCCGGACGTTGCCGGGCGGGTGCAGGTCGTCGGCGTCCACGAACGGCCAGCCCAGACGCCCGGCGAGCCGCTCTCCGACCGCCGTCTTCCCGGCCCCGGAGACGCCCATCACGACGACGACCATGCTAGCGGAGCCGCACGCGCAGGAGCGTGGCGCTCGCCGTCAGGTAGAGGGTGGCGCCATCCCGGTCGAAGGCCGCGTTGGCGGTGGCCACCGTCGTTCGGATCGTCCCGAGATGACGGCCGGCGGGCGAGAACACGAACACGCCGCCGGGTCCCGTGGCGAACAGGTTCCCGGCCGCATCCACCTTCAGGCCATCGGGGAGGCCGGGGTTCGCGTCGCCCACGAGGTCGGTCGCGTCGAAGAACACCCGGCCGCTGTCGACTGCGCCGGAGGGGAGCAGGTCGTACGCCATCCAGATGGCCCGCTCCGGATCGGAGTTCGACACGTAGAGCGTCTTCCCGTCGGGCGACAGCGCGATGCCGTTGGGGAGCGACAGCTGGTCCGTCAACAGCGTCACCTCGCCGCCCGGGCCGAGCCGGTACACGCCGTTGAAGGGCGTCTCCTGCGTCGGGTCGCCGGGGCCCTCGGGGAGCCCGTAGGGCGGATCGGTGAAGTAGAGCGCGCCGTCGCGGTCGATCGCCGCGTCGTTGGGGCTACTGAACCGCATCCCGTCGTATGCGTCGGCGAGGGTCGTGAACGCGGGCCCGGGCGCGGTCAGCGGCGCCTCCATACGCGCGATGCGGCGGTCGCCGTGCTGACACAGGACGAGCCCGCCCGCGGCGTCGAGCAAGAGACCGTTCGAGCCCGGCTCGCCGCCCCGCGGGGCGTCGCCCGTGTAGCCGGACGGCTCGAGCCACACGTCCAGGTCCTCGCCTTCCTTCCAGCGGTAGATGCGGTTCGCCGGGACGTCGGAGAACAGGACGTAGCCGCCCCGCTCGATCCACAGAGGGCCCTCCGCCCACTGGAATCCCTCGGCGAGCACCTCGATGACCGCGTCGGGGCGGATGAGGGAGTCGATCGCCGGGTCCAGCCGCTCGATCGTCCCCACCGTCCGGAGCGGTGCCGCAGGGGAGGCCACCGGCGGTGCGTTCCCCGCACCGGCTTCATCGCCTCGGGCAGCGCCCTCGTCGGCGGAACGCCCACCGGCACACGCGGCGAGCAGCGACAGCAGGATCAGGATCCTCGCGGCTGCCATCCCCTCTCCCCGCCTCGACCTCAGGCGCCGGGCGGCCGGTAGGCCGGCGTCCGCTTTGCCGCCTCGTCCATCTCCTCGGGCGTCAAGAGGACGGTGGTGTGCGTGGCGACGGCTCCGCTCGCGTTCGTGACGAGCGAGGCGGCCGCGGCGCTGACGTTGTCGGGCAGGTCGAGGATGACGAACACGTCGGTATCGCCGAACGCGTAGTACATGCACTCCACCTTGCCGCCCAGGGAGCCGGCCAGCTTCTCGACCACGGCGCGGCGGCTCGAGCCGCCCTCCTTCATGAGCCCCTCGACGCCATCGTCGAGGTAGTTCGCCTGGATCATGTACTTCGCCATTGGATCCTCCCGGCGCGGGAACGTGACGTCCACCCGCCATGCTGGAGAGCGTGCGGTCCGGTCCGTCGGGGACCGGGCGAGCAGGAAGTATACGCGCCACGACGGCGGTGTCGTAGGGCCGCCGGTCGCGCGGCTAGTGTGGTGGCTCGCCGCGGATGGTGACGCGGTAGCCGGAACGCGTCTCGGGCCAGTAGTCCCAGATCGCGTGGTGCTGCGTGCAGCGATTGTCCCAGAAGGCGATCGAGTTCTGGCGCCACCGGAAGCGACACTGGAAATCCGGGCGCTGCACGTGCGCGAACAGGAACCCGAGCAGGGCGTCGCTCTCGAACGCGGGGAGGCCGACGATGCGCACGGTGAACATCGAGTTCACGAAGATCGCCTTGCGGCCGGTGACCGGGTGGGTGCGGATCACCGGGTGCTCGGCGGACGGGTACCGGCGTCCGCCGTCGTCGCGTCCGATCAGCCGGTTGACGTCGCGGTAGTAGGGGCCGCCATCGTGGATCGCGGTGAGCCCGTCGAGCAGCGACTTCATGCGGTCCGAGAGCGCTTCGTAGGCCGCGTACATGCTCGCGAACAGCGTGTCGCCCCCGCATTCGGGCACCGTGTGGAGGCGCAGGATGGAGCCCATCGGGGGCACGGGATCGCACGAGACGTCGGAGTGCCACATCTCGCCCGCGACCCGCTTCGAGCCCTCGTCCGCGTGGATGATCATCACCTCGCGGTGGCCCTCGACGCCCGGATCGTTCGGGTGGACGACGAGCTCGCCGAACCGCGCCCCGAACGCCTTCTGGGTCTCGATCGAGATGTCCTGGTCGCGGAAGAAGATCACGCCGTGCGCCATGAGCGCTTCGTGGATCGTCCGGAAGCCGGCTTCGTCGAGGTCGCCGAGATCCACCCCGGCGATCTCGGCGCCGATCACCGGCGTGACGGGGCGGACGGTGAGGGTCGCCTGGCTCATGTGGGGAGGATCGGAAGGTTCGCGCGCCAACGCAATCTCGGGCCGCCGCGAACCCAAGTTCGCTGGCAGCCGGTTACCCCGTGGTCAGCATCCCGGCGGCGATCCCGGTCACCGTCTCGCGGAACAGCCGCACCTCGGCTTCGCTCCACTCCGATCGCTCGAGCAGCTCGATCTGGAGCAGGTTCAAGGGGTGGATCATCGGCGCCCGATAGCGGATGGACTCCTGGAGCCACGGCCGTTCGGGGAGAAGCGTGTCGCCTCCGACGGCGCGGCAGGCGAGATCCATGGCCGCCGCGTAGTCCGCCTCGATCTCCGCGATCAGCTCCTCCGGGGTGTCGGCGGCGAGATGGCGCTGGTAGCGGCGCCACACTGCGGGCGCGGTCTTCGCCATCGTGAACGACAGGAGCCGCGCGTAGGAGCGGAACAGCGGATCCTCCTCCCGCGCCGCGGCGAGCGCCTCCTCGACGCCCGGGTCTCCGTGCCGCTCGTGCCACGCGCGTCCGACCCCGAGCCAGGCGTGGAGGAGCAGCCGCGTCTGGGTCCAGCACAGCACCCACGGGATGGCGCGGAGCTCCTCGAGGCCGCCGTCCCCGCGCCGCGCCGGACGCGACCCGATGGTGAGCGTCTGGAGTCGTCCGTAGGGGGTCGCGAGCTCGAGCAGTCGGCGGAAGTCTCTGGTCGCCACGCGCTCTTCGAACGCGGTCTTCGAAGCCTCCGCCAGGCTGCGCGCCAGCCCGCCGACCCCCCGGTAGGCGGGCGGGTGCGTCTGGACCGTGGCCACCTTCTCGACCAGGCTGCGGAGGATCTCGGGGGTGGCCAGCGTGCGCTCGGCCATCTCGCCCTGGACGGTGTACTTGTAGGGGGTGCGCGCCTGCGGGGGCCACGTGGCCGCCAGGTCCTCGATCCTGCCGCCCCCCCGCCCGACGCTCCCGCCGTGGCCGTGGAAGAAGAGCGGGGTCACATCCTCGGACTCCGCCCACTCGCCGATCCGCCGCATCGCGTCGTGGATCGCGACCCGGCTGGCCAGCATCCCCATCCGCTTGGCGGTGTCCGAGTAGCCGAGCATCACCTCGAGATAGCCGCGTCCCCGCACGGCGCCCCGGAAGCGTTCGTCCTCCCAAGTCCGTTCGAGGATCGCGGGGGCGCGCTCCAGCACATCCGGGAGCTCGAACAGGGGGATCACCGGCATCTCCGGGCCGTCGAACACCTCCTCGACCAGACGCTGCGCCTCGAGCAGGTCATCGGCCTCGAGCGTCATGCTGACCACCACCGCGCGGCCGTACGCGTCGATCCGGCCCCCGGCGGCGATCGACGCCAGCCGGCGCATCATGTCCGCGATCGGCTCGTCCGGGCCGAACCGCCCCCGCTCCTCGCGCAGCTCGAGCGGGACGACGAGGGCGGGGAAGATGTCGAGCAGCATGCACAGCCGGTCGATCGCGGGATGCCCGATCCCGAAGCGCGCCCGGTACACGGCCTGGAAGGCGGCGATCGCGTCCCCGAGGGCCTCGACGCGGCCGCCGTCGCCGTTGGTCACGCGCTCGAGCGCGGCGATCGCGTCCTCGAGGTCGGTGAGGGCTGCCGGCAGATCCGGCCCGTCCTCCCCGGGCGCCGGGGCGCCCGACCCGACGCCGCGCGAGCCGGTCAGCCCCACGTCCTCCCGCACCGGCCGGAGCAGGCTCCCGTCGACGAACGCCCGAAGCCGAGCCCGTGAGCGGTCGAGCGACGCCCGCGTCTGCTCGGGCCCCACGCCGGGGTGCCCGTCCTTGTCGCCCCCCACCCAGGTCCGCAGGAGCACCCGGTGGCCGGCCTGCGTGAGGGCGATCAGCTCGGTCAGGATCGGGTCGGTGAGAAGGGAGAAGAGGTGGTTCGCCTCGTCTTCCACGGAGGGCCTCTCCGCCGGGTGCGTCCCCGACCTCCAGGCCAGGTGGATCAGGTTCTCCACCTCGCGGCGGTCCACCGGGCGGCCCCGGTCGAGGGAGTCCAACACGTGGTCCTGCACGCGTCGCAGGAGGCGGATGTTCTCGGGCGAGCGCGACTCGGTGGGGTGTGCGGTCATCACGAAGGTGAGCTGCGCCCGCGCCGTATCGAGCGGTGCGCCTCCGCGGGCGTCGGACTCCGGACGCCGCTCCCTCAGCCGATGCGTGCGATACGCGTTCTCGCACACGTTCACGAGCTGCAGGTAGAGCGTGTAGGCCCGCGCGAGCGCCGTCCTCTCCCCGACCGACAGGGCCGCGAGCCGACCGGCCGCGCGATCGAGCGCCGCCTCGCGATCTGCTTCGGCGCCCGCGCCGCGACCTACCCCGGCGTCCGCCTCCCGGAAGGCCACCATGTCGCGCCGTACGGACTCGACGACCTCGTACAGTGCCTCGCCCTCCACATCGGCGACCACCCGGCCGAGGATCTCCTCCACCACCCCGACGGTGGCGGTCAGCCCGGGCGGCAGGTGCATCGGGTTGTGGTCGGCTTCGCTCATCGAGCCTCGACCCCCCGGGGTGCGTTGACGAGATCGCTCGCGCCTCGACAAGCTACCACGGGCCGACACCCCGCGAGCTTCTGCTTCAGGAGGACGGCTCGTTCGAGGGAGCGTGCGTGGGACGCCGGGGGGGCCGGATAACCTGACCATGGTGCCGCGGGCGCCCCCCACGGAACCCCACACGGAGGCTCGCCGCGGCGAGGCCCCGCGGGCACTCTACTCGATCCGGAGCAGCAGCCCGACCGCCACGACCGTGAACGACTCGCTGCCAGGCGCTGACTGGCGGCGCAGGAACAGTCGGAGACGGTGCGGTCCGGCAAACGGCGCTTCGATGAGGAGACGTCCCTCGTAGAGCGTCCCGGAAAAGCCGTCGACGTCGGATGTGACGCGTCCCAGCGCGACACCGGGCTCGACGAGCCAGCCGGTGAGCGTTCGGTACGTGAGCGGCAGGACCGCGCGAACCTCCCGCTCCGGAACGCGTCCCGCGTTCGTCGAGATGCGACCGACCGTCTGTCCCACGTAGAGGGAGGGACCGACCGAGAAGCCGCTCTCGAACGGGATCTCGCCCCGCGCATAGACGAGCCAGTCGTCACGGTCGAACCAGCGCCCCACGTAGCCGCCCACGGTCAGGCTCCCGATGGACACGCCGGTGGGGATGAGGAGGCTCTGCTCCACACGCACGACGTTCTGTGCGAGGTCCGCCGGCCCGGCTGCGTTGGGGTCGGCGGCATCCGCCGGGCGGCCGAGCGGCACGTCGTCGAACCGACGCCGACCCACTTCGACGCGTGTCGCGAGAAGTCGCTCGGTTCCCCATTGCGCCTCGGCCCCGCCGAAAACGCCGCCGATCGCCCCGGGGCCGCGGTCGAGCGGCAGGGGATCCAGACCGAGCGATCGGTCGTAGCGTGCCCAGAAGCGGACGCGGCGGAGGGGCCGTACCGACACGGCGGCCGCGCGGAGGCCGTCGCCTGCGAACGCGGCCACCTCGAAGTGGAAGGGACGCGTCCTCAGCAGGGCGAGCGCGCGGCTCGCTCGAACCTGCAGACCGCCCGACGCCGTCCGGACTACCGCGATGTACTCCCGCTCCGCTTCTGTCAGACGTCCCGCTCGCTCGAGATGGCGCGCCAGCTCGAGCCGCAGCTCGATGTTCTCGGGCGGGCGCGCCAGCCGTTTCCTGTCGCCTGGTTCCGTCCCCCCGGCGGCCGGCGCGCCGACCGCAGCGTCGGAGCCTCTCTCCCCGGCGGCTTCACCCTCGACGCCCGGCTGGCGGCTCTCTCCGGTCTCCAGGGGGTCGCCGGGCGCGTCGGGCGAGGACGCCTCCGTCGGCTCGTCGGCCGCGCCGAGGCGCGGCTCGGTGGTCAGCTCGCCGAGCACACGTCCTCCGACGCGCAGCGCGACCGCCCCCGGGTTGGGCAGCCAGCCCGTTCGGGCCTGCAGTTCGGCGTTGCCCTCCTCATCGGTCACGCCGGCCGCGAACTCGACGGGGCCGGCGCGATCGGTCAACACGACGCTCTGCCCGGCGACCGCGTTTCCGAACCCGTCAGTGATGGCCGCGTGAATGTTGACGACGGTGTCCAGCGACGGATCGATGAACAGGTGCGACGGGGACAAACGGGCGGCGGCCGGGGAACCGGAAACGACGCGAACGGTCAGCGTGGGAGCCCCCGAGAGTTGTCGCCCCACCGCCCGCAGGGGCATCCGGAACGACCTGACGGTCGGGCCGGCCGGGATCGAGAAGGTGGCCCGACCACGCTCGTCGGTCGTGGCGACGAGCGAATTCCCCGCGACGGTCGGCGCCCCGGTCAGCTGGAGACGCAGCCCGGGGACGGGCTCGGCGCCCTGTCGGGCACGGACCTCCACCCACCCCGTCCCGCCCGCCGCCACGGTCACCCGGCTCGGGGCGAGGGTCACGACGAGAGGATCGGCCCGGCATGCGGCGATCTCCGCGAGGACCTCGTCGGTCGCGCCGAGGGACGACAGGTCGGTGACGTCACGCGGAGTGGGCTCGAAGCTGAGGCAGTTGGTGCGAATCAGCTCCGCCAGCTCCGCCGACGAGTACGCGCGCGTCGAGAGCGCCTGCACCAGCTCCGCCTTGGTCAGCGGCGCCTTCGCCTGCCCGTCAGCAGCGGCGGGGCCCAAGAGTCCGACGGCGAGGGCGAGTGCCGCCAGCCGCGCCATGCGCGACCCGCGCCGCTTCATCACGGGCTCGGGACGATCCGCAGCCGGACGGGGGGTGCGGGCGGTGTCGTGTCGGGCTCGATTGGCGTCGTTGCCGACACCGACCCGGTCGGGGAGCCTTCCAGCCCCGCGCCGTTCACGGCCGAAACCTGGTACACGTACGTGGTCTGGGGTGCCGCCGTGGTGTCACGGTGCGATGGGGCGCTCGTCGTGGCGAGCGGCGCCCCGTCCCGATACACCCGGTACGACGACACCCCCGACTCCGGATCGGAGGCGGCCTGCCACTCGAGATCGACCTGTCGGGGGCCGACGACCGTGGCCTGGAGTGCACTCGGAGATGTGGGCGGGGTCGTATCCGGTGCGGCGGCGGTCGTCGCCGTCGCCGTGGCGCTCCTGGCGCTCTCGAGACCCGAGCCGTTCACGGCCGACACCTCGTACGAGTACGTCGTGTGTGGCTGAACCCCGGAATCGCCGATCGCTTTGGCCGATGTGGAGAGGAGGAACGTTCCGTCCCGGTAGACCCGGTACGACGAGATCCCCGATTCCGGATCCGAGGCCGCCTGCCAGGTGAGGTCCACCCGATCGGAGCCGCTCGCGGTCGCCTGCAGCCCCGAGGGGGTCGTGGGTGGGGTCGTGTCGGTCACGGCCGGCGTCGTCGCAGTCGCGACCGCGCTGCGGCTCCCCTCCAGCCCGGCGCCGTTCACGGCCGACACCTCGTACGTGTAGGTCGTCAGGGGCTGGGTCGTCGCGTCCGCGATCGAGGTCGCGGTCGAGGAGGTCAGGAACGCTCCGTCTCGATACACTCGATACGAGGAGACCCCGGATTCGGGGTCCGAGGCGGGCTGCCACACGAGGTCGACCATGTCGGGCGCGCTCGCGCTGGCCTGCAGCCCCGCGGGCGTGGTGGGGGGCGTGGTGTCGGGCAGGGTCGTGGCCGACACGGGTTTGCTCTTGTGGCCCTCTTCTCCCTTCGAATTCACGGCGGAGACGGTGTAGCTGTACGTCGTGGCGCTCTGGAGGCCGGAATCCTGCAACGTTAGCGTGGTGGGGGTACCCACCAGGGTTCCGTTCCGATACACGCGGTAATTCGCGATCCCGCCTTTGGCAGTGACGGCGGACCAGGTGACGACGATCGTGGTCGCGCTCGTCGGCGTCGCCGTCACCGTCGCCGGTGCCGCGGGAGGCTTTAGCGAGCTCGGGCTGGCGGGCAACCGGAAGCGGAGGTCGTGCATCGGCGACGAGACGGCACCGAGCCAGACTCCGGCGAGGACAACGGTCGTTCGCGGGCCGTCGCCTCGGCGACCAACCAGGTACTGGAATCCGCGTGCCAGCGCTGCCCTCATGGAAGCGACAGCTCCGCGCCGACCTCACCGGACAGCGGGCTCTCGTTGCCGCTGTCGTCCAGCGCCGTCATGGCGAAGAAGTACGTCCCCGGCTCGAGACCGTACAACGTGTACGTCGTGACCAGACCGACCTCGACGAACGTGTCGCGAGCCATGTCGAGCGGAGACCGCGATCCGAAGTAGACTCGATACGAGGCGAGGTCCTCGAGGGGTCCTCCGAGCACGTCCGTCTGCGGGGGGTCCCACGCCAAGGTGATCGAGACGGTCTTGTCGCTCGCCGGCCCGGTCAGCGGGCCGGCTCCATCGGGCGCCGCCGGTCGGCAGGCCAGACCCCAGAGCAGCGCTCCCGCGAGAACGAGCCCGATCGCCGTCGTGTTCGATTTCCGCACGGAATGAACGACGGGGAAACGTGCATGCGACCGCGACCGGTGTCCCGCCGCTGCGGTGGTGGGTCGATTGTACGACATGGGTTGCGACCTTCGCACGGATCGTAGTTGCAAGCTCGGCCCGACCCCACAATACCCCCCTTCGGAGGTATCTCCACACTCGGTAATATATGCAAGGAGCCTGCCCGCCGGTCTCTTGGGGGGGGGCGCGTGATCGATCTCCGGCGCCGACGGTTCTTCGGGCGGAAGCTCACCTCGTCGCCGAGCATCCGGGGCGAGGGAGTGAGTCCAGGCGCCGGAACTTCCAGCGCCGACCGTCCGCGTATCCCGGGGGTCCGAACAACCGAAAGAGTACGGCAGAACGATCGATGTCACGAAGAGCAGGGCGGGGGCCGCTCGTGCAAGTCGACCCGCGCGAGGAGGTTACAGGCTCGGGGGCGCCCGCCGAGGGAGCTGTCCAATGATCGCAGCGCAATGAGCGAACAGCCCGGGAACGAAGACCTTCGGGAGTCGCGGGTCGTCCTTCCTTCGGAGGATCCGGTGGGCGGGAAACGCCTGCGGATGCGGTGGTTGCTCCTGGCAACCGCACTCATCATCGTGGCGATTGTCGTCGTCCTGTCTCGCGCCCACACGGGTGGCACCCGCGGAGCTTCGACGAGCGCGACGCCCGGTCGTGGCGGGGACACGACAACCGAGGTCACCCTGCCCGCGACGCCTTTTTCGATGGCTGCGGACTCGCTCGCCGGTTCGCTCGAGGCCTTCGCCCGACGCCAGGCCGACTTCGAGGCAGGACGGATCGACTGTGCCGCCCTGGCGCTCGGATACGCGAGAGTGGACGAGCGGATGCTCGCCCTGGCACAGGAGCGGGTGGCCAGGTATGCGCTGTCCCCCCACGATGCGGCGGTGTTCGACTCCCTGATGTCGGAGGCAGCCGCGGCGGATCGCCTGTTCGACGGAACCGGCTGCCCGCGGCCCTGATCCGTCCCACCGAGGCGACGCTGGTCTGGCGCGGCCGCCTCCCGGAGGGCACACTGACCCCATGGGCCGCCTTTCCCTCTCGATCGCGATGCCGATCCCGCTCGTGGCGTGGCTTCTCGCCGGTCCGGGCGACCTCGCGGCCCAGGCCGTGAGTCTCGTTTCGCCCGAGGGGGCGGTCGACTGGAACCGGTTCTACACCGCCGCCGAGACGAACCAGGTCCTTGGCGAGTTCCACGACCTGTATCCCGAGCTCACCGAGCTGTACAGCATCGGCGAGAGCCTGCTCGGACAGCCCCTCATGGTGATCGAGATCACCAACCAGGCGACCGGGCCGGCGGAGGAGAAGCCGGCGCTCTACGTGGACGGGGGCATCCACGCGGCCGAGCTCACGGGATCGGCCGTGGCCACGTATCTCGTGGGCCACCTCCTGAACGGCTACGGGACGGACGAGCGGGTCACCCGGCTGCTGGACGGGACCGCGTTCTACATCCGGCCCAAGTTCAACCCGGATGGCTCCGACCTCGTGCTCCTCCACGACCAGCCGCTGCGCTCGACGACCCGCCCCGTCGACGATGACGAGGACGGCGTCCCCGACGACGACCCGCCGAACGACCTCGACGGGGACGGCTGGATCATGCAGATGCGGATCCCCGATCCCGAGGGTCTGTTCGTCGCCGATCCGGACGATCCCCGCATCCTCGTCCGCGACGAGGAGCGGACCCGCCCCGGCCCGCGCTACCGGCTCGAGACCGAGGGGCTCGACGACGACGGAGACGGCGAGCGGAACGAGGACGGGATCGGCGGCATCGACATGAACCGCAACTTCCCCCGCAACTGGGAGCGCTGGCACATCCAGCCGGGGGCGGGGAACTACCCGCTCTCCGAGCCCGAGACGCGCGCCGCGGTCGAATTCATCGATTCGCACCGGAACATCGGCGGGATCGTGCACGGGCACACGTCGGGCGGCTTCGTCTATCGGCTCCCCTCGGCCTCGGCGCCCTCGTTGTTCCCGGAGGACGACCTCGCGCTCATCCTCCACCTGGGCGAGGAGTACACCCGCACGACCGGACGCCCGGTGATCCCGAGCTCGACGGATCCGGTCGAGCACCGGTACGGGACGCTCATCTCGTGGGGCTACTGGGACCAGGGCGTGATCGGCTGGGTGCCCGAGTACTCGCCCGGGCCAGAGGAGTGGGTGACCGATTACGACGGCGACGGCGAGATCTCGGCGGCCGAGGAGCTCCGCTTCGACGACGAGGAGCTGGGCGGGCGCTACTTCGTCGAGTGGACGCCGTACGACCACCCCGAGCTCGGGTCCGTCGAGATCGGCGGGTGGCGCACGCGCTTCTGGGGACAGAACCCGCCGCCCGAGTTCCTCGAGGCGGAGGCCGCGAAGCAGATGCCGTGGATCCTCTACCTGGCCGAGCAGGCGCCGCGGCTCGAGCTCTCCGGGCCCACCGTGACCGCGCTCGATGACGGGACGTTCCGGGTCGAGGCGACCGTCTCGAACACGGGATACCTGCCGACCAGCATCACCGACCGGGGCGTCGTGGGCCGCGAGCGGGCGGACGGCACCCTCGACCGCCAGGTAGTGCGCGCCCCGGCCGTCACGCTCACCGCCGTCGGGGTCGAGATCGTCGACGGTCCGGCCCGGCGGCCCATCGCGCACCTGGCCGGGTCGAACCAATACCTCCAGGCCGTGACGGAGTCGTCCCGGACGGTCTCCTGGCTGGTGCGGCCGAGCGGGGCCGAGCGCGCCGTGCGCGTCACCGCGAGCGCGGACAAGGCGGGGACGGTGCAGAGCGGCTGGGTGCGGATCCCGTAACCCGGCGGATGGACTCCCGACGCGCGTTCGCCTCCTCCCGAGGCGGTTCGACGGGATCCGCCGCACAGGGGGGCCGCCCGGCGGCGCGTCGCGGAACGCCGGCCCAATCGCCGGTGCGTGACTCAGGAATGAGGCATCTGCAAACTCCGCGGCACCCGGTGGAATTTGCGCGATCCGTCGTCGGCGCGGCGTCTTCGTGCCGTGGCGGCGCGGACGACCCCGCCATGGGGGCCGGATGCTCGAGGCGATCCGGGATCACACGTAACTCACTGTGCGATGGACGGATACGCGGACACGGAGGCTCCGGCCGGTTCCGCGCTCCCGCCAGGCCGACGTCCCATGCACGTGCGGAGGCGGGAACGGCCCCACTCTTGCACACCGAGAATCGGATACGCGTTGATTCGGGAGCCCGACGCGCCGCGGCTCGACGGTCTCCCACAGTGGCGTTGCAGGAGGAGGGCGAGTCCATGACGTCGGCGCGCTCGATTCTCGGTTCTGTTCGACCCCGGCGCGCGACCGCGCTCGGGATGGCGGCCTTGGCGCTGTTCTTCGCCGCGTGCTCCGACGATACGATCGCGGGCCCCGGCGGAGGCAGCGGAAGCGGCGAGGTGACCTTCTACGTCGGGAACGCCGCCGGCGCCTCGCCCGCGATCGCGCCCACCGTCATGAAGTCGCTGGCGAGCTCGATGCCCCCGGTGGCCCCGGAGCAGATCGCGTCGCTGGAGATCGTGGTCAGCCTCATGGAGGCCCACCACAGCATGCCGGGCGGCTCGGCCTCGAGCACCGCGGCGTGGGTCGGCATTCCGCTCGACGCCCCCGTGATCATCGATCCGACGACGATCGCCGCTGGCGAGTTCGAGGCGATCACGAGCGCCAGTCTTCCAGCGGGGGACTACGACAACCTGCGCCTCATTCCGGAGAGCGTCACAGTCCAGTTCCATGGGTCGAGCTCCACCACGCCGATCATCGTCGGGAATCACGAGTACGCGCCAGCGCCGGCCACCCACGACGTGACCGTGCCCAGCGGTCGGATCCAGATCCCGACGGCCCACTTCACGGTCGACGACGCGGGCGGTGTGGTCATCATCCTGTGGGACGCGGACGAGACCGCGGCCAGCATCAACGCGACGGGTAGCGGCAAGATCCTGCTGCGCCCCGTGTTCGTGGAGGGAAGCGCGGCGGAGGAGGAGGAGCTCCCGGGCGGCTAGCCTCACCTGGGATGATGAAGGTGGGTTCGCGACGCCGGGGCTTCCGGCCTTCGGGGTCGCGGCGCATCTGGCGGGGGGACTCCCGCGACGTCGGTCCTACGGCACGTCCATGCGCCGCAACCTCCGGACCGACAGGAAGAAGAACAGCGCGAACACGCCCGCTGCCACGCCGATCGCGACGCCGGGTCCCACGTGCCGCGCCTCGACGAAGCGCCGCGGATCCAGCCCGTGCATGAGCGCGGTGGCGTAGTGGCGGACGCTCAGGAACCGGATGCCGGCCACGTAGCCCGAGAAGAACCCTTCCCAGAGCACGACGAACACCAGGCCCACGGCGATCGCCTGCCGGGTGACGAGACCCAGCCACACGAAGATCGCGGCGTACATCAGGACACCGACGAACGCCGATGCGGTGACCGCGAAGGTGGCGGTCATGTCGTGGTTGAAGCCGACGTAGCTCGTGAAGAACGCGCTCCCCACGACGAACGGCGTGGCCACCACGATGGCGGCCCCCAGCTTCGCGATCACGATCCGCCACCGGGGGAGCGGCGAGAGCGTGAGGTTCGCCAGCGTCTGGTCCTCGATCTCGTTGGCGAACGCGGGGCTCGCGATCGAGACCACGATGAACGGCGCGATCGAGCCGGCGAGCATCGTGCTCAGGACGATGACCTCGAACTCGGACACGAACGGGGCGTCGGGCGATCCCACCACCAGCGCGGTGAACAGCAGCGGCATGACCGCGAGCACGGTCATGATGATCAGACGCCACCTCCCGGTGAGCTGCCCGACCGTGAGCACGAACACGGAGCCCACGGTCAGCGTTCCACCAGATAGCCGAACACGCTCTCGAGCGAATCGTCCAGCGGCTCGACGCGGCGCAGACCGATGGAGGCCGCCTGGGCGAGCCGCGGCAGCTCCACCTGGAGATCGCGCACGTTCCGGCTCAGGAGGATGAGCGCGCCGTCGGGGTCCACGTTCACCGCCTCGACCGACGGGAGGCGGACCACTTCCGCCGCCAGCTCGCGCGGGGCGTCGGACACGACCCGCACGTGATACGGCCGCTGGTCGAGCGCGGCCCGGATGGCCCGGAACCCGCCCGACGCGGCGAGCTTGCCGTTCACGATGAGGAGGACCCTGTCGGCCACGCGCTCCACCTCCTCGAGGATGTGCGAGGAGAGCACGATGGTCCGCCCCTCCTCGACCAGCCGCCGCAGGAGACCCTGGAACTGGACGCGTTGTCGCGGATCTGCCCCGTTGAGCGGCTCGTCGAGGATGAGGACGTCGGGGTCGTGGACGAGGGTGGCGGCGAGCCGCATGCGCTGGCGCATCCCGCGCGAGTACGTGCCCATGCGGAGGTCCGCGGCGCGCTCGAGGTCGACGAGGTCGATCGCGCGGTCCACGGCGGGCTCGAGGTCGGGCACGCCGCGGATCTTCCCCATCATGCGCACGAAGTCGCGGCCCTTCATGAACGGGTACACGCTCTCGTGCTCCGACATCACGCCGATGCGGCGGTACAGGGATGGGTTGTCGCGGACCGGCTCGCCGAACATGGTCACCGACCCGTCGGACACCGCCGCGAGCCCGGTCATCATCCGGAGCAGGGTCGTCTTCCCGGCCCCGTTCGGACCCAGGAGGCCGGTGACGCCGGGCAGGATGTCGAACGTCACGTCGCTCACGGCGACCACGCTCCCGAACCAGCGCGACACGTGGTCGACGCGGACGACCGGCGGCGATGTCATGGCGTCAGCCGCCGGTATCGCGCCCACAGGACACCGCCGGGGACGAGGATCCACAGGAAGTACCAGCCGACCAGGACCCACGACGGAAGCTGGCTGGCGGGGGCGGCGCCCGTGATCTCGGCGACTTCGCCGAAGATCAGGTCGTTCATGTGGACGGGGATGTTGCTCAGGTTGAACATCGAGATCCATTGCCCCGCGGCTCCCTCGATCTCCTGCGCGAGCCCCGCCGTGAACGGCGTCGTGATCACGAACAGGCCGACGAGGAACACCGCCGCGTACGCGCGCCGGCTGGAGAACGCCGCGACGAGCATGGCGAGCGTCGTCGTGTACGCCGCGATGGCCGCCCCCGCGGCGAGGATCCTCGGCACGTCGAGCCAGTTCTCCCGCAGGTAGCCCACCGGGTCGGGACTCCCCATCAGGCGGCCCACCAGGAGGACGAGCTGGGGCAGCCAGGCGGCGAACAGCGACACGGCGAGGAACGCCAGCCAGCGCGCGCCGATGTAGTCGGTGCCGGAGAGCGGCCGCACCAGATACAGATTGATCACGCCGTTCCGTCGGTCCGGGCACAGGAGCTCGGGGGCGACGATCGCGGCGAATACCAGGAAGAAGATCGAAGCGATGCCGTAGAAGTCCGAGTGGGAGGGGATCTGCGCCGCCGCCTCGGGACCGCCGAACCGCAGCACGGCGCCCGCGATCAGCGCGAGGATGAACCCGATGGCCACCATCACTCCGATGAACGACCACGGGAGGATCTTGGCCCGAGCGCCCCGGCCGACGCCGAGGGCGGTGCGTACTCCGTCCTTGAACACCGCGATCCGCGCGCGGCGGCGGCCCTCCCGCGGCCCGTCGTAGCGTTGATACCCGATGTCGAACACCGTGCCCTGCGCGGGGACGGCGACGTCGGGTGCCACCGCGGTCGGCTCCGTCATCGGCTCCCGCCCATCATCGATTCGCCCCGGGCCCCGGGTCGTCCCCATCACGGGCGAACAGCTCGGTCAGCGCGCGGCGGCGCGGCGCCATGCGGCGAAGCGGGGCCCCCGAGGCGACCAGCGCGTCGCGGATGTGGTCGTACACGGCCGCATCGGCGCTCTCGATGTGGATCACGCCTCCGGCGACCGCCGCGGGCACGCCGCGCCGCTCGAGCTCGGCGATCAGGCGGTCGTGGTGCGCATCCACCTCGAGGAACACGGACTCGGTCTCGCTCGTCAGATCGCTGACCTCGCCCGCCCGCACGAGCGCGCCTCCCTGGAGCACCAGGATCCGGTCGCAGGTGCGCTCCACGTCGGACATGAGGTGGGACGAGCACAGGATGCTGATCCCGAACTCGCGGTGCGTCTTGCGGACGAGATCGAGCATCTCCTCGCGACCCGCCGGATCGAGACCCGCCGTCGGCTCGTCGAGGAACACCATTCGCGGGTCGTGGACGAGAGCCTGGGCGAGCTTGACCCGCTGCTTCATGCCCGTGGAGTAGCCGCCGATCGCGCGGTAGCGCTCCTCGAACAGACCCACGTGGCGGAGCGTGTCCGCCGCGCGCGTCCGGGCCCGCGCGGGCGGGAGCCCGCTCACCTCCGCCATGTGGGTGAGGAATTCGGCAGCCGTCACGCTCGTCGGCAGACAGTCGTGCTCCGGCATGTACCCGACCCGGGCCCGCACCGCGACGTTCTCGGCCGCGTCCTCGCCCATGACGATGGCCGATCCCGAGGTCGGGTGGAGCAGACCGAGAAAGATCTTGATCGCCGTGCTCTTCCCGGCCCCGTTCTCCCCGAGGAGACCGGTGATGCCGTCGTAGATCCCGAAGCTGACGCCGCCCAGGGCCACGACGTCCCCGTAGCGCTTCACGAGGTCCCGCGCGACGACGAGCGGCTCGGCGCCGACCGGGGACCCGACGGCGACGGCGGATCGGGAGCCGACTCGCGAGTCGGACGGACGGGGGTCCACGGAGGCCGTCATGATCGCCTGCAGGCCTCCTCGACCCCCAGATTGCACGCCCGCCGGAAGTAGCGGGCTGCGGCGTACAGGTCGCGTTCCACGCCGGTGCCGTTCGCGAGCAGGTCACCTAGCCGGAAACAACTCTCGGCGAACGGCGGCAGCCGCTCGCCGTCCTTGACCGCGCCGTAGCACGCATCGTCGTAGAGGTCGACCGCCCGCTCGGAGTCCGGGGCGACCCCGAGTCCTTTCATGTACAGCTCCGCCAAGTGGAAGCAGCCCGCCATCTCGGCTTCGCAGGCTGCTTCGTACAGCGTGGCGGCGCGGGCCGGGTCGCGCTCGACGCCGTCGCCCGTCTCATAGGACATCCCGAGGTGCGTGCAGCCGAGCTGGGACCCGCCGTCGCACGACCGCCGGTGGAGCGCGACCGCCCGGAGCGGGTCGCGACCGATCCCCCGTCCCTCGCCGTACAGGGTGCCGAGGCGTGTGCAGGCCGTCATCTCGTCGCCGTCGCAGGCCCGTTGGTAGAGGACGGCCGCACGCACGGCGTTCCTGAGCAGCGTGGTGGGGTTCACCGTGCGCGTCGTGTCCGCGACGAGCCTGGAGTCCGTCTCCAGGACCATGTCCGCGAGGGACGTGCAGCCGATCATGGCGCCCGCGTCACACCCTCGCGCGAGGAGCTTCGCGGCCAGCGCCGAGTCGTGCGTCACCCCCCGTCGCGCCGCGCGCTCGTGGACGTGGAGCCGCGCCAGCCGGACGCAGCCCTCTCCCACTCCACCGTCGCATGCCTGCCGGAAGAGATCCGAGGCGCGGCGCCAGTCGGCGAGCACGTGCCGTCCCTCGCGGACCCGATATCCGAGCTCGTTGCACGCCGCCGGGTCCCCGCCGGCGCACGCGGCGTCGAGGCCGCGGGCCTCGGCGGCGCCCGCGTTGCAGCCCGACGATGCGACGGCGACCGTGAGCGCGGCGACGAGCACGAGGCCGGGCGTTCTCGTGCCCCTCCGGCGAAGCTTCGATCGGTTGCGCGTCATCCGGCCTCGGGGAAGAGGGAGCGGCCGCCTGCTCGGAAGGGCGACCGCGGATTCCTACGGATCGAACCGCCGCGGCGTTTCGTCGACCCTGTTCCGCGGTCCATCGGCAGGTAGACCATCGGGTCGGGCGCGTGCTGCCGCCAGCCCGTCCCGCGCGGCCGGCAGCAGGATCGCATCGGTCATCTGCGTGGGGGAAACGACCCGGTCCCCGGAGGGGCTCGGACGTGGAAGCGGGTCATACCCCCAGTGGCTCGTCTCCACATCGTGCGCTCATCAGTCTCTAACTCGCACGAAGACAATTAGTTACACGGACATTGAGCCGCGGGTATCATCGTTGCCTCACGTCATGCTCGACGTGGACCGGGGTCACGTGGTGCGGCCGTAGCGCCCGGTCGGCGACTCGGGAATCGGTGTAGGAGACAGAACGATGAAGAACTGTCCGAAAGTCCGGTTGACCGGTCTACTGACGCTGGGGTCCTTCGCGGCGCTCGTCGCGACCGATTTGCATGCCCAGGGCATGGTCGTGACCGGCTACGGCGACATCGAATGGACGTACGCGGACGGGGGAGCGGACGGTTGGCACAACGCCTTCGACAACCACCACCTCAACGTCATCCTGCTCGGCTCGATCACGGATGATGTGCTGGGCGGAGCGGAAGCCGAGTATGAGCACGCCGGGGATGAGATCGGGTTGGAGTACGCGTATGTGGGCCACGCCGGATTCAAGAACATACGGCTCATGGGCGGCAAGTTCCTCATTCCGTTCAACCGGTTCAACGAGGACCTGCACCCGACGTGAATCTCCCGCATGCCGGGTCGCCCACTCGTGTACGAAGAAGTGTTCCCGGCCGAGTACTCCGATGTGGGAGTGTGGGCCTCGGGCGCGTTCCCGGTGGGTGGTGGCTCGCGCGTGGTGTGGGACGGCTACCTCGTGAACGGCCTCGAAGGTGAGCCCGACGTGACCGACTTCCATGGCCTGCGCGACTACGAA
>CAZCLY010000020.1:0-43242 GCA_964499635.1 uncultured Gemmatimonadota bacterium | reverse complement strand
CGGCCTCGAAGGTGAGCCCGACGTGACCGACTTCCATGGCCTGCGCGACTACGAACACGAGACTCCCGCGATCGACCACAAGGCGTTCGGCGGCCGGGTCGGGCTCGAGTTGGCCCAGGGGCTCGGCGGGGGCGTGTCCGCGTATACCGGTGACTATGCCCAGAACGAAGCCACGGGCCAGGCGCCTTCCGAGGCGATCTCTACTTCCGATTGAACGTGACCCCCGTCGAGTTGCCCCCGCTGCGGGAGCGGCGTGAGGACATCGCACCGCTCGCACTCCACTTCGTCGACACCCTGTGCCGCGAGCTTCGCCAGCGCCCGACGGAGCTCGCCCCCGAGACACTCGTAGCCATGGAGCACTATGACTGGCCCGGCAACGCGCGCGAGATTCGGAACCTGCTGGAACGACTCCTCCTGCTACACGACGACGATCCGATCACCCCGGCCCTCCTCCCGGCGGAGATGGGGCTCGGTTGCGGCGCGAAAGTGGACCTGGTCCTGCTGCCACCGGAGGGACTCGAGAAATACGGCATCGGCGAGTGACGATCGAGGCCGCCCGAGTCGAGTGAAGCGGCCGGAGGCTGCGGGCCTCGTCGGCGCGCCGGCGCCCGTGCGCCGCGCTCGGGCCGGGTTCGGATCCGCGTCAGAGTGCCCGCCGTCGCGTGGCGGGTCCCCCCCGGTTTTCGCGCTCGCCGGGTGAAGGGACGCGTGCGTCTTCCTTCGGGTAGACCCGCCCGGTCCCCGGCCGGTCGAGCGGTGTCGGCGGCGGTCGAGGAAATCCATTCCTCTGCGAACGCGATCGATCCCATGGTCAGAAGCCCTGCATCCCCCCACCACGCGTTGCAAGCCCCCAGGGCCGGGGTCCTCTCCGCGATCACGTGCCTGGTCGCGCTGGGGTGCTCGAACGATGAACGGCCCGACGCGGCACGGGGTGCGCTCGCGGAGGCGGCGGTTCCGCTCGACTGCGTCGTCGCGAGCTATCCCTGCACCTGGGCCGAGATGGACTCGGCCGCTTGGATCCGTACGGGCGACCTGGCCCACGAGGCGACGCGCCGCCTCGAGGAGGGCACGACGCCCGAGCGTGTCGCCGCGTGGCTCCGGCAGGAGCCCGACGTGGGCAGCGTCCTGTACGACAGCCTGTTCATCCGGTTCAGGCTCGCACGGGGCCGTCCGGTGTGGGTCGGCACGCCCGAAGCGGCCACGCTCGGATTGCGGGGCGCGGGCGCGCCGCCGCCACCGGGCCTTCTCCGGGGAGCGTCGGTCCCGGGGGCGGGATCGATCGCCGCCGGGGGTCGTGCTCCCGCACCGAGAGGATCCCGTCCGCCGGGCCTCGCCCAGGCCTCGCAGCAGGCCGATCCGGTCGGGAGCCAGACGCCGGGCAAGCGGCCCGTGAAGTCGGTGCTCTTCCTCGATCCGTATCGCTGGGAGTTCTACCTCGATGTGGCCGACGGCATCATCCCGGTGTCGGAGGACGCATCGAACGCCATTCCCCGCGTCTTCCAGGGATCGCGCGACTACCGCTGCGTTCCCGGCAAGCCGTGTCCCTGTCCCGGGGGGCAGTGCTTCGAGTACGTGGGAAACGACTGGGTGAACATGTGCGATCCCGCCTCGCCGTCCTGTCAGGTGGACGTGAACGTGACGCTGGAGGACTTCAAGCGCTGGAAGGACTACGATGTGATCCACGTCGCGTCGCACGGGTCCACGCTGTGCGACAATCAAGGCAACAACTGCGCGGGCGGAATCGCGAGCGGCCGCTTCGTGCTTGGCGACCTCAAGGAGTGGGCGGAGACCACGCCGCTGGCGGGGTACCCGACGGGGGCGGAGTGGCTGTACGAGCCGGGCGTCGAGCTCGTCCTGATCGCGCTCTATCCCTTCAACCCGACCCGCTGCTCGCGGCTCACGAAGGGCACGCCGGGGTGGGCGCAGGCCCGCTGCGACACCGGGGAGGACGTGTGGCGGGAGTACCTGGGCGCCGACTTCTTCAAGGCGCACTACAAGCCGGGCGATCTGAAAGACAAGCTCATATTCCTGAGCTCGTGCTCGTCGATCTCGGGCACCGAGGCACTCTCGAAGTTCCTCGCCGGGCCCGGCAACGAGAACGCCGTCGTCGGGTGGACGACCTCCGTGGTAAACAGCTCCGCCTCCCGCGCGGCCACCGTGTTCTACACGGAGTGGCTGGAGGGGAAGACCGCGGAGGAGGCCTTTCTCGAAGTGAAGAAGGACCCCCTGTATAAGGACCTGGCCTTCCGTGGACAGGGGATCCTGCGCGGCGGGACCTCGCCCACGCGGGTCTCCGGCGCGGTTGCGTCGACGATCCCGTCGGCGCCGGCCCGTGCCTCGACCGGGTCCGCCGCCTCACGCCCGGTCCAGGCGTCGCCGCAGGCCGAGGGGCTGTCCCGCAAGCGCGGCGTCGAGACCGTTCGCCTGCTCGATCCCACGTCCGAGACCGAGATCCCCGACGGGGGGACGATCTCGCTCACCTCGCGTCCCGGCGATGGCCGACCCGACACGCTCGACGCGCTCCTCGAGGTGGTGAGCGTGGATTCGTCGGAGGATCCGGCGGAGTACGTGCTCCGCATGCGCGTGGACGGGCAGGACGCCCCGGGCACCGCGCGGCTCAACCTCGACATGGGCGGGAACACGCACCGATACCGGGGGACGCTCGACCTGGGCGTCGACCTCCAACCCGGCGTTCCGGTCGATGTCGAGGTGTCGGCGGACCTGCCGGCCGGAGGCGAGACGCGGTGGCTGTATTACGACCTCGTCCCCGACGTGTGCGTGGTACCGTCGCAGGGACAATACGCAGGGACGCTCGGCGGGCCGTTGGCTCGCCGCGTCGATCCCGGCGAGCGCGGAGCCTTCGCGAAGATCCTGCGCTCCCCGATCGGGGGGTGGGCGCTCCAGATCGAGACCAGGGAGCGCGGCGAAGACCTCAACTTCGTGATCCAGCTCGACGACCCCCCGCAGGCCGGGAGCTCCGTCTCGGTGTCCGACGGCGGGATGACGGACTTCGACATCGGCGGCGGTGTGGACGACCCCGAATCCGTCGGCTGGCTCTCCGGCGATGCCCAGATCACCTGGTCGAAGGTGGTGCCGCGTCCCGGCAAGCCGTTCTCGTGGGTGTGCGGGACGCTGTCTGCCACCCTGGTGGGGATCAAGGAGCCGCCCCCCGGCTCGGCGACGCCGGTGCAGGTGCCCGCCACCTTCAGCGGGCGGTTCTGGGCCGAGTGGCACCACTGATCAGGGGCGCGGTGATCTGGAAGCGGTCACATCGGCGACCGGGCGATCCACGTCGGACCCGATGATCCCGCGCGCGAGCTCGATCGGTGGCCGCGCTCCACGCGGCGGGGTATCCTCAGGGGTCCCGACCCCGACGAGATTTCCGTGACCGAGCTTCCCCCACCCCCGGACCGGCTCGCGGCGGCGCTCGCCGGCCGCTACCGCCTCGAGCGAACGCTCGGCGAGGGCGGCATGGCCACCGTCTACCTGGCCCACGACCTGAGGCACGACCGGCAGGTCGCCGTCAAGGTGCTCAAGCCGGAGCTGGCGGCGGCGCTCGGGGCGCAGCGCTTCCTCGAGGAGATCCGGGTCACCGCCAACCTGCAGCACCCGCACATCCTGCCGCTGTATGACTCGGGAAGCGCGGACGGCGCGCTGTTCTATGTGATGCCCCTCGTACGGGGCGAGTCGCTGCGGGAGCGGCTCGCACGAGACACGCAGCTGCCGGTCGACGAGACCATCCGGATCATCCGACAGGTCGCCGGCGCACTCGATTTCGCGCACCGACAGGGCATCGTCCATCGCGACATCAAGCCCGAGAACATCCTTCTCCAGGACGGGGAGGCGCTACTCGCCGACTTCGGCATCGCCCTCGCCGTGACCGAGGCCGGCGGTGGGCGCCTGACCGGGACCGGGCTGTCCGTCGGCACGCTCCAGTACATGAGCCCCGAGCAGGCGACGGGCGAGCGCGATCTCGACGCGCGCACCGACATCTACGCGCTCGGCGCGGTGGCGTACGAGATGCTGGCGGGCGAGCCCCCGGTGACCGGTCCCACGCCACGCGCGCTGATGGCGAAGCTCATGACCGAACGGCCGACGCCGCTCGGGGTGGTGCGCGACGTGGTCCCGCCGTTCGTCGAGGCCGCCGTGATGCGGGCCCTCGAGAAGACCCCGACCGATCGGTTCTCGAGCGCGCGCGCGTTCGCCGATGCGCTCACGAGGCGGGAGGTGTCGACGACACGCGGCACCGGGGCGAGCGCCGCGCCCACCGCCGTCGGGACACGCCGCGGCCGCGCGATCGCGCGCGTAGCGATCCTCGTCGTCGGACTCGCCGGCGCGTTCGTGCTCGCACGGTCCGGGATCGTCCGGTGGCCCTCGTCCGCCACCGGCGACGCGGCCGCGCCGCCCGTCATCCGGTCGATCGCGGTCCTGCCGCTCGACAACTACTCGGGCGATCCCGCCCAGGACTACTTCGCCGAGGGGATGACCGACGAGCTGACGGCCGCGCTGGCCACCATCAGCCAGCTCCGGGTCACGTCGCGCGGGTCGGCGATGCAGTTCCAGGGCAGGGACCGTCCGCCGACGCCCGAGATCGCCCGGACGCTCGATGTGGATGCCGTGGTGGAGGGCTCGGTGGTCCGGTCCGGCGACCGGGTGCGGATCACCGCACAGCTGATCGATGCGCGGGCCGACCGGCATCTGTGGGCCAAGAGCTTCGAGCGCAGCTCGAGCGATGTGCTGGCGCTCCAGGCCGAGCTCGCGTCGGCCATCGCCGGCGAGATCAACGTGCGCCTGACACCCGGCGAGCAGTCCCGGCTCGCGACCGCGCCGAGCGTGGACCCCGACGCTCACGACGCGTATCTGAGGGGCCGCTACTTCTTCAACCGGCCGAGCGACGAGAATCTGCAGAAGGCGATCGCCCAGTTCGAGGAGGCCGTGCGGCTGAGCCCGACCTTCGCCCCGGCGTACTCGGGGCTGTCGGACGCCTACCTGTGGGCCGGCTACAACGAGGGGTTCCTCACCGCCTCGGAGGCGAAGCCCAGGGCAAGGGCGGCGGCCGAGCAGGCGGTCGCGCTGGACAGCACCTCCGCCGAGGCGCACACGTCGCTCGCCGTGTTCGAGCTGTTCTACGAATACGACTGGGCCGGTTGCGAGCGTGACTTTCGGCGGGCGATCGAGCTCAACCCCAGCTACGCCTTCGCGCACGATCAGTTCGCCCTCGCTCTCGCGTTCAGCGGACGGCTCGAGGAGTCCATCGCGGAGAGCCGGCGCGCGGCGGAGCTCGACCCCCTGTCCCCGCAGGTCCTCGTCGACGCCGTCATGGCGCCCATGTTCCAGAAGGACTTCGCGGCGGTCCGGGAGCTGGCGAGAAAGGCCGGCGAGCTCGATCCCGCGTACTTCTTTCCCGTCATGATCGAAGGCTGGGCCGAGCTCGAAGCGGGGAGGTTCGAGGAGGCCATCCCGTTCCTCGAGAAGGCGAAGACGATGGACGCCCCCCCCTTCGTGAGCGCCTATCTCGCGTACGCCTACGGGGCGGCGGGCGACCGGGACCGGGCCCTGGCCGAGCTCGACGGGCTCGAGCAGATCTCGCGGGGCGGCGAGGAGGTGCCGTTCAACCTCGCGCTCGTGTATCTGGGTCTCGGAGACCATGAGCGGGCGCTCGACTACATGGAGCGGGCGCTCGCCGCCGATTCCCAGATGCTCGGGTGGCTCGGCCTCGACGCGATCTTCGATCCCCTGCGCTCGGAGCCGCGGTTCGTGGCGTTGCTGAAGAGGCTGAACTTCGAAGGGTGAGCGGCTCCGGCGATCGCCGGAGGCTCGGCGATACGGAGACCTTCTCGCTCGACTGCGTCGGCGGTCAGCGCCCCGAGTCGGGCGAGGCGGTGAGCATTGACCCCGCACCTATCCCTGAGTACGTTCCCCTTAGCACACACGGTATGAGAGAGGCGAGCGCTCATGCACCGCGAGCTTCCGTTGTTCAAGGGCACCCTCGATCTGCTGATCCTCAAGGCGCTGAGCCTCGAGACGATGCACGGCTACGGTCTCGCGACATGGCTGGAGCGCGGCTCCGAGGGCGAGATCGTGGTCGACGACAGCGCGATCTATCAGGCGTTGCGACGGCTGGAGGGCCGGCGGCTCGTCGAGGCCGAATGGGCGCGGACCGCCAACAACCGCCGCGCCCGGTTCTATCGGCTCACGGCCACCGGGCGACGCCAGCTGAGGAACGAAGCGCAAACCTGGGTGCGGTACGCCCATTGGGTGGGGACGCTCCTCGAAGCGGGAGACGGGGTGCCCGCGTAGGGCACGTCGTCCCTTCCGCCGGCCGCACGGGAACCGCCGATGTCACGCCGACGACGACTTTCGCCGATCGACTGGCGCACGCGCTCCCACCGGAGGCGTGAGACCGACGAGGAGATCGAGGCCCACATCCAGATGCGGGTCGACGATCTCATCCTGAAGGGCGTGCCCGCGGAGGCGGCGCGGGAGCAGGCGATCGCCCGCTTCGGGGGCGTGTCGCACGCGCGGGCCGAGATCGAGGCCGCGGCGAGGAGGCGGGACCGCCGGCTGTCGTGGGCCGAGTGGCTGGATCGGCTGCGACGCGACCTCGTCGTCGCGGGCCGGCGGGCGCGGTCCAATCCCGGACACGCCGTGCTGAGCGTGCTCATCTTCGGGTTCGGCATCGGCCTCACGACGTTCATGTACTCGCTCGTCGATGGCGTGCTCCTCCGCCCCCTGCCGTTTCCGGATCCCGATCGACTCGTCGCGCTCCACTCCGTCCAGGAAGACGGGGGCGACTTCCCGTGGGTCTCGATGGGGAACTGGTACGACTGGCGCGAGCTCAACCGGACGCTCGAGAGCACGGGTCTCTACTCGTCGTTCGCCCGGGCCGCCACGATCTCGACGGGCGACGGGGCGTTCACGGTGCCGAGCGTGCTCGTGTTCGGCGCCTTCTTCGAGACGCTGCGGCCGCCCGTCGTGGTCGGCGTCCTCCCTACGGAGACGGTTTCACAGGAAGGTGGCAGCATCGTCGTGGTGAGCGAGGGGTTCTGGCGTCGAGTGCTCGGGGCCGATCCCGACGCGGTCGGCCGGACCGTGGTGATCGATGGGACCACCCGACAGGTCGTGGCGGTCATCCGCGCCGGGTACGAGCATCCCGAAGGGACCGATGTGTGGATCCCGCGGCCGTACGGCCCCCAGACCGGCGGCATGCGGAACAACATCAACTTCCAGTCCCTCGCGCGGCTCGCGCCGGGCGTGGCTCGAGAGCGGGCCGCGGCGGATCTGTCCGCAGTCGCGGCCGGAATCCGCGCCCGCGACCCCCAGGGCATCTACTCGTGGGGAGTGGTGGTCCAGCCCCTTCACGAGACCATCGTGGGCGACGCCGACGGCTATCTGGTGATGCTCATGGGCGCCGTGTCCCTCGTCCTGCTCGTGGCGTGCGCCAACCTCGCGGCGCTCGGGTTCGCACACGGGAGCGAGCGGGCCGGGGAGGTCGCCGTGCGTCTGTCCCTGGGTGCCACCCGGGGCCGAATCGTCCGGCAGCTCCTGACCGAGGACCTCGTGCTCGCGGGTCTCGGGGGGCTCCTCGGGATCGCCCTCGTGTGGGTCGGCACGGACGCGGCGTTCGGCGCCATCCGGGAGATCGTTCCGCGGATCGGGACGTTCGGCTTCGACGGGGGGATACTGGCCGCCGGGATCATCGTGTCGCTGATCGCCGGCACGGTGGCCGGCCTCCCCCCGGCCCTCGGCGCGGCGAGACGTGACGGCGCGGGGCTCGTCGCGGCGACCCGCCCGGCGCGGCGGGGACGAGCGCTCCCCGGCGCGCTCCTCGTGGGAGGCGAGGTCGCGCTGACGGTCCTCCTTCTGACCGGGAGCGGCCTCCTGCTCATGAGCCTCCGGGCGGTCACATCCCGGGACCTGGGGTTCGACCCCGGTGGAGTCCTGACCGCGGACGTCACGCTCGTGTCGCCCGAGTACTCCGAGGGCAACGAACGCGTGCTGGCCTACTGGGAGGCGGTGACGGACGCCCTTCGCGCCACGCCCGACGCCGGGCGCGTCGGGCTCAGCAACGCCATCCCGACCGGGATCGGAGGCGTGAGCTTCATCGAGCTTCCCGACAGGGCGGATCCGGGGGCTGGCGCGAGCTACCGGCTCGTGTCCGAGGACTACTTCGAGGCGCTCCGCGTCCCGCTCCTGCGGGGACGCCCGATCGGCGCGGACGACCGCCTTGGCCGGGAGCCGGTCGCCGTCATCAACCAGGCGATGGCCGACGAGCTCTGGCCGTCGGCGAACCCCATCGGGCAGCGCGTCCGTGCTCCGAGCATGGAGGCGTACTGGTTCGATGACGGGGCGCCGTGGCGCACCATCGTCGGCGTCGTGGGGAACATTCGGCAGGGCGGGTTCGAGACCGAGTCGCGGGCGGAGATGTACGTCCCCTACCGCCAGATGCCGTGGATGGCCCGTGCGATGACCGCCGTGGTGAAGGTCGAATCGGGCGCGGCCCGTACGCGGACGGAGGCGATCCGCGCCACGATACGGGACGTGGACCCGAGCCTGGCCGTCGACGTCACGACCCTGGAAGATCGGATCGGCGCGCGGCTCGGCGAGCGGAGACTGATCGCCGGCCTGCTCGGCGCCTTCGCGTTCGCGGCCCTCGCGCTGGCGGCACTCGGCCTGTACGGGGTCCTGTCGTTCGCCGTCGAGCGGCGGACCCGTGAGGTCGCGATCCGCTCCGCACTCGGGGCCTCCCGGGGGCACCTCATCCGGCTCGTGGTGAACGGTGCGCTGCGGGTGGTCCTGTTCGGCACGCTCGTCGGTCTCGTGCTCGCGCTCGGAGCCAGAGGCGTTCTCGACTCGCTGCTTCTGGACGTGAGCCCGCTCGATCCCGTCGCCTACCTCGGGGCCGGCGTCTGCCTGCTGGCCGTGGCCGTGGCCGCGGCCCTCATCCCGGCGCGCCGGGCGGCGAGGCTCGATCCGATGGAGGCGCTGCGCGAGGCCTGAGCGCGAACGCGCATCCGCGGGCACCCGGGGAGCCGGAGCCGACCCACCCGTCCGATTGCCGGGCTGACGACACGCTCGGTCGTCTGCCGGCGCTCAGGCGTCCGGAGCCCGGTTCGCCTCGAGGAACTCCTCCGTGCCCGCCGGGAGGAGCAGGTCATCGGCGATCCCGGCGATCTCCTCGGCGGCCCGCCAGGCGGCCTCGAGGTTCCTGAGCTCGCCCTCGAGCGCGCGACGCTCCTGCTCCTCGTGCAGCGCCATCTCGAGCGCGAGCTTCGTCCGCTCCGGCATCTTGTTGATGTATCCCGGGACCCCCCGCTTGTCCGTGAACCGGTCGCCACGGATGACGTCGTCGAGGAAGGCGTCGGGGTGTCCCAGCTCCTCGATCTCGGACACCGCGTCCTGGACGGTGCGGGGCCGGGCGCCCTTGCGGTTCATCCTGGGCACGATCTGGCCGACCAGCCGCTCGGCCTCCTCGCCCTCGAACCACTCCTTCGTCTTCCCCTTCCGCACCTCGAGCCGGAACCCCTCGCCGTCCGCCGGCGCCCGCACGCGCGTCCCGAGCAGGTCGAGGTTCTTGAGCTTCATCACCCGCCCGTCATCGGTGCGGAGCTTCACGAGGGTGCGCTGGTTCCAGGCGTTGACGATGCTCCCGCTCTGCGCGAGCAGGCCGCCGCTGATGAGACCGGTCACCGCGCCGCTGATCACGACACCCCCGACGACGGCCATCCCGCCGACCCCGTACAGGATCGCCCGCTTCCGTCGCCGGTGGAACTGGTCGCCGTACCGCCAGGCGGCGAACTCGGGTCGCAGCGGCTTCCCGATGCGGACCAGCTCGAGCCCCTCCGGGTGCCGGGCGATCCCGATGTTGTCCGTGGAGGCGCGCACCCGCGTCCGCTCGAACAGCCGCTCGCACGTCTCGACCGCCTCCCAGCGCTCCTCGAGCGGCGACAGGTTCCAGCGCTCGCACTTCCGGCACACGACCCACAGCCGCCCGCGCGCCGAGTCGAAGGCGAGCCGCCGGCCGACGGGGAAGTGCTCGACGACCTGGTTCTCGCCGAGCGGCTTGCTGCAGAACATGCACACCGTGTACATGCGCGCCCCTTCGCATCGTGTCGTTCGAGCCTCCGTGGAAGATACGCACGGGTGGGACGCCTATTCGAGAAGGACCCGCGGGTCGGTCGGGCTCGCGTCGGTGTCGTGAGGGATCATCGACGTCGCGGATCCGGGCTCAGGGCTCGTCGAGCGAAAAGATCTCCTCGACCGGCACGTCGAAGTGGCGGGCGATGAGCAGGGCGATCACGGTCGACGGTACGAAGCGTCCGACCTCGATCGTGCTGATCGTCTTGCGCGACACTCCGATCGCCGCCGCGAGATCGGCCTGGCTCATCCGGTGCTCCGCGCGAAACACCCGGATGCGGTTCCGGAGGCCGGCGTCAGGCATCGGAATCGCTCCCCGACGCCCGGTCGAGGATGAGGAAAGTCGCCGCGAAGGCGATCAGGGACGCCGCCAGCGCGACCTCGAGGAAGAACGCGGAAGCCACCTCCGGAAGCCTCCTGCTCACCACGTCGAGGACGAGCAGGCAGAGCAGCGTGACCGCCCAAGACGCGATGTGGGCCCGCTTGATGAGGCTGCCGACGAACGAGTCGTCGCTGAAGTAGGCCCGGCGCTCGGCCGCGTCGAAGTGCCGGAACTTCCACACCAGGATTGGGAGAATCAGGACGACGCTGGCGGCCATGAGACCGATCCCCGCCCAGTCCATGATGCGCGCCAGGTCCGGGTCGACGAAGTGCGCGCCCGCGTCGATCGCGTACTTGAGCCCGAACGCCAGCACCCCGAGCATGGCGAGCGCCGCGTGTCGGTCCCTGGTTTCGGCGATCGAGAGATCGCCGGTCGTCGTGTTCATGTCTCGACACCCTCGTTCGATTGGGAAGCATTCTGTACAGACTGATACGCATACTATACAGAATGATACCTTAAGGTGTCAAGATACAACGCTCGAGGTCGGATCGGCCGCGAGGCCTGGGGGGGTTGGTCCGCCCCCATGGAACTCGTCTCGTCATCGAAACGCTGGCGTTCGAGTTGTGAAATGCTGTCACTCTGCATACAATGAGTTCATATGGCCACCCTCACGATTCGCAACGTCCCCGACCGGATTCACGAGCGCCTCAAGGCTCGGGCCGAGAGAAACCGAAGAAGCCTGAACTCGGAGGCCGTCCTCCTCCTCGAGCAGGCGATCGAGATGCTGCCCGACGAAGCCGAGCTTCGCGCGCATTACCTGAGGGGTGCGGCGGCGCCGTCGGGGAGAGGGGACGAGGCCGAGTACCGGGCCCTTCCCGCCCGACTGGCACTTGTGCGTGAGACCGGGACGGTTGGACGGGAGCTGGTCGGACACGAAGTACTCGACCTGTTCTCCGAGGAGCGGGAGCGTCTGCGATCGCTGGGGGTGCGCAGGATCGGGCTGTTCGGATCGGTCCTGCGGGGCGACATCCGACCGGATAGCGACGTCGATGTGCTGGTCGAGTTCGACCCCGCGCGGAAAAGCTTCGACGCGCTCGTCGAGCTCGCCTCCTACCTGGAGACGCTGCTCGGGCGCGAGGTGGAGCTCGTGACCACCGAGGGGCTGAGTCCGTACATCGGTCCGAAGATCCTCGAGGAAACCGAGCTTGTCAGAATCGACGACTGAGTACCTGCGGCACATCCTGGAGGAGGCTTCCTACCTGGCGGACCATGCCGCGGAGCTGACGAGGGACGAGTTCATGGACGATCCCACGCTCCGGCGCGCGTTCATCCGCAGCCTCGAAATCATCGGCGAGGCGACGAAGAAGCTCCCGGCGGAATGGCGCGGGCGACCGCGACGGGTGAGGTGACGGAGACCTCCTAGCCCCGGTGCCGACCCGCCGACCGCGGTCGCCTTATGGCCCGGGTTCTCCGCGAACGAGCCGCTACTCGGCTCGAATGGTGGTCAGGGGATCGGTGCTCGAGGCCCGGAGCGCGGGACCGAGGATGGCGACGGTCGCGACGGCCAGCAGGATGATGGCCATGATCGAGTAGGTGAGCGGATCGATCGAGGGCACCCCGAACAGGAGCTCGGTCGCGAACCGTGACGCGAACAGCGACAGGACCAAGCCGACGGCCGTCCCGATCACGGCCAGGCCCAGCCCCTGTCGCAGGACCATGCCCCGGATCCTAATCGGCGCCGCGCCGAGAGCCATCCGGATCCCCACCTCGCGACGACGCTGGCTCACCGTGTAGGCGATCACTCCGTGGATGCCGACCGCGGCAAGCACGAGGGCGATGAGGGCGAAGCCGCTGAAGAGGACCGCCCGAAACCGCGGCGTCGCGATGGCCTCCGACTCGAGCTCCTCCATCGTCCACGCGTCCTGCACGGGGATGAGGGGGTCCAGGCCGGCCACGCCCGCCTGCGCGGCGCGCATGGCGGAGACGGATCCCCGGCTGCCGCGCACGACCAGGTACATCGACCGCCACCAGGTGTTCTGCGCGTACGGGACGTAGATGGTCGGTTCTCGCTCCGTCTCGAGCCCCGCGTACTTCACGTCATCGACGACGCCGACGACCTCGAACCGCTGCGCATCCGGAGCGGGGTCGCCGAGCTGGAGCCAGCGTCCCACCGCTCCGCCGTTCGGGAAGTGCCGCGCGGCGAGCGACGCGTTCACGATGGCCACCGGCGGGGTCGAGTCACGGTCGAAGGCGGCGAAGTCGCGGCCCGCCCGCAGCCGCACGCCCAGCGCGTCGAAGTAGCCGGGCGTGACGAGCAGCTCCTCGGCGACCGGTGCGTTCTCGCCCTCGGCGTACACGAGGCCCTCGGGGGTGTACGGGTTCGACATGACCAGTCGCCTCGGGGGCACGGCCATCCCGAGGGCCGCGGCCTCCACACCCGGGGCGCTCCGGACCTCCTGCAGGAGTCGGTCCACGAACACGTTCACACTTTCGGCCGTCTCGTACCTCGCCTCGGACAGCGAGAGGCGTACCACGCCCACGTCCTCCGCGGCCGCACCCGTGTCCACCCGGTTCAGGCGAAGGAGGCTGTTCCCGATGAGGCCGGCCCCGACGAGCACCATGGTCGCGAGCGCGAACTCCGCCGCGACGAGCAGCCCGCGCAGGTCGCCGTCCCGGGGGGCGATGCGGCCTCCGCGCCCTCCCTCCCGGATGAGCACCCCCACCGCGCCGTGCGAGAGGCGGAGCGCCGGAAGAAGGCCGATCAGCGCTCCGGCGAGCACCGAGATGCCGAGCGTGAACCCGAGCACCCCGACGTGGATCCGCACACCCTCGAGACCGGTCAGGCCGTCCGGAGCCAGCGCCGGGAGCGCCGCCACGCCGGCCCACGCGATCCCGACCCCGAGGATCCCCCCGGCGAGAGCCAGGACGAGGCTCTCCGTCAGGAGCTGATGTGCGAGGCGCGCGCGCCCGGCCCCCAGTGCCGTGCGCACCGCGAACTCCGGCGATCGCGCCGCGCCGCGCGCGAAGAGGAGGTTCGTGACGTTCGCGGTCGCGATGAGGAGGAGCAGCACGACCCCCCCGAAGAGGAGGAGCACCGTGCCGCGCGTGTCCGCCACCAGGGCGCCGTGCAGCGGCACCACCGCGTACCTCCACCGCGGTGGGGAATCGGGGAAGCGCTCCTTGACGGCCGATTCAGCCGCGCGGAGCCTGTCTCCGGCGATGTCCGGATCCACGCCCGCGGACAGCCGGGCGACCCCTCTGAGCCAGAACGGCGCGCGGTACTCCGGGGGCGCCGACTGGAGGACCGGCCACACACGGTCGTGCGGGAGACCGGGGAGGTGGAAGCCCCTCGGCATCACCCCCGCCACCGTGTGGGGCTCTCCGTCCAGCACCATCACGCTGCCCACGACCGTCGAATCCGACCCGAGTCGGTCGCGCCAGAACGCGTGGGAGAGGAGGACCGCGCGGGGCTCGCCGGACCGGTCCGAGCCCGGGTAGAGCCCCGCGCCCAGGGCCGGCGGGGTCGCCAGCGCGGCGAGGAGTCCCGGTGTGACGAGGTTTCCCTCGAGCCGCTCGCCCACCCCACCGTGTGTCCAGGTCACCCCGCCCGGGGCGCGCGCGTACACCCCGAAGGCCTCGAAGGGCGGGGCCTCGCCCAGCGCCTCGACGTCCGCCACCGAGAGCACGTCCAGGTCATCGGACTCGTACGGCAGGATGCCGACCCGAACGAGCCGTTCCGGCGACGGATAGGGAAGGGGGCGGAGCAGGACCGCATCGAGGACGCTGTACATCGCCGTGCTCGCCCCGACACCGAGACCGAGCGAGACGATCGCGACCGCGGCGAACCCGGGGTCGCGCGTCAGGAGGCGGCGCGCGTACCGCACATCGCCGCGCAGGCGATCGAACCATCGGAGACCCCGGGCGGCCCGTGCCTCCTCCTTGAAGTGCGCCTCGCTGCCGAACTCCAGACGCGCCCGCCGGACCGCCTCGTGCCGCGGCACCCCCTGCCGCATCAGCTCCTTCGCGCGTGCCTCCCGGTGGAACGCGAACTCGTCGTCCATCTCCCTCTCGAACTCCGACCGGCGGCGGAGCGCGGTCCACAGCGACCGCAGCGAGCTTAGCATGGACACCTACACCTCCCGGGTCGTCGCGCTCAAAGCGAGCGCGATGGCCTCAACGAGACGATGCCAGCCGGCGGTCTCCTCGCCGAGCCGCCTCCGCCCGGCCGGGGTCAGCGAGTAGTACCTCGCCCGGCGATTGTTGTCGGACGTGCCGCGTTCGGACTCGAGCAGCCCCTGGCGCACGAGCCGGTACAGCGCCGGATACAGCGCCCCCTGCTTCACCTGGAGGGCTCCGTCGGTGATCTGCTCGATCCTGAGGAGCACCCCGTATCCGTGGAGCTTCCCCAACGAGACCGCCTTGAGGACCAGGAGATCGAGGGTTCCCGGGAGCAGGCTGGCGGTGACGTCGTCCATGTTCGGTTCTTCTCCTAGTCAGGTTAGGACAGGATGAGCGACCTCTCCTAATCTGTCAAGGAGAAGGGGGGCTTGACGGGGGTCCTGCCGCCGGCTCTCGCTCGCACGTTGTCCCTGGCACCGCGAAGCACGGACCGGTGCTGGCCGGATTCCTCGAGCGGGCAACGGCGGTTCGCCGTCTCCCGGCGGTCCATGGACACGCGGACCAGGCGACGATGCTTCGGGTCGTGCTCGGAGCGCGGGACCTGGACGAGGGGTGACGTCGGGGCCGGAGGACGGATGACGTCGGACCTCTCCTCGGCGTTGGGAGTCTACACAGGTGCCTCGAGATCATCGGCGAGATCCAGGATCTCTGCGGACGGGCGACGGCCGATGTCGTCTTTCTGCATCCCATGTCACGGGATAAGCTGCGAGAGAGAGCCGCCGGAGAGCCCCGTGTCACCTGACGTCCTGGCCCGGAAGCTCGAGCGACTTCGGCGATACCTCGACGATCTGGCCACCCACAGCGGGAGGACCGCGGAAGAGGTCCTACGCGATCGAGCGGCTGCTCGAGCTGGTCGTCCAGGTGGCGGTGGACATCCTGTCCCATCGACTGGCCGATCGTGGGCTGACTCCCGAGTCGTACCGTCACGCGTTCGAGCGATCCGGAGCCGAGGGCCTCATCCGCGAGGATCTGGCCGACCGGTTGTCCCGAGCGGCCGGGCTGGGCTTCGAGACGTAGCGGCGGGGCCGTGTCCCGGGAATCACGCGCCGTCGCCCTCGCCAGGTCGGTAGCGGCGAGGCGGGTCGGATGCCATGATTCTGGCCCGTTCTGTCCTGCCCCTGGACCGCTGAGGGCGTTCGCCACACCGACAAGGCTTGCCGCCCGCTCCCACTGGAGGAAACCGGTGATGCATCCTCGAGGACCGACGTGGGCTGGCTCGCGCTCTCTCGTCTCCCCCGCCGCGATCCTCGCCACCGCCGCGCTCGTCGCGGCCGCTCTCCAGGGCGCTTGCCGCCCGGCCGATGGCCCGGTGGCGGTCGACGGCGATGACATCGGCGGTACGGTCACCGGCCCCGGCGGCCCGGAGGCCGGCGTGTGGGTGATCGCCGAGACCGCCGATCTGCCGACGCCGTTCGCGCGGATCGTCGTGACCGATGACGAGGGGCGCTATTTGATCCCCGATCTGCCATCCGCGACCTACGATGTGTGGGTGCGCGGGTACGGCCTGGTGGATTCGGAGCGGCTGTCCGCGTCGCCCGGCGACGTCGTCGACCACACGGCCGTCCCGGCCCCGGATGCCGTGGCGGCCGCGCAATACTATCCGGCGGGTTACTGGTTCTCCCTCCTCCACGTCCCCGGCGAAAGCGAGTTTCCGGGGACGGGCGAGGAAGGCAACGGCCTCGCGACCGGCCTCGAGCACCAGGCACAGCTCCTCCGCATCCTGAAGTCCGGCAATTGCACGGCCTGCCACCAGCTCGGGACCCGGGGCACGAGGCAGATTCCGCCGAGCCTCGGCGAGTTCCCGTCATCCGTGGCCGCGTGGGATCGCCGCGTCAAATCCGGGCAGGCCGGCGCCGGGATGAGCGCCGTGCTCGATTTTCTGGGCCGCGAGCGCATGCTCGAGATGTTCGCCGACTGGACGGACCGGATCGAAGCGGGAGAGGTGCCCGCGGCCCCGCCCCGACCGTCGGGCGTCGAGCGCAATGTCGTCATCACGCTGTGGGACTGGGCCGACCCGACCGCGTATCTCCACGACGAGGCCTCGACCGACCGCCGGAATCCGACCGTCAACGCGTACGGCCCGATCTACGGCGCCCTCGAGCAGAGCAAGGACTACGTCCCCGTGCTGGACCCGCTGAAGCACGAGCCGAGCCGGATCCCGCTCGCGGTGCGCGACCCGGCCACCCGCCCGTCGATCGGGCCCTCCATGCTCGAGCCATCGGTGTACTTCGGCGACCAGGCCCCCTGGACCAGCCTGACCAACGTCCACAACCCGATGATCGATGGTCGCGGCCGCCTGTGGCTCACCTCGACCGTACGGCCGCCCGAGAACCCCGACTTCTGCCGGGCCGGGTCGGACCATCCCTCGGCGCGGGCCTTCCCGCTCGAGCGCGCGTCTCGCCACCTGCAGATGTGGGATCCCGAGACCGGGAAGCTGACCCAGATCTCCACCTGCTTCAGCACCCATCACCTCATGTTCGCGGAGGACGAGGACAACACGCTGTGGACGAGCGGGGGCGGACAGGTAGTGGGCTGGTTGAACACCCGGATGTTCGACGAGACCGGCGACGAGCAGGCGTCCCAGGGCTGGACCCCTCTCATCCTCGACACCAACGGGAACGGGCGGCGGGACGCGTATGTCGAGCCGGACGAGCCCGTCGATCCGGCGCTCGACAAGCGGATCATCGCCGGCTTCTACGCCGTCGCTCCCGCCCCGGACGGCTCCGTGTGGGCGACCTCGCTCGGGTATCCGGGCGCGGTCGTGCGGCTCGATCCCGGCCCCAACCCGCCCGAGACGGCCCTCGCCGAGATCCACGAGCTGCCCGTGGACGAGTCCGGCCGGCCCATCGAGGGCTTCTCGCCGCGCGGCGGCGACGTCGACCGTAACGGCGTCATGTGGGTCGGCCTCGCCAGCGGACACCTGGCGAGCTTCGATCGACGAAAGTGCGCCGGGCCGCTCAACGGGCCGACGGCGACCGGGCAGCACTGTCCGGAAGGCTGGACGTTCCACGTCGAGCCGCTGCCGCAGCTGGGCGGCGTGGATACGCCCGGGAGCGCCGAGGCCAGCTATTTCACGTGGGTGGACCAGTTCAACACGCTCGGGCTCGGCGAGAACGTCCCCATCGACACCGGCAACGCCTCGGAGGGCCTGCTCGCCTGGGTGGACGGAGGCTGGGTGGTTCTTCGCGTCCCGTACCCGACGGGCTTCTACACCAAGTGGATGGACGGTCGCATCGACGACCCGGACGCGGGCTGGAAGGGCCGGGGGATCTGGGCGACCGTCAGCACGCGGGCGCCGTTCCACATGGAGACCGGGGCCGGCACGACGAGCAAGGTGCTCCACTTCCAGCTCAGGCCGGACCCGCTCGCTCGCTGACACCGGAGTCCGACCCCATCCAAACGGGTCGCCCGCCAACCGAGGAGGCAGCCTGCCTGGCGGACCATGCGGTGAGCCGTCCCGGCGCAGACCCTAGGAGCACTCCTGCGGGTCGATGACGCCCAGGTTCTGGACGATCTCGAACCGGCCGCCCACCGCCCGGGCGATGTACATGTTCATGCGGGCATGGTGCTGGCCGGGCACCATCTCGGCCGGCCCTCCCGGGCCCTCGTCGATCCGGGCGCGATCCAGCGCCGCGATGACGGCGTCCTGGTCCAGCGAGCCCGCCTGGCGCACGGCCGCCTCCCAGAGCTTGAGACCGCGGTACAGCCCCGAGCACGCGCTCCCGGCCGTGAACATGGCGCTCCCCGGGAAACGCACGTTGTACCGCTCGAGCAGCTCCCGGCTGAAGGGGTCGTCGACGTTCTGGTAGTAGTCGAGACAGCTGTACAGTCCCTCGACGTGCGCGGCGGGAACCAGGTTGAAGAAGTTCTCGTCGAAGTAGGTGCAGACCACCTGGCCGCCGCGCGCGGCGAAGCCGGCGTCGTGGAGCCGCGCGAGGAACGGCGTGAGGCCCGGCGGCACGATGGTGTTGAAGACCGCGTCCGCTCCGCTGGACATGATCCGCTCGACCGTCTCGTCGTAGTCCACGTGATCGAGGGGATGGTACTCCTCGCCGACGATCTCGCCGCCGTTCGCCGTCACCACCTGGTGCATGTTCTCGTTCATCACGCGTGGCCAGATGTAGTCGGCGGACGGGAGGTAGAACCGCCGGGCGCCCGTCTCCCGCATGAGCCACGGGATGAGTGGGTCCACCTGCTGCGCGGGCACCGGGCCCGTACAGAAGATGAGGGGGTGGCACTCCCGGCCTTCGTACTGCTCGGGATAGATGTAGAGCGTCTTCCCTTCCTCGACCGCAGGCCCCTTGATGGCCTGCCGCGTCGAGCTGTATATGCCGCCGAAAACCACGTCGACGCGGTCCTCCCGGACCATCCGGGCGGCCAGCGCCGCGGCGACGCTGTCCGTGGTCTCGCCATCCTCGAGAATCAGATCGATCCGCCGCCCCAGCAGACCGCCGGCCTCGTTGATCTCGTCGACGACTAGCCGGGCCACGTTCGCGTCCGCGGTGCCCATGAACGACAGGGCGCCAGTCCGCTCCGCGATGACTCCTACCTTGATGGCCGACTCGCTCATCGCCGTCTTTCCTCTCGCGCCCGATCACGATCGCTGCGGGCAGTCTCCCAGGGATGCCGGTCGACAGGTGGACGACCCGGCGCGCGCCATCGGGGTTTTCGGAGCGGCGCGCGATCGACACTAGCGCTCGCCCCCCGGGAGCAACATGGGTCCGACGCCGTGACCTTCCCGGCTCACGGCGGTTCGGTCCAGCGCGGCCGCTTGCTATGCTTAACGGTAAGTGTTAATATCAACACACGAGACCCGTCGTCCGGGAGCCCGCCCAAGCAATGCTCCGATCGCCAAACGCCCGCCGTCCCACTCACCCTGGTGAAGTCTTCCTGAAGGAGGTACTGACGCCGCTCGGCATCACGCAGAAGGAGGCCGCGAAGCGCCTGAGGATCTCGTATCCGCGCATGAACGAGATCGTGAACGGGAAGCGCACCGTCACGCCCGAGACGGCGTTGCGCCTGGCGCGTTTCTCTGGGACGGAACCCGAATTCTGGCTCGACCTCCAGCAGGCCGTCGATCTGTGGAATGCGCTTCACGCGGAGGGCGTGGCCGACATCGCTGCGATCGAGCCCGCCATGCGTCCCGACGATCATGAGGCGGTCCCTACACCAGTCTCTGGACGACCGGGATCGAACCTGCGCACGGAGCGATACTCCGTCGCGCGCGTCTTTCCGCTCGGAGAGGAGCCTCCGGACGATCTCAGCGCCGAAACCACCGCGCTCGAGCGGCTCGCGATGGTCGAGGAGCTGACGAGGCAGTCGTGGAGCCTGGCACACGCGCCCGTCATGTCGCCCGCGGGCAAGGCCGGAGCCGCGGCCCCCCGGGAAGACGATTCGATCCATGACGGCGAAGCGCCATGAACGAGGACTTCTACGATTTCCTTCATGCCATGGTAGCCGAGGGAGTTCGCTTCCTCGTGGTCGGAGCACAGGCCCTTTCCCTGCATGGAGCGCCACGTGCGACGGGAGACCTCGACGTGTGGGTCGAACGGAGCCCGACCAACGCCGACCGCGTGTGGCGAGCTCTCGAGGCCTTCGGGGCACCGGTGGAGGCTCTCGGAATCGGCAAGAGCGACTTCACGAAGCCCGAGCAGGTGGTCCAGATCGGCGTCCGCCCGCGCAGAATCGACATCCTCACCGACCTGACCGGCGTAACGTTCGAGCAGGCCTGGGACGATCGGGTCGTGGTCGCGATGGATCGCGTCGAGATCCCCTTCATCGGCCGCTCGACGCTCGTTCGGAACAAGCGCGCCACCGATCGCCTCGGTGACCGCGCCGATCTCGAGGCCCTGGGTGAGCTCGATCCGCGCGATCACCACCGGGCTCGATAGAGCCGCGTGTCGACGTGGATGAACGGTCCGTGGGTCGACGTGGTGGGATACTTGCCGAGCCCGCCGATGAGATGCTTCGTCGCCTCGGCTCCGTCCATCTCTTCCACGATGTCGTACAGCAGACCCGCGTCCCGCACGTCCACCCGTCCGTCCCCGTTCAGATCGTCCATGCGTCCGTCTCCATCCACGTCGACGTAGACATCCAGGGCGTCCCCGTAGATGTGACGGCTGTATCGGGGCCGCCCGATCGACCGGTTGTACCAGGGCGAGCGGAAGCCGCTCAGCACCTGGAACGTGGGGGCGGCGAGGCCGCGGCGGTTCGCCTCCTCGAGCAACAGCTCCAGCTTGAGGAGCACGCGCTCGTTCAGGACCAGGTACTTCGGCCAACCGGCGGGGCCCTTCGCGGGAAACTGGCCGAGCGTGAAGTGGGGGCTCACCGGGATCGTCGCATCCTCCCGTCGCAGGACGAGGAGGCCGGGCGGCACCTCGTACTCCGCGAGACCTCGATAGGCCGGGGTCGGGAACGTCCCGACGCGGTAACCCGAGACGAGTCCCCCGTGCACCTCGCTCATCGGAACCAGGACCGCGGCGCTCAACGCGATGCTCTCGCCGGTGGTCCGGTCCGTCACGACGACGCGGTAGTGCCCCGGGGTCGTCGGGGCCGTCCAGTCCCAGGCGGCCGGGCCGGCCCGGGCGATGCGTCCGTCGGCAGCCTCGGCCTCGAAACGAGCCGGACTCGCCGTGGTCGTCGCGGCCGCCGCGTCTCCGGAGACCGCGCTCAGTCGCACGCGCTCCCCCGGTGACGCCGTCATGAGAAACGTCCGATACGGTGTCACCAGATCCCGGAACGCCACGGAGAAGGAGGCACGCCCCGAGGCGAACCGCGTGGCGGAGCCGGGGGTCACCGCTTCCGGGCGGGTGTCCGGGCGGACCCCTCCAGTCGCCGTCCCGTCCGGTGCGACGGCTCCGGTGAGCGCACACTGAAGCAGGATCGCGAGGCTCGCCGCCAGGCCACGGACCGCCCAACCATCGGATCTCATACTCCCCCCCGAAAGACCTGAACCTAACATGCCCCGGCGCCACGAACATCGTGTCCGCCGGCGCGCGACCACTCCGGGAGACCGAGCAGGGACGCCAGCGTGTCGACGGCGCCCGGCTCATCGCTCGGCCACGCCCTTGCCCGCGCGGGGACCGGTTCGGCAGTGTGCGGAGGCGCCGACCTGCGGTTGGGTGCTGACTTCCGCTCTCCACGTCGGCCCGCCGTCTACGGGTCCCTTGAATTCGGTCGCCGTTCGGCCTCGACCGGTCCGGGCCCCTGGCTTGAAGGAGGAGCTATGTCGGACCTGCTCGCGCGCCTCCAGGGTCTCTTGAGCGGTTACCTGCCCAACGCCCTCACCGCCCTGGCGATTCTCGTCCTCGGGTGGCTGGCCGCGTTGCTCGTGGCCGCCTTGACCAGAGGAGCGATGAACCGGCTGACGTCCGGGCGAAGGCTCGAGGAAACCACCAAGGGCCAGGTGAAGCCGGTCATGCTCGGCGTCTGGACCGGACGGATCGTCTTCTACGCTCTCATGGTCTTCGTACTCGCCGGCGCTTTTCAGGCGTTGCGCCTGCAGTCGGTGGCGGGTCCTCTGGACACCATGCTCCAGCGCCTGACCACGTATCTGCCGCAGCTCGCGGGTGCGGCGATCCTCCTGGGGCTCGCCTGGCTGATCGGGAGCGTTCTGCGTTTCGCGGTGACGCGAGGCCTGGCGAGGACCCGACTCGACGACAGGCTCGCCGAGGGCGCAGGCTTCGAGGCACGCCGCCCGCTCAGCGAGATCCTCGGGGATGTGGTCTTCTGGGGCACGCTGCTCCTCTTCATTCCGGCCGTACTGGGGGTGCTCGAGCTCGAGGGTCTCGTAGCCCCGCTGGAAGGGATGACGGACGATGTGCTCGCGGTGCTGCCGGATCTGCTCGGAGCCACGCTGATCCTGCTCGCCGGATGGCTGGTGGCCAAGATCCTCTCGCGCGTCGTGACGGGCCTCCTCACGGCAGGCGGTCTGGACCGACTCGGCCAGCGCGTCGGTATGGGACCGGAGGCGGGTCCTCGTCGCCTCTCCGCGGTCGTCGGGCTGGTGGTCTATGCGCTGGTCCTCATCCCGACGGCGATCGCCGCGTTCGACGCTCTGCGGATCGAGAGCATCAGCGCCCCGGCCACGGCAATGCTGAGCCGGCTCCTGAACGCGATCCCGCTTCTGTTCGGCGCGGCTCTGCTCGTCGGAGTGGGGTACGTGGTCGCGCGGGTGCTGTCGGGGCTCACCGCGAGCCTCTTGGAAGGGTTCGGCTTCGATCGCCTGTTCTCGCGCCTCGGGCTCGAGGTCGAGCCCGGTGAAGCGGGGCAGACGCCATCCCAGATCGCCGGCTACCTGGTTCTCGTGGCCGTCATGGTGATCACGGCCATCGAGGCGGCCGACCTCCTGGGATTCCAGGCACTCGCCGGGCTGGCGACGGACTTCTTCCAGTTCGGCGCGCGGCTCCTCCTCGGGCTCGTGATCTTCGGCGTGGGTCTGTACCTCGGGAACCTCGCATACGAGGCCATCCCGCGGCGGGCGGGACGCTGGCCGGGTGTGTACCCTACGGCAGCCCGGGTCGCCATCATCGTCCTGGCCACGACCATGGCCCTGCAGCAGACCGGCGTGGCCGCCGATATCGTCACCCTCACGTTCACGCTCGTGCTGGGCGCGATCGCCGTCGCCGCCGCGATCGCCTTCGGCCTCGGAGCGCGCGATGCGGCCCGTCGCGTCGTGGAGGACTGGTCCGCTGCGGGGGGGACGCCCTCGGAACCGTAACCACCGGCCCGGAAGGCGGCCGGGCCGAGGGGCTATCCGGTCTCGCGCCGGCATCCTCTCGGAGGCACACGATCGTCGCCTGCTACCAGCGGGAGGACGAGCAAACCGGGTGTGTCAGTACCGCCACCCCAGCATGTACCAGTTGTTCAGGAGGAGCAGAAACACGACCAACCCGACCGTCACGAGCGTGTAGTGGAGCCTTCCGAGGAACGACCCGCGACCGTCCTTCCACGCGCGGGCGGAGTGGCCGAGCGCCCAGACCGTCAACGGAACCACCAGAATCGGCAGCGTGAGAAGGATCCCGATCGCCGCAGGAACGCCCTTGAAGAACTCCTGAAAGTCCGTCTGGCTGAATATCCACCCGAAGCCGACGACGAACGCGAGACTCAGTCCGGTCGCGGCGACCAGGGGGCCGCGCCCCGGATGAACATCGTCGGCGGATCGTCCACGACGCCGGGCGAGAACGCCCGCAAAAGGCCACGCGAGGATCGCGCTGACGAAGAGCAACCCCGTGATCGACAGCGAAATCATCAGCGTGCGCATGGTGTCAACCCGCCACACACGTTCCATCGCTCCGGCACCGAGGAAGACATGACTCGCCCGGCCATCGTCTCCGAAGCGGAAGGCCAGGTAGAAGGGGCCACCGCCGGCGTACTGGAACTCACCGGGCTCCAACGCCACGTAGGGCATTCCGCCAACGAGTAGCGTGCCGTCGCCCCCGTCCTGGACCTCGAGCTCGTTTCCGAGAAAGAGGAGCTTCTCGATCGTGTGACGAGATCCCTCCATCGCCCGGTACGTCCCGACATACGGATCGGCATCGAAGCTCGGATCGGGTGCCGGCGCCTCGGGGAGATCGAAGAACGTAGAGTCCGGCATGAAGTACCGATCGAGAATCGCCGTCGTGAGCCGACGATGAATCCCGTTCGCTCGGCTGAACGACGGGCCGGGCTCGAAGATCGAGAGGTTGATGGATGAGAAGAAGCCGAGGTCGGCTTCCGGCAGGAGGAAGATCCGGGACAGAAACCCGGTCGCCTGACCGTCCTTGCTCAGGCCGCGGACGCCGTTCTCGTCCGACTCCACAAACCCGAACGCCCTTCCTCGAAGGCGCGGGGCGTGGGCGAACTGCCGGTCGAGCATCACGCCCGTCATCGGCTCGCTGAGAATCCTGCGACCGCCAAGCTGTCCACCGTTCAGCAAGGCGATCAGGAACCTCCCCATGTCGGAGGCTGTGGTCACGAGACCAGCCGCGGGGGCGGTCTGGATGTAGTCGTACTCGTAGGGAGTGTGCCGGCCGTTCCAGTAGCGATATGAGGTCGCGAGCCCTGCCCGAATGACGGGCGTCAGATCCGCGACGTCAAAGCTACTGCGCGTCATGCCGAGCGGGCCGAAGATCCGATCCGCCACGTACTGAGCAAACCGCTGACCCGACACGTCCTCGACGACGAGCCCGGCGAGTGAGGTCCCGTGGTCGTTGTACGAGACCACCACTCCCGGGGGCATGGTGCGCGGCGGGAGGTGCTCGGCCAGGTATTCCCGGAGGTCGAGAGCATCGTCACGGGTTCGGGCGTGTTGCCCGAAGAGCCGCTCGTCCAGTCCGGCGGTGTGCGTGAGCAGGTGCCGCAGCGTAATGGGCTCTCGGAACGTGGAGGGGACCTGGAGGCTGGTCAGGTACTCGTTCACGTCGGTATCCAGATCGAGACGGCCCTCATCAACCAGTGTGAGGACGGCGGCCGCGGTCAGCGTCTTCGAGTTGGACCCGACCCGAAACACCGTGTGGTCGGGATCGACCGGCTCCCGCCGTTCGAGGTTCGCGAATCCGTACCCCCGGGAGTAGAAGACGCGTCCGTCCTTGACGAGGAGGAAGACGGCGCCCGGGATGTGGTCCTCCTCCATTTCACGCGCGAAGAAATCGTCGATGAACGCCCGGAACTCCTCCGGATCTTCCGGGCCGCTGCTGTTCTGGGCATGGAGCCCGGATGTGTCGTGCAGCCCCGCCGCAACCAGCAAGCCGGCGAAGAACAACGGTCGGGCGCTCACGGGGTGCCCTCGACCTGGAGGTATCGCAGGTACGCGGACGTGAGCTCGTCAACGAGCTCGTCGTCGTCGTAATCGACGAACTCCGCGAGTCCCTCCGGGAACAGGGTCACTTCTCGGATAGCGGAGAAGACCATCAGGAGACCCAGAAAAACGGCTCGTCGTGGCTCCGGGTGACCGATTCGGTCTCCGCGCTCGAGCAGTCGGTCCATCACGACGGGGATTGTCCGGTTCATACGCCGCGTTCTGTCTCTGAAAGGCCCGTCCCCCTGCCGTCTCGCCTCGACCACCAACGTCCGAAGAAGCCCCGGCTGGAGTCGGTGGACTCGAAGGAGGAACGCGACGAGCCCGCGCACGTCGTCCTCCAGACTGGTTGCGATCGAGCTGGCCCGGGCGACAGCCTCGCCCGCAGCTACCATCTGGCGAGCGTACAGCTCGTCCAGGTGATCGAGCAGGGCAGCCTTGTCGGGGAATCGGACGTAGAAGGCCCCGACCGAGGACCGAGCACGAGAGACGATCTCCGCCACCGAGATGTCGTCGAATCGTTTGGTTTCGAGGAGCTCCTGGGTGGCCGCGACGATCCGGTCGAGCGTCGCGCGGCTTCGAGCCTGCTTGGGCGCCCGGAGCGTCGGAATCGAAGCGGTGGTGCGGGGCTGCTCCGCGGTCGCGTTCACGCTGGGCCCGGGCCGGGCGATGCCGCCTCCGGGTGAACGATCGGACACAAGAGGAGGCAGGGCAGGTGCGTGCGGTCGCCGAACAGCAGACCGGGAAGCGCCATGACCTCACACCCGGCGTTGCCGCGGGCGAAGTCCACGAGAAACGAGACGGCGAGAAAGGTGATGGCGGCTGTCCCAATCGTGCCGGCCGGCTGGGTCTGCGAATCCATCTTACCTACCTCTTCTCTGGAAAATCAGAATCATCATTCTCATCCTACGGGGGCATGACCGGAAAGGTTTCGCAAGAGGGCGGTCGAAGGCGTCCCGTCTCGGTCGTGGGCCGGGATCGTCGTCGGTCCCACGGGCCGGAGCGGTGGCCGCAATGCGGCACACGCCTCGATCGAGAAGCTCACGGGGAGCGACGGGACGCACCGCTACAGAACCGACCGCACGGTCTTGACCTTATACCCAGGTGCAGGGTTTACCCTCATCCCGGATGAAGACCATGACGCTCACGATCGGGAATCTCGCAGAGCAGGCGGCTGTCAACGTGCAGACGCTTCGGTATTACGAGAGACGCGGCCTGTTGCCGGCTCCGCCGAGGACGGATGGCGGCTACCGACAGTACCCGCCCGACTCCGTCGCTCGGGTGCGATTCATCAAGCGGGCACAGCTCCTCGGGTTCTCCCTGGGGGAGATCGCAGAGCTGCTGGACCTGCGCGTACACCCCCGACGGACCTGTTCGGCGATGCGTCGAAAGGCGGAAGTGAAACGAGCCGAGATCGATCGAAAGATCCGTGCTCTCGGAGACCTGAGAGCCGCGCTCGACGATCTGATCGAGGCGTGCGACTCCAACACGCCCACGAAGGAGTGTCCCATCATCGAGAGCCTCGAGGAGTGACGCAGGGCAAGGACACGACCGTGGAGCTGATATTCAGCCCGGACTGTCCGAACGTCGACCTCGCTCGAGGGCGGCTCACCGAGGCATTGAGCACCCTCGGTCGGGCCCTCGCATGGACCGAGTGGAACCGTGAAAGTTCCGCAGCACCAGAGTACGCGCGGCAATACGGGTCGCCTACGGTGCTGGTTGATGGTCGAGACGTGTGGGCGTCTCCCGCGAGCCTGGCCGACAGCTGCCGAGTCTACCCATCGGACGAGGGATTCGACCGGGCCCCGTCAGTGCAGGCGCTCATCGCCGCCCTCTCCGGGGAGGTGGGGAAGCGCCGATGAGCGGTCTCGGCACCACGGCCCGCCGCATTTTGCTGGGAGTCGCCACGTTCGATGCGCGACCTTCCGATTTGTCCAGCAGGAAGCTCCTGTCGTTCATGCTCTGGCGGGTGCCGCTCCTTCTCCTGGTCGTGGGTGCGATCCGGGAACCTCTCCGGGGCGCCCTGTGGAGCGGCGGTTTCGGCTGGATCGGTCTGAGTTGCACCGCCAACGCGTTCAAGTGCGGACGCGTGCACTGCGCTCTCATGGGTCCGCTCTTCCTCGTTCTGAGTCTTGCCACCATCGCGGAAACACTCGGCGCGATTGCCGCCGGATGGACCACGCTCGGGCTGGTCGGCGCAGCGTCCGTGCTCGTCTCCTACGTGCCGGAGTGGTTCGGGCGTCGATACTTCCGGTCGGCATCGTCGTGTGAGTCGGGGCCGGGCGCTTGAGGCGGGCGGCGCATGGTCACGGCGCTCGTGCTGTCGAGCGCTCTCCCGCTCGTCTGACCGCCGGCAGGTCTGAAGGCGTCATCGTCGGTCCGAATCCCGCTGTCGGGAAATGGGCTCGGGCAGAGTCGAGGGCCGCTATCGAATGGAGGAAGAGCTCGGCGAGGGCGGCATGCCGGTCGTGAGCGACCGAACGATTTCATCGTGCGTGGGCGTGGGCACCCCGACTTCCGATCCGAGCCGACTGACCGCGCCCGACAGCGCCTCGAGCTCGTTCGGTCGGCCCGCCTCGATGTCGCGCTGCAGCGAGCTGGTCCCGTCGGGCGGCAGCCCGTCGATGAACTCCAGGGTGTGCCGGATCGCGTCGTCCCCGAGATCCACCTCCAGCGCCGTCGCCACCGCGGCCACCTCGGCCATCCCGGACTCGAGCAAGCGCCGCCCCTCGGGGTCGTTCCGAAACGCGCCGATCGGCGAGCGGGTCACCGATCCCACGCCGCTCAGCGGTGCGAAGAACAGCATCTTCCTCCACAGCTCGGCCGCGATGTTCGGCGACCCCGTCACGGTCGCGTGTCGTCCGAGACTCAGGGTCTCCGCGACCCCCCGAACCCGGTCCGAGAGCCCCCCGCCGGGCTCGCCGACGAGGATCGTGGGCTCCGCCCCCACGTGGCGGATCACGCCGGGCCGCTCGATGAAGCTGATGATGCGGCAGGTGGCGCCGAGCACGCGCGAGGCACCCACGAGCCGGGACAGCGTCTCGATGGAGTCGACACCGTTCTGGACTCCGCACACGAGCGCCGTAGGCGCCAGATGGGGCGCGACGGCCGCCGCCGCCGCCTCGAGCTGCCAGGTCTTGGTGGCGAACATCACGAAGTCCGCCGAACCGAGCACCGCGGGATCCTCGCCCGCCCGGGGTCGTGTGGTGGCATCGCCGAACGGGCTACGAAGGCGGAGTCCCTCCCGACCGATCGCGTCGAGGTGGGCGCCCCGCGCGACGACCGCGACGTCCAGACCCGCCTCGCACCAGCGGGCCGCGAAGTATCCGCCGGCGCCGCCGGCTCCCACGACTCCGATTCTCATACGCCCAACATGGTGTGGGGCCCGGGGAGACGCGATTCCACACTGGTCTCTCGAGCATCGTCGGTGCCGCCGCGAAGCTGGATGCCCGGGAGGTCCCGAAATGCTCGATGTCCACTCGCGGCTGATCGTGCGCCAGCTCCCCACAGTCATTCCGGGTCCGCTGTAGTCAGGTCGCAACACACACGACCGAGCCCCGCCGTGACGGCAATGCCGCTCGCGGCGCCCCTGGGCGGAGGCGACGTAAGTCCATAGGTGTTGCGTGCTTGCATCGACAGGCCGCTCCGGAGGCAAGTCCACGGGCCTCGGTGCCGACAAGTCGTCGTCGCGGCGGCCGCTCCGCGTGGCGTGGAAAGGCTGCGTGCATGCGGCCAGCGGCGACCGCGGCGCCCCCTTCCCTCAGCCCGTGCGGGCGCCGAAGCCGTTGTGGGCCCGCAACTTGCGCTCGCTCCCGGCCGGGTCGAAACCACGGCCGCACGAGCCGGGGCACGCGCGCTCCCGGTGCGGCGGCGCCAACGCCGGGCAGGCAAGCGAGATGAGCACCAACCAGTCAGACAGCACCAACCAGACGGGCTCGGTGGTTCCAGTCGTAGTCCTCGAGCTCATCGGAGAGTCGGAGACGATTCAGGGGTGGATGGGGCGACTCGCCGATCACGCCGACGAAGCGTACCCCGAGGTGCTCGAGCGCGTGAAGAAGGACTACCGTGGTCGACTCGAGGGAGTCGCGGGACAGCTCGCGGAGCACCGGCCGCAACTCGTCACGAAGCTCGAGGATCGGCAGGGCACCGTGGGGTCGCTGCGCTCCGATCGGGACTCCCACGTGGCCGACCTCGAGGAGGCGCGTCTCCGGCATGCCGTGGGAGAGTTCTCCGAGCCGCAATGGGACTCGCGACGCACGACGATCGAGGGTCTGCTCGACGAGGTCGACTCGAAGCTGGAGGTCGCGGAGAGCGCGGTTTCCGAGTTGACAGCGGCGCTGGACAGGATCGACGCGAGTGGACCGCGACGTCCCACCGTTGCCTTCACCAGCGAAGGATTCGTGCAGGTCGAGCATTCACCGGTCCGGGGCGGCGCCGCCCGAAACGGTTCGTGGTCGGCGATCCTGGCCGCGACGAGGAAGGAAGGTCACTCCGACGCGACGAAGAAGGAAGGCCGCTACGGCGCGACGGTCCGTACTCCGATGGCCGAGGAAGTCCGCATTCCGACGGCCGAAGAACACGGATCTGCCGACTCCGACGAGCTCGACTTCATCGACGCAGTCTCGCCGGAGGATCTCGAGGAGCTCGACCCGATCGCCACGGCCATGCGAAGCCGCGAGAGCTGATGCGACGAAGGGGCCGGGGCCACGCCGCTCCGACCCGTGCTCGACGCTGGCGAGCGTGGGAGGCAAGATGCCTCTCGCCTCCGGGCATCCGGTCGCCGCATCGTGAGGCTCGACCGACCCGGAAGCGGAGGATCTCATGAGCGGCATCGAAGAGAACAAGCGGCTTGTTCGCGACGTTCTGTCCGAGGGAGTGAACAAGGGCGATCTGGAGGTCTTCAGGACGCACCTGGCGCCCGACTACGCCCGCCACAGCCAGGCCACCACCGACATGCCGGAGATTCGGGGCATCGAGCAGATGCTCGAGTTCCTGCGGGTGAACTTCGCGGCCTTCCCCGACTGGCACGAGGAGATCGAGCTCATCCTCGGAGAAGGGGCCAGGGTGGCCTACATCACCACCGGCACGGCGACCCACACGGGTCCCCTGGGCGACATCCCGCCGACAGGGAAGCGCGTCGAAGTCACCAATTACGTCGTCCAGCGGATCGAGGACGGCAAGATCGCCGAGACGTGGATCGGCTGGGACAACCTCGCCGTCATGAACCAGCTCGGGCTGCTGCCCGAGGGAGGCCCCGGCTAGCCCGATCCGCCGTGCGGAGGCCCCCGGTCCCCACAGTCACCTCAGGTCGAAGCGATCCAGGTTCCCGACCTTGTTCCACGCGGCCACGAAGTCGCGCACGAACGCCTCTCCCCGTCCTCGCAGCCGTATACTTCCGCGATCGCGCGGAGCTGCATCGGATTCTCGGGAGTCCCCCTCCGACTGGCCGCGAGATTGCGGCCAGGAAACGGCGGGGCGCAGCCCCCGACGAAACCCGTGCGGCGCCGGCCGGGCCCTCCCGGGTTCGTGACCGGCAGGTTCCACGAGGGTGGAGGAGGAGAACGAAGAGTGAGAGAACGCGGCTGGGGCGTCCGCGACACGGGCGCACTCGCGGTATGCCTTCTGGTCCCGCTCGCCGTCGGGATCCTGTCGGGCGTCTCGACGGTCGAAGGCGTCGCGACCTGGTACCGTGGCATCGAGAAGCCCTGGTTCACCCCGCCCGATCGCGTCTTCGGTCCGGTGTGGACCGTCCTGTACCTCGGGATGGGACTGGCCGCGTTCTTCGTGTGGCGCTCGGGCCCGGGCCGCCCGACCGTTCGACGGGCGCTCGTGTGGTTCGCCGTCCAGCTCGTGCTGAACGGGCTCTGGTCCGTGGTCTTCTTCGGGCTCCACCGCCCCGGACTCGCCTTCGCGGAGATCCTCGCCATGCTGTCGGCGATCCTCATCACGACGCGCCTCTTCTGGAGGGCATCGCGCGTCGCCGGGATCCTGATGGTGGCCTACATCGCGTGGGTGAGCTTCGCGACCGTGCTCAACTTCGCGATCTGGCGGCTCAACGTCTGAGCGTAGGGCGCCAGGGCAGAAGCTACCCTGCCGGGCCTTCTCCGGTTGGGTGAACGGTCGGTGTCTGGTCGAGGCCGGGGATCCGACGTAGGGGATGAACCCGGAAGCCACCGGCCAGGTGCCCTGCGCGACGGCGTCGGGCATGCCGACCCGTCCCTGCCCGTTCCGCGTCACGCGGGGGAATCCCGGCACGGCCTCCGTATGGGGTGACGCTCCCATCGGGGGAGGAGCGGTACATCCAATTCCGGGATGGCGAGCCGACCGACCAGTATCCCGACATGGACATCTCGTTCGAGAAAGAGGCGGATCTCTTCCTCATCCGGATCGGCGACGAGCGCTCCGAGATCCCGGACGCGGTGGTGTTCGGCGGATAGCACCGCAGCGTCTTGGTCGTGGGACGAGCTGGTGGAGGAGTATGATTGCTCGGGTACGAGCCCTTCGAGAAGGTCATGACACCGCGGGGCCAGCGGGAAAGTCGTGGCGGAAGGTGCGTCGCCGGTTCGATCCCGATCGGCTCCATTCCTTTCGGCAGCGCTAGCGCTCCGCGTCGGGCGCCGGGATCCCGGTGCGCGCGTCCTGGCTTCCCCCGGTGAGAAGCTGCTCGTTGAAGTCGAGCCGCTCGGTCAGGCGAGCGAGCTGACCCTCGAGCGCAGCGATGCGTTCCTCGTCGAGGCTCGGCGCGTCGCCGGAGCTCTCGATCCGGGCGCGCTCGACCGTCGCCGCGAGACGCGCCTTGTACGCGCGCAACAGGATGACTCCGACGCCGACGGCCCCCGACGCCAGAAACATGGCAAACGTTCCGACCCCGTCCCAATCCAATCGCGAGCTCCCAGAAGTAGGGACTGCACCATGCCGGCAGACCCGTAGACTCATCGGTGAGGGTTCCGTCGCGTCTGTTCATACGGTGACTCGGGGCCCGGGGATTCGCTAGTTTCCCGGACCGCCGACGTCGGTCCCGGCTGGGCGAACCCCATCGGGTTCTCCGTTACGCGACCTCGTCGTGCCGGGCCTGGCGGGCACCGTGCCGCCGGTGACGGGGGCGGCCCTCGTCTACTTCTCCCTGGCGAGCGTTACCCAATAGGAAAGGAGGGTGTCCGAGCGCGAGGTGTGTACGGAGCCCTCATAGAGCGCCAGCGATCCATACAGGACATCGGATCCCAGCGTGAGATCGAGCCTGCGCATGAAGGCCTTCCGATACGGAACCGACGTCCAGTTCCCCGGGAGCGCGAAGCCCTCGAGGACGCCGTCAAAAAACGTCACCCGGTTGAGCAAGGTCCACATCTCGCCGCCCATGTACCTCATCGCCGGCTCCTGGATCAGGAGGCGGATCTCGCGGTCCCGGCGGATGTCCAGCGTGATCGGCCAGCGGTCGTCACCCACCTCGACGTGGCCCCTCCACACCCCGACCAGCCGCTGGTCCGGATCGAAGTGTGGTGGTCGGCCCATCGCCACGGGGAGTCGCGCCGTCGCCCGGCGGGGCGCGTCGAACGACACCTCGGTCAGACGGCGGATGAGGGTCGGCGGGACCACGTCGGCGTCCGTCGAAGTGTACGACGCTCCGCTGTCCGTTCCTGCATCGCAGCCGAGAATGGGAATGAAGGATTTCCGTCTCTAACGTGAAAATCATCAGCTGACTTGACGTTTTGCAAGGATTATTCTCGCGCTCATGTTGGATCGACCCCGATATGAGGGCCGGATTCGCGAGACCTTCCGAACGCACCCCGTCTGCGCTCTGCTCGGTCCCCGTCAGTGCGGGAAGACCACGCTCGCCAGACAGCTCGCTGAAGAAGAGCCTACCACGTTCTTCGATCTGGAAGATCCGGTAGACCTGCGTCGGCTCGAGACGCCCAAGATCGCGCTCGAGGGTCTCGAGGGCCTGGTGGTGCTGGATGAGATCCAACGCCGCCCCGACCTGTTCGAGCTCCTGCGTGCGCTCGTCGACCGCCCGGAGAGCCGCGCCCGGTTCCTCGTCCTCGGCTCGGCCTCGCTCGATCTCGTGCGCGGCGTATCGGAGTCGCTCGCAGGGAGGATCGGATTCGTCGATCTCTCGCCGTTCGGGCTCGAGGAGGTCGGCTCGGAACGGGTGAGCCGCCTGTGGCTGCGTGGTGGGTTTCCGGGGTCGTTTCTGGCGAGCCACGAGGAGACCAGCGTCGCGTGGCGGGAGGGGTTCGTATGGACGTTCCTCGAGCGGTACATCCCACAGCTCGGGATCACCGTTCCCGCCGATACCTTGCGGCGCTTCTGGACGATGATCGCGCACTTCCACGGTGGCATCTGGAACGCAGCGCAGCTGGCGCGATCTATGGGCACGTCAGAGAACACCGCGCGGCGCTATCTCGACATTCTGACCGGGGCCTACATGGTGCGTTCGCTACCGCCGTGGTTCGAGAACATCCGAAAACGACAGGTCAAGTCGCCGAAAGTCTATCTGCGGGATTCGGGACTGCTGCACACGCTGCTGGGGATTCGGGAGCGTGAGACGCGCGATGGTCACCCGAAGCGAGGGGCTTCATGGGAGGGGTTCGCCCTCGATCAGACGATCCAGCGACTCGCCACCCGCGACGCGCACTTCTGGGGAACGCACGGAGGCGCCGAGCTGGATCTGCTCGTCCATGAGGGGACCCGACGGTACGGCTTCGAGTTCAAGCTCGCCGATGCTCCCGGAACGAGCCGATCCATGCGGATCGCACTCGAGGATCTCGGGCTCGACCACCTGTGGATCGTGTACCCCGGGAGTGAGGAGTACGCGCTGGACGCCAAGATCTCGGCGATCCCACTGGCGGGGATCCCCGCCCTCTGCTCGACGCTGCTCGACCGATAGCGAAGGCATCCTGCCCAAGTTCATGCGGTATCGGAGACGAGCCGTGGCCCCTCATGCGGCCACTGTGGCTTCTCGGAGCCGCGGACGACAGGCCGATCCCGACGTTGGTCTCACCGGTGGGAGGCACATCATCCCGCCCGAACTGACGGGGTATCAGCGCCGGGGGGGCGCGCGACACTGACGTCGTCTCGTCCGGACGGCACCACCGGCATACCTTCGTGCATCCGCCCGGAGCGGGTGAGCGGCCGTGGCCTCAGCCGGCGCTCGAAACGCGGGATTCGCTGCCGAGGGGAATCATGAGTTCGCCGGCTACTCCGCCGCCGCCTTCCCGGCGGTGGCGCTCGCCGGCCGTCGACTGGCGCCCGAAGGCGCGCTGGCTCGTGGCCGAGATCGTCGTCGTCGTCGCGGGCGTGCTCATCGCCCTCGCGCTCGATGCGAGGTGGCAGGACCGCCAGGACGCGTCGCAGGAACGCGTGTACCTCGATCAGCTCGCGGCCGATCTGGAGGTGACCGCGAAGCGGCTCGAGTTTTCGGAAACCGAGATGCGGACCACCATGCGCAGGGCCTCCAACCTGCTCATCGCCTTCGACGATCCGGACGGCGCCGACCGCGATTCCGTGGCGGAATGGGTCGCATGGGTCGTGTGGTACCAGCGGCCCGGCCTGGCCCTCGGCGTGGCCCGCTCGCTCACCAGCGATCTGTCCGTCGTCTCCGACGACTCCGTCCGGACGGCCATCTTCGGCCTGCTCACGCACGCGGATGCCTACCGGGCGTTCGACGAGGCGACGTTCGACGCGTTCATCGACTACTCCAACCAGCTGCGCCCGTTCGCGCCGATGGCCGCTCGAATCATACGCTACCTGGGTCCACAGGACTCCACCCTTGCCTACTACCCGGTCCTCCCGTTCGAGACCGATCGGCGAGTGGCGTATTCCCTTGACGTCGATTCCTTTCTGCGGAGCCGGGAGGCGTACACGGTCATCGACGGTCTCTACGACATGGCTGCGGACCTGAGGGCCTTCCAGTCGAGCATGCTGAGTCGCGTGCGCGAGGTTCAGGACGTCCTCGCGCGACGCGGGATCCGCGGCGAGTCGGAGGGAGACTCATGACGGAATCTCCTCGACCGAATCAGCTTTCGATCGCGGAGGGCCGTACGAGGGGATGACGCCCGGAGCGGGGGTGCTCTCGTTCAGGAGATCGTGCTCCCCTCGTGTTTGACGCTGGCGAACCGGGGGAGGCAACCGGACAATGAGCGATATCACCCGCATCCTCGCCAGCATGGGCGACCGGGACCGGAAGGAAGTCATGGAGCGGCTCGTGCCGCTGCTCTACGATGAGCTCCGGGCTCTGGCCCGGGCGCACCTGGCCCGCGAACGGTCCGACCACACGCTCCAGGCGACCGCCCTCGTACACGAGGCATATGTCCGCATGCTGGGCGGCAGCCACCCGCCCTGGAACGATCGCAGCCACTTCTTCCGCGCCGCCGCCGAGGCCATGCGACGGGTCCTCATCGAGCATGCCCGAAGACGGGGCCGCGTGAAGCGCGGGGGCGGCCGCGCGCGCGTGGAACTTCGCGAGGCTCACCTCGTCGATGACCAGGATCTCGACCGGCTTCTGGCCCTCGACGACGCGATTCGGCGCTTGGATGAACAGGACCCCAGAGCGGCGGACGTCGTCCGGCTGCGGTACTTCGCCGGTCTCAGCGTCGCGGACACCGCCAGGGCTCTGGACCTGTCCGAGCGAACGGTGAAGCGGGATTGGACGCTCGCCCGGGCCTGGCTGTACGAGGCCCTTCGCGACGCCGACGGCTGAGCCCGCGGGAGAGAACGGATCATGTCGATCGTGAGCTGGAAGCGGATCAGGGAGATCTTCAACGAGGCGGTCGAACTGCCCTTGTCCGAACGCGAGCGGTATCTCGCGTCCGCATGTGGTGAAGACGCGGCGCTGCGAGCGGAGGTGGAACGCCTGCTTCGCGGACACGAGGAGGCGGGCGACTTCATGGGGTCGCCGACGATCGATCGCGAGGGACTCGCCAGGTCGGACGAGGGGGAGGGGGCGGCCGAACCGGTCGAGGGACCCGGGTCGCGGATCGGACCGTACAAGATCCTCCAGCTGATCGGCGAGGGCGGGTTCGGCTCGGTCTACATGGCCGAGCAGGACGAGCCGATTCGGCGCCGGGTGGCGCTCAAGATCATCAAGCTGGGGATGGACACGAAGGAGGTGATCGCCCGCTTCGAGGCCGAGCGCCAGGCGCTGGCGCTGATGGACCACCCCCACATCGCGCGTGTGCTCGATGCCGGCGCCACGGACACGGGACGACCGTACTTCGCGATGGAACTCGTGAACGGCGTTCCCATCACCGAGTACTGCGACTCGGCCCAGCTCGGGACGGGCGAGCGGCTGCAACTCTTCGCCGCCGTGTGCAGGGCGGTAGATCATGCCCACTCGAAGGGCGTCGTCCACCGCGACCTGAAGCCCTCCAACGTGATGGTCACGCTGCACGACGGGGTGCCCGTGCCCAAGGTGATCGACTTCGGCGTCGCCAAGGCGACAAACCACCGGCTGACCGAGCGGACGCTCTTCACGAAGTACGGCGAGTTCATCGGCACCCCCGCCTACATGAGCCCCGAGCAGGCCGAGATGAGCGGCCTGGAGGTCGACCGGAGGAGCGACATCTACACGCTCGGGGTCCTGCTCTACGAGCTGCTCACGGGTGCGCCGCCTTTCGAGTCGGATCGCTTGCGGTCGGCCGCTTTCCTGGAGGTGATGCGGATCCTGCGCGAGGAGGACCCGCCCGCGCCGTCGACCCGTCTGGGTACGCTCGGCGACCGGTTGGACGAGGTGGCGAAGCGTCGCAAGATCGACCCGCAGGGGCTCGTGAAGCTCCTGCGCGGAGACGTCGATTGGATCGTGATGAAGGCGATGGAGAAGGACCGGAGACGCCGCTATGCGTCCGCGGCGGAGCTCGCCGACGACATCGATCGCCATTTCGACCACCTGCCGTTGACGGCCCGGCGCCCGGGGGTGTCCTACCGCGCGCGCAAGTTCGTGAAACGGCGGAAGGAGCCCATCCTCGCCGCCGCTGCGGTTGCGGGGGCGATCGGGGTCGGAGCCACACTGGCCCGCATGGACGCGTTCTCGTCGGCGACCGCCGCCGAGACGGACCCGCCGGTTCTCCGTTTCGTCCACGATCGGTCCGGGTACAACCAGACGCTCCCGACCCGCGACGGCCGCCACCTGCTGAGGTACGACGTCGAGCGGCGCGGTTACGAGCTGGTCGAGATCGAGTCCGGAGAGACCGAAGCTCTCACCACCGGAGGGCCGGATCCGAGAGATCACCTGTTCTTTCACCACGACCTCTCTCCCGACGGCCGGACCATCGCGGCGATCCAGGCCGTAACCGACGACCCGACCACCTCGCCGACCCCGCAGAACGTCCGGACCCAGGAGCTTCGCCTGTTCGAGGTCGGTTCCACCGGAGACGGCCGGTTGCTTCGGAGCTGGGGCCCGCGCCACCACGTCACGACGTTCGGCTGGTCCCCGGACCGGAGTCGCATCTGGATCCTCGATATGCGACCGGATCGGGCGGCCGAGATCGCGTCCGTCAGCCTCGCCGACGGGTCTGTCGAAGTGCTCAAGACGCTGACGTGGCGGAATCTCACCCAGGCCCCATCACTCTCCCCGGACGGCCATTTCATCGCCTATCACGACGCCGACACCCGCGAGTCGCCGCCGGACCTCTTCCTCCTCGCGACCGACGGCAGCCGTGAGACCCGCGTCGAACACCCGGCGGCAGACTCGAGGCCGCTCTTCGCACCCGATGGGTCGGGCGTCGTCTTCCGACGTGACGGCGACGAGGGGAACGATCTCTGGTTCCTCCCCGTCGTCGACGGCCGACCCGCCGGCGGGGCGCGCCGCGTGTGGGTGGACATCGGTCCGTTCGGAACGGCGACGGTCTTCGCGGAGAACGGGAGCCTCTTCTACTACTTCGCTTCCACGGACTGGGAGATCTACACGGTAGACGTCGATCTGTCCTCCGGGATCGTGAGCGAGCCGAGGCCGCTGGGGCGCCGAAACGGAGAGATGAACGAGCAGCCGGTATTCTCGCCCGAAGGAAGGTTCCTCGCGCACCTCCGGGACAGGGGCCGGCGCCTGGTCATGCGGGACGTGGCCACCGGAGCCGAGCGAGAGTTCCCTGTCGGGGGCTCGCTTATGGCGTCGCAGCTGAGCTTCTGTCCTTCCGGCCGTTCCGTCGTCGTGTCGGGGTATCGGCGCGACAACGTCGTGTACCGCGTGGACCTCGACCACGGCGGGGCCGAGCGGCTGCCGATTACCGGCTCGCCGGTGTGCGTCGGCGACGACGTGGTCGTGTACTTCGAGACGTCCGGGCAGCAGGAGGCGGGACGTCTGCTGCGACGGTCGCTCTCGACCGGCGAGGAAACGACGCTGTACGAGGGCCGCGTCGTCGAATATCTGCTGAGCGGATCGCCCGATGGACGCGGCATCGCGTTCGTGGCGCTGGAGGGAGACGAGGCCAGGCTCATGGTCTCGACCGACGGCAGCGAGCCACGCTCGATCGCGACGTCACCGGTCGTGCAGCGGTCGTGGCCGGAGTTCGGCGGCGTGATGTGGTCGCCCGATGGCGAGCACCTGATCGTGGCCCGCGTGGCCCGCGGACCGATAGAGGCGGTCAACGCGATCGGGATCCCCAACGCGATCCCGGAGAGTCCCGAGGTCACCCTCTGGCGACTTTCCCTCGATGGCACGACCACGGGCGAAGTCGGACGGTTTCGCCTGCCCGCGTTCGAGAACGCGTTCGTTGGCGCCACCAGCTACGGCCTGCGTCCCGACGGTTCGCAGATCGTGTTTCAGCGACACACCGGGACGGCCATGCAGCGGTGGGCCGTGGACAACCTGCTCGAGTTCATCCAGAGCGGGGCCACCGCGCAGCCGCCCCCGGGGCGCTGAGCCGGGCGAGAGCGAGTTGTCAGCGCCGACCGCCAGCACGGAACGGAACGACGTGGCGTCGATGGTGCGGGTGAGGAAGCCGGCGTGCGGCGGCGGGTGGGCCGTCGCACTCGGTCTCCTGGCATGGGGCTGCGCCTCCGCGGCCGTCGAACCCGTGGCGGCGGGCTCCCTGACGATCCCTCCGGGGCTGGACCGTTATCGCCCGACCCCGGAGCAGAACCCGCTGACGCCGGAGCGGGTGGCGCTGGGAGAGCGGCTGTTCTTCGAGCCGCTCCTCTCGCTGGATCGGTCGCTCGCGTGCGCGAGCTGTCATGTGCCCGGGCTCGCCTTCACGAACGGGCGGCGCGTGAGCGTCGGGGTGTCCGGGCGCACGGGATCGCGGAACGTGCCCACCCTCGTGAATCGCGCGTTCGGCCGGTCCTTCTTCTGGGACGGGCGTACCGCGACCCTCGAGGAGCAAGTCCTGAGACCCATCGAGGACCCCCTCGAGATGGCCCTGCCGCTCGATGAAGCCGTCGCGCGACTCGGGGCCGATTACCGATACGTGCACCTCTTCCGCGCGGTCTTCGGAACCCCGCCCGACAGCGCTACCCTGGCGGCCGCCCTCGCCAGCTACGTCCGCACCGTTCTGTCTGGAGACACGCGGTACGATCGGTGGGTCGGAGGCGAGCCGGAGGCCCTCTCGGAGGAAGAACGCTCGGGCTTCGCCCTTTTCCGCGGGAAGGCCGGCTGTGTCACGTGTCACGTCCCGCCCAACTTCACGGACGAGCAGTTCCACAACACCGGGGTCGCGTTGCGAGGCGGCGTCTTCGCCGACTCGGGACGGTATCTGGTGACGGCCGATCCCGAAGACATCGGAGCGTTCAAGACTCCGACCCTGCGACAGCTCGAGCTCACCACCCCCTACATGCACGACGGCAGCTTCGCCACGCTCGAGGACGTCGTCGAGTTCTACGATCGCGGGGGGCACCGGAGTCGGCGCATCGACCCGCGGGTGCACACGCTCGGCCTCTCGAGAGCGGAAAAACGCGACCTGCTGTCATTCCTGAGGTCTCTCAGCGGATAGGGGAGCCGGCTGGGACGGCAGGGTCGGGTGGCGGGGGTGGTCGACTCGAGACATCCTACCGTCCCAGGTCGATAGGCGTTGGCTGATCGGGACAGAGCGCAGACGTGCGAATCCACCAGGCAGGCAGCCTCCTCAAGTCTCGCGATTGGTCGGCGGCCACTCTCGAGCTGCTCCTCGTCATCGTTGGCATCTTCATCGCCTTCCAGGTGGATCGTTGGAACGAAGGCAGGCGACTCAGAGCCGCGGAAGACGGGTACGTGCGGGAACTGTCCGCAGACTTCGAGGCGACCCGCGTCGATCTGCAGGACGCGATCGACTACTACCAGTCGCAGTATCAGGCGGCCGAGGCGCTGTTCGCCCTGGAACCGGGGGCCGATCTCGCGCATGCCGAGTTCTATGCCACGCTGGACCGGGTGGCCGGGGTCCCGAGATTCGAGCCCGTGCACCGCACGTACGACGTGCTGATCGCGAGCGGTCTCCTGAACGTGATTCGTGACCTGGAGCTGCAATCCGAGATGGCGGCTTTCTCCGCGCGACTGAAGTTCCTGGAGGAGGCCGAGGCCGACAACCTGCTGCTCAACCGGACCCTGTTCGTACCCTACCAGCCGGCGAGCCGGAGCAGGAGCTCGTTGAGCGGCTTTGGCAGGCCCACAACGTGTGCTTCGTCGTGGTGTAACTTCGCTTCGGGGTGGGCTCTTTACCGTCGTCCGAGGTCGAGCGACTGCCTTCACGGCAGGCGCGGCGCACCCTCGATTCGAGAGCCTCAGGTCTCAGGCGGTGGGTTGACGCAGCGCCAAGCGCGAAGGCGCCGACTCGTTTTGAAAGCGCCCCCTGCGGGTCACGTGCGAGTCAACCCTCCGGCGCGCGGTTGGCATTCAATAGAGGGGCACGTCCGTCAGAATACCGCCGTTGAGATCGCGAATCGCCGCGATGATCTCGCCCCTGCTCGCCGGATCCGCGGCCGCCCAGCGCGCCTCGTCTCCGGTCAGCTCGCGAAGCCAGCCGTAGTAGGCGGCCAAGCCGCGTTCAAGTTCGTCCAAGCTCGGTGGGGGGTGTGTGAGGAGTCCTATCTGCTCGTCGTCCCAGGGGTCTCGCGGCGAGAGCCACGCGTTGGGGTCGAACGGGCGCGGCGACAAAGCTCGGCTCCAAACGCCGGCGAGCCCGTGGTTGTCAACCCACACCTTCAAGACAGCGAGTCGTCGAACCAGCTCCGGGGAGAACTGTGAGTGCGGCGAGGTGGTCCGGGCCCATACAAGATCGTATGCGTCCCGCGCGGTCGATGAACGCGCCAGGCGCGCGATCTTCTCGGCAAGAATCTCCTCCAGCCGCATGACAGGGATTCTTGGAAGGGGAAAGTTGTAGCGAGCCTGGGTCGGAGTTTCGACGAAGGACCGATGTTCGGGTCGAAGCCAGCAGGGGGGACCGACCTCAAGCTTCATCGTGACGGGCGGATCGCCGAACTCGCTCCTTACTCGAACACGCCAACGGTTGCGGCTCTCGCTCGCCTCGAATCGAAACGGGCCCAGGGTGACGTTTGCATGCTCGGCGATCAGCGCTGCCACTTCCCGGCGGTCGACCTCCATCTCCACAGCCGCGAAATCCAGGTCGGTCGAAAACCGACCCTCGGCGCCGGCGAAGAACTTGCGCAGCGCGGTGCCACCCTTGAACACGACGAACTCCTGGAAGAGCCCGGCTTCCTCGAGGTGAGCGAGGAGGAAGTCCTGTGCGATGTCGAGTACCGCGATGTCCGTGCCGAACGCGGAATCCGGCGGTACATGGCGTGCCACGTACCCCGGTGTGAGACGATGTGCGGCGCCGATCATTTGCTATCTGCGCACCCGGCTGGAGGGGTTGGCAACACCGTATCGGCAATTTGCCAACGCGCGTCGTGGCGCCGAAGCGGGCCCCGCGGCCCGAACCAGACCTTCCCGGCGGGTTCGATCCCGAGCCTCTCGACGAGGTCCGGCGCGAGGCCGGCGATCAAGTAGGCGAAGCGGACGCGCGTCGCATGGTGCCGTCCCTTGAGCTCGGTCCGGATCTCGTCCTCGGACGACTCTTCGAGCAGGGCCGCCAGACAATCGAGGACGCTGCCCCAGCTGCGAACGTCTGTTGGCCGGGTCGCGAGATGTACCAGGACCGTGGCCGGTCGGTGCACGGGCAGCCGCTGAACCCGAATCGGCTCCAGCCGGGCATCGTGGTGGACGGTTCGATACTCCCGTTTCAGCGCGACCGGAACTCGGGTACCCTTCGGTAGGGCCAACTCGTGCCGGTCGGGCGTCCGGTCAGCTATGTCCAAAAGCCAGAGGGCGGAACCGAGAGCCACGGACACGGAAACATCAGGTGTGGTCTCCAGTGTCGCTCGCAGCGGCAGAAACGGGTCCCCCGAGGATATGGGCCCACCCCGCTCCCCGGGGACGAACTCCCAGGCACCGTGTGCGCCTGTCTTGAGGAGCCAGCCCCTGGCGTGGAGCTCCTCGATGATCTTGCGGGCCGGTGGCCGGACGCCCAGTTGCTCGCGGATGTCGCGGATGACATCCGTCGTCACGACCGCAGGACGGTCAAGTTCGAGTTCGCCGACGACTCCGGACAGCCAAGGAGGGACGGGACGAGGTGTCATTCGTAAACCACAAATCCATGTATAATGGTATTTGACAACGTAGATGACACCACTCTAGCAAGTCTTGCGTGGCCATGTCAAGACCCGTCCGTATGGCTCCACCGGTTTCTCGTGGCCGCTTTCACGGCAGGCGCTCATCGGATTCTCCGAGATGAGGGCTTGACGGAGCGGGGGCCCGTGATGATGGTGATGGTGTCCGACCAGCACGAGGTTGGCCTGCCGGCGCGGATTTGACGTCCGCAGCTTGAAGGCGCGCCGGCCGAAAGGGGACAACTCCTTCTAAAGCGCGGCC
>CAZCLY010000019.1:72913-78927 GCA_964499635.1 uncultured Gemmatimonadota bacterium | reverse complement strand
TCACGTGAATCGTCTGCTCCGGGACGCTTCGGCGGAGACGCGGTTGCCGAGCCTCTTGCGCCGCCGGGTTAAGAGCCGGCGGTCTCGGGCGGGAAGCGCCCCATGATGCGGTGCACGACGGAGGCGATGAACGCGGGCAGCTCGTCCTCGTCCGGCGCGTACGCCAGGGCACCCTCGGCCCAGCCCCGCCACACGAGATCGCCCGACTCGCCGTCCATCACGTCCACCACGAAGCTCCCGGGAGGAAGCCTGAGGTCACGCTCCCGGTATCCGCCATAGGCGCCGTACGGACCGTACGCTCCGTATCCGTAGGGGTAGCCGAAGTAGGGCGAGAACCCGACTCCGAACCCGACGCGGCGAAAACGCCCGCTTCGCCACGGCCCGTAGTAGCCGGGGTAGAAGGGCCCGTATCCCCACGGAGCCCAGAAGCCGGGGCTGTACCCGAATCCGAACCCGAGCGCGAACAGGAAGGCCGGGGAGACACGGTCCGCGCGACCGCGTTCGGCGTCCCCGGCGTCGAGCACGGACACGGAGACGAGCAGATCGACGGTGCCCTCCTCGACGCGCTCGAAGCCGCGCGCCTCGAGCTCCTCGTCCACCGCGCGCCGCAGCCGGCGGTCGATGAACGGGTTGATCCGGTCGACCTGCTCCGCCTCCTCGTCCGGCGTGGCGACCCAGTCGTAGGTGGCCGCGGTGGTGAAGGTCGCCTCGCGATCGTAGTCCTGTCCGACCCTCAGACTCGCGCACGACGCCGTGGTGAACACGATGGACAACACGATGCCCGCTCTGGCCTGCGCACTCATTCCCCGAGCCTCCACGCCGGATGATCCCTCTGACCGCCTGATCGCGTCCGCCCTGATGACGAGGTCCGCGAAGACTTGGTCACGGTGCAGCGCAGCTCGCGGGTCCGCGGGAACGCGCTCGCGCGAGTCCGCGACCTCAAGCGGCGGAGATGCGATGGCGGCAGCCGGGGGCGGCTTGCGCATTCCAGAGCGTTGACCGGGCCGAGCGTGTTATCTTTATGTTGGTACGGCCGGCCGCTCGCTTCCTGACCGGGAACCTTACGGTGCGACTGCTTCACGAGCTCAAGAGACGCCGTCTTGCGCAATACGTTACTGCGTATGGTGCCGGCGGCTGGGCCGTGCTCGAGGTCCTCGATCAGCTCATCCAGAACGCGATCGTGCCCGGGTTCCTGTACAACGTGGCGCTCGTCCTCTTCCTGTGCTGCATCCCCGGGGTGTTCATCATCACCTGGTACCACGGCGCCAAGGGCGATCAGGTCGCGCCGACGATCGAGAAGGTGCTGCTGGCGGGGGTCTGCGTGGTCGCGCTCGCGGCGGGCGGCGTCACCGTCCGGCGAGGGCTCGCCGAGAACGCGCCGACCGTCGCGGCCCTCGACGCCCTGAAACCGACCGACGATCCGCGCCGCATCGCCGTGCTGTACTTCGAGGCGCCCCAGGACGCCGAGTTCCTCGCCTCCGGCCTCACGGAGTCGCTGATCACCGAGCTCAGCCAGGTGCAGCCGCTCACCGTCGTCTCTCGAAACGGGGTGGTTCCCTACCGCGACTCGCGGGTCACGGCCGACAGCGTCGGCCGGGCGCTCCAGGTGGGGACCGTGGTCGAGGGACGACTCGCCCAGTCCGACTCGGTCGTGAGGATCAGCGTGGAGATGACCAAGGTCTCCGACGGCAGCACGATCAAGTCGTTCAACGTCCAGCGGCCGCGCACCGAGCTGTTCGAGCTCCAGGACGAGCTGGCGCGCACGGTGGCCCTCAACCTCCGGGAGGCGGTGGGGACCGAGCTCCAGCTGATCGAGGGCCAGTCCGGTACCGACAACGTCCAGGCCTGGGAGCTCCTGCAGCGCGCACAGGCCGCCCGGGACGAGGCAGCGGAGCTCACGGCCCTGGACGACGTGGAAGCTGCGCGCCGGAGCTACGAGGGAGCGGATTCCCTTCTCGCACAGGCGGAGAAGCTGGACCCCGATTGGGTCACTCCGACGACGCAGCGGGGGTGGATCGCGTACGACCAGGCGCGGCTCGGCGGCTTCGATCGCCCCCGGACCGCGGAGTGGATCCGGCAGGGCATGGAGCACGCCAACCGGGCGCTCGGGAAGAACTCGACCGACGCCGACGCGCTCGAGCTCAGGGGAACGCTCCAGTACTGGCCGTATCTGATCAACCTGACCGAAGAGCCCGGTGAGGCCCAGCGACTGTTCGAGGGCGCCGAGCGAGACTTCCAGGCATCCGTGCGCAACAACCCGCAGCAGGCCTCGGCGCACGCCGCCTTGAGCCACCTCCTCCTCAACAAGGGATCGACCTCCCTGGCCAAGGTCGAGGCGGAGCGCTCGTACCGCGCAGATCCGTATCTGCGCAACGCGAACGTGACGCTCTGGCGGCTGTTCTTCGCCTCGCTCGAGCTCCAGGACGAGACCGAGGCCCGGAACTGGTGCAACGAGGGGCGCCGTCGGTTCGAGGACGACTTCCGCTTCCGCGAATGCCAGGTGTGGATGAACGTCCTTCCACGCGGCGCGGAGGACCCGGCGCCCGACATCGCCCGGGGCTGGGAGCTGTGCGACGAATGGGTGGACCTCGCCCCGCCCAACGTGCGTGAGTTCCACCGTGCCAGGTGCCAGATCGTGATGGCGATGAGCCTCGTCCGGGCGGGCCTTCCGGATTCGGCGCGACACGTACTCGAGCGATCTCGTGTCGCTCCGGACGTCGACCCGATCCGCGACCTGAGCTATCTCGAAGCCATCGCCCGCACGTGGCTGGGCGACTACGACGTGGCCCTCGAGCGCCTGTCCGAGTTCCTCGCCGCCAACCCGGCACAGGCGGCCTCGTTCGCGGACGACGACGGCTGGTGGCTGGCAGATCTGCGCAAGCAGCCCGGCTGGGCGACCCTCGTCGGAGGGCCCTGACGCCCGTGTGAGGGGCGATCGGGAGAGCCGGACACCCGCGGGGGAAGCGTCGCGGGTTGATTCGGCGGCACCCCCTACTGGCCGACGCGGGGCAGCCCACGCATCTTCTCCGCCCGGTGCACCCCTTTCTTCGACCGGAGATTGCCCTTGAACCACTCGATGCGCTTCAGGACACCCGCGTGTATCCTCGTGACGCTCGCCACCCTCTGCGTCCCGGCCTGCTCGGACCGCGACACGAGCGCGCTTCCATCCGGGCCGCAGCTCGCGAAAGGGCCACCAAGCCCCGCGTGCGATCTGAAGGACGCGGTCAAGTATGCCCGCGACTACTTCCCGGGGAACGGGACCGGGTCCATCAAGGACCAGGCGCTGACCTATCTTTCGCAGATGGAGACGGCGTGCAACGACGGGGAGCCGGTCGACTACACGAACGGCTTCTACAACGTCGCCGCCCTCATCGAGCAGATCCTCGCCCCATCCGGCCCGAGCGCCGGCGCGCCCGTCACGGGGGACGCGCTCATCTGGGAGCTCATCAAGTCGCCCACTCGGGACGCCGTGTTCGATCCCTGCAAGGGCGAGCCGGACTGTAAATCGTGGAAGGAGTTCCCGACGAGACCGACCTCCGGCTTCGTCGGTGCGCTCTCCCCCACCGGTACGTGGGCGGTGGTGACCACCGGCTCGGCGGCCGTGTGCGCCGGGCACCGTTCGCCTTGCGGGACCATCGACCCGTCTCCCACGGCCGATGGCCCCACCTGGGGCGTCGAGCCCTCCGCGACCTGGAACGGGGCGCTCCACGGCCGCCGGTCCCTTCTGTTCGGCAACCCGCTCACGGTTTCGAGCCCGACCGGCGAGCCTCTCTACGGGGCCGGGACCTCTGCCTACACATTCAACCTGATCCCGCACCCGAAGCAGTTCGACCCACCGAGCGCGGTGCTCGACGTGGGGCTGTGCTCGGCCGTGCCGGCCTCGCAGCAGGCGCTCATCCAGAAGGGCTCGACCGTGCTCGAGCAGGTCACCATCGGCTTCTGCCCGGCTCAGACGGCCGAGGCCACGCCCTCCACCTTCTGGGGTCACCTGGCGGCGGCGATCGGCGGCCTGTTCGACCCACGCCCCAGGGCGCTCGCCGCCACCGTGTTCCTCAAGGGGCCAGGCGGTGGAGCGGGGAGCTGGAGCGACTTCTGGGCGATCGACGTTCCGACCGCGGCCACTTTCGAGTTCGTGAACCCGCCGGTGGACGGCACCGCGGGCCAACCGCTCGTGGGCGCCGATCCGACGAAGCCCGTCAGCATCAAGGCGATCACCACCTCGATGCATTCGCCGATCGAGAACGTGGCCGTCACGATCTCGTTCCAGAAGAACAACGGCTTCCTCCAGGCGGGAGAGGTGCTCGCCGGCGGGACGCTCACGTGTGACCCGGTGACGGGCACCTGTACGGGCCACACCCAGGCGGATCAGGATCCGAGCCCGGGGCACCTCAAGACCCCGATCACACTGACCAAGACGGGGGCCTACCGGATGTGCGTGACGGGAGCCCTGGCCCCGCTGGTGTTCAATACCGTGTGCTACGGGCCGTTCAACATCCGCCCGTAGAGCCCTCGCCGCGCCCGCGCCGGTGATCTCACCCGGCGCGGGCGTCTAGTCCCCTCCCGGAGGGAGCGGGTCCGGCCCGTCGCCCTCGAGCCGCCCTGCGGACCGCTCCCGCACCACTTCGGACAGCCGCTCGAGCAGCGCCTGGAGCGCGCCCCGGCGGCGTCTCGCCATGCGGTGGAAGATCCGCCGGGCTCCGGCATAGGCGGCCACGATCACCGTCGCGGGCAACAGGATCGGCGCGCCTGCGACGCCGATCGCCACACCGAGCGGTACGCCGAACCCGATGCCGCCACCCACACCCGCACCCCCCACAACGCCGCCGTGCAGCCCCCACGCCAGCCCCTCCAGGCGCTCGTCGATCCTGACGAGGGTCTCGCCGTCCCTCACTACCATCATCACCTGGAGCGAGCGCGTGTTGCCCTGGGTCTGGGAGTTCCAGGTCAGCGTCCGCCCCACGCGGCTCGCCTGACCGGGCGAGTCCGCCGCCATCTGGATCAGCGGGATGACCTCGTCGAACGCCTCGACCGGGAGCTCGCCGGGGATCGCGCGCTCGAGCCGGAGGCGCACCGGGCCGCCCACCAGCCGCTCCACGATCCCGCTCGCCGGCGAGGCCAGCTCCGCCGCGGCGCGCCGCACGTGGGCGTCGTCGATGCCCGCCTCGCGCGCGATGTCCTCGAGCTCGGCGAGCGTCATGCCCGCGGGATCCGGCGCCGTGGGCTCGGCTCGCTGGAGCTCGCTCGCCCGCTTCAGGATGCGGCCGATCTCCTTCTCGCCGTAGCGGCGCTCCGGAGCGGGCAGCTCCATCAGCTGGACCCGGTGCTCCCGAGTCCCCCCACCCGATCGGTCGACGGATCCACCGACCCCGGCCGCCACTCGGCGACCTCGTAGCGGTTGAGCACGATCTGCGCGATCCGCTCGCCGTGCTCGATGCGCACCGGTCGCGTGGAGGCGTTGAGGACGAGGACGAACCACTCGTCCGGGTAGTCCGCGTCCACGGTGCCCGGCGCGTTGGGGACGATCAGCCCCCGCTTCCAGGCGAGCGAGGAGCGCATGCGGATCTGGGCCTCGTATCCGCGCGGCAGCCGGGCGCGGAACCCCGTCGGGACGAGCGCCCGGTCCCCCGGCTGGAGCGTGATGGCGGGCGCCCCCGACGTCCGTTCGGCCCCCTCCTCCGAGATCCGGCCGCTGTCGCTCCGGTGGATCCTGATCCCGTCCCGCAGGAGGTAGGCGCGCACGTCGTACCCGGCGGACTCGGCGGTCGCGCGCGACGGGAGCTCGACTCCCGGGGCCAGGGCCTCGAACACGATGCCGTCGCTCATCGCCGGCCACCGAGCAGGAGGGCCCACTCCGCCGCCGCCGCCATGAAGCCCCGAAGCCGCTCGCGGGTCGCCTCGTCGACCAGGTTGCGCTCCTCGTCGAACAACTCGCCCGCGCCCGCGATCAACACCCGCGGCTGCGGCATGACGCGGGCGTTCAGGTGCGACAGCGACTCGCGCAGGTTCCGCTGCGC
>CAZCLY010000019.1:0-72813 GCA_964499635.1 uncultured Gemmatimonadota bacterium | reverse complement strand
CGCAGGCTCCCCGCCATCCCCAGCGCGCGAATCCCGCTCACGCCGCTTCGCCCCCGAGCAGCGTCCGGGCCACCTTTAACTCGTCCTCGTGGACGGTGTGGCCCATCCCCTCGTAGATGCGCAGGTCCACTACGCCCCCCATGGCGCGCCACGCGCTCGCGGTGTCGCGCACCCTCTCGATGGGGATGTGCGGATCCCGATCGCCGCACCCGGCGAGGAGCGGCGTCGAGTCGAGCGACCCCTCCCGCTCGAGCGCCACTCCGGGCGGGCCGATGAGCCCGCCGCTCAGGGCGAGGACGCCGGCGTAGCGGGTCGGGTGCCGCACGGCGTACTCGAGCCCCAGACAGGCCCCCTGCGAGAACCCGAGCACGGCGATCCGCTCCCGCGCCACGCCCCCCTCCACGTGTCGCGTCACGATGCGCTCGAGCGCCGCGAGGGCCGAGTCCAGCCAGGGCTGGTTGTGCTCCACGGGCGCCATGAACGAGGCCGGGTACCACGTCCGACCCGCCGCCTGCGGGGCCACGATCCGGTATCCCGGGGCGAGGTGCCGCCCCAGCTCGCGCATCTCCCCGGCCGACGCTCCCCGGCCGTGCAGCGCGAGAAGAACGCGCGTCCGGGGACCGGGCGCGGGCCCCGCCTCGAGGACCTCGAGGTCGGCGTGCGGATCGTCATCGCGTGTCACGAGCGCGGGCGGGCCGGGGCGGGCTCCAGGGGGCGGAGCGCCGCTTCGATCCCGTCCCGGTCGGCCTCGAGCCACGGCGGCAGCCGCAGCCCGCTCCCGAGCGCGTCGGCGGGCTCGTCCACCGAGAAGCCGGGTCCGTCGGTCGCGATCTCGCACAGGAGACCATCGGGCGCGCGGAAGTAGACGCTCTGGAAGTACACGCGGTCGAGGACGTCCGTGACCCCCAGGCCGAGCCCCAGCAGTCGCTCGCGCCACGCCGCCTGCTCGGCGCCGTCCCGGGCCCGAAACGCGACGTGGTGCGTCTGACCCGTGCCGCCGCGCGCCGTGTGGGGAGAGCTCCTCCACTCGAACAGGGTCATGGAGCTACCGCGCGTGACCGTCTCCCCCTCGTATCGGGCCCAGAACCAGTGCGGGGTCTCGCGGTCGTCCTGGTTGACGGTGCGCTTCACGAGCGACAGCCCGAGGGCCTCCTCGTAGAAGTCGGACGCGCGCGCGATGTCGTCCGTGATGCCGGTCACGTGGTGGATCCCGGAGAGCGTCATGTCCGGAGTCACCCGGGGCACGGGGTCGGGGTGCGTGGCCCGCCGGATGGCGACCTCGTCACGGGTCCCCTTCAGACGCTCCGGCGGCTGGCTCACCTCCGATCGCCCGAGCGCATCGGCGGGCTCGTCGATCGCGTACCCGGGTCCCGCGGTGGCGATCTCGAGAACCTGCCCGTCGGGATCGGTGAAGTAGATGCTGTGGAAGTACCCCCGGTCGTACGGCCCGGTGACCCCCACGCCGGCGTCGGTGAGCCGCCGCTTCCACTTGAGCTGCGCCGCCTCGTCCGCGACCGAGAGGGCCACGTGGTGTACGCCGCCCACCCCCCAGCGGCCGCGCGGCACCGAGGGCCACTCGAAGAAGGTCAGCAGCGTGCCCGGCGCCCCGTGCCGGGTCCCGAAGTAGAGGTGATAGGAGCTCGGATCGTCGAAGTTCACCGTCACCTTCACGAGCTCGAGCCCCAGCAGATCGCGATAGAAGGCCGTCGTGCGCGACGCGTCGCCCGACACCATGGTCACGTGGTGGAAGCCCTCGGTTCGGAAGGTCGACATGGATCCTCGATGGCGTGGGGTCGATCGATGCGACGGAAGAACCGCCTACCAGCGATCGTGCGCCGGGTGCCCCTCCCCGACCGCGACGAACACCCCCCGGCAGGTAGCGGTCACGGTGCCCCCGGAGCCGAGCTCGGCCTCCACGGTGGCGCGGTCGCCGGAGGACTCCACCACGCGGGCGGTGAGCCGGACGGGCGCGTCGGCCGGCGTGGGCTTCCGAAGTCGGATCGTGTACTCCGCCGTCACCGTCACCGGCGGGTGGTCGACGCCCCGCTCCCGCATGAAGTGATACGCCGCGGTCCAGTTGCAGTGGCAATCGAGCAGCGTGCCGATGATGCCTCCGTTCAGCACGCCCGGGAACGCCGCGTGGTGGGGGCCCGGCCGCCAGTCGGCCACGACCTCCTCCCCTTCCGGGCGGCTCTTGATCCTGAGGCCCTCCGGGTTGGCGGGCCCGCAGCCGAAGCAGATGCTTTCGGGGGCGAACCGATCCTGTAAGTTGAGCGGCGTTTCCATGTCCGGAGGATACGGGAGGCGGGGGGAAGCGGCGAGGGTCGCGCGACGCCCCGGGAACACCTCTTGCACCGCCGTGGCCCCGGGAATCGGGGGTCGCGGAGCACGAGGGGGTCGATGCGAGCCGAGGGCGGCAGGAAGATCTGCGTCGTGCCGGACGTGGCCGTTCCGAACAGGCTCGCGGTGGTGCGGCCCACGGCGCTCGTGCGGCCCGACACGTACGGAGCCGAGCGGGGGCCCGACTCCCGTTCGGCGCCCGGAGTCGATTCCGACCGATGAGCGGTGTCGCTCACACCGATCCGGGCTCGCGCCGCGATGTCCTCCCCCGGGCGCTCGGCGGCGACGACGCGGCTCCGTGCGCGCGCTTTCCGACGAGCTTCCTCTGGGGCGCGGCGACCGCGGGCCACCAGGTCGAAGGAGAGAACCGGGCGAGCGACTGGTTCGAGTACGAGGAGGAGGGCCGACTGCCGCATCGCTCCGGTTCGGCCTGCCGGCAGCACGAGCTGTACGCGGCGGATTTCGACCTCGCGCGGCTGGGCGGACACAACGCCCACCGTCTGTCCATCGAATGGAGTCGAATCGAGCCGACGCCGGGGGGTTGGAGCGCCGAAGGGCTCGAGCACTACCGGCGGGTGGTGTCGGCTCTCCGCGAGCGCGGCCTGGAGCCGATCGTAACCCTGCACCACTTCACGAACCCGGCCTGGTTCACACGTCGGGGGGGTTGGCGGCGCGGCGACTCTCCGACCCGCTTCGCCCGCTATGTGAAGCGCGTCGTGGACGCCCTCGGCGACCACGTCCGGTACTGGGTGACGATCAATGAGCCCATGGTGTTCGCCAAGCACGGTTACATCGTGGGGGACTGGCCGCCGTGCGTTTCCGGATCGTGGATCCAGGCCGCCCGCGTTCTGCTCAATCTGGCGCGAGGACACGAGGCCGCGTACCGGGTGATCCACGAAAAAGCACCGGACGCCCAGGTCGGCTTCGCGCACAGCGCCCCGATCTTCGAGCCCTGCGATCCCGATCGACGCGTGGACCGGATCGCCACCAGGCTCCGGGACGGCGCTTGGAACGACGCCTTCTTCCACCTGCTGGCGGTCGCCCAGCGAATGTCCGGTCGGAAGCAGGGGGCGGACCGCGGGCTCGACTTCATCGGGATCAACTACTACACCCGAAGCATCGTGCGCGGCCGCAGGCCGCGGCGCACGTCACGACCGGAGGGTCACCGGCGGAGCCGCCTTTCGACGCTGTTCGGCGAGGAGTGCACCGAGGACCACCACGCGCGAGGCCCATGGAGCGATCTGGGTTGGGAGATCTACCCGCGCGGCCTGGAGCGGACGCTGATCCGGTTCGCGGGGCTCGGGCGGCCGCTGCTGGTGACCGAGAACGGGCTGGCCACCCGCGACGAGGCGCTGCGGACCGCCTTCGTGACCGAACACCTGCACGCGTTGTGCCGAACGGTCGAGCGGGGGATTCCGGTACTCGGCTACCTGTACTGGTCGCTGATCGACAACTACGAGTGGGCACACGGCCGCGAGCCACGCTTCGGTCTCGTCGAGGTCGACTACTCTACCCAGCGTCGCATCCCTCGTCCGGCGTACCACGCGTACGCGGCGTGGTGTCGTGCCTGCGGCGCTCGCCCCGATGAGGTACTCGTGGACGTGCGCACCGGGGCGCATGAGCGCACGCGCGGCCCGTGAGCACGATCGACGCCCGGGCCCTGGGAGAGACGCGCGGGCTGGAGGCCGACGTATGCATCGTGGGCGGCGGGGCGGCCGGCCTCACGCTCGCGTCCGAGCTGGCCGGCGGCGAGCTCGACGTCATCTTGCTCGAGGCGGGCGGGCGGCGACCGGATCCCGAGACCCAGGCCCTGCACACGCTGGACAATCGCGGTCATCCGATCCGCGAGAACTTCATGTCGCGGGCCCGTTACCTGGGCGGTAGCTGCAACCTGTGGGCGGGTCGCAGCATGTGGTTCGCGAAGCAGGACGTGGCGGCCCGCGATTGGGTTCCCGGGAGCGGATGGCCCATTCCGCACGCCGAGATCGCGCGCTGGTATCCACGCGCGTCCGCCCTCATGGACCTGCCCCCCGTCTCGAGCTTCGCCGCCGCGGCTCACGAAAGCGAACGCAGCGAGGCGGAGCGTCGACTGTTCGAGGACGAGGGCCTCGTTCCCACCGTCTCGCTGTGGGCGCCGAGACCCAAGCGCTTCCGATCCCTCGAGGCGAACCTCCGACGGGCGCGGACCGTCCGTGTGCTGCTCCACGCCAACGTGACGCGGATCTCGCTCGACGAGGCGGGACGCGCCGTCCGCTCGGTCGAGGCCTCGACCGTGGAGGGACTGCGCTTCGATGTCCGCGCCCGCTGGTTCGTGCTGGCGTGCGGAGGGCTCGAGAACGCCCGTCTGCTGCTCGTCTCTCGCGACGTCCAGGAGCGCGGGATCGGAAACCGGTACGACATCGTGGGACGCTACTTCATGGATCACCCGCGTGCCGTCTACGGGCGCGTCCGGCTCGCCCCCGATGCCCGGCTGGCGCTGCTCGCCGGTGTACCGCTGAAGCGCGGTCAGGTGCAGTTCGGGGTCGGGCTCGCCCCGAACGTCCAGCGCCGCGAGGGCCTCCTGGATCCGTACCTGACACTCGAGGCCGAGGTGTCGCAGTACGTCGAGCAGAGCTACCAGTCGTTCGTGCAGACCATGAAGATCCTCCTGCGTCGGGGTCACGTCGGGAGCCGCTGGCCGTTCGACCGCTCGACCCTGTCCGACATTCCCGGCATGGTGTACCTGCTGACGCCGAAGGAGCTGATGCCACACGCGGTGTTCCGGTGGTACCGCTTCCTCCGGCAGCGACTCCGGCCCGTCGCGGGAGGAACGCGGGTCGTGGTGTACTTCTGCGAGCAGCCACCGGACCCGGAGAGCCGTGTCACGCTGTCGGATGAGTGCGATCGGCTCGGGGTCCAGCGCCTGGCCCTCCACTGGAGGGTCGGACCCGAGGTGACGCGCAGCGTGCACGCCCTCCAGGAACGCCTCGCCCGGCGGCTGGCGGAGACCGGCCTCGGGACGCTGGAGCCCGGGGAAGGCGAGCCGGCCTACACGGATGCGTCGCACCACATGGGCACCACGCGGATGTCGCACGATCCCCGACAGGGCGTGGTGGATGCGGACTGCCGCGTGCACGGGGTCGACAACCTGTTCGTGGCCGGCAGCTCGGTGTTCCCGTGCGCACGTCACAAGAACCCCACCCTGACGATCGTCGCCCTCACCCTCCGGCTGGCCGACAGGCTGCGGAGCCTGGCGGTCGGTTGACGCGCCGGAAGCGTGGCTCGCGAAGGGGCCTCGCCGGCGGGGGCCGCGGGCGGCCGGGCGCCCGGCGGGCGTCGCTCAGCCGGCGAAGGCCGTCTCGTCGCTGCGCGCGGGCGACGGGGCGAGCTCCCGGAACACGGCAAGGGTCTCGCGGGCCGCCTTCTCCCACCCGAACCGCTCCGAGCGCTGCAGCCCGCGCGCGGACAGGTCCTTCCGCAACTCGGGGTCGCGCGCCACGCGCAGGATCGCCGCCTCCAGCGCGTCCTGATCGTCGGGATTGTGCAGGATGGCGGCATCGCCCACCACCTCCGGGTTGCCACCCGCGTCGGAGGCGATGATCGGACATCCACATGCGAGCGCCTCGAGCAGCGCCACGCTGCACGACTCGAAGTAGGACGGGATCACGAAGCAGGTGGCCAGGTTGTACATGGCGGCGAGATCCTCGTGGCCGACCCAGCCGACGAGCTGGACGCGGTCCCCCATGTCGAGCTCCCGCAGCAGCCGCTCGTCACTCCCGGTCTTCCAGCGCATCATTCCGGCCACGACCAGCCGGTGGGGAATCTCGTCCCGCAGCGCGTGAAAGGCGCGCAGCAACGTCCCGAAGTTCTTCTGCGGATAGATGCCGCCCGCGAACAGCAGGAAGTCCTCGGGGAGATCGTACTTCTCCGCGACCGACCGCAGCACGGCGTCGTCGTGGATCGGATGGAACCGGTCGCCCGGAGCGTTGTGCACGATCCGGAACTTGTCCTCGGGGAGACCGGTCGCCGCGATCAGCTCGTCCGCCACCTTTCGCGACACCGAGATCACCCGGTCGGCCGATCGCATGCACGCGTCCACGCGCCAGCGGCCGATCAGCCGCTCCGTGGGCCAGAACACCTCCGGCATGATGTGCCACTCGCAGTTGTGCATCACGAAGACCTTCTTGAATGGTCCGAACAGGGGGATCGAGATGAAGGGGTTGAACAGGAGGTCGATACCCCACTTCCTGGCCGCTCTCGGAACGGTGACGTGATCCCAGTAGTGCCCGATCGGGATCGGGGAGCGGCTCAGCACCTCGGTGACGTGATCAAGGTGCGCGAACTGCCCCACCGATTTGCGGGCGTCCTCGAACGCCGGGTAGAAGAGCACGTACTCGTTCGAGCGATCCAGCTCGACGATGTGCTTCGTGATCTCCTGCGTGTAGGTCGCGATCCCGCCGCGATAGTGGAGGCTCCGCAGCATGATTCCGATGCGCATGACAGGCATTCCTTATGTGGGCTCGGGTTCCAGGTCCCGTGTCTCGTCGGGTGCCGCGCGCCAGGTGAAGTCCGCCGTGGTGATCTCTCCCAGCAGACCGAGCAACGCCAGGGCGGCTACCTCGAGCAGCGTCAGCTTGAGGAGGAGCAGGATGCCGGTGACCTGGATCAGCCGTGACAGGACGACGAGGATGGCGACCGTGATCACCACGTTTCCGAGTGTCCGCCCCGGCATGAAGGCACCGAATCTCCTGTACACCATCACCGCCGACGCCACGAAGCCCACCCCGACCCCGAGCACGAGCGAGAAACTCGCGCCGATCGGCCCGAGCGCCGGGATGAGTCGCCAGTTGGCGAACGCGATCAGCGGAAGCACGATGAGCAGCGCCGAGGCGGCCAGGAACGGCCGCCCCGCGGCCATGATGCAGTGCATGTACATGTCCAGGAACGCGAACAGCCCGAATGCGATCAGGTGGAAGACCAGGAATCGCCCTCCGGCCGAATAAGCATCCGAGAACAGGAGCCCGAGGACCGGCGAGGCGTCGAGGGCCACAATCACCGCCGCGGGCCCAATCAAGAGAAGCGCGAACCGACTCGCCTCTCGCACGTGACGCGCGGCGTCCTGGTCGTCCCGTCGTGCCAGCGCCCAGGCGGTGAACGCGAACAGCACCCCCGACTGGACGACCGGGATCACGAGAAGCGTCTTGCCGATCGTGAGGGATGCCACGTAGTACCCCACCGTCTCCTGGCTTCCCCGCCACAGCGCCTTGAGCGACCAAAGGTCGAGGCTCATGAGCACCTGCTGGGCCACCAGGTACAGCCCCATCGGCATGGCGAACGCGGCGATCTGTCTCAGTGCCGGACGACCGGGGCGGAAGGCGCGTGGCGGAAAGCGGGTGAAGAGGTAGATGAGCACGAGAGCCGTCGCGGACACGTTGACCAGCAGCGCCGAGGCCACCGAGAAACCGAGCCACAGCAGCACGCCCAGACCGATCACCTTGGCCGTCGCATAGGTCGCGTGAGCGATCGCGAGCGGCGCGAACCGACGGTGCCCCGTGAAGATCCCCTGATACGCGACGTACATCCCGGTGAGCGGGATATCGAGGAGCGCGATCCGGAACAGCGTGGTGCCCGAGGGGATGTCGAATACCCGGGCGATCAGCGGAGCCGCGAGCCACCCGGCCACGAACAGCACGACCGACATCACCCCGAGGAGAAAACGAACGGAGCTCTCGATCGTCCGCGGGTCGTCGGGATGCTCGGGCACCAGTTTCGACGCGGCACCCGGGATCCCTGCGGCGACGAGCATCTGGATCCACGCCACGGCCGACACGATGACGCCGTACACCCCGAAATCGGCCGGGCGTAGCTGCCGCGCCAGCACCATGGCCACGATGTACCCGCAGACCATGAAATACCCGCGCGCGACGAGCAGCTGCCGCGTCGCGCGACGGTGTGCCTGTTCGCCCGACCTCGGGCTCGCCGGCGCTTCCGGCGGCCGGGCCTCCGGGCGTGTCACGGTGCGTCGCTCCCCTCTCCGAGGCCCCACGGGTCCATGCCCACCCGGTGGTGTGTGGCGCAGTTGCGTCGGTCCAGGACCTTCTGGTACCGTCGGTCGACGCCCCGCAGATTGGGAATCAGGAGCGTCCCCCCAGGAGCGAGGAATGGGAGGTTGCTGCCGAGGATTCCATCGAGATCGGTGAAACGCTCGGTGAGGCTGATCGAGTAGACCGTGGCACGCCAGTAGCCCCGCCGGCAGGCGCGATCGGTGAGCCTCGGTCCCCCCGCTTGTTCCGACTCCATGCTCCTCCGCCCCCGTCACCGCCCTGCCGGCCGGGACCCCGTGGTCTCGACGCGCTCGATTCGACGATCGCTGGCCTCAACATTGCACGTGTTGCGTGGCGACGCACCGGCGGCGCGGAGTCGCGTGTCCTGTCCGCGCCCGATGCCGACTCGCGCCGGATGCGGATGCGCCATGCAAGAGGGGGGCCTGAGGGGCCCATCCGTTTGCGGCCCAGGTTCGAGAGGTGATTCGGGGATGAACATGACGGGGGGCCTCGGGCTCCCGGCGGGAGGCATCGAGAAAACGCGATCGGTCGAAGGCCCGATGTCCGGTCCGGTCCGGTGAGCACGCGAACGCGGCGGATCTTCGGGAACCTCGCGCTCCTCGCCGGGAGCGTCCTGTTCGCGACCCTCGCCGCCGAAGCCGTGTTGCGGATCTTCCCCGCCCTGTTGCCGGCGGAAGCGCGGCTGCGGCTCGAATGGGCAGAGAGCACGAGCAACGTGCGCTCGGTGGGCGACCCGTACCTCGGAACCCTGAACCCCCCCGACACCACGATCGAGGTTCGGCAGGGCGACTTCACGTTCAGCTACCGGACGGACGAGCACGGGTTCCGGAATCCCAGCCCGTGGCCGGACAGCGTCGATGTCCTGATCGTCGGAGATTCCGAGACCATGGGGTACGGCGTCCAGGATGCGGAGGCCTGGCCGCGGCTCCTCGAGCGTGAGCTGGACGGGGACCGGGTGATCACGCTCGGGGTGTCCGGGGCGGGTCCGAAACAGTATCTCCGCAACTACGAGAGGTTCGGTCTCGCGCTCGCGCCGCGCGTCCTGCTGTTCGGGCTGTTCCCCGGAAACGACTTCGACGATGCCCGACAGTTCGAGCTCTGGCTGGCGGCGGGAGCGCCGGGGAACTTCCACGTGTGGCGCTACTTCGGCGGCAAAGTCCCGGATGTCGAGCCGAAGCACCGCTTCTTCTCGCTCTCGAACAGCCGGCTCCTCGTCGCGCTGCGCGCCGCGCGCAAGGCGGCACGACTTCCCTTCTCCGGCAAGACACTGACGTTCCCCGACGGCAGCCACATGGTGCTGGCGCCGACCGTGTATCGCTCCGCGGTGACCCGGGCGCACCCCGGCCACCGGGATTTCGAGCTGGTGCTGGATCAGGTCGAGGAGGCGCGACGACTCGCCGAGCCGGACGGCACGCGGTTCGTCGTCCTCCTGTTCCCGACGAAGGAGGAGGTGTACATGTCTCCGGAGAACGAGGCCACGCCGCATCTCGTCGAGCCCCTCGCGGCCGCTCTGAAGCACCGCGGGATCCCGTATCTCGACCTCACTCCCGGGCTCCGAAGCGAGGCCGAGGCAGGGCGTCGGCTGTTCTTCAAGGTGGACGGTCACCCGGATGCGGCGGGCAACCGGGTCATCGCGGACATCGTGCTCCGCGGGCTCGATTCGCTGGCCGTGTCGGGCACGGGGACGTCGGGAGAGGCGACCCCGGCAACCGGGACATCCCCCGGACAGCTCGATCGTTGATTCCGGCGCGGGGGCCTCCGCCTCACGTGTCCCTCCTCCGCAGTCGAAGCAGCTCGAGGTCCTCGGCACGGATCAGACCGATGGCGAAGGCGAGCAGCAGGTACGCCGATGACACGCCGGCGAGCTCGACGAGTAGCAACGGGCCCCGCGCCTCGATGACGACCGACGCTGCCCACGCGAGCGAGCCGAGCGCGAGCGCGCGCCACAAGGTGAGCCATGTCAGGATCTCGCCGAGGTGATGTCGTATGCGAGCGGCGACCGTGGTGGCCACGGCGGAGAGCGCCATGACGGCGGCGAGCGGCGCCCCGATCGCGCCGAATCGCTCGATGAGAAGGTAATCGAGCACCGCCGCGATCGGCACGGCGGCCAAGGAGATCAGGGCGGCCTCGATCTCGAACGAGATCCCGATGAGCATGCTAGCGAGGGCGACGTACATGGTGAACAGCATGCCGTGGCTCACCACGAGGAGCGTCATGTAGGAGGCCCCGGCTCGATAGGGCTCCGAGTACACCAACGCCATGATGTCGCCGGCGTTGCCGCCGCCGATGGCCGCCACGGGGAGGAGCGACACGATGAGGAATCGTCCGGCCCCGCGCGCGGCCCGTCCGACGAGCTCCACGTCCCCCCTCGACAACGCCTCGGCGATCGTGGGGATGAGCACGGAGGTCATCACGAACGCCATCACGTTGGCGATCCGGGCGAGGTTCGTGGCGCCCACGTACAGACCCTTCACGCCGGACGGGATGTTGCCGCCCATAGCGTTCAGGGCCCACAGGTCGAGGTTGACGAGGGCCTGGGCCGAGAAGGTGAACAACCCCATCCACCAGGCCAGCCGGATCACGACGCGCGCATCGCGTAGGCTCGGCCGAATCGATGCGAGGCCGACCCTCGTCGCGAGGAACCCGAGCGTCACGACGGAGGCCGCGGCATTGACGAGCAGCGCTCCCTCGATGGTCACCCGGGTCGCCGCGAGGATCAGGATTCCGACGATCTTGGCCGCAGCGTAGAGGAAGATGGCGGTGCTCTCGCCGCCGAAGTCGCGCCGCCCGGCCAGGATGTTCGAGACCGTGAAGTAGAGCCCGAAGAAGGGGATGTCGATGGCGGCGAATCTGAACAGCCGCGCCCCCTGCGCGACGTTGAGCACCTCGCCCAACCACGGTGCCGCGACCCAGAAGGCGATGAACAGGGGCAGGTAGATCAGACCGGTGAGGGTGATCCCGGTGGCCTCGAGGTCGCGGGGCGCGCCTTCGCGCTGCGCGATGAGTCGGCTCAGGGCCTGGGGAACGCCCAGCCGGCCCATGAGCTCGGCTCCCAGGAGCACCGAATAGACGATCCCGTACACTCCGTACAGCGAGGGGCCGAGGTGGCGGGCGAGGATGACGGCCACCACGTACCCCGCCACCATGAGGCCTCCATGGGCGGCGGTGAGCGACGCCGTTCCTCGAGCCGCGCGCTCGGAGGGCGTCCCGAGGTCGCGCTCCTTCTCCGCCGCCCGCGTCACGGCGAGATCCACCCCGGCGCGGTCGGAACCATCACGATTCGAGCTCCGCGAGACGCGCTTCGAGCTCGGCGACCGTCTCGCCGCGGAGGAACAGGCGTCCCCACAGCTCGAGCGTCAGCACTCCGAACGCATCGTCCTCCCCCCGGGAGCCCCGCTCGAGCTGGCGCGCCACCCCCGGCCACTGGAGGCCGAGGTCCCTGACGAGGAACCCATCGCGGAACAGCCGCGGGGAGAGGAGGGGCGCGATGAACTCGGCCGTCGGAAGCGGGAAGCCCACCTTCTTGCGGCGCAGGATCTCGTCCGGCACGTAGCGGCCGGCCACCCGCTTCAGGACCCACTTGTCCGAGCGTCGTCCGAGGCGGTAGGAGAGCGGGAGCGCGGTCGCGAGGTGGGCGAGACGGTGGTCGAGGAACGGGACCCGGCACTCGACCGAGTTGGCCATGGACATGCGGTCGAGCCGGCGGAGAAGGGGCGCGAGGAAGTCGTACAGATCGGCCAACATGGCCCCCAGCACCGACCGGTCGAACCTGCCTGGAACGAAGTCGTACGCCGCCGTACAGCGCTCGAGCCAATCGCGCCGCGCGTAGCGGTCGATGAGGTCCACGGTCTGGGGCAGAAGCTCGCGGAACCGCCAGCTCGTAGCCGGCAGGCCCACCATCGAGTAGGTGACCAGGGCGAGCACGCCGCGCAATCGCGCAGGCAGCGTGTCGAGCAGCGACGCGATACGGAGGAGCGTGCGGCGGCGGCGATAGTTCCAGCTGTACCCGCCGAACAGCTCGTCGGCCCCTTCGCCCGTGAGCAGCACGATCACCCCCCGTTCGCGCGCGACGGCGGTGATGAGATCGTACGCCACCGAGTTCGGGTGCGTGATCGGCATGTCCGAGTGGAAGACGACGCGCGGCAGGGCACGCCGGAACGCCTCTCCGGTGAGCGGCGCGGTCACCAGATCCACCCCGAGATGGCGGGCGACATGCGTGGCATGCCGCGACTCGTCCAGTCGCTCGTGGTCCGGGAGGGCCACGTTGAACGCCGTGAAGCGGCCGTGGTGCCGCGCCGCGATCGCCGTCACGAGGCTCGAGTCCAGCCCCCCGCTGAGCAGCGTGCCCACGGGCACATCGGCCACCAGGCGCGAGCGGACCGCGATCTCGACCTGCTCTCCCAGCGCCGAGATCACCTCGAGCGTCGGGGCCTTGCCGAGCCGCTCGAACTCCTCCCGGTCCACCCCGTCGATGGGGGAGTAAACGCGCCGCCGCTCGATCTCGCCGCCCTGGATACGGACGGCCTCGCCGGGCAGGACGGACACGATGCCACGGAACATCGTGTCGCGCGTGAGCGCGTCGATGTTCCGGTACAGCGACCATTCCATCAGGCTGTGCGCGTCGACCCCGGCCTCGGCCAGACAGGGGAGCGCCTTCGTCTCCGAGGCGAACTGGAGGTGCCCCTGTCGCTCGCGATAGTACAGGGGCTTGATGCCGAAGCGGTCGCGGACGAGGGTCACGCTCCCCTCCTCCGCATCGTGGACGGCGAACGCGAACATCCCGACCAGCCGGTGGAAGCACGCGACGCCCCACTCGATCCACGCGTTGAGGAGCACTTCCGTGTCCGACCGGGACCGGAACGCGTAACCCCGCTCCCGGAGCTCGGCCCGGAGGTCCGCGAAGTTGTAGATCTCGCCGTTGTACGCGATGCAACAGCGCCCGGTGGCATCCCGCATCGGCATGCGACCCGCCGGCGAGAGGTCCTGGATCGCGAGGCGGCGCGCCCCCATCGACACGCCGGCGCCGACGAACACATCCGCGTCGTCCGGGCCCCGGTGCGCGAGCGCATCGCACATGCCGGACACGGCGGGCGCGTGGTCCTCGGTGCACCCCGCCCTCAGACAGACGATCCCCGCGATGCCACACACGGCGGCTAGCCTCTCCCGCGAACGAACCGGCCGCGGGGCCTCACCCCGTGACCTCGGTCCACACGCGACCCTGGTAGCGCGCGGGGGGCTCGACGCCGAGAAGCGCGCACGCCGTGGGCGCCACATCCCGCACATCGCCCGAAATCGAGGAACCGGGCACGACCGCCGGCCCGCGCGCGAGCGCGAACGCGTTCGGCCGGTGGTTGCCCGTGTAGAACGGCGCGGTCTCGTAGCCCGACGGCGCTTCGACGACGCCGATGTCGTCCGCCACGAGGCGTCGCTCGATCCCGGCGTCCTCGTCCCAGGTGATCACCAGGTCGGGCAGGTCCCCGCGCCGCGGCCCCGCGAGCACGTCGTCCACGCGCACGACGTCCCGGGCCACCGGCCGCCCGCTCCCGGCACCCCGGAGCGAGACCCCGGCGCGGGCGACGAGGTCCAGGATGTCGGCGTACGAGGCGTCCGTCTCCCGGCCGCCGGGATCCCGTCCGGCGCGGCGGACGCGCACGTACGCCTCGTTCGAGTTCGGTACGCAGAAGGCCCGGGTGCGTTCCCAGTCGACCGCGTCGTTCACCCAGCGCATGCTGAGCTGGTAGTGGAGCCGGCGCGGGAGACAGCGTGACACGGCCTGTCGCACCGGGAGCGGCACCATGGCGCGAGCCCGGGCAAGGAGGCCGGGCGACTGACCGGCTTCGTCTCCCGCGGGGCCTCCTCCGACCCCCGCCCCGTGGAACAGATCGAGGCGGTCGAGGATCTCGGGCACGTGGCCGGGCGCGGCATGGTTGGGTCCCATCCCGTCCACCGACACGATAAGAACGGTGACGTCCGTGGCGACCCGACCAAGGAGCCGGGCGAGGGCCGCATCGATCGCCATGTACACGTCGCGCAGCGGGTGGGGAGCCCGATCGGTGCGCGCCCTGTCCGCCGGGTAGCGCCGGTCGTCGTGGTGCCACAGGTAGTGCCCCGCGCCGTGGGTCTCGCCGAAGGTCACGAACAGCGTGTCCCACTCGTGCTCGCGCACGAGCCACTCCACGACCTCCGTCTTCCTGCCTACCCCCTCCACCAGCCGGTCGCGGAACGGGATCGGGTCCGGCACATCGAGGACCTCGAGGTGCTCGGGCCCCGGGTAGGAGCCGAACCGTCGCGCGATCTCGCGGCCGAGCGCGCGGGGGCGCGTCTCGGGGGCGCCGAACCACGTCCACGTCCCGTACTCGAGGATCTGGATGCCGGAGAACGCGTCGAGCGGGGCGGTCATGAAGGCATCCATGACGATGACCCGACGCCCTGCCCGATCGAGATCGACCCAGAACGGGTCGGCGCCGATCCGTTCCGGGCGCGCCCGCTCCACGCCCCGCAGCCCCTCGCGCGCCTGGTAGGCGTGGTAGAGTCCGTGGCGGGCCGGGTCGAGCCCCGTGTACAGCGAGGGCCACCCCGACACGTGCATGAGCTCCGAGGACGTCGCGAGGCGTCCCCATGCCCCCTCCGCGCGTACGCGGGCGAAGGTGGGCAGGTCTCCCTCCGACGCCCAGCGCTCGATGAGGTCGGCGTCGGCGCTGTCCAGCCCGATCACGAGGAGGCGGCTCATCCGCGATGCCGTGCGCGTCCTAGCTCGCGCCCGGCGTCGCTGCGGACCCGTCGTATACCTCGTCGATCGGCACCACGCGACGCTCCCGATCCGATCGCTTCGCCGCTTCGACCATCGCGACGTTCCAGATGTTGTCGGTGCCCACGGTCTCGGGCGGGATGCCACGCTCCACGAGATCGCGGAGCTGATCGAGGAGCGAGGTCGTGCCCTCGCGGGGGTACTTGTCGGCGTCCCCCTTCGGGGCCGGGACGTTGCGCACGAAGCTCGGGATGCGCGCTCCGGCGGAACGGACGAACACCCACTTGCGGTTCGTCCAGATCTCCCCCGTCTCCCCTTCGAGGGTGAGCGAGAACGAGAAGCGCCCCGACGTCAGGGTGCCGAGATACTGGGCCCGCACCCGCTCGAACTCGATGAGCGCCTGCGTGCACGCCCCGTGACGGTAGTCCGAGCTGGGGGGATTCCAGGCGTGGGCGGTGATCGCCGCCGGCCGTTCCCCGAGCATGAACCGCAGGCTGTCGAAGTGGTGGATCGCGATCTCCTGGAGCTGCGGATACTCGATCCGGGCCAGCCACGGGCCCTCCGTGCCGCTCGGCATGTGCCGCCGGTCGACCAGCGTAGCGTGGTCGATCGCTCCCACCCTGCCCTCCTCGACCAGGGCCCGCACCGTGCGCTCTGCCGGTCGGAAGCGGTAGTTCTCCCCCACCATCACCACGTGCCCGGTCGACTCCGCGACCCGCAGGACCTCCAGAGCCGACTCCACGGTCTCGGCGAACGGCTTCTCCACGAACACCGTCAGCCCCGCTTCCAGGGCGCGCATCGCGTGCGCCGCGTGGAAGGCCGACGGCGAGGCGATGAGCGCCGCATCGGCCTCGACGGCATCCAGGGCCTCCTCGAGATCCTCGAACACGCGGGCCGCCCCGTCGCCCAGCGCGCGCGCGCGCTCACGGCCGGCGGCATCCGGATCGACGTAGGCCACCGGAACGAAGTCGTGGTGCTCGCGCACGAAGCGCGCCCAATGGCCTCCGCGGAGGCCCACGCCGATCTGGAGGATTCTCACCATTCGTCCCCTCGCACGCGTCGCGCCGACGCTGACGCCTCCGGTGTCATCGTTCCCCTGTCTCGATGTCGAACCATTCGAGCGCGATGCCCGTCACGTCCTCGACGTGCTGCACCCGCCGCCAGTCGTCGGCTCCGGGGCCGCTCGCGATCAGAAACCCCGGCGCGCCGTGCGTCCCGGGACGTCCATCCGGCGAGGCGCCGACGACCGAGCCCACCTCGGCCGAGCGGACCTCCCGGAGCTGCCCCTTCGGCTCCCACAATACGATGAGATCCGGCAGGTGATCGACGCGCGCACCGGGGAAGCGGTCCCTCGTGCGCACCACCTCGCGCACGACGCGCTCGCCCGCCGGCGATTCCAGCCGCCGGAGCGACGCGGATACCTCGTCGCACAGCGCCTCGTAATCGCCCGGCGCGACGATCCCCTCGGGCTCGCGTCCGCACAGGTTGATGCGGACCAGCCCCTCGAGATCGGTCGGGAGACAGAACGCCCGGGTCCGGGACCAGTCCACGAACGCCGTATCCACCTGCCGCGCGAGACGATCCCGCAGCGCCACAGGCATGTACCGTGCCAGTGACTTGCGGAAGTCGCGCGGCAGCAGATCGCGGATCCGGCGCACGAGTCCGGGCCGGGGGGTCGGCTCGCCCGAACCCTCTGCGGGCCCCGGCTCGTGCAGGTGTCCCAGGCGGCGGAGCACCTCGGGAAGCAGGTGCCAGGCGCCGTAGTTCGCGACGATCGAGTCGGGCGAGAACACGACCACGGTCGCGTCGTCGGGCACCCGGTCGAGGATGCGACCGATCCCGCGGTCGATCTCCCGGTAGAGTGCCGCGAGCGGCTTCCAGCGCGGATCGTCGACCGCGAGAGCCTCGCCCTCGCCGCCGGGGCGCTCGAGCCCCGGTGGCCACAGGTAGTGTGCGCCGGGGTGCGTCTCTCCGAACACGAGCAGGTTCAGATCGGCGGGCGCCTCGTCGAGCAGCCAGCAGGCCGCCTCGGTCCGCGCCGCCGCCGCCTCGACGAGCTTCGGTCCGATGTGCTCGGGCCGGATCGCGTCGAGGCCGACGTCGTGCGCCTCGAGCCCGAGCGGATACGCCCCCTGGGCCCTGCGGAGCCGCCGGACGAGCTCCGGCGGCGAGGAGCGCTCGCCCAGGTACTTCGCCCACACGCCCCAGTCGAACAGCTGCACGGCCCCGGAGCCCGGCTCGGGGTGGGTGTACGGCGCGTCGAACACGGTCGCCCGGACACCGGCCCGATCGAGGAGGCTCCAGAATGTCGGGCGGCCGTACAGCCCCTCGTGGAACCGTCGGTGGCCCTGTACCCCGGGAACCGGCTGGAAGGTGAAGTACACGCCGTGCTCGCCCGGCGGAGACCCCGTATACAGCGAGGGCCACGCCGACACGTGCAGCGTGTCCACCGGGGATGCGAGGGCCCGCGGCGCCGCGTCCCCGAGCAACCGTGCCAGCGTCGGGAGCGCTCCGGCGCGGGCCCATGCCTCGATCAGCCCGCCGTCCCCGAGGTCGAGGCCGATCAGCATGAGCGGGCCGCGGCGCGGCTCAGACACCGGTGAGCACCACGGCGAGCGCGAGCACGGCGATGGCCGCCAGCATATCGGCGTAGATGGCGCGCGGCGCCTCGCGGTGACCGAACACGGCCTGGTAGAGGACCATGAGCAGCACGAGGAGGAGCTTCGCGTCGAGCGCGACCCCGAACCGCTGCCCGAGGAGGGCCCCCGAGACCAGATCGGCCGGCACGAGACCCCGGCGCCACAACAGGTACCATCCGGTGACGAACAGGACGGCGAGCGCCGGCCACCCGAGCCCCCCTCCCTCGAGGCTGAGGGCCCGCAGCCGGCCGCCGAGATCGCGATCGTCCAGCCGCTTGAGGGCCGGCCCGGAAACGAGCGACCAGAAGAACATGTGTCCGAGCCACAGCGCCGCCGCCAGCACGTGGATCCCGAGCGCCAGCGTGTACCGGTCGAACCCGGGGCGCGGAGCCACGCCGACGAACGCGGCCCCCAGCACGAGGACCATGAACAGGGCTCGCGAGGCCACGCCGGCGGTGCGGACCACGATCGCGTGGGCGGCGAGCGCGGCCCCGAGGAGGAGCGCCTCCGCGCCGACCGGGCCCCGCCGTCCGAACAGATCCGGGCCCAGGGCGAGAACGGCGAGCCCCGCGAGGAGAATCCAGCCGAGCGCTCCGAGCGACACGGCGACGGGGAGCCCCGGCGGCCACCGGGCGTCGCGCAGCCCGGCCCACCCCCGCTGTCGCTCTCCGGGGTCCGTGCAGACCCGGCCCAGCGAGCGGGCCATGCGCCACTGGAACAGGGCGTACCCGGCGAGCAGCACGGCCGCCAGGACGCGTAGGAAGGCGACGATCGTCGAGGTCATGGACGCCCCTCCCGCACCGCGTCCACGCAGATGGCGAGGTAGTCGGCCGCCACATCGCTCCAGCCACGCACCGGCGCCGCCGCGGCCCGGTCCCCCATGGCCCGCAGCGCATTCCGGTCGGGAAGGTCGGCGAGCGCGCGGGCCCACGATTCGTCGTCGTGCGTGACGAGGAAGCCGGTGCGCCCCTCCTCGATCAGGTCGGGGATCGAGCCGGATCGTACGCTCAGCACGGGACGACCCGCGGCCAGATACTCGCGGATCTTGAGCGTCGAGTAGGTCACCTCACCCCGGTAGAAGGCGGCGGGGTCGTACGGCGCGACGCACACGTCCGCGGCCGCCACCCAGTGGAGCACCTCGCGGTGCGCGACGCGGCCGCGGAATCTCACCGGCGCGTCGAGCCGCTCGGCGAGCTCGGCGTACGCCGGGCCGAGCGGACCATCGCCGACCACCTCGAGCGTCGCCGATGGGGCCGCCCGCAGGCCGCGGATCACCGGCCCGAGATCATGGATGCGATCCAGGACCCCGACGTACAGGACGAGCAGCGCGTCCGGCGGCAGACCGAGGGCGGCGCGTGCCTCGTCGCGGTCGGCGGGACGGAAGAGCTCACGGTCCACCCCGAGGGGGACGACCGTGATCCGCGCCGGGACGATCCCGTAGCGACCGGCGAGCGACGCTTGGAGCGCGGGCGTCTCGGCGATGACGCGAGGGGCGCGCCTCAGGCTTCGACCGGTCAGCCAGCGCCCGACCGCCATCCGGGCCCGGCTCGCGACATCGTGACGTCCGGCGGAGCTGAGCGCCGGGACGACGTTCTCGACCGGAATGGCGGTGACCCCCGAGGCCCGGTACAGGACGGAGGCGCGTCCGGAAAGGAGCCAGCTCTTCTCGAGCACTACGTCGAAGTCGGCCGCCGTGGTCTTCACGAACCGTCGCAGCGCTCCCATGTACCTCATGAAGTCGAGGTAGCTCACGCCGCGCAAGGCGGCGTCATCCGTGGCGCGGGCCGTCTCGCCCCCCGGCGCCGGGTCGATCTCGCGCACGGCGACCGGGGCGAGGTCCGCGCCCGAACGGCGGTCCCGGAACGCGACCGTGACGTCGGCATCCTCCGCCATCGCCCGGGCCAGGCTGAGCACGTTGCGGCTCGGGCCCGCGGAGGGCAGCAATCGATGGCCCGGCACCAGATAGCAGATCGACAGACGACCACGCGCCCGCGACGTCATGACCCGACGAGGTCGGCGTACACGGCCTCCACGCGGGTCGCGATCGAGGACCACCGGTGATGCTCCTTCACGTAGCGGTGCGCCGCGAGGCCGATTTCGCGCGCGCGAGACGGGTCCGCGAGGAGCTGGAGGATGGCCTCCGCGAAGCCGTCGACCGACCCGTTCTCCACCAGGAGCCCGGTCTCGCCGTTCCGTACGACCGGCGCCGACCCCTCGAAGGAGACGACGGGACGCGCGGCCCCCATGTAGTTGAGGAGCTTGAGTGGAATCCCGTCGCAGTCCACGCGGGGATTGAGGGCCACCTCGGAACGGCGGAGGGCGAGCGGCAGATCCGCCAGCGACACATGCTCGATCGCGACCGCGTCCCGCACGCCGAGGCGGCGGGCGAGCTCCTCGTAGGGGCGAAACGAGGAGTCAGTGAGCAACCGCAGCCCGACATCGGGGTGCCGGGCCCGCACCCGGGCGAGCGCTTTCAGCAGGACGTCGATCCCCTGGTACAGGGCCAGGTTGCCGGCGAACACGAGCGTGGGCGCCCCTCCCGGCGCGGCCGGGAGCGAGGAGCCCTCGGGCTCGATGAGGAATTCGTCCTCGATCCCGTCCGAGGCCACGGTCACGTCGTCGGGTCCGACCCCGAACGCGCCGAGCTTGTCGGCGATCGTGTCGCTCACCGCGATTACGTGATCGGCGCGACGCGGCACGTGGCGGTCCAGCTGCCGTCCGATGACCCGCAGCAGCGGACCCGGAAGCGGGATTCCGTACCCGGTAAGCTCCGTCGAGAGCATGGTGTGCGCATCGTACACGACCGGGATCCCGAGACCCGCCGCTCCCCACAGGGCGACGAGCAGGCCCTCGTAGTGGTGCGCGTGGATCACGTCCACCGGCCGCTCGCGCAGGGACTTCCTCAGCACCCGCGCGAGCACGGGGTCCACCACGAGGAGCTTCTGCACGCTGGGGCCGGGCGTGGTCTTTCGATACGTGGCGATGCTGGGCGTGCGCCGCACCTCGAGAGACTCGGGGACGCGGCCGGTCCCCAGGTGATAGGTGAACACGCGGACGCGGTGTCCGTGCAAGGCGACCGCCTCGGACAGCCGCAGAACCCTGACCGGGGTACCGCGCGGCTCCGGGAAGGGGCAGGCGGCGACCACGGCGACGTCCAGCGCTCTGCCGGTACTCAAACCAGCGGCCCCACCCACTGCCAGTAGAGCGACACGAGACCGTCGAGGGCCTCCCTCCCCCACCTCTCTGTCGGACCCGTCACCAGCTCCTCCCGGAAAGGAATCGGACCGCCGGCGAGCAGCGCGCGGTCGGACCGAGTCCGCCGCGTCTGCACCTCGCGCCGGCGCCGGAAGATGTCGGGGGCGTGGCGCACCATCCAGCCCAGCGCGCGCGCCCACTCGCCGAACCAGCCCTTCTTGACCACCGCGATCAGCTGGGACGCCTCGTACACGGCGAACATCGGCCCCACGAGGAGCAGGGTGCGCGCCTCGTAGTTCTTGGCGATGAACTGCCACCGGTTCCGGATGAGACAGAACACCCGGAGCTTCGAGTACGCTCCCAGGGCCCGGATCGAGAGCCCGGGCGTTCCTTCCGCGTGCAGACAGCGGGCGGCCGGCACCGAGAGCAGCGTGTACCCGCGCGACCGGATCCGAACCCCGAAGTCATGGTCCTCGAGATAGATGAAGAAGTCCTCGTCGAACGGGTCGAGCCCCGTCGTGCGGCGGTCCACCAGGACACAGGCCGTGATCACCGAGCCGATCTCGCGGACGGCATCGTCCAGCCCCGCCGCCGGCACGTCGCGATGCCGGATGCTCTGGAGGCCGAGGTAGTGGAAATCCGCCCCATCGTACTGCACGAGCCGGCGATCGAAGTCGTACAGGATGCGCGGCATCGCCACCGACGCATCCGGGCGGCGCGCGAGCGCCTCGGTGAGCCGCGCCGTACACCCCGGAACCAGGCGGACGTCGCTGTCCACGAGCATGATGAGATCGGAGGCCGCCGCGCGGATCGCCGCGTTGCGGACCGCCCCGGCCCCCCGATTCTCCCCGAGCGCGATGACCCGGAGGGTCGGGAAGCGGGCGGCGATCGCGAGGCTGTCGTCGTCGGAGCCGTTGTCCACGAGCAGCAGCTCTCCGAAGCCGTCGGCCTCGGCGAGCGCCGCCTCGATCGTGGCCTCGAGGAACCTCGCCCCGTTGTAGTTGACGATGCACAGGGACGGTCGGGGGGCGCGCGGGCGTCCGCCGGAATCGGTCATCGCCACGACGGTACCCTCCGACCCCTCACGCCACATCAGCGTCGCGCTGATCAACGCCCTCCCTCTCAAGTCGTGACACCGGGTTCGAGAGCGGGAGCCGCCCCGCCGAAAGGAAGCGTCCAGACGCAGATTCCATACCGGACCGCGTGTCCTCGAGGGCGGTGTCAGGCGTCCCGGGCGAGTGCCGCGGCCTGGCGTTCGCGCTCCAGGAGGATGCGCCGCAAGATCTTGCCGGAAGGCGACTTGGGGATCCGATCGGTGAACTCGAAGCAGCGGATCTTCTTGTAGGGTGCGACCCGTTCCGCCACATACGCCGCCAGCTCGTCCTCGCCGACCTGTCCGGCCACGACGACGAAGGCCTTGGGAACCTCGCCGGCCTCTTCATGGGGGATGGGGATGACCGCCGCGTCCTGCACGGCGGGGTGCGACAGCAATACGTCCTCGAGCTCCGCCGGCGGGACCTGGAAGCCCTTGTACTTGATGAGCTCCTTGGCGCGGTCGACGATCGTCAGCGATCCGTCCTCGGCCACGCGGCCCACGTCGCCGGTGTGCAGCCAGCCCCGTTCGTCGATCGTGCGCGCCGTGGCGTCGGGCCGGTTCAGGTACCCCGACATCACCTGCGGGCCGCGGATCCACACCTCGCCCGTCTCTCCGCGGGGGAGGGGCTCACCGGTCTCCAGGTCCGCGATGAGGACCTGGGTCGAGGGGAGGCTCGGACCCACGGAGGCGATGCACGCATCACCGCCCCAGCCCCACGGTCGAAAATGCGTCACCGGGCTCGTCTCCGTGAGCCCGTACCCCTGAGTGACTTCGCACCCGAGCCGATCCTGACAGGCGCGCGCCACCTCCGCCCCGAGCGGCGCAGCCCCCGACATGATGTAGCGCAGCGACGAGAGGTCGTACGAGTCGACCATCGGGTGCTTGGCGAGTGCGAGCACGATGGGCGGCACCACGTAGGCTCGCGTGACCCGGTGCGTTTGGATCGTTTCGAGGAACGCCTCGAGCTCGAACCGCGGCAGGGTCACCAGTGTGGCGCCGGCGCTCAGACCGGCGCACATGATCACGACCATGCCGTAGATGTGGAAGAACGGCAGCACGGCGACGACCACCGCCTCCGGCTCGATCGGATTCACCATGTGGCACTGCGTGATGTTCGCGACGAGGTTGCGGTGCGTGAGCATCACCCCCTTGCAGCGGCCGGTGGTCCCGCTCGAGTACGGCAGCGCGACGAGGTGCTCCGACGGGTCGCCGATCCGACCGGGGATGCGACCCGGCGTCGCGGCGACACCATCGCCGGACGCCTCCCGACCCTCCTCGAGGAGGCTGGCGAGCGGGATCGCCCCCGCGGCCTCGCCGAACACCACGATCTCCTCGATGCTCGTTCGGGCCGCCACCTCGCGGGCCTTGTCCAGCAGAGCCGGGATCGTGACGAACACGCGAGCGCCCGAGTCGCCGACCTGATGCACGATCTCGTCCACGGTCTGGAGCGGGTTGAGGGTCGTGTTGCACCCGCCGGCCATGGCGGCCCCGTGGAAGGCCACCGCGTACTCGGGCAGGTTCGGGCTGCACAGCGCCACGACGTCTCCGGGCTCGAGCCCGCGCGCGATGAGGGCGTGCGCGAGCGCGGTCGACTGCTCGAGGAGCTCCCCGTAGCTGAGCGACCGCCCCGTGGAGGCATCGATGAAGGCGGACGTGTCGGAGCGCGCCTCCAGATTCTCGAACACCAGCTCGCTCAGCGTGACATCGGGGATCGTGACGTCCGGGTGGGGACTCGGGACGATCATCTGGCGGCTCCGGTCAGGGGGTGGCGCAGGGGCGCCGCAAAGATCACGAGTCGGCGGCCCGGTGAGCAAGGCGTCACCCGGCGATATGTTCACCACCGAGCGTGGGTTTCGCGTCCACACACGGGGTCGGGGATGTCCAGAGCCAGGAAGATCACGCTGTACGTGATCGCCGTGTCGTTCGCGGCGCTGTTCGTGCGGCTCGGGGTGTGGCAGCTGGATCGTCGGGCACAGCGTGTGGCCACGCTGCGCACCATCGACGAGCGGGGGGCCCTCCCCGTGCTCGACTGGACCGCCGCGCCGGGAGACCCCAACGCGCTCTCCGAAGACACGACCGGCCTCGTGTACCGGCGCGTCCGGGTCGCGGGCCGCTACGACCGCGAGCGCGAGATCGTCCTCCGTGGACGGACCCGGGAGGGCCGCCCGGGGGTCGAGCTGCTCACGCCCCTGCACACCGCGGCGGGCGCACTGCTCGTGCTGCGTGGCTTCCTTTCGGCCCCGGATGCGCTGCGCCCCGAGCTGTCGGACGGATGGCCGGAGGGCTTCGCGGATTCGAGCGTGGTGACCGTGGACGGGACGCTACTTCCCTCCCGGGAGGGACGCGCCGGGAGCCCGATCGAGTTGTCGCTCGACGGGCGGGAGCACCTCGCCCTGGCGGGGGCCGATGTCGGGCTCATCGCCGGGCGTCTTCCGGGTCCCGTGCTCCCGTTCGTGGTGCGGGCCGAGGACGACGGGCTCGACGTCGCGGCGCTCGCGCCGCCGCGCGACCTCGATCGGGGCACCGGGCCGCATCTGTCCTACGCGATCCAGTGGTTCGCGTTCGCGACGATCGCGCTCGTCGGAACAGCGTTCCTGGTCCGCAAGGAGAGCCACCCGACGAAGGAGGTCTAGATGGGATACCGACGATTCAGCGCCGAGAACGGGGGACGGTGGGAGATCCGGATCGAGGCGAGCGGCGAATGGCGCTTCGAGCCCGTATCGGGGGCCGGCGACGCGACGCGACGTGGCCGCCCGCCCCTGTACGCGCGCGATCCATTCGAGCTCAGCGAGCAGGAGCTCCGGCGGATCCTCGCCGACGCGCGTCCCGTGACGCGACCCGGCGCGCCGTCGCCCTTCCGCGACGGCGCGCGCCCCGCAAACGAGCGCCCATCGCCGTTCGGCGACGATTCGGGATCCCCCGGGAAGCGGTCCCCGTTCCGCGACGATCGCTGAACGGCTGGTGCCGGCTCGCGCCCGGCCCGCGGACCGGCTGGTCACGGCTCGCCAGCGTCAGCCGATCTCTTCCAGCCTCCGCTCCACTGCCGTTCGGCCGGTGAGGCCGGGCGGGGGCCCGAGCAGCTCGCCGAGCAGGATCGCCCGGCGGCGTGGCTCGTAGCGGTCAAGGCGGCCGAGCCCCTCTCGGGACGCCCCGCGTCGCGGCAGGGTCTCGAGCCCCGCCTCGCCCTCGGACCGGTCCTCCCCGAGCGCCGACGTGCCGCTGTCTCGGACGAGCGCGGCGGCCTCCGGCGCCCGAGCGACCGAGACGCGGTCCGGAGCCTGGACCAGCCGGCCCGGGACCACGTAGGTACCCTGGCCGCCCGGGAGCGGCGTCGGCGGTCGTCGATCCGGGGGCACCGGCGGACGCCTCGACCGACGCTCCGGAGCCGTCGGCCGCCGCCCGGCGGGGGCCGAGAGCCGCGTCTCCAGGACCTCCTCCCCGGCCCGCGCACGTGTCTCGGCCTCGCGTCGCTGGGCCTCCACCTGCGCCTCGATCTGGCGCATGAGGTCGGCGAGCACGCCCCGTCGCTCGAGGGCCGGTGTGGACGGCGGCCGGTCGGCGCCCGCCCCTTCCGGCCGGGAGGGGGGCGTGCGGCTGCGGGTCCGACTCGCGCTGCGAAGCGCGATGATCACGAACACCGCCAGCCAGAACAGGATCTCGAGTCCGTCTCCCACGGATCAGGAGGCCTCGTTCACCGAGTCGTCGGGGCTGGCGATCGAACGCCGCATCTGCGTGTCGCTCTGTATGTTACGGTATCTCATGTAATCCATGATCCCGAGATTCCCCGACTTGAAGGCCTCGGCGATCGCGAGCGGCACCTGCGACTCCGCGCGCACGAGCTCGGCGCGCATCGCCTCCACCTGGGCGCGGTTCTCCTGCTCGGTCGCCACCGCCATCGCGCGGCGCTCCTCTGCCTTCGCCTGTGCGATTCGTTTGTCGGCCTCGGCCTGATCGGTCTGCAGCTCGGCCCCGATGTTCTTCCCCACATCGACGTCGGCGATGTCGATCGACAGGATCTCGAACGCGGTTCCGCTGTCGAGCCCCTTGGCCAGAACCGTCTTCGAGATGTTGTCTGGGTTCTCGAGCACGGCCTTGTGCGACTCGGCGGACCCGATGGTGGACACGATGCCCTCCCCGACGCGGGCGAGGATCGTTTCCTCCCCGGCGCCGCCGACCAGCCGGTTGATGTTGGCCCGCACGGTGACCCGCGCGATCGCGATGAGCTGGATCCCGTCCTTGGCCATGGCGGCGACCTTCGGCGTGTTGATGACCCGCGGGTTCACCGACACCTGGACCGCATCCAGCACGTCCCGACCCGCGAGGTCGATGGCGGCGGCCCGGTTGAAGGGGAGCTCGATGTTCGCCTTGTCGGAGGAGATGAGCGCGTTGACCACCCGCTCCACGTTGCCCCCGGCCAGGTAGTGGGCCTCGAGCTCGTTCGCGTTGAGCACCAGGCCGGCCTTGGTGGCGCTGATCATCGGATACACGATCGACGGCGGGTGCACCTTGCGTAGCCGCATCCCGACGAGGCTCCCGAGCCCGATCCGCACCCCCGAGGCGAGCGCCGTCACCCACAGGCGTACCGGGATGGCCCAGAACACCAGCAGCAGGAGGAGGGCCCCCAGGAACAGGAACACGATGCTGGTGGCGGCGATATCGTTCATCTTCTCCTCGGATGTCTCGGGTTGGGCGCGCGAACGCGTCGGTGGCGGTCGTGCTCGGCGGGCGCTCCCGGTGTCGGATACCCGGTTCCCGCGCGGCTATTCGCCGGCTTCACTCCTCTCGCGGGGCTCGAGGGCCTGCTCGGGATCGAGGGCGCGCACGACGTGGCGGTAGCCCTCGGCGCTGACCACGCGGATGTCGGTGCCCTGCTCGATCCACGGGCCCTCGGTGACCACGTCCAGGCGCTCCTCCCCGATGAGGGCGGTGCCGGCCGGCCGCAGGTCCGTGATCGCCCGGCCGGTCTTGCCGATCAGGTCCATGCGATCGGGCGCGGACAGATACCCGGTCTCCCGGCTGGTGGATTCCCGCAGGAACACGCCGGACAGGCGTCGGCTCGATGGCAGGTGGCGGAGCAGCGCCCAGGCGGCTATGGCGACGAGGATGAGCGACAGCGACACGAGGCCGACGGCGTTCACCACGTCCCCGAGGCTCGCCACGCTCCCCACCATGCTCAACGTGGCACCACCGAGGATCGCCGCCCCGCCGAGGATGCCGGCGATGCCGAAGCCGGGGATCACGAGCACCTCCGCCGCCACGAGGATGACGCCCGCGCCGAACAGGAGGATCTCCTCCATGCCCGCGAGGCGCACCAGGTAGTGCGCGCCGAAGAAGGCCGCCAGGGCCGCGAGGCCGATCGCCCCGGCGACCCCGAACGTCGGCGTCTTGATCTCGATCAGGAGCCCCAGGAAGCCGAAGCTCAGCAGCATCGGCGCCACGGCCGGGTTGGTCAGGAAGCGGACGAGCGCCTCCGCCCAGTTCGGGGTCATGTCCACCGGAGTCGCGGACGCGATCCCGACATCGGAGAGCAGCTCCGCGAGATCGTCGGCGCTCCCGTTCGCGACGCCCAGCGACAGGGCCTCGCGCCCCGTCAGGGTGAGCAGGCGGCCCGCCTCGACGACGCCCGGCACCTCGACCGTCTCGTCCACCATGGCCTCGGCCAGACGGGGATCGAGGCCGCGCGCCTCCGCCAGCGCGCGGAACTCCGAGCGCATGGCGCTGACCATCTTCTCCGAGGCCTTCTTGCCCCCGCCCGTGACCGGTGTGGCCGCCCCGATGGTCGAGCCGGGGCGTACGTAGATCCGATCCGCGGCCAGCGCGATCATCGCGCCGGCCGACAGCGCGCGCCGATCGACCCACGCGTACACGGGGACGTCGGAGTCGCGGATCGCGTCGATGATCGCCCACGCCGCGTCCACTCGACCCCCGGGCGTGTCGAGCACGAGGATCACCGCGGCGGCGCCCGACTCGCGCGCCTCATCCAGCGAGCGTGCCACGAAGGGCGCGAGCCCGAGCTCGATCGTCCCGTGGATCGGCACGCGGTACACGCGCGCGGGGGACGCCTGCACTCCGGCGGCGCGAGGCGCATCGTCGGCGGCGCGCGCCCGCACCGCCGCCGAAAGCGCGAGTCCGGCGGTCAGGACCGCGGCGGCTCGTGCCGCGAATCGGCCCCCCGGGCGGACGCGATGGGGTCGTGAGATCATACCGGAAGCTACGCCTCGCGCTCCGCCGCGCCAGTTGAGCCCGGACGGAGCACCGCGTCGATCCAGCCCGACACGCGCTCGGCGATGTCGGCCGCCACCTCGTCGTCGGTGCGGCCGCTGCGCTTGAGGACGTGGAAGCCGTGATCGGCGCCCGCGAGCCGGTGGAGCGTCGCCCGGGGCCCGAGATCGCGCAGGACCGGCTCCATCAGCTCGAGATCGGCCAGCGCATCGCGCGTGCCCTGCAGGAAAAGCATCGGCACATCGACGGCCGCCAGGTGCGCGGCGCGATCGGTGGACGGCCGACCCGCCGGGTGGAGCGGGAAGCCGAACAGGACGAGGCCGCGGACGGCGGCGAGACCGCCCTCCGCGGCGGCCGTCGACGTCATGCGTCCTCCCATCGATTTTCCGCCGGCGAACAGGGGCAGGCCCGGCACGAGCGCCGCCGCCCGCGCGACCGCCGCGCGCACGCTCTCCACGAGCACCGGGGGACCATCGGGCCGCCTCCGGCCGGCCTCCATGTACGGGAACTGGTACCGGAGGGTCGCGACCCCGCGCTCCGCCAGGCGTCGGGCCGTGTCGGCCATGAACGCGTGCTGCATCCCCGCCCCGGCGCCATGCGCGAACGCTAGGATCGCCTTCGCCGGCTCGGGGAGGGTGAGCAGGGCGCCCACCTCGCCGTGGCCGGGGATCGACACGAACTGGGCGCGCTCGGCCACCACGCCGCGCCGCCGCTCAGCCACCCGCCGGGTCGGGCGCATCGGCGGACTCGGGGGGACCGATGGCAGCGCTCCAGCCGGGAACGGGCTCGGTGTCGGGCGAGCCCGGGCGGGCCGGGATCTTGAGCGACAGCCCGAACGCGATCGTGCTCAGGAGCGCCCCGGCGGCGAACGGGCTCGAGATCGCGTGGTGCTGGAACAGGAGCCCCGCCCACAGCGGTCCGAGCACGCGTCCCAGGCCGCCCGCGAGCTGGCTGCCGCCGAGGATCGAGCCCTGCGAGTCCGCGTCGGTCGCCTGCGACACGAGGCTGGCGAGCGACGGGAACAGGATGCCCGTAGCCAGCGCCCAGAACGGGATGAGGAGCGCCAGCCACCACTTGCCGGGAATCAGCGCGATCGCCCCCACGCTGACGGCCAGGATCACGCTGCCCAGCCGTACAGTGGACGCCTCGCCGATGCGCGTCACCAGCTTCCCCACCGCGACGCCGCGCACGACGACCGTGACGCCGCCGGCCGCAGTGAACACGAGCCCCATCTGCGAGGCCCCCATCGCGAACACGCGCTCCGTGTACAGGGCGAGCACCGAGGTCATGGCCGCGAACGAGCTGATCGTCAGGAGGTACACGGCCAGGAGCAGCCCGAGCGGGAAGCGCACCAGCGCGCGGGCCCAGCCGGCGAGCGTGGACGCCTCGCCCGGGCTCTCGCCGCGCGACCTCCGCTCCCGGAAGTGCCGCGATTCGGGGAGCGCGGCGATCGCCGCGGCGGCGTTCAGCGCGCACAGACCCGCGGCCACATAGCCGGGGGCGCCGAGGCCCCAGCGGCTGAAGAACCCTCCGATGGCCGGGCCGACCATGATCCCCAGCCCGGAGGCCGCGCCGATCAGCCCCAGCCCGCGGGCCCGCTCGCCACCCTCCGTCGAATCGGCGACGTACGCCTGGGCCACCGAGATCGTCCCCCCCGCGGCTCCGGCCGCGATGCGGGACAGCAGCAGCACGGCCGTCGAATGCGCGAGCGCGAAGATCAGGTACGACAGGGCGGAGGCGAACAGGCCCGCGATGAGGAGCGGGCGGCGGCCGCTCCGGTCGGAGAACCGCCCCCACAGCGGAGCGGCCACGAGCTGCATGGCCGAGAACGAGGCGATGATCAGCGTGACCTCGAAGGGGGAGGCCCCGAGCTCCTCGGCGTAGAAGGGGAGGAGCGGGAGGACGATCCCGAAGCCGATCATGTCGACCAGCACGGTCGCGGCGAGAACCGTCAGACCGGTGCGTCTCAGCATCGCGGCGCCGGCGGCCGGTCAGCGGGCATGTCGACAGCGACGGGGCATGCGGATCCCTTCGGGCCGGGGTCGTCGCCTCGCGGAGCGCCACACTACACCGGGCACCATGTTGCGGTCCCCTACCGCGGGGCACGACCCCCGGGAGGCCGGATCTCGCTCAGATACAGGTGCCACAGGAGACGGGCGGCCACCGAGCGCCAGGGTCGCCAGCGCTCGGCGAGCTCCAGCGCTTCGCGCTCCGCCGGGTCCCCATCGAGCCGCTTGGCGTGGCGGAGGGCGACGGTCAACGCCCGGTCGCCACGCGGCCACACGTCCGGGCGCCCGAGCGCCATGAGGAGGTAGATATCCGCGGTCCAGCGGCCGATCCCCCTCACGCGGACGAGCGTCGCGCGAACCGCCTCGTCGGGCTGCTCGGAGAGGCCGTCGAGATCGAGCCGTCCGTCGAGGATCCACGTGGCCAGCCCGCGCGCGTAGGCCCGCTTCTGTCGGCTGAAGCCGATCTCGAGCATCGCGTCGTCGTCGAGGGTCAGGAGCGCCGCGGGGGTCGGCGCGCCGACGCGGGCCTCGAGCCGATCCATGGCCGCCCGGGCGGAAGCGAGCGAGACCTGTTGCTCGAGGATCAGGTGGATCAGCGTCGCGAATCCCGGCGAGCGGCTCCAGAGCGGCGGGGTACCCCAGCGCCGCAGGACGCCGGAGAGATCGGCGTCGGCGGCTGCCAGCTCCCGGACCGCCGCTGCCAGCCCGCGGGAATCGAGACGTGGAACCTGCGGATTCGACCGTCGGCTCACCGGTGCGGCCGGGCGCGCGAGATCGATCGTCAAGGGCGAACCCGCGCACCGGGCGGGATGCCGATGCGGTCCAGGAGGGCCTCGAACCGCGGATCGTCCCGTAGGGGGTCGGCATCGGGATCCTGACCCAGCAGGATGACGATGAAGTGTCGGGCGTCCGCCGCGGCTTCGAGCGCCGCCATCGCGCCGTCGACGTCTCCTGCCCCGAGAAGCGCCTGCCAGCGGACGTCGATCGGGATCCCCTCGAGTCCGACGTCGGCGATCAGCGCGTCGAGCTCGCGGCGCGCCGCGTCCTTCCGTCCCGCCTGCCCCAGGCCCCAGACGAGGATCGCCCGGAACTCCGGGCGCCCGCCGTCCTCGACCGCGCCTCGCAGCTCGTCGAGACCCGCCGCGGTGTCGCCCAAGCGCAGGAGCGCCTGCCCCAGGGTGACGCGACCCTCCGGATAGGGACCGGCGGAGAGCGTGACGGAGAGGCGCGCCGACTCGGCCGCCTCCGCGTACCGTCGGGCGTCGTACAGTCGGTTCGCGAGGTTGCGCCGGAAGAAGGGCACGCGGGGCGCCCCCTCGACACGGGAGGAGAGCACGTCGATCGCCCCCTGGTGATCGCCCATCGCGCTCTTGTAGAAGAACAGGGGACCGATGTCCTCGCCTTCGGCCTCGAGCTCGTCCACCACGCGGCCCACCCCCTCGAAGTCCCAGTCGAGCCACAGCCGGCTGTTGGCGAGCAACGCGCGCGCGCTCACGCCGAAGTCGAGCGACGCATTCGGATCGAGCTCGAGCGCGCGCGCGCCGGCCGCCCTCGCCACCGCGTTCGCCACCACGGGATCCCCGATGCCCGAAGCGGCCGCGCTGGTGAGAGCGAGCTGCACCCCCACGTAGGGAGCCGCGTACGTGGAATCGAGGACGATGGCCCGCTCGAACGTGCGCTGGCTCGCGGCGTAGCCCGCCGAGTCGTGCGCGGCCTGCCAGAGCTGGATGCCGCGCTGTGTCAGCGCCCAGGCCTCGAAGTCGCTGGTCGGCTGCCTGGCGAGCTCGGCGGTCGCTTCCGGGGAGAGCTCCGTGCGGAGCTCACGCGCGATCCGCGCGGCGATCGAGGCCTGGGTGCCGAAGATGTCCGCCGCGTCGAGACGCATGTCGTACTCGTCGTTCCACAGCGGCTCATCGCGCGCCACGTCGATCAGGTCGGCGGCCACCCGGGCGCTCGTCCCCGAGAAGGTGACCGAGCCCTCCACCACATAGTCGACGTCCAGCGCCGCCGCGATCTCGGCGAGGGGCGTGCCGGCGTCCCGAAAGCGCATGACCGACGTGCGCGACCGCACGTCCAGACCGATCCGATGCAGCTCCATGACGAGCTCCCGGTGGAAGCCGTCGCTCAGGTGCAGGGTCGAATCGGTGTTCGCGCTCAGGTTGGCGAACGGGAGCACGGCGATCGCTCCGCCCCGGGGCCCCGCACCCGTGGACGTGGCGAGCCTTCCCGCGCCCGCCGCACCGGGGCGGATCAACCAGCCCATGGCGATGCCGAGGACCAGGAGACCGGCGAGCGCGGCCACGGCTCCGGGCGTGAGCCACTGGTACTCGACGCGCTCGGAGGGCTCCGGCGGGGGTGTCGGACGGACGCCATCCGGCGTCAGCTCGAACGCCCACGCGAGGACGAGCGCGAGCGGAAAGCCGACGATCGCCAGCCCTATGACGAGCGTCACCGTCCAGTCCGGGAGCTGGAGCCGGGGGAACACGAGGTCCGCGGCTTCGACGATCACGTACGCCACGCCGATATAAACGAGCGCGACGCGCACGACATGGCGGCGCTTCAGCTCATCGATGAGGCTCGACTTCTTGGGACCCTCTTCCACGCGGTGCCCCGCATCGCGGAGTGAGCGCCGGCTTGACGGGCGACCGCCGCGAGCACTCCCCGGGCCCATCTCGCGGGGCTACAGACGGTTGTCCGGCGCTACGGCCTACGGGTAGTTTGGCCGCTCGGCCCGAGGGCCGCCACCGGGTCGGCCGCGGGGCGCGCGCACGTCGTTCCCGCCGGTCCCCCGTACACGATCGAGAACCCCGCTTCTGGAGGCATATTCGTCATGGCCGACAAGCTCGTTCGATACGAGGTCGAGGACGGCGTCGCCGTGCTCACGATGGACGATCCGCCCGCGAACACCTACACGCACGAGATGATGCGGGATCTGGATACCGCGATCCTCGACGCGCGATTCGACGAGGGGGTGCACGTCATCGTGATCCGCGGTGCGGGCGAGAAGTTCTTCTCGGCCGGCGCCAACATCAACATGCTCCAGACCTCCGACCCGTACTTCAAGTACTTCTTCTGCCTGCACGCCAACGAGACGCTCAACCGTCTGGAGCAGACGCCCAAGCTCGTGATCGGCGCGCTCAACGGGCATACGGTGGGCGGCGGGCTCGAGATCGCCCTCGCCTGCGACCTCCGCATCGCGCGCCACGGCGCCGGCAAGATCGGGCTCCCGGAGGTCAACCTGGGCGTGCTTCCCGGCACGGGAGGGACGCAGCGCCTCGGACGCCTGCTCGGCAAGTCGAAGGCGATCGAGCTCATGGTCGAGGGGCGCACGTTCGCCTTCGGGCTGGCGCTCGAGCTCGGGCTGGTGAACAAGATCTTCGAGGGCGACGAGGCGTCCTTCTTCGCACAGGTGATGGAGTACGCCAAGAGGTTCACCCCCCCGACGACGGCGTCGCGGGCCGTTGGCCGCATCAAGCGCGCCGTGTGCAGCGGGATCGAGGTCCCCTTCTCGGAGGGCCTCGCCATCGAGCGCGAGCTCCAGCAGCTCCTCTTCCAGGGCGCGGACGCGAAGGAAGGGCTGAGCGCCTACGTGGAGAAGCGCCCGGCGCAGTTCACCGGGAAGTAGCCCGATGAACGCGACGACGCATGCCGTCCCCGACGTGCTCGCGCCGGGTCGGCTGTACATCGACGGCGAATGGGTGGAGGCGGCGAGCGGGGCGACCTTCGAGGTCGAGAACCCGGCCCGTGCCGAGACGCTCACGACCCTGGCCGAGGCGGGCCCCGAGGACATCGACCGCGCCGTGAAAGCGGCCCGGACGGCCTTCGAAGGCGTGTGGCGGGAGATGTCGCCGCGCCAGCGCGGCCGGCTCCTGTGGAAGCTCGCGGAAGGCATCGAGGCCAGGATCGACGAATTCGCCCGCGTCGAGACGCTCGAGAACGGCAAGCCGCTGTTCGAGAGCCGGATCGACATGGCGATGGCGATCCAGACGTTCGAGTACTACGCGGGCTGGGCGACGAAGATCGAGGGGGAGACGATCCCCGTCTCGGTACCGCACCAGCTCAACTACACGCTGCGCGAGCCGGTCGGCGTCGTGGGGGCGATCGTCCCCTGGAACTTCCCGCTCAACCTCGCCTCGTGGAAGGTCGCTCCGGCACTCGCGGCGGGGTGCACGGTGATCCTCAAGCCCGCCTCGGAGACGCCGCTCACCGCCGTGCTGCTCGCCGATGTGGCGCACGAGGTCGGGCTCCCGCCCGGCGTGCTGAACGTCGTCCCCGGGTCTGGACGGGTCGCGGGCGAGGCGCTCGTCGCGCACCCCGATGTCGACAAGATCGCATTCACGGGGTCGACCAGCGTGGGGCAGCACATCGCGAAGCTGGCCGCCGACACCGTGAAGCGGGTGTCGCTCGAGCTGGGCGGCAAGAGCCCCAATATCGTGTTCGCCGACGCGGATCTCCCGATCGCCGCGAAGGGCGCCCTCACCGCGATCTTCTACGGCAAGGGCGAGGTGTGCGCGGCGGGGAGCCGGCTGCTCGTCGAGCGCTCCGCGCACGCGCAGGTCGTGGACCTCGTGGCCGACGGCGCCTCGAAGCTCACGATCGGCGATCCGTTCGAGAAGGGGACCAGGATCGGCGCCGTGGTGTCCAGGAAGCAGATGGAGACGGTGCTGGCGTACATCGAGAAGGGGAAGGACGAGGGCGCCACGCTGAGGGCGGGCGGCGGTCGTGCCGACGTCGGCCCGGGCTACTTCGTCCAACCGACCGTGTTCGACGCCGTGACGCCCGACATGACGATCGCGCGCGAGGAGATCTTCGGGCCGGTGCTGGCCACGCTCGACTTCGAAGATGTGGACGAGGCCATCGAGCGGGCCAACGATTCGATGTACGGGCTCGCGGCGGCCGTGTGGACGCGGGACATCAAGAAGGCCCACTACGTGGCCTCGCGGCTGAAGGCCGGTACGGTGTGGATCAACACGTACAACCTGTACGACGCCGCCAGCCCGTTCGGCGGCTACAAGCAGTCTGGATACGGCCGCGACCTGGGCCGGCACGCCCTCGAGCAGTACACACACGTGAAGTCCGTGTGGGTGGATCTGCGCTGACCCGGATGCGGCCGTGAGCGGGGATCGGGATGCCGTCATCGTCGACGCCGTGCGCACCCCCGTGGGCCGGCACGGCGGGGCGCTGTCCCCGGTGCGCCCCGATGACCTGCTGGCCCGCGTCATCGAAGCGCTCGTCGAGCGCACCGGCGTGCCGCCCGACCGCATCGAGGACGTGATCGCCGGGTGCACCAACCAGGCCGGCGAGGACAACCGGAACGTGGGCCGCATGGCCGCCCTGCTGGCCGGCCTGCCCGTGGAGGTGGCGGGGCAGACCGTGAACCGGCTGTGCGGCTCGGGGCTCCAGGCCGTGGTGAGCGCCGGCCACGCGATCCGAGCCGGCGAGGGCGACGTGTTCATCGCGGGCGGCGTCGAGAGCATGTCGCGCGCCCCGTGGGTCATGCTCAAGCCCGGGGAGGGGTTCTCGCGCCAGGCGCCGCCGGTCGCCGACACGACGGTCGGGTGGCGGTTCACCAACCCCGCCATGCCCGAGCGCTGGACGATCCCGCTCGGCGAGACCGCCGAGGTGGTGGCCGAGGAGTACGGAATCTCGCGCGAGGAGCAGGACGCGTTCTCGGCCGAGAGCCAGCGGCGCGCGGCCGCCGCCATGGAGGCGGGGCGCTTCGAGGACGAGATCGTCCCGATCGAGGTCCCGCAGCACAGGGGCGACCCGCTCCGGATCGCCCGCGACGAGCACCCGCGTCCCGAGGTGACGGTCGAGAAGCTGGCGCGGCTCCGTCCCGTGTTCCGGAAGGATGGCACGGTCACGGCGGGGAGCGCGTCGGGGCTCAACGACGGAGCCGCGGCGCTGCTCGTGACCAGCAGGGCCGCGGCGCGGGAGCTCGGGCTCGCGCCGATGGCGCGTCTCGGAGCCTCCGCGGTCGCCGGGGTGGATCCGGCCCGCATGGGAATCGGTCCGGTCCCGGCCACCCGCAAGGCGCTCGAGCGCGCCGGGCTCGCCGTCGCGGACCTCGACCTCATCGAGCTCAACGAGGCGTTCGCCGCCCAGGCCCTCCCCTGCATCCGCGAGCTGGGGCTCGACCCGGAGAAGGTCAACGTGAGCGGCGGCGCGATCGCGCTCGGACACCCCCTCGGGTGCACGGGCGCGAAGCTCCTCACCACGCTCGTCCACGAGCTCGCCCGTCGCGGCGCGCGCACCGGGTTGGTGACGATGTGCATCGGCGTGGGCCAGGGAATCGCCCTGGTGGTGCACGCCGAGCGGCCGGACAGGTGAGCCCGGTGGGCACCTCCGCCGACCCCACGCGCCCCGGCACGCACGTCGTCGTCGAGACCGACGGCCCGGTGGGGACGATCACCCTCGACCGGCCGGAGAAGCTCAACGCGTTCATCGGCCCGATGCGCGACGAGATCGGGCAGGCCTTCGAGCGCCTGGGTGGCGACGACCGCGTGCGCGCGGTGATCGTGACCGGCGCGGGGAGAGCGTTCTGCGCGGGGGCCGACGTCGGGTATCTCACCCGGCTGATCGAGACGGGCGCCATCGACGAGGCCCGCGAGCTGGTCGAGGCCGGACGTCGCGTGGTGCTCGCGATCCGCGACATGCCGAAGCCGGTGATCGCCGCCATCAACGGGCCGGCGGCCGGCGGCGGGGCGAACCTGGCCCTCGCCTGCGACCTGCGCGTGATGGCCGAGAGCGCCTCGATCGGCCAGACCTTCAACCGGATCGGGCTCCACCCGGACTGGGGCGGCACGTACCACCTGCCGCGACTCGTGGGACCCGCCCGCGCGGCGGAGCTGTTCTTCTTCGCCGACATGCTCCCGGCCGTCGAGGCCGAGCGCATCGGTCTCGTGAATCGGGTCGTGCCCGACGACCAGGTGATGACCGCGGCGCGCGAGTGGGCGGGGCGTCTGGCCGCGAAGCCCGCCCTGTCGCTCCGCCTCGCCAAGCGCGCCGTCCACATGAGCCTGTCCGCCGGCCTGGAGGACATGCTGGACTACGAGACCGAGGCGCAGACGGCCTGCTTCCGCTCCGACGATGCGCTCGAGGGCGTCCGCGCGTTCGTCGAGAAGCGGGTGCCCCGGTTCGGCCCCTCGGAGGAGGCCCGATGAGCTCCGACCGCGTTCGGCCCGCCACGCAGGACGACCTCTCCGAGCTGGTCGCCATGTGGGCGCAGTACATGCGCGTCCATGCCCTCAACCCCGCTTACCGGCGGCTGCGACCCGATGCGCTCGACGTGAAGCGCCGGCAGCTCGCCCGACGCATCGAGGAGGCCGCCTCGCAGGTGTTCGTGATCGAACGGGTGGACGGCGGGCTCGACGGCATGGCGGTGTGCTTCCTCGAGGAGAACGACCCGGCCTTCTATCCCATCCGCTACGTCCGCATCCAGACGCCCTTCGTGCGACGAGACGCGCGCCGGCGGGGGAACCTGGGACGGTTGCTGCGCGCGACGTTCGAGTGGGCGCGGCAGTGGGAGGTCGACGAGGTGCGGCTCTACACCGGGGCCGACAACCTGATCGCCAACGCCGTGGCCGACGAGCTCGGATTCGAGCCGGTCGAGGTCGTCCGCCGGCGACCGCTGGACCACGTGGAGCCCGACCTCCACCTCGAGGACCTGCTGTGATGGGTCCCGATGACCGGAGCGCGGGGGCGGTTAGCCCCGCTGCGCGCCAGGCGCGGCGCGCGGATCCGGCCGACGAGCCGACCGCGCAGACGCTCGCCGTCCTCGGGGCCGGGACCATGGGGCACGGCATCGCGCAGGTGGCCGCCATGTCCGGCTTCACGACGCGCCTGTTCGACATCGATGGATCGGCCCTGTCCGCCGCCCTCGAGCGCATCGAGACGAACCTCGAGCAGGGGATCGCACGTCAGAAGGTGGCGCCCGCGCAGCGGGACGCCGCGCTCGCGAGGCTCACCACCGGCACCGATCTGGGGGAGGCGACGGCCGGCGCTGGGATCGTCATCGAAGCGGTGCCGGAGCGCCTCGAGCTCAAGCGTTCCCTCCTGTCCCGCAGCGCCGAGAGCGCGGCGCCCGGGGCCCTGCTGGCGTCGAATACGTCGTCGCTGTCGATCGCCCGCATCGCGGAGGGGGTCGAGGGGCCCGACCGGGTGATCGGGATGCACTTCTTCAATCCTGTCCACATCATGGCGCTGGTCGAGATCGTGCAGGGCCCGGAGACGTCCGCCGCCACCGTACGCCGGGCCCGCGATGTGGCCGGGCGCCTCGGAAAGACGCCCATCGTGGTGTCCGACTCGCCGGGGTTCGCGTCCTCGCGGCTGGGGATCGCGCTCGGTCTGGAGGCCATCCGGATGGTCGAGGAGGGCGTCGCGAGCCCCGAGGACATCGACACGGCGATGACGCTCGGCTATCGGCACCCCATGGGCCCGCTGCGGCTCACCGACCTCGTGGGGCTCGACGTGCGGCTCGACATCGCGCGGTATCTCCACCGGGAGCTCGACTCGGCGCGCTTCGAGCCCCCCGCCCTGCTCGAGCGGATGGTCGAGGAAGGACGGCTCGGCAAGAAGTCCGGCGAGGGATTCTACGTGTGGGAGGACTGAGGCCCCTTCACCCCCTGCGTCGTCCGGCCGCGCGACCCCGATAACGGCGATCTTCCTCGAAGCTCCCTTCGTGGAACGTCCCTCGCGACGGACCCGGGCACGATTCGAAGGGACTCCGCGAGGGCTCGCCCCACGGACACGAAGCCCGCATTCTAGACGCATGGAGCCGATCCCCAACTTCATCGCCGGCGAGTGGACCGCGTCGAGGGCCGGCGGCGGGCTCGCGATCACCGATCCCGCCACCGGCGAGCGCCTCGGGCACGTTCCGCTCTCCTCGGGCGAGGACGTGGACCGAGCCGTCCGGGCCGCTGACACCGCGTTTCCCGCGTGGCGCGCGACCCCCGCCGTCGAGCGCGCACGCGTGCTGTTCCGGCTGAAGGCGCTTCTCGAGGCGCACAAGCCGGAGCTCGCGCGGACGCTGACCCGCGAGCACGGCAAGCTCCTGTCCGAATCCCTCGGCGAGGTGCAGCGCGGGATCGAGAACGTCGAGCACGCCTGCGGCGTCCCGACGCTCATGATGGGAGAGACGCTCGAGGACATCGCGCCGGGCATCGACTGCGAGACGATCCGGCAGCCGCTGGGCGTGTTCGCGGCGATCACGCCGTACAACTTCCCGGTCATGATCCCGCTCTGGTTCTGGCCGTACGCGGTCGCCACCGGAAACACGTTCGTGCTGAAGCCGAGCGAGCAGGACCCGCTCACGCACCAGGCGATCGTCGACCTGGCGGCCGAGGCGGGGCTCCCACCCGGGGTGCTCAACGTGGTGCACGGCGGCGGCGAGGTGGCGAGCGCGCTCGTCGAGCACCCCGACGTGTGCGGCGTGTCGTTCGTGGGCTCGAGCGCGACGGCGCGCACGGTGTACGCTCGGGCCGCGGCGGCGGGCAAGCGCGTCCAGGCGCTCGGAGGCGCCAAGAACCACATGATCGTGCTCCCCGACGCGGACCTCGAGCCGACGTCGGAGGCCGTGATGGCTTCGATCTTCGGCTCCTCGGGCCAGCGCTGTCTGGCCGGGAGCGTCGTGGTGGGCGTGGGCGAAGCGTACGCCGGGATCCGTGAGCGCATGCTCGACCGCGCCCGATCGATGCGGCTCGGGTGCGGTCTGGACGAGTCGGTCGACATGGGGCCGCTCATCTCGGCACGGCACCGCAGCCGCGTGCTCGACTACGTGACGAGCGGCGAGCGCGAGGGGGCGGCCGTGTCGCTCGACGGGCGGCACGCGTCCGTACCGGAGCATCCGAACGGCCATTGGGTCGGACCCACGATCCTCGAGGACGTGACGCCCGACATGGCGGTCGGCCGAGAGGAGATCTTCGGGCCCGTCGCCGGGCTCGCGCGCGTCGACAGCGTGGACGAGGCGATTCAGCTAATGCACCGTGTCGCGTATGGCAACGCGACCTCGATCTTCACCACGAGCGGGAGGGCGGCGCGCGAGTTCCGGTATCGTGCGGGCATTTCGATGATCGGCGTCAACATCGGCGTCGCCGCACCCATGGCGTTCTTCCCGTTCGGGGGCTCGCGCGCCTCGTTCTTCGGCGACCTGAAGGCGCAGGGCCGCGACGCGATCCAGTTCTACACCGACAGGCGCGTGGTCATCAGCCGCTGGTGACCCGCGAGCCGGGCGGGCCCGCGGCGCGAACGCGCCCCGCCCGCGATCACTTCAGAGGAGAGATGTCGTGAGCGAGTCTTCCACCGTGGGCGGATCTTCCAGGACGAGCGACCCCTCGACGGACAGCGGATCGCGGGGCGGACGGGGAGCCGGCGATCAGGCGATCGGCGACCCGGTGCCGGTCGACGCGGGGGCGGGAGGAGCCGCCGACACCTTCGAGGGCACCGCGGCAGCACGCGCGCTGGACGGCGAGTCCGCGCCCCCGCGGGGCGGACCGGCCGTCCGGACGCGTGCCGCCGAGCTCGTCGCGGCCCACCGCGAGCGTCTGTTCCCCTGGGTGCGGCCCTACTACGAGGAGCCCGTGGTCCTCGCCGGGGGCGCGGGCGTGCGGGTGCGCGATGTGGCCGGGGTCGAGTACCTGGACCTGTTCGCGGGCATCCTGACCACGTCCATCGGGCACTGCCACCCGGCGGTGATCGAGGCGGTCGAGCGGCAGATGCGCACGCTCGGCCACACCTCGACCCTGTACGTGACCGAGGGCCAGATCGACGTGGCACGCGCCCTCGCCGACATCGCCCCGGGCGGTCTCGATTCGGCGTGCTTCACGAACAGCGGGACCGAGGCGGTCGAGTCCGCGATCGCGGCGGCGCGTCTGTTCACCGGTCGGCACGAGATCGTCGCGCTGCGTCACGGCTACTCGGGCCGTAGCATGCTGGCGAGCCAGCTCACCGGGCACGGCGGCTGGCGGCTTCCCCCCGGCGGCGTGACGGGCGTCGTGCACGCCCGCTCCCCGTACCCGTTCCGCTCGCCGGCCTCCGGCGAGGACACGGACTTCTTCATCGACGACCTCGTCGAGGTCATCGAGACCACGACGGGTGGCAAGCCCGCCGCCCTGTTCGCCGAGACCATCCAGGGGGTGGGAGGCTACATCGTGCCCCCGCCGGACTACTTCCGGCGGGCGGCCGAGGTGATCCGCGGGTTCGGTGGGCTGCTCATCATCGACGAGGTGCAGACGGGGTTCGGCCGCACGGGCACGCGCTGGTTCGGGATCGAGCATTGGGGGGTCGAGCCGGATCTGATGGTGATGGCCAAAGGGATCGCCAACGGGTTCCCCGTCGGTGCCACCCTGGCCCGGGCCGAGATCGCCGAGGCCTGGCAGGGGCCCTCGATCTCCACCTTCGGCGGAAACCCGGTGTGCATGGCGGCCGCACGCGCGACGCTCGGCGTGATGCGCGAGCACGACGTCCCGCGCCTGGCGGCCGCGCGCGGCGCCCGCCTCAGACAGGGACTCGAGCGGCTGCGAGACCGCTATCCGTGGATCGGCGAGGTGCGCGGCATGGGGCTCATGCAGGCGCTCGAGCTGGTCGGGGACCGGGCGGGGAAGGTCCCGGACCCGGCCCGCGCCGCGAAACTGCTCGAGGCGGCCCGCGCGGAAGGCATCCTCATCGGCCGCGGGGGGCTCCACGGGCAGGTCATCCGGCTGGGCCCCTCGCTCCTCATCACCGAAGACGAGATCGACGAGGGCCTGCGCCGCCTGGGCGCCGCCTGCGAGAGCGCGGACCGCTGAGGAGGATCGCAACCTCGTGAACGGGCCGTTTCTCGCTGCGTCGGCGGCGGCCGTCGCGCTGGCGGCCCTGTGGCCGGCGCCGGCCCGTGCCCAGCATCCGTCCTTCGTCCCCGACGGGATCTTCGCGGTCGAGTACGCCGAGGATCCTCGCATCTCCCCGGACGGCCGCTGGGTCGCGTACGTGCACCGGTTCGCCGACCGGGCGCTGGATCGCTGGCACACCGAGATCGTGCGCGCGCCGGCCGCGGGCGGGCGCAGCGAGCCCCTGTCGAGCGGCCCCGCCGACCGATCCCCGCGCTTCTCGCCCAACGGCGACCTGCTCGCCTGGGTGTCGCTGACGGATGGATTCTGGGAGATCCGCGTCGTGTCGCTCGCCACCCGGCAGGCGCGCGACATGGCGGTCGGATCCGCGACCATCGGCTCGATGGCGTGGTCGCCGCGCGGGGATCGCATCGCCTTCCTGCGCCGCGGGTCCCGGTTCGACTCGCTCGTCCATCTGTACGTCGTCGATGTGGCCACCGGCACGGAGCGACGGCTCACCTCGAGCGGGTTCACCGAGCCGGCGCTCCCGGTCGCGACGCCGGTCGCGTGGACGCCGGATGGGTCCGCGCTCCTGTTCTCGGCGCTTCCCGAGGACGGGGCCGCCGGTACGGAGATCCTCGAGATCGCCGCATCCGGCGGGCGCACTCGCCCCGTGACGTCGCGATCCGGTCCCGACGACGACCCGGCGGTGTCGCCCGACGGACGGTGGGTGGCGTACACGGCCGACGAGCCTCGGGTTGCCGTGAAGGGCGGCGCCGATCCGCCGGCCCGGCGGCTGGAGCTCCTCGACCGGGCCGGAAGCGCCGCCCCCCGGCTCCTGTTCGGCGACCCGGATCTCGACGTGCGGCGACCCGCCTGGTCGCTCGACGGGCGCCGCGTGCTCGCGCTGGTCGAGGGCGAGGGGCGCACGCGCCTAGCATCGGTCGGGCTCGACGGGAGCGTCCGCTTCGTGGCCGACAGCCTCGGAACGGGTGGCACGGCCACGGGTGGCACCGCGGCGTTCTCGGTGTCGGCCGACTCGGCCAGCCCGAGCTACGCGACGACCGCCCTCCCACCGGGATCGGCGGGCGAGATCGTGGTGGGCGGGAGCCGGCCCGGCGACCGCCCGATGCGCGTCACGTGGCACAACGCGGGACTCGATGTGGACACGCTCGTGACCCGGGAGGAGATCCGCATCTCCCCGGAGGGTGGGCCGGACGCGAAACGGGATCCGGGTGTGCGTGGCTGGATCCTCACCCCCGTTCCGTCCTCTCCGGAGGCGGCCCCCTCCCCGCTTCCTGCGATCCTCGCCGTCCACGGAGGCTGCGGACCCACGTACGGCGCCCGCTTCGACCTAGGGCTCACGGCCCTTGCCGCCGCGGGGCACGTCGTCCTGTACCTCGACCCCCGGGGGCGGCCGGACGTCGTCCTCGCGGCCGCGGAGATCCTCGAGGGGCGGCCGGAGGCGAGCCCCGGACGGATCTTCCTGCTCGAGGAGCACGGGACGGGCTCCATCACGCGGAGGGTGCTCGAGCGTACCTCCGCCTTCGCGGCCGCGGTGGTGCGGCGGGTCGCCGACTGCGCGCCGGAGCAGGATCCGATCGGCCGACCCGACTCGCCGACGCCGGTTAGGACGCTGGACGCCCCGGCGGCGACGTTCGACGAGCCGCCGAGCGCCTGGGTGGACCGCGTGCGCGAGACGCTCGACTGGTTCCGTACGCCCGACCCGGCCGTCCGCGACGCTCCGCAGGCCGACTCCCCCCCGGTTCAGGGCGCGAGCGGCCACACCACCGGCAGCCAGAACACCGCCAGCAGGAGCAGCAGGAAGAACAACGGCGCCCCGACGCGCGTGTAGTCGGTGACGCGGTACCCGCCGATCCCCATCACGAGCAGGTTCACCGCGTGACCGAACGGGCTCAGGAAGGCGCTCGACGCCCCGACGGCCACGACCATGACGAGCGCCTCCGGCGACAGCCCCAGGGTCGCCGCGGAGCTCAGGGCGATGGGCGCCATGAGGGCCGCCACCGCCACCGTCGGGATGAACTGCGCCGCGAGCCCCGAGAGGAGAAAGAGCGCCACGATGGTCGCGCGCGGACCGAAGACCGCGGCGTGCCCGAGGACCTCGCGGGAGATCCAGGCGGCCGTCCCCGATTCCTTCATCGCGAGCCCCAGCGCGAGCATCCCCCCGACCAGCACCACCACCTTCCACTGGACGAGCGAGTAGGCCTCCTCCCCCTTCACGCAGCCGGTGCCCACCATGATGAGCGCGCCGCACAGAGCGGCGAGGTAGAGGGGGACGATCTCGAGCGACGCGACCGCGATGACCGCCGCCATGATCGCCGCGGCGAGCGGGGCGCGTGAGGCGCGGAACACCTCCTGGAGCTCCGCCGCCAACACGAGGAACCCCGGGTCCTCGGCCAGACGTCGGATCTTGTCGCGCTCCCCGTACACGAGCAGGGCATCGCCGAACCGGAGCGGCATCGAGCGCAGCCGCAGGTTGGAGTGGTAGGCCCGGCCCTCACGCCACACCGACAGGAGGCTCAGCCCGAACCGCTCCCGGAAGAACACCTCCTCGAGCGTCCGCCCGACGAGCGAGGCGGTCGGCGCGAGCGTGACCTCGGCGAACCCGACCTTCTCGGACTCGAGCTCGCGGATCGAGGGCGCCCGCTCGAGCAGCTCGAGCCCCTGGAGCGCGGTCCACACGCGGATGTCCTCCCGGCGGGCCTCCAGGATCAGCCGATCACCCACTTCGAGCCTCGTGTCGGAGGCGGGGAGGAAGATCTGCCGCCCGCGCTCGATCTGGAGCACGGTCACGTCGAACGCGCTGCGCAGGCGGCTCGACTCGACGGTCGTGCCGGCGAGCGCCGAGTCGGCCGGGATGGTGGCCTCGAGCAGACGATCCTCGATCCCGTACACCGGGGCCGCCGCCCCCGGGTCGACCATGCGCACGTCCGCGAACTCGTTCGCGTAGCGGAGCTGCGCGAGGGTGGACTCGCCGCCCAGGACGAGGAGCCGGTCGCCGGTCTCCAGCACGCGCTCGTCCGGATCGATGCGCAGCGGGTCCTCCCCCTTGCGAATCGCGATCGCGTGCACCCTGTACCGGTTGCGGAAGTCGCTGCGGCTGAGCGTGTGGCCGTGGAGCGAGGAGCGGGCGGCGACCGTGAGCTCCGCCAGTCGGTATTCGTCGCGAGCCAGCCTCGCGGCGGGGACCGACGTCCCGGGCTCGAGCCCCCAACGTCCAAGCGCAACGACGGTCTCGCGTCGTCCCTGGACGACGATCTCGTCTCCACCCGAGAGGACGTGCTCCGGACCGGGCGCCCGGGTCAATCGCCCGGCGTCGCGCACGGCGAGCACCTTGAGCCCCAGGGCCCGACCGATGCGGCTCTCGGCGAGGCTTCGTCCGGCCAGACCGGAATCCTCGGGAAGGTGGAGCTCGAACAGCGTGTCGGCGAGCTGGTAGCGGTCGGCCACGTCCTCGGCTTCCGCCATCGACGTACCGCCGGGCGAGGCGCGATCCGGAAGGAGCCGCCTTCCCACGAGCAGCATGTACAGGACCCCGATGACGAGGGCGGCCCCGCCCACGGGGGTGAAATCGAACATGTGGAAAGGGGGTCGGCCAGTGGCCGCGACCGCCTCGGAGAGGATGATGTTCGGCGCCGGAACGAGCGTCATCATCCCGCCGAGCAGCGCGCCGAAGGAGAGCGGGATGAGGAGCCGCGACGGGCGGAGGCGCAGGCGGTGCGCCACCTCGAGCACCACCGGAAGAAGGAGCGCCGTGGTGGCGAGTACCGTCATCACGCCCGACAGGAGGCCGGCCGTGAGCATCGTGAGGATCGTGGCGCGTGCCACCGAGCCGCCCGCCAGCCTGAGCACGTGCCGCCCGACGAAGTTCGCGACCCCCGTGCGGTACAGCCCGCCGCTCAGGACGAGCACGGAGGCGATGGTGAGCACCGCCGGGCTCCCGAACCCCTCCAGCGCCCGCGCGGGCGGGATCACCCCGGTGAGGGCGAGCGCGGCCACGACGATGAGCGCGACGCCGTCGAAGCGCACCCACTCGGTCACGAGCAGCACGACCGCCACCCCGAGGATGGCGAGCACGAGCACGATGTCGCCCGTCACGACCGCGTCCCCCTCCCGGGCGCGACGCGCCGGCGATCCACGCCGGCCGAACGGCCCGGAGTCCATGTCCACGACCGGCCTCCCGTGCGGGGGGCCTACGCGGCCGATAACATGGAGCGTTCCGACCCCGATCCGGAAGACACGGAGACCGTCGTGACCCGTTTCGCTCGCCGCCACGAGGCGTGAGGTCCCCCGCCATCCTCGCGGTGGTCGGCGCCTACCTGCTCCTCCTGCTCGCCATCGGGGTGTGGGGCGGGCGCGACTCGAAGGACGTGGCCGGCTACTACGCCGCGGGGAAGAAGCTCCCTGCCTGGGTCATCGCGTTCTCGTCGAACGCCACCGGAGAGAGCGCCTGGCTCCTGCTCGGCCTCACCGGGATGGGCTACGCGGTCGGCATGCACGCCCTGTGGATCGTGCTCGGCGAGGTGCTCGGCGTGGCGCTCGCGTGGGGGCTCGTCGCCCGGCCGTTCAAAGCGTACACGGACCGCTACGACTCGATCACCGTCCCCGACTACCTGGAGGACCGCTTCCGCGACACCCGGCACCTGTTCCGGATCGTGGGCGCGGTGATCATCCTCACCATGGTCGCGGCCTACACGGCGGCCCAGCTCACCGCGACCGGGAAGGCGTTCGACTCCTTCCTCGGCACCGGGTACGAGACCGGCGTGTACATCGGGCTCGCCGTGATCCTGTTCTACACCTCCGTGGGCGGGTTCAAGGCGGTCGCGTACAGCGACCTCGTACAGGGCCTCCTCATGTTCCTATGCCTCCTCGTGCTCCCGTTCGTGGGCGTCGCGGCGGTCGGCGGCTGGGGAGCGCTCCTCGACGGCCTGCGGGCCCAGGATCCGGTTCTCCTGCGCGCCGGCGGCGGCATGGGGCTCACTCCCGCCGGGGTCGCGAGCGCGGCCGGGTTCGTGGGCGTGGGGCTCGCGTTCCTCGGGGCGCCGCAGCTCCTCGGCCGCTTCCTCGCGGCGCGCGACCAGCGCCAAATCCTCCGGGCCGGGCCGATCGCGGTCGGCTGCATCGTCGTGTTCGACCTCGGGGCCGTGTTCTCCGGCATGGCCGGCCGGGTCCTGTTCCCCGGTGTGGCCGACTCGGAGACCATCCTCCCGGCCATGGCGCAGGGGCTCTTCCCGTCCGTGTTCACGGGGCTGTTCCTGGTCGTCGTGCTCGCCGCGATCATGTCCACCGTGGACTCGCTCCTCATCCTGGCGTCATCCGCGGTGGTCCGGGACCTGGTACAGAAGACCCTCCGGCCCGCGGCGTCGCAGCGCACGCTCTCCCTGCTCGGGAAGCTCGTGACCGTCGTCCTCGGCGTGGCCGGTCTGGTGCTCGCCCTCGGCGAGGTGCGGCTCATCTTCTGGTTCGTGCTGTTCGCGTGGTCCGGGCTCGCGTGCGCGTTCACCCCCGTCGTGCTGTGCTCGCTCTTCTGGCCGCGCACGACGCGCGCCGGGGCGATCGCGGGCATGATCGGCGGGTTCGTGGTGTGCGTCCTGTGGGTCGTCCTCTGGAAGGCGAGCTTCTACGACCTGTACGAGATGCTGCCGGGCTTCGCGGCCGGGTTCGCGCTCACGATCGGCGTGAGCCTCGTCACCGAGCCGCCTCCCGGGGCCGAGGAGGAGATGCGCGAGATCCGGAGCGTGGTGCGCTCCGGCTCATGACCGCCGGTCGATCGATCGTCCGACCCCGGCACGCGACGTTCGACGAGTCGCATCTCGACCGGGCGCCCGAGCGGCGAAGCGACGCCCCCTGACGTCTGGCCCTCGGTTCGCACCCCGGCTAGCCTGTTCCGATCCCGACCACAGCGAGGAGGACCCATGGGTGACGTCGATCGACGCGACTTCCTGGCTCTTTCGGCCCTCGCGGGCGGCGCCGCCGTGTGGAGCGGCTGTGTCCCGCACGACGCGGTGGAGGGGGCGAGCCGCGGGGGCCGAGCCGCGGGGATGGCCGACGGGGTCGCGGATCTGGTGGTCACCAACGCGACCGTGTACACGAGCGACGACGCTCTCCCCCGGGCGCAGGCGTTCGCCGTCGAGGCGGGCCGCTTCATCGCGGTGGGATCGACCGACGACGTGATGAACCTCGCGGGGCCCGACACCGAGGTGATCGATGCGGCCGGGATGACGGTCGTCCCGGGATTCATCGATGCCCACTGCCACCCGTCCTACGCCGGGATCCGCCACCTCAAGGATGTGAACGTCGATGTGCGGTCGATCGCCGGGATCCAGAGCGCCCTGCGCGAGCGGGCCTCGCGCACCCCCCCGGGCGAGTGGATCAACGGCTTCCTGTACGACGATACCAAGCTCGAGGACGGACGTCCGCTCCGCCGCACGGACATCGACGAGGCGGTCCCCGACCACCCGGTGCGCGTTGTGCACCGCGGCGGGCACACGGCGGTGTACAACTCCAAGGCGTTCGAGCTCGCCGGGGTCACCGCGCAGACGCCCGACCCGGAGGGCGGCAAGTTCTACCGCGAGGACGGAGAGCTCACCGGGAAGGTGGCGGAGCACGCCCGCGGGATGATCGACCGGCTCATCCCCACGGGGTCGACGCGCGAGGAGCGGGCCGAGTCGATTGCCCTCATCGGGAAGCTGATGAGCGCCGCCGGGCTCACCTCGGTGCACGAGACGGGCGGCGAGCAGGACGGTCTCATCGCCTACAAGGACGCCTACGAGGCCGGCGAGCTCCGCTTCCGGATGTACTACTTCCCGTGGGGCGGCGACCCGCACGCCACGGAGTCGCTGTTCGGGGCGCTCAAGACGGCCGGCATCCACACCGGCTTCGGGGACGATTGGTTCCGGATCGGCGCGGTCAAGTACGGGGCCGACGGGTCGGCCTCGGAGCGCACGATGGCGATGAGCACCCCGTACGTCGGCAGGCCCGACGACTACGGGATCCTCACGATGACCCAGGAGGAGCTCCACGAGGCGGCCGACGACGCGGTGCGGCACCAGTTCCAGATCGGCGTGCACGCGAACGGCGACCGCGCGATCGACATGGTGCTGACCGCCTACGAGCGCGCCCGGGCGCAATGGCCGCGGACGGACCCCCGCTTCCGGATCGAGCACTGCTCGCTGGTGAACGACGACCTCCTGCGACGCATCAAGGCGATCGGCGCAATCCCCACTCCCTTCTACACATACGTGTACTTCCACGGGAACAAGTGGGGCGAGTACGGGGCGCAGAAGATGGAGTGGATGTTCGCGCACCGTCGCTTCCTCGACGCCGGCATCCCGGTGGCCGGCGCGTCCGACTACCCGCCCGGGCCGTTCGAGCCCCTGATGGCGATCCAGAGCATGGTGACCCGGACCGACATGCAGGGGCGCGAGTGGGGGCGGAGCCAGAGGGTGACGGTCCCCGAGGCGCTCCGGATCTGCACGCTGAACGGCGCGCACGCCTCCTTCGAGGAGGACGTCAAGGGGTCGATCACGGCGGGCAAGCTGGCCGACTTCGTGATCCTCGGGGCGGATCCGCACGAGACGGACCCGGGGGAGATCATCGACATCCCCGTCGTGCGCACCGTGGTGGGGGGACGCACGACGCACGAGGCCTGAACAGGGAGGGGTCGATGGACGGGCGCGGGCACGGCACGGAACGCAGCCGGCGGCGGCCGGTACCCGGATGTGATGTTTCGACCGCTGGCGTCGTCTCCTGGCCGGATCCCGTCCGGCCCCACACGACCGGGGCCGTCGTAAAGCGACGAGCGGACAGCCGGCCTTCCGCCTTCGCGTCCCCACGCGCGTCGTGGATCCTCGCCGCGGGGCTTCTCCTCCACCCGCTCCTTCCCTCCCCGACCGCGGCCCAGAACGCCGCCACGGATCCCGGGGAGCTCGGCCGGATCGTGGCCCGGCTGGTGGACGGCGCGACCGCCGCGCCCGTGAGCGGCGCGCTCGTGATCCTCGATGCCGCGGGCCGTCGGCTCGTATCCGACTCGGCGGGGACGGCGGTCTTCCTCGACGTCATGCCCGGCTCGCACGAGCTCGCGGTACGTCGGATCGGGTACGCCGACCAGACGCTCGTGGTGGACGTGGGGGCGTTGAGCACGGCCGTCGTCGCCGTCCAGCTCTCGACCCAGGCCGTGGCCGTGGCGCCGCTCGACGTGGTGATCGAGAACCGGCCGCGGCGGCTCGAGGATGTGGGGTTCTACGACCGGCGGGCCGAAGGGCTGGGCGAGTTCTTCGACCCGAAGTTCGTGGAGCGCTGGAGCGTGGGAACGTGGGCAGACGCCGGGTACTTTCTGCGCCTCCTCCGGGATCTGACGCCCCGGCCGAGCTGCGCCCCCGTGATCTTCATCGACGGACGACGCGCGCTGGATGGCGAGATCGTCGTGCCGGCCTCGCGCAGCCGGGAGCAGTCGATGAGCGCGCTACGCACGTTCGACATCGGCGCCGTCGAGGTCTACTCGGACGGCGCGGGAACGCCGATGTTCGGGTTGGGCGGGTCGGGCTGCGGGGCCATGATCGCGATCTGGACCAACCACTGGCGCGGGCGCGAGCAGCGCTCGCTCGGCGGCGGCGACCTCGAGCTTTGCGAGCCCGTCGAGCCCGACGCAACGAGCGTGGAGGGCGAGATCCGGGACGAGTTCACCGGCGTCCTCCTCCCCGGGGCGCACGTGATCGCGGTCACCCACCCGCCCGGGCGCCCGCGGGCGACGGAAGAACGCGACATCGTGGCCGATCGGGGCGGCCGCTACCGGGTGTGCGACGTTCCGTCCGATCACGCGCTCACCCTCCAGGTCGAGACCGCGGATCACCGTGGGATCGAACGGCAGGTCGAGCTCGCGGGGCCACTCATCACCTTCGATCTGTCGATCCGCCTCGCGGGACCCGGCGTCGTCGTCGGACGTGTTCTCGATCGCTCGACCGGCCGTCCCGTGGCCACCGCCGAGGTGTCGGTCGCCGGGACGTCGGCGCGCACCCAGACCGACGAGCTCGGCTATTTCGCGCTCGAGGACGTCCGCCCCGGCGACCACACGGTCGAGATCTCGCATCTCGGCTTCGAGCCCGTGGGGGAGATGGTGTCGATCGTGGCCGACCGGACCGTGGACCTGCACGTCGAGCTGAGCGCGGATCCGATCGCGCTCGAGCCCCTCGTCGTCACGGCGCTTCGCGACCGGCGGCTCGAGCTGCGCGGCTTCTACGACAGGCAGACGCTGGGCGAACGGCTCGGGCAGGGGGTCTTCTTCGAACGCGCCGACCTCGAGAAGCGGACGCTCGCGAATGTGACGGGTCTGTTCCGCGAGATCCCCGGCGTCGAGGTGCGCTGCTCGGGGTCCCGCAACTGCCGGGTGGGCTCGTCCCGGCTGAGCGGCTGCGTGCAGATGGACGTGTTCATCAACGGGTCGCTGGCGCTCGGGCTCGACCGCGCGGATCCCGTGGGGCTCGATGAGCTCGTACGACCGGCCGACATCGCCGCGCTCGAGGTGTACCCGAGCGCCTCCTCGGTCCCGGCCGAGTTCACCGGGATGACGGGCCGCTGCGGCGCGATCGTGATCTGGACGGGCTGAGAGCGACGCCGAACGCGCCCTCGCCCGGACACGACCCGGGGGACGTGGCCCGGCCTCCGAGCCCGTGATACCCTTTCCCTCACCGCGGATCGGACCCTTCCACAGAGGCCAGCATGAGCGACGTCCTCCTGACCGAGAAGCTCGACGGACACATCGCGAAGCTCACCGTGAACCGCCCCGACAAGATGAACGCGCTCAACGGCGAAGTCCGCTGCGCGATCCTGGGGGCCCTCGACCGCCTGGCGAGCGACGAAGGAGTGCGCGTCGTCATCCTCACCGGTGCGGGCGACAAAGCGTTCATCGCCGGGGCCGACATCGGCGAGTTCAAGGACGCGCGACCGGTCGAGCAGTACCGTGCCATGCAGCGCGGCGACATCTACCTGGCGGTGGAGCGGTTCCCGAAGCCGGTGATCGCGATGATCAACGGCTACTGCCTGGGCGGCGGCTGCGAGCTGTCGATGGCGTGCGACATGCGCGTGGCCGCCACCACGGCGAAGATCGGGCAGCCGGAGATCAACCTGGGGCTCATCCCCGGGGGTGGCGGCTCGCAGCGGCTCCCCCGGCTGGTGGGCGAAGGGTGGGCCATGCGGCTCATCATGTCGGGCGAGATGATCACGGGCGACAAGGCGGCCGCGATCGGTTTGGTGGAGGCGGCGGTGCCGCCGGAGGAGCTCGAGTCGCACGTGATGGAGCTCGCGAAGAATATCGGCTCTCGCAGCCCGATCGCGCTCCAGGCGGCCAAGGAGACGATCCTCGCCGCCCGCCGCATGCCGCTCGACGAGGGACTGAAGTTCGAGCGCGGCTGGTTCTCGCTCCTGTTCTCGACCGATGACATGGCGGAGGGCGTGGGCGCCTTCCTCGAGAAGCGGAAGGCGGAGTTCAGGGGAAGCTGAGCGGGGGCGCTACGCCACGTCCGCGGGGAGCACGTTCACGTACTTCCGTCCGCCCCGCCGCGTCTGGAACTCGACGACACCATCGGCGATCGCGAACAGCGTGTCGTCCCGGGCGCGCTTCACGTTCTTGCCGGGGTGGAACGGCGTCCCGCGCTGCCGCACGAGGATATTCCCCGCCAGCACGCGCTCGCCCCCGTACTTCTTGACGCCGAGGTACTGCGGGTTCGAATCGCGTCCGTTGCGGCTGGAGCCGACTCCCTTCTTGTGCGCCATCTATTCCTCTTCGCTCGCCTTGATCGCCTTGTCGATGTCGCTCTTGAGGATGCGGCCGTCCTTGCCCGTGCCCTCGATGGTCGCGAGGTCGATCCCGTGCTCCTCGGCGAGCTCGCGCGCGGCCGGCGTGATGTCCGGCTCGGCCCCGGTGGATGGCTCGGAGGCGGGCTCCGCCACCGCGGACCCGGCCATCGCTCTGCCCTTCGGAGCCTCCTCCACGACCGGCTCCTCGACCTCCTCGGGCTCGGGTGCCTTCGCCTCCGCCTTCCTCGCCGACTTCTTCGTCTTCCCGCTCGGGAACTCGAGCTCGACGATGCGGATCTCGGTGAACCCCTGGCGGTGGCCCTGCTTCTTCCGGTACCCCTTCCGCCGCTTCATCTTGTAGACGACGATCTTGTCGTCCCGGCCGTGCGCGAGCACTTCGGCCGCCACGGCCGCCCCATCGAGGGCCGGCATGCCCACGCGGACGTCGCCGTTCTGCTCCATGAGGAGCACGTCGTCGAACGTCACCGTATCGCCAGGCTCCGCGTCCAGGGTCGGGATGCGGAGCTTCGCATCCGGAACGGCCCGGAACTGCTTCCCCTTGGCGCGAAATATCGCGTACATGGTCGTCACTCGTCGCTCGAAAAGCCCGAAGATGCGAGCCCTAGATGGTAGCCGCCGAACCGCGGGGTGTCAACGATGTCGGGCGCCCGGAAACCCGCCTCGCGAGGGCTTCGGTGGCGGCTCGCGGCGTCGCCATGGGGCTCAGGACGTGACGTACTTGTTCGTGACGTCGGTGTCGGCCGGGTAGGCCAGCAGACGGAACTCGTCCAGCCCGAGAAGCGGGTTGTCCCGCACATCCAGATCGAGCCCGTGCTCCTCCGAGAGCTCCTTCAGGAACTTCGGCTCGACCTCGAGGAGATGGAGCGCCACCACGGGGTGGGTGAGGATCGTGATGCCCCGCTCGCGTCCCGCCATCGACACGCGCCGCAGGGCCCGTTCGACGCGCCGGACGACGGTGTCGGGCGCCAGGATGCGGCCCGTCCCGTCGCAGTAGGGGCAGGGCTCGGTCATCCGTTGGTCGAGGCTCGGGCTCACCCGCTGACGGCTCATCTGGAGGAGCCCCAGCTCGGAGATCCCGAACACCTTGGTACGGGCCCGGTCGCGACCGATGTGCGTCTTCATCTGACGCAGCACCTTGGCGCGGTTGGCCTCCTCGTCCATGTCGATGAAGTCGATCACGATGATGCCGCCCACGTCGCGCAGGCGGAGCTGGCGCGCGATCTCGACCGCGGCGTCCAGGTTGGTCCGCAGGATCGTCTGCGCCGGGTCCTTCTTGCCCGTGTAGCGGCCCGTGTTGACGTCGATCGACACGAGCGCCTCGGTCTGCTCGATCACGACGTGGCCGCCCGAGGGGAGGTCGACCTTGCGGCGGAACGCGCGCCGGATCTCCTTCTCGATCCCCAGCTCGTCGAAGATCGGCTGGTCTCCCTCGTACAGCTTGACGCGCTCGAGAAGGTCCGGGTCCACCTGGCCCAGGTACGACTTGATCTCGTGGTGGAGCTCGGGGGAATCGACGGTCAGCAGGTCCACGCGATCGTTGAACAGATCCCGGATGATCCCCGAGGTCATGCGCGCGTCCTGGTAGACGAGCGCCGGAGCCTTCACGCCCTTCGTGCGACGCTCGACCTTCTTCCACGCCTTCTGGAGCGTGCGTAGCTCGCGCTCGAACGTGTCCCGGGTCAGCTCCTCGCCGACCGTGCGCACGATGACGCCGCCCTCCCCCTCCTCGAGGATGTCGCGCACCATCGTCCGCAGCCGGGCGCGCTCCTCGCGATCCTCGATCTTGCGACTGATCCCCACGTGGTCGGAGTGGGGGATGTACACGAGGAACCGTCCAGGGAGCGACACCTGCGTGGTGACGCGGGCCCCCTTCGTGCCGATCGGCTCCTTGGTCACCTGGACGAGAAGCGTCTGCCCGCGCGACAGCACGTCCTGGATCGGCGGATAGGTCCGGTCCCGCCGGCGGCCCCCACGCCCCCGACCCCCGTTCTTGTCGCCGTTCCCGTCCCCGTTGTCGTCGTCCTCGTCGTCGTCGTCCGGCTGCAGATCGGACGCGTGCAGGAAAGCCGACTTCTCGGCGTCGATGTCGATGAACGCGGCCTGCAGCCCGGGGACGACCGCCTCGACGACGCCGAGGTACACGTCGCCGACGATGCGGCGCTCGTTGGGTCGCTCGTGCATGAGCTCGACGAGCTTCCCGTCTTCGAGGATGGCGACCCGCTTCTCGCGGGCCGTCGCGTGGACGACGATCTCCCGACGCACGCTACTCGGACACGTGCGTGGAACCGCCGTCCGCGTGTTCAGTACCGGAGGTTCGTGGCATCCGTCGCGGACTCGTTGTCATGTCGGGGCGACACGCCTGGCGCCTCCCCGTGTATTGTTCCAGGCGTCACCAGGCCCTCCCGGGTGGCGCCCGTCTCGTGTTCCGGGACCGCTCCGCGTACGGAGCGATCGGCCGCTCAATGTAGGCGCCGCGACGCGGGCGTGGAAGGCGGACCCCCACACGCGGGCCCGCGGCCAGCGCAGGTCCGCCCTCAGACCTGACCGTGTTCCTTGAGGAGCTCGCGCGCGATCACGATCTTCTGGATCTCCGAGGTTCCCTCGCCGATCTCGGTGATCTTGGCATCCCGCATCATCCGCTCGACGGGGTATTCCCGCGAATAGCCGTATCCACCGTGCAGCTGGACGGCACGCGTCGTGACTTCCATCGCGGTCTCCGAGGCGAACAGCTTGGCGATCGACGCCTCCTTCTTGTGAGGCTTCCCCTCCATCCGGAGGCGCGCGGCGTGATACGTCATGACGCGGGCCGCGTGCACCCTGACCTGCATCTCGGCGAGCATGAAGCGAACGCCCTGGAAATCCTGGATCTTCTGCCCGAACTGCTCGCGCTCCCCCGTGTACCGCACGGCCTCGTCGAGCGCCCCCTGGGCGATCCCGAGCGCGTGCGCGGCGATCCCGATCCGCCCGCCGTCGAGGGTGTCGAGGAAGATCGGAAAACCGTGGTCCATCTCCCCGAGCACGTTCTCCGCGGGGATCTCGACGTCTTCGAACACGAGCTCGCGCGTATCGGAGGCGTTCCAGCCCAGCTTGCGGAGCTTCTGGCCGACGGAGAATCCCGGCATGGACACCAGGTCGTCCGAGTGCCCGAATCCGTGCTCGGCGGCGGCCGCGGGATCACACGTCTCCTTGGTGAGGATGAACGCCGTGATGCCACGCGCCCCCCTTTCGGGCGATGTGAGCGCTCCGACCACGAAGATCTCTCCCACGCCCCCGTGGGTGATCCACGTCTTCTGTCCGTTCAGGATCCAGCGATTGCCGGACTTCTCGGCCACGGTCCGCATGGCCGCCGCATCCGACCCGGACCCGGGCTCGGTCAGGCCGAAACCGCCGAGCACCTGTCCGCTGGCGAGCGGCGTCAGGAAGCGTTCCTTCTGGGCGGCGGTCCCCCAGCGGTGGATCGGCGTCGCGGCGAGCGACGTGTGCGCGCCCACCATGATCGAGTGGCTGGCGTCGACCCGCGCCAGTTCCTCGACCGCGATCGCGGCCGCGAGCAGATCCATCCCGGCTCCGCCGTACTCTTCCTCGAACGGCACGCCGAACAGGCCGAGGTGCGCCATCCTCGCGCCGTTCGCCCATGGGAACGCCTCGGCCTCGTCCAGCTCCGCGGCGACGGGCGCGATCTCCGCCTCCGCGAAGTCGCGCACCATGTCCCGGATCATCTCGTGGTGCTCATCCAGAAACAGGCTGAGATCCCCCATGCATTCCCCCGAAACGCCACATCGCCGAGACGGAGCGTGTGTTTCGCCGGACACGCGCTTTGCTGAGAACGGCCGCGGCAAGCTACCGTTCGGTGCGGTCGCCCGGAACCTACGCGTCGCCGGAACGGGCGTCACGATCGGCGCGGGACGGGCGTTGTGGAGTGGAAGTCGGAGCCCGCGGCGCCCGTCTCGCGCCATGAACGAGGACGGATGGGAGAGACGTGGACTTCGACGCGGCGTATGATAGCCATCACCCGGCGCTGTTCCGGTACGTCCACCGATTGGTGGGGGACCCGGATCTGGCCGCGGACGTGGTCCAGGAGTCCTTCGTGCGACTCCTCGAGCACCCGCTGCCGAACGACGAGGTGCGCCGCTGGCTGTTCACCGTCGCGACCAACCTCGTGCGTGACGACGCGCGCATGAGGACGCGCCGGCAGCGGTTGCTGGCCGAGCGGTACGCGCGTTCGGACCTGTCACCGGATCCGGCGGAGGCGCCGGATCGAACGGCCGTCCGATCCGAGCGGATCGCCGCCGCGAGATCGGCGCTGGAGGGTCTCTCGGCGCGCGATCGACAGATCCTCCTGATGAGGGAGGAGGGATTCCGGTACGCGGAGATCGCCGAGGCGATCGGCGTGGCATCGGGATCGGTGGGGACGCTGCTGGCCCGGGCGTTGCGGCGTTTCGCCGCGGCGCTGGAGCCGGTGTTCGGGGACGAGGCCGGGCCGGCGCCCGGAGACGAGAAGATCGTCGATTCGGGCGCGAACACGGAGAGTCGATAGGCATGCGGGAAGCGAAGGGCATGCGAAGATCCGACGAAGAGCTGCTGGCGTATCTCGACGGCGAGCTGAACGCCGGGGAACGACGCGAGGTAGAGGTGGATCTCGCGGCGTCGCCGGAGGACGCGAGTCGACTCGACGAGCTGCGCTTCCAGACCCGTCGCGTGACCGCGGCGCTCGAGACGCTCGACGTACCGGCCCCCTGGGCCGAGATGCCGGCGGCCCTCCGCGAGGCGGCCCGCGCGACCCCACGACCCATCGCCACGGCACCTTCCGCGCGTCGCGTGGCCCGCTTCGGCGGGCGCTCGGCGATCACCGCCGCCGGCCTCATCCTGGTGCTCGCGGCCGGGGCCTACGCGGTGCCCGGATCGCCCGTGCGCGGCCTGGTCGATCGCTCGGTGGACGCCATCGGGGCGCTCCTCGGCGATGAGACGGAGGGCCCGGCCGACCCCGGTCCGTCGCGGGTCGCGGTCGACCCGGTCGATGGCGCCGTGCGGGTCTCGATCACGGGCCCGGCCGATGGTCTCAGGGTCACGGTCGCCACCACGACGGCGGCACGCGCGAACGTGTCGGCACGCGTCGCGGACTACCGCGTCCAGTCCGGGCGGATCGACGTCACGGGGGCCGAAGGCGACGTGCGCGTCGAACTCCCCCGCGACGCGACGCGTGCGGTGGTGGAGGTGGATGGCAGGATCGTGGCGAGGCTCGTCGACGGCGAGCTGCGGCTGACCGCGGAGGCGGCGGCCGGACCGGCCGAGATCCTCCTCGACCCCTCGGGGTAGCAGCGTGCGGGCGCGTCCGACTTCGGAGGCGCGCACATGCACCCGGAACGAACCGATGAACCCTCTCTCCCGGCAGGCGGCGTCGAGGTCGGCGCGGTGATCGTCGCGCTGGTCGCGGGGCTTGTGGGCCTCACGTCCATGTCCATCGCGCCGGACACGACCGGCACGGTCTACGGTCGCGTCCTGAGCGCCGAGTCGGGCGATCCCATCCCCGGGGCGACCGTCCAACTGCGTCATTCCGGCGGATTCCGTCTCCTGCTGTCCGACGAGCACGGTGCGTACCGCGCGACGGGGATCGCCGCGGGGGACGCGGTGCTGGTGGCCAGCGCGCTCGACCATGCGCCGCTCCAGGCCGGTGTGCACGTTCCCGCCGGCGGGAGCGTCCCCGTCGAGCTCCGGCTCGAGCGGCGTCCGATTGTCGTGGCCGCCCTGTTCACCTCGGTCGAGGCCGACCGATACCGGCTCGCACCGCCGGGGCTCACACGCGGGGGCCTGCGCGAGGAGGGCGAAACCGAGCTCCGGGCGCTGGAATCGAGCCCCGGGGTCGCGGAGATCGGGCTCGCGCAGCCCTCCGGGCGGCCCGACCCCACCGATCCGGCGAACGTCCTCTACGTGCGCGGGGCCGCGGCCGACCTCAAGCTCGTCCTCCTGGACGGAGCTCCCGTGTACGCGCCGTTCCACCTGAGCGGGCTGCTCGACGCGTTCCCGGACGGCGTGCTCGATCGTGCCGCGCTGTACACCGGCGGCGCCCCCGCCCGTTACGGAGGGGGGCTCTCCTACGTGCTCGACCTCGAGGTTCGCGATGGCGACCCGGACCGCTTCCGGACCGCCGGAGCGGTCGACGTGCTGGGGGCCACCGCCCGCGCGGAGGGCCCCCTGGGAGCGCACTCGCGGGCCCTCGTCAGCGGCCGCGTCCTGCACGGCCTCGGGTACCCGGCCATCACCGGCGACACGGACCTCCCGTACGGCTACGGCGACGCGCTCGGTCGCCTCGACGTCGACGTCGGCGCGGGGCATGTGGGCGCGACCGCGTTCTGGAACCGCGAGTCCGTCGAGCTCGATCTCGGCAAGCTCGAGGGGCAGGCCCCCGGAACGGCGTTCTGGGGCAACGCCGCCGGCTCGCTGCGCTACCGCACGCCGCTCGCGGACGGCACGCTGGCCGTCACGACGGCGATCGGACGCTTCACCACCCGGATCCCCATCCTGTACGACGACCCCGAGGAGCTCGTCTCGTTCACCACCGGTCGTGGCCAGAACACCCGCTCCCGGACGGAGGCGTTCTACACGTTTCACGGAGGGGACGTGCGCTGGGCGTTCGGCGGGGGGTTCGACACGCACGAGACCGTGCTCGATCAGCGCACCGTGTTCGGCGATACGACCGCCCACTCGGTGGCCCGCGCGATCGTCGGCGCGGCCTGGGCGGAGGCCGCCTGGGAGGTGGTCCCGGACGTCGAGCTGCGGCTCGGCCTGCGAGCGGACTACTACGAGCCCGCGGGCGCCGCACGGCTCTCGCCACGCGCCACGGCTTCGTGGAGCGTCGACGAGAACGCGACGCTCAAGCTGTCGCTGGGTCGCTTCTCGCAGGTGGTCCGCGGACCCGAATCCATCCTGTCGGCCGATCTCACGGGCCCCACGGCGGGGGGCGCGCTCGGGCTCGACACGGCGGCGCCCGCCTCGCTGTTCGCCGTCGCCGGGGCGACACACCTCGTGGTGGGGCTGGAGGACAAGCTCCCCAGGGGCCTCGATCTCGGTCTCGAGGGGTACTTCAAGTCGTTCGACGGGCTGCCGGGCACGACGAACCTGTACTCGTCGGGTGGCGATCTTTGGGTGCAGGCCGAGCGGGGTCCGATACGGGGGTGGGTGGGGTATTCGCTCGCGTGGGTGTGGAGCAACGCGACCGATGACACGCGGTTCGTAGGTCGCCAGGTCCTCAGCGGCGGACTGTCGAGCGAAGTGCGGGGCTTCGACGTCGGGGTGCGGCTGGCGTACGGGGCCGGTCTTCCGTTCACCGAGGTGGCTTCGAGCGATCGCGAGACGCTCCGCAACGCCACCATCCGTGGGGGCCAGTCCGGTGTCTACGAGCCACCCCCTCCCGCGCTCTCGGGGGCGCCGGACGACTCGTATCTGCGGATCGATGCGGAGGTCTCGCGGCGCATCGTCGCGAGCCTCGGCGGCTCGCCCCTCGAGATCGCACCCTACGTGCGACTCCTGAATGCGCTCGACCGGCGCGATGCGCTGTTCTACCGTGCCGAGGAGGACGGCCCCACGCGTCCGGCCCCGCTGGCATCGGTGCCGCTTCTGGCGGTCGTCGGGGTGTCGTGGGCGTTCTGACCCCCACCCGGGCCCGCGGTGTCACACGACCGCCCGCTCGCACGTCCATGTGACCGGGAGCCGGGGCGCGCCGCGCCCGAGCCCGACGCTGGCCAAGTCCTCGGAACGACGGATGTTGGAGCCATGATAGATGAACACGCGAACCGCGCCGCGAGGCGCGTCAGCGGGGCTCGACGGAGCCCGATGCCGCTCATCGCGCTCCTGCTCGCCGCGGCGTTGTTCGGGTGCGGGGCCGCCCCGTTCGAGCTCACCCTCGCGGCGCTCGAGAATCAGCGCGCCAGGTGGCAGGAACAGGGGATCCTCGACTACGAGTTCCAGTACCGTGAGCGGTGCGATTGCGGCTCGTCGCCCCTGCGGCAGGCGAGGGTGGAGGTGCGGAACGGTCAGGTCGTGTCCATCTCCGAGACCGGGCAACCGGCGGGAGCGGAACCGCTGTCGAGCTTCCCCACGATCGAGGGCCTGTTCGATCGGATAGACGCGGCGATCCGGGATGAGGCGGCGGCACTCTCGGTCACCTACGACGCCCAGATGGGCTATCCGAGGGTGATCATCATCGATTACGACTACGGTGCGGACCACGATGAGGTCACCATCGACGCGACCGACCTCACGGTCCTGTAGCCTGGCCTCCACCCGCGTCGTCCCGACCGCCCTGCTGGCGGCCACGGTGTCGTCGGCGGGGTGCGTCTCCGGTCTGCTGCGCCCGCAGCAGGAAGCGCTCGACACGGGCCGGGCCCGCTGGGAGGCGGCCCGGGTGACGAGCTACACGTTCCGGTTCGAGCGGTCCTGTTACTGCGCGACGCCCTGGGTTCGACCCATGCGGATCCAGGTTCGCGACGGCGCCGTGGTCGAGGCGGTGTTCGCCGACGATGGCGAGCCGCTTCCGGCGGAGATCGAGCCCCCGACGATCGAGCTCCTGTTCGACGAGGTGCAGTCGGCCATCGATCGCGAGGCCCATTCGATCATGGCGAGCTACGATCCCGTCCTCGGGTATCCGACCGACGTGTCGATCGACTTGATCGAGGAGGCGGTGGACGAGGAGATGGCGTTTCGCGTCCCATCGCTCGAGCCCGCGGCGTCTCAGGACCGCCCCTGACCGGTTTCGGGCCGGGGGCGGCGGACGGGGTCCGGGGTGCGCAGCGATCGCACCCGCCGCAGGAGGGACGTCGCTCGCCGAAGTAGCGGGCGATGAACGCGCGCCGGCAGCCGGTGTGCGTCACATAGCGCCACACGGCCTCCGCACGCGCTCGGGCCCGCGCATCGACCCTCGCCCTCCCGTCCACCTTCCATTCGTGCCGATCCCGGCCGTCGATCCACCACAGGACGCACCGCCCCGGGCGGCCGTCTCGTCCAGCCCGCCCGCACTCCTGGACATAGTCCTCGAGCGACGGGGGCGCCCCCAGGTGACCGACGAAGCGCACGCGAGGGTGGTCGATCCCCATCCCGAACGCCGATGTGGCGCACACGACCCTCAGCCTGCCCTCCAGGAACCGGCGCTGGACCCACCGGCGTCGCTCGGCGGGCAGGCCCGCGTGGTAGGCGGCGGCGGGCAGCCCCCGACGGGAGAGGGCGATCGCGAGCCGCGCGCTACGCTCCCTCGTACGCGCGTACACGATCGCGGCGCCGCCCGCGTGGCGAAGCGCCGCCACCAGCTCCACGAGCGCGTCCCCGATGTCGCCTGCTACGCGAACCGCCACGAGCAGGTTCGAGCGATCCACGGGCAGCAGCACCCGCACCGGCTCGCGGAGACCCAGCGAGCGCTCGATGTCGCGCCTGGTCCGCGCCGTGGCCGTCGCGGTGAGCGCCAGGATGGGAGGAGCGCCGAAGGCCCGGTGGGCGAGTCCGATGCGCCGGTACGCGGGTCGGAACTCGTGCCCCCACTCGGTCACGCAGTGCGCTTCATCGACCACGAGTCGACGGGGGCGGATCGCCGCCAGCAGCCGCCGGGCCGCCCGGTGTTCCAGCCGCTCGGGCGACACGTACAGGAGTCGGAGCGACCCCTCGCGGAGCTCGCGCCACAGCACGGCCCGCTCGCCCGCGCCGGTCACCGAGGTCCACGCGCGGGCGGCGATCCCGCGCGATCGGGCGCCCGCGACCTGATCCTCGATGAGCGAGATCAGGGGTGATACGACTGCGGTCGTTCCGCCGTCGAGCAGCGCGGGGACCTGGAAGCACACCGACTTCCCGAACCCGGTGGGCAGGACGGCCAGCACGTCCCTCCCCTCGAGGGCGGCCGCGACTACGCGGGCCTGCGGAGCCCGAAAGTCGGCGTGACCGAAGTGACGCCGGAGGACCGTGCGGGCTGCATCGAGGCGACACACGCATCGAGCGTGGCGCCGTCCGTCAACCGGCGGTCAATCCTCCGGTTCCGCCGCCCTCCGGCCGATGCGGAGGAGGAGCGCACCGGCGATCAGGCCGCACCCCACGCCGGCGAGGAAGTCGTGCGACCAGGCCGCGCCCGCGAACCACACCACGCCGCCCGACAGACCCAGTGCGATCTGGAGGTTGAGCCACCAGCGGAACGAGGCGGTCGGAGGGGGCGAATCCGGCACGCGAGCGATCGGGGCGCCGCCGGCTCAGTCGCCGATCGGGCGGTCGACGGGAGCCTCGTCGCTCGTCTCGCCCCACCCCACCGTGGCGCCGGTCACCGCGCCCCACAGGAGGTTGAGGAAGAGCACGAAGGCGAACATCCAGGTGCCGAGCCCGGATCCGAACAGCCCCATGCCGCGGTCGATGGGATACACCTTGAGCAGCACGTACAGGCTCGGGACGAGGCTGAACCACGCCCCCCTGCCACCGGGCGCGATGCCGGGCAGGTACGGGTACAGGAGCCCCAGCACCATGCCCCACACGGCGCCGCTCCCTACGTGCGACGCCAGCTCGAGGGCGCTCCACCCGCTCGGCAGGATGACATCGAGCGCGGCGGGCACACCCAACCACACGAGCAGGGCGCGCGTGACCACCGTAGCGAGGGCGCCGAGCACCCCGCCCAGGAGACCGAGGCCGATGCGGGCGCTCAGGTCGAGCTTTCCCTCCACCACCGGGCCATAGGGCCCGGCGCCGAGCAGGACGCCGGCCCCGGCGAGACCCACGATCACGAGCAGGATCGCCAGGCTCGTGGAGCCCCGACCGCTCGCCAGCAGGAAGGTCCCGCCGCCTCCGGTCGCGAGGCTGGCGACCCGCCACAGAAAGGGCGACCCGGGGAGCGGGGCGGCGGACACGGCGTCGTCCATGCTCACCTCTCGAGGAAGCGTCGGATCCCGGCCTGGCAGTCCTCCGTCAACCGGGCGAGCGCGTTCACCTCCGCCCCCGCTCCGATCGCTCCCTCGAAGGACTGCCCGTCGGTCTGGTACAGCAGCCGCTTCGAAAGCGCCACCGCCGTAGCGCTGCGGCTGGCGAGCTCGGCCACGTAGTCCGCGGCCTCGGACTCGAACTCGTCGTCGGGCCACACCCGGTTCACGAGGCCCAGCTCGAGCGCGCGTGCGGCGTCGATCGGATCACCGGAGGCGATCAGCTCGAAGGCGCGCTTTTCGCCCACGTTGCGTCGCAGGATCGCCATCACCATGGCCGGCACGAAGCCGAGCTTGACCTCGGGGTATCCGAACCGGGCGCTGTCTGCCGCCAGCACGAGATCGCAGGAAGTGGCCAGACCGCAGCCGCCGGCGAGCGCGCGGCCCTCGACCAGGGCCACCACCGGCTTCTCGAGCTTGCGGACGAGCAGGAAGAGCTCGCCGAGCGAGGCGGCGTCCGCCAGGCTGGCCATCACCCCCTCCTCCACCGAGGCCTGGATCTCGAGCAGATCCGCGCCGGCGCAGAAGTCCGGACCGTTGGCCGCCAGCGCGACGACCCGCACGCGTTCGTCCGCCGCCGCCAGCCCCAGCGCATCCTTGAGCTCGGCCACGAGTTCGGAGCTCAGCGCGTTGCGGCGATCGGGACGGTCGAGGCGGATCCAGTTCACCCCCTCCGGCTCGTCGATCGCGATCTCGAGGTGCTCGAACACCGTCACTCGCCGCCTTTCCGGGGCGTCCGGGTCTCCCCGTCGCGCCCCTCCAGCAGCTCGTCCGGCACGTCGATCTCCATCCGGAGGAGCGCGGTCGAGAACGTCTTCCCCTGCGCATCGAGCATCAACGAGACCGTCCCACCGCCACCGAGCGAGCGGTGGAGCAGGAAGTTGAGCGCGCGCAGGTTGGGGAGCTCGAAGCGCTCCACCTCGCCCTCGCAGATCCCCTCGAAGTGCTGCTTCACACGTTCGGCCGTGACTTCCTGTACCAGAACAGGATAGATGGACGGTCGGAACGCGATCAAACCCACGTTGGCGGTGTCGCCCTTGTCCCCCGAGCGGGCGAACGCGATCTCGCGCAGCTGGACCCTCATGCGGTCCTCCTCCCTCGGGCGCGCGCCCGACCGGGGCAGGGGCTCACAGCTCCGTCGTCTCCACGCGCACGTCGCGCTCCACGACGCCGCGATCGATGAGCGCCGGCCAGTAGGCCATCACGTCCTGCACCCTGGGCCGACCGCCGGCGAACCCGGTGACCGTCGGGGGACCGGCGAGGATGAGCGGCGCCACCTCGCGCGTGAAGGCGGCGACCGCGTTCCGATCCGCGCTGCGCACGCCCACGCGCAGCGTGACCTCCGGCAGGTCGTCCGGGGGCGGGCCCGCCAGCGGCCCGTGGCAGGCACCGGCGCCGATGAACTCGGTGCGGATCTCGTCGAACTCGAGCTCCAGGTAGCGCAGTCGACCGCGCAGGATCTCGTCCGCCTTCTCGGCCTTGTCGTACGCGTCCGGCCACGCATAGGTGAGCGTTCCCACCGCCTTGTACCCGGCGTGATAGGCGATCGACACCTTGAGCTTGTCGGTCCGCGGACGGCCCTTGACGCCCGACACCCGGACGCGGTCGTTCGACTGGTCCTGGAGGCGGATCGTGGAGAAATCGGCGATCACGTCGGGGGTGATGTACTCGCTCGGGTCTCCCATCTCGTACACGAGCTGCTCGGTGACCGTCGCCCACGTCACCCGCCCACCGAGGCCGGGGTGCTTGGTGACCACGAACGACCCGTCCGGCTTCGCCTCGATGATCGGATAGCCGGGCACCGTGAGGTCGATCCGCCGCCAGTCGACCAGCGTGTTCCCGCCGCTCGCCTGGCAGCCGCATTCGTTGATGTGTCCCGCCACGACCCCGGCCGCGAGCAGGTCCCACGCATCCGCGGCCCAGCCGAACTCGTGCATGATCGGCGCGTAGGTGAGGGCCGTGTCCGTCGAACGGCCCGTGATCACGACATCCGCGTCCTGCGCGAGGGCCTCGACGATCGGAGCGGCCCCCAGGTAGGCGTTGGCGCTCGCCACCCGGTCGCGGATCGTCGCCAGCGGCTCGCCGGTCTCCATGTGCCGCAGCTCGTGCCCGGCCGCCAGCAGCTCGTCCAGGCGATCCACGAGGTCGTCGCCGAGCACGACGGCCACGCGCGGCCTTCGCGGCACACGCGTCGCCGAGACGGCCTCGGCGAGCGCCGCCCGACAGCCCTCCGGGTTGACGCCTCCCGCGTTGGAGACCACCCGCACGCCCCCCGCGAGCAGGTCCGGGGCGAGCTCGGCCATCAGCTGCACGAAGTCGCGCGCGTACCCGCCGTCCGGGCCTCGCTCCCGCTGCTTCTGCATGATCGACATGGTGATCTCGGCCAGGTAGTCGAGCATCAGGTAGTCGATCGGCCCGGAGCGGACCTGGAGCTTGGGCGCCTCCTGCCAGTCCCCCCAGAAGCCCTGTCCGGACGCGACCCGGACAAGGTGCTCCGCGGGGTCCGCGGGAGGCTTCGGGTCGCGCTGTTCGGCGGGGGTCGCGGCTTCGTCGTCCGGCGGCTCGAGCACGGCGGCACCCATGCCGGCGATCTCGAAGGGCGACGGCTCGGCGGCACCCGGTCGCCACAGGTCGGTCTGCGTCGGCCCACCCGCGTCGTCGGTCCGGTCGCGCGAATCAGCCATGTCGGTCGGGGCGCGTCATGCGTCGTCCGGGAGCGTGAACGGCCCGATGTGCGGGGCCGGATTGTGGAGGGACGTGCGGAGCGCCAGCGACAGCGCGCTCCGGGTGTCCTCGGGGGTGAGGATCGCGTCGACGAAGCCGCGTGCCGCGGCGTACCTCGCGTCGAGCTGCCGCTCGTACTCGGCGCGGGTGTGGTCGATGGCGGCCGTCGTGTCCTCGTCCACCGACTCGCCGGTCCCGGCCGCCCGATCGAGCGCCGGTCCGTGCACGGCCCGCACGGCCGACTCGCCCTCCATCACCCCCATGCGCCCGGTCGGCCACGTGAAGATGAAGTCCGGGTCGAACCCCTGTCCCGCCATCGCGTAGTAGCCCGCCCCGCTCGCGTGGTTGATCGTGAGGACGAGCTTCGGCACGCGGGCGGTCGACATCGACTCCACCATGCGGGCCCCGGCCCGGATGATCCCGGAGTGCTCGGCCTCCGGACCGACCATGAACCCGCTCACGTCCTGGATGAACAGCAGCGGCGTCCGGTGCCGGTCGCACAGGTCCATGAAATAGGCCACCTTCTCGGCCGTGTCGGCGTACACGATGCCGCCGAACTTCGGAGGCTTCCCCGCGTCCCCGCCGAACATGCCCCTGCGGTTGGAGATCACGCCGACCTTGAAGCCGTCCAGACGTCCGACGCCGGTCAGCATCTCGGGGGCGTAGTCCGCCTGGAACTCGTCGAACGGCCCGTCGTCGAGAAGCGTCTCGAGCAGCGCCTCCATGTCGAACGGCTGGCGGTGGTCGTCCGGGAGGATCTCGTAGGCATCCTCCGGAGCGCGACGCGGCTCCGCCGGCTCGTCGAGCCTCTCGGGCGGACAGGCGGACGGAAGCTCGGTCACGAGCGAGCGGAGCTTCTCGATGCACGCCCGGTCGTCCGGCACCCGGTAGTGGGCCACGCCGCTCACCGCGTTGTGCGTGCGCGCTCCCCCCAGGTGCTCCGCATCCACCTCCTGCCCCGTGGCGCCTTTCACCAGGTTGGGGCCGCCCAGCCCCATGAAGCTCGTCCCCTCGACCATCACGATCACGTCCGACAGCGCGGGCAGATAGGCGCCGCCCGCGATGCACTGTCCCATGACGGCGGCGAGCTGCGGGACGTCCAGGTAGTGCCGCATGATCGAGTTGTAGTAGAAGATGCGGCTCGCGCCGTATTTGCCCGGAAACACGCCCCCCTGGAAGGGGAGGTTGACGCCGGCCGAGTCGACCAGGTAGAGGATCGGGACGCGGCACCGCATCGCGATCTCCTGTGCCCTCAGAATCTTGGTGATCGTCTCGGGCCACCAGCTTCCGGCTTTCACCGTCTGGTCGTTGGCGACGATCACCACCTCGCGTCCGCACACCTCGCCGACGCCGGTGACCACCCCGGCCGCGGGCGCCTGACCGTCGTACTGGTCGTACGCCATGAGGAGGCCGATCTCGAGGAACCCGCCCTCCTCATCGAGCAGGAGCTCCACCCTCTCGCGCGCGGTGAGCTTCCCCTGGTCGTGCTGGCGCGCGATCCGCTTGTCGCCGCCACCACGCCGGATCGTCGCCTCGAGGTCGCGCAGCTCGCCGACCAGCCGGCCCATCCGTCCCGCGCTCCGCTCGGCCGCTTCCTCCGTCGCCACGTCAGTCGGTCTCGCCCTCCGCCCCGGCGATCACGCCGGAGCCGCGCTCGCGGTCCCACGCGCGGATGTACTCGACGGCCTCGGAGGTCCGCGTCCCCGGACCGAACAGGCGACCGACCCCGAGCTCCGCCAGGGCCTCGATGTCCTCCTCGGGGATGATGCCCCCGCCGGTGAGCAGGACGTCCGACATCCCCTGTTCGTCCAGCAGACGCTTCACGCGGGGGAACAAGGTCATGTGCGCCCCGGACAGGATCGACAGGGCGACGACATCGACGTCCTCCTGGAGCGCGGTGGCGGCGATCATCTCGGGGGTCTGGTGGAGCCCCGTGTAGATGACCTCCATGCCGGCGTCCTGGAGGGCGGCGGCGATCACCTTCGCCCCGCGATCGTGTCCGTCGAGACCGGGCTTGGCCACCAGCACGCGGATCTTCCGCTCGGTCAAAACGCACGTCCTTCGTGAGTGGGCTCGTGATGGGCCGACCTGGCGTCCGGCCCCTCCGGAGCGGCTCTCTCCGGGCGGCGCCGCCGCCGCTCCGAAGTTACGGGCGAAAAGGCGCGAGTTGCAACGACGTTCGGCGGTCCGGTCCATGCGCGACGGGACGTTGGGCGCGCGGCTACGCGAGGGCTTGCCACCGCCCGGGAGTCACGCCACCCTGCGTACGGGTCCGGAACCGACAAACGCCCGAATGGGGTATAGCTGTCGGGACGAACGGGGCTTCGACACCGCGGGGTCGCATCCGGGACGCCGGGAGGACGCATGGGCGAGGACGCCGCCAGAGTCAACCGAATCCTGCTGAACACGGCGGCCTTCGTGGTGATCGTGGCGGGCATGCGGGCGGCCTCCCCACTCCTCGTTCCGTTCCTGCTCGCCGTGTTCCTCGCCGTCCTGTGCGCCACGCCGCTCCGCTGGCTCACCGAGCACCACATCCCGCGCGTGCTGGCGGTGCTCCTCATCGTGCTCGTGATCCTCTCCCTGGGCACCGTGATCGGCGCCGTCCTCGGGACGACGCTGGTCGACTTCACGCGCTCGATCCCGCGCTACGAGGCCGGTTTCCAGGCGCAGCTCTCGAACCTCGAGGCCTTTCTGGCACGGCACGGGGTCGAGGGGTCCCGGGAGGTCCTGAACGAATACTTCGACCCGGGGCGGCTGTTCGGGTACATGGGCGTGCTCGTCACCAGCATGGGTCAGGTGCTCACCAACGGAGCGCTCATCATCCTCACGATGGTGTTCATCCTGCTCGAGACGGCCGGCTTCCCCGCCAAGGTCCAGGCCGCGTTCGGCGAGGCGGACGCCAACGAAGCGCAGGTGGGGTTCCAGCGCGTCGGTCAGAGCGTCCGTCGCTACGTGGCCTTGAAGACGGTGATCAGCCTGGGGACGGGGATCGGGGTCGCGGTGTGGCTCACGATCCTCGGGGTCGACTATCCGATCCTGTGGGGCGTCCTCGCGTTCCTGTTGAACTTCATCCCCAACATCGGCTCGTTCATCGCCGGCGCGCCCCCCGTCCTGCTGGCCTTCCTCCAGACCGGGCTGGGGAGCGCGGTGGTCGCGGCGCTCGGGATCCTGGTCGTCAACGTGATCATGGCCAACATCCTCGAGCCGCGGGTGATGGGCTACGGCGTCGGGCTGTCGACGCTCGTGGTGTTCGCTTCCCTCGTGTTCTGGGGCTGGGTGCTCGGTCCTGTGGGCATGCTCCTCTCGGTGCCGCTCACCGTGATCTTCCGGATCATCATGGAGATCAACGAGACCACCCGGTGGCTGGCGATCTTCCTGGGCTCGGAGCGATCGCTCGGTCTGAGCCTCGCGGGGGCCGGAGCCCTGCCGGGCGGCACACCGGAGCCGGCGGCCTCCGGCGCGCCCGCGGATCTGTCGCCCAACGTGTGACCCGCGCCCGGCCCGTCGGGCGCTCCGCGACGTAGACGGGCTACTCGGAGAGGGCCGTCCGGAACGCGCTCGACGTCCGCTCCACATCCTCGTCGGACACGTCCAGGTGCAGCACCGCGCGGAGCTCGTGCGCGCCCAGCGCGAGCACCGAGACCCCGCCCTCGCGCAGCCGCTCGACCAGCTCCGCCGCGGTGAGCCGCGTCGACCGGAAACGAACGATGTTCGTCTCCACCGTGCCTCCGTCCAGCTCGATCCCGGCGAGCGTCTTCAGTCCGTCCGCCAGCTCGCGGGCCCGCCGGTGATCCTCGGTGAGACGGCCCCGATGGTGATCGAGGGCATACAGCGCGCCCGCGGCCATCATCCCGGCCTGTCGGAAGCCGCCCCCGAACAGCTGCTTGAAGCGGCGGGCGCGCTCGATGAGGGCCACCGAGCCCGCCAGCGCGGATCCCATCGGGGCGCCCAGCCCCTTGGAGAAACACACGCTGACGGTGTCGAACCCGGCCGCGTAGTCGGCTTCCGAGATGCCGGTCGCGGCCGTGGCGTGCCACAGCCGCGCGCCATCGAGATGCGTGGCGAGCCCCAGTTCGCGGGCGGTCTCGCACACGTCGCGCGTGGATCCCAGCGGCCAGATCGAGCCGCCGGCCACGTTGTGGGTGTTCTCGACGCACACGAGGCGCGGTGGGGCCGACAGCGCCCGCGGCGTGCGGGGGCTGTCGGGCGGCATGGCGCCCCGCACGGCGTCGCCGTCGAACACGCCGCGCCTCCCCGGGAGCTCGCGCACCACCGCACCGGAGAGGACGGCGGGGGCGCCGGCCTCCCCCAGCCACACGTGCGCGTGTGGGCCGACGAGCACCGCATCGCCCGGCTCGACGTGGACGCGGATCGCCACCTGGTTGGTCATCGTGCCCGTGGGCATGTAGACGGCCGCTTCCTTGCCGAGGATCGCGGCCGTCCGCGCCTCGAGCTCGCGCACGGTGGGGTCGTCCCCGTACACGTCGTCGCCGACGTGGGCGGACGCGATCGCGGCCCGCATGGCCACGGTGGGCCGGGTGACCGTGTCGGAGCGCAGGTCGATCATGTGGTCGGCCGGCGGGCGCGCGTCATCCGCGGCTCATGCCGGGGGGGCGAACGCCGGCGGGACGCGGGCGTGGAAGTCGGTCGCATCCTGCACGGCCTTCGCGAGTCGGAGCGCTTCCGCATCGCGGTACAGCCCCCCCACGAACGAGAAGCTCGTCGGCGTCCCGTCCTCCGACCGATACCCGTCGGGGATCACCACCTGCGGGTGCCCGGTGAGGTTGGTGAGGAGGAGAATCGAGAAGCTGGGGGTGAGCAGCACGTCGATGTCCTGCATGGCGGCCGCGAAGCGCTCCATGGCGATCGTGCGCAGCCGGTTGGCCTGGATGTACTCGACGGCCGGGATGAGCCGCGCCTTGCGGAACGTGTTGGGCCACGCGCCGCGATTCTGACGGACGAGGAGGTCGTCGCGCCCGCTGCGGGTGAGCTCGTCGAACGCCGCGCCGGCCTCGGCGCTCAGGATGATCCGCATCGAGTTGATCGGGAGATCGTCGGGCGTCTCCACCTCGACGGGCTGGATCCCCAGCCCCCGGATGCGCTCGAGCATCGCGTCGTCGAACCCTTTCCACTCCGCGTCCTGCTCGCGCACGGCCTCGAACGCCTCGCGCAGGTAGCCCACCCGGAGCTCCGACAGGGGCCGCTCGGCGTCCCAGTCGAACGCCACGTCGCGCGCCGTCGGATCGCGGCCGTCGGCACCGTGGATCGCGTGCAGCACGAGCGCGCAGTCCTCGGCGCTGCGACAGATCGGCCCCAGCTTGTCCATCGTCCACGACAGCGCCATGGCGCCCGCCCGGCTCACGTGCCCGAACGTGGGCCGCAGCCCGGAGGCCCCGCAGCGCGTCGACGGCGACACGATCGAGCCCAGCGTCTCGGACCCGATCGAGAACCCCACCAGCCCGGCGACCGTCGCGGCGGCCGGGCCGGCCGAGGAGCCGCTCGAGCCCTGCTCGAGGTTCCACGGGTTCTTGGTCGTCCCACCGTACCACACGTCGCCCTGGGCGAGCGCGCCCAGGGTGAGCTTGGCGACCAGCACGGCGCCGGCCTCCTCGAGACGCCGCACCACCGTGGCGTCATCCGGGATCACCTGCTCCTCGTACGGCTTCGCGCCCCACGTCGTGCGGTAGGAGTGCTCGGCCAGCAGGTCCTTGGCACCCCACGGGATGCCGTGCAGCGGGCCCCGGTAGTGGCCGCGCGCCAGCTCCGCGTCGGCCCGCGCGGCCTGGCTCAGCGCGAGCTCCTCGGTGAGCGTGATGATGCACTCGAGCGTCGGTCCGTGGCGACGGAGCCGGTCGAGGTACATCTCCGTCAGCTCTCGCGAACTGATCCGCCGCGTCCGCACGAGCTCGGCGAGCTTCGTGACCGGCCAGAAGGCCACCTCCTCGAGGCGGGCCGGGCGCTCGACGTCGCGTGGCCGGGTGTAGCGGAAGACCGTCGACTCGGTCGGGAACAACTGCCACGGGAGCGCCGGGTCGAAGCGGACCGCCGGCACGACCTCGTTGGGGATCGGGACCCCCCGGAGCTCCTCGTACGATCCCAGCGTCCGGTTCAGGTCCTCGACCATGAGGTCGAGCTCGGGGTCGGTGAACTCGAGCCCCGAGACGCGGGCGGCATCCGCGATCATCTGCTTCGTGAGGGGGCCTTCCTGGGCTTCCTGGG
>CAZCLY010000018.1:62252-85889 GCA_964499635.1 uncultured Gemmatimonadota bacterium | reverse complement strand
TGCGAGTGCCATCTAACGTGTTTGCGGTTCAACTGCGGACATCGTAGCCCGGGCGGCCGAAGGGCGCGAGATCCGAGCGGTGTTCCCGCAGTTGCAACCGCTTGTTATGTGGGTCTGCTCGGAAGCTAGCCCGTGGGCTCGACGAGCTCGTAGACGATGACCATCGGGAAGCCGCTCGTCTGCGATGCAACCGCCATCCGGCCCCGCTTGAGAACGGGCGGCAAAAAGCCTACGGCGTCTGGGAGGGTCACCTGGCCGAGAAAGCGGCCATCCGCCCCGAATACATCCCAGAAGGGGGCTTCGTCAGCCGGGGGAACGCCTCGAACCCATGTCCGGTCCTCGTCGTCGACGAACAGGGCACCGTGCGCAGGTTTGGTGCGACGCGCGTTGGGCGTACGGTCAGGTTCCGCATCACCGAGAGACTCGCTCATCCTGCGAAAGAAGGCCAGCGCGGAGTCGCGCTCAGCCTCGGTAACGGACACCGCGTCTCGCCGAAGGACCATCGTCAACGTTGTGTCACCGCTCAGCTCGACTCGGTGGAGCCGGTACTCCTTGCCGTCACCGAGTACGACGCCCCCGTGGGGGCGTGGCGCCCACGCGGGGAGAGGGGCGAACGGCTCGGCTAGTGATGCCACCTGGACCGCGCCTCGGCGGTACGAGACCCGGCTGTCTGGCGGTGGTTGTGGTAGCGGCAACGTGTCTGTGGGCACGAAGTCATCATTAAGGCCGATGATGGCTTCCTCACCACTGCGGTCGAGCGCCACGTCCAACAGTCGGTCGCCCCCGACGAACGCACCCCTCCAGGGGAACGAGGCGAAGGCTGCCTGCCGGCGCGGCTCTCGGAGGATCGTGCCGGTCCTTGGGTCGAACCCGGAGTAACGGCCGTTGCCCCAGTTCAGCAGCCACAGGGTACCGGCGCTGTCGAACGCCAACCCCGCTGGCGACTGGAGCTCTCCCGGCCCCTCACCCTCGCCGCCGAACGCGCGTTGGAATGTGCCATCCGGCCCGAAGACGCGGACCTCGGACGCTTGATCGTCGAGGACGAAGAGGGTGCCGTCGGAGCCTAACTCGAGACCCCCGATTCCACCGAACAACTCCGCACCCTCTTCATCGAAGGTCCCGACGCGGAATAGCTCGCGGAGAACTGGCGGCTCGACCCAAATGGGTGCATTAGGGCTGGTGACGACCACTCGCCCATCGGCGAGCGTGTCGACGGTGCCCACCCACCCCGGCGATCCCCCCGACTCGGGTTCTCCGCACGCCACGAGCATCAATCCCCAGAGAAGAAAACGCAGATTCTTCATCGTCGCACAGTCGGGCAAGCCTGGAGTCGTGGACCCACATAACTCATTAATGGACCTGCGGGGGGTGTCCGTAACGATGACCATCCCCTGCCGCATAACGTTCTGGTTGGAACGGTAGGAAGGCCCACCAGCTCCGGGCAAGCGGCGCGGGCGAGGTGGGAGTTATGGAGCGAGGACGTCTGGGAGATGGACATTAGCGCTGCGGGGAGATCGGGTCGGTGTGGGCGGGGAGGCGGTCGGCGGGGCTGCGGACGTTGATGCCGTGCTCGTTCATGACGTGCAGGTACTGCATGGTGGTCCGGACGCTCCGGTGTCCGAGGAGCTCCTGGATGGTGCGGATGTCGTAGCCGTCCTCGAGCAGGTGGGTCGCGAACGAGTGGCGAAGGGTATGGCTGGTGGCGCGCTTGGAGATTCCGGACTCCCGGACGGCCCGGCGGATGGCGCGCTGGATACCGGTGGGGTGGCGGTGGTGGCGACGGCGGCGGCCGGTCCGGGTCTCCCGATGGATCCGCGTGGCGGGAAAGATCCACTGCCACGGCCAATCCCGGCCGGCGTGGGGCGATTTTCGTTCGAACGCGCCTGGGAGCTCGACCCAGCCGGCCCCGAGCTCGACATCTCGGCGCCATTGGGCGCGATCCCTCTCGAGCTTCTCTCGAAGCAGGGCTACGGCGGATACGGGCAGCACGGTGATGCGGTCCCGGCTTCCCTTCCCCCTGCGCACGAGGATCTCGCGTCGCTCGAGGTCCACGTCCTTGACCCGTAGCCGCAGGGTCTCCAGCAGGCGCAGCCCTCCCCCGTACTGGAGTAGAGCGACGGTCCGGGAGTCGCCGCGCAGACACGCGAGCACCCGGCCGACCTCGTCTCGGGTGAGCACCACGGGCAGACTGGAGGATCGACGCGCGCGCACGACCGCGTCGGGCTCGTCCCCCAGCTCTCGTCCGAGGACTTCCTTGTAGAGAAACCGCAGGGCGCTCGCGGCCTGCCCCTGGGTGGGGGCGCTGACTCGCCGTTCGACGGCGAGGTGGGTCAGGAACGCATTGACCTCCTCGACACCCATTCCCGCGGGGTGCCGCAATCCGTGGAACTGGACGAAGCGCCGAACCCAACGGACGTACGCCTGCTCCGTCCGGGGGCTGCGGTGCCTGGCCCGGAGCGCCATGCGCAGCTGGTCCAGGATCTTGGGACGCGGCATCGACACACGGTGGCGTCGTGGGTCAACGCGGCATCAAGGCCGCGGCCAGGAGTGGGCGCCGCGAATCCGGGGGCGCCGCCGCCGATCGAGATGGCGGTCTCGGCCCTCCAACCCGGGGAAGCTCCCGGCACGGAGGGCCGTGGGCGAGGAGCACCGCCGCGACCGCCCGGTACGACCGGACGACCACGACGGCGCTGCGCGGGCCCGACTGTCGAGTGACCGGGGGTGCTGGACACGCTTACGGTCGCGCCTGCGTGCCCTCCACGATCATGCGCCCGCGCCAGTGCGAGTGACGGGAGCAGCCGAACTGGTACACGCCCGGCGGCATCTCGTCGCCGATCTGGATCTCGTACGCCCGGCCGATGCCGATCAGCATCGGTCCGACCCGCGGCGTCTGCTCAGCGTACCGGAGCACGTCGATGTCTCCAGGCGGCGCTTCGTAGCCCGACGCGAACTCCGCCCCCCGGGGTGCATGATGGAACTCTATGTTGTGCGCCAACGCATGCTGCTGGACGAATCGCACGACATCCCCGGACCGGACCGAGACCATCGCCGGCTCGTAGCCGGAGCTGGTGATCGTGACCGTCACATATCGCGGACCATCATGTGTCTCCGGCGCCACGCGACTCTCGCCGGAGATCAACAACGGCAGAATCAGGATCGGGGCCGCCAGGTATCCCAGGGTCATCGCACACCTCCCTCGGCTTCGGACACGTACCTCCCCGCTGTCGGGTGGAGGCAAGAGGTGTACCGACCGACGGGATCGCGGTAAACGCATGTGGGCGTGTGGCTTGAGGGGGCCGGCGGCCCCGGGCGGTGTGGACAGCTCGCCCCGAGAACCGGGACGATTTATCCCGGCGAGTGGGGAGTCCCTTCGGCCATCGCGAGCCGAACCTCCCGGTTGTCCAATCGCGCTCCGGGCGCTAATATGCCGGCAACCGACATGTCGGTTTCCGATACATCATGGACCGGGAGGGATTGCCGTGGCGCGCCGAACGCCCCGCATGACCCGCGTGAACTTCCAGATCCTCCTCTCTCTCGCCGTCGAGGACCTCCATGGCTACGCGATCAAGCTCGACGTCGAGGAACGGACGGCGGGCGCGATCAAGCTCGGCTCCGGGACGCTTTACGAGGCGATTCAACGTCTCGACGGCTGTGGCTGGATCGAGGAGGTCGCCCCCGAGGCCGTCGACGAGCCTCGCGGTCGGAAGCGCTACCGCCTCACACCGGACGGACGCCGCACGCTCGAAGCGGAGCTCGCGCGGCTGGCCGAGTCGGTGGAGTTCGCTCGGCTTCACGAACTGCTCCCCGACGTGGGGCCGGCGTGATGCGACGGGACACCCACGACCCCGGTCTGGGGGTCTATCGGGTGCTCCTGCGGCTCTACCCACGCTCCTTCCGCGAGCGTTACGGTCCCGATCTCGTCGCGTTCGTGCGCGAGGCGCGCCGGGGGACGACACCGGAGCTGTCGGCCCGAGCGCGGTTCTGGCTCGGGGTCGTGACGGACCTCATCGCGAGCGCCGTCCGCCTGCGGCTGTCGCCTGACCGGGACGCCCAGCGGACGCGGGCATGGCGTCGGGCGACCGGCGAACGCGACATGGGCGTGCGGGTGCCGACGCCTCCTGAGGAGCCGCGCACGCCGCTGGGGGGTCGCGACCTCGGACTCGCCCTTCGGTCGCTGTCCCGCAGCCCGGGGTACCTCGCCTCGATCCTCGTCTCGCTCGGGCTCGGCATTGGTACGGCGACGGCGATCTTCAGCGTCCTCGATCATGTCGTCCTCCGCCCGCTCCCCTACCCCGATCCCGATCGGCTGGTGGTCGTGGGCGCGCGCTTCGCGGGAGTCCCGCGTGGACTGAGCGCACCCAACACGGCGGATCTCGCGGCTCGTGCGACGACGCTCGACGGCTTCGGGGTGTCGCGCATCCAGACGCTGGACGTCACGGGCGAGGGCGAGGCGACGCGGTTCACGGCCGCCGCGGTGAGCCCGTCGTTCCTCGAGACGCTGGGCGCAAGGACGGAGCTCGGACGGACGCTGCGCCCGGAGGACGACCGACCGGGGATGGCCCGCGTCGCCGTGATGAGCCACGCTGCCTGGGTCGGCCGCTGGGGCGCCGACCCACGGGTCGTGGGGCGCACGATCACCGCCAATCGCGCCCCGCTCACGATCGTGGGAGTGATGGCCGCGTCGTTCCGGGGCCCGGAGGCGCTGGGCCAGGGGGGCGTCGACTTCTGGCTCCCCGTCGCGTTCGTCGAGCGCGGGGCGGATCCCCTCGCGAATCGGGCGGACCAGTTCCTGTCCGTGCTGGCCCGGTTGCGGCCGGGGGCGACGCTCGAGTCGGCGCGAAGCGAGGTCGACGCGATCGGGCGAGGCCTGGTCGCCGAGTTCCCCGCTGACAACGCGCCGCGCGGCCGTCAGATCTCGCTCGGCCTCGAGTCGCTCCACGAGGCCACCGTGCGCGCGGTCCGTCCGCGGCTCGGGCTCCTGCTCGCCGCGGTGGGGCTCCTCTTCGTGGCCGGTCTTTCGAGCGCGATCTACCTGATGATCGCCCGCATGGTGGAGCGTCGACGGGAGATGGCGGTGCGGCGGGCGCTCGGGGCGGGCGTCGGGAGGATCGCGCGCCTGTGCGCGTCGGAATCGATCCTGGCCTCGCTGCTCGGCGGAGCGCTCGGGGTCGCGATCGCGGCCGCCGAGGTGAGGGCGTTCCTCGCCTTTCAGCCGCCGGGGCTCCCCCGCACGGCCGATATCCGGCTCGACCTCCGCGTGCTCGCCTTCGCGCTCGCCGTCTCGCTCCTCTCGGGGATGGTGATCAGCCTGGTCACGGGCGCTCGGGGCATGCGGGTCGATCCGGTCGATGCCCTGCGCGGGGGTGGCCGGACGTCATCCCACGGGCGCGGGGAGGGCGCCCTACGCAGCACGCTGCTGGCGGCGCAGACGGCGGTCGCCCTGGTCCTCCTGTTCTCCGGCGGGCTCCTGATGCGGAGCTTCCTCCACGTGGTGAACGTCCCCCTCGGCTACGAGACGGAGGGGGTCACGACGATGGAGGTGTTCGTGGGCGGCTGGTACGCGACCTCGGCCGAGCGCATCGGCATCTACCGGGACGTGATGCGCGAGATCGGTGCGCTGCCGGGCGTGACGGCGGCGGGGGTGACCACGGATCTGCCCCTTCCGTCGGCCACCAAGGGCGCCCCGATCTATGCGGGCGAGAACGCGGACCCCGATCGCCCGCCGGATGCGATCGCGGGGTTCCACTACGTGAGCCCGGGCTACTTCCAGGCGCTGTCGATGAGCGTCCTGCCGGGAGGCCGCGGGTTCACCGACCGCGACGTGGACCAGGGGCGCCGCGTCGCGATCGTGAGCGAGCGGCTTGCGGAGCTCCTGTTCGGAGACCGGGAGGCGGTGGGACGACACCTATCGCTGGCGGGCATGAACGGCTCGCAGCCGCCGTTCGAGATCGTCGGTGTCGCGTCCGATGTCCGGCAGCAGACCCTCGAGGACGACGAGACGCAGGATCTCTACGTGCCGCACACGGGTGGGTTCATCGGCCCACCGCTGAACGTGGTCGTGAGGAGCTCGCTCGAGCCCGCGCAGATCGTCCCGGCCTTGCGGGCCGCCGTCCGCCGGGTCGACCCGGATCTCCCGATCGGGACCGTGGCGACGCTACGCGAGCGCGTGGCGCGCGCCATGGCGCTCCCGCGCTTCTTCGCCGTCGTGTTCGGGATGTTCGCGACCGCCGCGGCGGCGATCGCCGCGGCCGGCATCTACGGCTCCATGGCCTACGCGGCCGCCCGCCGTCGTCGGGAGATCGGCGTGCGCGTCGCGCTCGGCGCCCGTCCCGCGCAGGTAACCGGGCTCCTCCTGCGGCGCACGGTCATCCTCACGGGCACGGGCATCCTCGCGGGTCTCGCCCTCGTCGTCCCCATGATCGGGCTGCTCGGGGGCTTCCTGATCGACGTCGAGCCGTTCGACCCGCTCACGCTGGTGGGGGGCGCCACCGTCCTCGGCGCGCTCCAGGTAATCGCGGGATTGGGGCCGGCGCTCCGCTCCGCCCGACAGCCGATCCTGGACACCCTTCGGGAATGACGCTCGCCCGGGATGTGGCCGGCGACGGGTGTGCGAGACCCGTCCCGCGAGGCCCTCCTATCGCCTCGACACGGCGTTCTCCCGCTGGTGCTTCTGGAACCAGTCCATCATGTAGAGCTGCGTGCGCATCGCGTTCGACGGCTTCGAGCTCGTACCGTGGAACTCTCCGTTGAAGCGCAGCATCACGGTCTCCACCCCCAGCACCTTGAGCGCGGCGTAGTACTCCTCGGTCTGACCCATGGGGGTCCGGAGGTCGAGCTCTCCGGTCATGAGCAGGGTCGGCGTGGTGACGTGGCCCACGTACATGAGTGGCGAGTGCTCGAGCCACGGGTCGGGGTCGTCCCAGAAGTAGCCGTGGAACCGGTGGTATCCCCACTGGACGACGTCGGACGTTCCCGCGAAGCTGATCCAGTCGATCACGGGGCACCGCACGGCGGCGGCGGCGAAGCGGTCGGTGTGGCCGATCACCCAGCTCGAGAGCACGCCCCCGCCGCTGCACCCCGTGACGTACATGCGGCTCGTGTCCACGTAGCCGCGATCGATCACGGCGTCGACGCCGGCCATGAGGTCGTCGTAGTCGACGCTCGGATACGCGTTGTCTATCGCGTTCCCGAACGCGGTCCCGTATCCGGTCGAGCCGCGCGGGTTGGTATACAGGACCACGTAGCCGTTCGCCGCGAAGGTCTGGTACGTCCACGAGAACGACACGTCGTACATCCCGTGCGGGCCGCCGTGGATGTGGAGGATGAACGGATAGCTCTGCGACGGATCGAAGTCGGGCGGCTTGACGATCCAGCCCTGGACGCGCGTCCCGTCCTCCGAGTCGTACCAGATCTCCTCCACCTCCCCTAGCCGCTTGCGGGCCAGGATGTCGTCGTTCACCCGCGTGAGCTGCCGCACGGTGGCGCTCCCGTTCCGCGCCGGGAGATCGATCGACACGATGTCGCCGGGCGCGTGCGGGGCGCTCCTCGTCCCCACGGCCCGCATGCCCGACAGCGATGCGAGCGACATCATGTGCTCGCCCTCGGTCACCTGCCGGACACCGCTCCCGTCGGCAGCCGCGCGATACAGGTTCTGCGTCCCCTCGTTCCCGGCCGTGAAGTACACGCCCGCTCCGCGGTCATCCCACGTGAGGTCACCGACGTCGCGATCGAGGTCACCCGAGACCTTCGTCGGCGCGCCCCCACCCGTCGGGGCCACGTACAGCTCCGAAGTGGTGTACGTCTGGAGGGTGAACGGATACCCGCTGAACGCGACCCGGCGACCGTCGGGCGACACCAAGGGCCCGTTCCAGTCGCCCTTCTCCGTCACCACCTGGCGGATCGCGCCGCTCTCCACGTCGACGGCGTAGATGTAGTTCTGGCCGAAGCCGTCGAGCTCGGGGTGCTCGCTCATGAGCCCGTCGAACAGGATCTCGCTCGCGTCGGGCACCCACGAGATCCCGGCTCCGAACCCGATCCCCGAGAAGCGGGCGCCCACGCTCCAGCTCCCGTCGGTGAGCTGGCGGGGCGTGCCGCCGTCGGCCGGCACCACGAACAGGTGCGTGAATCCTTCCTTCTGGAATCCGACCCGGTCCTGGCGGTAGTGCGTGTTCGTCACCATCCGCGGAGGCTGCGTCCACGTCGCCCCCTCGGGGGCGGCCGGCATCGGGATGTCCCAACTCTCCTTCGCCGGCACGAGCATCACGAACGCGATCGAGCCGCCGTCGGGCGCCCAGCGGAAGCTCGACGGGGTCTGAGTCACGTGGGTGATCCGGCTCGTGGCGCCTTCCGCGTCCATCCAGCGCACGAACAGCTGCGACCCCTCGGGATCCCCCTCGGCCAGGTACGCGATCCTGGTCCCGTCGGGCGACCATTCGGGGCTCGACCCCTTCGTCAGGAAGCGGGCTCGCGAGCCGTCGGCGTCCATGATCCACAGCTCCGAGTCCCAGCGGTCCTCGAGCCGGTTCACGTGGCTGCGCGTGAAGATGATCGTGGAGCCGTCGGGCGAGAGCTTCGGGCTCCCGACGGTCTCGAGATCGAGGAAATCGGGCACCTGGAGCAGGTCCGCGGCGGAAGGCATGGTCTCCGCCGACGGGGTCCCGGCCGTGGGCCTCGCTCCGTCCTGCGCGACCACCGGGAGCCCCGTGAACGACATGACCACCATGAGCGTGGCTGCAAGTGCGGGGCGAGGAAGGCGGCGGGCACCGAGGTCGGACATGACTGCCTCCTGGAACGCGGACGACGGGACGGACCAGGGGAGGAGAATCTGTCGAGCGAGGGGATTCGGGCAATGGGAGCGCTGGCGCATGATTCCGGAGACGCGATCCGGGGAGGCGGCCAGCGTTGGCGTGGCGCCCTCAGCGCGAGGCCAGCACCTCGAGCACGCGGTCCAGCTCCGCGCGGTCGAGCAGACGACCGCGGAGCACGACCGCTTCGATGGCGCCCAACGCCTCGATCGACTCGAACGGATCCGCCCGCAGGAGGACGAGGTCCGCCGGCGCGCCCGTCTCGATGCGGCCCGTCAGGGGATCCGCCCCGGCACGCTCGCCCGGTCCGCGCGCCGAGGCCCAGATCGCGGCGGGCTCGGGGAGGCCAGCCTCGACGAGGAGCTCGATCTCGCGGTGCAGGCCGAACCCGGGGATGCCGGCGGCCGCGAAGTCCGTCCCCGCTCCGATCGGAGCGCCGGCTTCGTACAGACGGCGCGTGAGGATCTCGCCCACACCCACGAGGGACTCCCTGACGGCGATCACACGGGGATCCCGGTCGGTCTCGCCGGGGACGGACGCTTCGCGAAACGCGGACCGGTGCGCCGCGGTCAGGTACTTCCACCCCTCGGGCGGGTCGTCGTACAGCGCCGCCCGGTGCGCCCGATACTCGTACGCGTACAGGGTCGGCACGAACATCGTCCCCTTTCGTGCGAAGCACTCCACGAGCGCCGGTGCGTCGCTCTGGAGCCACGCGTCCATGCCCTGAAAGGCCGCGAGCTCCGAGTCGAAGCGGGCCAGGTACGTGCCCTCGAAGATGGTCGCGATGTGCTCGATCGAGGCCTGCCCCGCTTCGCAGGCCTCGAGCGGCGAGACGGACGTGGGCACGTGCCCCGCGACCTCGAGCCCGGCCTCCGCCGCGGCCTGGAGAAGCGCGAAATACGTTTCGCGCCCGGTCGCGTTGTGCGTCTTGAGGAGGTCCACCCCCTTCGCCTTCAAGTCGGCCACGGCCTCGCGGGCCGCTTCCGGACTGTCGATCACCCGGTGGAAGGGCGCGTTCTGAGCCCCGTTGAGCGTGGGTCCGGCGCGCGTGATCCGGGGGCCCGGAATCTGCCCCGTCAGGATCAGGCTCCGCATCGAGTCGATCGTCGCGAGGAGCCCGCCCAGGTCCCGCGCCCCGGTGACGCCCTGCGTGACCATGAGGGGCGCCGCGTTCGGGTCGGCAGACGTCAGGTGGGTGTGGAGGTCCCACAGCCCGGGGATCAGGAACAGCCCGCCGGCATCGATGACGCGCGACGCACCGGCCGCGTCACCGTCGGCCCGCGGAAGGACACCCACGATCCGGTCGCCCGCGACCAGCACCGTCCGTCGCTCGGTCCGCGAGCCGTCGACCGGCTGGAGGACGGTGACGCCGCGAATCGCGAGGTCGGCGCGAGGGGGAGCATCGCCGCCGCCACACCCGAGGATGCCGGCGGCGACGAGCGCCACTGTGGTTCGAGGAGCGACCCGGACGGCGCCCCTCAACATCGGGCGGACGGCGGTCCGACCTTCGGGGCCTCCGGGCGCGCGCTCACGCGGGCGCGATGTTCGCGTTGAGCCGGAACAGGTTGTCCGGGTCCCAGGTCGCCTTCACCCGCGACAGCCGATCGTACGTCGGGCCGTAGTTCTCGCGCACCCGGGCCTGGTCCTCGGCCTCCATGAAGTTCGTGTAGCCGCCTTCGTAGCCCGAGTAGGGGTGGATGGCCTCGTAGTAATCCCGGACCCAGGCGCGGTTGGACTCGGTGTCGGACGGATCGGGCCACAGCCCCACAATGTTCACCGCGAAGCGGGCATCCCGCACCCCGAAGGCGGTCGCATCGGGGGCCACGTCGTGCACCGCGCCGTCGATCGGGTAGATGTGCATCCCCGAGTGCACGGTGGGCACCCCCCGCCCGTGCTCCAGATGAAGCGCGATCACCTGTTCCGACAGGTCGCTTACGAAGTCGGACTTCCAATAGCTGTACAGCCCCGGCGGGAGGAGGGCGTCGAAGGCGCTCTGGAGCGCCGGATAGGGCATGCGCCCCACGTGCTCGCCCACGATCGGTCCGGCGCTCCGCAGCGGCTCGATCGCCGCCTCGCCTTGGTCCGGATCGCCGCACCAGCAGGTGACCAGCACGCACAGGTGATCCCCATGCCGGTCCTCCGGAAGGAAGGGGAGCGGCGGCGCCATGTGGAAGCCGAAGAACGCGGCCAGCTCGCGCGGCGCCCGGGACAGGTAGTCGCTCCATACGCGCATCACGTCCGCGGCCGCCTCGTACTCGTAGAAGATCGGGCCGCCGACGATGTCTCGGAGCGGGTGGAGCGCGAACTCGAACGAGGTCACCACCCCGAAGTTCCCGCCCCCGCCGCGTAGCGCCCAGAAGAGGTCCGGGTTCTCGTCCTCGCTCGCCGTCACCCGCTCGCCGGCGGCAGTTACCACGTCCGCCGACACGAGGTTGTCGCACGTGAGCCCCCACCTCCGGTTCAGGTAGCCGATCCCACCCCCGAGGGTCAGCCCGCCCACCCCGGTCGTCGACACGAACCCCGCCGGCACCGCCAGCCCGTAGGCGTGCGTGGCGTGGTCCACGGCCCCCAGCCGCGCTCCTCCGCCGACCCGCGCGGTCCGGCCCTTCGGGTCGACGCGAACGTTGCGGATGGAGGACAGATCGAGCGTCACGCCGTCGTCGCAGGATCCGTATCCGGGCGTGCTGTGCCCGCCTCCGCGGACCGCGAGCGCGAGCCCGTTCTCGCGGGCGAAGCTCACGGTGGCCATCACATCGGCCGCATCCTCGGCCATGACGACGCAGCCGGGGCGGCGATCGTGCATGGCGTTGTAGACGGCCCGGGCTTCGTCGTATCCGGCATCTTCGGGGGTGATGACGGGGCCCCGAAGCTGCTGGGCAAGGTCCTCCACGGATAGCGTTGCCAGACTCATCGTCCTTCCTCTTCCTTCCTCCAGAATGCTCGTCGTCGATGCGTCCCGGGATACACCCTAGCGGACATGACGCCTCGCGCTCAAGCGGAGGGGAGGGCCTGGAACGGGGTGAGGAAGCGGAGAGGGAGGGATGGGCTTCGCCCGCTCCGCGGGCTCCGCCGAACCCTCCCGCGAACGGAACGGCAGCGCGGGCCTCATCCGGCCACTCGAGCGTTTCGGACTCTTCAACTGAACGGAGAGGGAGGGATGGGCTTCGCCCGCTCCGCGGGCTCCGCCGAACCCTCCCGCGAACGGAACGGCAGCGCGGGCCTCATCCGGCCACTCGAGCGTTTCGGACTCTTCAACTGAACGGAGAGGGAGGGATTCGAACCCTCAAGCCCTTGCGGGCGCCGGTTTTCGAGACCGGTGCATTGCCGTTCTGCCACCTCTCCAAGCCGCGGGGACGCAGCGCGCGACCCCGGGCTGCAAACCGCGACGGGCCGAGCGCACGACCGGTCGCGCACGGCCCGTCTGTTCATGTCTCGCCGGGTGCCCGGCGACGGACGGGGTGGGATTCGAACCCACGAGGCACTTGAGGTGCCCACACGCTCTCCAGGCGTGCGCCTTAGTCCGCTCGGCCACCCGTCCACACCTCCGGGTGTGCCGGAGGGAATTCTCGCGCCGTCGCCTCGGGTCTCGACGGCATCCGTGAGCCACGGAGGGGGTGGGATTCGAACCCACGCGACTCTTTCGAGTCAACGCCTTAGCAGGGCGCCGCCTTAAGCCACTCGGCCACCCCTCCTCGAGCGTTCGCTTTGTCCGAGATTGGCCCGCCAGGATTCGAACCTGGAATCTTCTGGTCCAGAGCCAGACGTGTTGCCAATTCCACCACGGGCCAGCGCCGGTCTCGCGGATCGGGCGGCGAAAAGCCGCTCACGGTGGGCGAAACGGGCCGTCGAGTATACCTAATCGGCCGGGGGCGTTCAAGTTCCACGCCGGGCGGCTCGGGGGTCGGAGGAGGAGGACACGGCCGTCTTGCGCGGGGGTGGATCCAGGCCCAGATAGCGACGCAGCGCGGTCACGAGTCCCGATCCGATGAGCCGGATGGCCGCCGTCGATGCAGTCGTGGGCGGAACGGCATCCCGCGACGCCTCGTCGAACAGCACGAGCCGGGCGACACCCACCGCCCGGACGACGTCCGCCGTGTCGCGGGGGTCCGGGGCCGCGAAGCTCACGCCGCGATCGAACTCGCGCGCGGCCAGCTCGCGGGCGAAGTCCCGCACCGTGCGGCTCGCGCTCAGGAACGCCACCACCCCGCCGCGCACGGAGCGACGCACCAGGCCGCGCTCGCGCGTGCCGCCCGCGAGCGGCAGGGCGACGAGCTCGAGCCCGACCGGTCTGGAAGTCGCGCGGCGACCGAAGCGGGCGCTCCCGAGGCGAGCCAACACCCGAGGCCGAACGAGAACGGGGCCACCAGGCACCGTGGCCGATATGGCGCGGGCTGCCACGACCGGCACGCCGAGCCGTCGCTCGAGCTCGGCCTTGAGCGCCCGCCTCAGCCCGGGTCTGGGCTCGAGAAGCGACAGTCGCGGAGGCTCGGGCCGCAGGTCGGTCGCACCTTCGACGGCCTCGAACTCCGCGAACCCGTCGAGGTCGGACACGACCCGGGTGAGGGCGGCGAGGACCTCGTGGCGGCGCGCTCCGGTGGCGACCGCACGGCCGAGGAGCGCGGCCACGCAATCGGCCGCCAGGTCTCCGGCGTGCGTGACCGGGACGCCCGCACACCCCACGTGCAGCGGGCGGTCGAAGGCACCTTCGGTCACGGCCAGCCGGCCACGAGGCTTTCCCTCCACCCACCCGTGCCGTCTCAGTCGGGCGTAGGCCGCGTTGACCGTACCGCGGTCCACATCCAGCCGGCGGGCGAGGTCCCGGGTCGACGGAAGACGGGTGCCGGGGCACAGGTGTCCGTCGCGGATGGCGGCTTCCAGCCCCGCCGCGAGCTGCCGGCTGAGCGGCACGAGATGCCCACGGACGAGCGGGCTCCGCACGTTCGGTCTCCCCCCCGGGGTTCCACTGGTCACGCCCTCGTCCCCCCTGTTATCTATCTCCCCGACCCGCTCCGGGCGGCGCCGTGGATCCGTCCGGGCCCAGTCTCGCCACCCCCCTCAACGGAGACGCAACTCCACGATGCGAATCCTGGTTCTCGGTGCCGGGCTCCAGGGCTCGGCCTGCACATACGATCTCCTCCTCGAGGAGGACGTCGGGGCGGTCACGCTCGCGGATTTGAGACCCGAGGCAGCCGCCGCGTTCCTCCCCGAGGGCTCGAAGCTCAGGAAGGTCGAGGCGGATTTCAGCGACGGCGCGGCGATGCGCGCGCTCATGACCGGCCACGACATCGTCCTCTCCGCCGCGCCTTACTACTTCAACGCCTCGCTCGCCGAGGCGGCCATCGAGGCCGGCTGTCACTTCAGCGACCTGGGCGGCAACACCGGGATCGTGCGCGAGCAGCTCGCGATGTCCGAGCGGGCGCGCGCGGCGGGCGTGTCGATCGTCCCCGACGTGGGGCTCGCGCCCGGCATGGTGAACGTCCTCGTGGCCGAGGGGATCCGCCGCTTCGACGACCCGCGGCGCGTGCGCATGTACGTGGGCGGGCTCCCGCGCCACCCCGTCCCGCCGCTCGACTACCAGGTCGTGTACTCGCTAGAGGGGGTGCTCGACTACTACACGACCCCTTCCTGGGTGCTCGCCGACGGCGAGACGCGCGAGGTGGAGGCCCTCTCCGAGGTCGAGACGGTGACCTTCGAGGGACTGGGCGAGCTCGAGGCGTTCCACACGGCCGGGGGCGCGTCGCTCCAGCCGTGGGAGCTGGCCGACCGGCTCGAGAGCCTGTCGTACAAGACGCTCCGCTACCCGGGACACGCGCGCATCATGCGCGCCATCCGCGGGCTCGGGCTCCTGGGCGAGGAGCCCGTCCGCGTGGGCGTCCAGGACGTGTCGCCGCGCGAGCTGTTCATCGCCTGCGCCCGACCCGTCCTCATGCGTCCGGGCGAGCCCGATCTGGTGGCGCTCCGCGTGGTCGTGGAGGGGGAGCGGGAGGGCGAGCCTGCGAGGCTCACGTTCGACGTGCTCGACTACGCCGACGAGCACACGGGCATCTCGGCCATGGAGCGCACGACCGGGTTCACGCTCTCGATCGTGGGGCTCTTCCTCGGCCGCGGGGTGATCGCCGGGCGCGGGACCGCGCCCTCCTATCGAGCGATCCCTTACGGGCCCTATGTCGAGGCGCTCGCGGCGCGGGGCATCCTGGTGAAGGAGAGCGAGTGAGCGGTCCGACCCCGAGCCGTCCGTGGCTGCGCGCCGCGGGGTGGCTCCTCCTCCTCGTCCCCTTCCTCCCGCTCGCCCGCATGTTCGACGACCCGCCCGGCACCACGTGGCTCATCGGGCCCTACGAGTGGGCTCTGGGGCTCGCCGTGTTCGGGTTCGCCTCCTGGCTCCTCGTGCGGCTCATCCCCGACGTGGTGACGCGCGCCGCGGATGGGCTCGGACGCGCGCTCGCGAGCCCCGGGGACGCCGGGTTCCGGCTCGCCGGGCTGGCCGTCCTCGCCGTGGTCCTCCTTGTCACCTCGACGTTCGCGTTCTCGAACGCGCCGCTCCTCATCGACTCGATCATCCAGCTCTTCCAGGCGAAGATCTTCGCCGGGGGCCACGCGTACGCTCCCGCGCCGCCCTTCGAGGGGTTCTTCACCACACAGCACATGCTGGTGGATGGCGAGCGCTGGTACTCGCAGTATCCGCCCGGGCACCCAGCCGCCCTGGCGCTCGGCGTGTGGATCGGGGCCCCGTGGCTCGTCCCCATCGCTCTGTCGCTCGCTTCGGCGTGGCTCGTGGTCGACACGACCCGGCGCCTGTTCGGCGAGACGGAGGCTCGCGCCGCGCTCGTCCTCCTCCTCGTGGCGCCGTTCTTCTGGTTCATGGGGGCGAGCCTCATGAACCACGTGACGGCCCTCTTCTGCGTGGCCCTGTGCCTGTGGTCGTTCGTGCGCTGGGAGGGGTCGGGCGCACGGGCCGCCTGGGTCGTGCTCGCCGGCGCGGCGCTCGGCGGCGCGTTCCTCGTCCGCCCGCTCACCGCGGTGGCGGTCGGCCTCGCGCTCGCCGTTCCCGCCCTCCGCATCGCGGGCCGGCGCTGGTGGTCGGCGGCCCTCCTGGGCGGCGCGGCGTTCGCTGCGCTAGCCGTGTTCTACTTCCTGTTCAACGCAGCCACGACCGGTGACCCCCTGACCGCCGGCTACCTCAAGCTGTGGGGCCCCGATCACGGGCTCGGATTCCACGCGACGCCGTGGGGCGATGCGCACACGCCACTCACCGGGCTCCGGAACGAGCTCATCGACGTGTCGCTGCTGCAGGGCTTCCTGTTCGAATGGGCCATCCCGGGCCTGCTTCCGCTCGGGCTCTTCCTCGCCCTCGGGTGGTCCGCGCGGCGCTGGGAGGCGCGTCTCGTGGGAGCGTTCTTCGCAATCCCGGCGGCCTACTTCTTCTACTGGCACCGGGACGCATTCCTCGGTCCACGCTACCTGTACGAAGGCCTCGCCTTCCTCGTTCCGCTGCTCGCGGTGGCCTTCGTCACGCTCGCCCGCCGGCTTCGGGGTGTCGCGGTCGGGTGGCTCGCGGGGGTGGACGCGGGCGCGCTGTTCGCCGCCCTCGTCGGCCTGTCGTTCGGATACTCGCTCCTGTACGGGGTGCCGCAGCGCTTCCGCGTCTACGCCACGGGGCTGGAGAGCGTGAAGCGCGATCTGGTGGGGGAGGCCGAAGCGGCCGACATCCACGCCGGGCTGGTGTTCGTGGCGGTGAGCTGGGGAAACCGCCTCATCGCCCGGGCCCGGGCCGCGGGGGCCACGGCCTCGACGGCCGAGATCGTGTACCGGCACTCCGACCACTGTGAGCTCGAACAGGTCGTGCGCGCCGCCGAGACCGAAGGCTGGCCGGCGGAGCGGCTCAACCGAGAGATGCGCGCGCTCATGCGCCCCGACGACGAGATCGAGGTCGTGCGGCTGAACGACGACCCCACGCTTAGGCTCGTGCCGAACCGGCCGCTGGCCCCGGTGTGCCAGCGCGAGATCCTGTACGATCGACAGGGGTACACCAACTACTCGCCCCACCTGGCGCGCAACCGGCCCGATCTTCGGGGTCCGTGGGTGTTCGCGCGCGACCTGGCCGATCAGGACGCGAAGCTGCGCGCCCTGTACCCGGACCTGCCGGCCTACCTGTACCGGGACGGACGCTTCCTCCCGATGCCCTGAGACGCGCGGCGCGCGGCTCCCGGATCACCCCCCGGCGAGCCACTCCAGCAGCTCGTCGAGCGGCTTGGCGTTGAGCACGTCGGCCTTCGTGAGCCACGCGCGCCTCGCCTGCTCCACTCCGTACGTCACCTGGTCGAGCTCACCCGTCCGGTGCGCGTCGGTCGTGAGCACCACCGGCACGCCGAGCTCGCGCGCCCGCCATGCGTGCGTGTCCTTCAGGTCGAGCCGGTTGGGGTGCGAGTTGATCTCCACCGCCACGCCGTACGCCGCGCACGCCTGGAGGAGCTCGTCGATGTCGACGTCGATCGGCGGCCTGCGGTTGAGGATGCGACCGGTGGGGTGACCGAACATGTGCACCGCGGGGTGCTCGAGCGCCTTCAGCACGCGGGCGGTCTGCTCGGCGGCCGGAAGCCCGAAGAACGAGTGCACCGACACGATCACCAGGTCGAGCGACTCCAGCATCCCGTCCTCGAGATCGAGCGATCCGTCCTTGAGGATGTCGACCTCCATCCCCTTGAGGATGCGGATCTCGGGGTGCCGCTTCTGGATGCCCCCGATCTCGGCCCACTGCTGCCTGAGGCGCGTCGCGTCGAGCCCCTCCACCATGGCGAGCGCCTTGGAGTGGTCGGTGATCGCGAAGTACTCGTACCCGCGCTCCACGCAGGCCTCGAGCATCTGCTCGATCGTGGCGCGGCCGTCGGACCACGTGGAGTGCATGTGGAGATCCCCGCGCAGGTCCTCCCGCGTGACGAGCTCCGGGAGGTCCGCGGCGGCGGCCCGCGCGAGCTCGCCCCGGTCCTCCCTCAGCTCGGGCGGAAGCCAGGCGAGCCCCAGGGAGGAGTACACGTCCTCCTCGGTCGCGCCGGCCACCATTTCGCCCTCCGAGGCGCGGCCGCGCTCGACCGGCGTCTCGTCACCTCCGGTCTCCGGGATCCTGAACACCCCGTACTCGGACACGCGGAGCCCCCGGTCCAGGGCGCGTTGGCGGAGCTTGATGTTGTGCTCCTTGGAGCCCGTGAAGTAGACGAGCGCGGCCCCCCAGCTCTCGGGCGGGACCACCCTCAGGTCGACCTGGAGACCGCTCCGGAGACGCACCGAGGTCTTGGTCCCCCCGGCCCCGATCACCTGCTCGACGCCGGGAAAGCCGGTGAGGGCTTCCGACACGGCCGCGGCGTCGTCGGCCAGCGCGAGGAGGTCGATGTCGCCCACCGTCTCGCGGCGCCGCCGGTAGCTTCCGGCCACCTCGAGCTTCGTCACCCCCTCGACGCCGCGCAGGTGCTCGATCAGCGGGGGGAGGAGCTCGTCGACCTCGCCGAGCAGGAAGCGGCTCGTGTTCTGCCGATACTGCTCGATGCCGGTGAGGATCTTGGCCTGCGTCTTCTCGCCGAAGCCGGCGAGCCCCGCCACGCGGCCTTCCCGCGCGGCCTCCTCGAGGTCCTCGACGGTCTCGATCCCGAGCTCGTCCCACAGCTTCTTCGCCTTCTTGGGACCCACCCCGGGGAGCCGCATGAGCTCGATGAGCGTAGGCGGCACGTCCTCGGAGAGCGCGTCGAGCGCGGCGAGGCCCCCGGTCGCGACGATCTCCTCGATGTTCTCGGCCATCCCCTTGCCGATCGCCGGGAGCTCGGTCAGGTCGGCGCCCTCCTCCACCAGCTTCCGGAGCGGCACGGCGTGCGCCTCGACCGTGCGGATGGCATTGCGATAGGCGCGCACGCGGAAGGGATTCGCCTCGGTGATCTCGAGCAGGTCGGCGACCTCGCGCAGGATCTGGCCGATCTCGAGGTTCTCCACGCCTCAGGCTCCGGGACCGCGGGCTCGGAAGCCGGCCACGGGGGCCGGATCGCTCCCGGTGCGGTACGCGGGCGCGCCGGGCGCGTCGGAGGCCGGGAAGCGCGGGGCGCCCAGCGAGACTTGCATGGGCGACTCGAGCGACACGTCACCGAGACGCTCCCGGATCTGTTCGAGTGAGGCCTCGAAGAAGGACTTCAGCTCGCGCTCCGACCCGACCAGATCCTCCAGCATGGCGGCGAGGAAGATGACCGCGCCGCCCTGGTCCGACGCCCCGAACACATCGGGCGTGAGGATCCCGTCGGAGATCGTTCGCTGCATCTCGCCCACCCGGTTCTGCAGCGAATACGTGGTGGACAGCACGGTGGTCATGGAGAGGTCGAAGTAGCGGACGGCCTCGGTCACGAGCGCCGTCTGCCACGCGGTGTCCCGCAGCAGCCAGAAGCCGAAGCCACGCGGGAGCACATCGCTCTCGAGGACGCGGAGCCGCTCGCCACGGACGGAGGCCCGCCGCAGGCTGTCGAGCCGGGGGAGGATCTCCTCGTGGTAGGCGATCCGGCGCTCGATCTGCTCGAGGTTCGCGCCGAGCTCCGCCCCCAACGCCTGGAGGACCTCGTCGGCCAGCCCCTGGTTCTCGCGCCGTTCCGCCCACTGGTCGACGGCGAGCGCCAGGAGCACGCCCACGACGATGACCACGAACTCGATCGCCAGATGGCTCCACGGGATGGCTCGCTTCACGCGACCTCCACGCCGTTCTCGCCCAGGAGCCTCACGAATCCCTCCTCGTCGAGGACCTCGATGCCGAGCTTCTCGGCCTTGTCGAGCTTCGAGCCCGGGTTCTCCCCGGCGACCACGTAGTCGGTCTGCTTGCTGACGGACGAGGTCACCTTGGCGCCCAGTGACTCGAGAAACGCCTGCGCCTCGTGCCGCGTCATGCGCTGGAGCCCGCCCGTGAGCACGAACCTGAGGCCCCGGAGCGCATCCCCCGCGCGCTCCGGCGGCACCGGCGTCACGTACTCGAGCAGCTCGTCGATCAGCTCGCCCACCCGGGGTCGCGCGAGGAACTCGACGATCGTCTCGGCCATGATCGGGCCGATCCCGTCCACGGCCTGGAGCGTCTCCTCGTCGGCCCGCCGGAAAGCGTCGAAGTCGGCGAAGTGCCGGGCGATCTCGCGCGCCACCGTGACGCCCACGTCGGGAATCCCGAGTCCGTAGATGAACCGTTCGAGCGCCGGACGGCGCGCGGCCTGGATCGCGTCGACCAGATTGCGTGCCGACTTGTCGGCGAACCCCTCGAGCGGCAGCAGGTCGTCGACCGTGAGCCGGAACAGATCCGGCACGTAGGTCACGAGCCCCTCGCCCACGAGGAGCCGGGAGGTCTCGTCCCCCAGCCCCTCGATGTCGAGCGCGTAGCGGGACGCGAAATGCTGGATGCGTCCCGCCAGCTGCGCGGGACACGCGAACAGGTTGGGACAGAAGGTATACGGCCCCTTCGCCTCGAGCGGGGTGCCGCACGAGGGACATGTATCGGGCATGTGCCACGGGGCCGGCCGCTCCCGGCCGGGCTCTTCGATCCGCTCCAGCACCTGCGGGATCACGTCGCCGGCCCGCTGGACCCGCACCCGGTCCCCCTCGCGAATGTCCTTCCGGGCCACCTCCTCGCGATTGTGCAGGTTGGCCCGGCTCACCGTGACCCCGCCGATCTCGACGGGCCGCATGAACGCGATCGGCGTGACCACGCCCGTCCTCCCGACGCTCGGAACGATCGACAGCAGCCGCGTGATCTCCTTCCGGGGCGGGAACTTGTACGCGAACGCCCACCGCGGGTGATGGGAGGTCTCGCCGAGCTCGTCGCGCTGCGTGACGTCGTCGACCTTGATCACCACGCCGTCGATCTCGTAGTCGAGGTCGTCGCGGTTCGATTCGAGCTGGTGGTGGAACTCGACGATGCTCTCGATGGTCTCCGCCGGGCGATTCCACTCGTTGACGGGGAAGCCCCACGCCTCCAGCGCGCGGAGGATGCTCCACTGGGTGTCGAAGCGCGGGCCGTCGATGGCGAGCAGGTCGTACACGTAGATGTCGAGCGGCCGCGCGGCCGTGATGCGGGGATCGAGCTGGCGCAGCGATCCGGCGGCGGCATTTCGGGGGTTGGCGAACGGCGAGCCGCCCTCCTCGAGCAGACGGGCGTTGAGCTCCTCGAAGGCGCCGATCCGCATGATCACCTCGGCCCGGAGCGACAGCGACGCCGGCGGCTCTCGCTCGGCCGATCGCATCGCCAGCGGCACCGAGGAGATCGTGCGGACGTTCTGCGTGATGTCCTCGCCCCGCCGTCCATCGCCCCGGGTCGCAGCCCGCATCAGGAGCCCCCGCTCGTACACGAGCTCCACCGAAGCGCCGTCCAGCTTCGGCTCGACCACGTAGGCGACCTCTCCGAGCGCCTTCCGCATGCGCTCGTCGAAGCGCTCGACCTCGGCGCGATCCGCCGCCGAATCGAGGCTCAGCATCGGGACGGCGTGCTCCACCGACTCGAACGCATCGACCGGCTCGGCCCCGACGCGCTGCGTGGGCGAGTCCGGAGTGACGAGCCCCGAATACTCCGCTTCGAGGTCCTGGAGCTCGCGGAACAGCGTGTCGAACTCCTCGTCGGAGATCTCGGGCTGGTTGCGCACGTAGTACAGGTAGGAGTGGCGGCGGAGCGTCTCGCGCAGCTCCTCGGCGCGCTTCGCCACGTCGGGGGGTGCCTTCGGGTCGCTCATGGCGCGCAAGATAGACGTGGCCCGATCGGTCGGAAACGAGCGGGGCCGCCGACCCGTCGCGCCGGGATCTCCGATGCCGCAACCCGTTGTTTCGGACAGCCTTCGGGGTCGGCGTCGACGGAGGTCCCCGTGCGGCCCTTGCCCACCCCGGGAATGCGCGGGTATCGTCGGTTCGCCAGCGACTGCATCCGGCCGCGCGGGTCTCTCGCACTCGTCATGGGTCTCGGCTCTCTACCGAGAGACGCTCCGCGCAGCATTCGGACCCGGCCGTGGCCCGCCCGCGACGCTCCACCCGCCGCGGTGGGGCGCACCTCGAACGGAGGATGACTCCATGAGGAACGCTCGCTTCTCCCGCCTCGCGCACCTCGCCCTGCTCGGACTCGGGGGCTCGCTCGTCGCCGCCTGCGCCGACGAAGCCCCCGTCGGCCCGACGGGGGATCCCGACCCCGGCCCATCCGGCCCGGCCTTCAGCCAGGCGGCCACGTCGCCGGGCGGCGGCCACGTCGTCGCGGTGAAGGGCCGGTTGGCCGCCGACTTCGAACAGACGGTCGAGGCCCTCGGCGGCAGCGTCGTCCACTCGCTTCCCGGGATCGGTGTCGTGGTGACCGCGGGGCTGACGGATGCCGACGCCGCGCGGCTCGCCTCCGAGCCCGGCGTGGCGAGCGTGGACCGCGACATGATGGTCCAGTGGATCCCGGCCGGCGAGACGTTGCAGGGCGGGCGGCTGGAGGGACCCATGTCCGAGTCCGATCAGAGCAGCGCGCAGTTCTTTCTGCCGTATCAGTGGAACCTGCGTCAGATCGACGCCGATGATGCCTGGACGCGGTCCGCTCAGGGAGCGGGGGTCGTGGTCGCCGTGCTCGACACGGGGGTGGATCCGTTCCACATCGACCTGGACGGCAAGATCGACGGGGCCAGCACGAGCATGCTCAGCCCGGGTTCATCGCCCTGTGGATCGTTCGACGAGACGACGATCTACGACCTGGCCTTCCACGGCACGTTCGTGAGCGCGCTCGTGAGCTCGAACGGACTCGGGATGGCCTCGGTGGCCCCCGACGCCACGCTCATGGGCGTCAAGGTGCTGAGCTGCGACGGGACCGGGAGCTTCGGGGACATCATCGCGGGCATCGTGTACGCGGCCGACCACGGCGCCGATGTGATCACCATGAGCTTCGGCGTCTACTTCCCGAAGAACGCCATCGGCGGAGGGCCGCTGGTCGCCGTCATGAACCGGGCCGCGAACTACGCGAACCAACGCGGCGTCCTCGTGGTGGCCTCGGCGGGGAACGAGGGAGTGGACCTCGACAGGGACAGGAACTTCACCCACCTCCCCTCCATGGCGGCCAACGTGGTCAGCGTGGGCGCCACCGCGCCGGTCGGGCAGGCGGACTTCGACGCCCTGGCGAGCTACACGAACCACGGCGTGTCGGGCGTGACGGTGATGGCTCCCGGCGGCGACCTGGTCGCGGGCGGGGTCCTCGAGGACCTCGTCCTGTCGGCGTGCAGCAGCTTCGTGTGCGGCGCGCCCAACGTGTACGGGTTCGGGGGCGGAACCAGCTTCGCGGCCCCCCACGCGGCCGGGACCGCCGCGGTCATCATCGGGGACAACTGGGGGAGCCCGTCCCAGACCGAGCACTGCCTGATCAAGGGGGCGGACGATCTCGGCAAGAAGGGCACCGACAACCTGTACAGCAAGGGGCGGATCAACGTCCTCGGAGCGCTGAGCGCGCCGGGCGGCTGCTGATCCGAGGGTTCGTTCGCCGGGCCGGCGGCGCACCGCGTCGCCGGCTCGTCCCGCGAGAATCGAGGCACCCCCGCGCCGCGCAGCGGGTATCAGTTGGAGCAGCGTGAGGCCCATGGGCCTGGACCGCCGGCCGGCGCGGGACGGCCGACGTGGGCGCAGGGCGAGGAGCGAGAATGCTCAGGAAGGTGACATCGAGAACCGAGGGCACGCGTGGACCCCTCGGCCGGCCCACACCCGCGGCGACGCTGCTGGTCCTCGCGGGCATCGGGTGCGCCTCCCCCGGCGGGACCCCATCGGAGGCGGCCGCCGTGGCGGGCATCCCGGTCGACGCCGTCGAGCTGCCCACGGAGGAGCTCCT
>CAZCLY010000018.1:0-62152 GCA_964499635.1 uncultured Gemmatimonadota bacterium | reverse complement strand
CCGCCGTGGCGGGCATCCCGGTCGACGCCGTCGAGCTGCCCACGGAGGAGCTCCTGTCGTTCGGGCCGAGCGGGATCGCCGACAGCCGCCGCATCGTGATCCGGAGCGCGTCGGAATGGGGCCGCTTCTGGGACGAGGCCCACGGATCCATCGTCCCCCGACCGGAGCCGCCGGAGGTGGACTTCTCCCGCAGCATGGTGCTCGCAGCCGCCATGGGCGGACGTCGGACCGGGGGCTACTCGATCTCGATCCCCAGCGTCAGGCACGAGGGGAGCGAGGTGTACGCGGTCGTCCGCGCCGTCTCCCCCGGCCCCACCTGCTTCACCACCCAGGCCTTCACGGCCCCGGTGGTGGCGATCCGGGTGCCGCTGCTCGAGGGCCCCGTGCGGTGGCTCGACGACGAGGTACAGCGGGAGTGCTGATGGCCGTCGAGCCCGACGGCTCGTGAGCGGGCTCGGAGTGTAGAAACACCGGCGTCGAAGGGGCGGCCCGAAACTTTCGGATCCCTTCGGGTTTCCCGACATTGTACGCCCCCCCGGGAGGGCGGTTCGGGACGGGTCGCGAATCCGCCGAGCGTAGGCGGTGGGGATCCCCGGAATCGAACGAACGCCGCAGCCACACGGCGCCACGGAGGACGATGCCACACACGCTGGAGTTCGACGAGTCCGTCGCCGACGCCACGGACCACATCTACGAGAAGATCAGGGACAGCGTCCCCCGCTTCGAGTGGGAGATGCACGCCCCGCTCGTGGCGGAGATCAACCGTCTCAAGGCGGAACGGAACGCGATCATCCTCGGGCACAACTACATGGTCCCCGAGATCTTCCACGGCGTGTCCGACTATACCGGCGATTCGCTGGGCCTCTCGAAGGTCGCCGCGGGGGCGGACACCGACATCATCGTGTTCTGCGGGGTCCACTTCATGGCCGAGACGGCCAAGATCCTCAACCCCGACCGGATGGTCCTCATCCCGGACCTGGAGGCCGGGTGCTCGCTGTCGGAGTCGATCACGCCCGAGGACGTGCGGCTCCTGAAGGAGCGCTACCCGGGCGTGCCGGTGGTCACCTACATGAACACGCCGGCCGCGATCAAAGCCGAGTCGGACATCTGCTGCACGTCGGCCAACGCGACCGCGGTGGTCGAGTCGCTGGGGACCGACGAGGTGATCTTCCTTCCCGACGAGTACCTGGCGCGCAACGTGGCCCGGAACACCGACGTCCGCGTCATCGCGTGGCACGGGCGCTGTATGGTGCACGAGCAGTTCACCGTGGACGAGATCCGCGCCTACCGGAAGCAGTTCCCCGGTATCGAGGTCATCGCCCACCCGGAGTGCTCGCCCGAGGTGTGCTCGGAGGCCGACTTCGTGGGCTCCACGAGCGGCATGATCTCCTACCTCGACCGGGCGCGCTCGAACCGGGTGATCATGGTCACCGAGTGCTCGATGTCGGACAACGTGCAGGAAGCCCACCCCGAGCTCCAGTTCGTCAAGCCCTGTACGATTTGCCCGCACATGAAGAAGATCTCGCTCGAGAAGACGCTCGCCTCGCTGCGGGATCTCCAGTTCGAGGTGACGGTGCCGGAGGACATCCGCGCGCGCGCCCTCCAGGCGGTCGAACGCATGATCGAGGTGGGGCGGGACACGAACGACTGACCTGCGGCGCCGCGGCCGCCGTCGGCCGCGCCCGGCTGGTCGGCTCAGGCCGCCCCGGCCCGCCGAGCGCCTTCCTTCGCCCGCTCCACGGCCGAGCGGTGCAGCGAGCGGATCTCCCTGGCCACGTCGGAGGCGAGCTGACCCCGCTCGATCAGCCCCGCCAGGTACTCGGTGAGCGGCTCCGATTCGGACTCGGCCAGCGTCACGCGCAGCCGCTCGATGAGGTCGTTCAGCCGGGTCCTCATCGTCGGGTACGACACCCCGTAGGCACGCGCCAGGTCCTTGATCGAGCCCGAGGCGAGAACGAAGGTGACGATCATGTCCTGATCCTCGGGGGACAGCCGCGCGAGCGGGTGGGAGCGTTCCTGCACCGACCTCTCCTTTCGTTTTGTTAAATACCATTTTAACTTCATCAAACTCCGAGCTCAACACCGTCGGTGCCGGGGGGAGCTCGACAGGCACACCGCGAACACGGCGTCCGGCAGCCGATCGATCGCCAGCCATACGGAGGACACATGCAGAAGCCGCTTCGCACCCCGGGGCACGAGCGTGCCTCGGCACTCGCCACCCGGTCGTTCTCGCGACGCTGGGCCCTGCTGAGCGCGGTCGGCCTGTGTGCCGGGCTACCGCTCGGCGTCGCGCTCCTCGGCCCGATCGAGACCCTGGTCGGCATGGTGCTCGTCACGCCCGTGGTGTTCGCCATCTCGGGGAGCGTGCTCGGCACGTCGCAGTGGTGGGCGCTGCGGCACCTGGCGCGTGCCCCGGTGTGGATCGCGCTCAGCGCCCTCGGGCTGGGGCTCGGGCTCACGGCGGGGACGGTGGCGATCGAATGGGTGGGCCGGGTGTCCGGCGCGGGTCAGGTCAGGCTGGCGACCTCGACGCCGCTCATCGCGGCGGTCTCGCTGCTCGCCTTCGGGGCGCTCGGCGGGCTCTTTCTGGGGACCGCGCAGTGGCTGGTGCTCCGGCGCTGGTTCCACGGCGGCGGCCGCTGGATCCTCGCCAGCGCCGGCGGTCTGGCGCTCGGGATGCTCGGCGGCGCCGCATTGGCGGAGGCTCTCGTGGGCGTCACCACGGGGCCGGGGATCGCGCTGACCCTCGCCGTGGCGGCGATCACGAGCGGTCTGTGGACGGGCCGCGCGCTCGAGCGCGCGGCCCGCGACGCCGGCGCGCGCTTCCGGCTCGCCCCGGAGGAGGCGCCCGGCCGCGCCTAGGAGGCCCGCGTCTCCCGGCGGTGCTTCACCCGATAGGTCACGTACACGCACCCGTTCTCGAACGGACGGCACTCCATCAGCTCGAGATCGACCTGACGGCTCATGGGGTGGAACAGCGGGATGCCGGCGCCGAGGAGCACGGGGTGGATGTTGAACCCGATCTCGTCGATCAGGTCGGCCTCGAACAGGGACTTGGCCAGCTGGCCACCCCCCATCACGCAGATCCCCTGGCCGTCCCGCCGCTTGAGATCTTCCACGAACCCGGCCGCGTCGTCGTGGACGATGGTCGCCCCCTCGACGCGGTCCTCCTCCATCGTGCGCGAGAACACGTAGCACTCGACCCCCGGGTAGGCGGCCCCTCCCCCTCCCGCCATGCGGAGCGCCACCTCGAACGTCTTTCGACCCATGAGGACGGTGTCGACGCCCTTCCAGTAGTCCGCCATGACCTCGGCCGCCTCGTCGCCCCACAGCAGCCAGTCGACCGCGTGATCGGGACGCGCCAAGTAGTTGTCGACGCTGTTGGCTCCACCGAAGGTGACCTTGCGCATGCCAGACCTCCCCGGGCATTCTAAACGATCATTCAGGTACGTAGCCGCCAAGCTAAACAGCAGTTTAGAAACCGTCAAGCCCATGACGCCCCGCGCTCCGAAGGCCACCGAGGAGGAGATCTTCGCGGCCGTGGCCCTGGCCACGTCGAGGATCGGTCCGGATCGCATGACGCTGGACGACGTCGCCCGGGAGGTCGGCGTCACCCCCAGCGCCCTCGTGCAGCGCTTCGGATCCAAGCGCGATCTCATCCTCGCCGCCGTCCGCCACTGGAACGAGGAGGGAGACGACCCCGTCGCCGCGCTCCGCTCCCGCAACGACTCCGCCCTCGCGACCTTGTTCGATTACGCCGCGTGCGTGGCCGGGAGCGTGGCGGATCCCGAGGTGACCGCCAACCAGCTCGCGATGCTCCAGCTCGACGTGGCGGACGCCGAGTTTCGGGCGGAGTCTGCCCGCTTCTTCGTCTCCGAGCGCGACACGCTGCGCGGCTGGCTCGAGGAGGCGATCGCGGACGGAGCCGTGTCGCGGGACGCCGATCCCGTGCGACTCGCGGGCGTGATCCAGGCGTCGCTCGCCGGGTGGCGGATCCTGTGGTCCATCGTCAGGGAGGGGAGCCCCGAGGACGCGGCGCGCGACATCCTCGGGGGGGTGCTCGGCCCGCACCTCATGTGAGCTCCCGATCCGGACGGTCGAGGATCTCCCGGACGCGCCGCCAGATCCGGTCGAACATCTCCTCGGTCAGCGTGCCCGTGAACGTGTTCTGCTGGCTCGGATGGTAGGAGGCGATCAGCGTGCCGTCCGCGATCGAAACCTCCTCTCCGTGACCGAAGGCGGGCGCCGGAACGGGGACGTCGAGCCCCCGGTCCCTGAGGATGCGGAGCACGTGGGAGAAGGCGTAGCCCCCGAGCGCCACCATCACCCGCACCCGGGGGAGCAGCTCCATCTCCCGCTCCAAGAAGGGCCGGCAGCGTTTCCGCTCCGACGGGGTCGGCTTGTTGGCGGGCGGGGCGCAGCGGACCGACGCCGTGATCCACGCATCGTGCAGCTCGAGCCCATCGTCCCGGCCGGTCGCCTCCGGCCGCGAGGCGAACCCGGCCCGGTGGAGCGCCCGGTACAGCCAGTCGCCCGAGCGGTCGCCGGTGAACATGCGCCCCGTCCGGTTGGCGCCGTGCGCGGCCGGGGCCAGCCCCACGATCAGGAGTCGGGCCTCCGGGTCGCCGAACCCGGGGACCGCACGCCCCCAGTACGTCTGGTCGCGGAACGCGGCCCGCCGCTCCCGGGCCACCTTCTCGCGCCACGCCACAAGCCTCGGACACGCGCGGCAGGCCCACACGCGCGCCCGGAGCGCCGCGAGATCCGGGATCTCGTCGATCGAAGCAGACCCGGCCCCCCGTGGGCTCACGTCGTCCGCGGCTCGCCGCCGAGCGCCGCGTGAGTCGCGCGCCGCCTCACGCTTCGTCCATCGAGTCGAGCGCGATGTCGTCGGAGTCCTTGGCCGCCGACAGCACGATGGACGTGTTCGTGCCCTCGATTCCCGGGAGGCTCAGCATGCGCTTGATCTCGCGGTTCATCTCGTTCTCGTCCCGGAAGCGGCCGATGACGAGCACGTCGAAGTCGCCGGTGATCTCGAACACCTTCATGAGGCGGTCATCTTCGGCGAGCGCGGCCACGATGGCGGGGAGCGCGTCACCACGCGCCTTGATCTTGGTGATCGCCACCAGCCCGAAGCCCAGGCGGGCGTAGTCGATGTCGGGCCGGTAGCCGCGGATCACCCCGCGGTCCTGGAGCGACTTGAGCCGGTTGGAGACGGTGCTCGGCGACACGGAGAGCCGCTCGGCGAGCTGTCTCGCCGACTGCCGCGCGTCGTCGCGCAGCGCGGCGAGGAGCTGGATGTCCAGGTCCCGGTAGGTCACCGCGAGCTCTCCTCTCCCTCGATGGCGGCGTCGCCGCGCGGCCCGGCGTCCGCCCGCGGCGCCGCCTTGATCTGGAGCGCCGCGGCCTCCGGCTCGGGTCGATCGCCACCCCGCCCGTACAGCCGCGTCTCGCGTCGCCGCTGCGCTCCCAGCGGGTAGCGCCAGTACCGCCAAGGGATCGACAGCATGTGCCGGGCGGCGAACGGGATCACCGCCTCGGGCAGGTCCGCGAGGATCCCCGAGCCGCGCTCGAGCCGCAGCCGATCGAGGACGGGAAGATAATCGTCGGGGTCGTCGCGCGGACCCCGGACGAACAGCCCGCTCAACAGGTGCCACAGCGAGCGCGCGTGGATGTCCTCGCCCTCGGGAACGAACGACACCGTGCGCACGAGCGGGGTGTGGAACAGGAGGTTCGCGTCCACCTCCACCAGCCACACCCCCGGCTCGCCCGCCGCGATCCGCCGCCGCGCGTGGCGGGCCTGGCGGGAGAGACGCTCGGCGGATCCCAGACGCTCGTACGGGATCCACAGCTCGCGGTAGTGGGCGTCGAGTACCACCCACTCGAGCCGCCCGGCGTCCGGGCCGTCGGCGCGGATCCATATCTCGGCGCGCTCCCAGTCGCGCTCCCAGAACTTGTTGACCTCCGCCGGTACGAGCATGAGGTAGCGCCACACCCAGTAGCTCCGTCCCTCGAGCCACGTCGGCGCGTCTCCCGGCCGTGGATAGGGATTCCCGGGCTCGTCCCTCGTGTACAGCATCAGCACGGGCGGCACCGGTCGGGGAATGAAGAAGAAGTCCGCCAGCAGCGCCAGCGCGAGCAGGAGACCCATGGATCCGAAGAACGGCCCCCAGCCCACCGTCGCGTGCCCGAACGCACGGATGAGGAGCCAGCCGACGACGAGCGGCACGACCCCGAGCAACGCCGTCGGGATGTCCCGATACAGCAGGTACAGGAACAGGATGACCGCCGGTAGCACGACCGGCATCCACAGCGCGAGCGCCGCCTCGAGCAGCCCCGCGGCGCGCAGCAGCGGGACGGCCACGCCCATGGCGACGATCCCGGTGATGGTCGCGATCGGGAGCTTGTAGGCCGCATAGAAGAGGCTCGTAAAGCCGGCGATGCGCCGCGGGTCGAGCAGCGAACGCGCCAGCAGGGTATCGCCGACCCGCACGTCCACACGGCCGTCCGCGGCGGGGGCGATCTCGAGCCGGAAGGGCGCCAGCCGCTCCTGCGCCGTCTCGCCCACCTCCCGACGGTAGCGGATCCGGTAGCGGCCGAGCCGGCGGACGGCGCGGAGAGGGAGGAGGAGCGGCCCGATGATGAACAGGGCGATGTAGTAGCGCAGCCTCGGGAGCTCGAGATCGGGACGGTCGAGCGTGGCCCGGAACAGCGCCGCATCGATCCACCCGTCGCGCTCGTGGGCCTCGCGCACTCCGAGGTCGAGGACGTTGGCCCAGTAGTCGACGAACAGGAACGGCCCGCGCAGGAGCCCGTGTCGCATGAGCCAATCGACCAGCGGACCGCGGTCGCGCGGCGCGGTTCCGGCAGCGGCGGCGTCCGCCCGGTGTCGCTCGCGGCCGGCCGTGTCCGGCCCGGCCGTCGTCCGATTCTCGCGCGTCATCGCGGCTCTCGGGGCCGCCCAGGCCGCCGGTCCTCGCGGCGTGCGGGATCGTCGTTCCGGCCGAAGACGCGGCGCAGACCGACCCAGGCGCGCTCCAGGCGTTGCGACACGCGGACCGGAAGCGGGAAGCTGGAGCGCTCGAGCGTGGGAACCCGGATGGAGCGGATCCCGGCCAGGTTCGCGGAGGCGACATCGGTGAAATGCTGGTCGCCCACCAGCACGGCACCCCGGGGCCGGCCCTCCATCCCGAGCGCGCGGAGCGCCTCCTCGACCAGCTCGGCGCTCGGCTTGCGGAGAGGTGTCGCGGCCCCCGGGACGTCGAGCAGCCGGGCGCCGGGACCCGTCACCGTCTCGCCTCCTCGTTGCCGGATGCGGAACGCGGGCCCCTTCGGGGTCGAGAAGCCGAGCAGCACCGGGACCTCGGAGAAGATGCGTCCCAGCTCCTCGAAGCGCGGCAGCTCGCAGTTCGAGACGATCGCGTGCGCCAGATCCGGGGCGGCCACGAGCTCCTCGAAGCGCGGCCGTACCCGTTCGTCCACCTCGTGGGCGTGGTGCGCCATCAGGGTCCCGTCGACGTCCCACAGCAGGGCCGACACGCCGTTGGAACGCAGGAAGCCGATGTCGAGGGCAGCGACGCCCTCGAGCTCCCAGGTCGGCTCGATCGCGCGGCTCAGACGAAGGAAGTCCGGGAGCACGCGACGCGCCGTCCGAAGCCAGTCGGGTCCCCTCACGCGCGCCGCCGATGCGGTGCGGGCGACCCGGGGGGGTGTTCCATGTTCACCTCGATGGCGACTTTCTCCCGGACGCGGCGGTGGCCGAAGGGCGGCGAGGACGACGCGCCGCCGTGCGGGTCACCGGTTCACGATCCCCTGAGTGTGACGAGGATACGAGGATTCGTCGAGAACCCGAACCCGTCCTGTCTGTCGTCGTGACCATCGTGGACGGTGGCTCCGCCCTTGGTCGGTGTCTCCGCGCCCTCTCGGCCCAGGCCAACTCGCCCCCACTCGAGATCCTCGTACCCTGCGACGATACGGTCGAGGGGGTCGACGAGCTCGTGGGCGGGATCGCCGACGCGCGCGTCGTGCGCATGGGTCGTGTCGACACCGTTCGCCCCGCGACGGGGTTCGCCGGCCAGCACGAGCTGTACGACCGGCGGCGAGCGGCGGGCCTCCGCGCGGCGAGCGGCGAGTTCGTCGCGATGCTCGAGGATCGTTCCGTGCCGCGGCCCGACTGGGCCCGCCGCGCCCTCGAGGAGCTGGGACAGGGGTGGGCGGCCGTGGGAGGCGCGATCGAGAACGCGGTGGATCGGCCGCTGAACTGGGCGGTCTACCTGTGCGACTTCGGACCCTACCGGCTGCCACTGACCGGCGGCCCGACGGATCGGCTGTCCGACGTCAACGTCGCGTACCCGCGCACCGCGCTCGACGCCGTGCGGCCGACCTGGGAGCGGCGGTATCACGAGCCCGAGGTGCACGCCGCGTTGCTCGAGTCCGGCGCCGGCCTCTGCCTCAGTCCCTGGATGATCGTCGATCAGATGCGGGACGGTGTCCGTTTCCGGGCCCTCCTCGCCGAGAGGTTCCACTGGGCCAGGCTGTACGCGGCGCGGCGCGCGGAGCGGCTGGGCGGTGCGCGTCGCTGGCTCCTCGCCGTGGGGGCCCCGGCCCTGCCTCTGGTGCTGTTGTGGAGATCGTGCCGGCTCCAGTTGCAGAAGCGGAGGAATACCCGATCGTTCCTGCTCGCGCTGCCCGCGATCGCGGCCCTCCTCATCGCCTGGAGCGCCGGCGAGACGGCCGGGTATCTGACCGGCCGCCCCTGAGTAGCCGCTGGCGCCAGGCGAGCGACGAAAAAGAGAGGGTCCGGGTCGACCGACCCGGACCCCTCGTACCGCTGGACTACCGCCGAGCGTGACTGCTCGATCTACTCACAGAACCCGGGCGTCTCCTGCTGGTTGAACCCTTCGAGGTAGTTCTTGACGCCCTCGAAGTTCCCGGTGGAATAGGCGCCCTGTACGAGCGTCTTCACCTGCGCCTCGGTCAGGTCGTAGCTGACGCTCGAGCTCGTCGCGTTCAACAGGGCGGCCACCGCCTGGCGACCCAGGGCGATCTCGCCACCCCCACCGCGCTGAAGCGCCTGCAGGAGGTTGCCTCCGAACGACGAGGTCACGCCGAACACCGTGTTGTACGAATCGGTCGGGCTGTATCCGACCCACGCCCCGATCTTGAGGCCGCGGTTCTTCCAGAACCCGAGCGTGCACCCCTGCCCGCCGGTCACGATGACCGGCCTGTTGTAGAACACCGCGAGCACCCCGTCGTCACCCGTGACGCGGCCCGACACCGTATTGGTCCCGGTCAGCGTGCTCAACGTGCCACCCAGGTTGTGCACGTTGTACACGACCCTGTCGATACGATCCAGGACGACGCTCGGATCGGACAGTTCGGTCACCGTCACGTCGATCGAACCGGTCGTGGAGACCGTGACGACGTACTGACAATCGCCAGCGCCCAGGGACACCGTGGCGGGCGCTCCGCCGTTCTGCGTGACCTCGAACGTGGCGGCGGTTCCCTCCTTGCACAGCTCGAAGTGTCCGATCCAGTGGTTCTCGAGGTGATCGGCTCTGATGGCCGGAGTGGTCGACCCGGTCGGTTGATTGTCACACGACGCGACGCCCAGGGAACCGATGACGATCGCCGCGGCCGCGGCGATTTCCCGCATCGAACGCTGGAACATGGTGAAACGATGCACTCCCGTTCTTGACCCGGTAGGTGGTGGAGTCCCGTCCGCTGTCGGACGACCGCGGATGATGAGGGCCCGCGATCGGTGATTCGCAAGGGCCAAGCCAGATGGTGGTGATTCTGTAAGCGACAACATGACAATGAGTTACGTGCCCATCTGGTCGGCGGAGGGGATCCGGATGTGGATGGCCCGCCACACACCCTCGTCGGCTCGCGTGGCGATCGGAGCGACCGTGCGGCGTCCTCCACGTGACGCGGCCCCGACACCGCGCGACGGGTCCCGGCAAGAAGAAGGGGTCCGGATCGATCGACCCGGACCCCGCTGACGCCGCACGACCCGCGCGCGGCGGCCCTCCGCCGCGCGCGCGGTCCATCGGTCAGCTGTCGTGCGCCTGGTGGTTCCCCTTGTTGAGATGGGTCACCGGCACGACGATCGGGCTCCCTACGAGAGGTGTGATCGTAATCTCCATCGTGTCGCCCTTACCGGGCTCGCCGGCGTCCGTGATCGTGAACGTGATCGTGGCACCGTCGACCTGGTTGAGGCGGCCCACGCCCTCGCCATAGTAGGTATCCAGCCCGGCCCTCGGCGGATGCGGTTCGATGGCCGGGTCATCGCTGCACTCCGCGTAGGTCAGCTCGGTGAGGTGGAACTGATTGCCCAGCCAGTTGATCTCGAGATTCTGCCGATGATCCGTGTAGTCACACCGGAGCTCGAATCCGTGCGTGAAGCGGATGTCCCCGAGGAAGAAGCTCCCGCCACCCGTGAACCGTCCGTCGGCCGGTGGGGGCGGCGGCGGGGGAGGCGGTGGCGGCACGACGGGATCGTTGTAGAACGTGGCGATCACGCCGATGTCCCCCGACACCCTCTCGGTGATGCCCGGCCCCGAGTAGGTGTCGCTCGAAGTCATGTCGCCGTTCGGCACGGTGAACCTCTCGACCAGGACGTGATTCAGGACGTAGGAGGTCGGATCCGATTGCTCGGTCACCGTCACCATGAACTCACCCGGAATGGTGGCGGAAGCGGTCTTGACGTCCTCACAATCCCCGTCCGTGAGGGAGAGAGTCGTCACGTCACCCCCCGAGACGTCGAACGAGGCGTCCGTTCCATCCTTGCAGACATAGAAGTGGCCGACGTTCCCCACGATGTGGTTCGCCCGGATCGACGGTGCAGCCGATTCGGTCGGCTGACTGTCGCACGACGCGAGCCCGATGCACACGACAAGAATCGCGGCACCACCGGCGACCCCCCGCATGGTTCGTTGGAGCATTGAAACCCTCGCTTTCCTGAGCTTGGCAAGGATGGCAGGAACCCAGCTGGCCCGGTCCGACGGACCGGCGGGATGAACAGCCCCGGGGGGTCTACCGCAAGACCCAAACCGATCCCGGGAATGACCGCGTAACGAGCAACGCGGCAATCGATTATGGATATCGCGGGATCGGGCCTCCGATGCTCCCTTGTGGGCGCGGCGCTACAGGGTCCCGAGCGGGGGCGCGTTCAAGTCGACGCATGGAAGAGTGTGGCCTCCATCCGGCGGCAAGGGTCAGGCGGTGGCGCTACGGCGGGCGGCAGGCGACCCGCCCCGGTGGGAGCGTCCCGGAAACCGGGGCGCCCCGACGACCGAATCCGAAGTGGACGTCAGTCGGATCGCGCGGACTCGAGCTCCACGAGATCGTCACCACCCGCGCCCGCGTCCACCTCGGCCTGCGCGCCCCCGTTCATCACCGGCAGCTTGTCCGAACCGATCTCGATCCCCACACGCTCTCCGTCGAGGAGCGGAGACGGCTTCTTCCACGCCTTCGAGCCCTTGATCGCGCGCACGAGCTGGACGGGCTGGTGAACGATGCTCGACCACATGAACACCTCGGTCGTGCAGTAGCACTCCCGGGCCTCGATACTGGCGCGCAGCGCCTGTGCCTCTGCCGACTTCCAGATCTCCCAGAACGGCTTGTCGCGCAGGTTGCCGATCGGCTCGTGGATCTCGCATGCGCCCACATCCCCGTTCGCGTACACCACGGCGCTCAGCCGTCCCGCACGACAGGGCACGACCTGCCGCTTCTCCCTGATCGTCTGCACCTTGCCCCACTGGAGGAGCGGCTCCACCAGGGATCCGTAGCGACCCTCCTCGCGCGGCGCCCACAGGCGCTGGATGTAGTCGTACAGCTCCTCGTACCTCTCGAGCGCCGGCCCCTCGAGCGACGGATCCTTACGGTCCCCGCGGATGATCGCGAGGTTGTGGTGATCCATGTTCGGACAGCGCTCGTACAGGTACGTCGTGAGCTTCCTGATCTCGTCCATGTTGATGTGGGTGGCGGTCGAGATCGAGTGGATCCGCAGCCGCGGGTCCTTCTTCTGGAGCTCGACCAGCGCCTCGTACGTCTCCATCGCCTTCTCGAAGGCGTGCTTCGCCACCCGGAACTGGTCGTGGAACTCGGGCATCCCGTCGAGCGAGATCTCCGCCACGAACAGGTCGAGCTCGGGCTCCTCGAGCACTTCGGAGATCTTCTCGACCGTCCACTTGGTGAAGTATCCGTTGGTCGGGACGTAGATCTGCCGGACGCCGTTGTGCCGGATGAATTGCCGGCAGATGGCCGCGAACTCCTTCCGGATGAACGGCTCGCCGCCGGAGAGGTTCAGGTTCTCGATCCTGCCCAGCGATTCGGACAGCGCGACCAGCTCCTCGTATGTCAGGTCGTCCTTCTGGTTGAGGCTCCGCCAGTAGAAGCAGTGGTCGCACTTCATGTTGCAGATCGAGTTGATGAACAGGACGAGGAACGGGGGGCTCGGGAGCTCCCCGTAGTTCTGCCTCGTGATCCGCACGTGACGCGCGATTCTGTCGGCGAGCTTCATGTGTGGCATGCCTCCGGCCCCGGGGATGGGCTCCCGCGAGAGGGCGTTCGCTTCCGGCTTCTTGCCGTGGTCGAGCAACTACCGTGCCGCACGAAGCGGCGCGAGGCGCGCCATACGGGGGGAACCCCGGTGCGGTGTCGTCGCGCGCGGGACGCCTCGACCGATCGATTGTGGCGCGAGCGCCGCACTCCGCCGCGCCAGCGGCGGATGCGCGCTCCATCGCGTCCGCCGCGCCCGGGGTCAATCCTCAACGACGTGTGTCTCGAACACCCGCCGGTACCCGGCCCACCGCTGCGCGTCGAACCCGTCCGGGCCCAGGCAATCCGACGCGGCGTACGCCATGGCGAGGGCGTGGTGCGTGTTGTCGTGCGCGAACAGCCCCTGGCGCCCGAACGTGAGCACGCCGTCCAGCCCGGCCGCCCATCCGTCGAGGACGTCGAATTGGTCCTCGTAGCCGATCTCGTAGATGGGATAGGCGAACTTCAGCCGCCGCACGTGGACCCCGGCGACGGGCTCCGGCGACGGAAGACCCACGGTCTCGAGATCCGCCGCCACCCGTCGACCCAACTCTTCGTCGGCGAGGCTCCAGACCTCCTCGTCCAGCGAGCAGGGCAGCTCGGCGCACAGCGTCGTGCGCCCCTCCGGGACCCCGACGGCCGCGTAGTTCTTGGGCTCGGAGAGCCTCGTGATCGCCACCTCGGGCCCCGGAAAGTAGTGCGCGTCGAACTCGGTGTACCGGTCCCGGTCGAGCGTCAGGTAGACGAGGAGCATCTGCCGGTAATGGATCCCGCCCGCGGCATCGATCACCCGTTCGGGAGCGGGTGGCGAGACCATCCGGGCCAGACCGGTGATCGGGATCGTGGACCACACGAGGTCGACGTCGTGCGTCTCCGGGCCGGCGGCCGATTCGGCGCGCACGCGCCACCCGCGGTCCCGTCGCTCGAGCCCCGTGACCCTCCGGCCCAACCGGAGATCGGCGCCGCCGGCCGCCGCCGCCTCCGCGTAGGCGCGCGAGATCGCCCCGTAGCCATCGCGGGGGTAGTAGAAGTGACTGAAGCCCACCGGCTTCACACCGGGGAGCTGGCCGAGGACCTTGCGCACCAGCTTCGGGAACGAGTTCGCCGCCACGCGCCGCCGCGCCTGGATGGCCGACAGGGCGGCCGGCTCCAGACCCCAGATCTTGCGAGCGTAGGGGAAGTAGAAGTCCTCGCAGATGGTCGGGCCGAGCGCCGCGCGCAGCACCCCGGCGAACGTGTCTCCCCCGTCCGCACCCCCGGGAAGGACGCGGCTCACCGCGTCGCGCAGCGTCCTGAGCGCGAAGGCGCGGTCGAGACGCAGGAACAGGTCGACCGGCTTGAGCGGGAAGTGGATCCAGCGGCCGCGCAGACGGATGCGCCCGTGCCGGGGCCTGGTGACCAGCGACTCCCCGAGCAGGGACTCGATGTCGGTCAGGATCTCCGGGTCGCACGCCGGGTGCAGCCGGTGGCTCCCGTAGTCCACCTGCTGGCCATGGAGGTCGAAGCTCCCGGCGTTCCCACCCACGTCTTCGCGCGACTCGAGGACCACGACCGCGGCCCGGTCGGCGCGTCGAAGGCGATACGCCGCCCCGACCCCGGCGGGACCGGCGCCGAGGATCGCGACCCGGGGGCGCTCAGCCATGTCGGGCGATCTGGATGCGCTTCCGGAGGAGGAGGGACGGCCGGGTGGCATCGGTGCTTCTACCGCCGAGCGCGAGCCACGTGGCACCCGCGAGCAGGCCGCCACCGACGAGCACGGTCTGCCAGATCAGCGAGGCCGCCACGCCCGAGGCCATGGGGACCCCGAAGGAGGCGAGCGCCGCCCCGAAGGTCGCGTCGCGCACTCCCAACCCACCGAGGCTCACGGGGAGGAGGCCCGCCACCTTGGCCACGGGCCATGCGAAGAACCACACCGTGAGCGGCGCATCGATCCCGACGGTGTGCCCGATCCAGGCGTTCAGCAGCACGAAGCCCGTCTGGATCGTGAGCGACAGGACGAGCACGCTCGCGGCCGCGCCGGGCGAGGCCGACAGACGCCGGAGCGCGACCAGCGTGCGGCCGATCGGGCGGCGAACCCGCGGCGGCCACCGGCGCAGCGGTCGGCGGAGCGCCAGCGGCACGAACAGCGCCGTCCCCACCACACCCACGAGCGCGAGCGCCCCGAGGACGTTGGCGCCCCAGCCGGGAAGCTCTGCCCGCGCGAGCAGCGCCCCTCCGGCGGCGAGCCCCGCGAGCGCGGTGACATCGCACAGCCGGTCCCCGACGCTCCCGATGACCACCGCCTCGGGACGCCCCGTCACACGCCCCGCGAGCACCGCGCGGAGCACGTCGCCACCCACGATGCTGGGGAGGCACAGGTTGGCGAACAGCCCGGCCGCGTAGCACCGGACGGCCTCCAGCGGGCGCAGGACCGCGCGTCCGATGCCGAGCATGCGGCGCCACTTGATGACCCCCAGCGAGTGCCCTCCGACGAATCCCGCCAGGACCCCGAGCCACACGATCAGCGACATGCGGCTGGCGGCGCTCCACAGCCCCTCCCAGGGGAGCAGGATGAAGAGCGCGGCGAGCACCCCGACGCTGATCGCGACTCTGAGCGCCGTCTTCAACGCGCGCTACCGGTTCATCGCGATGCGGGCGTTCTGATCGGCCAGCAGCCCCACCGCCCACACGATGAGCGCCCCCAGGAAGGCCAGCACGGCGCTCTCGGACAGATTGTCGCGGGTGACGTCGTAGGCGAACTTCGCCGCCCCAGCCACGGCGAGGAGGCCGCCCAGCGGAAGGAACACCTTGAGCGGGTTGAAGAACACGATCGTCCTCAGGATGAGGAGCGTGAAGTCGAACGCGTGCCGGGGCCGGATCTTCGACTCCCCCAGCCTGCGTCGGTAGTTGATCGAGACGTACTCGACGTCGTGCCCGTTGCACGCCGCCGCCAGGGTGATGGTGGTCGTGAACGAGAACCCCTGCGGGAGCAGGTGCCGGTAGCGCTCCACGAGGTCGCGTCGCATGAGCCGCAGTCCCGAGTTGAGGTCCGGCAGCCGTTGTCCCGCCAGGTAGCTCGCCAGGCGGCGCAGGAACCACTTCGCCGGCCGGCGCGTGAGCGGCACGGCGACCTCCCGCCCCGTGCGCGCCCCGACGACCATGTCGTTGTCGGGTGCTCGCTCGAGCAGACGCGGGATCTCCTCGGCCGGATAGGTCCCGTCGGCATCCGTGATCAGGATCCAGTCGAACGAGGACGCCGCGATGCCGGTCTTGAGCGATGCCCCGTAGCCGCGGTTGCCGCGGTGACGGAGCACGCGCGCCCCCGCGGCGGCGGCGCGCTCGGCGGTGTCGTCATCCGACCCGTCGTCCACCACGATCACCTCGTACGTCCAGCCCGTGTCGTCGAGCGCGGCCGACACCGCCTCGATCTCGGCCGCCACGTGCTCGGCCTCGTCGAGCGCCGGGATCACCACGGACACCGCGCGCGACACGGCGCCCGTGGTCGGCCCGACGTCCTCGATCACGCCCGCCCTCGGCGAAGCCACCTCCACTCCGCTCATTCTCTCACCATCACCACGAGGTCCCCGCCGCGCACGGTGCCCGGATAGCGCGCCGCCTCCCGGTACCCCTCCCGGATGCGCCGCCACACGTCCGGCTGCAGTGCCTCCACGCTGGTCGGAAAGGTGTACACGACCCAGGTCCGGTCATCCGCCTCCTCGATCCGGGCCAGCCCATCGGCATCGGCCACGGTGCGCCAGTCCCTTCCGCGGTACTCCCGATACGGGAGGATGCACATGTCGAGCATCACCACGGCATCGCCCGGGGCTTGCCGCGCCTCGATGAACGACTCCGCGCCGCCGTAGTCCTGCTTGGGGCCCCAGGCGCGCGGCACCGTCGTCAGGCTGCCCGCCGCCACGAGCGCGACGAGCGCCACGGCGACGCGTGTTCCGTGCCGCGGCCACACCCCGCGCGCCGCCACGAGCACGCCTCGGATCCCGATCAGCACCGCGAACCCTGCCGCGAAGAAGAAGAACCGCGGCCACAGGTTGTGTCCCAGCGCGAGGATGATGATCGCGGTGAGCGCCACCGGAAGCCACAGCACGGCGGTCTCGGCGAACGAGCGTCGGGCGTGACTCCAGAAGCCGACCGCGGCGATGAGCGCCGCCGGCGCGAGAATCCAGGGCCCTCCCGGCACCCCCGACCCGAGGCCAGCGATGAGCTCCGTCACCAGCCACCTGGGGCTCTTCCAGGCGATGGTGACCCCGGTGAGGCTCGGCTCGAGCAAGACGCCGGCGAGCTGCGGGAGGACAGGCGCGTACAGCTGGAGCGACAGGGAGCCCGCGAGGACGAGTCCGGCGATCAGCGGACCCGGCGCGGGACGGTCGTCGCGTCCGCGGCGGGCCCACAGCACTCCGAGGGCGATGAGGAGGTGCGCTGCCGGGAGCACGGCCGCGGTCGGGTGCGTGTACATGGCCAGGGCGATCGTGAGTCCGTACCAGGCGGCCAGCCCCCAGCGCGCGCGGTCGGTGTTGCGCAGCAGCCGGACGAACGCTGCCGACGCGAGGAGGGCCCAAAGGAGGAGCCCTGTGTAGCCACGGGCGTTCTGCGAGAACCACACGTGGTGGTACGACACGGTGAGCAGGGCGGCCGCCAGCACGGCCTCGACGCGCGAGCCGACGACGAGCCCGAAGCGGTACACGGCCCACAGGGTCGCGACCCCGAACAGGACCGCCGGCAGACGGAGGGCGGTCGCGCCTTCGCCCAGCGCGACAGTCGCAAGCCGCGACAGCACCGAGTAGAGGAGGTGCTGGTTCTGGTCGTCGTAGGTGGTCAGCACCGTCCCCAGCGGGTGACCGACGTAGCGCACCTGGGTCTTGATCTCGTCGAACCACAGCCCCTGTCCGAGGTCCACACAGCGCAGCGCGAATCCCAAGACCAGGAGCCCACCGACGATCCACGCCGCGCGCCGCGCATCGAGCCACTCGCCGGGGGGCGGCTCCGACGCGCGTTCGGGGTCGACCTGGGAGGTCGCCGCGGACCGCCCCCACCAGGCCAGGGCGAGGGCGTGCAGGAGGAGCAGGAGCTTCCAGATCCAGAAGCCCGTCACCACCGAGGAGAGATGCGGGGAACCGGGCCCGGCCAGCCAGCGCGCGGTCGTCCCCGGCGGGAGGGCGATCGCGACGGTGGCGGCGAGCGCCGACAGCGCGAGCACGGCCTTCCGACGCCCGGGACTCATTCGGGCGGGCGACCGTTCGAGCGCGGGGTCGCCCGGAGGACCGAGCGGGAGGCTACGAGCGGCTGAACAGACGGCCGAACGTACGCGACACGGCCTGCATACTCGCGCGGACCGCCTGCACGGTCTTGCGCCAGAACAGCATCAGGACGCCCGCGATCGCAGCCAGCACGGACGCCAGCGGCATGAGCGTCTCGGGACCTATGTACATGGATTCGACTTCCTGGCCTCAGTGTCCGTCCGTCGACTCGGGGGTCCTTGTGCAAGATGGGGGCCGCACGCACCTGCGGAAGGCGATCGACGTCCCGCGCGGTCAACGTCGTTCGCGAGCGCAGGTTACGGAGCCGTCCTCCGGTCGCCCGGTCGCGGGCCACCCCTCGGCGCCAGTCGGCCGACCGGTGGCGCGACCCCCGCCCTCCTCCCCCAGAATGTCGCTGGCCCACCACACCCGATCAGCCTGCATCGGGGCCGACCATCGGGGCTCGTCCGACTCGCCACACGATCCACACGAGGATCCCTGCCAGGGCGAGGAGCCCCAGCGGCGAGGTGCCATCTGCGCCGAAGCCCCCGTAGGCGCCTCCCGTCTTCTCCACCGCCTCGAGCACCGGAAGCTGGAACCCGTCCACGAGGGTTCGGATCACCGGATCGAGGACGCCGAGCGGGCGCTCCACCTCGCGGTACATCGCCAGGCACCAGGTGAGACCGACCGACGCGACCGTAACGAGCCCCTGGATCGTGCGCGGCCAGCGCGCGAGGACGAGCGCGGCGGGCACGAACAGGAACGGCACGGCCGGGGCCATGTAGCGCATGCCCGTGTTGTACTGGAGACGGGTGTAGTTGCTCCCGCTGAAGAAGATCCACAGGGCCGCGAATATCGCCACACAGGCCCACAGCTCGCGCGCCGGAAGCCGCCGACCCACTCCGCGCTCGGTCCACGGGGCCACGAAGGCGAGCAACAGAAGCGGACAGAAGATGAACAGCCCGAAGCGGTGATCGAAGGCCAGCGCCCACAGGAGCTCGAGCTGGGGCGCCCCGTATCCCTGGTATCCCAGATCGATCCATTGCACGGGCGGCATCCAGTGCTGACCGGGGAGGAACGGGTTCCCGAACGCCCGCCACTGGTAGAGCCACAGGAGCGCCACGGGCCCGATGCCCCCCAGACCGAACCACCAGGCGCGCCGCACGAACGCCCGGCCGTCGAGCGATGACCGATTCACCGCGTGGGCATAGACGAACAGCCCGGCCACGAACACGACGCCGCTGTAGTCGAACAGGAGAGTGAGGCCCGCCGCCAGACCCGCGGCCAGGAACTGGGCCCGCACCGTCGGACGTCGGTCGCGACCGGGGTTCCAGATGTAAACGAAGGCGGCGAACGCGAACAGCCCGAGGACCATGTTGTGGTTGAGAAACGCGGCCCGGTAGAACAACGGCGTCCCGAAGGCGAACAGGAGCGCGAGCCCGGTAGCCGTGCGCTCCGCCGGCAGGAGCCGCCGGAGGAGCGCGAACATGAGCACGGCGCCGGCGGCGCACACGGGGGCCATGAACAGGAGCTGGGTGACCGCGGCGGCGAGCGCCAGCTTCACGTCGAGCCCGCGGCGCCACGCCTCGGCGAAGAACGCGCGCTGGTTGGGCCACTCGGACCGGTACTCGGGCGGCTCGGTGAGGCCCGCGCGCTCCCGTCCCTCGCGCACGCGCTCGACGATGGGATCGATCACGGGACGCATGAGCGCGTACGGGATGGCCGCGAACATCGAGATGCCCGGGTTGTTCCCCATGTGCCACCCACGGCCGGGGGTCTCGAACAGATCGGGGTGCAGCCCGCCGTACTCGTCGAGCCGGAAGCTCAGGTGGTCGCCGAGCGCGAGCGCGGGGTAGTGCTCGCGCACGATGTCGGTCGAGAAGTGGAGCCCGAACACGATCCACGCGGTCAGGAAGATGCGCCACTTGAGCCCGCGCGTCGTGTACGGCCGCCAGGACGCCGGGGCCGTACGTCGGGCGTCGGGACGCTCGTCCCCCGACGCGCCCTCGCCGGTGGCGGGCGGTGTCGTGACCGTCAAAAGGCCTCCCGCGCGATGCGGACGGCGTTGGCCATCAGCGTGAACGTGATGTTCTTCGCGGGCAGGAAGGGGAACGTGCTCCCATCCACGATGAACAGGTTCTCGAAGTCATGGCTGCGTCCTCGGCTGGTGACCGTGAACGGGCGCGCTTCCCGCGACATGGGGAGGGTCCCCGCGTAGTGCACGCTGGCACCCATGGGCCGCACGTGGGTGGCTCCGGGCGCCACGAGGCACCCCAGGGCGCGCAGGCTCCTCCTGACGCGCCCCAGCGCATCCCGCAAGCGGGCCGGCTCGTCCGACGGTGGCACGTACCGCGTGCGGAGCGCGGCGGTCTCCTCCCTCCCGTCCGACGCGTCGAGGCTCACGCTGCACGTCTCGCGCCGCGAATCGTGGAAGTTGAGGTTGACGAGGCCGAGCCCGGCGCGCGTGTTCCGGAACACGAACGCCGCCGTGCGCGTGTCCAGGGGCATCGAAGCGAGGATCGGATGGGCCTGGGCCGTCGTCAGCGTGGTGATCTGTCCGTGCACGTACTCCCGGGGCGAATCCGCCTCCAGCCCGAGGCAGAGCTGATGATACTGGTACGATCGAGCCTCGTACCGGCGCCCGATGCGGCCCACGTTCACGAAGGGCACGAGCACCTGGCGGTTGTCCATCAGACCCGTCAGCTCGGCGCCCGGTCCGATTCCCTCCCGCCACGAGGCGAGAAACAGGCGGGCCGTGGCCAGCGTTCCGGCGGCGAGGGCCAGCGTCGCGACGGGGACCTCCCGCTCGGCCCCCCCTTCGAGCGGGCGTACGCGCAGCGCTCGGACCCTCCTCGCCTCGTCGAACCGGAACCCGAGGGCGAGCGTGTCGCCCTCGTAACGGAACCCGTCGTATCGCCGGCATTCCGCCAGCGTGAGATCGGGCGTGTACAGGGCGCCGATCGGACACCCCCACAGACAGCGACCCAGATAGGCGCACGCCTCGCGTCCGTCGCGCGGCGCGGCCAGCACGGCGATGCGCGAGCGGCCCACGTGGCACCTGTACCGACGCCGGAGCCGGGCCCGTACCTTTTCGTAGCGAGCCAGAAGAACCCTCGATTGGTCGTCGAGCTCCAGCGGCTCGGTCACTCCTTCGTGCCACGGCATGAACGGTCCCAGGTCATCACGGGCCCCGGTCACCCCGATCCGGGTGGCCACCTCCGCGTAGAACGGCTCGAGGTCCTCGAATCCGAACGGGAACGGGGCGAGCTCCTCGTCGTTGAACGGATACACACCCGCGGTCCAGGCCCGGGCGAGGCCTCCGCGCGCCCACGAGCCCAGCGGCTCGAACCCCTCGCCCACCTCCCGCTGGTCCGGCGGGCGCTCGAACACGAAGCGCTTCTGAGGCGGAAAGCCGTAGAACTCGCCCTCGGCCCCCGGGAGGGCGAGACCATACAGGTCCTCGCCGAGGAAGTACGCCACGGGGTCCTCGAGCGCATCCCGGAGCGCGACGAAGTCCGCCGACGGATTCAAGGGGGGAGAGCCCTCGCGACCTGCATCGACCATGTGTACCGACACCCCCTTGCGAAGCAGGGTGAGCGCGAAGTGGACGCCGCTCGGCCCGGACCCCACGACCGTGACGTCGCTCACCGGGGACGCCTCCCGACGCCGGCCAGACGCGCCGCCCCGATCAGCACGAGGCCCACCGCCAGGGCCCCCACGCTCACGACCCCGCGTCCGACGAGGGCGAGGAAGAAGCCCGCGGACGATCGATGCTCGGGCACCTCGAAGCGCGCCGCGGTTTCCGGAACGCACTCCAGGATCCCGACCAGGAAGATCAGCTTCCGACGCAGCGCCCCGGCGGGAGCGAGGAGGCGCGCGCTCAGGTCGAGTCCGCGGAGGGGGATCCAGGGCCGCGCGGCGAGCGCCACGAGCGTTCGATCCAGACCGGGGGAGGGAGCGAAGCGCCCCGGAGCGCGCACGTGCCCCCGGACGTACCACTCGCGAACGTACACGGAGGGAGGCTCCCCGATCAGGTAGCGCCCGAAGCGACCGCACTCGTCCTCGAGCGGGGGGCGCTCCGGCGCGTGACCCGCGGCGCCGTTCGCTGACACGTCGCGGCCGCTACGCGACCAGCCGGTTGTAGACGGTCCCGATGACGCGTCCGAGGCCGTACCCGATCACGAACATGTAGATGAACCCCAGGAACGCGCCGACGATCGAGACGCGGTATCCGGGAAGGTAGTTGGCGAGCAGACCGAGGTGCTGGCCCATGTTGGGACCGCCCTTGATGACGAGGATCACGGTCGCCAGGAAGAGGGCGAGACCCAGGAGGAGCCCCAGACTGATCCCCCATGCACGAACGTTGAGCCGCCGGATGGCGACCTCGAGCGCCTGCTGCTGCGTCATCGGATCCGACACGTCGTTCCCCTCCCGCCCGTTCCGTTCAGGTCTCGGTGCACACCCGAGTCTATCAGATATGATCCAGAAAGTCGCGGGTCTGTCGAAGCTCGGCCCTCGTGCGCGCCAGGAACACCGACGTGGCGAGGATGAGATTGCGCAGGAAGGCCCCGAACCACGCGAACACGAACAGGGTCACGAACCCCCAGAAGAAGCCGATGAAGGCGCCGCGCCAGCTCACCTCGTAGCCGTAGAAGTACTCGCCCAGGAGTCCGAGACCGATGTCGGATCCGTCCAGGACGACGACGGTGAAGGCGGTGATCGCGAACAGGAACAGCCCGCCCACCACCCCGAACGCCGTCCCCAGCGCGCGCTTGTGCAGCGGCGCGAAGGCGAGCGCGGTGCTGGCCGGCACTCCCTCGGCACGCAGCTCGTCTGCCGTCTCCCGATCAAGCTCCATGCTCATACCACACACTCTCCTTCGGACGCATCGGCACCGGGGGCCAGGTCTCGACGCCCACTTCGTCGAACGCGCCCACATCGGCCGGGGGCAGCGGCGCGCCCACGATGGAATAGGCCAGCACGCCGCTGATCGCGGACAGCCCGTTCGAAAAATAGAACAGCAGATGCAGCGGGATAGCCCCCAGTGCCACCCGCCAACCCGAGACCCGCCTCAGCATGGCGAAGAACCCGAGGTTGAGGAGCACGACGAGGATCGCGGCGAGGACGCACATGGCCAGGGGCCATGCGCTCCGGAACACCGCGGCCGCCGGTAGCATGCCGAACGCGATCCACGTGAGAGCGACACACAACCGGTGCACGGGACGCACGTTCAGACGGTCGCCGCCCGGGTTCGGCCCCTCGTGGAGAATGAGACGCATCCAGGGGACGCCGCGGTGACGGAGATCCGTCTCGAGCACGTTCGACAGCGTCCAGCGCTTCAGATGGCACGCCTGGATGTCGGGATCGAGGACGATTCGGTGTCCCTTCCGTCGCAGCCGGCGTCCGAGCTCGATGTCCTCGATCTGCGGGCGCGCGAAGTGCCATTCGTCGTACAGGCCGACCTCGTGGAACACCTCTGCCCGGATCGCGCCGCACCCGGCCCAGAACGTCTCGGCTTCACCGGCGCCCTGCTGGTGCACCCAGCGATGGAGCAGATTCCGGTACTGCGAGATGACGTCGGTGGCTTCGGGACGGTCATCGTAGGAGCCGAACACCGCGGCCACCTCGGGGCTTTCGTCCAGCCGGCGCAGGATGCGGCCCAGGGTGTCCTGGTGCACGCACACATCCGCATCGACGAACACCAGGATGTCGCCCCGCGCCACCTCCGCGCCGCGGTTGCGTGCGTAGGAAGGGCCGCGGGGCTTCCCCGGGAGCCGGACGACGATATCTGCGAACTCGAGCGCCACCTCGGCCGTGCGGTCGTCGTCCCTGCCCATCGAGTCCCCATCCACCGCCACGATGATCTCCCACTGGGCACGATCGAGGTCGCTCTCGGCCAGTGCGGCGAAGCTCCGGGGAAGGACCGCGGTCGCACGGTGGGCCGGCATGATGACCGACAGCCGGACGCCCTGACGGGCGGGCGTCCGTGCGAGGACCGCGGGGTCCGGACGGGTCGAGACGTCGCTCACGACGCGCCCCTTCCGGCGAGCATGACGCGCGCCTCGCGTCCCGCCCTGCGCGCCGCCAGCCGGACCCGGAAGCCTGCTGTGCCCCACGCCTCGAGCCGCCCCGGTCGGCGGTAGTAGAACGCATCCAGGCGTGGGAGGCGGAAGCGTGGGGAATCGAGCTCGAGCACGCCGAGTCGGGTCGAGCAGGCCCACTCGTGCTCGCGGGCCACGACCATCTCGGCTCCCTCGTCGAGGCTGCCGTACGGATACGCGAATCCGGGCGGTCGTCGGCCGAGCCGCGACTCGATCTCCGCGGCCGCCCCGGCCACCTCGTCCTCCAGGCTGCCGGCATCCAGCCCCGCCAGCCGCAGGTGTCGTCGCGTGTGCGATCCGATCTCGAGGCCGTCCTCGACGAGCCGTCCGAGCTCGTCCCAGTCGAGCAGATCGAGGCCGGGGATGCCCGGCTCGCTTCGGCCGCCCCAGTCGTTGTTGCGCCCCACGTGATCCACCACCACGAACAGGGTCGCCGCGAGCCCCCTCTCGCGCAGGAGCGGCCACGCGGTCGAGCCGAAGTTGCCGAATCCGTCGTCGAAGGTCAGCGACACCGCGTCCTCGTCGTCTTCCCGCTCGAGCAGCTCCCCGAGCGGTACGACCGAGGGCCCTCCGTCGGCCAGCCAGTCGAGGTGGCCGCGAAAGGTCGTCTCGTCCACCGAGATCGCCGAGCCCGAGGGATCGATCGAGTGGTAGGTGAGGATGGCACGCACGGGTCCGCTCCTCCGCTCCTCAGACGGCCTGCAGGCCGGCCCGCTTCTCGGCCACCACGTCGGCGATGGTACGCTCGAGCGGAGTGTCGGGCCTGTAGTCGACGGTCCGCTCGAGCTTCGAGAGGTCGGGCACGCGTCGTTGCATGTCCTCGAAGCCCTCGGTATAGGCCTCCTCGTAGGGGATGTGACGGATCTCCGAGTCGCTGTGCGCCTCGGCCCGCACCATCTCGGCGAGCCGGTTGATCGTGATCTCCCGGTCGGAACCGACGTTGAACACCTCGCCGATCGCCGTCGGCTCGCTCATGAGCGCGTGGATCGCGCGGACGGCGTCACGGACGTGGCAGAAGCAACGGGACTGCTCGCCGCTCCCGTACACGGTGATCGGCTCGCCCGACACGGCCTGGTGCGCGAACGTGGGGAGGACCATCCCGTACCGTCCCGTCTGACGCGGCCCCACGGTGTTGAACAGCCGCACCACCGTCACCGGGACGCCCTTGTCGCGGTGGTACGCCAACCCCAGCCACTCGTCGAGCGCCTTGGAGCAGGCGTACGACCAGCGGGCGTGCGTGGTCGCCCCGAGGACGAGGTCGTCGGACTCGGCGAACGGGATCTTGACGCTCTTGCCGTACACTTCCGAGGTCGACGCCAGGACGATCCGCTTCTGCTTGCGGGCCACCGCGTTCAGCACGACCTCGGTGCCGTGTACGTTCGTCTCTATCGTGTGGACCGGCCGCTCGACGATCAGCCGCACGCCGACGGCGGCGGCGAGGTGGACGGTGACGTCGCAACGATCGACGAGCTCCGCGACGAGCGGGGCGTCCGTGACCGAGCCGATCCGATGCTCGAACTCCGGTCGTCCGATCAGCCCCTCGAGGTTCTCCATCGCGCCCGTCGACAGGTCGTCGAGCACGAGCACCCGGGCGCCATCGCCGAGCAGTCGTTCGGCCAGGTGGGACCCGATGAATCCGGCTCCGCCGGTGATGAACACCTTCACGTCGGTCAACTCCCCCCGGGAGAGGTCATGCCGCGGCGCCCACGGCGCGCGCGACTTCGGGTCGTCCGCCACGCTCGGCGGCACGACCCAGTAGCTCCAGATATCGCGGCACGACCGCGCTCTCGGACCAGTGCGCATCGAAGCCCGCCAGCCCGCGGGCGGCGCAACGCTCCCTGTGCACGGGATCGGCGCGCATCCGCTCCATCGCCGCCACGAGGTCGTCCTGTGTATCGAACAGCTCGCCTCCGCCGCACCTCTCGACGATCTCCGGGAACGGCCCCAGGCGGCGCGCGATCACGGGCGTGCGTTGTCGAAAGGCCTCGATGAGGATGACCCCGAACGTCTCGAAGCAGATCGATGGCACGATGAGCGCGATGGCGGAGCGGTAATACCGCTCCAGCTCCTCGAGCCCCAACCGCCCCAGAAAGCGCACACGAGGGTTGTCGGCCGCCAGAGCCTCGAGGTACTCGCGATCGTTGCCGTCGCCCGCGATGAGGAGGTCGGCCGGCTCGTATCGAGAGAACACCGGGATCACGTCGTCGAGCCCCTTGATGCGCTCGAGACGGCCCACGAACAGGAAGTACGGCCGCCCGTGCGGGCTCTCCGCCGAGCCGCGACCCGGGCCGGCCGAGGTGTCCTCCGCACCCGCCGCGTCGGCGTCGGTCCCCTCTCGGTCCGGGAGGAAGTAGGGCAGGACCTCCATGTCGCGCGTGAACCCGAACTCGCGGTGCTTGCGGCGGCTGAACTCGCTCTTGGCGATGAACATGTCGACCGCGTCGAGCCGGCGCTCGAGCAGCCCCGTGTAGCGCCACATCTGGGGTGGCCGCCGGTAGGCGAGCACGCACCGCAGGCACTCGCGGCCGGTGCACACTTCGCGGTTGTGCCGCCACAGGACATGGGACGGACACACGAGCCAGTGCTCGTGCGCCTCGTAGACCTTGACAGCATCGCCGAGCGCGAGCACGCCGGGCCCGCCGACCAGCGAGATGTTGTTGTAGTGGATGACGTCGAAGCGCCCCTCGGCGAGGAGGCCGCGGATGCGCCCTCCCATGAGCACGGGTCGGCCGAGCTGCTGGGTGAGCAACGACGAGAAACCCGCGACGCCGCTCTTCAGCCCCACGACCTCGAGGCCCTCGGGCTCGGGCGCGGGGTCGGGCTCCGCACCGGAGTGGAGCAGGTTGTAGGCGTCGATGTCGTGGATGACCGTGGCGCGGTGGCCGCGACGCACCAGCGCGCGGGCCAGCCGCTGCACGCCGATCCCGTCGCCTCCGAAGTTGTACGGAGGATAGAAGGTGGTGACGAACGCGATCCGCAAGGGCCGGTTCACGTCACCGCCTCGCGGATGGCGTCGAGCGCCGCGCGGGCTCCCGCCTCCCACGTCAGCGTCTGCGCCGCCGCCAGCCCCCTGCGTCCCATCTCGTGGCGCAGCCGTGCGTCCTTCGACAGGAGCCGCAGCGCCCCGTCCAGCGTCTCCTGGTCTCCGGGCGACACGAAGATCCCGCCACCTCTCAGGAGATCCGGGAGCGGACTCTGCGTGGTGGCGATCACCGGCGTCCCGCAGGCCGCCGCCTCGACGGCCGGAAGACCGAAGCCCTCCGCCTCGGACGGCAGCACCAGGGCGAGCGCACCGGAGTGGAGGTGACGGAGCTCGTCGTCGGGCACGAAGCCCATCCACACCGTGCGATCGGCCGTTCCGGCCTCTTCGATCGCTCGCCTTATGTCGAGGACGTCCTTATGGAAGGCGTCTCCGTCGGCGTCCCCGACCAGGAGGAGGTGCGGAGCCTCGTCCCGCTCGTCGTGCACCACGCGCGCGTGCGCGCGTACGAGCGACGTGACCCGCTTGTGCGGGTTGAAGCCACCCACGTACAGGAACCAGCGGGCCCCCGCCGGGAGCCCTGCACGGCACGCCGCGGCGCGGATGTCGGCCTCGTCGCTGGGCCGATAGATGCATGCGGGCGCCTCGCCGGCCACGCGGATGCGGGAGGTCGGGACACCGAGGAACTCGTGGATCGCCCGGGCGGAGTAGTCCGACACGGTGAGGATGATCTCCGCCTGCCGGAGCGCGAGCCCCACCTTGAGGCGCCAGAAGAGCCGCGACCGGAACGTCGGAAGCGTGAGGTCCGGGTAACGCTCGGCGATCACGTCGTGGATCGCGACCACGGCACGCTGGCGTGCGGGAAGCGGGAAGTAGCTGTACACGGAGGGCGAGAAGAACACGTCGGGCTTCTCGAGCTTCACGGCGCGCGTGAGCCGGAGCATGTCCGAGATCCTGCGGTTGCCGTTCGCCGACGCCGCCCGGGTAGGCGACTCGCTCTGCCGGACCCGCACGACGGTCAGGTTGTCGGCCGCCACGTCCAGCTGCTCGGCCGCACGATCGTCGACGAAGAACACGAACTCATCGTCGGGAGCGTGCCGCACCATGGTTCCGAGCAGCTCGCGGGTGAAGCGGCCATACCCTCGCCCGTTCGCCCAGCAGCACGCGTCGACCCCGATTCGCACGGCTCGTCTCCCTCGGCGCGCCCGGCTCAGCCGCCGGCCACGGCGGCCACGGGCCGGTCCCGAGCACGCGCGGGACGATCGAGCCGCTGCTCCTCGTGGTACTCGAAATCCGTGTTCACGGACCAGATGTCGTGCTCGGCTCCCAGCATGTTCCACACGGTCATCATCGAGGTGAGCATCGAGTGGTCCTGGTTGTTGTACTTGTGCATCCCGTTGCGACCGCAGGGATGCAGATTCCGGATCGGATCGATGTGTCCGCGGATCACGTCGAGGTGGCCCCGGTACTCTCCATCGTAGATCGGATACGCCTTCGGCATCCGGACGACGGTGCCATCCACCACGAGCGCCGGATCGGCCAGCCCGAGCTCCCCGAGCTCCTTCGTCGCCAGGCGGATGAGCTCCTCGTCCGGAGTCGTCCACAGACCGTCACCCGCGAAGCAGAAATACTCGAGCCCCAGACAGGACTTCTCGGGATCGCCGAGCAGGTGCGGGCTCCAGTTCCCGAAATTCTGGATTCGGCCGACCTTGACCTCGGGCGAGTGGATGTAGATCCAGTTGTCCGGGAACAGGTCCTTCTGGTCGAGGATGAGCGCGACCACGAGGAAGTCGCGGTAGCGGAGCCCCTCGCCCGCCTCGCGAACCGGCGCCGGCGGGGACGGCCGCAGGCTCCGCACGAGACACCGGAGATCCACCGAGGAGATCACGTGGTCCGCTTCGACGCGGACCGTGCCGTCGGGGCCGTCGGCGACGACGGCGGTGGCCCTGTGGTCCGCGACCTCCACACCCACCACCTCGTGGCGCATGAGGATCCGACCGCCCATGCGCTCGATGGCGTCCCGCGTCAGCTCCCACATCTGCCCGGGGCCGAGCCGCGGGTAGCGAAACTCGTTGATCAGCGTCTTGATATTGTCGGAACGCTTGTTGAGCGATGCGGCGGACATGATGGCGCGGGCCAGCGACAGTCCCTTGATGCGCTGCGCGGCCCATTCCGCCCGGATCTCGGTGCACGGGATACCCCACACCTTCTCCGTGTACGTCTTGAAGAACGTCTCGTACAGCTCCTTACCGAACCGGTTCGTGACCCATTGCTCGAAGTTGTCTTCCTCCGGGTAGGGACGGAGGTGGGCCTTGAGGTAGCTGAACAGGATCTGGAGCGCTCGCCACGGCCCGAGACCGGACAGCGCGTTCATGGGCTTGAGCGGGTAGTCGAAGAACTTCCCGTCGTAGTGGATGCGCGAGAGTCGCGGTACGGTGAGGAACTCGTCGCCCAGCACCTCGTCCCACATGTCCTGCACGGGCGCGATCTTGGTGAAGAAGCGGTGACCCCCGATGTCGAACCGGAAGCCCTCGTAGCGGGCGGTCTGGCTGATGCCGCCCACCATGTCGCTGGCCTCGAACACCGTCACCCGCGCGCCGTCGCGGACGAGCTGATAGGCGGCGGTCAGACCGGCCGGACCGCCCCCGAGGATGGCGACGTGGTCACCCTCGCGAAGAGGGGCGAAGTCGCGCGTCGTGGCTTGGGTTGGCTCGCTCATCCCGTCGTCTTCGTATCCGGATGTTGTCCACGTGTGGCGCGACGCGCGCCTCGCACCGGCCGACCCACCCACATGTTGCGACTCCGCTACATGCGGCCGCCGACGGGGCGCTGCCGCGGACGGGCGCCTCCCCACGATTCGCCCGGCGGGCGCCCACCGCCGCCCGACCGACCCGCGGCGCGCGTGCCAGGGGTCGCAAGGGCTATGCCCGTTTCGGCAGCGGGAGTAGTCGACTTCGGAGGGAGTCGGGAACGTCCGGGCCGAGGAGGTGCCGGACGGTGATCAGCGCGGCGCGGCGACCCACCCCTCGACGCCCGGCGCGGAGCGGACCAGGAGGTAGCGGTCGAACCGCCCCACGACGTCCAGCGGGATCCGCTCCTCGATGCGAGCGCGGGTCACGGCGCCCTCCGCCGGCGTGTCGAGGACCGGGCCCCCGAGGTCGAGCCGCGCCTCCTCGATCGGCGTGTCGAGCGGATCCAGCGCGGGGTTCGCCAGGGTGGCCACCCGCCCGTCCGGCAGTCGAACGCGCAGGTGGCGGTCGTGCGCCCCGAGCACACGGACGACCGTGAACGCCGGCAGGGGCAGCTCGGCCCCCCCCGTTGCGAGGACCGCGAGCGCGTCCGCTCGGAGCCGCAACCATGCCCCCAGGCGCGTCGTGTCGGCCCTCAACGTCGGAGGTCGCGTGGGTTGAGGCGCGAGGAACGGCCAGGGGTCGACCGCGCCCTCCCCGCGCCGGTACAGCCCGAAGTGGAGGTGCGGCGGCGTGGTGCGGGCGTTCCCCGTGTTCCCCACCAGACCCAGCGTGTCACCGGCGTGGACGCGGGCGCCACCCTCGACGAGCTGTGCGCTCAGGTGGGCGTAGTACTGCGAGTAGCCTCGCTCGTCGCGGAGCCACACGACGAGACCACCCAGGCGCTGCGTCCCGACCCGGCGCACGACCCCGTCCGTGGCCGCGATCACGGGAGTGCCGCGAGGGGCGAAGATGTCGACGCCCTCGTGGACGCGCCGGCCGCCCTCGCGGGGATCGCCGAAGCGGCTCTGCGCGGCAATGGGATCGCGCCCCGGGACGGGGAAGGCGAGGGTCGCGGCCCGCACGGCGGCGAGTCGCACGCGCACCGAGACGAGCATCTCGGGCTGTACGCGGAGCACGAACGTGCCGGAGCGCACGGGCTCGAACTCGAGCTCCGCCGCCCCCCGCTCGGCACTCGCGACGTGCGTCATGGTCCCGTCTTCCGCCTGCCGGAAGACATCCACGAACACGCCCCCGACCCCCGCCGGCTCCGTCGTGTACGACAGGTGGAGGGCCTGGCCGCGCTGGAGCGACAGCTCGTACCCGACCGCCGTGGGTGCCTCGGCCGGGTAGAACCCGATCTCCTCGAACGGCGGATCCACGTGCACCGCCTCGGTCAGCGCCGACTCGCCGGCCTCCCGCCAGCGCGTCACGAGGGCCGACCCGTCCAGACCGGCGGTGGTCAGGGACGCCGCGTATGCCTCGCGGGGAGTCATGGGGACCGCCGCGCTCTCCAGAGAACCCGCGGCGTCCGAGCAGGCCGCGAGCGCCGCGAGCCCGACGACGAGGGCGGCGTGCCTCGCGCAGCCCATGCCCCGCGTGGCGCTCGGAACCGGGTGATGACGGATCGACCCTCGCGTGACCCTCGAGCGCCGGCCGGAGCGTTCCTCGCTCATAGCATCGGGGCCAGCAGGTGGCACACTCCTTCGGTGAGTCTCCGACTCGCCGGCCTCGCCTCGTACACCTCCAGGGAAACCTCCTCGCTCTCCGACATCTCCACCTCGAGCTGGCGTCGCACCCGGGCGGCGAACGCCGCGGATGCCACCTCGAGATCGAGCTCGAAGTTAAGATACAGGCTCCGGTAGTCGAGGTTCGCCGACCCGAGCAGCGTGTATACGTCGTCGACGACGAGCGCCTTGGCGTGGATGAACGGCGGGCGCCGCTCGTAGATCCGGACGCCGACCTCGAGAAGCTGCCCGTACAGGGCGCGCGCGGCATGCGCCGTGTACCAGTGGTTGCTGCGCGCGGGAAGCACGATGCGGACGTCGACACCGCGGGTGGCCGCATAGCGCAGGGCGGACAGGATCGAGTCGTCCGGGAGGAAATAGGGCGTCACGATCGTCACCGACGTCTGGGCGGCGGCGATCGCCCCGAAGAACGCCATCGTGAGCCCGCTCCCCGAGCGCTCGGGCCCCCCCGGAATGACCTGCGCGAGCGCCTCGCCGTCGGTGGGCGCCCAGCGCGGCGGCGTGTCCCGCGTGAGCCCCTCGAGGGCGCTCCCGGTTGCTCGGCTCCAGTCGACGAGGAACTGGAACTCGAGGTCGCGAACGACCGGTCCCGCCACGCGGGCGTGGTAGTCCCGGTCCGCCGGACGGCCGTCCGGCTGCGGGAGGTTGCGATCGTCGATGTTCATCCCGCCCACGAACCCGATGCGGCCGTCGACGACGAGGACCTTGCGGTGGTTGCGCAGGTTCGGGTAGCCCCGCGGGTGGCTGGCGGCGACCTCGACCCCGGCTCGCTCCGCGTCCCGGAAGAACCCCGTCACGAACGCGATCCCGGAGCCGAACCCGTCGCACAGGAGCCGCACACGCACCCCGTCCGCCGCCCGGGCCGTGAGCCGCTGGAGAAGGCCGCGGCCCGCCCGATCGCGCGACAGGATGTAGGTCTGCAAATCGATCCGTTCCCGTGCGGTCTCGATCGCGGAGGCCATGGCCGGATACACCTCCTCGCCGTCCACGAGCAGCTCGATGCGGTTCCCGCGGGTGAGCCGGTACGGACGCACCGCGGGCTCCGTGAGCCGCAGGATGTGGGCTCCGCCGTGAAGCGCGATCGCGCCGTCCGCATCCTCCGCGCCCTCCGAGAGCTCCTCGGGGCCGGGGGCGACGTAGGAACGGAACAGACGCTCCAGACGCACCGGACCGGAGGCGAACCGGCGGATCTGATCGACGCCGAATACCAGGTAGGCGAGGGCGCCCCAGATGGGAAACGCCCACGCGACCGCCAGCCACAGAACCGCCGACGCCGGTCGATGCTTGTGGAGGATGATGTCGAAGCTGAGGGCCGTCGCGACGACCCAGTGCACCGGTGCGGGTACTAGCGTCTCCATCGGCACCTTTCGGACGCTCGGGGGGCTGACCAGCGCAACTTAGCCTGCCGCGGACCGGCGCCAACCCCATCTCGCAGCCGGCCGCCGGTCCGGATCCTGCCTTTGCCAGGGCCGTCCACATCATGGGAATGCCGAGCCGACTCGGTCTTTCGACGGGGGCCGCTGACGGTCGCGGAGGCGTGGATCCAGTTGCGGCTGCGCGTCTGGAATCTGAATCTGGACCGTCTCGAACAGCACCTCGCGGAGGTGCTCGAGGGTCCGGATCCCCCCGAGTGAGAGGCAGAGGATGGCAAAGGTCGAGGTGTCTGAGCGAAAACGAGAGCTCTACGACCGCTTGCTCGAAACCCACCCCGAGATCGAGCGGAAGGGAAAGAACCTGCTCTACACGTCCGTGAACGGCCACATGTTCACGTTGTTCTCCACAAACGGGATGCTCGGGATCCGACTTCCCAAGGATGAACGAGTCGCCTTCTGCGAGCGGTTCGAAACCACGATTCTGGAATCGTATGGGCACAACATGCCCGAATACGTGACCGTGCCCGACGGTCTCCTCGAGGACACGGCAACGCTCGCTCCCTATCTCTCGATGAGCTACGACTACGTGACCGCCCTCAAGCCGAAGCCGACCAAGAAGCCGAAGAAGTGACTCAGGGAGGTCGGCGTTTGAGCGCGCGGGCCGGGATCAGCCCGGAGGTACGGCCTCCGTGGTTGGTAGTGACCCCGGCTGGACTCGAACCAGCGGCCTCGGGATTAGGAATCCCGCGCTCTATCCACCTGAGCTACGGGGCCGGAGAGCGGACGGTCGCGCCGCCGCCGAATCGACGTGGCCCGGATCTTAGAATCTCCGCCCCGCGCGTCGCAAACTCCGCGGGCGCGCGAAACTTGCGGGTCGACCGCCCCGCCAGGGATATTTGTGGCGTTCGCTCCACAGTCCCTGGTCGCGGAGCACCCGAGGGGGAGCGCGTGCGGTGGAAGCCAGCTTGAAGAGAGCGAGCGATGTGGTGGCCACGCTCCTGACACGACGTTCCGGCGTCGGGCCCGGGGATGTCGTGCCGCCGCGCGAGCCCGAGCTTCCGCACAACTGGTCCGAGAAGCTCGCCTTCCGAAAGCGTCCGAAGCCCTACTCGCGGGCCATCCCGTGGTCCCCGAGGTCCGTCGACTCCCCGCCCGACCGATCCAGACCGTACGAGCTGTTCGTGTCGCAGTCGGTGCTCAGACAGGTGCGTGGACACCTGATCACGGCGAAGAGCGGCGAGCCCTACGGGTTCCTGCTCGGGCAGGTCGTCTACTGCCCGTGGTCGGAGAGCCCCTACATCGTGATCGACGCGGTCCGCCGGGAGTCGCAGAACCTCCCGCCGGCGAACGACATGGACCGTTTCCGGCACGCGTGGGTGGGGGCGGCGCGCGATGCGCGTCACCGTCGCGGCGAGGTCATCGGGTGGTATCACCGACATGGCGTCCTCGGTCTCCGGCTCTCGGAATGGGACATCCACCTCCAGGAGGAGTTCTTCCCCGAGGCCTGGCATTGCGCCCTCATCGTGGCCTCCACCTCCCGGGGGATCATCGGCGGGTTCATCCAGCGCAGCCCTCGCGCGCGGCTGTTCCGAAAGGGGCTGGCCCCGTTCCACGAACTCGTGGACCTCGATGCGAAGCTCGTGGACGGCCGCAAGCCATCGTTCGTCGACTGGGAGAACTACGCGGCCGGTGAGCCGGTCAGCGTGTTGAAGGCCAAATGGCCGACCCCGCAGACCCGACTCGCGCGCTGGAAGTCCCCCGACCACGCCGACGAGGGTGCGGACCCGGAGCGACCCGCCGCGGCTGCCGGGGCGCGTCCGGCTCCCGGCTCGCGGGGACTCCGCGGACGTTCGTGGCGTACCGGGCAGGAGACACGCAAGGACGTTCCGCCGCGCCCGGTGCGCGAGGCGGGGTTCTCGGAGGAGTTCACCGGCGCGGTGGCACGCCCGGCCCTCACGGGTCCGGAGGCCCGGGCGAAGTCCGCGCCGGGCACGATCCCGGATGGCGCGGCCGGGACGGGCGTCGGCCCGCCCGACGGCGTCGAGGCGCCCCCGGACGGTGCGGGCGCCGAGACCCGGCGCTCGCGACCGGCCCGCAAGCCGGCGGCCGGGCGAGCCCGCGGCAAGAAGCGAAAGGGCAGCGCGGCTTCCAAGACCGCCGCGACCGGGACCGCCGCAACGGACGAAGCCGAAGCGGAGAAGCCGGCGAAGGAGGACGGAGCCCGCGACACCGAGGCCGTGGGCGTGGAGAGCGAGCAGGCGGGTGCACAGGACGCGACCGGCGGACCGGATGACGCCTGGTACACTCCGGAGTTTCTCGAAGCGGTGTGGGGCGCCCCGCCCTTCGAGCCCGAGGTCTCGGAGCCTTCGACGGACGAGGGGACCGCCGCTCAGGACGCTGCCCCCGCGGGCACTGGAGCCGACGCCGCACGGTCCCCCTCGAAGGGTCGCGCGGATCGACGTCGCGGTCGTGCGGGGCGCCGTCCCGCGTTCGAGCTCGTCGCGCCCTTCGACGCCGAGCCCAGCGAGACGGAGCCGCCGGGCTCGCTCGAATGGCTCCATTCGCTCCTCGACGAGGTGCCGGTGTCGACCCCCTCCGCCGGATCCCCGGAGGACGAGGCGTCGCCCGCCGCGATGGAGGGAGCCCGGGAGCTCGAGGACGCGGGGGCGGCCGCGACGGACGGGGACGCGACGGTCACCGAGGACGAACCACCCGAGACGCCCGTCGAGACCGATGACGCCGACATCGGGCTCGAGGCGGCCGAGGCGGCGATCGAAGCCGGCGGGGTGGGCCCCGGGAGTGCGGACGACGCGTCGGCACCGCAGAGGGAGCGCGAGCGCCACATCGTGCCGGGACAACGCTCGCTCGTCATTCCGGCGGGCGGTGGGGCGCGCCCGGCCTCGAAGTCCCGTCCGACGTTCGTCGCGGCCTCCCAGAACCCGGAGATCGACCGTGAGGCCGAGATCCCCGTGGTCCTGTTCCACGATCGGCAGCCTTGGCGACCGTCGCCCCGTCTGCGGCGTGTGGCCGCGGGTCTCGCGATCGTGGCCGCCGGCACGCTCGCGTGGAGGTCGTTCGGCGATCGGGGCACGCCCGTCGCGCCACCCGCGCCGGCCGCGCAGCCGGCGTCCGTGACCTCCGCCGAGAGTGCCACGCCGGAATTCGTCGAGCTCGCCGACGCGTATCTGTCGGGGCTGCAGAGCTATCGTCAGCGCGTCGTCCAGCACCAGCTCGGCCAGGTCGATTGCGAGCAGCTCACGTCGGACTTCTCCGTCCTCGTCCTCGCGCATCGGGCGCTGGCCGAGTACGTGGCCACGACCCCCGCCATGGTCGAGCGGTTCGCCCGTCTGGACGCCGAGCTCGGACCCGCCCGGGAGCGATTCGAGGCATCGGGGTGTCCGCTCTCCCCCGACCTCGACACGGCGCCCCCCGGCGAGGGCTCCACGGGGCAGGCCCCCTCCGGAGACTGACCCCCCTCCCGTACGCCCTAGCACCGGACTTGCTCTCTGAGAGGTCGAGTCGGGTGTGACCGGAATCCGGCTGAACGACCTGCGGGCGGCAAACTCGCGTGGACGCGAGGATTCGCCCGGCACGAGCTGGATCCCCGTTCCCCCCGCGACTCGTCAGGAAGTAGCGAGCGACCCGTAAAAGTTTGCGCATCGCCGTGCCAGATTCCGTAGCCGAACAGGGGGGTCCGACGATCGAATCCGCGGCGCCGCCCTATCTCGGGAGCATTCAGTGGGTGCCGCGCCGGTTCGCCGGCGGGGCGTCCCCAGTCACGATCGTCGACCTGGTGTTCGAGCAGCGCGTCTTCCTCCGCGTCGCGCAGCACGTGGCCGCGTCGCCCGGCACGGCGCTGTTCGGCTGCCTCGTGGGACACCTGTTCGAAGATCCGACCTGCGAGCGGCATTGGGCCCGGGTGGAGCGGACGCTGCGCTGCCCCTCCGTCGTGCCGGAGGCCGCGGACGCCGCGCTCCTCGGTCGAGCCTGGCGCGCCACGGAGATGGAGTGGACACCCGAGGAAGGTGAGGTGCTGCTGGGCTGGTACCGCACCCATCTCGAAGGGGGTCTGTACCTGTCGCCGGAGGAGGCGCGCTTCCACGAGAGCGCGTTCCCCGAGCCATGGAGCCTCGCTCTCGTCCTCGCGGGCTCCGCAGGCCGGATGGCGGGTGGCGTCTTCCAGCGCACCGACCCCGAGGGTCTCAGCCGTTCCGTGTACACGCCCTTCTACGAGCTGGTCGACCCTAGCTCGGAGTTCAACGGCACCACGAAGCGCACGTTCGTCGGGTGGGCGAACTACCAGACGGAGAGCCGGGTCGTGCGCGCGGGCCATGGCAACGTATCGGACGAGCTCCCCGAGCGGGCGCGCGGCACGTCCTCACGGACCACGCGAGTCGGCAGCCGCCCCGCGTCGGAGGGGACGGTCGACCCCTCGAGGCCGGAGGGATCGAAGCCCGTTGGGGCTCGACCGGCCGAACCAGCGAACACCGGCCGCGCGGCGTCGGGTGCAGCGCAACCGGTGGTGCCCCCTCCGTCCAACGGAGGTGGCCTCCCGCCCGAGCCCGTCGGCCCGATCGGTCCGATCACCGAGCCGCTCCGGCCGGCGGCGGCCTCGTCCCGTCCGCAGCCGACACGCGCGACTCGACCACCCGTCACCGGAGAGGTGGATTCCGAGGCGGAATGGGAGAAGCGACAGATCCAGCGCACACTGATGGCGGTCGGACGCTCGCTCACCCCATCCGAGCTCGTGTCGCTGGGAGCCCCGGCGTCCGACGAGGCCCTCTCGCCCACCGTTCGGGGTGCGCGCGGGGCCGACGCCCCGTCACGCCCCGATGGATCGGGCGGGGGGGGGGCTCGCCCCGGGGGCGGGATCACCGGCTCCGACGCTAACGCGGCACGCCCCGACCCGGAGCCGGGTCCCTCGGTCATCCCGATCCGCCGGGATCTCGATCGGGACCCGGGTCTCGTGGGCCGCTCGCGCCGCCGGCCCCGCTGGCCCACGGGCAAGATCCTCGCGGCCGTCGCGGGGTTGACCCTGGTGGCGACCGCGGGGCTGGTCGGAACGCGCGAGATGACGCGCGGGAACCCGACCGTCGGGGACACCGATGGAGCCGGTGCGGATGCTCCCGCAGGATCCTCGGTGGCGGGAATCACACTCTCTCCGGAGGAGCTGCTGCGCCGCCAGCGGAACGCGGGGCCGGTGGCGTCTGAGGCCGCGGAGGGTTCGTCGGAGGTCGTCGGCCCGGAGTCCGATACACCGACGGCGACCGCGGACGCCAGCGCTGCGGCCGGCGCCTCGGAAGGCAACCCGCAGCCGTTCGCGACCGCGGAGGATGTGACGCTCCAGTCGATCACTCCTCCGGCGGAGGGTGCCGCGGTCGACCCGGGCGCGAATCGGACGACCACGCCGACACGACCCGCAGCCGAGTCGATCGCGGAGGCTCCTTCGCTCTCGGGGCTGGCCGTCGAGGACCCCGCCGCCGCCGCGTATCAGAACGCATGGGCGATCTTCCGCCGGGAGTCGGAGCGCTACGAGACGGTTCGCCTGCGGTTCGACGACGGGCTGGAGACGTGTAATCCGCTCAACCTCTCGTACCGCGGCGTGCGCGACGCCTACGAGCGGCTCGAGCGACGCCTGTCGGAGGCGGGCGAGCGTCTGCCCGCGCCATCGCTGCGCGCCTTCGATGGGGCGAAGCGCCAGTTCGCGATGATCCGCACCCACTACATGCTCACGGACTGCCCGATGCCGGTCGGCGGCTGACCGACCGAGAGCCCTTTCGCGGGCGCTCCCCGCGCCCCGAGATTGGCGCCGGTTCGCGTGGCGGGCCGGCGCCCGAGGCGCGCCGCCTCCGCCCGATCCCGTCCCCCGGATCGCATGAGGCCGTGACACCGTCCGAGCCCGATCGCACGACGTCCGGGTCGCCCGATGGCGAGGACACGTCCCGCCTGCCGATCCTGTGCGTCCCCACCGCCGCCCTCGCGCCGGTGGCCATCGTCGTCGGTGATCCCGCCCGCGCCGAGCGCGTGGCCGGCCTTCTCGAGGGTGCCGAGCGCGTGGGCGTCAATCGCGAGTACGTCACCTACACGGGAACCCGGGACGGCGAGCGGGTCACGGTGGCCTCCCACGGAGTCGGGGCCGCGGGAGCCAACGTATGCTTCGCCGAGCTCCTTCGGGGCGGCGTCCGCACCCTCCTCAGGGCCGGGACGTGCGGCGCGATCACCGAGGGCGTGCGGGATGGCGAGCTGATCATCGCGACCTCGGCGGTGCGGGAAGACGCGGTGAGCGATCATCTGATCCCGGCCGGCTACCCCGCGGCGGCCCACCCCGCCGTGACGGAGGCGCTGCGGGCGGCCGCGCGCGGCTCCGGGATCGCCGTGCGCGAGGGAATGATCGTGACGGAGGCGAACTTCTACCCCGGCTCCGAGCCTCCGCGCTGGCAGCGCTACCGGGGCTACGGCCCGCTCGCCGTCGAGATGGAGCTCTCCTCGCTGTACGTGCTCGCGGCGATGAACGGCGCCCGCGCCGGCGGGATCCTCGCCGTGGATGGGAACCTCGTCGATACGCGCCGGGCGGACATGTCCGACTACGACCCCCACCGGGAGGTCGTGCGCGACGGGGTCGCCCGCATGCTCGATGTGGTCGTACGGGCCGCCGCCGCCCTCGCCGGCACGACGGCGGCGTGACGGGCGTCCGGGATCTGCTGCGGCTCGACGGACGGGTCGCGCTGGTGACCGGGGCCGGGGGCGGTGTCGGGGCGGGGATCGCGACCCGGCTGGCGGAAGCGGGGGCGTCGATCGCCGTGCACCACCTGGCGTCGGCGGACGCCGCCGGACGGGTAGCGGGGGAGTGTGCCGCCCACGGGGTGGAGACGGCCGTCCTCCGCGCCGACCTGACCGTCCCCGACGAGGTCGACGCACTGGTGGAGCACATCGTGTCGAGTCTCGGACGGCTGGACATCCTGGTGAACAACGCCGGGATCTACCCCGTCGCGGCCCTGCTCGACATGTCCCCCGAGGCGTGGGACCGGACGCTGCGCACGGATCTGGGATCGGTCTTCCTGTGCACGCGGGCCGCGGCGAGCGCCATGATCTCCTCGGGTGGCGGCGCGATCGTCAACGTGACCTCGATCGAGGGTCAGCGGCCGGCCCCTGGACACAGCCACTACGGCTCCGCCAAGGCGGCCGTGCGCATGCACACCAGAGCCGCCGCGCAGGAGCTGGGGCCACACGGAATCCGCGTGAACGCCGTCGCGCCCGGGCTCATCCGCCGGGACGGGATCGAGGATGCGTGGCCGGAAGGGGTCGAGCGCTGGCTCGCGGCCTGCCCCCTGGGACGCCTGGGCGAGCCGGCCGATGTGGCGGACGCGTGTGTGTTCCTCGTCTCCGATGCGGCCCGCTGGATCACGGGCGCCGAACTGGTCGTGGATGGCGGCACGCTGACCGGACCGGCCTTCTGATGGCGCTCGAGGGACTCCTCGAAGGTCGAACGGTGCTCGTCACCGGGGCGGCACGCGGCATCGGACACGGGATCGCGGACGCGGTGTCCGAAGCGGGCGCGCGGGTGGCGCTCCTCGACCTGGATGCGACCGGGGCGCGGGAAGCGGCGACCGCGCTCGAGGCGAGAGGGTGCGAGGCGCTCGCCATCGGGGGGGACGTCACCGACCCGGTGTCCGTGCGCGGCGCGGTCGACGCCATCCTCGAGCGGTTCGGGGCCCTCGATGGACTCGTGAACAACGCCGGCGCGTTGCGCATGGCCCCCGCGCTCGACATCCAGGCGGCCGATGCGCGTCTCCAGTACGACGTGAACGTGTACGGGGTGCTGCTCGCGTCGCGCATCGCGGCGGCCGCCATGATCGAGCGCCGGATGCGCGGCGCGATCGTCAACGTTGCGTCGAACGCGGGCAAGGTCGGGTATCCGAACATGGCGGCCTACAACGCCAGCAAGGCTGCGGTCATCAACCTCACCCGCGGCCTCGCCGCCGAATGGGCCGAGCACGGGATCAACGTGAACGCCGTGTGCCCGGGAGGCGTCCGGACCGAGATGCTCGAACGGGTCGCCGAGTGGCTCTCCCCCCGGGTGGGGACACGTGCGGACGAGCTGTTCGCCGGGATGGTGCCCGCGCAGCTCGGACGCCACATCGAGCCCATCGAGGTCGGACGAGTCGTGGCCTTCCTTCTCTCCGAGCACGCCCTCATCATCCGCGGTCAGGCGCTCAACACCGACGGCGGCGACACGCCCTACTGAAGAACGGAGCGACCGTGACCGAGCCCCACGACCTCCTCATACTCGGCCCGCTCGTGGTCACCATGGACGGCGCGGACCGGGTCATCGAGGACGGGGCGGTCGCCGTGTCGGAGGGAGAGATCCTTGCCGTGGGCGAGCGGGCCGAGCTGGCGGGGACCGCGGCCCGCGAGACCGTGGACGCGAGTGGTCAGCTCCTCGTGCCGGGGCTCGTGAACGGGCACGTCCACATGGCAGACTCCCTGTTCCGGAGCCTCGTCGAGGACCTCCCGCTCGAGCCGTGGCTCGAACGGCTGTGGATCTCGGAGCGTGCGTTCGTGAGCCGCGACCACGTGGCCCTCGGGGCGCGTCTCGCGATGGCCGAGATGATCCGATCGGGCACCACCTGCGCGCTCGACATGTTCTGGTTCCCGGAAGCGGGAGCCGATGTCGCGCTCGAGACCGGCTTCCGGCTCGTCACGGGCCCCATCTTCTTCGACTTCGGAGGACCGGATGGGATCGCGAACGAGGATCGGATCCGCGTGGGTCGCGAGTGGCTGGACCGCTACGCGGGCGAGCCGCTCCTCGTCCCCTGCGTGCAGCCCCACAACCACCTGACCGTGTCGCCGGAGGGGATGCGTGCCGCGCGTGACCTGGCCGACGAGGCGGGAGTGCTGTTCCACACGCACTGCTCGGAGACGGCCACGGAGGTCGCGACCACCCGCGAGCGCTTCGGACGCACACCGGTGGCGCATCTCGACGAGCTGGGGGTCCTCGACGAACGCACCCTGCTCGCGCACTGCGTGCACCTGACGGATGACGACTTCGCGCTGCTGCGCCGATCGGGGGCGGCCGTGCTGCACAACCCGCTCTCGAACCTCAAGCTCGGCTCCGGGATCGCGCCCGTGGCCCGCATGCTCGAGGAGGGGATCCCGGTGCTCGTGGGCACGGACGGCCCCGTGAGCTCGAACGACCTCGACCTGTGGACGGCGATGCGGTTCGCGGGCCTGCTCCAGCGCGGCGCGCACCACGACCCCGTCCTCACCCCGGCCCGGGACGTGGTGCGCATGGTCACCACGGTGGCCGCCCGGGCACTGGGGATCGGCGACCGTGTAGGCTCGATCGAGCCCGGCAAGCGCGCCGACCTCGTGCTGATCGATCTCGACCGCCCACACCTGACGCCGATGTTCGACGTGTTCGCCCACCTCGTGTACGCCATCGGCAGGGATGACGTGGAGAGCGTGTTGATCGACGGCCGGTTCGTGATGCGGGGCCGCGCGCTCACCACGCTCGACGAGCCCACGATCCTGGCCGATGTGCGGGCGCTGGGCGCGCGGATCGCGAAGCACGCGGCGGGAATCGACCCCCCTTCCCGAGGCTCCGGGCCTCCCGAACCGGCGAGTCGGTGATCGGACGCCTCCCGCGTCAGGCCGGCCGCTGGACCCCGAGCAGGCGCCAGGACCACAGGCAGAGGACGGCCGCGAGCATACCGATTCCGGGGACTTCGACGACGAACCGGGGATCGCTCCCCAGCCGGGACCATTCGCCTCCGGTGTCGGAACGCGGTCCCGTCCGCCCGGCGGTCGCCTCTCAGCGGAGCCAGGCCGCGACGTTCCCGCCGTCCACGGTGAGGATCGCCCCCGTCGTCTTGCGGGCGAGCGCCAGCGCGACGAACGCCTCGGCCACATCCTCGGCCCGTACCTCGCGGCCGAGCAGGTTGCCGCGCATGTAGGCCGCCTCGCTCACTCCGCGCGCCTCCGCGCGATCGGCCACCATGTCCTCGGTGAGGATCCCGCTCCGGATCCGGTCGGCGTTGATCCCGTTCGATCGGATCCCCTCGCAGCCCAGCTCGAGCGCGTACTGGCGCACGAGGGCGAGGGTGGCGGCCTTCGGCAGGCCGTAGGGCCCGAACGCGGCCCCGGGGTTGACTGCCTGCTTGGACACGTTGAACAACAGGCAACCGCCCGTCCCCTGGCCCCGGAAGATGCGCACGGCCTCCCGTGCGGCCCGCTGGTGCCCGTAGAAGTTGAGCTCGAAACTGCCCCGCAGCACGGCTTCCTCGACCTCGGCCATCGGACCCTGCCAGGCCGCGCCCGCGTTGGAGACCAGGATGTCGAGTCCCCCGAAGGCCCGTGCCACCGTGTCGATCGCCTCGCGGACGGATTCCGCATCCGTGACGTCGCACGCCACGGCCAGCGCACCCACGCCCGCGGCGGCCTCGAGGAGCCGCCCGCCCGGAAGGTCGAGCAGGGCGACCTCGGCGCCCCGCCTCCGGAACGCCGCCGCGGTGGCGCGGCCGATCGTCCCCGCCCCTCCGGTGACCGCAACGACGTGACGCGCCAGCTCGCGCTCGACCCGTCCGGCGAGCTTCGCCTGCTCGAGCGACCAGTACTCGATGTCGAACAGCTCGGCCTCCGTGATGCTCTCGAAGCGGCTCATGCGCTCGGCCGCCGTCACCACTTCGACCGTCGCCTCGGCGAGATCGGCGGCCGCGCGGGCCGCCTTCGCGGACGGGCCGGCGGCGAACAGGCCCACGCCGGGGACGAGCGCGACGCGGGGACTCGGGTCCAGCATGCGCTTCACCCCGCCGTGGCGCTCGTTGTTGCGCTCGAAGTAGGCCTCGTACTCGGCGCGGAACGCATCGACCGCCGCCCGTGCCCCTTCCGTCCACCCCTCGATGTCCCCCGCGCGGGGACGGGGCAGGAGCACCGGCCACGGCTTGGTGCGGATCGCGTGGTCCGGCGTGATGGTGCCGGCTCGCGCGTAGCGCGCGACCTCGTCCCCCTCCGCGTAGGCGAGGATGGCCTCGCTGATGCGGACTTCCAGGACGAAGCGCTCGTACAGACCCTCGTCGGCCTCGCGCTCGTTGGCGAGGAGGCCCCGGAGGATGGGAGCGATCGACGCCGCCAGGCGCGTCGGCTCGTCCTCGTCCAGCGTCCGCGAGGCGCTCGCGGCCAGCCCCGAGCCGATGACCGACGCGGGCGACACGACGCGCGCGATCCGCTCCTCGGCGAGCGTCACCATGTCGATCATCCGCTCGTAGGCCTCCCGGGCGTCCGATCCGAACGTGAAGATCCCGTGCTTGAGGAGGATCATCCCCTCCGCAGCCGGGTGTCGGTCGATGACGTCCTTCGCGGCTTTCGCGAGATCGAACCCGGGCATGACGTAGGGGACGATCGCGGCGCGTGATCCATACAGCTCCCGGCACAGCGCCTCGCCCCCGGGCTGGTCGGTGAGCGCCAGGACGGCGTTGGCGTGCGTGTGGTCGATGAACGAGTGGGAAATCCACGCGTGGAGCAGCGTCTCGACGGAGGGATTGGGCGCCGACGAATCGAGCAGGCTCCGGCGCTGGAGGTTCACCATGTCCTCGTCGGAGAGCCGGTCGAGGTCGGCGAGCTCGAGCAGCGGGCCGAGCTGGACCGCGGGGAGCCCCGCCGGCTCGATCGTCCCCATGTCCCACCCGCTCCCCTTGACGTACAGGACGTCGAGCTCGCGGCCGGTGATGTCCACGGCGCGCGACTTGACCGAGGTGTTGCCGCCTCCGTGCAGTACCAGACGCTGCTCCGATCCGAGGAGTCGCGTGGTGTACACGCGGAGCGCCAGATCCTCGGGTACGCCGGTCTTCGCGTAGACCTCCACCGCGCGCGCGGCGTCGGCGTCGGACCAGCGGCTCTCCATGCGGCTCGGATCCCCTCCACGGCGGGTCGCGCGGCGGCCGGGAGGTCTCCGGACCTCCAGGCGGCGTGTCGAAGGAGGCTGACGCTACGGCGGCGTAGGGGCGGCGTAAAGCACCCGTGCCTCACCGGGTCGATGGTGATAGGATGGACCGCCGTTAACGGGGCCCTTTCCGATGGAGGCTGAATGTCGGTGCGAGGCGGCGCCGTGGCGATCGCCCTCTCGCTGCTCTGCCGCGGTGCGGCGGCGGGTCAGAATGCCGGTCCGGCAGCCGGAGCGGATCACGTCGCGGTGGCGGAGCTCCCGCGCCCGTCGCTCCGGGCGGTGCGTCTCGCCGATCCGATCCGGCTGGACGGCGTGCTCGATGAGGCCGCGTGGTCGGGATCCGGCGCGAGCGGCTTCGTCCAGGCCGAGCCCAGCGAAGGCCTCCCGGCCAGCGAGCGCACCGAGGTGTGGGTCGCGTACGATGAGCGCCGCCTGTTCATCGCGGCACACCTGTACGACTCCGAGCCCGATCGACTCGTCGTCAACGACATCCGCAAGGACTTCGACGAGTTCTCGCAGGACGCGTTCAGCGTCATCCTCGACACCTTCCGCGACGGCCGGAACGGGTACGTGTTCCTCACCAATCCGGAGGGCGCCCGGGGCGACCGTCAGATCGCGAACGAGGGGCGAGAGATCAACGCGAGCTGGGACGCCATCTGGCGCGTCGAGACGAGGGAGACGGACGACGGCTGGACGGTCGAGATGGAGATCCCCTTCCGCGCCATCCGGTCCGCCGACATCGATGCGTGGGGGATCAACTTCAGCCGCAGCATCCGACGGCGGAACGAGGTGGCGTACTGGGCTCCGATCCCCCGCAAGTACAACCTCATGCGGCTGTCCCTGGCGGGCAGTCTCACGGGACTCCCCGGCGGGTCGACCGGCGGACGCGATCTGAGGATGAAGCCGTACGCGCTGGCCGGCACGGTGCGCGAGACGGGCGGCACCGCGTTCGACGAGAGCCTCGAGGGAGGCGTCGACCTGAAGTGGGGCGTCACCCGTACGCTCACGCTCGATGTCACGGTGAACCCGGACTTCGCCCAGGTGGAGGCCGACGAGCAGCGGGTCAACCTGACCCAGTTCTCGCTCTTCTTTGCCGAGAAGCGCGAGTTCTTTCTCGAGAACTCGGGCCTGTTCTACGTGGGGGACGCCGGGCGCAGCACGCGCATCAACCTGACCCCCCGTCTCGACGAGGACCTCCTCCCCTTCTTCAGCCGCCGCATCGGGCTCACCGACGACGGACGCACGACTCCCATCCGCGGCGGGGCACGGCTGACCGGATCCGCGGCGGGCTTCCTCGTGGGGGCGATCGGGATGCGCACCGGGGATGTGGAGGGCGTCCCTGGGAGCGACTGGGCCGTCCTCCGCGTGCGCCGCAACGTGCTCGAGTCCTCCGACATCGGAGGGCTGTTCATGCTGCGCCGCGCGACCGACGGCGGCGACCGCAACTTCAACCACGTGTACGGCCTCGACTCCTACATCCGGTTCCCGGGCGAGATCGACTGGAGCACGTTCTACCTGCGCTCCGACGCCCGCCTCCCCACCGATGTCGCGCCGGACGATCCGGCGCCCGGGGAGCGTAACGGGTACACGTTCCGTACGTCGCTCAACCGCGAGGGCAACTTCCTTCACGTCAAGTTCGGGTTCATGCAGATGAGCCCGGAGTTCGAGGACGATGTCGGGTTCTACCGTCGCACCGGTTTCCGGAAGTACTTCCTCGATTGGGGACTCCGGCCACGCTTCGAGTTCATGCGACGTCTGGGGGTGCGCGAGATGCACCCCCACATGGTGTGGAACTACTACGACGACCTCGACGGCCGCATCCTCGCCAAGGACTTCCACACCGGCTACTCGTTCTTCCTGAACGACGGCGGGTTCGTCGAGCTGTCGGCGAACCCGAAGTTCGAGCGCATCGCGGCGCCGTTCGTGATCGACTCGCGCATCGACCCCATCCCGGTCGGTTCCTACGGGTGGGTGGAGTGGATGCTGCGCGGCAGCACGGACGCGAGTCGTCTGATCTCGGCCGACTTCACGGGGATCCTCGGTGGGCTGTGGAGCGGCACGCAGCGGACGTTCTCGGTGTCGCTCAGCCTCAAGCCGTCGTATCGAGTCCGTGCCTCGGTCGGGGTCCAGCGGACGGACGCGACGCTCGACTCTCCGACCGCCGACTTCGTGAAGACCCTGTGGACCAGCCGGGCGAACTACTCGTTCACCCGGAACATGTTCATCGACGCCCTGGTGCAGTACGACCCGTCCAGCGAGCAGTTCAACTCCAACGTCCGCTTCAACCTCATCCACCACCCGCTCTCCGACCTGTTCATCGTGTGGAACGAGCAGCGCGTGACCACGGGAGACGGTACCCCGCCCGGACGGAGCCTCACCGTCAAGCTGACGTACATGATCTCGCTCTAGGTGGCGTGCGCTCGTCCCCCCCGGGGTCGCGAATCGACCGGCGAACAGGACCTCGATGGCGGGCGTAACGAGCATCCGGCCCGGAAGTTGCAGTCGGGGCACGGGTTGGCGAACGGGCTTTTTTCGTTTAACATCTTGACGCGAAACGCTGTAACACCTCGTCCTGGAGGACTGAATGAAGAATCGCGTACTTCTCACGGTGGCGGCCGGGGCCCTTCTTCTCGTCGCGGCTCCCGCGGCCACACAGGCCCAGTGGATCTGGGTGGGCGGCGGGCTCACGATCCCGACGAGCGACTACGGTGACTACGCCAAAACCGGGTGGATGGGCACGGTCGGGGTCGGCTTCCCGATCGGCGACTCGGGCCTGGGTGTCTCGATCGAGGGCCTGTATGGCTCCAACAAGCACGACACCGATGTGACGGGCGTCGTCGACGGCGACAAGACCAATCTCTACGGTGCGATGGGTAACGTCGGCTACCGGGTCGGCGATCCCGCGAACATCGGGCCGTACGTGTTCGCCGGGGGGGGACTCCTGGTCCACCAGTTCAGCCCCGAGACGGGTGATAGCGACTCATCGTCGGGCTTCGGATACCAGTTCGGCGCCGGGCTGGACATCCCCGTCGGCAGCAGCGTCGGCGTGTGGGTCGAGGGCCGATACCTGGGGGCCAGCATCGACAGCTCCACAACGGCGGTGTTCGGTATCCTCGCCGGAATCGGCTTCGGGATCGGCTGAGGCAGGCTGACAGGGCGGGACCTACCGGGTACCGCGAAGGTGGGAGGCCCCGAGCGATCGGGGCCTTCTTCACATCCGGGTGTCGCGCGGGGCCCGGAAGTTGCGGTATTTTCACGGGTTGGCGGAGGATATTCGTCGGGCTTCTACGCCCGAAACGTCGTACCATCTCTCCAGGGGGATCCGAATGAGGAATCGCATGCTTCTCGCCGTGGCGGCCGGGGCCGCTCTCGTCTTCGCGGCGCCCGCGGCCACGCAGGCCCAGTTCGTGTTTGTGGGTGGCGGGGTGACGGTGCCCACGAGCGACTACGGCGACTACGCCAACACCGGGTGGATTGGCACGGTCGGGATCGGCTTCCCGATCGGCGCGGCGGGCCTGAGCGTGATGGCCGAAGGCCTGTACGGCCAGAACAACCATGACACCGCGGTGGCGGGCGTCGTGGATGGCGACAAGACGAACCTGTACGGCGGCATGGCGGAGCTCGAGTACCGCGCCGGCGACCCGGACAGGATCGGCCCGTACTTCTTCGGCGGAGGGGGCATCCTGGTACACAAGTTCAGCCCCGCGACCGGTACCGGCGATTCGTCGTCCGGGTTCGGCTACGTGTTCGGCGCCGGGCTCGACGTCCCGGTCGGGAGCAGCGTCGGTGTGTGGTTCGAGGGCCGCTACCTGGGGGCCAGCATCGACAGCTCCACCACGGCGGTGTTCGGCGTCCTCGCGGGCATCGGCTTCGACATCGGCTGAGGCGGGCTGACAGGGCGGACCCTCGAGGTACGGCGACCAAGCAAGGCCCCCCGGTGCCGGGGGGCCTGCTTTCACATCCACCTCACGCGGGGCCCCGCACGAGCGGACGGGTGAGGCAGGTCGGCCCCCCGAGCCCCTTCACGCTGATCTCCTCGCCCCGGTAGACGAGCACCTCGACCCCGGCCCGCTCGAGCCTGCGCCGCGTCTCCGGATTGCCCTCCAGCGCGAGACAGCGATTCGGTCCGAGCGCCAGCACGTTCGCTCCCTGGGTATCGAACTCGCCGTCCGGTACCTCCACGAGCTCGAATCCGCGCCCGAGGAGCTCGGTTCGGAACGGGACCGGTAGGAGCGGTGAATAGACGAGCACCCGGTCCTCCGCCACGGGACTCAGGATCGACATGAGGTGGAACACGTCGCCGGGACCGCGCCAGTGCGGGAGCGGCACGGCGATGACGTCGTCGACGCAGTCGGCCAGGAGCCCCGCGAGCTGCGCGATGCCGTCTCGATCGGAGCGATAGCCCTCCCCCACGGCGATCGTGCGATCGTCCAGCCACACGACGTCTCCGCCCTCCAGATGCGCGTCGCCCTCGATGCGTCCGAGTATCGGGATCCCGAGCGACCGGAAGGCGGACTCGTGCGCCCCCGGCTCTGCCGCCCGCGACTCCTTCCCCATGCGGCACGACACGGCGCCCCGATCGCACACGATCGAGGCGTCCCGCACGTACACCGAATCGAGCGTGAGACCGGGCGCATCCGGCAGGTAGTCGACGGTGACCCCGGCCTGCTCGAGGAGCGACACGAACGCAAGGTACTCGGCGATCGCCCGCGCGACGTCCGGCGGTCCCCTGAACCCCAGACGCTTCCACTGTGCGTCCACGGCGGCCGCGGTCCCGAGCGCGGAGCGGGCATCTCGGAGGAGCACCCGGCGAAGCGGGCCGATCTCCGAGGAGATGCGACACGTTTGGGGCATTTTGCGACTCGGTCCGGGATGATTTGTCCCACTCAACCGTCGAGAGGAACCGCCGCGCCGGACACCCGACGCCATGCGTGCCGGGCAGCTCTCGCGCCACCGTATGTGGGGGCAGGCGGGCCCGGCAAGTGAGCGGTGCGGCCCGGGCCGCACCGCTTCGTTCCCCACACCACCGGGTGATATGTTCGGTGGTCCGTCACGCCGACCCCGGACTCCAGGATCGCCGCCCCCTCCAAATGTCACGTCCCCCCCGCTCCGTGAAGGGCTTCGACCGCTCGCTCGTTGAGGGACCGATCGGAGGGGCGGTGTGGAGGCTCGCGTGGCCCACCATGCTCCAGAACATGATCGGCGGTCTGCAGGGCATCGTGGACCACGTGATGGTCGGTCACTTCGTCGGGTTCACGGGGAACGCGGCGATCGGCGTGTCGTGGCAGATCTTCCTGGTCGTCATGGTGTTCATCGGGTCGCTGTTCACCGGTATGGGGGTCCTGGTGGCGCGCTTCGCCGGCGCGGACGAGCCCGAGAAGGTGAACCGCACGATCTATCAGGCGTTCATCACCGCCGCCGTGCTCGCGATCGGCATCCTCGCCCCGGTCGGCTATATCCTGGCGCCCTCGCTCCTGGACGTGGTGAACGCCGCGCCGCAGGTGCAGGCCGAGGCGCTCCCCTACCTGCGCACGATGTTCCTGTTCAGCTTCGGTATGATGGTGTTCTTCATGCTGGGCGGCGCCCTGCGCTCGGCGGGGGACGCGCGCACCCCGCTGCGTCTCGGAATCGCGCTCACGATCCTCAACATCATCCTCAACGTCGTGTTCATCTCGGGTCTCGGGCCGGTCCCGGCCTTCGGGACCACCGGCGCCGCCATGGGGACCGTGATCGCCGGCGGGATCCTCACCCTGTGGGCCCTGTACTCGCTCACCAGCGGCCGCTGGGTCGTCGGCTTCCACCGCGGGATGGACCTGCGGCCGGACCTCGGGATCATCCGCGAGCTGTTCCGGTTCGGGCTTCCGGCGGGGTTCCAGGGGATCGCCATGAACGTGGGCGGGGTGCTGCTCCTGCGGTTCATCGGCTCGCTCGAGCAGAGCGCCGAGGCGCAGGCCGCCTACGCGATCGGCTATACGGAGCTGTTCTCGTTCATCACGTGGACGTCGGTAGGGCTCATGGGAGCCACCGCAGCGGTGGCCGGGCAGAACCTCGGCGCCGGGAAGCCCGAGCGGACCGTGAAGGGGGTGCGGGTCGCGTCGCGCATCGGGCTCTGCGTGGCGGTGGTGCTCGGGATCATCTTCCTGACCATCCCCCGCGTCCTGCTCGGCGCGTTCGGGATCGAGGACGTCGCGGTGATCGACCTCGGGGCCCAGCTGCTGGCCTTCCTGAGCGTGTCGGGTCTGTTCATCACCGTGGCCCTCGTGTATACGGGCGGCCTCCAGGGCACCGGCGACACGCGCAGCCCGCTGTACATCAGCCTCATCTCGCAGGTCGCCGTGCCGCTCGGCCTGTGCGCGATCATCCAGTCCGTGTGGGGCCTCGAGCCGTATCACGTGTGGCTCGCGATCCTCCTCGGCCACATGACGAGGAGCGTCCTGAGCGTGGTGCGCTTCCGGCAGGGGCTGTGGCGGGAGATCCACGTCGACATCGCCTGATCGTCGCCGGGCGACGGAGCGCCGCCGTCCGAACCGGCCGGGCGCGACGCCTTGCGCGTCCGCGTCGGGATTCCGCACTCTGCCCGTGCGTCGTCCCGCGGCTCCCCGGGCAGAGCGGGTCCGGGACGGCGGCAGACCCGACCGGGCGTAGACCCGCAGCCCCGTACCCTCCGGAGGCCCCATGGCGACCGACGATCCGCGTCCGCACCGCTCGCGCTTCCCGCGTCTCGCGCTCCCGGTGCTCGGGCTGCTGTCGGGGCTCGCGACGAGCGCGAGCGCGCAGGGCCCGTCGGCCCGCGCGGCGGACGCCGCATCGGGTCTCGAGTTCCGGGAGATCGGCCCGGCGCTCGTGGGGGGCCGGGTGGCCGACATCGCGGCCGTAGAGGACGACCCGCGGATCTACTACGTGGGTCTGGGGGCCGGCGGCGTGTGGAAGACCATGAACGACGGGATGTCGTGGGACCCCGTATTCGACGACCAGCCGGTCGCCTCGATCGGCGATGTGACCGTGGCCCCGTCCAACCCCAACGTCGTGTGGGTGGGAACCGGCGAGCCGCAGAACCGGCAGAGCTCGCCGTACGGGATCGGCGTGTTCAAGTCGACCGACGCCGGCCGCACGTGGCGGCACATGGGCCTCGACGACACGCGTCACATCGGCCGCATCCAGATCGACCGCCGGAACCCCGACATCGTCTACGTCGGCGCCGTCGGGCACCTGTGGGGCCCGAACGAGGAGCGCGGCGTGTTCCGTACGCGGGACGGCGGCGAGACGTGGGAGAAGGTCCTGTACATGGACGAGGACACCGGGGTCATCGATCTCGTGATGGACTATCAGGACTCGAGAACGCTGTTCGCCGCCACCTACCAGCGGCGTCGCACGGGGTTCGGGTTCGCGGCCGGCGGGGGCGGCTCGGGCATCTGGCGGACGACCGACGGGGGCGACAGCTGGGAGCGGCTCGAGAACGGGCTCCCGACCTCGGAAATGGGCCGCATCGGGCTCGACATCTACCGACGAGACGGGAACCTCGTGTACGCGGTGATCGAGGCCGAGGAGGGGGCGGGCGTGTACCGCTCCACGGACCGCGGCGAGACGTGGGAGATGATGAGCGACCGCAACCCGCGCCCCATGTACTTCTCGCTCGTCCGCATCGACCCGAACAACCCGGACCGCATCTACCTGGGCGGCGACGACTCCTCCGGCTCGGACGATGGCGGGCGCACGTGGTGGGAGCGCGAGGCGACCCCGAACATCCACTCCGACCACCACGCGTGGTGGATCGATCCGAACGACTCGAACCACGTGATCGAGGGGAATGACGGCGGGATCGCCGTGTCGCGTGACGGATCGGTCACCTGGTCGGCGGTCACCAACATGCCGGTGGCCCAGTTCTACGAGGTCGGCGCCGACATGCGCGACCCGTACTACGTGTGCGGGGGGCTCCAGGACAACGGAAACTGGTGCGCCCCGAACCGCACCCTCATCAACCACGGGCTCCGCAACCGGAACTGGTACCACGTGTGGTTCGGCGACGGGTTCTTCAACCAGCCCGATCCCACCGACTCCGACATCCTGTATTCCGAGTCACAGGGCGGAAACCTGGCCCGCATCCACGTGCCGACGCGCGAGTCGCAGTCGATTCGGCCGATGCCCCGGTCGAGCGCGGATGGCGCGGAGACGGAGCCCGCCGAGTACCGCTTCAACTGGGATGCCCCGCTCGTCATCTCGCGACACGATCCGGCGACCATCTACCTGGGCGGAAACCACCTCATGCGGAGCCGCGACCGCGGGCACTCGTGGGAGGAGGCGAGCCCGGATCTGACGAAGGCGATCGACCGCGACACGATGCCGATCATGGGCCGGCCCGTCACCGACGAGACGATGTCGGCAAACGACGGCACCGACAGCTACGGGAACGTCACCGCGATCGGCGAATCGAAGCACTCCCCGGACGTGATCTACGTGGGCACCGACGACGGCAACCTCCAGATCACGCGGGACGGCGGCACCACGTGGACCAACGTGATCGACCGCGTGCCGGGCGTGCCGCCGCGCACGTACGTGACCCGCATCGAGCCCTCGTACGCCGCCCCGGGCCGTGTGTACGTGGCGTTCGACGGACACCGGAACGACGACTACACGCCGTACGCGTTCGTGAGCGAAGACTACGGGCAGACGTGGCGCTCGATCGCGGCCGGTCTCCCGGATGGCTGGACGGTGAACGTGATCCGCGAGCACCCGGCCAACCCGAACCTGCTCTTCCTCGGCAACGAGGTCGGGGTGTGGATGTCGATCGACCGGGGCGCGAGCTGGGGCCGCATGAGGAACAACCTGCCCACCGTGGCCGTCGATGACATCCTCATCCACCCGCGCGACAACGACCTCATCCTCGGGACGCACGGGCGGAGCATCTGGATCCTCGACGACATCACGCCGCTCGAGGAGATGTCGGCCGAGGTGCTGGCCGCCGACGCTCACCTGTTCGGGACCCGGCGGGGCACCATCTGGTCGATCGGCATGGGGTGGCCCTTCCAGCCGGCCGTGTTCGTGGCGAACAACCCGCCCATGGGGATCCCGATCCGTTACTACCTGCGCGAGCCCGTGCCGGAGGCGACAGCCGTGGTCGAGGAGGAGATGGGCTCGGGTCCGATGGGCACCGGCACCCGCGGCACGAGGCGATCTCCCGCCCTGTCGCTCGAGATCCTCGACTCCGGCGGCGAGGTGATCCGCACGCTCGAGCCCGTGAACGAGGCCGGGCTCCTGGAGGTCGTGTGGGACTTCCGCGTCGAGCCCGCGTTCCCCGGTCCTTCGGGCGGGGGGTTCCGCGGCGGGCCGGGACCGGGAGAGGGGCCGCGGGCGCTGCCCGGGACCTACACCGTACGCCTGACCGCCGGCGGCCACAGCCAGACCGCGGAGCTCGTGGTCCGGAACGACCCGCGACGCGACATGTCGCAGGCGGATCTCGTGGCCCGCCAGGACGTGATGATGAAGGCGTTCGCGCTCCGGAAGCCGCTCCGCGACGCGAACGACCGGTTGGACGCCATGGAGCGCCGTCTCGACGGCGTGCGCGAGGTGCTCGACGGGGCGAAGGTGGGCGAGGATGTTCGCGCCTCGCTCCGCTCCGAGGCGAACGACATCGCCGGCGAGATCGAGTCGGTTCGCGAGGCGCTCGATCGGGCGAACCGCCTCGGGCGCCAGACCTCGAACATCGAGGGCTGGTCCGGCCCGCCCACGGATGACCAGTCGTGGGCCGTCGACACCACGTTCGACGCGGTCGGCCCGGTGATCGAGCGCGTGAACGCGCTGCTCACCGACCGCATGCCGGCGTTCGAGCGCCGGCTGGCCGAGGCGGGGGTGCGGCCACCCCTCGGTGACCCCATCCCGGTGCCCGGGGGACGATAGCAGCCGACGGAGAGCGCCTGAGCGGACGGCACGAGCGTCACGTCCGGTCGGGCCTCCCGAGCGCGCGTTCTCCGAGCGAGGCGTGCGGCCGTACCCGCGGGCCGTACGTCAGCCCGAACCTGTCGAGCGCGACGTCCCGGATTCTCTCGACCGCGTCCCGCGGCGAATCGGTGACCCGGAACAACTCGACATCGGAGGGAGAGATGGTCCCCTCCGCCACCAGGCGCTCCCGCACGAACGCCGACAACGGTGCCCAGTACGACTCGCCGATGAGGACGACGGGGAACCGGTGCACCTTCCCCGTCTGCACCAGGGTGAGGATCTCGAAGGTCTCGTCCAGGGTCCCGAAACCGCCGGGCAGGGCGACGAACGCGTAGGAGTATTTCACCAGCATCACCTTGCGCACGAAGAAGTGCTCGAAGGTCACCCAGCGGTCCAGGTAGGGGTTCGGTCTCTGCTCCCGGGGAAGCCGGATGTTGCACCCCACCGAGTGTCCGCCCACCTCCCGGGCTCCCCGGTTCGCCGCCTCCATGAGCCCGGGGCCGCCCCCCGTCATGACCGTGAACCCGGCCCTCGCCAGCAGCGATCCGACCTCGCGGCCCAGCTCGTACCAGGCATGCCCCTCGCCGAACCGGGCCGAGCCGAACACCGTGACGCAGGGTCCCACGAAATGGAGCTGTCGATAGCCGTGCAACAGCTCGCGGAAGATCCGGAAGGTCCTCCACAGCTCGTGCCGCCGGGTCCCCGGACCCTGGAGAAAGCGCCGCGCATCGCTGTCCTCGGCCCACGGGTCCGGGATGGTGGATTCCGGAGCAGGGGACTGGATCTCCACGTGATTCTCCCGTCCATCGGTGAAGCGCGGCGGTTCCGGCCGCACCTGGTGACCTCCTTCGACCGGCGACCCAGACTGTTGGCGGGCGCGCGCCGCACGCCAGCCGCGCCGGTGTCCGCTCCACCGGACCTCCGCTATTCTCCCGTTCGTGGATGGCACGGAACACGGGCCGGGGCCCAGGGACGCACGAACGCTCGAACGGAGCGCGGAGGTCCTGCGCGGGGGGGAGCCGATCGCCTGGCACCGGCGAATCCTCCCCTTCCTCGGGCCCGCGTTCGTCGCCGCGGTGGCGTACGTCGATCCCGGGAACTTCGCCACCAACATCCAGGGAGGGGCCGAGTTCGGCTACCTGCTGCTGTGGGTGATCGTGGCCAGCAACATGATGGCCATGCTCATCCAGCTCCTGTCGGCCAAGCTCGGGATCGCGACGGGCCGCAACCTGGCCGAGATCTGCCGGGATGAGTTCCGGAAGCCCATGGTGTGGGGAATGTGGGTGGTGGCGGAGCTGGTCGCGATCGCCACCGACCTCGCCGAGTTCGTCGGGGCGGCGGTGGGGTTCAACCTCCTGTTCGGGATGCCGCTCCTCCCGGCGGCCCTGCTGACCGGTCTCGCCACCTTCCTCATCCTCGGGCTCCAGCGCTTCGGCTTTCGTCCCCTCGAAGGCGTGATCACGGTGATGATCGGGATCATCGCCGCGAGCTACGTGGTGGAGACCCTCCTCGAGCGGCCCGATTGGGGGGCCATCGCGCTGGGCGCGGTGACGCCGCGATTCGCCGGTACCGAGAGCCTCATCCTGGCGGTGGGCATCCTCGGCGCGACGGTGATGCCGCACGTGATCTTCCTGCACTCCTCGCTCACCCAGCACCGGATCCGCCCCACCTCGCCCGCGGAGGCGCACCGGCTGTATCGGTTCCAGCTCGTGGATGTCGGGCTGGGCATGGGGGTGGCCGGGCTCATCAACGCCGCCATGCTGATCATGGCGGCCTCCACCTTCCACGCACACGGTCTTACGGGGGTGGCCTCGATCGAGGAGGCGCACCGGACGCTCACGCCGCTGCTCGGCTCGATGGCCAGCTTTGCGTTCGCGATCGCCCTGATCATGGCGGGGCTCGCGTCCGCCACGGTGGGGACGATGGCCGGCCAGATGATCATGCAGGGCTTCCTGCACCGGCGGATCTCGGTCTGGGTGCGGCGCGCGGTCACCATGATCCCGGCGCTGGTCGTGATCGGCGCCGGGCTCGATCCGACGCGGACGCTCGTCCTGAGCCAGGTGGTGCTGTCGTTCGGGATCCCGTTCGCGCTCATCCCGCTGGTCATCTTCACGCGCAGCCGGCGGATCATGGGGGTCCTCGCGAACCACCGCATCACGACGGCCGCCGCCGTGGTCGTGTCGCTCGTCATCCTGTTCCTGAACGCGTACCTGCTGGTGGACGTCCTGTTCGGAGGCCCCGGATGAACGCCCGATCCCCGCGGGTCCTCGTGCCGCTCGACGGCTCGCGGCTCGCCGAATCCGCCCTCGATGCCGCCCTCGAGATCGCCCTCGCGTGGGGCGCACGGCTCACCCTCCTGCACGTGCTCGAGGCCCGGCCGCCCGAGAGAATCCACGGCGAGCCCCACCTCGCCGATCTGGAGGGCGCCCGCCGATACCTGGACGGTTGGGCCGCCAAGCTGCGGGACAAGGGCGCCGACGTCGACGTGCATGTCCACGCGCCGGGCGTTCGCGGCGTGGCGGAGGCGCTCGCCGACCACGCCGACGAGCTCGACGCCGACCTCCTCGTCATGTGCGCCCACGGCCGGGGAGGCTGGCGGGATCTCGTGCTCGGGAACATCGCGCAGCAGACCCTCAAGCGCTCGGTCCGGCCGGTCCTCCTGATGCGGGTGCCCACTCGCGCGCAGGAGCGGGCACTGTCCGGACGCCCGTGGGGCGTGGCCATCGAGCCGCAGCGCCATGGGCCGCGCGCCTTCCCGTTCGTGGCCGAGCTCGGCCGCGCCATGCACGCGCCGCTCCGGCTTCTCACGGTGATCCCGACGCGGGACACCCTCCCCCCGACGCGCCGCGGCGAGGGCCGGCTCGCCCCGGGCGCCGTCGCCCGGGTGCTCGACCTCGAGGCCGAGGACGCGAGGGACTACCTCGAGGGGCTCGTCGGCGAGCTCCGCGCGGCCGGCGGCGAGGTGTCGGTAGGGCTCCTGCGGGGCGATCCGGTCAGGGAGATGCTGTCGGCGGTGCGGGACGAGGACCTGGCCATGCTCGTCGTGGCGACCCACAGGAGGGCGGGAATCCCCGGTCTCATGGCCGGCGGGTTCGCCGCCGCGGTGGTCGGACGGACGAGTTGCCCCCTGCTGCTCGTCCCGCTCGCCAGCCGTGATCGCCCGGCGGCCGGTTGAGCCGCGCGCCTCAGGCGGTCTCGGCAAGCGGCCCGCCGCGGGCCGCCCTCTCCGCCTCCCGCGCCACACGCTGGCCCTCCTCCACGTCGACGCGCGTGAGCAGCGCGCCCCCGACGATGAAGAACAGGACGATCGACAGGATCGCCACCCGGTTCGACCCTGTCAGACCGATGGTCAGGGCGAACACGCCCGGGCCCATGATGCCGGCGAACTTCTCGAACACGGCGAACAGTCCGAAGTACTCACCCGATTCGTGGCGCGGGATCATGCTGCCGAACAGCGAGCGGCTGAGGGCCTGCGTCCCCCCCTGAACCATCGCGACCAGGAACGCCAGGATGAAGAAGTGCGTGGCGGTCGACATGCGGAACGCGAACAGCGAGATCCCCGTGTAGACCAACAGGCCGGCGAGGATCGCGCGCTTCGTCCCGACCCGGCTGGCCAGGCCCCCGAACAGGAACGCGAACGGGATCCCTACGAACTGGACCATGGTGATCGCCCCGATGAGCGGTCCCCGGCCGATCCCGATGTCGTGCGCGAAGATCACCCCCATGCGGATGATGGTTCCGATCCCGTCGTTGTAGATCAGGAAGGCGAGCAGCATGACGAACGCATGCCGGAACTTCCGCAGCTCGGTCACGGTGCGCGCCAGGCGCTCCACCGCCGCCCGTGCCATCCCCGCGCCGCGCTCCTCCTCGGTCAGGAGGCGCACGGGGGGCTCGGGCACGCGGCGGAAGAGCGGGATCGAGAACAGCCCCCACCACACCGCGACGGCGACGAACGAGATCCGCGAGGGGAGCGAGGCCGCGGCCGGGGACAGGTCGGGGTCGGGGAGCCCCACGAGCGTCGGGTTCCAGAGCATGATCCCGCACACCGCCAGCAGGAGCCCCCCGCCGATGTAGCCGAGGGCGTAGCCGGCCGTCGACACGCGGTCCATGTCATCGCTGGCGGCCACGTGCGGCAGCAGGGAGTCGTAGAACACGAAGCTGCCGTTCGCGCCGATGTTGGCCACGACGAACAGGACGAGGGCGAACAGCCACTGTCCCTGCCGGATGAAGAACATCGCCGCGACCGCGGTGGCGCCGAGGGCCAGGAACGTCGCCAGCATCCGCTTCTTGATCGGCGCGTGGTCGGCCATCGCGCCGAGGAAGGGGGCGAGGACGGCGATGATCGCGAGGCCTATCACCGTGGCGAGGCTGAAGCGGAACTCGGCCGACGCGGGCGAGAGCCCGAACGCGGCGTACGCGGGGAAGAATATGGGGTAGATCGCGGTAACGACGATGACCACCATGGCCGAGTTGGCCCAGTCGTACATCGCCCACGCGCGCTGCGCGCGGGTCCGGAGACCGATGCGGGCGAGCAGGCCCGGAGCGTCGCGCTCGCCCGTCACGGCTCGAGCAGCCAGAAGTGCGCCAGGTACCGAAAGGCGGTGAATGCGATAGCGTCGCCCGCCGGGGACCACGAAGGGTGGGTCTTGCTCACCGGGTCGTGCGTGAGCTGCACCGCCTCTCCTCCGCCCATCGGCGCGCGGTAGAGCTGGAGGTAGCCGGCGGCCGCCGGAGCCACGTACGCGACGAAGCGGTCGTCGGGCGACACGCCGATCCCGGTGAACCACTGCTCGTTCTCGAAGGAGTGGATACGGGTCGCCCGGCCACCCGCACTCGGGACGCTCCAGATCCCGCGCGCCCGGGGGCCCTCGATCGACTCGAACACGATCCGGCTCCCGTCGGGGGAGAACTCGGCGAAGCTCACCCGCCCGTCGAAGCCGTCCAGCTGCACCTCCCGCTGCGGGGCGGTCACCTCGCCCGACTCCGGGTCGATGCCGACCGTGTACAGGACCCCGAGCCGCGACTCCTCGGCCGTGTGGATGTCGCTCGTGTACACGATGGAGCGCCCGTCCGGGGAGAAGCGCGGCCAGCCGGTCTCGCTCCCACCCGAGGTGATGGGGTGCGCCGGCGCCGATCCGTCGGCCGGCTGCAGCCAGATGTCGTCGGTGCCCTCCGCGTGGCTGTGGAGGGCGATCCAGCGCCCGTCCGGTGACCAGTGCATCCCCTGGTCCTCCGACGGGGAGTGCCGGATCACGACATCCGGCGCGTCGGCGGGCAGGTCGCCCACCGACACGACGCCGATGTGCTGGTCGATGTCGGGGTAGCGGGCGTCGTCGACCACGCGGCGCCAGGTGCCGTAGGTGAAGGCGATGCGGCTGCCCTCGGGATCCCACGACGGGGTCTCCGACTGGAACGTCGTCACCGGCTCGGGCGTGCCGCCACCGGCCGCCACCCGGGCGATGCTCACCACGTATTCCTGGAGCTTGAACAGCACGCGGCCGTCCGCCAGCGCGTACGGGGCGTATGTATCCCGCGCGAACGAAGTGAGGCGGGTCGGCTCTCCGCCCCCCGTCGGCACGCTCCACAGGTCGAGCGTCCCGCGATCGTTCGGACGGGCGATGTAAGCGAGCCCCCCGTCCGGCGAGAACGCGATGGGGCCGCGGACGTCACCCAGATCGGTGCGGGCGCCCCCGCGGTCGCACTCGAGGCTCAGATTCCAGATCGAGTCCCTCGCCACGAGGCAGGCGATCTCTCCGTCCGGCCTCCAGGCGATCTGGCCGAAATCGCCGCTCGCGCGCGTCTCGAGCGCCCGGCCGTCCTCGTCCAGCACCACGAGCCGTGTCTCTCTCCCGATGCGAAAGAGCGCCGCACCACGGCCATCGGCGCGGAACGCGAGCTCGGCGAGACGCTCGCGGGACACCCCCTGCCCGGCGCCGTCGAGGTCGAATCGCGCGCGGTGGGCCCACAACCGTCCCCGGTCCCCGCTCTCCAGATCGTACACGAACCAGTCCGCCCACGTGCGGTCCATGTCCGCCTCGCGGGTCACCAGGCGACGCGAGTCCGGCGACCACACGATGACGCCGATCCGGTTCGTCCCGGGCCCCAGCTCGCGGACCGGGCCGCCGGTGAGCGGCTCCACCCGCAGATGAAGCCCTATCGTCGTGGCCAGCCAGCGCCCGTCCGGCGACGGGACGCCGAGGGGATCCCGGTAGGCCACCGGCCCGAGCTGGGCGGCGGTGGCCACGTAGCGCAGACGTGGTCCCGACGGCGCCTCCTGTGCCGGGACCGGCGCCGCGAATACGGTCGCCAGGATCAGCCAGGGCACGAGGACCGCGGGAACGGCCAGCGCCAGCCGGAACGGAAGCGCGGTCCTGGAGGTCGACATGCCCGGTATGCAGCGCTCCCGCGGACGAGTGAGAGGATCCCGGTTCGGCTTCATCGTAGCCGGTCGGACCCGCTTCCTCCAGAGATGCCCCGAACCACTCCGCGTCCCCCCCGACCCGGCACAAGACGATCCCGTCGAACGTAGTATATGCGGGTGCGAGCGGTTCTTCGTGGCGCTCGCCCGGCGGCGAGACCCCACCGAACCCCGGGGGTCTCAGACGGCAGTCGAATGAAGCGTATGTCGTACGATCGAGCGGTACCCCAGAGGCTCTCCGCAGTACTCGCAGTCACCCTTCTCGCCGTTCCCGCGGCGCTCGCGGCGCAGGCCGATGCTCCCCAGCGGATGCACGCCAGTCCCTGGCGCTTCGGTACGATGGCCGGGATCGCCGTGCCCGTCGGCGAGCTCCGGGATCTCAACGATCCGGGGCTCGCGGTCGGAGCGGAGGTCGGCTACCAGATCAACCCGCGCATCTCGATCCGGGTCCTCGGTGATGCCGACTTCCTCCAGGACCGGACCCTGAGCGGCACCCTGATCGGACCGCACACGAGGCTGTGGCATTACACCGCCGGCGTGGCGGCCCACGTGCTCGACCCGGACCGCAGCCGGATCTCGATCCTGGTGAGCGGCGGCGCCGGGGCCTCGACCCTGGACACGGACGACTTCCAGATCGGTTCGGACCCGTCCGAGGACTTCACGGAGACCTACTTCACCGCGGACGGTGGCATCCGGTTCGGCTACACGTTCTCGAGAAAGCTGTCCACGTTCGTCGGTGGCCAGGCCTTCCTGGTCACCACGGACAAGGCCGATACGGAGCGACTGGCGGCGATCGATCCCACGCGCCTGTCGCCGTTCTCCACTGCGTGGACCTTCCCCGTGATGGCGGGCTTCACCCTGAGGGTGTGACCGGCCGGGGTACACACGCCGAACAGGGCCCAGAGCCCGGGTCATCCGGCGGGCGCGTGAAGGGGCGCGGCACATCGCCGTGCCCCTTCCGCGTTCGGGCCCGAGACGCTCGCTCGGGAGGTCAGCGACACCCCACCGCACTGTCTCCCTGGGCATACTCCACCCCCGCATGGAGTGGAGGAGGTGGAGGAATCGAGCCCGCTGGAGACGACGAAGCCCTGAGAACGGGGGCGGTGCTAGAAGCGGGCGACCGGGGTCGAACCGGCGACCTTCAGCTTGGAAGGC
>CAZCLY010000017.1:0-97187 GCA_964499635.1 uncultured Gemmatimonadota bacterium | reverse complement strand
ATTGGGCCCTCTTCACCCTTCGGCCAGCGTCGGGCATCGAGTGCCGCTCGAGCCAGGTGCACCAGCGCGTCTCCGCGGAGACGCGCGCTCGGGCGTGACCGCGTTTGTTGATCGCTGGGACGGCACGAACCGGCTGTAGGCCCGTCCCTACGTGCATGACGGCGCTGGTTGGCGGCGGCGACAATCGGCGGTGACCAGGGGCATCCGGCGTGTTAGACACGGGGATCAGGCACGAGCGATCGCCAGCTCCCGGTATCGCGCGAAGCCGGGGGAGGCGATCGGCACGATGGGCGGCACCGTGCTTCGGTGGCGCGACCGGCGGCACGCCCCCCAGCGCCGAAACGAGGCGGGGATCGAGAAGCTGGACGAGCTCCGCTTCTGGCTCGCCACCTACGAGGCCGGCGCCTTCGTGTGACGTTCGAGGGCCGCGTCTGGCGGTACCTGCCGGCCGGGGCCCATCCGCTCCATTTCCATCACCTGATCCACGCCGGCGGACGCTCGAACCGTCGAGGCCTGTACGGCTGCCTCTACACGGCGCTGACTCCGTCGGGCGCCGTCGCCGAGCACCGAAAGCACGAGCGGCGACGCGGCCTGTCCCGTCCGCGCGATCTCGTGGCGCTCGACGTGTGGGTGGATCCGGTCTTCGATCTCGGGTCGTGGTTGGAGGAGCCGCGACGGATTCGCGTCCCCGGTCTCCCGGGACCGAGCCGTCCTCCGGATCTGTCTGGCGACCACGCGACCGGCGACCAGACGGGACGGAGATCTGGGTGAACCTGCAAGCGCGCTACGACCGCTGGGAGGTCGAGCACGACCCCAGGGCGCTCGAGGAGGCCGACCGCGTCGAACCGGTGAACGCCTGAGTCCGGATCGGGGGCGGGCCGGTTCGAGCCGGCGCTGGAACCTGTAGGGCGCCGGCGCGTATCGTGCATCACATCGGTCGTCATAGTGATGCACCGAGCCGGGGGGCGCGCACCGGTGTCCGATCGTGAAGACTGTGCCGGCGCACGATAGTGCCGAAGTCGCGTGCGGGCAGATCCCCACGTCCGCCCGGTCACGCCCTTGGTGGGTCGTCCGGCATCGAGGACGCGAGATGCGCGAGTTGAGGGCGCCTTGAAGACGATCACCATTCGTAAGATTCCGCCGGAACTGGCGAGGAAGATCGAAGCCTACGCCGAGAGGGAGGGGACGAGCCTGGCAAAGGCGGTGATACGATTGCTGCTCCGCGCGACGGGGTTGAGTCCAGACGGGGTGCGCCGGACACGTTGGGGGGACCTTGACGAGCTCGCGGGGACGTGGACCGCCGAGGAGGCCGATGCCTTCGATCGCGTGGTGGCGGACCAGCGTCCGATCGATCCGGATGTGTGGCGCTGAAGGCTCGTGCGGATCTGTCTCGACACATCCGGCTATTCCGCCTTCAAGCGCGGGCATGAGCGGGCGATCGACCTGGTGCGGCGATCGAGCGAGATCGTGATCCCGATCACGGTCCTGGGCGAGCTGTTCGCGGGGTTCCGGTTTGGAGGACAGGAGCGCCGGAACCACGAGGAGTTCGATCGCTTCCGCGAGTCTCCGAGGGTACGGGTCGCGCCCCTCGACGAGGAGACGGCGGCCTGCTACGCCGAGATCGTCACCGGCTTGCGCGACCGGGGGACGCCGATCCCGACGAACGACATCTGGATCGCCGCCGGCGCCATGCAGGCGGGTCTGCGCGTGGTCACCGCCGATCACCACTTCGCGCGCGTGCCGCAGGTGGCGGTCGAGCTCATCGAGCTCGGGTGACCTCCGGGGACGGGCCCCGCCTCGCCCGGGGCCGACCCGGAGCGCTACGCCCGGCTCGCGGAGCATCGCCCTCGAGCGCTGCGCGGAGCGCTTCCTGCGGCGACGTCACTGCCGAGCCCCGGAGGAGGCCGACGTCATCCTGCCGTGGGGCGCCGGCGCGCGGCTCGGGGTCGGGATCGCCGGCGTGGGGGTCGATCCGAAGCTCGTGGAGCAGGTCACGTGGGAATCCGGGGACCGGTGGATCGCCTCCGTGACCCCCGGTGGCATGCTGTTCGGGAACCGGCGGGGGACGACGCGGGTGATCGCCTCGCTGCACGGCTGGGTGGCCGACACGCTGGTGGTGACGGTGCGCGGAGACAGCCCGCCCCGTCTGGCGCTCCAGGACTCGCTGGGGGAGGTCGACGGAAAGACGTGGGTGGTGGTGTCGGATCCCCGGCCGCGGATCATCGAGGCGGATGGCCGCCCGGTGCTGTGGCTGCGCGGCAACGGCCAGTACGCCGATGGGCTCATCAGCCGCGGCACCTTCGACCTCTCGCGGGGCGCGACCCTGACGGTCGAGTTCCGGTTCGCGCCCCTGCGCTCCACCGGGGACCGGCTGGTCATGTGCCTCCAGGACAGCGAGCGGCCCCCCGGCTCCAGGGGACGGAGGACCCGGGCTGGCGGATCCGGCTTTCCGGGCCCTCCAGCGACCCCCCGCTCCTGGTGCGGAACGTGAGCCTGTGGCTCGGTCCGGGGGACCGGCCCGGCAGGTAGCGCGGCCCCCGGGGGGCCTTCCGGCCTCGATCACGGGTCCGGCGCGGCGCCGCCGTCCCGCTCACCTCCATCCGGCCCGTCGTCGCGGCGCACGATCCGCTTCGTATGCCGGATCCGGGTGGCCGCGATCCAGCGTCCGTCGGGCGACACCTGCGGGTGGAACAGGTTCGCCGCGTCGTGGGTGAGCTGCCGCGGCTCCCCCCCGGAGCGGGGGACGGCGAACAACTGCTGGTGGCCGTCGACGAGCGCGGAATAGACGAGCGTCTCCCCGTCGGCGCTCCAGTCCACGCCCCCGTACTGGTTGCCGGTGAACGCGATCACACGGCGAGGGGACGCGCCGTCAGGAGCGATGACCCAGAGCTCCACGTCGCTCGAGCGCGGGAGGGCGAACGTGAGCGCGATCTCCTCCCGGGCCGGGGACCAGGCGCCCCACGCGGGGATCCCGGGCGCATCGGCCGGGGACGGAATCCGCGTCTGGCCGACGGGCGCGCCCGTCTCGGGGTCGATCTCGACGATCCACGCCGCCCCGCCGCGGCTCCCGGGCTCGCGCTCGCGGTCCCACGAGTCCATGAGCAGCCGGCGTCCGTCGGGCGCCCAGTCGGGCGTGCCGACCTCCCACCCGAAGTCGGTGAGCCGGATCTCATCGGTGGTGGGCGCGTCGGGCCGGCGCAGGTATATGTCGTCGGTGCTGCCCTCGGCCCCGTACCGGGCCACGGGGGTGGGGGAGCGGTGCGAGTGGTAGGCGATCCACTTCCCGTCGGGCGACCAGGTGGGGGAGAAGTCCTCGTGGTACCCGGTGATGATCGGGGTGACGGGGCCGGTGGGGCGTCCGTCCGCGTCGATCTCGACGACGCCCCCGTCGAGGTTGAGCGCCCAGTCGGCGAGCCGCCAGCCGCCGGTGGTGACGCCGATCGCGCGGCTGTCGGTCCGCCACGTCGGCCCCTGGACGCCCTCGGCCACGACGCGGGTCTCACCTCCCTCGGCGGGAACGACTACGGCCTCCGAGCGGGTCTCGATCGACTCCCAGTAGAGCGCGCCATCCGCGACCACCGGGGCGAGCTCCTCCGCAGAGGTCTCGACCACGGGCCGAAGCGCGCCGGTCGCGAGATCGAGCGCGTAGATGTCGAGGTCGCGGGCGGCGTCGGGCTCGTGCCGGGAAGTGGGCTCGGGGACGCCGTCGCTCGCGAGCGCGAGGTACGCCGTACCTCCATCATCCGAGACGGCGAGCCTCGTCCCCCCCGAGTAGCCGTCGAGACCCTCCCCCACGGTCCGCGTGTCGTCGGTGCCGAGGTCGAGGGCGTACAGCGTGTATAGCCCCCGGCGATCGGGGACGAGAAGGAGGAGGGTGGAATCCGTCCCTCCCCACGCGACGGCCGACACGGCGCCCGGCGCAGGATGGGGGGTCGGCGCCGCGCTCCCGTCGGCGGGCCCCACCTGGAGCGAGGGCCCGTCGGGCCCCGGCGGTCCGACGTACGCGATGAGCGCTCCGGAGGGCGACCACACGGGTCGTGCGGACGGCGGGATGTGGGGCAGCGCCCCCGCCATCCCGTCCGGGTCGTCGATCCGGAACCAGCCGGTCTCGCCGCTCGCCAGCCGACCCGCGACGACGGGGCGTCCGGCGCGGTCGAACGTCCCGAGAAAGGCCTCTTCGAGCCCGCCGCCGAGCCGAATCTCGCTCCCCGTGTCGAGATCGATGAGCCGCGTGTAGTCGAACAGCGCCCGCCGACCATCGGGGGAGACCTCGAGCGAGGTGAAGTACGCCTCGAACCAGGCCGGCGGCGAGTCTGTGAACAGGGTCTCCCCGGACGCCGTGGCGTCGGTCGCGGATCCCTCGGGCGAGTCGGACGCGCACGCGCCGAGCAGCGCGACGAGCATCAGGGGCGCGAGCGACGCGCTAGCCATCCGCGTCATGCGGGCGGGGGCGATCAGGCGGGCGACGGCGGGAGAGGAGCGGCGCCGGGTCGGGCGGCGATGTCGGGACACGGGGACCTCCGGGGCAGGGGACCGCCCCATCGTTTCCCGCCGACACCACCGCGGCAAGGGGTCGATCTCAGCTCGCATCCGGCCCGACCGCCGCCGGGTCGATGCGGTAGAAGCCCACCAGAAGTTGGTACAGCTCGGGCTGATCCGCGCGCAGTTCGTCCGGACGGACGAAGAACGTCTCCGTCGCCACCGCGAAGAACTCGGCCCGGTTCCGCGCGCCGTACGGGTCGAGGATCGTCTCCTCGCCCGCCTCCGTGCGGGCCACGTGCTCCGCGAAGCGGGTGGAGAGGAGCGCCCCCCACGGTCGGTACGCCGAGCCCTCGTCGAGGAGGGGGATGCCATCCATGCTCCCGTCCTCGGCGTCCAGCATGTGCGCGAACTCGTGCAGGACGACGTTGCCGCCGGCCGCCGGCGAGACGGTGGAGTGCTCGACGGCATCCCACCCGAGCACGACGACCCCGGTCGGCCACGCCTGGCCGCGGAGCGGGACGTCGGGCGGCACGATGTGGCCGGAAGCGAGCGTCGGTGCGGTCTTCGGGACGAACGAGGTCGGATACACGAGCACGCGCCGCACGCGCAGGTAGCGCGGGTAGGGAAGGTGGAGCAGGAGGAGACACGCCTGCGCGGCGATCGTCACCCGGATCTCCTCGGTCACCACGAGACCGGCGACCCCCTCGATCGGCACCTCCTCGAGGAAGAGCTGCATCAGCCGCAGGAGCCGCTCCCGATCGTCCGCAGGCAGACAAGCCGCGAGCGGCACGCGGTGCGCCACGAGATCGGGCCACGTGTCGGGGATCGGATCGGTCGGCAGGCGCACGCCGGCCCACGGGGAGAGCCGCTCCAAGAGCTCGCCCAGCCGTCGCGGCAGCTCGCGCAGAACCCGCGGCAGCTCGCGCACGACCCGGATCAGGCCACGCACCGCATCACCCATCGCGGCCGGGGCGCCGGCCCCATCTCCTCCGCTCCGTCTCGCGAGCTTGCGAATCGTATATGCGAAACGCATACACCCTGCCAGACGGTACGCGGGTTCTCGCGCCTCGCGAAGCTTTCGAATCGCAACGTTGCGATACGGACCCGTGATGACCCATGGCGTCGGACCCGCGGTGACTCGCGGTGGTTGGCCCCGCGATGACCCATGGCGTGGGACCCGCAATGCCCCGGGGCGTGGGACCCCGACCTGCGAGCGAGTCGCCGCCCCGCCATCGAGCGGCCCTCAGGCTCCTTCGCGCCCGGTCTCGCGCGCGAGTGCGTACCGGTCGCGCCGGCTTCAGCTTCGGATGGAGACGGTGGTCTGACGGATGTTGGGCTGGACGCGAATGAGGACCACGTCTCCCGCGTCGAGGAAGAACTCCTGCGACTCGAATCCCGTCGACGGACCGATCGTCCTCACCTGGAACCGAACCCGTACCCCGACAGGGATCGCTGGGGGCAGCGACAATCGTCCGTCGCCCAGCGGGGCCACCTCGCCCAGGCGATGCGACTGCCCGCCGTATCTGGCGTACACGATCACCTCGTAGGTGCCGCGGTTCTGGACCTCGACCTCGACGGGATCGCCCACGCGCGGGTCGACACCGGGCCTGGCTGCCGACGCGCAACCGCCGGCGAGCGCCACAACGTGTATCACCATCAGCTGTCGGAGTCGAATCATGGGCCGCCGTCCCCGGGACGCGTTCCGCGCCGCGTCCAGATGAGGATCGCGCCGCACGCTCCAGGAGCCAGTGTGGCGTACTTGGGGGGGATCTGGCTAGCGGCCGGGTACACCTCGATGGCGCCGAGGTCGGGAACCGTCACGTCGTCGACAGAGCTCCCCGCCAGGTGGAGCCCGTCCACGAAGATGGCCGGGTGACAGCCGATCGCGTCCCGGCCCATGGTGATCTGGGGCCGTCCCCCGGAGTTGCTCGGTCCGACGCGCAGCCCGGGGACGCGACGCAGCACGTCACTCGTGCGGTTGGGGTTCTGCCGCTCGATCTGCTCGAGCGTCACGAACTCGCCGATCCCCCTGGCCCGCCGCCGCTCGAACTCACGCAGGCCGAGCCGGAACTCGCCGCGCTCGATCTGCACTTCGAGCTCCGCTATGCGCACCACATGCGGGGCGAGCAGAAGGACAACGCGTGTCGTGACATTCGCCTCGAGATCGATCGGGGTAAAGCCGGGCTCGTAGCCGACATAGCGCACCTCGAGCGTGTCCTCGCCGGCCAGGGCCTCGGGGATGCTGAAGTGTCCGGAGCTGTCCGCGAGCGCGCCGCGGCGGGCACGCCGGAGCGCCACGGTGGCGCCGACGAGCGGCTCGCCGGTGACCTCCGACACGATCTGCCCCACGAGCCGGGCCGGTTGCGGCCCCGCCGTGTCGACCGCCGCATCTGGATCCTGGGCGCGGAGTCCACCCGGCGAGGCCGTGAAGAACAGCACGGCGCCGAGCGCGACGAGGGAGACACGCGAGGGGCGGGAAGTGCGACGGGGTACTCGCCGGGTCGAGTTCATTCGCTCAGCCCCTCGCCCTGGTCCAGACGAGGATGACGCCGCACCCGGCGCCGTACCCCTGGTACTGGGCGGGGGCGGTGGCGGCGGTCCGGTGCACCTCGATCCCCTCGATCATGTCGCGCGGGATCCGCTCGATAACCGAAAACGCGTTCTCGCCCGTGAACCCGGCCATGAGGTTGTCGGTCAGGCCCCCGATCGGCTGGCCGTTGAGGAACGTGAGCGGCTCGCAGGTGTCGGCCGTGGCGCCGCTGACCCTTCGTCCCACGTCGATCTCCCAGCAGTTCGACGCCCGCATGCGGGTCAGGGGAGCCGTTTCCCCGTTCGCGTCCCGGGTGTTGGGGCGGGCCGGCCCGAGCGCCCCGGCGGTGATGGACGAGGGGCGTCGCAGGCACTCCTGCACCTGCACCCCGGGGATGCGACGCATGTTGGCGACGATGTCCCGCGCTTCGAGGTCCTCGTGCGTGATGAAGTTGCCCATCTTGCGCTCCATCCGCTCGTAGAACCCCGCAAGGCGCGGATTGCCGACGGAGCGCTCGATCTCCACGTGGAGCGTCGGAAGGGGCACGGGACGCGTCTGGAGCGTGAGGAGCGCGAGGCTGACCGTCCCCTGCGTGAGGGTCACCGCGGCGGTGTCGGACACCGTCCCGAGGTACTCGGTGAGCACGCGGTGCGGTCCCATCGGGACGCCGACCATGACGAACGTTCCGTCCTCGCCGGTGATCCGCTCGACGTCGGTTCCGAGCAGCCGGACCCGCGCGCCACTCACGGGCTTCCCCGTCTCCGCGGACTTCACCACGCCGCGCAGCGTGGCCCCGGGAGTCGCGCCGGTCGTCGCCTCGGCCACCGTCACGGGGGCCACCTCGAGCTCGCGGATCACGAGACCGGATTCGGGCAGCGGAATCGTATCCGGCTGGCCCAGCAACCCCTGGCCGGTCGCCTGCGCGATGAGACCGGACGGGTCGAGTCCGCACACGAGGAACGAGCCCTCCTCGTCGGCCTGGACGGCCGTCGGCTCGCCTCCGGCGACGCTCCGAACCCAGACGAGGGCGTCGGGCAGGGGATCGCCCGTCGCCCCGTCCCGCACGCGGCCGAGGAGGGCGAGCGCCCTCGGCGGAGGGCGTTCCGCCCGCTCCGCCTCGGACTCGGGGGCGTCGGAGCGGGGGGGGCCGCACACCTCCTCGACGAGCGCCGTGGTCGACATCTCGAGCCGCACGCGGGACGTCGCCTCCCCGGTCACGGTCAGCTCGCGCTCGTCGGCCGGAACGCCCGCGAGGCGGGCGTCGGGGTGCTCGAGGGCCACGATGTAGTTGCCGGGGGTCACGAAGTCGAGCTGGAACCGGCCGTCCACGTCGGTGCGGGCCGTGCGTTCGGTCCCGACGAGCCGCACGGTCGCGCCAGCGAGGGGCGCCTCGCCCGGCTCGTCCACGGCCCGCCCGACCACCGTGCCCCACTCGGCGAGCGCGAGCTGCCGGCCGTCGGGGAGCGCGAGGCGCACGACCTCGCCCCCGATCTCGCGGTACACGGCCACGGAGGTGGTGAGGCGCTGAGTGATCGTGTTGCCACCGACACCCCGCTGGAGCGTCGGGCGCACGCCCTGCCGGTATACGGGGACGCGGATCCACCAGCGCGAGGCGAACCAGTCGCCGGAGGGAGAGCGGCGGAACTCGAGTCTTCCTCCGGCCCAGGCGTCACGGGGGAGCGACACCTCGTCGAGGCGGGTGTAGTCGAACTCGATGTGGTGCAGCTCGGCCGTCACCGGATCGAGCCACAGGACGCCCTGGACGTCGGCGTGGTCCTCCGAGCCGGCGGGCTCGAACCCGATCCCGACCCAGCCCGCGTTCTCCTCCTCGCCCTCGACCAGGCGCAGGCAGTGGTCCTCGAGGAACAGGTCCGAGAGCAGCACGTCGGCGTCGGGGACGTAGAAGTGGTAGGCGGACCGCTCGTCGCGCTGCACGTATCCGTCGGCGGCGAGCTGCGCGGCGGGGAGGCTCACGAAGGAGGCACGTCCGGTCTGCGAGCCGCGGGTCGTCTGCTCGTCTTCCACCCGCCAACTGCCGGGCTCGAGCACCCGGTTCCACCTGAGGAGATCGAAGCGGATCGAGCCGCTCGCCTCGGTCCAGCGCGTCATGCGGAGCGCCTTGCGGGCCTCCTCCCACACGCGCAGGAGGTCGTGTCGGGCTCCAGGAGCCGGCACGCAGCGCCCCTCGATCGACACGACGAGGTTGCCGAGGTCGATGGGGCGGACGGGGATGCGGAACTCGCGCGATACGATCCCGCCGGGTCCCGCCGCGAACGGCTCCGAGGTCCACGTGTCGAACCCGATGCGCTGCACGCGCAGCCGGTACTCTCCGCGGGCGCGCACCCGCAAGGCGAACGTGCCCTCGCCGCCGGTGATCCCGGAGACGACTTCGCTCCCCGTGTCGTCGAGGAGGCTCACGAACGCGCCTTCGATCGGCCTACCCAGATCGGCCGACAGCGCGGCGCCCCGCACCTCCTGGCCCCGTGCCCCGGCGGCGCCTCCGAGCAGCACGACGGCGGCGGCGACGATGGTGTCCCTGGCTCGGACGATGGTCTTCATGCGGCTCCCCGCCGGGTTGGGTGGCCGGCCACGATGCGGCGTTCCGTGCGACATCGGACTGCTACCCCGGACCGGACGCTTCGCTCCCCTCGCCGCCCGCTGCACTTCGCGTGGTGGGGGAGGGCCGCCGTTCCTGGATTCGAAGGGTCCTTGTCGGATGAGGTACGAAGGATGCCGAGGGACCGGGACGCACCGCTCGGTGTCCCGCCTACCTGAGCGGGGGATCGCCGAAGACGGATTCCAGTCTCGGCGACCCCCCGCGCGGGTCCTTCCTACATGGACGTCGGCGCACGACCCGTCATGGGGTCGTGAAGCTGCACATGCCCACGGACCAGTTCGGGTTGTTCTGCTCGCCGAAGTCGAGCGGCAGCACCACATCGGCTCCGTACGTCCCGCCCTTGTGGTAGTCGCCAGCCGGGAAGACCGAGCTCTCCGAGCGGCCGTAGTCCCTGATCAGCCGCCGCAGGTCACCGAGCCGGTGCCCGGTGCCCCACATCCAGAACGCGCGCTCGCTCATCAGGAGATCCACCTGACCGGCGGCCGTTCCCGGATCGGTGAGCGGAGCCAGCGTGGTGGTCGGGTTGTTCGGCCCCGGAACATACGAGCCGTAGTCCGGGATCCGCGCCGCCATCAGAGTGGCGACCTGCGACCGCAGGTCGTTCAGGATCGTGATCATGCCCGCGGCGTTCCCCGCCGCGAGGGCGGCCTCGGCCTCGATGAGGCGGGCCTCTACGCCGTCGGCCAGCACGACGGGTGCCGCGCGACTCTCGGAGTACTTCTGCGAGTAGAAGATCGTGTTGATCCCGTCGAACCCGGTCCCGCCCTGGACCCACGGGATGCGCGGGTCCTGCGCGGAGCGGAACGGGAGCCCGTTTCCGCCCTCCATGTCGGACAGCGAATAGCGCCCGTTCGACTGGAGATTGAAGATCGGGTTCTCCTGGTCCCCCGTGTTCGCCGAGTGGGGGATCACCCGCAGGAATGACGTGGGCACCGAGGACACCGCCTGGGCGGCCTCGGCGTAACGCCCGAGGTTCACGAGCGCGCGCCCTTTGCCGACCCGGGCGGCGTCGTTCGAGCCGTCGATCCCGATTGCGGCGTCGAACCGCACGACCGCGTCCTCGAAGACCTGCTGCGTGCTCACCGGCGTCCCGGCGCTCTGGAGGTCGAGCTCGCCCTCCGGGGTCAGCTCGCTGAACGGGATCCCCGAGCAGAAGCCCTCGCCCAGCGCCAGGTGCGTGTAGCCCTCGAAGAGCTTCATGTCGGCGGCCTCCGGCGCGCTCCCGCGGCCGGCCTCGCCGAGCGCGTCGAACGCGCGGATCGCCGCGCGCCGGGCCTGGTGGAGCTCGTTGTAGCCCGCGTCCGACGTGTTGCCCTGCTCGATCGTCTGCTGCGCCCGCTGATCGGTCGCGATGCGCGTGGTGAACGTCTCCACATCGTACAGCTCATCGGTGATCAGCATGCTCGTCGACAGGAAGCGGTCGGTGAGACCGCCGCCGCTGTACGCCGTGTTGAAGTCGCGGATCGCGCCCGCGACGAGCAGGTCGACCGCCGCTCCCTGCGGGGTCACGAACTCCCGGTCCGTGACTTCCAGCGTGCCCTTGCAGCCCGGGAGGGGGATCACCGCGAGTGACGCGATGAGCACCACCCAGCGGGTGCGCGTCATCGCCCTTGTATTCTCGACTGCGTTCGTTCGAAGCATATCGAACACTCCCGTTCGGTTCGTCGCCCTCCGTCCGGCGCCGGCACGGTCCCGCCGCGAGGGCGGCCCGTGCCGGTCGACCGGCGGATTCGGGCGAGCGTGGTCTCGGAGAGCCTCAGAACCTCACGTCCAGACGGAGCGTAAAGACCCTGATCGGCGGCTGCGTGTTGAACTCGCCCGACGTGAAGTTCGTGTTTCCACCGCTCTCGTTGACCTCCGGATCGAGACCCGAATAGCCGGTCCACGTGGCCATGTTGCGGCCGGAGAACGTGAGACTCGTGCGGTCGAGCAGCGGGTTCCGATTGCGCATGCTCGGCGGCGCGGTGAGCGTGACGGAGACCTCCCGCCACTTCAGGAACTTGGCGTCATCGATGTAGCCACCCCGCGGTCCGAGGAAACGGGCCGCGATGAACGCCGCCTGCTCCTCGAGGGTCGCGTCCTGGGCGCCCGTCGCCCGGCACCCGCGCCCGGATGAGCCGAACTGGCTGCACCGGAACCGCTCGGTGTCGTTGACGAGCGAGTGGCCCCCGCGCGCGTCGAACAGACTGTTGAGGCGCAGGAACTGGAACAGCTCGATGTCGGCCGACAGCGAGGCCGTCCACGTCGGGATCGACTCGTTGATGAAGCACGCGGCCGGCTCCTCGGAGCAGTCGAGACCGCCCACGGTGACCTCGTCGATCGAGAGCAGCCCGTCGCCGTTCGCGTCGTTGAACGTGTACGTGTCCTGGAAGTACGCACCCGCCGGGAAGCCTTCCTCGTGCCGCTGTGTGCCGCGATTCAGCACGATCGGCTCCACCCCTTCGCCCAGCGCCAGCACCTTGTTGTTGAGCGTCGTGAACTGGAGCGTGAAGTTCGCGCGCGCGTTCCGCGTGTCGACCGCGAGGGCCCGGAGGGACGCCTCGATGCCCTGGTTGCGGACCTCGCCCAGGTTCTCGAAGAACGTCGTGGTGAGGCCGAAGGAGCCGGGGATCTCCCGCTCGATCAGCGCGTCCTTGGACTTCTTGTGGAAGTACGTGAAGCCGAGGCCGAGCCGGTCGTGGAACATCCCGAGGTCGAAGCCGCCCTCGAACTCGGTGGCGCGCTCCGGCTTGAGGGCTTCGTTGCCGGTCTCGCTCAGCGTGACGCCGGCGGCGTCACCCGTGGGTGTCGTGGCCGTGACGGGTCCGAACAGCGTGATCGCGTCCCGGAAGTCGGGCCGCAGGCCGGCCACGCCGAACGAGCCGCGGAAGCGGAGCTCGCTGATCCAGTCGGCTTCCGGGAACCATTCCTCATCGCTGATCAGGTAGGAGAGGCTGGCGGACGGATAGACCTGGATCGGCGCGTTGCCGCCGAAGTTGCTGTTGTCGTCCATGCGGACGGAACCGGTCAGGAACAGCCGGTCGCGCCACGCGAACTCCTGCTGGAAGAACGCGCCGACCGTCACGACGTCGAGGAACAGCTCGCCGATATCGAACCGCGTCGTCGTCGCGTCGCACGACGCGAGCCCGAGGACGAGCCCGGCGCCGAAGCAGTTGATCCCGTCGAGGACCTCTTTCTGGAAGCTCCCGCCACCGGTCGTGGTGGATTCGATGTCGTCGGTCAGATCGAACGCGGCGGTGAGCGACGCGTTCCCGGTCCAGTTATAGCGCTGCGAGCGCGTCGCATCGCGGAACCCATCGACCCAGTCGGAGGCCAGGTTGTCGAGGCCCGGCTGAATGTTGGTCTGCTCGAAGGCACTGGCGATATCGACCCCGAACGTCCCCTGCGCGCTCAGCCAGTCGAGCGGCCGGAACGAGGCGTTGACACTCGCCGTGAACCGATCCACGTCCTGATTGCTGAGCGAAGACTCGCCGAGGTCCGCGAGGTTCCGGACGAACCCGAAGTTCTGCTTGTTCGGGCCCCCGTTCGGGTCATCGCCCGGGACGAACCCGGCCATCCCGATGAGCCCGTTGAGGAGCGGGCTGAAGATCGAGTTGTCGTTGTTGAGAAAATGCACGTTCCGCGACACGTACCCGACGCTCAGCGACGCGTCCAGGTTCTCGGTGAGCCCCGCGTCGAGGTTCGTGCGTACGCTCCACTTGCGCTCGCTGTTGAAGTCGTACGGATCGGTGGTCGGGGCCTCGGCCGAGGTGACCGACCGGATAATGCCGTCCTCGCGCTCGTACTCGCCCGAGATGAAGTACGTCGACTGCGCCGAGCCACCGCCGACGTTCATGCCGAACTTCTGTCGATCGCCGGTGCGAAATGGCGACGTTCGGGGGTCGAGCAGCGTGTTGAAAGACAGGAAGTCGTCCTGCGTGCAGCTCCCGGCCGCCGCGCTGTGGTTCTCGCAGCGCTTCCAGTCCGTGGTGTTGAAGCCGCTCTCGATGAACACCGGCGCGTTCGGGTCGCCGATCGACTGGACGGCGACATAGTTGGCCGGGTAGTCCGTCTTGTCGTTGAGCAGCCCGCCCTCGGCGTAGAAGTGCCAATCCGTGCCGCCCGGCGTGCCGCGCCTGGTCTTGACGATGATGACCCCGTTTGCGCCCACCGCGCCGTACAGCGCCGCGGCCGAGGGGCCCTTCACGATCTCGATGCTCTCGATCTCTTCCGGATTGAGGTCGTTGAGGCGGGACGGGTCCTGCCCGCCCGTGAGCAGCGAGGTCTGGCCCTGCGAGGCGCTGTACTGGATCCCGTCGACGATGATCAATGGCTCGTTGGTGAGCGACAGGCTCGAGGAGCCGCGGATCCGGATTCTCTGCGACGTCCCGGTCGTGCCGGAGACGTCCTGGAGGATCACGCCTTCGGTTCGTCCGGCGAGGAGATTCGAGAAGTCCTGGATGGACCCCTGGTTGATCTCCTCGACGTTGATGTCACCGGTGTTCGAGCCGAGCTGACGTCGTCGGCGCTCGAGGCCCGTGACGACGTTCACGGTCACATCCTCCAGCCGGACCGCCGACACCTCGAGCTGGAAGTCGATGGTCGTCGACTGGCCGGCTCGCACGGTGACCGATTCCGTCGTGTTCCGGAAGCCGATCAGCCGCACCTCGACCTGGTGGGATCCCGCCGGGACCGGGGCGAGGCGAAACCGCCCGTCGCGGCCGGTCAGTACCCCGATGTCGAGGGCGGGGATGTACACCTGGGCGCCGTTGACGGGCTCCAGGGTCTGGGCGTTGACCACCGTGCCGGTGACCGCGCCCTCCTGAGCTCGTGCCGTGCCCGCCGATAGCGCAAGCAGCGCGAAGCCGGTGAGCACACCGGCGCCGATGCGCGCGAACCACGTTCGAAGCATATGACACCTCCTTCTCGGGTGGTACGTCGCGGAAGACGCATGGGGGCAGGGACGCAACGTCCCGCGTGGATGCGCGGTGCGTCCCTCATCCCGGCCCTTCATCGCACCCTCCGGTGGCAAAACACACTGCTCATTGCTGCTCGTTGCGAGGCGAGCGCCGGTGGCAACGCGCGGCCGATGGTGTCGAAGTGAACTGCCTCCCCGAGCACGTGTCGACCCGTCGAGCCTGGGGGTCCTGCGGCGAGGTTCCTGGCGCGCCTGGGGCTTTCGAAGACGATCCGCATACGCTCGGTCTCTATCTCGGGGCGAGCCATGTCAGTATGACCCGTAATGCTGGGGAGCACACCGACATTCATTAGAGGGGGGGGGCGGCTCCGTGTCAATGCGGTGGAGGCCGTGCCTCGTGGGTCGGACATGGCCGTCACCTCCGCACGACGTCGGGGGCTCGTACGGCGATCTCGCGAGCGCCGGGAGTCACGGGGTGCCTCGTCTCGGCGCCGCCGGGCCAGCGCACGAGGAGCGCGCGGGGCGCCTCCCGGAGCCCGAGCACCTGCCCGGGGTCGTCCTGGGACCAGTGCCCGGACCCCGCCTTCACTTCCCTGGCCGGCCCGAAGCCATCCGCGTACTCCAGGCGCACGATCGCGCCGACCGCGTACGGGTTCGCGGGCGGGCCGGCGAGCCGGACGCGGAGGCCCGGAGCGCCCCCGTCGTTGTGGAACAGCCGGGCCGGGGCTCCGTTCTGCGTCACGATGAGGTCGATCCGGCCATCGCCGTCGTAGTCCGCGAAAGCCGCGCCCCGCTGGTCGCCGTAGATACGGATCCCGCTCTCCCGGCCGGGCACCGCCTCGAGCCCGCCCTCGCCGTCTCCCCGCAGCAACAGGCCGCGGCCGGCGATGTGGCGCTCGGTCTCCGGAGCCGTCGGCGAGAAGTTCTGCGCGAGGAACAGGTCCTCGTGACCGTCGCCGTCGACGTCCGCCACGCCGATATGGAACGCGGGCGCGAGCTGTGCCTCCACCGGTAGCGGGACGGGCTCGAACCGTTGGCCGCGGTTCAGGAACAGGACGTGGTCGAGACGGGCCGCCTCGAGGATCCGGGCGCGGCCGGCGGCCGGCCCGAGCGCCTCCTCCACAGTCGAGCGGGCGTAGCGCGAGAACGTCTCGAGCTCGTCCCGCACGAACGGAAGCGCCGATCCCAGGCGCTGGAAGCCCGACAGAGGCACGTATCCGCCGAGGGTCGCCTCCCAGGCGGCGGGCACCACGTCCATCGTGCCGTTCGCGTCCAGGTCACCCCAGTAGAGACGGGAGGGGTGCTCGACCGTCGGCCGCTCCCCCGTGTTGAGGCCCCACGCGACGGCCACGATGTCCGGCCGCCCATCCTCGTCGAAGTCTCCCGTGGTGAGCCCGTTCCAACGGTTCGTGTGCGAGGCGAGCCCCCAGGCCGTGGTCATGTCCCGGAACCGACCGCCCTCGTTGACGAACACGCGGATCGGGCCCCATTCGAGCGCCACGAGCAGATCGGGGTCTCCGTCCCCGTCGATGTCCGAGAACACCGCGGACGTCGCGAGACCGAGCGACGCGAAGACGGCGGCGTTCGCCGTGTCGGGGGCGAACCGTCCCCCCACGTCGAGGAGCAGACGGGAGTCGGCGGGCGTCGGATACTCGGCGGGCACGACGCGGCCGCCCACGAACAGATCCAGGTCCCCGTCCCCATCCGTGTCCGCGAGCGCCATCGGGCCCGTCCCGGCGCGATCTCCGGCCACCACGGCGCCGAGCTGGGGCTGGACCTCCTCGCCGCGGATCCGCCCGGGATCGAGGGCGATCCCGATGACCGACGGACTCTTGCGCGCGGTCTCGGGATCGGGCGCCTCGTAGTTCAGCTGTCCGATCAGGATGAGTGGCGCCCCGGTCGCCGTCGGGAGCTCGAGGACGGTCGACTGGTCCAACGGGGACTCGGGGAGTGTGAGCACGACGCGGGCGAAGCGTCCGTCGTCGTTCCGGAACAGCGTCGGCGTGCCGCCCCGTCCGCTCCCGATCACGAGATCCGGGTCGCCGTCGAGGTCCACGTCGACCCACGCCACGCCGGGTCCCATGTCGCTGAGGCGGTAGGGAAGGAGGGGCTGGCGCGCGAAGTCGTCGTAGGGGGTCTCGACGTGCAGGTGGTCCAGCGCGACCTCGCGGAAGAGCGGGGCGTCGTCGGCGGCCGAGTGTCGCGAGTCGCCCCCGGTCTCGCCGCCCGGCGTCGGGGGCTCGGGCTCGCGGATCGCGTAGACGCGGTCGGGCCGTGCGTCCTCGATCCGGCTACGCGCGCCGCTCCGCCACTCGACCACGATCGTCACCCGCTCCGCGTCGCCCGCGGCGAACGCGTACAGGGGCTCCGAGCCGGACAGGTACAGCCCGCCCGCCGCGACCTCCTTGCGCTGCGCGGGGACCGCGCCTCCGAGGACGCGGATCACGCTCCCGATGCCCTGCGTGTTCGGCGCCCGGCCCTCGAGCCGGACCGCCACGCGTGGCGCGCCCGTCTCGTTCCGGAGCACGAGCGCCGGGTCGCCCATGCGGTTCACGATGACGTCGAGGTCGCCGTCTCCGTCGAGGTCGCCCGTCGCGATCCCGTGCGAGATGTCCTCGTCGGTGCCGAAGCCCCACTCCTCCCCCACGCTCACGAAACGCAGACCGCCATCGTTCCGAAACGCGACGTTCCGGAGCCGGAGCGGGCGATAGAACAGGAGATGCTGCCGCCAGTCCTCGAGAACGGCGTTCATGAGCCGGATCTGTGTGTCGGCGTCCATCACATCGTGGAGGTGCCCGTTCGGGATCAGCAGGTCCTCGTCGCCGTCGAGATCCACGTCGAGGAACAGCGTCGACCACGACCAGCCCGAGGCGTCCAGGCCCGCGTACTGCGCGGCCTCCGCGTAGGTGCCGTCGCCGCGGTCGAGCAGGAGGACGTTCCGCTGCACCTGCTGGGAGGTCGCCACCTCGCCCGGGAGACCCGACTCGAGACCCACGACGGGGAAGCTGGCGCGCGACCGCGCCGGGTCCCGGCTCCGCATGTCCACGGCGAAAATGTCGAGATCGCCGTCCCCCTCGACATCCGAGAAGTCCGCGGCCATGCACGAGGCACTCGTCGTCCGGATGGCGAACGGAGCGAGGCTCCTGAACGTGCCATCCCCGTCGTTCATCCAGATGCGGTCGGGGCTCTGGAAATCGTTGCAGACGTACAGGTCCGGGTCGCCGTCGCCGTCCAGGTCCTGGAATCGGGCCGACAGTCCCCAGTCGGGTGGTGCCTCGACGAGCGGGCGACCCGTGTCGTCCAGAAACCGACCTCCGTCGAGCGGTGACTCGACGAACCGCCCCGTCCCGTCGTTCAGATAGAAACGATCCGGCTCCCCGATCTGGAAGCGGCGTAGCCGGTTCCCACGCCACTCGACTTCGTAGTGCGCGCGGAACCCCGGCGCGACCGCGATCGTGTCGCCTCGCCGTTCGATCGTCAGGGCCATTGTCCGCTCTTCCGGCGGGAACAGGTCGTTGACCGAGGCACGCTTGTAGTTCGCCACGTAGAGGTCGAGGTCGCCGTCCCCGTCCACATCCGCGAGGGCCATCGTGGTGCTGCCGCGGTCCGATTCGAGCCCGGCGTGGGCGGTGACGTCCCGGAACCGTCCCGTCCCGTCGTTCTCGAACAGCGCGTTGGGGCCGCCGAGCGCAGTGAGGAGGAGGTCGAGGTCGCCGTCCCCATCCACGTCGGCAAACACCGCGCCGGTGGAGAAACGATCCGGCGCGTCGACGCCCGCGGCGGCCGCGATCTCCTCGAACCGCCAGCCCCCGCGGTTCAGGTAGAGCGCGTTCGGCCCCTCGAGCCGCGCGAAGTACACGTCGGCGAGACCATCGCCGTCGATGTCGCCGATCGCCACGCCCGAGCCGTTGCTGCGGATCTGGTTCTCGAGCAGCCGCTCCTCGCTGATCCGGTTGGCGAAGGAGATCCCGGTGCGCGAGGGCGACAGCGACCGGAACCCGGGCCGGCCGTTTGGAACGGCGAGCTCCCGCCAGCGGTGGTCCGTCGCTTCATGCCATCGGGTGGGCTGGACGGGGACCTCATCACGCCCGCACGCCGCCGTCGCCGCTGCGAGCGAGACGACGCCCGCGGCGAGGGCCCGCCGAAACTCTCGCGGTAGCGGCCGATTCACGGCCCGGCATCTGACCGCGAGAGCACCGCCACGACCCGTGAGGCGAGCGTGCGATTGAGTGCCTCCCAGCGTTCGACGACCGCGGCGCCGGACCACTCGGAGCGCGCCGCGGTCGCGTAGTCGGTGCCGCTCGGGAGCGGGTGCTCGGCGAGGAACGCGCGCACCGACTGGAAGGCCTCGAGCACCCGGGGGTCGATGCCGTCCCCCAATCCCTCCAGGCGTTGTCCGAGCTCGGCCCACTCGCGACGGGCGTCGGCGTCGGTGATGATCCGGGGCACCCGCACTCCGCGGGCCGAGGCCGATCCCAGGACCTCGCCGCGTCCCGCCGCCCCACCTGTCGCAACGAACACCGTGACGGCCTGCCCTTCGAGGGCGAAATCGCGGAAGCCGACGAGCCGGAAGAAGCCCGCCAGGGCGAGCTGGAGATCCGTTCGCAGCCGGTCCTCGGCGAGGTCCATCTGCCGGGCACGGATGTCGTCCCGTGTCTCGGAGCCGGGTGCGGAAAGCGTCGAGCCGGCGACGGACGGGTCGGAGAGAAGCCGCTCGCCGGCCACGGCCAGCGCGCCGCCGAGGAGAAGAAAACCGATCCGTTCGAGGGCTCTGTTCACTCGTCGCTCAGTTTGGGCCGACGCCGCCCGCGAGGACGGACGATGCGGTATCCAGGACGGTGGCGAAACCTACCCCGGCGCCCACGTGCGGGCGAGGCGATGCGGACCCGCCGGACTGCTCCACGACGCCGCCCACTCCCCTCACCTCACCGGTCGCGCCGGCTTCAGGTAGCGCGCCAGGAAGCGCCAGATCTTCTGCCTGATCTCCCTCGCCGCCGGCGTGTCGAGGCGATCGAAGTGGTGGCCGCCCGGCAAATCCTCGAAGATCTCGTACTCGAACCCGCTCTTCCCGGACGCCTTGAGCGCCTGGATGAGCCGCTCCACCTCGAGCACGTTCACGTCCTCGTCGTTCGTGTTCGTGTGGATGAGGAGGGGCGTGCCGTCGTACTTGTCGGTGTTCCAGGACGGGGAGCGCCGGCGATACTCCTCGACGTCCTCGTACGCCGTCTTCCCGATGTGGTAGTCGGCCGAGTACAGGTCGCGGTAGCCCTCGGTCTTGTAGCCCATGCGGGCGATCAGGTCGCTCACGGGGACGCCCGCGAACGCGGCCGCGTACGCGTCGCCGTGCTCGAACACGTTCATGAGCGTGTGGAGGCCGCCGTGGCTCCACCCGATGATCCCCACCCGGTCCGCGTCGAGGAAGTCGTACGTGTCGAGCATGAAGTTGCGGGCCGCGTACGTGTCCTCGATCTCGAGCCCGCCGTAGTCGATCGCCCGGTAGGTGCCGCCGCCGTATCCGGTGCTGCCGCGATACTCGGGCGCCACCACCGTGTATCCCTGCGCGAGCATCTCCCTGAGCACGTTGACGGTGCCCGACTCGAAGTTCGCGTGCACGCCCCCGTGCGGGAACACGAGGAGCGGCTGCGAGTGGCGACTGCGGTCGAGCTCCCTCGGGATGAACACGTAGGCGCGGAACTGGAACGGGTTGCCGGCGCCCTGCGCGGTCGGGTTCGGCTGATAGCGGAGCGGCGGCCCGGTGAGCTGGACGAGGTCGATGTCGGCCACGTCGCCGAGCCGCGTGAAGAACATGAGGTCGTCCACCTGGCGGGAGACGACGTCGAGCTCCTGGCGCAGCGACTCCGTCTCCCGTTCGAGCCGGCGCTCGAGGGCGTCGATGCGGTCGCCCGACTGTTCGGCCTCCTGCGCGGCGGCGGATCGCGCCACGGGGGCGGTCGCGACCGCGGCCAGCGCGAGGGTGACGAGAGTCCGTGCGGCGATGACGAAAGTGCGTGCGGCCATCCTCTCCTCCTTGGGCGTGGGACGCCGGAAGGATGGAGGCGGTGGTCAGGGGAGGAAAGCGGCGCCCGGACGGCCGTGATCGCCGTGCGCCGGTCGGACCCTCGACTCTTCGGGGGATCTGGCGGTCGCCCCGCCCGCGTCCCATGGTACCGAAGATCCCCGACGCCCCGGAGGCATGCCATGGCCTCGCGTCTGTTCGCGGCTCTGAGAACGGCCCTGTACGCGGTGGGATTCCTCGGCCTCGTGGGCTGGCTCGCCCTCGGAACGCGGTCGTTCGATCCGGCGTTCGGCGGTCGGTTCCCCACCTGGACACCGATGGCGGGCATCCTCGTCATGACCGTCGGGTGGGCGATCGTGCTCGCCAGCATCGGCTCGTTCGTGATCGCGGGCCGGGGGACGCCCGCCCCGTTCGATCCACCCCGCGAGCTCGTCGGCGTGGGCCCGTATCGCTGGGTGCGGAACCCGCTGTACGTCGGCGCCCTCGCCGTGTTCGTCGGGTTCGGTCTCCTCGACCGCTCGCCGGCGATGCTGCTGTTCGCGCTCGCCCTCGTGGGGTGCTTCCACGTCTTCGTGCTGGTCTACGAGGAACCGCACCTGGAGCGGACGTTCGGCGAGCCCTATCGCCGCTACCTGCGCGAGGTGCCGCGCTGGATCCCGCGCCGTCCGCGCGACCGGGGGCTCGACAGTGAGGCGGAGGTCGAGGACTGAGGGCGCCCCCCGCGATCGACACCCCGCACGACCGCTAGGGCGACACCGCGTGGAGCTCGACCTCGGGCGCGTCCTCGGCCGCCCGCCGGAGCGCGTAGTCGCTCTCGAACAGGATCATCGGGTGGCCCCGGTGGTCGAACACGGGCGCCCGGTCGTAGCCGCGGCCCAGCTCGCGGATGTCCTCCTTCCTCCCGACGGCCCAGCGCGCGAACCGGTAGGGAAGGCCCTCGAGTCGGGCCTCGACGCCGTACTCGTGCTCGAGCCGGTGGAGGAGGATGTCGAACTGGAGCGGGCCCACCACGCCGACCATCGGCTTCGGGTCCTGGCCCGCCTCGGGGAAGAACACCTGCACGGCCCCCTCCTCGGAGAGCTGCCGGAGCCCCTTGTCGAGGTGCTTCCGCTTGAGGGGATCCGTCAGCCGCACGCGCGCGAAGCGCTCCGGCGAGAAGCGGGGGATGTCGTCGAACGGCGGGCCGCCGTCGGTCGACAGCGTGTCGCCGATCCTCAGGTTGCCGCGATCGTGGATCCCCACCACGTCGCCGGCCACGGCCTCCTCGACCTGCTCGCGGTCCTGCGCGAGGAAGCGTCGCGCCGAGGCGAGCCTCACCTCCTCGCCGTTCCGGAGGTTCGTCACGGTCATGCCGGGCTCGTAGCGGCCCGACACCAGACGCACGAACGCGATCCGGTCGCGGTGCTTCGGGTCCATGTTCGCCTGAATCTTGAATACGAGCCCGCGGAAGGCCGGGTCCTCCGGGTGGACGAGCCTCTCTCCCGCCGTCCTCGGCGCGGGCGGCGGCGCGCGGTCGAGGAAGTACCGCAGGAAGGGCTCCACGCCGAAGTTGAGCAGCGCACTCCCGAAGAAGGTGGGCGTGACCTCCTCGCGGGCGATCGCGCCGGCCGACAGCTCGACGCCGGCCACGTCGAGCAGGTCCGCGTCCTCCCGTACGCGCCGGAGCGCGGCCTCAGGGTAGGCGGCTGCGGCCTCGTCGGCGTGCAGCGGCACCGTCTCCTCGGCGGCTCGCGTGGCCCCCCGGTCCGCGCTCCGCCGGAAGCGGTGCAGGAGGCCCGTGCGGCGATCGAGGATCCCGACACACTCGGTGCCGTCGAGCACCGGCCAGGTGACCGGGGCGCAGCGGATGCCGAGCTCGGTCTCCACGTCGTCGAGGAGCTGGAGCGGATCCACCCCCGTCCGGTCGCACTTGTTCACGAAGGTGAAGATCGGCAGCCGCCGCATGCGGCAGACGTCGAACAGCTTTCGGGTCTGCTCCTCGACCCCCTTCCGGTTGTCGAGCAGCATGACCGCGCTGTCGGCGGCCAGCAGCGTCCGGTACGTGTCCTCGGAGAAGTCCTGGTGGCCGGGCGTGTCGAGCAGGTTGATGTGCCGCCCGTCGTACTCGAACTGGAGCACGCTCGAGGTGACCGAGATTCCCCGTTCCTGCTCGACCGCCATCCAGTCCGAGGTGGCGTGCCGCCGGGCGCGCCGCGCTTTCACCGAGCCCGCCAGGTGGATCGCGCCTCCGTACAGCAGGAGCTTCTCGGTGAGCGTCGTCTTCCCGGCGTCGGGATGGCTGATGATCGCGAACGTACGGCGGCTCGCGATCCCGGCCGCCAACGCGCTCGCGGGTCGGGCGCCGGCGTGCGCGTCCCGTCCGGACTCGGCGTGCGCGTCCCGTCCGGACTCGGCGTGCGCGTCGCCTCGGGGCTCGGCGAGGCTCCCGTCCTGCTCCATGGATCTCCGTTCCGTCCGGTGAAGAAGGCGGCGATGGGTGGCGCATCGGTGGCCACGCCGTCGGCGCGTACCGAAGGGGTCGGCGGTTTGTTCCTTCTTCGCGGCCTCCCCTTCGCGCTCTGCGACGCTTGCCCTCCGCGGCCCCCTCTCGCAGGGTTGCGAATCGAAACCCCGAACTCGCGCCGGCGTCACGCTGGAACGCAGCTTCTGGCGCGTATTGCGAGTGTGCGAATCGCAAGGTTGCGACAAGGGCCTGAAAGGCGCCTGCGCGATCGGGAAGGCGGGACGGCAAGGCGGACAGCGGGACGGCAAGGCGGACAGCGGGACGGACGGTGGACCGGATGGTGGAGCGCACGGTGGAGTCGAGCTTCCGGGACCCCTATCCTCTCAACTCCTCGATAGACGCGAGCCGCTCATGCCCGATTCTCGATCCTCCCCGTCACCTTCGGAGCCTCGCTTCACCCTGCGACTCGATCTGGCCCTCTCGCTCGCCCGCCAGTGGCACGCCGGGCAGACGCGGAAGGGAACCGAGATTCCGTACGTCGGGCACCTAATGCACGTCTCGGCGTTCGTGATCGAGGCGGGTGGCACGGAGGAACAGGCGATCGCGGGATTGTTGCACGATGCGCTCGAGGACGCGGCCGGCATCGCCTCGTACGAGGAGCGACGCGACCGGATCGCCACGGAGTTCGGCGCGGAGGTACTGCAGCTGGTCGAGGGGTGCACGGACGGCTCGCCGCGCGAGCGCCAAGAGATGCCGTGGCGCGAGCGGAAGGAGCGCTACCTCGCGCACCTCGAGAAGGCCCCCGAACGGCTGCTGGTGGTGTCGCTCGCCGACAAGCTCCACAACGCGACCGCGATCCTGCGCGATCTCAGGCGTCGCGGCCCCGTGTTGTTGCATCGGTTCCATGGGGATGTGGCGGGCACCCTGTGGTACTACCGGAGTCTGGCCGACGTATTCACCAGCCGTCTGGACGCGGATACGCGACCGGGGCGCATGGCCCTCGAGCTCGAGCGAGTGGTGGGGGCGATGGAGACCGAGGCGGCCGGGGAGACCTGACGCGCGTCGACCGCGGGAGTCGACCCCCGTCGGGCCTCCGACTAACCCGCGGGCTTCGGGCGCCTCCTACTGGCAGTACACCACGCTGGCCGGTCCGCCGCGGGTTCCCCGGAACGGTCCCACGGTGTCGGTCCCCATCCCGAAGATCGTGTCGGTGACCACGACGCGGAGGGTCAGGCGTTCTCCATCCACCGCGCCCTCGTAGCGGGCGGGATTGCCCAACGCGGCCGGTCCGATCTCCTGGACGTAGCTCCCGTCGGCGGAGAACGCTCCCGCCGGCGACAGCAGCACGGGTGTGCCGAAGGTCCCGTATGCGCAGTCGAAGCGCGCGGCCGCCGAGTCGGAGGTGACCACGAGCGCGAACCCCTCGCCGCCCCACCGGCCGACAAGGAGACCCGGGAGGTCGGTGGTCCCGTCGCCGCATGCCGCGACGAGCGCGGCGCCAGCGAGCACGACCAGCCGCACGGCGCGCGGGCCGGCTGTCGCGGATTGCGTGCGCATGTGGTCTCTCGCTTCCTCCGGTCGGGGTGAATCGACACCGCCTCGCGTCGTCTTCGGCAGTCCTCCTCCGGAGACGTCTTCAGTAGAACAACGTGCACGGCGGTCGCCAGTAGACGGTCGTCGCCTCGCCTCCGTGTGCGAGGTCGACAGCCCGGCGGACGTCGATCGCATCGTCCTCGACTGCCTGGCCAAGGACCCCTCGGAGCGGCCCGACTCGGCCGACGCCTGACCCGGCCGAGCTCCGCCAGCCTGCATCGCCGTCGGCCCCCCGCTAGGTTGTCCCTCCTCTGGGCGGGGTGGGGCGGTCGTCCGGACCCGGAGCCCACGGGTTCCGGGGACCGGTATGAGTTCCTGTTCACGGGCCCCGCTACGTGCGTTACGAGCTGCTTCAGATGGCCGGCCGACTCGCCGCCGACGGCGAGTCCTTCGTGCTCGCCACCGTGGTGCGGCGCGAGGCGCCGACCAGCGCACAGCTCGGTGATACCGCCCTCATCACGCGGGACGGCGAGTTCCACGGCTGGCTGGGCGGGGCGTGCACGAAGGACCTCATCGTCCGCGAGGCCGCCGCCGCCCTCGCGCGCGGCGCCCCGCGACTCGTCGTGCTCACCGCCGACCCGAATGCCGAGCGACGCAACGGCCTCCGGGTGCTCCCCATGACCTGTCACAGCGGAGGCACCGTGGAGGTGTACCTCGATCCGCAACTTCCGGAGGAGCCCCTCCTCGTGATCGGCGCCTCGGAGGTGGCGGACGCGCTGGCGCGCATGGCTCCCGAGCTCGGGTTCCGCGTCCGGCGGGCGGCCACCGGGGCTGCCGACGCGCCCGAGGCCGATGCCGCGGCGAACGCCGGGGTCCCCGGCGCCCCGTACGTCGTGATCGCCACCTACGGTGAGTCGGACGAGTCCGCGCTCCGGCGGGCGCTCGCGCTCGAGCCTCCGTACGTGGGTCTCGTGGCCGGCCGGAAGCGGTTCGAGGCCCTGCGGGAGGCGCTCGAGGCGGCGGGCGTGGACGGCGAGACGCTCGATCGGGTGTCGAGCCCCGCGGGTCTCGATATCGGAGCGCGCACGCCGGCCGAGATCGCGGTGAGCATCCTGGCCGAGATGATCGACGTGCGCCGGATGCGGACGGATGGAGCGCGGGCGGCACGGACCGGCCGCGAGGCCGGGACCCGGGACGGCACTGCGATCGATCCCGTGTGCGGGATGACCGTGTCCCACGACACGCCCCTACGGGTCGAGTTCGAAGGCGCGACGTTCTTCTTCTGCTGTGACGCGTGCCGGCAGCGCTTCCTCGCGACGCCGGAGATGTTCTCGAGCTCGTACGCCGGTTGAGGCGCGGTGGCGGGATGATGCGACGATGACCGATGACGACGATGACCGTTGAGGCGACGATGACACTACGGAGAGAGCGATGATCCCCTCCCGGTTCGACTATCACGCCCCGGGCACGCTCGAGGAGGCGATCGGCCTGCTCGAGAGGCACCCGGAGGACGGCAAGGTGCTGTCGGGGGGCATGAGCCTCCTGCCGGTCCTCAAGCTCCGGCTCGGCTACTCCACGCAGCTCATCGACATCAACCGGATCCCGGACCTGGACTTCATCCGCGAGACGGACGGGGCGCTCGAGATCGGGGCCTTGGCGCGCGAGGCGGATCTCGAGAGCTCGCCGCTGGTGGCGGACCGCTTCCCGATCCTCGTCGACACCTCGCGGGTGATCGCCGATCCCCTGGTCCGCAACCGGGCCACGGTGTGCGGCAACATCGCGCACGCCGACCCGGCCAACGACCAACCGGCCACCATGCTCGCCCTGGGCGCCGAGGTGGTGGCGCTGGGACCGGGCGGCGAGCGCACGATCCCGATCGAGGAGTTCTTCCTCGGGCCGTTCATGACCGCGCTCGAGCCGACCGAGATCGTGACCCGGATCCGCATCCCGCTCCCGGGGCCTCGGTCGGGCGGCGCCTACCGGAAGCTCGAGCGCAAGGTGGGCGACTTCGCGACCGCCGGCGCCGCGGCCCAGCTCACGCTGGCGGACGACGGGACCGTCGCGAGCTGCGGGCTGGCCCTCACGAACCTGAGCGGGACGAGCGCGCGCGCCGCCGATGCCGAGGCGTTCCTCACCGGCAAAGAGCCCAGCGCGGAGAACGCGGGCGAGGCGGGCCGACTGGCCGCCGCGGCTTCGGACCCCGCCGAGGACTGGCGCGGCGATGTCGAGTACAAGCGCGCCATGGGGCGCGTCATGATGACCCGAGCGATCCTGGAGGCCGCGGAGCGCGCGGCCGCCGACTGAGTCCGGAGACACACGAATGGCCACGCATCAGATCCGCGTCACCATAAACGGCGAGGCGCACGAACGGACGGTCGACTCACGCCTCCTCCTGGTCCACTGGCTGCGCGACGACCTCCGCCTCACCGGCACCCACATCGGCTGCGACACGACGCATTGCGGGGCCTGCACCGTCCTCCTCGACGGGAAGCCGATCAAGAGCTGCACCCTGCTCGCCGTGCAGGCGGACGGTCATGAGCTCCGGACGGTCGAGGGCCTCGAGCAGAACGGCCAGCTCCACCCGGTGCAGGAGGGGTTCTGGGAGAAGCACGGGCTCCAGTGCGGGTTCTGCACGCCGGGGATGATGCTGACCGCGAGCGCGCTGCTCGAGCGGAACCCGTCGCCCAGCGAGGCCGAGATCCGTCGGGCGATCTCGGGCAACCTGTGCCGCTGTACGGGCTACGTGAACATCGTGAAGGCGGTCCAGCATGCCGCCGAGAAGATGAGGTCGACATGACACCGAAGACGTCCGAGAAGATCTGCGGCATGGGCCACTCCATGAAGCGCAAGGAGGACCCGCGCTTCATCCGCGGACAGGGCCACTACATCGACGACTTCGAGCGACCGGGAATGTTGTGGATGGACATCGTCCGGAGCCCCTACGCGCACGCGAACATCACCTCGATCGACAGCGACGAGGCGATGAAGGTGCCCGGCGTGCTGGCCGTGATCACGGGCGAGACGCTCGCCCAGTACAACCTGCACTGGATGCCGACCCTGATGTCGGACACCCAGATGGTGCTCCCCACCGAGAAGGTGATGTACCAGTCGCAGGAGGTGGCCGCCGTCATCGCCACGAGTCGCTATGCCGCGGCCGACGGGGTCGACGCGGTCCGGGTGGGCTACGAGCCGCTCCCGGTGGTGATCGACCCGTTCAAGGCGCTGGAGCCGGACGCGCCGGTGCTGCGCACCGACAAGGAGGGGAAGGCCGACAACCACATCTGGCACTGGGAGGCCGGCGACCGCGACGCGACCGAGAAGGCGCTCGCCGACTCGGACGTGGTGGTCGAGCAGGACATCTACCTCCCCCGGATCCACGTGGCCTCGATCGAGACGTGCGGCTGCCTGGCGGACTACGACAAGACGAACAACCAGCTCACGGTGTGGATGACGACCCAGGCGCCGCACGCGATCCGCACGGTGATCGCGCTGGTCGCCGGGCACGTGGGGCTCACCGAAGAGCGCATCCGGGTGATCTCCCCCGACATCGGGGGCGGGTTCGGTGGCAAGGTGCCGGTGTACCCCGGCTACGTGATCGCGATCGCGGCCTCGGTGGTGATCGGGAAGCCGATCAAGTGGATCGAGGACCGGATGGAGAACCTCCAGGCCGACTCGTTCGCGCGCGACTATCACATGACCGTCCAGCTGGGCGCGAAGTCGGACGGCACCTTCCAGGCGCTCCGGATCAAGACGCTCGCCGACCACGGGTACGCCGACGCGGCCGCCAACCCGTCCAAGTTCCCGGCCGGGATGTTCTCGATCTGTACGGGCTCCTACGACCTCCCGCACGCGTTCGCCGAGGTCGACGCGGCGTACACCAACAAGCCGCCCGGCGGCGTCGCCTACCGGTGCTCGTTCCGGGTCACGGAGGCCGTGCACGCCATCGAGCGCATCGTGGACGTGATGGCGGACGAGCTGGGGCGTGACCCCGCCGAGCTCCGCGCGCAGAACTTCATCGACAAGGACGAGTTCCCCTACAAGTCGGTGCTCGGTTGGGAGTACGACTCGGGCGACTACCACGCGGCGCTCGACAAGGCGAAGGAGATCATCGGCTACGACGATCTCCTGGAGGAGCAGGCGGAGAAGCGCGAGCGCGGCGAGCTCATGGGAATCGGGATCTCGTCGTTCACCGAGATCGTGGGCGCCGGGCCGTCCGAGCAGTTCGACATCCTGGGGATCAAGATGTTCGACTCGGCCGAGATCCGGGTCCACCCGACCGGGAAGGCGATCGCCCGCTTCGGCACCAAGTCGCAGGGGCAGGGGCACGAGACGACGTACGCGCAGATCGTGGCCGAGGAGCTCGGCATCCCGGCCGAGCACGTCCAGGTGGAGGAGGGCGATACGGACACCGCGCCCTACGGGCTCGGCACGTACGCCAGCCGATCGACCCCCACGGCCGGTGCGGCGGGAGCGATGGCGGCCCGGAAGATCCGGGCGAAGGCCCGGAAGCTCGCCGCCCACCTGCTCGAGGTGAGCGAGGAAGACCTCGAGTGGGAGCCGGGGCGCTTCTTCGTCAAGGGCGCCCCCGAGCTCGGGAAGACGATCCAGGACATCGCGTTCGCCGCCTACACGAACCACCCGCGCGGCATGGAGGCGGGGCTCGAGGCGGTCGACTACTACGATCCGCCCAACCTCACCTTCCCGTTCGGGAGCTACATCTGCGTGGTCGACATCGACCGCGGCACGGGCGAGGTGCACGTGCGCCGCTTCGTGGCGGTCGACGACTGCGGAAACATCATCAACCCGATGATCGTCGACGGGCAGATCCACGGGGGTCTCACCCAGGGGCTGGCCCCCTCGCTGTTCGAGCAGATCACCTACGACGAGGACGGGAACATCAGCCAGGGCGGGAGCTTCATCGACTACCTGGTCCCCACCGCGATGGAGGTGCCGAGCTGGGAGACGGACAAGACGGTCACCCCGTCCCCGCACCACCCGCTGGGCGCGAAGGGGGTGGGCGAGTCGGCCACCGTCGGGGCGCCGCCCGCGATCGCGAACGCCGTCGTGGACGCGCTCTCGCACCTCGGCGTACGCCACATCGACATCCCGATGACCCCCGACCGGGTGTGGAAGCTCCTCAAGGAGAAGGGCGCCGCGCTCTAGCTTCGGATGTCCCCGAGATCGAGGCCGGCGCGCGTCCGGCCGCAGGCGCGACGCCTCCCGCGGGTCCGTATCGCGACCTTGCGAATCGAACACTCGCGGGGCCGGGACCCGAGTCCGCGAATACGTGCCGAAAGCGCGCAACGACGGGCATCGAGTGGCGGGTTCCAGTCTCAACCGCATGAGATGCGATGTTGCGAATCGAACAGTCGCGACACGGGCGGGGGAACTGCCGGGCGTCGCCCGCGCCGCCGGGTGGTGGTGACCAGCGCGTCCTCCCAGTGGACCCCATCCCACGCTCATCCGGTGCGTGAGCAGATCGATGAGGCCCGGAAGGAGCGTGGCGTCGCCCAGATCGACGTGGCGTCGCCCAGATCGACCAGGCGCGCCCCGGCGGGGATCGGACCGGGCGCGCCGACGGACACGATCCGGTTGCCCTCGACGCTCGTGGCGGAGCGTGGCCTCGCGCGACCGTGCTCAGGTAGGATGGCTCGATCCGATCCGACCCGCCACCCGAATCCGGAGGCGAACCCATGACGATCTCACGGCGGGATTTCCTCGGTGCGACGGCTGCCGCGTCGGTCGTCCCCCGGCTCGGGGCGCCGATGGCACGTGCCACCCGGGAGGCCCCGATCCCGCCCGATCGCAACGACCCGTGGGTCGAGGTCGATCCGACCGCCCTGGCGCACAACGTCGGCCAGGTGCGGAGGCTGTCGGGGCGTCCGATCCTCGCCGTGCTCAAGAACAACGCGTACGGGCTCGGGCTCGAGCTCGTGGCCCGGAGGCTCGAGCCGATGTCCGGGATCGCGGGCTTCGCGGTCGTGAGGACCGACGAGGCGCTCGCGCTTCGCGACGCCGGTGTCAGGAAGCCCGTGCTCCTGATGGCGCGAGCCGCGGCGTCGGACGTGCCCGATCTGGTGCGGCGGGGGATCGAGCTCGCGGTGTATGCGGAGGACGATCCGGCGCGCCTCGCCGACGCCGTGCAAGCGACCCCCGGCGCGTCCCCCATCCCCGTCCACGTCTATCTCGACACGGGGATGAGCCGCATGGGCGTTCGCTGGGACGAGGCCGTGCCGTTCATGCGGCGTCTCGGAGCGGCGGGCGTGCTCCGGACCGTCGGGACGTTCATGGCGTTCACCGAGGAGCCCGACTTCGACCGCGAGCAACTCCGCCGGTTCATGGGCGTCGTGTCCGAGGCCGAGGACGCCGGTCTCCCCGTGGGCCGTCTACACGCGGCCTCATCGAACGGCGTCTTCCACCTCCCGGAGGCCCATCTCGACCTCGTCCGCCCCGGGGTCGCCCTGTTCGGCGCATACCCCAGCCGGCCGCGAGAGGAGCGCGCGAAGGCGGCCCTCCTCCCCGCCGTGCGGCTCCGCGCCCGCGTGACGCGCGTCGCCCGTCTCGAGCCGGGAGGGTCGGTGAGCTACGGGCGGCGCTACGTGGCCGAGCGCTCCGTGTGGATCGCCACCCTCCCGGTCGGGCACGCGGATGGCTACCCGCGCGAGGCGGTCGAGGGCGGACGCGTGCTGATCGGCGAGCGCACCTATCCCGCCATCGGGGCCGTGAGCGCCAGCCACACGATCGTGGAGGTGGGCGACGAGCCCGCCGTTCGCGTCGGCGACGTGGCGACGCTGCTCGGTCCCGACCACCCGGACATCCACCCGAACCGCCTGGCGGAGGCGGTGGGCGTGTCGGCCTACGACCTGCTCATGCACCTGAGCCCCCTCCTGCCGCGCGTCGCGCTCGACTGACGGCGAATCACCCCCAGGTGCCGGCGCCCGCGATCGCGGTCTGCGGCGCGGGTCCCCTCATGTCCGGGTCTTCTCCAGGGCCCGGGCGAGGGCGCGGGCCGAGACGCGCTCGCGGAGCCCGCTCGGCCGTGCCAGATCCATACGCGCCATCTCGTCCCGAAAGTCCCCCGGGCGCCCGCGGAGCGCATCGGCGAGCAGAGCCGGGCGGCTCCGCGTCCGCCGCTTCAGGTACTGGAGCGCCCGCACCAGCCGCTGCTCGACCTCGGTGAAGTCGGACCCGAACGGGTAGTCCTCGAACAAGCCCCGCCCGCGCTCGGCCACCAGCCGCTCGGCGAGGGCGGCGGGGGTGTTTCCCCGGGCGTGGTCGGGGACGACCCAGTCCCGTGCCAGCTTGCCCGCCGAGCGCGCCCGCGACGCGAGCTCGTCCTGGAAGCGGGCGTCGGTGACGGCCAGGAGCGCCTGGATGCACTCCTCGTCGGTGCGCCCGCGCAGGTCGGCGACGCCGTACTCGGTGACGACGAGGTCGCGCAGGTGGCGGGGGATCGTCGTGTGCGGGTATTCCCACACCACGTTGGACGTGACCCCGTTGGACGTGACCCCGCCGGCCGATTCCCGCGTGCTGCGCAGCATGAGGATCGAGCGGCCGTCCTCCATGGCGTGCGCCATGGCGACGAAGTTGTACTGTCCCCCCACGCCGCTCACCACCTGGTGATCGGCGAGCCCGTCCGACACGGCGGCCCCGGTCACGTCCACCATCATGCAGGTGTTGAAGAAGCGCGCCCGCCGGCGCTGGAGGATCTCGAGCGCCTCGCTGCCCCCGTACAGCTGATTGATGCGACGCACGGAGGTCATGCGAAAGCGGGGGCGCTCGTCCTCGTCGAGCCCGTTCAGGAACTCGTAGAACGGACCGCTGCCGAGGAAGAACGCCGCGTCCATGAGCGCCCCGCTCCCCACGAGCCCGGGCGTCTCGTCGAGGCGGCCGGCGTTCGCGCGCGCCTGGATCTCGGGATCGTCGAACACCTCGCGCCTGAGGATCCCGGCCCGGTAGAGGTGCATGAACCCGTCCATGAACATCTCGCTCGCGCCGTACAGACCGGTGTCGAACGGCTCGCGGCCCCCGAGGGGCCCGGGTCCCGGAAGAGGACCGGGTCCTCGCGCCGTCCCGGTCGGCACCCGCGCCGCTGCGCAGCGGCGCGAGAGAAGCTCGCGGTATACGTCGTTGTGCCGCTGGCGAAGGAGGAGCGCGTACACGAGCGCGTCGGAGAGCGCGCCGATCCCGAGCTGGAGCGTTCCGCCGTCGGCGACCAGCTCGCTCGCGTTGAGCCCCACCCAGTAGTCCTGGACCGACACGGGCTCGCGCGGCACGGCGAACAGACGGTAGGGGGCCGCGGGTGGCAGGATCTCGTCGAAGAACTCCGGCCCCACGACCGCGTCGCCGTGCATGAACGGGAGCCCGGGGTGCAGCTGGCCGATCATGAGGCACTCGTGACCCGGGGTGCGCGCCAGTCGGTCGGCGAGGTCGAGGGTCACGTCGGGATTGGACGACAGGCTGTAGCGCGTCTCGCCGCCCATGCGCCCTTCGGCGACGAGCTGCAGGATGACGTTCACGCCGCGGTCCACGAGGTCGCGCGCCACGTGCGTGTAGTTGCTCGAGATGTAGCGCCGCTGGACGAGCGGGTTCCCCAGGAAGGCGCCCGACCGGAGGTAGAACTCCGTCACGCGGATGTTGTCGGGGAGCCGGCGGCGGTGCAGGTCCTCGACGTAGTCGAGACGCGGGTAGTCGGCGCCGAAGTGGCGGTGGACGAACGGCTCGAGGAAGCGCCGCTCGACGTCGCTCCGTGCGGTGGGCGGGTGGAGCGACAGGGCCGTCACGAGGTCGAGCTCGATCGACGGGTCCGTCTTCGCTCGCGCGTAGAACGCGTTGACGAGCGGGTTGGGCTTCCCGAGCCCGAGCGGAAGCCCGACGACGAGCCGCCGTCCCAGCCGGCCCAGGACCCGCTCGACGGTGGCCGCCTCCCGGTCGCTCACGGCGTCCGGTGCCGCGCCCGGCCGGCCGTCACCCGCGGCCGGCCGCGGCTCAGGATCCCGGGTCGCGCGACAGGTCGGCGGCCAACACCGGGTGCCAGGCCCGCCCGTCGTGGGCGAGGAACATCACGAGCGTCACGGGAACATCCACGAAGCGGCGGAGCGAGAGGTCGTAGTAGTGACACGATCCCCGAACGTCTACCCGGGAGCTGTTCCCGTCCACCGCCACGTCGGCGATGCGGAGCACGGCCGCGAAGCTCTCGCCGTTCTGGAACACCTCGCGCCACGCCGCCGCCTCCCTGTCGGTGATGCCGGGGTGCGCCCGGCGGAGCGCCTCGAGGTCGCCGGATTCGATGGCGCGGACGTACCGCGTCACGGCGACCTCGGCGGCCACCCGGGCCTCGACCGCCGTGGCCGGGACCGCGTCCTCCGGCGGGAGCGTGGAATCGGTGCTCGACGCCGGCCGAGCGGGATCGGGTGAGGCCGGAGTCACGCGGGGCGGAGCCGTGGCGGGCGCCCTCTCCCCGGCGGGCTCCCGCCGCGGGGTGTCGGCCTCCTGCAAGGTCTGGGCGGGGGGCGAGGCCGGCGGAGACGCGGATCCCCGGGTCACCGCCGAGATGGCGTCCGCGGCGGCCGACGGGGTCGGGATGGCGCGACGGGGCGTCGCTGCGGCCCCGTCCGGATCCGCGGAATCCGCCACGCTGGAGGGCGACGTGTCCGCGACGGCGGTGCCCTCGGCGCCGTTCCCGGCATGCGCGGCCCGCATGTCGGCGCGGGGGCTCGCGAAGCGCCCGGAGCCGAGGAACCCCGGGTCGGGACGCCCGAGGAAGAGCCACAGCCCGAGGGCGGCGAGAGCGCCGCCCAGCATGGCGAGGATCTCCCGACGATGACGCCCCAGGAGGCTCCCCGGCATCCGGTTCGGGGGAAGCAACACAGGGTGCGAATCGCCGCGCTCGGGCCCGGAAGGATACCGGCGCGGGACGGTTCGTCGCGGGTCGCGGGAAGCTGGATCAGCGGACATCTGAGACCGGAATCGTGAGGACGCGTGTTCCTTCAGGATACTCGTCGGTCGGACGCGCGGAAACGGCCCCGGGCTCGGGGGCGACGGCGCCACGATTCCGGTGCGCCGCGTCGGAGGCGCGCCACCGGGTCAGGGGGTCGGGTCCACCGGCCGCTCGCCCGCCCGATCGGCGGCATGCAGGAGCCCGGCTTCGGCCACCGAGCGGACCTCTGAGAGCGCCTCGTCCACGGCCGTCCCCAACCACGGCATCGCCGCCGTGGCGAGCACGCCGCCCACGAGGAAGAAGCCGAGCAGGACCAGGGCCCTGGCCGCCCTCGTGGCGAGGCGCTCCTTCGCGTCCAGGAGGACGACCGGCACGTCGGGACCGGCGTGCGGCCGCTCCGGCGCGACCGGGGGCGACGCCCGCAGGGATCGACGCCGGCCGGGCGTGGCGGTGGACGAGGCGACCGACGCGTGAGGCACCCGGCGGCCGCGCCGCCCGCGTCGAGTGGCTCGTAGCCTCGAGCCGAGCGACGAGCCGCGCGCCTCGGTCGCGCCACCCGGCGACGCGGCCGCGTCCGTGCGGCGCCCCAACGACAACGACCTCCGCCGGCTCATGGCTGCCTCCGCCGCTCGAAACCGATGGCCCCGGCACTCCCCGCACCCCCCGGAAAGACGATGCCAGACGAGTTCACAGTCTGCTCAGGTACCTAACCCGAGGGCGCACGAGTGTTTCGGCAGCCCGGAACGGAGGAGGGGGCGAGCCGCGGGCGAGAATGTGCTCCCGGGTGGCCGATCACGACCCCGGGCGGCGAGGAGGCTACGATTCGCGCATCGGTGGGTAGGCACGGGCCGAGTGGACCGCGGACAGGCTCACCGTCGCCTCGGCCATCTTGAGAGACGTGAGCACCGGGTCGATCACCGGCACGCCCAGCCGCTCCTCGAGGTCCTTCGCCACGCCCAGGAAGCCGAGGGTCATGCCCCCCAGGACGAGCGTGTCGCACCCGGCCTCGAGCAGGATCCTGCCTTCGCGCGTGAGGTTCTCGAGGACCGTGTCGGGTTGACGCCGGAGTTCGAGGACCGGGACATGGACCGAACGGATCGGACCGAGCACGTCCCCGAGCCCGTAGGAGCGCAGAAGCCTGCGAAGGAGGGGGATCACCTCGTCGACGACGGTGAGGATGCCGAACTCATCTCCGAGCTGGGCAGCCAGGTGGCAGCTCACCTGGGCCGGTCCGATCACGGGGATCCGAACCAGTTCTCTGGCGGCGGCCAATCCGGGATCGTCGAAGGAGCCGATGATGACCGCATCGGCTCCTTCGACGGCCAGGCTCTTCACGCCGCGGACGATCTCGGGTACCGCCCGCACTTCCTCCCATGCCGATTCGAGGGAGGTCGGGCCGCGCTCGGCTTCCCGCACCTGTATATCGGTGCCCGCGAACGCGTAACGCTCCAGGTACTCCCGGCGACGGTCCAACTCCTGTGGACCGAGCGAGGTGGCCGACAGGGGACCGGGTGCCAGATACGCGACGTTCATCCGCGCTCCGTCACATGAGGGAGGTCCAATTCGAGTCGGCCGGCGTTTCGGGACGGGCAAGCCACGCGGCGCGGATCTCCGCACCCTTCTGCCAGTGGTGCTTGAGGATTTCGACGGCCAGCCCGCGATTCCCGTCCCGCAGCGCGTCGATGATGCGGGCGTGGTTGTCGTGGTCGCGCCCCTGCCATTCCCGCTGTCGCGCGAGCACGTGCTCATAGCGGTACAGGCGGTCGCGGGCCATGTCCAGGATCCTGAGCAACTCCTCGTTCGGGCATTCGCCCACCAGCAGCGCATGCCACTTCCGGTCCAGGGTGATCGCCTCGTCGAAGTCGTGGCTCCTCTTGGCGCTCGAGCGGCGCTCCTCCAGGCGCTCCAGCTGATCGAGCGTTTCCTTCGGGTGGGGACCGGACGTGTCGAGCGCCTGGGATTCGAGGAGTCCCATCACTGTATACAGGTCTCGCGCGTGCTTGGCATCCAGGGGCAGGACATAGAACCCCTTGCCCTTGTCGTTCTCGACCAGCCCCTCGATCTCCAACCGAATCAGGGCCTCCCGCAGCGGAGTCCGGCTCACTCCTATCTCCGCGGCAAGTTGCGATTCGTTGATCCGGTCGCCCGGGCCGAGGGCTCCCGACAACAGCCGATCCAGCAGCATGCGACGCGCCTCACGCCTCAGCGGCTGGCGAATGACGGAATTCACCATGTTCAAATCCGGGGCCCGGTTGCGTCCCCTGAAGGACCCGCGCGACCGCGGGTCCGACGAGATCCGGCACCGCCTGGGTCGAAGGCGGCATGGGGCCCAGTTCGGTTCGAGCGTCGGTATACAGTACAAGGCGGCGTCGCGAATTCCTAGGGGACCCGCAAGCTGGCGAGCCTCACAAACGTGGGCTATCCGCACGGACTCGTGGAGGCGCACGGGAAACGGGGTCCCTGTCTCGGGGAGGGTCGGGGGACAGGTGGACCCTTGCCGCCGACAACTGCATTTCGTATACAGAATACACTTCACCGGGATCGTGTGTGCGGGGCGGGGATCCGTTTCTCCCACGCGGAGTTGCATCGACATGCCGATCGACGGGGTGACGTGCAGGCTCGCCGTGGCGGCTCTCGCCGCGCTCGTGGGTCCGCGAGCCGGAGCGGGTCAGGAGGCGCCCGCCAGGGTCACGCTGGCCATCGTCGGCGGCTACCTGATCGACGGAACGGATGGATCGCCTCTCCGGGACGCCGTGATCCTCATCGGCGATGACCGGATCGTCCACGTGGGGACAGTGGCCGACACCGAGATACCGACCGGCGTTCGGGTCGTATCCGCAGAGGGATACACGGTGCTGCCGGGGCTCACCGATTCGCACGTCCACACGATGATCGTCGGCCACGGCGTGTACGACGACTACTTCCCAAGGTACGAGTCGCGCCTGCGCGAGATCATGCCGATCAGCGCACGTGAGCTGTTGCTGGCCGGCGTGACGAGTGCCCGCGACCTGGGGGCTCCGCTCGAAGACATCCTGTGGCTGAGGGATGAGATCGAGGCGGGGCGCCTCCCGGGGCCCCGTCTGTTCGTATCCGGCCCGTTCCTCCAGCACTCGCTGCCCGCGGCGCAAGGGACGAGCTACGACTCGTCGATCCAGGGCGGGTTCCGGTGGACCGTCGACGGGCCGGAGGATGCGCGGACGAAGACGCGGCGACTCATCGATGCGGGCGTCGATGTCATCAAGGTCATCCAGCTCGCGCAGATGACGCCGGAAGAGCGAAGCGCGATCGCCGAGGAGGCACGCCGGGCGGGGAAGCCCATCGCCGTGCACGCCAACAGCCACGAGGAGGTGCTCGAGGCGGCCGAGATGGGGGTGGCTTCGATCGAGCACATCGGAGCGCGTCCGTTACCGCGCTATCCCGAGGAGACCATCCGCGTCATGGCCGAGAACGGAATCCGGGCTTCGGTCACGTCGATCGTGCAACGGGTGTACGACATCACGGCGGCGTTCCCGGAGCGGGTCGACGACCCGCGTCTGGCCGCCGATCTCCCGCCGGAGCTGTACGAGGATGTCGTCTCGTCTCTGCGCTTCCCCGGCCGGCTCAACTACTTCTCCGGCGCGAAGACGCACAATCGGCATCACGACACGAAGATCCGCCAGCTCTACGAGGGTGGCGTGCAGATCGTCGTCGGCACCGACTCCGGGACCCCGATGAACTTCCACTACGAGTCGACCTGGCAGGAGATGGACCTCCTGACCCGAGCCGGCATCCCGCCGCTCGAGGTGATCGGGATGGCCACCCGCCACGCGGCGCTCCTCAACCGGGTGGGGGCGGATCTGGGGACGATCGAGCCGGGCAGGCTCGCCGACATCCTCATCGTCCGCGGCAACCCACTTCGGCACATGAGCGCGCTGCGCAATGTGGTGGTCGTGATACAGGGGGGGCAGGTCGTGGTACGGGACGGGGCTCTGGTCGAAGGGCGGGAGGCGTCGTGAGCCGTCGGCTCGCCGTTGCGTCGCTCGTTCTCCCGATCGTCGCGGTGCCGGGGGTGGCCGGTCAGGGGCGTTCGGCCCCGACCGATGGTGCGTCCACACCCGGTGCCGTGACGCTCGCCATCGTGGGCGGCACGCTGATCGATGGGAACGAGGGACCGCCCGTGCAGAACGCGGTGGTGCTCGTGAGCGGCAACCGGATCACGCACGTCGGTACCGTCGACGATACGGAGATCCCGCCGGGGGCGGAGGTCGTCGACGCCAACGGCCGGACCGTGATGCCCGGTCTGCACGACGCTCACGTGCACACGATGCTGGTCGGACACGGCGACTACGACGAGTACTTCCCGCGCTATGGAGAGCGCCTGCGCGAGCTGATGCCGATCTCGGCGCGCGAGCTCCTCATGGCGGGAGTCACCAGCGCGAGGGACCTCGGCGCGCCTCTCGAGGACATCCTGTGGCTGAAACGAGAGATCGCCGAGGGGCGGCTGCCGGGTCCCCGCATGTTCGTATCCGGTCCGTTCCTGCAGAAGACGACCGGTCCGACACAGGCCCTGTTTCGCTGGACCATCGACGGTGAGGAGGATGCTCGCGCCAAGACGCGCCGTCTGGTCGAGGCCGGGGTGGACGTCATCAAGGTGATCCAGGCGGACCGCCTCACACCCGAGGAGCGGCGGGCGATCTCCGAGGAGGCGAGACGGGCCGGTCTGCACATCGCGGCGCACGGCTACGATGCGGAGGAGCTCCGCGCCGCGGTCGAGATGGGCGCAGCCACGATCGAGCACGTCAACGCCCGTCCCCTGCCCCTGTACGATGAAGAGAGCATTCGCCTCATGGCCACGCACGGGGTGGCATCGTGCTTCACGTCCGTGGTGAGCCGCATCTACAACATCACCCAGGACTACCCCGAGCGACTGGATGATCCGCGTCTGAAGGCCGACCTGCCCCCCGCGATCTACGAGGACGTGAGGGCGTCGATCGAGCATCCGGAGCGACTGAGCTACTTCGATCAGAAGAAGGCGATCAACCCGTGGCACGCTCAGAAGTTCCGGCAGCTGTGGGAGGGTGGCGTGACGATCCTGGTGGGCACGGACTCGGGTACCCCGATGAACTTCCACTACGAGTCCACGTGGCAGGAAATGGACTTGCTGGTCCGGTACGGCATGCCGCCGATCAAGGTGATCTCGGCCGCGACGCGCCTCCCCGCACGACTGTACGGTCTCGGCGACGAGCTCGGGACCGTCGAGCCGGGGCGGCTCGCCGACATCATCGTCGTCGATGGCAACCCGCTACGCGACATGAGCGTGCTGCGGAACGTGGTGCACGTGATCAAGGACGGGGTCCGCTACAAATGACAAGGAGATCTCCATGAGGCTCGATCGTGCGCTACAGAATCTGACGCTCCTGGCCGTCCTGCTCGTGACGTCGGCCACGAGGGCGGCGGCGCAGCAAGGCCGCATCCAGGGACTGGTCACCGCCCCCGATGGTCGTCCCCTGTCGGGTGCCGCCGTCGGGATCGTGGACACTGACATCGGCGCGTTCACGAACGACGAGGGGCGGTACACGATCGACATCCTGCCCGGCACCTACCAGGTGCAGGCCGTCACGATCGGGTACGCCGCGGTCACCCGGACCGTGACGGTGGCGGCGGGGCAGACGGCCACCGCCGACTTCCAGCTCCAGACGCGGACGATCTCGCTCGACGAGCTCGTCGTGTCGCTCGAGGCGGGAGACGCGCGTCGGGCGCAGATCGGCACCGACCTCGAGATCTTCGACGCGGAGGCCGCGGTCGACAAGGCGGCGGTCGAGAACTTCTCGGACCTGCTCAAGGGACGGACGACCGGCGTATCGATCACTGAATCCTCCGGATCGGCGGGAGCCGCCTCGACGGTGCGCGTGCGAGGCTCGACGAGTCTCACGCAGGACAACAACCCGATCATCTACATCGACGGAGTGCGCGTTTCGAACGCGACCGGGACGGGTCCGGGGTCGTTCGACTTCGGCAACGGCCAGACGATCTCGAGGCTCGACGACCTGAACCCGGCCGACATCGCGAGCGTGCAGATCCTCAAGGGGCCCACGGCCGCCGCGCAGTACGGCTCCGAGGCCGCGGCGGGCGTCATCCTCGTCACGACGAAGACGGGCCGGCGCTCCAACACCCAGGTCACGTTCCAGACCGAGCAGGGGCTTTCGTACGATTTCAACGAGTACTGGGACAACTACTACAACCTCACCACGGGTGGGGGGATCACCGACATCGGCGATCCTCGGATCCAGCAGTGGAATCCGGTCCTGAATCCGGTCACGGGCGACATCTTCGCGACCAACAATCCGCTCAAGAACCCCAACACCGATCCCTTCCGGACCGCGCACGAGCAGAGCTACGCCCTCACGGCGCGCGGGGGGATCGAGAGCGTGGATTACTTCGTCTCGGCCCGGTACGAAGACACCCAGGGGGTGCTCGCCAACAACGGGGTGGAGCGGTTCTCGTTCCGAGCCAACGTCGGCGCGCAGCCCGCGGCCAATCTCGACATCGACGTGAGCACGAACCTCACCCTGGGCCGGGTACGGCTCCCCGACAACGACCGCAGCGCGGTCGGCATGATCACGAACGCCGGAGCCGGGTTGCCGCTGTTCTCGTACGGGACGCTCCCCGATGGAAGCCGGGGGGATTGCCTCACGACGGTGCTCTCCGGGGCGCCCGAGAGCCTGTGTGAGGCCCGTCAGGGCAATCTCACCGCGAACTTCGACAAGCTCGCCACGATCGACAACACACAGGACATCGGACGCTTCATCGCCAGCGTCACGGCGAACTGGCGTCCCAACGCGTGGCTGTCGACACGCCTCACGACCGGGCTCGACTTCAGCCAGACGGAGAACCGCAACCTCGTGCCGCTCGATCCGGACCGGCCGTTCGGCGGGAACTCGAACGGGGTCATCAACGACTCCCAGGAGACGGGGCAGACGATCACCGCCGAGGGCGCGGCGACGGGGACGTTCAATCTCACCGAGAAGGTCTCGTCCGCCACGACCGTCGGAGCCCAGTTCTTCGGAACGCAGCGCAAGATCGTGGCTTGCAGCGGCCGGGGGTTCGCGAGCGCCACCGCCATCGCGTGCAACGCCGCCCTGACGTTCGACGGAAGCTCGGACAAGATCGAGAACAACGAGCTCGGGGCCTTCTTCCAGGAGCGCCTCGGGTACAACGACTACCTGTTCGTGACGGGCTCGGTGCGCGTCGACGACAACAGCGCCTTCGGTGACAACCTCGGCGCGATCGTGTCGCCGAGCGCGAACCTGTCGGCGGTGTTCAGCGACATGCCGTTCTGGAACGTCGACGCGGTGAACGATTTCCGATTCCGCTTCGCGTGGGGCCGCGCCGCGCAGGCTCCCGCGCCGTTCGCCGAGGCACGAACGTTCCGTTCGGTGCGCGTCGTCGTCGACGGGAACCCCGTGAGCGGAATCAGTCTCCTGAGCCCCGGAAACGCCGATCTGGCCGCCGAGCGCAACGAGGAGTTCGAGGTCGGATTCGACGGGTCCGCCTTCGACGACCGGGTCGGCTTCAAGCTCACGTACTACAACCAGCGGACGACCGACGCGATCGTGGCGACGAACGTGGCCCCCTCGACCGGGTTCAGCGGCACGAAGTTCGTGAACCTGGGCGAGATCACGAACCACGGGTTCGAGGCGCAGATCGGCGGCACGGCGATCCGGAAGTCGAACGTGACGCTGGACCTGAACCTCGGGTTCTTCACCCAGAGCCCGATGGTCACGGACCTGGGCGAGGAGGCGCCGATCAAGTTCGGGCTCGGGCAGGACCACCTCATGTTCAGGGAAGGCTACGCGCCGGGCGCCTACTACGGTCGAATCGTCTCCGAGGCGCAGCGCGCCAGCGACGGCAGCATCGTGCCGGGCAGCGTCGTGTTCCTTCCCGGCAATCTCGGTCCGGGCGGGACACCGGCCGCCGATGCGCCCATGGACCGCTACCTGGGGAACCAGGCGCCGAGCAACGAGCAGAACCTGTCGGCGACCCTGACGCTGTTCGGGCGGCTGCGTCTGTTCACGCTGTTCGACCGGGCGGCGGGATTCGTGAAGTTCGACCAGTCGAACGAGTTCCGGACCCCCTTCATCCCGAACTCGAGCGGATCGCGAGCGTTCGCGCTCCGCCAGGCCGAGTCGACGCCCGAGGAGCAGGCCTCGATGGAGATCGGGGACGAGGCGCTCACCCCGCTGTTCGTGTTCGACGCGGACTACGTGAAGTGGCGCGAGCTCACGCTCAATTACGATCTGCCACCGAGCCTCCTATCGAGGCTGCGCTTCATCCACGCGCTCGGGATCACGATCGGTGGCCGCAATCTGGCCACCTTCAGCGGATACAAGGGGCTCGATCCCGAGCTGCGTTACGACGGCGGACGGGATTCGTTCAACGCCTCCGAGTTCTTCAGCCAGCCGCCGGTGCGGACGTTCTTCGCGCGGCTCAACGTGGTGTTCTGATGCGCAGGATCGGTGGGAGACAACGGGCCGCGGGCGAGCCGGGACGACACCGAGGAGGTCCCAACGTGAAGGCGAGGAGGGGTTCCATGAACGATGTCACCGAAAAGCGCGGCGGAACCGTGCGTGGGGCCGCCCTCCTGCTGCCGCTCGCGCTGCTCGCCGCGGCGGGGTGTGACAGCCTGCTGAGCGTGGACAGCGATCCGCAGACGGTGGACGCGAACAGCCCCGTGTCCCTGAGCGCGGCCGTGGTGGGCGCCACCGCCGACCTGTTCCAGTCCTACGACAGCTTCATCGTGTGGGCGGGGCTGTTCAACGATGAGTTCGTCAACTCCGGGACGGCTCCCGGAGTCCAGGCTTGGGATCGCCGTGACGTGGGCATCGACTGCTGCGGCGGGGTGGGGCGTGGAAGCTCGATCGGCGGCGGCAACTACGGGCTCATCCAGCGCGCCGTCGCGATCGCCGACATCCAACAGGAGCGGCTCGAGGCCGGTGATTTCGCCGAGTATCCGAATGCCGGGACGGACGCGGCGGAGTACGCCCTGTTCTCCGCCTATACAGGGCTCGGAAAGACCTGGATCGGCGACCTGTGGTGCAGCACCGCGTTCGGCGGGGTCGGTCCCGAGCTCAGCACGGCCGATGTGTACGCACGGGCCGAGGCCGAGTTCACGGCCGCCATCGATGCCGCCGATGCGGCCGACGACATCCGGCAGCTCGCGCTCGTCGGGAGGGCGCGCGTACGCCTGTTCCAGGGGAACCAGAACGGCGCGGTGCAGGATGCCCAGCAGGTGGATCCGGACTTCGAGTACTTCGCCAACTACTCGACCGCCTCCTTCGAGCAGCGTAACCGGATCCACTTCCGCACGTGGGACTTCGGGAACTGGAGCGTGGGGCCCGCCTTCCGCGATCTCACGATCGATGGGACCGGGATGCCGGATCCTCGCGTGGAGCTCGCGCTCGATCCGCGACCGGCCTTCGAGCCATCCCAGCCCCTGTACGCGCCCCTGAAGGTCCCCAACCCCTCCACCTCACTTCGCATCGCCAGCGGTGACGAGGCGCAATACATCATCGCCGAGGTCATGGGGGGGCAGACCGCGGTAGACATCATCAACGACATCCGCTCGCGGCACGGGATCGCCGTGCAGTGGACGCCGACGGGATCTCCGTCGAACGAAATCCTCCTCAAGGTGATCGACGAGCGCAAGCGGACGCTCTTTCTGGAGGGCGTCCGTCAGGGCGACCTGCGTCGCTATGTGGATCAGTACGGGCTGGACTTCTTCCCGACTTCCACCCCGCAGGGGTTCCCAATGGGGACTCAGACCTGCATCCCGCTACCCGAGGTCGAGCGCAACAACAATCCGGATCTGTGATCTCGCACGACTCTGACACTCGCCCGGATGGGGTGGAGGTCGGCCACCGGCCGTCCCCACTCCCCGGTGCACCCTCCGATCCCGTGAGGCCGTCTTGAAGAAGTCATATACCGCGTATCGTTCCTTCCAGTATCTGGAGGCCGACGTCGATTACCGGGCCTTCGAGCTCACGGCCGAGGTCGACCGGGTACAGAGTGAGCTGGTGCAGCTGACTCCGGACCAGGAGGCCCGTGTCGAGCGGCTGGCCGGGGAGCTGGTGATGATCTCGCTCCATGAGCATCTGGGCCTGTTTCCGGCGCGCACCGACGAGACGCCCGAGTACATCCGACACGGCCGCATGGCGACGGCCTTCGAGGGGCTGGCCGCCTCGCATTGGGATGCCGTGTTCGACAACCTGATGGATGGGTTGTGCCAGATCGAGTCGATGGGGGGCTGGAAGTGGACGGAGGTGCTCCACGACCTCGGGATGCGTCTCTGCGACCTGGCCCACCAGGACTTCGTCGTCGTGACACACGGCGTGGAGGACATCCTGCGTGCCCACCGCGAGGGCAAGCTCGCGTGGATCGCGTCCCTCGAGGGCGCCGCGATGATCGAGAACGAGCTCGACCGCATAGAGGTCCTGTACGGGTTCGGCGTCCGGCTGCTGGGTATCACCTACAGCGAGGCCAACTCCCTGGGCGCGGGGCTCAAGGAGCCGCGGGACGGGGGTCTGACGACCTTCGGGCGGCGCGCGGTGGAGCGCATGAACAAGGTCGGGATGCTGATCGACTGCTCCCACGCGGGGGATCAGACGACCCTCGACGTGATCGAGACGAGCCGCCGGCCGATCGTGATCAGCCACATCGGCGCCCGCGCCCTGTGGGACTCGAACCGGCTCGCCCCCGATGACGTGCTGAGAGCCTGCGCCGACAAGGGCGGCGTGATCGGGATCGAAGCCGCGCCGCACACGACGATCACGCGCAAGACCCCTCGACACTCGCTCGACTCCTATATGGAGCACTTCGAGTACATCGTCGATCTGGTGGGGATCGACCACGTCTCGTTCGGGCCCGACACGCTGTACGGCGACCACGTGGGGCTGCACCACACGTATTCGGCGCGGCTGTCGCTCGCGGAGTCACGGTCCTCGCGCAACGGCGGGGCGGGATCCGGGGGTGCGCCGGCCTATCCGGAGGTGGAGTACGTGACAGGCATCGAGAATCCGACCGAGGGGTCGCACAACATCCTGCGGTGGCTCGTGAGGGCCGGATACCGCGACGAAGACATCGAGAAGGTCCTCGGCGGCAACGCGCTGCGGGTGCTCCGGGAGGTATGGTGGTGAGCCCGCGTCCGCGGTCCCGGGCGCGTTCATGGTGGAGCGGGAGCCTGCCGATCGGGATCGCCACCCTCATCGCGGCCGGGGTCCTGCCCGGGTCGGGCGTCGCCCAGCAGCCGGTGGAGCTCACCCTCGAGTCGATGAACCGGACGATCGGCGTCCGCGATCCGCAGTTCGCTCCCGACGGACGAGAGGTCGTGTTCGTCTCGAACCGGTCCGGATCGAACAAGCTGTGGATCGCCGGGGCGCGGGGGGAGAACCCGCGTCTGCTGGTATCGGATGACGGCACGGAATCCTCCCCCATCTGGTCGCCGCGCGGCGACCGGATCGCGTTCGCGCGCGCTTCGGACCTGTGGGTGGTGCCGCGCTCGGGCGGCACGCCCCGGCAGATCACGGCGGATGAGGAAGGGGAGCGAAGCGCCGCCTGGTCGCCCGACGGGACGCGGATCGCGTTCCTGTCCGACCGAGCGGGTCACCAGGACGTCTGGGTGGTGGACGTCGGGAGCGGGGAGGTACGCCAGATCACGTTCGAGACGAACCCCTGGGACGAGCTCCGCTGGGCACCCGAGTGGTCGCCGGATGGCCGGCAGATCGCGTACGTGAGCAATCGGAGCGATCCGCTCGAGGATGACCTGTGGGTCGTCGATGTGGCGAACGGGGAGACCGTGAAGCTGACGTCCGCGGCCTACGTGATGTCGAACCCCGTGTGGTCCCCCGATGGACGGCACATCGCCTTCAACGGCGTGGAGAAGTCCGTGTTCTGGTATGGCGACCAGAGCGACTTCTTCGTCGTGGACATGCCGGGGGCGACGCTGCGTCGCATCGACACCGAGGCCTACGCATCGGACGGGAACGGCAACGTGGAGATGGCCTGGAGCCCCGACTCGAAGGCCCTCTTTTTCCGATACGAGTGGGAGGGCGACGCGAACCTGTGGCGCCTGCCCATCGATGGTGGCGTCGCCACGAAGCTGACCTACGAGGAGGGGAGCCTCGGGAACTTCACCGTCGCCGGAGACGGCAGCGCCATCGCGTATGTCCGCTCCACACCCACGCGCGCGGGCGAGATACACGTGCTGGATCTCGATGGGGGGGCGCCGGTCGTGATCACGGATTGGGCCACCGATTTCCGGGACCTCCGACCCGCACGCCGCATCACGTTCCCGGCGCGCGACGGACTCTACATCCTCGGCTACCTCTATCTGCCGCCCGATTTCGACCCCTCGAAACGCTATCCCGCGCTCGTGCAGGCGCATGGTGGCGGCAACAACGCGTACGGAAACGGATTCCACTCGCTCGAGCACTTGATGAGCCACGAGGGCTTCATCGTGCTGGCGATCGAATACCGCGGCAGCTCGGGTCATGGGCGTGACTTTCAGGATCTGTCGCTGGGCGATTGGGCGGCGGGTCAGGGATGGGACGCGGTGGCCGCGGCGGAGTACCTCGCCGCCCTTCCGTACACGTACGACAAGGTCGGCATGTACGGCGGCAGCTACGGGGGAATCATGACGATGGCCGCGGTCACTCGCGCCTCGGAGCCGTTCGGCGCCGTGGCGCCGCTGTACGGCATCTTCGATTGGGAGCGGGCCTACGAGGATGGCGACCGCCTCATGCAGTTCTGGATCATCGAGGGGCACCTCGGATTCAAACCCGGCGAGGAGCCCGAGCGCTACGAGCGAACCGCCTCCATCCGGCACCTCGACCGCGTCGATCGAACGCTCCCGTTCCTCGTCATGCACGGTGAGCTGGATCGCCGGGCGCCGTATTCGCAATCCCTGATGCTGGTCGACTCCCTTCGGGCGCGCGGGAATCCCGTGGAGTTCCACAGCTATCCGAACGAGCACCACGGGTTCGGTCGGCCCGAGAATCGGATCGATGCGTACGGCAGGCTGCTGCGCTTCTTCCGCGAACATCTGGGTGAAGCTCGGGAGGCCGCGCCATGAGGCGCGCGGCGGCGTGTGCGGGGGCGCGGCGGCACGCCCGGACAGCGCTCGCCATGGCGTGTGGTCTCGCCGCCGGTTGCACCGGCGACGCGGGGGTACAGCTGGCGCAGCAGGCGTCGCGCCTGCCCCTGACGCTCGAGAACATCAACCGCGAAAACGCCGGCGCGCGAGGGGTCAGCGTCTCTCCGGATGGCGCGTGGCTGGCCGTGACGGGGCAGGGGCCCGACGGATCGGGCATCTATCTCCTCGCGGCGGCTCCGGGTGCAGCGGGTGGGCCCTCGTTCTGGGTGGAGGGCGGCTCCCCCGCCTGGTCTCCCGACGGTGGGCGCATCGCGTTCATCCGGGGTGGCAACCTGTGGGTCGTCGAGCGAGGCGCCGTCGAGGGACGGGCCCTCGTGGAGGGCATGGAGGGGGTCCGGGACGCGGCGTGGTCACCCGACGGGCGCAGCGTGGCGTTCTACGCGACCGACAGCGGAGCGCAGGACATCTGGGTCGTGCCGGCGGAGGGCGGCGATCCGCGTCGGATCACGGAGGCCGCGGCGGCGCTCGACGATCCCCGCTTCACACCCGCCTGGTCGCCCGACGGGCGGAGGATCGCCTACATCTCCAACCGGGACGAGTACTGGCACGATGATGTGTGGGTGGTCGATGTGCAGGACGGTCGTGCGCGCCGCGTGTCCAGCGGGCTCATGGCGTCCTCCACGCCGGTCTGGTCTCCCGATGGCGCTCGAATCGCCCTCCTGGGGACGGCGAAGGACGAGTACTGGTACCAGGATCTCGCCTATCTGTACGTCCTCGAGCCCGACCGGGGCGCCGAACGCATCGTCGACATGCAGGTGTACGCGACGGACATGATCATGCGGCACCGGCCGTTCTGGTCCGGCGACGGAGCCACGCTCTACTTCCCCTACCACGAGCGCGGTGCCTTCGATCTGTGGGCGGTGCCCGCGGCAGGGGGCGTCGCGACGCGGGTCACGGATCTCGGCGGCTCCTGGGGCGCGCTGGACGCATCGGCGGACGGAGGCCGATTCGCGCTCGTGCGGAACGGCCCGGCCGAGGGCTCGGAGGTATGGACGTTGACGGCCGCGGGTGGCCCCGCGACGAGACTCACGCACTTCTCGCCGGAGTGGGCCGACGTTCAGGAGCCGGTGGAGGTGTCGTACCGGAGCTTCGACGGTCTGTACATCCAGGGCTTCCTCTTCCTGCCCCCGGCCGTTCGCGACGCGCTCGGGGCCGGGGACACGAGGGTCGCGCTTCGCGACGGCACCCGCAGCTACGGGGGACCCGCGTGCCCCGCGCTCGTGCAGGTGCACGGAGGCGGGACCAACTCCTACTACCAGGGACTCAGCCTCACCGAGCAGTACCTGGCCTCGAAGGGTTTCGTGGTGTTCGCGATCAACTACCGGGGAGGGTCGGGGTTCGGGCGGGAGTTCCAGGACCTCAACGTGGAGGACTGGCTCAACGATCAAGCTAGAGATCCGGGCGCCGCGGCCACCTGGCTGCGCGGGCAGCCGTACGTGAACGGCAAGGTCGGCATCTACGGCGGCAGCTACGGCGGCAGCATGTCGCTGTCGGCGGTCACGCTCACGCCCGACGCGTTCGACGCCGCCGTGCCGATGCGGGGCGCGTACTCGAAGACGAACACGCTCGAGCACACGGATCGGCTGGGGAACATCTTCACGATCACGGGCCACGGAGGGACCCCCGAGGAACGACCCGAGATATACGCCAAGAGCAACACGGTCGATCGCCTCGACCGCGTGAAGGTGCCGCTGCTCCTGATGCACGGCGAGCTGGACCGGCGCGTCCCGATCCAGCATTTCCAGCTCGCGGTCCAGCGGCTCGAGGAGCTCGGCAAGGACTTCCAGACCAAGACCTATCCGACCGAGGGACACGGCTTTCGCGATCCCGCGAACCGGATCGACATGTACTCGCGGCTCGAGGCCTTCTTCACCGAGCACCTGGGCGCTTGCAGCGGCGGGTGATGCCGCGCCGCGGCCGCGGCGTCCTCGGGGTTGCCGCCCTCGCGGTGGCGTGCTCCACGGGCGCTGCGGCGCAGACTCCGCCCTCGGTGGGTCAGGGTCGAGTTCTGGGTGTGCGCATGGCCGCCGAAGTGACCCCGGAGGGCGCGGCATCGGTCGTGATCGAGGTCGATCTCGACGTGCCGCCGGGGATGACATCCGTCCCGTTCCGCGGTCTGACCTTCGGCGGAGCGAGCCCGCTCGGCTCCAGAGTCTCGTTTCGAGGGGAGACGCAGGCGGCCGAATGGGACGTGGCCGCGCCGCCACTCGTCACCGGCCGTGTCAGCCTCGACTCCCGCCCCCCCGGCCCGATCACCCTCGGACTCGCCTACGAGCTCGCAGCCTCCCCGCTGGGGGCCGGCCGGACCGCGCCGGGGGAGCTCGACCTGCAGCTCCCGATCCTGATGGTCGACTGGCCTCCCGTGGCCGCCGCCGAGGGGATGTTCGACGCCCGCATCACGCTGCCCGCCGGGTTCGCGGTCGTCGAGCGCTTCCCGACCGCTCCCCTCGTATCGTCGGCCGCGCCGGACGGCGGAACGACCTACGGGTTGTCGCTTCCGGCGGTGCCATCGATGGTGCGGATGCGCGCTCGCCGCGGGAATCCCGGACCCGGGTTCGGCGCGCGGGTGGATGCGGCCGTGATCGCGGCGCTGGCCGTGCTGGCGGTGGGCGTGTGGGTCGGTTTGCGCCGCGGCATCCGTGCCCAACGGTGAGCCGTCATCTGTGGGCCGCCGTCCGCGACGCGGGATTCATCTTCTGGGGCCTGTTCGTGGCGTTCGGCCTGATCGTCGTGGCCTACCTGTGGTGGATGCGAAGGTCCGAACGGTGATCGGAGGACGTGGATGAGCGTGCGGCTCGTCGTCTTCGGTGTGTACTTCGCCCTCGTATTCTTCATCGGGTGGATCAGCCTCAAGAGCACCGACGATCCGAGCGACTACTGGATCGCCGGCGGGCGGCTGGGCTGGTTGCTCGGGGGCGCGACCATGGCGGCCACCCACACCAGCGCGGGGACGTTCATCGGAACGATCGGGGTCATCCACACCGTGGGGTGGTCCTTCGGGTGGCTGATCCTCTCCGTCCCGATCTCCTACTTCCTGATGGCCGCGGTGCTGGCGCCGCGCTTCACCCGGGTTCGGAAACTCACGCTGCCCGATTTCATCGAGGCGCGCTACGACAGCGCCGCGGCGCGCAGCGTGGCCGCCGTCATCATCCTCATCGCGGTCACGGTATACATCCAGGCGCAGATCGTAGCGGGCGGGCTGGTGGCCAACATCGTGTTCGGAATCACGCCCACGCAGGGCATGGTGCTGTTCACCGCGATCCTGCTGGCCTATACGGTTGTCGGCGGCATGATCGCGGTCGTGTACACCGATCTCCTGCAGCTCGCCATCATGACGCTCGGCCTTCTCGTCGCCGTGCCCCTCACCGTGAGGCACCTGGACGGATTCGCGAACCTGCTGGACTACGCCCGCGTCATGCGCCCGCTCACATTCAGCTGGGAAGGCATGCCGGGTCCGCTCCTGTTCACGATGGGGCTGGCGTTTCTGCTCGGCGGCGTGGCGACGCCGGAGAAGGTGGTGAGGCTCTATGCGATGCGGGACATGCGGACCATCCGGCGCGGCGTCCTGTTCACGCTCCTCATCGTCACGGGCATGATCCTGTCGGTCGCCGTCGTGGCGCTCGGGAGCATCGTCCTGTTCCCCAGCCTGCCCACCGGCGATCTCGCGATGCCGATGGTGGCGCGTGCCATCCTGCCGCCCGTCGTGGGCGCGCTCATGTTGGCGGCCATCACGTCCGCGATGATGTCGACGGTTGACTCGCTCCTCATCGTCGCCGGGTCCGCGCTCTCGGAGGACATCTATCACCGCCTCATCGACCCGGGCGCATCGCACGCACGGCGCCTGATCGTCGCCCGACTGGGGATCCTCGTCGTCGGCACGGTCCCGCTCCTGATGACCCTGAGCGGCATCGCCGAGGGGGAGCTCGTCCAGTTCATCGTCCTCCTGTTCACCGCCCTCATGGCCTCGAGCTTCTTCATGCCCGTCGTGGCCGGGCTCTACTGGCGGCGCGCCAACAAGCAGGGGGCGATCGCGGCGATGCTCGGAGGCATCACGACCGCGATGACCTGGAAGTTGTATGGCCCCGGGACGGTCGACCCGGTCCTTCCCGGCTTCCTCGTCTCCGGTCTGCTCCTCCTCGTGGTCAGCCTGATGAGCCCGCCGCCGCCCGACTCGGCCGTGACCCCCTATTTCATGCCTTCCTAGAGGACGTTTGGCCCATCTGATTGGCCAGATCGGCAATCTTTCCACGTCCACCGCACCTTCCGGCACCGCCTGCAGCGCCCGTCGGAGCCGCCAACCTGCACCGGCCGCGGGCGTTACGCATGGCGGCAGTCCCGGTGTGGAGCTTGCAGGTCTCGAGCACGATCGGTCCAGGCGCGCAGCACCCGAGAAGGAGGACTTGGGAGTATGACCTTCCATCGAGGATTCCGTGCAGGCCTCATCGCCGCCGTCATCGGCGTCGGGCTGGTCGCATGCGAGTCGACCATGGGGCCGGAGGCGGCCGCCAACGTGTCGGTCGCCTTTCGGGCGGCGAGCCCGGGGGCACAGGCGGCCCGGACGCCGCCCGACGCCGGCCGCCTCGCTCGGAGCGTGGCGCTCCAGGCCGAGGAGCTCCAGGGCTCCAACGGGACGCTGTCCCTGGAGGCGCTGTGGTTCATCGTCTCGAAGTTCGAGCTCGAGCAAGTGGAAGCCGCCTGTGAGGACGGTGGCGACGCGGTGTCCGCGAATCGCGTCGGGGATGATGATGACGACGGTGAAGAGCACGGCGATCAGGGTGAGAATGGCGAGGATGGGGACGGGGATCACGAGCACGAGTGCGAGGAGTTCGAGGCCCCGCCGAGCTTCGTCCAGCTACCGCTGGATGGCGCCACGGAGCCCGCGGTGACGCAGGCCGTGGCGGCCGGCGTGTACCGGAAGGTCGAGTTCGAGATCGAGGACATCGAGGTGGACGAGGACGACGACGTCGCCGAGATCGGGACGCTGTTCGACGAGATCCGCGCGCGATTCCCGGACTGGCCCGAGAGGGCGAGCATGCTGGCGACCGGCACGTTCACGCCCACCGGTGGCACGCCGGTCCCGTTCCGCGTGTTCTTCGAGGCCGAGATCAAGATCGAGCGCGAGTTCGATCCGCCCCTCGACCTGACGGCGGGCGACGAGGCCACGGTGACCGTGGTGGTCGACCCGGCGGCGTTCTTCATGCGCCCCGATGGGACCGTTCTCGACCTGTCACAGTTCGACGGTCAGCTCGTGGAGTTCGAGTCGGAGATGGAGCACGGGTTCTCGGGCGTCGAGTCGGAGCACCACGGGGATCACCGGGACGGTGACCACGAAGGCGACGACGGAGAGGACGGGGACGGCTGACCCCTGAGGGCCGGTAGCGGCACGGGGGCGGACGCTCGCCGGCGCCTGCCGCGTCGCGTTCCCCGCGTCGGGGCCGGGCGCGATCGGCGCCGGGTCACAGACGGTCGATGAGACGGCGGAGGGCCGCGAGGTCCGGGGCGGCCCCCCGCTCGATCTCCTCGGCGCGCCGATCGGCGTCGAGGTCCTCGATCTCCTGCTCGAGCGCGCGCACCTTCCCGTCCAGGTCGTAGTCGGCGATCTCCTGCTCGAGCGCGCGCACCTTCCCATCCAGGTCGTAGTCGGCGATCTCCTGTTCCACGCGCCGCACCTGGCCCTCGAGATCGAACGCGTCGATCTCGGCCCGCACGTCGGCCACGCGCGAGTCCAGGTCGAACTCGTCGATCTCGTTTTCCACGCCGCGGATGCGGGCCTCGTACTCGCCCACCTCGTCCTCGAGACGGGCACGGGTGTCGGGGTTCGCGGTCGCCCCCATGGCGGAGCGGAGGCTCGAGATGTGGCCGCGGTAGGACGAGATCCGCCCGTTGAGGCTCGACACGTGTCCGTTGAGCGAGGAGATCTTGCCCTGGAGGCTCGACACGTGGCCCCGGAGCGAGGAGATCCTCCCGTTCAGGCTCGAGATGTGCCCACGGTGCGAAGAGATCCGGCCCTGGAGGCTCGAGATGTGGCCCCGGCGCGAGGAGATCCGCCCGCGGAGCGTGCTCTCCTGGCCGCGGAGGCGGGTGGCATCCCAATACGCCTGGAGGACTCTGAACATCCCGTCGCGCCACGCGCGGGCGTCATCGTCGAACGCGCGCTCATGGCCGTCCACGCTCCACGCGTACCGGATCCCGCCGGCCTCCTCGGTGATCACGAGCCGCTGGAGACCCGCTTCCTCCGACTCGAGCACCAGCCACCCGCCGCGTCCGACGGCGCGGACATCGGTCCGGTCGTCGGTCATCACGACATCGCCATGCGTCCTCATGCACAGCCTCAGGTCGTCGACGTAGCGCTGGATGATCCGGTCGCCGTTCGCCCACCCGACCTGCTCGTACCTCGTGCGGTCGCCGTCCTCGTGGATGCTGAGCGTGCCATCGAAGTTCCCGTGCAGGCCCTCGGCCCGGCAGGTGGGCGCTTCCTGCGCGGCGCGCCCGGGGACCACGAGCGACACGCGATCGGCGACCCCGGCGGTCGAGGCGGCCGCCGATGCCACCGCCGTGCGAGCCGTGCCCGGCGCCGTGCGATACGCGGACGACGAGATCCCGGACCCGGTGTCGGCACCGAGACCGACACTCGCCACGTCCGCCGCGGTCGTCGGCCCGGAAGCCGCGACGAACGGGGACGGCCTCGTAGGCACGGGGCGGGCGACCGCGGCCGACAGGCCGAGACCCCCGAGGAGAAAGAGGACGACGGCCGTGACGACGGCGCTCGCGCGCGGCCGGCGTGGAGCGAGGATGGCCATGATTCTCCTTTCCAGCTGCGACGGCTGGACCATCGGAAGCGAAACGAGGGCCGGTGCCGCGTGCATGCCCTCGGCCAGCGCGAGCAGATGACCGGCGTACTCGGACGGACGCGTGCCCAGCTCGAGCACGGCCTCGTCACACGCCTGCTCGCGGCTCATGGCCGCGAGGCGTGACGCGACCCAGGTGAGCGGGTGGAACCAGTACAGCGCCAGCGCCGCCTGACCGAGGAGCTGCCGGAGCGCGTCGTGGCGCCTCACGTGGATCATCTCGTGGAGCAGCACGACCTGACGGCGCTCGGGAGTCCAGGCGCGCGCCGAGCGGGGCAGCACGACGACCGGACGGCGCCAGCCACCGGTCATGGGCGTCTCGACGGCATCCGACTCGAGGAGCCTCACGTCGGCGTCGATCCCCAGGCGCACCCGGAGACGGGCCACCTGGCGCAGCCACACGGGGTGCTCGATGGGCTCCGCCGAGCGCACGATGGACCGGAAGCGCAGCGTGCCGATCGTGACCGAGGCCATCGCCGCGGCGCTGCCCAGGGCCCACAGGAGGAGAGCGACCGGGAGCGGTCCGGAGAGCGGGCCCGTCAACGGGCCGGCGGCCCGCGTGTCGTCGGTCCACTCCGGCGTGTCGGGAACGACGACCGTCCGGGGTGCGGTGGCCCCCGCCGCCGACCGCGAGACGCGCTCGGCGGGCATGACCACGACGCGCGCCGGGGTGCCGGCGCCCGCGGTGGCGGCCTCGCGGGCCTCGGCCGGCAACAGCGGGAGCTCCCAGGCGGGGAGCCACGCCGTCGCGATGGGGAGGGCCAGGAGGAACGCGAAGGTCGCGGTCCACAGGAGGTGGCGCGTGCCCGCCGCCGTCCTGCGCAGCGACCAGGCGAGCAACAGGGCCGCGCCGAGCACGAGCGTCGCGCGTGCGGCCAGGGTGACGAGACCCGCCGACCGGGACCAGGTGAGCGCGTCCATCAGCGGCCCGCCCGGGCGGCCTGATCGATCATCGCCTTCATCCGGGCGCGCTCCTCCGGGGTCAGCTTCCCCTCGTCCAGCTCGAGCAGAGCGGCCACCGCGTGCTCGACCGAGCCGCCGAAGAAGGTCCCGAGCATGTGGCGCATCGCCGAGCGGCGGGCCCGTTGCGGCGCGGCGGCGGAGTACACGTACCGCGGGCCGTCCTGCTCGTACCTCAGGTGCTCCTTTTCGACCAGGATGCGGAGGATCGAGCGCACGGCGGCGTTCGTCGGCGGGTCGGCCATGCGCCCGCGCACGGCGGTCGCGGTGGCCTGGCCGAGCGCGAGCACGATGTCCATGACCTCGCGCTCGCGCCGCGTGAGCGGCGGCGGTGCCGGGGGAAGCGGGGTGTCTGGCATGTCTGTCGTCCGTTCGCAGTGGCCCTCGCCGTCGGTCGCCCCGGGTCCCGGACGGCGGGGCGTCACCCCCCTTCGCACGGTCCGGCGGCTCGACACGGATCGAGCATAGCACGGTTGTGTTGAAAAAGCAACATAGCGTTGAAATATCGACACCGGGTCGCCGGCTGGGGTTGCCCGCTGTGGCCGCCGGCCGATTCGCGGGAACCTCCGGCGCACGGTAGGATACACGCCACCACACACAACACGACGCCGGGGACCCGCCGCCACGATCGGCGCCCGGACCCGCCCTCCCGCGATCGTCGCCGTTGGGTCGTCCCCCGTCTTTCCAGGCACCCGAGAGGATCCCGAATGAGAAGCGACCCCCGCTCCCGGGCGCGGAGCGTGCTGCGCGCGGCCGCCACGATCTCGTGTCTGGTCCTCCCGTCCTGTCGATCGACAGGGGATGCCGCCGCGGAGCCCGACGCCCCCGACCCCGCCGCGATGCAGAACGAGATGGCGCTGTTCGGCGAGCTCCAGTCGATCGACCAGGCATTGGCCCCCATTCGCGAGCAGGCGATGTCGGATCCGAAGCTCAAGGCCAGGGAGCAGGCCCTCGTGGCCCAGGTGCAGGCGGCGATCGAGGCCGCCGAGCCCGGGCTGGTGGGCGCGGAGGCGCGCTTCGACTCGTTGCGCACCGAGTACGAGGCGGCAGGGCAGGCGGGCGACTCTACGCGGGTGCAGGCGATCGGCGTGCAGCTCCAGAGCCTGCAGAGCTCGCTCAAGCAGGTGCAGGGACAGGTGCTCGAGCAGGAGGAGATCGCGGAGGCGGTGGAGGGGTTCCGCCAGGATCTGTTCGCGCACATGCGGACGCTCGATCCACGGGCCGATTCGCTGCTGGACCTGGCGGAGGACATCACCCAGCGGCTCGAGGCCGCGGCCGCCGCGCGCGAGACGGGCGGCTGAGGGTCGCCCCCGCCGCGGGTCGCGCCCCGACTGGTCGCGCGCGTACGCGCGCCTCATCTTGGCGGCCATGAACGAACACGCCCGGGCATCGATGGCGCGCGAAGGGCTCGCGCGTCTCGCGGATCCGCGGACCGCCCTCGCCTCGGTGGCCGGTGTGACGCTCGGGGCGGCGCTGGCGGCCGACCACGGCCCCCTCTCGTGGCCCTGGCTACTGGTGACCGCGCTCGGCGTCTTCCTGTTCGAGGTGGCCAAGAACGCGTCCGGCGAGGTGTACGACTTCGATTCCGGCGCGGATCCGGGCGTGGCCGACGCCGACCACGGCCCCTTCTCGGGCGGCCGCCGCGTCCTCGTGGATGGGCTCCTCACCCGACATCAGGTGGTCCGCGTGGCGCGCATCTTCTACGCGCTGGGGACGATCGTCGGGCTCGCCATCGTGTGGCTACGCGAGCCGGGGGTCCTGTGGCTGGGTCTGGCGGGGGTGATCCTCGCGTACGGCTACCACGCGCCACCGCTCCAGCTCTCCTACCGCGGGCTGGGCGAGCTCGCGGTGGCCGTGACCTACGGCCCGCTGATCGTCGGTGGCACGTACCTGGTGCAGCGGGGCGACATCCCGGCGGAGGTGGGCTGGGCGGCGGTCCCGCTCGGCCTCCTGGTGGCGGCGTTCCTGTGGATCAACGAGTTCCCCGACACGGCCGCCGACGCCGCGGCCGGCCGGCGGACGCTCGTCGTTCGGCTCGGGAAGCCGGCCGCCCGCGGGGTGTTCTGGGCTCTGGTACTGATCGCCTATGGGCTGACGATCGTCCTTCCCCTCGTGGGGCTCGAGCGGGGCGTGTGGTTCGGCCTGGCGGGTCTTCCGCACGGGCTGCTCGCCGCGGGGCGCCTGGCGGCCTCGGGCGACGACACCGCGGAGCTGGTGCTCGCGCAAGCGTGGACGCTCCTCTCGTACCTGCTGTTCGCGCTCGGCGCCTCGCTGGGGATCCTGCTCACCTGAGGCCGGCCGGCCTCGATGCCGGAAACGGAGGAGCCGACATGTCGATGGGTCGCCCCGCCTGCTCCCCGGCACGAAGCCTGGCGCGCGCGTGTGTGTGGGGGGGTGTGGGGATTCTCCTGCCGCGCGTCGCCCCGCTCGGCGCGCAGTCCACGTACACGCTCGACGACTGGTTGTCGATCTCGCGCGTGGCGTCGTTCGTGTGGTCGGTGGACGGGACGGCGCTCTACTACACGAGCGACGCGGCTCCGAGCGGGACGCTCGAGATCTTCCGCGTGGGGGCGGACGGCTCCGGGCCGACCCGTCTGGGCGGCTCGCCCGCGGGAGCCCGTCCGGAGCCGGTGGAGTCGCTCCTCCTGTCCCCCGACGGCGCGACCCTGTACTTCGTGTCCGCCCGCTACCAGCAGGGCTACCACGACATCTGGCGCCTCCCCGTCCGGGGGGGAGAGCCCGAGGCCCTGACGTTCAACGATGCGGTCATCGAGACGGCTCCCTCGCTCTCCCCCGACGGACGCACGCTGGCCTACTTCGCGCGCACCGGCGCGGGGGCGAAGGCCTTCCTGCTCGACCTGGCCCCGGCGGACGCCACGAGCTGGCCACGCTACCTGGACCCGGGGCCCGGGGAGGAGCAGTCGCCGGCGTTCGCGCCCGCCGGCCGCCGGATCGCATTCCGGCGGGGCGGCGACATGTGGATCGGCGATCCGGAGGGCGGGGAGCCGCGCCGCGTCGTGGAGGCCGCTTTCGCGGGGGGCAATGGCTCGTTCGCGTGGTCCCCCGACGGCAGCCGGATCGCGTTCACCAACGGGCGAAGCGGGTACGCCCAGGTCGGCGTGGTCGACGTGGCGACGGGCGCGGTCACGCCGATCACGTACGAGCCGCGGGAGCACGGGGACCTGTCATGGTCGCCGAACGGCCGCCTGCTCGCCTTCGTACGGGCGACGGCGGTCGGGATGAGCAACGAGGTGGCGATCGCGCCCGCCGACGGAACGGGCGAGATCACATCGCTCAACACGTTGCAGCGCAATGGGATATGTGGATCGCCGCTCTTCTCTCCGGATGGCCGCTGGGTCGCCTGGCTGGAATCGAGCGACACCCGCACGCAGGAGCTGTGGAAGGTCCGGGTGGATGACGGGGGCGCGCCGGCCGGCGACCCGGTCCGCATCACCGACTCGATGGGCCGGATCGACCCGGCCGACCTGAGCGACGCGGAAGAGGTGTCGTATCCCGGGCCCGACCACCTCCCCATCCCCACGCTCCTCTACCGCCCGCGGGACTTCGACCCGTCCCGTTCATACCCTGTGATCGTGCGCCTGCACGGGCACCCCGGCCAGTGGAACCACTCGTTCGAGATGATGCGGCAGTACCTCGTGCAGCGGGGGTTCGTGGTGGTGGCCCCCAACCCGCGCGGCAGCCGGGGGTTCGGGCAGGGCTTCCACGACCTCCACATCGCCGACTACGGCGGGGTGGAGTTCCACGACGTGATGAATGTGCTCGACTACCTGGAGGGGCTCGGCTACGTCGACATGACCCGCAAGGCGACCTGGGGCGGGAGCGGGGGAGGGTACATGAGCCTCGTGATCGCCACCGAGGCCCCCGACGCGTTCCAGGCGCAGGTGATCCGGGCCCCGGTGTCGGATTGGAAGCTCCTCGCCATCGATCGCTACGGGGCGTCGGGGCGGCACTGGACGGCGGGCCGCACGCCGCGCCGCGAGCGCTCCGAGTTCGGCGGCTCGTACGACGAGATCCCCGGCGAGTACGACCGGCGCTCCCCGATCCACTACGCGGAGCGGGTCCAGGTCCCGCAGCTCCTCTTCCAGGGGCTGCGGGACGCCTCGGTGCCGCCCCGGCAGTCGCAGCTGTGGGTGGAGCGCCTGCGGGAGCTGAGGAAGGGGGATCTGATCACCTACGTGGAGTACCCCGACGAGGATCACGGCCTGAGGCGGTACAAGGCCACCGTGCGCGATCTCCTGACGCGCATGGAGGCCTTCCTCGACCTCAACCTCCACCTGACCGGGCCCGACGGGGGGTGATCCCGTCCTGCGGCTGCCGGCTGCGAAACGCGCCCGCCCCGATCTTCGTACGTATCCCGCAGCCCTCGGGAAACGGGCGATCGAACGGAGGAACCATGCGAAATCCCGGCACCGCCGCCGTGCTGAGCTTCTTCATACCGGGCGTCGGACAGATCTACAACGGCACGATCCTCAGGGGCGTGTTCTGGCTCATCGTGACCCCCGGAATGTGGATCGGCACGGGCGGTCTGTTCGGGTGGGTGTGTCATGTGATCGCGGCGGTGACCGCGCACAGGTACGCGGTCGCGGACCCGCACCGCTGAGCGGCGGCGCCGCCCGGCCCGTTCGGGGCGCCCCGCCCCGACCGCTCGCCCGACGCGCCGGTCGGGCCTACCATGCCGGGTCTCGCGCGCCGACACCCGCTCCCCCGGCCCGACATGGAACTCCCCGACCTGATCGCGGCGCTCTCCGACCGGCGGGCGTACGACCACCCGGTCGATGACTTCCGGGTGATCCAGACCCACATCTCCGTGGTGTTCCTCGCCGGCGAGTTCGTGTACAAGGTGAAGAAGCCCGTCGACCTGGGGTTTCTCGACTTCGGCTCGCTGGACAAGCGGGAGCACTTCTGTCACGAGGAGGTGCGGCTCAACCGGCGGCTCGCAGCCGACGTGTATCTGGGGGTGGTCCCGATCGTTCGGACGGCGACCGGCGTGCGCTTCGACCTCGCGCACGCGAGCCCCGACGGCCCGCCCGCGGACGGGGCGGACACCGCGGGCGGAGAAACCGTCGACGCGCCGGCCGGAGGGGCGGCGGTCCCGGCGGCTCCCGCGCCGGTGGAGTGGGCCGTCCGCATGCGTCGGCTGCCCGAGGAGCTGACGCTCGAGAGCTGGGTCGCGGAGGGCGCGATCCGCCCGTATCACATCGCCGTCCTCGGCAGGCGGCTGGCCAGGTTCCACGCGCGGGCCGCGCGCGGCGATGAGATCGCGCGCTGGGGTCGCTTCGAGGTGGTGGCGGGGAACGCGCGCGAGAACCTGGATCAGTCACGCGCCCGCTTCGAGGGGGGGCCACTCGCCCCCGAGCTTCTCGGGCGGCTGTCGAGCGCGCTCGAGCGGGAGCTCGACCGGCTCCAGGGCCGGATCGAGCGCCGCGCCGCGGCCGGAGTGCCGGTCGACACGCACGGCGACCTGCACCTCGATCACGTGTACGTGTTCCCCGATCGGGACCCTCCGGACGACCTCGTCATCATCGACTGCATCGAGTTCAACGAGCGCTTCCGATACGCGGACCCGGTGGCGGACGTGGCGTTCCTCGAGATGGACCTCCGTTACCACGGTCGCGAGGACCTCGCCCGGGTGCTCGCGGACGCCTACTTCGAGGCCGCCGACGACCCGGAGGGCCGGACGCTCCTGCCGTTCTACGGCGCCTACCGGGCCGCCGTGCGCGCCAAGGTCTCGGGGATGCGGGCGGCCGAGAAGGAGGTGCCGGACACGGAGCGCGCCGCGGACGTGGAGAGCGAGCGGGCGCACTGGCTCCTGGCCCTCGGCCTCCTCGAGCCGCCCGTCAGACGTCCCGGTCTGGTGCTGATCGGCGGGCTGCCGGGCACCGGCAAGTCCACGCTCGCCGGCTCGCTCGCCGAGCGGGCGGGGTTCGAGGTGCTCTCCTCCGACGTGACGCGCAAGGAGCTCGCCGGTCTGTCCGCGGACGCGTCGGCGGCCGATGCGTTCGGGGCCGGCGTCTACGCGCCGGAGTGGAACGACCGCACGTACCGCGAGCTCCTCGAGCGCGCCCGGGACCGACTGCTGCGCGGCGAGCGGGTGATCGTCGACGCGAGCTTCCGCGAGGACGGGCGCCGGAAGGCGTTTCTCGACCTGGCGACCCGCTACCGCGTCCCCGCCCGCTTCCTTGTGCTCGAGGCGCCGGTCGAGCGCGTGCGACGCCGGATCGAGCGCCGTCTGGCGGGCCCGTCCGACGCGGACGTCGACATCTACGAGGCCGCCCGGGCGCGCTGGGAGCCCCCGTCCGCCGCCACGGCCCCCGCGATGCGCCACGTCGACACGGGCCAGTCGCACGCCTGGTCGATCGAGCAGAGCGTCGTCCACCTCGAGGAGGCCGGCCTCCTGTAGGAGGCTGCCGGGGGGCGCGGCGGGGCGGCCCCGATCCGCCGCCTCCGGGGTGGACCCGAGGTCAGCCGTCGCTCCCCCCCGCGACGAGGACGATCTTCCCGAGGTTGTCGCGCGCGTGCAGGCGGACGTGCGCCGCGACCGCTCCGTCGCGATCGAGCGGGAAGGTGCGGTCGAGCACGGGGCGCAGCTCGCCGTTCACCACACGCTCGTAGATGCGCTCGAGCCCCGGGGCGAGCACGGGGTGCGCCTTGTCTCCGAGATGGAGGAGGTGAACCCCGAAGATCCCCTGGTTGGGCTCCGTGAGCTGCGCGGGGTGGAAGCGAGGCGTTCGAAACCAGGCGAGGGCGGCCCTGAGCCAGTTCCGGCGCCGTCCGGGGAGGGCCTGGCTCATCCCGTAGAACACGAGCCGGCCGAGGGGGGCGAGCAGCCGCCGGCAGGCGACGGTGGCCGACCCGCCCACGGGATCGAGGGCCACGTCGAGCCCGCGGGGGCCGAAATGGCGCCGCACCTCGGGCTCCCAGTCGCCGCGCGAGTCGAAGCACGCTTCGGCCCCCAGCTCGTCGGTCACGAAGGTGCGCTTCGCGGGCGTCCCGGCCGTCCCCACGACGCGCAGCCCCGCGCCGACCGCGAGCTGGATGGCCGCCGTCCCGACGCCGCCGGCCGCGCCGAGCACCAACGTCCGCTCGCCCTCCCGGGCGCGGGCGGCCTCGAACAGGCACACCCAGGCCGTGAGGAACGCCACCGGGACGGCCGCCGCCTCGGCCGGCGACAGCGACGGGGGGCGCCGGAAGAGCTGTGGCGTCGGGACGATCACGTCGCGCGCGTAGCCGCCGATCTCGAGCAGGGCGACCGCGGGGTCCCCCGGCGCCCAACCGGTGACATCGGGGCCCACTTCGACGACCGTCCCCGCCACCTCGAAGCCGGGGCTGAACGGGCGCGGCGGCACCGTCCCGTACAGGCCCACGCGCATCATGAGGTCCGCGAAGTTCACGCCGCTCGCCTCGACGCGCAGGTGGACCTCGCCGGGCCCGGGCACGCCGAGCGGAATGTCCCGCTGCACCAGCACCTCGGGAGGCCCGAGGCGCTCGATGCGGATCGCGCGGGTCGTGCGGCCGTCCGTCGTCACGACGCGCGCACGTGCGGCACGAGCATGGGGTGGCGCGCGAGGCGAGCGTGAGCGCGAAGCTCGTGGGCGGAGGGCGCGGCGAGAACGGTCATCCCGGAGGCTAGCCGGAAGCCCCCGGGTTCGAAACCGTGCCCCGGGGAGGCGTCCGGCGCTCACGGACGTTTCTTGCCGCCCGCCGGCCGCGGGCACACCTTCCACCACCGAGACCATCCCCCAAGGCGCGCATGTCTCGCTTACACGCCATCCTGACCGAGCTCAAGCGGCGCAAGGTGTATCGCGTGTCCGCCTGGTACGCGGCGGCGGTGTTCGGTCTCGTGCAGGTGGCGGACGCCGTCATCCCGGCCCTGAATCTCCCCGAATGGACGCTCACGGCGCTCGTGGTCGCGGGGGTGGCGGGATTCCCGGTCGCGATCCTGCTCTCGTGGCTGTTCGATCTCACCCCGGAGGGCATCCGGCGCTCCGGCCCCTTCGATCCGGCGAGCGGCTCGGGCACGCCGGAGAGCGTCGCGGCCCCGATCGCGCTGCTCTCGTTCAGCCTCCTCCTGGTCGTGGCCACCGGCTGGTGGCTGGTGCGGAGCCGCGCCGACGGCCGGCCGGTCGAGACGACCGAGGCCGATCGGACGCTCGCGATCCTGCCGTTCGAGGCCCGCGACGGCCCCGGGAAGGAGGCGTACTTCACCGAGGGCCTGCACGACGAGGTGGTGGCGCGCGTGGGCAAGCTGGGCGACATCCGGGTGATCTCGCGCGCCTCGGTGATGGAGTTCGCCGACCGGGGGAGCTCTCCGGAGGAGATCGCCCGCGGGCTCAACGTGCGTTTCCTGCTGCGTGGCGGCGTATCGCGTCCCGCCGGGGACGTCGTCATGGACGTGGAGCTGTTCGACACCGCGACCGGGCACCGCGTGTGGAGCGACACGTACCGGCGGCCGGCGGAGGAGCTGAGCGCCATCGAGGCCGATGTGGCCCTCGGGACCGCCCGCGTGCTGAGCGCGAGGGTCTCTCCCCGGGAATCGGAGTCCATCGAACGGGCGCCGACCGACAGCCCGGAGGCGATGGACTACCTGCTCCGCGGCCACGCCTACATGCGGTCCGCGTACGATGAGGAGGTCACCGACCGTCGCTGGCAGCTCGCCCTGGCGATGTACGACTCGGCGACCATCGTGGACCCGGAGTTCGCGCTCGCCTACACGCACCTCGCGTGGACGCACCTGCGGTACTTCTGGTTCGGGTTCGACCGCGGCGAGGAGCGGCTGGCGCTCGCCAAGCAGGCGCTCGACCGGGCGATGACGCTCGACCCGTCCCTGCCCGAGACGCGCCACGTGCTGGGCAACTACTACTACTGGGGTCTCCGGGACTACACGCAGGCGCTGTTCAACTACGAGGACGCGCGAGAGGAGCTGCCCAACGACGCGGAGCTGGTCGCCTCGATCGGGTTCGTCAAGCGCCGCCAGGGAAGATTCGCGGAGGCCGTCGAGGACCAGATCGACGGATTCGAGCTCGACCCCCGAAACCCGATCTACGCCCGCAACATCGCGCAGACCTACCGGGCCATGCGCCGGTTCGAGGACGCCCTCCAGTATCTCGAGACCGCCATCGCGCTGACCACGAACTCCTCGGGCGTCCAGTCGAAGGCGGAGATCCAGATCGCCGGGGCCGGGGACCTCGAGGCGGCCCGCGCGACGCTGAACGCGGCCGAAGGGCTCGTCACCCCCGGACGAATGGCCGGCGCGTGGTTCTGGCTCCACCTGTACGCGCGCGAGTACGACCAGGCGCTGGCGGCGCTGGCGCGCTCGCCCGAGGACCGCATCATGGAGCCGTTCGAGGACTCGCCGCAGTACCAGGTGTACCCGCGCGCCCTCCTCAGGGGCACGGTGCTCGAGCTCGAGGGCGACGTGGACGGGGCGCGCGCCCTGTATGCCACCGCGCTCCGACAGCTCGAGGACGAGGGCGGCGCCGCGAGCGAGGACTCGCGGGTGCTGAAGGCGGTGGGGCTCACGCTCGCGGCCCTGGGTCGCGAGGACGAGGCCATCGCGGTGGGGGAGAAGCTGGTAGAGATCCTCCCGATCTCGGAAGACGCGCTGTGGGGACCGGGCCAGCTCGAGTACCAGGCCCGCATCTACGCGCGGCTCGGCCGCACGAGGGAGGCGGTGGACCTTCTCGGCCGCCTGCTCGACATGGAGTACTACCCCTCGATCACGCCCGCCCTGCTGCGACTGGATCCGGCCTGGGATCGAGTGCGCGGCGATCCGGCGTTCGAGCGCCTGGCCGAGGGGGCGCGGACCGGGGGCTGAGCGTCGAGCCGCCATCCGTCGAGCCGTCGATCGGGGGCCGGGAGGCGTCCGGCGGCCGTCGGCTCCAGAACGGTCGCGCCGGCCAGCGGCGCTCCGCCCCGTAGCGGCGGTCCCGCTCGGCCAGGTAGCGCGCGAACGACCGCCGCACGGACCGGACGTACGTCGGCATCGCCGTCCGGTCCCCCTCGAGTGCAGCGGCCACCGCCCGTGCGGCGCGCCACCCCGTGTCGAGCGCGTACGTAATCCCGTTCCCGCACAACGGATCGTGCGCGGCCGCCGCGTCCCCCGCCGAACACCAGCCCGACCCGACGAGCGGCTCGAGGAGCTCGCTGCGCGCGCTCCACGTCCGCGGCGCGCCATCGAGCCGCGAGCCGGCGAGACGCGCGGCCGTGTGCGGGGCCCCGTCCGGTCGCCCGTGCCGGAGGGGCCACGGGCCGCGCGCCATATCGGCATCCGTGAGCCAAGCGGCCGCCAGCCGGCCATCCGGCGTGCCCGTGGTGAACCACCACCCGTCGGGCGCGCTCTCGACCAGCGGGTCCACGCTGCCGCCCGACGCGCCCGGGACGAGGAGGGCGGAGACCGCCACCAGGCGATCGAACGGCCGCGCCCGGCCGCCCACGGCGCGCGCCCACACGCGGGCCCGCCCGGACGCATCGACGACGTGGCCCGCCCGCACCTCGACCGTCCGCCCCCGGCAGTCCCGCAGCGGGATGCGCCACCCGAGCCGGCCGAGCGGACGGATCCCGGCGCGTTCGGGGCGCACGTCCGACAGGAGCCGGGCCCCGCCCTCGATGGCGCGCGCCCGGAGGGCGCGCTCGAGGGCGGCCCGATCGACGCGCCACCCGCGGCCATAGGGCAGACGGATGAGGTCGAGCACCTCGACGTGCGGGCCTCCCCAGGCGGAGCGGAAGCTCCAGCACGGCGCGTGCTCGCGCTCCAGCTCCGCCACCCCGAGCCGCTCGAGCGCCCGTTGGGCGAGCGGGGGAAGCGTCTCGCCGGGCGGCGCCCGCGTCGGGCCGCCCCGCTCGACGAGCACGACCGAGCGCCCACGGGTCGCCAGACCGATGGCCGCGGCGCAGCCGGCGGGCCCGGCGCCCACCACCAGCACGTCGGCCCGGACGGCTCCGTGGCTCACCTCAGGTGACGCGGGTTCGCGTGCGGGAGCTTCCCGGCGCCCTCGAGGAGGGCGGGTGCCGGCGTGCGGGCATCGAGCGCCGGGTCGCGGTCGGTCTCGACCCACACGAGGGGCGGGAGGTCGCGGTCGGGGTCGCCCGGGCGCGGGGCGATCACCCCGTACAGATACCACTCGGTCACGAATCGGTTGATGACCACCGTATAGGGGTCGGACTCGCCGAGCGTCTTCTGGACCATGGGTCGGAGCCACTTGCGGCGCGTCAGGAACGCAGTGTCTCCCCCGTCGGCGCCCAGCGCCTCCCGGTACATCTCCCACGGGAGGACATCGTTGGGGACGCGAACGGGCCAGAACGTCGGCAGGTACTCGTCGACGTCGGGCTCGTAGGCGGACAGGCAGCTCGAGGTGTCCGTCTGCCATGGGACGGCCATCCAGCGCGTCAGCGACCCGGGCCCGCTCGCGTACAGGGGTCCGCGCGGGTGGAGGGCCGTGCTCGACGTGAGCGTGTCTCCCCAGTCGGGCTCGGGACCCTCGCGACGACGGAGCCGGAATGGTCGCTCGTACATGAGCGCGTGGCGCATCGGCCACGTGATCTCGCACCCCGGGTGGAAGGGCCCGCCGAGGCAGTTCTCGAGCGCCGCGCGGTCGAGCGCCGCCGGGCGCTGGCCGAGCGGGATCGAGGCCGGATCGGGATCCGGTATCGCGTCGTAGGGGCCGGAGAGCTCCTCTTCGGTCATGTCGGGCTCGAAGTCACCCGCGGCCCAGCGACGCAGGCGCTCGTGCTGCCGGGCGGTCACGGCGAGCCACTGGCGCGGGTCCTTGGCCGGCACGTCCATCCCATCGCCGTACAGGGGAGGCAGCGCGTCGTACTCCATGCTCCGGTAGACAGGGTGGCGGAAGCGCCGGAACACCTGGAAGCGCAGGTCGCCGTGCCGGGGCGAAGGGTCCGCCAGCCGGCGCAGCATGGCCGGCCGCATGAAGTCCGATGCGGCCCCCCAGCCGAACTCGCGCGCCATCCCGAAGTTCACCCACTGGTGCTCGACGTGGCTGGCCAGGATGGGGAAGATGTCGTGCCTGAAGGAGACCGTCCCGGGGGCCACGCCCGGGGCCAGCCTCGCGCCCGCCTCCTCGACGATGGCGTGCATGGTGACGATCGAGCGCAGCCCGGGGGTGAAGTCGGGGGGCGCGCACACGAGCCACGCGCCCTCGGCCCGCCACTTCCGGCCACCGTACGTCACCACCGCCTCCACGGGGCCGTCGGACACGTCGTCGTGCCACCCGTCGTTGTTGCCGAACGTGTAGGCCGGCGCGTGCGGCGCGGCGCTCCCCGAGCGCCCGAATCCTCCCAGCACGAGCAGCCGCCCGGCGTCGTCCGTGCGCAGCTCGCCCAGCGGCACGGGCACGCCGCAGAACGTCCCGCTGTCGAACGCGTACTCGGGCTCGCCTCCCCCCGCGTTCGTGCCGGCGCCGGCGATGCTGCGCGGCCCCGGGTCGATCACCAGCCCATCGCGGTCATCGCCCTTCACGCCGGCGTTCCGGCGCGGACAGGCCAGCGGCGCGGGGGTGGGGCCCGCCACGGTGGGCTCCTTGACGCCCTTCGCCTCGGGGATGTCGAGCGCGAGCTGGAACCGATACCACGCCGCCTTCGCGTTGGCGAGGTGGACGGTCCACTCGACCCGCGCCACCTCCTCGGTCACCTCGAGGACCGGCCGTCCATCCCGGTCCAGGCCGAACACGCGGAAGCGGGCGGCCTGACGGAGGATGCGGCCCTCGGAGTCCTTGAACGACATGTCGGTGGAGGGACGCCAGTGCGGCACCTCGGGACCGATGAAGAAACCGTCGGGGCTGTTCCCGACACGCGCGACGCCGATGGCCGGGTGGATGACGAAGCGTACGATGTCGTCTGGCATGGCCTCACCCCAGGACGGGATTGGGTCGGATATCGTTCAGATCGACGGGGCTCGGCGGCGCCCGACGGCCGATGGCCACCGCGTACACCACCGTCTCGGTGAGCCGGCGGGCACCCAGCAGCCGCTCGACGGCCGCGTCATCGAGGGCGCAGGTGGGGACGGAGGCGAGGCCGCGCTCGGTGGCCGCCAGCAGCATGTTCTGGGCGATGTGTCCGGCCTCGAGGAGCACGACGCGGTACGCGGTGGGGAACGCGTACTTGCGCATGGTGCGCCTCAGGTGGGCGACCAGCAGGACGAGGGCGGCCGCGCCGTCCATCCAGGTCTGCCCTCCGAGGAGGTCGTGGAACGCCGGGATCGGGTCCCAGCTCACCCGGCCGAGCGAGTTCTCGGCGCCCGAGTAGTGGTACACGCCCCGCGGGAGATCCTCGACGTGCCGGGCGATCACGTACCCCTCGTACGGATTCCGACCCCCGCCGGAGGGGGTCATCTTGATCGGGAGGTCGTGCGGTTCGAACGGGACGCGCGCGAACCCCGTGATGCCGAGGCCCGCGAACAGGCAATCCCGCAGCTCGCGGAGCGCGATCGGCGCGCCCTCGTCGAAGCCGCGATAGCTGCGCCGTCTCCTCATGAGCTCGAGCAGTCGATCGCTCCCGTTCGGGGACGGCAGGTCGATGGCCGGCTGGAGCGCCGCGTTGGAGAGGTGGAGCTCGACGGGGGCCGACTCCGCCATGCGCCTCGAGAGGAACTCCGGGACCACCTCCGGCGGCATGTAGGGCTGGTCCTTGCTCCCGAAGTGGTACAGCCCGGTGACGAGCCCCCACTCCCAGTCGCGCTCGTACTCGGCGTCGCGCGCGGCGGCCGGAGAGCCGGCCGCGATGAGGATCCCGGCGGCCAGCAGGGCCTCGAGCTCGGCATCGAGGAAGGCGTCGAGCCCGCCGCTCGGCGGCCCGGGCTCGAGCAGCCGGCCGACCCCCTCCTTGAGCGCCCCGGCGTGACACCAGTCGCCGGCGTTCGCGAGCAGGGCCACGGCGGTCGGGGAGAGCGCCGCCGTGCTCCGTGCCAGGAAGTCGTACGCGACGAGCCCGGGGCCTTCGAACGCGAGCACGACCGTCCGGGAGCGCCGGACGGTGAGCCCGGGGTCGATCATCCCCCGGTGTGTCCCGGCGCGTCGGCGTGGAAGGTGTGGCCCTCGGTCTGCGGCGCGGAGGCGTGCCATTGCGCGGCGTTGCCGCTGAACGTGTGGCCCATCGCGGCCGGCTGGAACGTGTGGCCCATCGCGGTCGGCTGGAAGGTGTGGCCCATCGCGGCCGGCTGGAACGTGTGGCCCATCGCGGTCGGCTGGAAGGTGTGGCCCATCGCGGCCGGCTGGAACGTGTGGCCCATCGCGGTCGGCTGGAACGTGTGCCCCATCGCGGCCGGCTGGAACGTGTGGCCCATGGCGGTCGGCTGGAACGTGTGCCCCATCGCGGTCGGCTGGAACGTGTGCCCCATGGCGGCGGGCGAGAACGTGTGCCCCATGGCCGCGCCCTGGAAGGTATGACCCGGGGGCTGTGGGGCGTCGACGTGGTAGTAGTGATGGTGGATGTGGATCTGCGGTTCCTGCTTGTCGGAATCGGACATGATGGGCGCCTCGGAGGATCGGGTGGGACGGGCGAGAATCTCCTTGAAGGACGCGTGAAAAGTCGCGTGGCTCAAGGCGATTCGTCAACTCCCGTTCGAGGTCCGCGTCTAAGTCGTTGCCCCCGCGGCGCTTGGTGGGCCGCTCTCCGGGCGCCGCTGCGCTCCCGGCGGTCCGATGGGCGCCGTTCCGGCGTGCGCGTGGGGGGCGGTCCGTCGACCGGGTGGGGCGCTCGGGTCGTTCGCGAGAGCCCCTCGCTCAGGGGGGCGCAGCGCGGATCGTGAAGTGGAACGACGCGCCGCCCTCCGGTCGGCTCTCTGCCCATGCGCGTCCCTCGTGGGCCTCGACGAGCCGCCGGACGATGGCGAGACCGAGGCCCATCCCGCCGCTGCGGCGGTCCCGCGACGGGTCCACCCGGTAGAAGCGCTCCCACACCAGATCGAGGTGCTCGGGGGGGATGCCGGGCCCTTCGTCCTCGACCACTACCTGGATCCAGCTTCCGCCCACCTCCTTCACCTCCACGACGACCTTCCCCCCCCGCGGCGAGTGCGTGATCGCGTTCTGGAGCAGGTTGCGGAGCACCTGACCCAGTCGCCGCCGATCGACCCGCGCCAGCGGACCGTCGGGCGATTGGCCTTCCCGCCAGGGCCTCCGCCGGATCTCGATCGCGACGTCGGTCGTCGGGCGGAAGGCCTCGGCGGCGCGCCGCGCTTCGGCCGTCACGTCCACCTCCTCGAGGTCCAGACGGAGCTCGCCCGCCTCGGCCTGGCTCAACTCCCCCAGATCCTCCACCAGACGGTCCAGCAGCCCGGCCTCCTGGCGCAGCGAGGCGAGCGTCTCCGCATCGGGCTCGCGCAGGCCGTCCTCGATCGCCTCGAGGAGCCCGACGATGTTCGTGAGCGGCGTCCGCAGCTCGTGCGACACGTCGGTCATCAGCCGGCGCTTGAGCGCCTCGGAGCGCTCGAGGGTGGCCGTCATCTCGTTGAACGAGCGCGCCAGGTCGCCGAGCTCGTCCCGTGAGCGCACGGGCACACGGACGCTCAGGTCCCCCTCCCGGATCCTGCGCGCGGCGAGCGCCAGACGCGAGACGCCGCCGATCACCGGTCGCGCCAGGAGAAGTGTCGCGAGGACCGCGAAGGCGCTCGCGAGCAGCACGGCGGTGAGGATGGCCCGGTCGGCCGCATTGACGAGCCCGGACACCGAGTCCTCGTCCTCGGTCACGAGGTGCTCGACGAGCGCCGCTCCGGAGTCCGCGTCCAGCGCCGCCGCTCCCCGGGGCGCGGCGGCCGAGCGGCCCGCCGCCTCCGAGAAGCGGAGGCCGGCCTCCCCCTCGAGGGGGAAGGCGTACAGGACGCCCGGCGAGGCGGCCCCCTCGACCGGGATGTCGAGCGGCTCGGCACGGATCACGACCCGCTGCCGCGTCCGGCCGCTCCGGTCCTGCCGCGCGTAGCGGACCTCGTCCCCCGGGAGGAAGCGGAGTTCCGCGGGCGCGATGTCGTCCGAGGAAGCGGCCACGAACTCGAGCCCGCCATCGGGCGTGCGGGACGCGACCACGAGCTGGAGCGGGAGACCGGCGGCCGCGCTCAGCTCGCCGGAAAGCTGGACGAGCAGCGGGGCCACCTCGCTCCAGCCGTGGTGGCTGGCGTAGTACTCACCGAGGCGCTCGCCGGCCCGCAGCGCACCGAAGTCGCCGTGCGGCGCGCCCCGCTCGACGAGCACCGCGCGGAACTCCTGGCGCGTCCAGCGCCCGAGGTAGAGCCCCATGCCGACCAGCGCGATGACCGCGATGAGCCATACGACGACGAAGAAGCGGACGCGGAGCGAACGGATCACGGGGATACCCCCGGGTCGTCCGGGGCCACCCGGTACCCCACGCCGTGCACGGTCTCGAGTCGCCGGGCATCCGGGTGTCCGGCCCCGGCGGCGCGTTCGAGCTTCCGCCGCACGTTGCGGACGTGCACATCGACCGTGCGGTCGAGGGGCGGGCCGCCCGGGGTCGGCAGGTGTTCGAGGAGCTGACGGCGCGACAGCACCTGGCCCGGTCGCCGGAGGAGCGCCTCGAGGAGCGCGAACTCGCTGGCCGTGAGATCCACGACCCGTTCGGAGACCGTGACGCGCCGCTCGGCCGGCTCGAGGGTGAGCCCTCCGGCCCGGTAGACGGGCGCCGCGCCCGGGGGAACGCGCCGCAGGAGCGCGTGCACGCGGGCGACGAGCTCGCGGGGACTGAAGGGCTTCGTCACGTAGTCGTCCGCCCCCAGGTCGAGCCCCTGCACGCGTTCGTCCTCGAGGGCACGCGCGGTCAGGAGGATGATCGGCGTCTCCGACCGGGCCCGCACGGCACGACAGATCTCGAGCCCGTCTACGCCGGGGAGCATGAGGTCGAGGATGAGGAGATCGAACCGTTCCTCCGCCAGGCGCCGGAGGGCGACCGTCCCCGAGTGCACCGCAGAAACCCGGTGCCCCGCGTGACGCAGGTAGAGCACGACGAGATCGGCCGTCTTGCGGTCGTCCTCGACCACCAGGACGCGGGCGGGGGCGGACTCACGGTCGGGCATGAGCTACGCTACGCGCCCGGGCGCGTCGCCGGAACCGAGCCGGCCGCTCCCGGCGGCGGTCCCGTCCGCACGGTCCCGGTCCCGACCTCGGGCCGCGGGAGCTCGAACGGAAGGAGCGTCCCGGTCATGACCTCGGCCACCCGCGCCGCGAGGGCGAGGGCGTCATCGCCCGAGCACGCGTTCACGATCGTCACGTCGCGCCCGTCGTCGAGCTCGATCACGCCGGTCTGGAAGCCGTAGTCATCGGCCCCCGCGTAGCGGGCGTACGACACGTCGACAGGGTAGGCCTTCGCGAGGGCGGTGGGGCCGAGCACGTCGCCGGCCCTGAGCGCCCGGATCCAGGTCGCGAGGTCCGAGGCGCTGGACACCATCCCGCCGGCCCCCATCAGGGCCCAGGTCACCGGCGGCCACCTATCGGGCGCGTTGTCGCCGAAGCGCGCCGGCCCGCGTCCCCGGGCCACCCGGCGGTCCTCCCAGCGGTCGTCGCCATGAAAGCCCGTCGACGTCATCCCGGTCGGCTCGATGAGCTCGTGACGCACGAACTCCGTGTACGAGGCGCCCGTCACGCTCTCGATGATCGCGGCCAGCAGCGTGTAGCCCGAGTTCGAGTAAGCCCGGCCGGTCCCCGGCTCGAACAGGAGCTCTTGCGACAGGATGCGGGCGAGCGCCTCGTCGCGGGTCATCGGCTGGTGGTCGCCCGTGTCGTCGTGGTACTCCTGGAACCCGGCGCGCATCGCCAGGAGGTCGGCGATCGTGACCCCCGCCTTGTCGGGCGGGACGTCCTCCAGGTGCCGCGCGATCGCATCGGGGGTCGACAGGAGCCCCCGCTGCTCGAGCAGCAGGATGGCGACGCGGGTGAACTGCTTGGTCACCGAGCCGATCGCGAACACCGTCCCCGTGTCCACCGGGACCCGGGCCTCCGGATCGGCGAGGCCGACCCCCGCGTAGAACAGCCGCTCCCCCTGGCGCACGGCCAGCACCTGCCCGGCGAACCCGTGCTCCGCGGCGCGTGTCAGCAGTCCGGCGATCGCCCGGCGCGCCTCCTCGCCCGACGGCGCCTGGCCTTCGAGCGGAGCGACGCCGGCCCACAGGGCGAGCGCGACCGCCGGCAGCGCGACGCCGACGGCGCGGCGGAGGATCGAAGGAGTCGCCTCGATGCCCGGGACGGCCCGGCCGCCGGCCTTGGCGATGGCGCGCATGTTCATGGGGATCTTCCGCTGGCGGTGTGGGTCGGCGTGAGCCCCCGAAGATGGCGGGACGATGTGAAGGCCGTGTGAAGACCCCCTCCCGGCAGGCCCCCGATCCGGGCGTCAGCCCTCTTTCTCCTCGTCCTCCTCGATCCCCAGATCGCGCATGCGTCGCCACAGCGTCGTGCGGCTCATCCCGAGGAGCTCCGCGGCGCGGGAGCGCACGCCCTCCGCCGACTCGAGCGCCGCGAGGATGGCGGTGCGCTCGTCCGCGGAGCTCGAGGGGGCCCGGTAGCGGTCGCCGCCCTCGGACTCGGGCTCGCCGCGGATCGCGGGCGGCAGGTGCTCCACGCCGATCTCGCGCTCTCCGGCCCGGATCGCCGCGCTCTGGACCGCCGAGAACAGCTCGCGCACGTTTCCCGGCCACTCGTAGGCGCGCAGGCGGCGCATTGCCGCCGGGCTCATCGAGCGCGGCACGCGACCCCGCGAGCGGTCCGCCAGCCGGTCGAGGGCATGTCGAACGAGCAGCGGGATGTCGCCCGTGCGCTCGCGCAGGGGCGCGACGTGGATATGGAACACGTCGAGCCGGTAGTAGAGGTCCTCGCGGAAGCGTCCCTCTCGGGCCTCCGTGGCCAGGTCGCGGTGTGTGGCGGCCACCACGCGGACGTTGACGGGTCGGGCCCGGGTCGATCCCACCGGGGCCGCCTCGCGCTCCTGGAGAACGCGCAGCAGGCGCTGCTGGAGCCTTAGGCTCATGTCGCCCACCTCGTCGAGGAACAGCGTGCCGCCGTCGGCCGCGCTGAACAGCCCCTCCTTGTCGCGCGTCGCCCCGGTGAAGGCGCCGCGCACGTGCCCGAACAGCTCGGACTCGAGCAGGCCCTCGGCGAGCGCCGCGCAATTGACGGGGACGAACGGTCCGCCGGCGCGCTCGGACAGCTCGTGGATGGCCCGCGCCACCAGCTCCTTGCCGGTCCCCGTCTCTCCCGTGACGAGCACGGTGGCCTCGGTGGAGGCGACCTGCCGGATCTGCCCCACGACCTCGGAGAGCGCGCGCGAGGTGCCGACCATCCCGTGGCTGGTGGCGGACTCCAGTCGACCGGGACCGGGGCGACGCTCGAGCACGTCCGCCACGCGGCGGCTGAGCTCGGCGGGGTCGACGGGCTTGGTGAGGAAGTCGTCCGCCCCCACGTGGAGCGACTCGACCGCCGTCTTCACGTCGCCGTAGCCGCTGATCATCAGGATGGGGATGTCGGAGCCGCGCGTTCGGAGGACCTCGACGACCTGGAGACCCGACACACCCGGCATCCGCATGTCGAGGAGGACGAGGTCGACCGTCTCGCGCCCGAGGAACTCGGAGGCGCCCGCCGCGTCGGCCGCCGTGTGCACGCGGTACCCCTCGTCGCGCAGGAGCTCGGCCGTCGAGCGCCGGAACACTTCGTCGTCGTCTACCACGAGCAGCACGGGAGGGGCGCTCACGCGGCCTCCGTGCCGGGGGCGGGAGCCAGATCGAGCCGGAAGGTGGCGCCGGGTCCCGGAGCGCGGTTCTCGGCCGCCATCCCGCCCCCGTGCCGGCGGAGCGCTCCCTGAGCGATGAACAGGCCCAGACCCACGCCGTGCACCTCGTCCTTGGTGGTGAAGAACGGGTCGAACACATGCGGCAGCGCGTCCTCGGGAACGCCGTGCCCGCGGTCGGACACCTCGATCGCGATGCGGCCGTTCGGCGAGGAGATCGCCACCTCGATGGGCCCGCCGCCGGGGCTCGCCTCGCGCGCATTGGCGAGCAGGTTGAGGAGCACCTGCTTGAGCGTGTCGGGCGGGACGGCGACGCGCGCCTCCAGGGGACCTTGGATGGAGATCGGCCACCGGCCCTCGTGATCGCCGAGACCGGCCAGCGCGGCGACGTCCTCCACGACCTCGCGCGCGTCGCACTCCGGGGCATCGGCGTCGACCGGCCGGTTCAGGTCCAGCATGCGCTCGGCCAGCTCGTGCATGCGCAGCAGCTCGGCGATGGCCAGATCCGTGAACTCCTGCGCCTTGTCGTCCTCGACACGCCGGCGGACCACCTCGAGACAGTTGCGCACGTTCGCCACGGGGTTGCGGATCTCGTGTGCCAGCTCGGTGACCAGACGCCCGGCCGCGACCAGGCGGTCGCGCTGCACGACCTCGGCCTGGAGCGCCTGGAGCCGCGCCTGTCGGTCCTCGAGCGCGCGGTTGGCGTCGCGCAGCTCCTCGATGCGCGCCGCCAGCGCGCGCCGCATGTGGGCGAACGCGCGGCTCACGGTGTCCATTTCGCGCACGCGGGAGGCCGACAGCGGCGTCCCGAAGTCGCCCGCCGCGAGCCCCGCGGAGGCATCGGCGAGGGCCGTGACGGGACGGGAGAGGGCGCGGGCGAGAAGCGAGCCGACGAGGAGGGTGACGAGCAGGGCGAGCCCCCCGGCGATCAGCGCGGCGCGGCGCAGCCGCGGGAGCGCGGCCAGCTCGCGCGCAGCGGAGCGCACGAAGTACACCGTTCCCGCTTCGCCGAGCGGCGCGGCGGCGCTCCACAGGCGGGTGCCATCGGCCGCCGCGATCTCCACGGTCACGGACTTGCCCGACTCATCGGTCGCGGGGCGGCCTCCGGCGGCGGCCACGGTCGCCGCCACGCCGGGATCGAGCGTCGATGCGACGATCGACCCATCGCTCCCGGCGAGCACCACATCGGCGCGGGTCAGACCGGAGAGGATCTCGGCCGTGCGCGTGTCGAAGGCGAGCGCGACCCCCGCCAGGCCGAGCTCGACACCGTTCTCGATCACGGGGGTGATGGCCACGGCGTGGAGCGCGCCGTCGGAGAACTGGAGCCCGAACGGGGTGTTTCCGGACCGGGCGTCGAGCACGAGGGCGCGATCGGGCCGGGGCCCCGTCCAGGCACTGTCCCGGCCCTCGAGGACGATGGGCTCCTCCCCCCACCCAGAGGCCGCATCCTCCGCTCCCCGCACCCCGGCCGCCCGGTCCCCGGTCTCCAGCGCGCGTCTGAGGTCGGGGCTCTCGGCGAGCACGTCGGCGTGCATGCGAAGCGCCTCGCTCTGCGTGTTCAGCCGATCGGCGAGGACGGGGGGCGCCATGGCGAGCTCGGTGCGGGCGTCCCGCTCGAGCTCCTCCGCCAGCCGACGATCCAGCGTCAGCCCGCCCGCGGCGAGCGCGGTGAGGAGCGTTCCCCCGATCGTGACGAGCAGGGCCCATCGAAAGGTGAGCTTCATGGGGAGAACATAAGGCCGGGGCGCGAGGTCGGAGCCCCGGCCGTGCCGGATCGTCGGTGCCGTTCAGCGTGTGCGCGTGATCGCGATGCGGCCGACAGGATTCGAGAAGCCGTGCAGACCCGGCAGCAGATCGGCGATGCCGGCGATCCCTGGGTGCATGTGGATGACGCCGTTCTCGGCGAGGGCGGGGTCGCTCGTCCCGGTTCCGGGCACCGAGCTGGAGACGCCCGTCAGGACCGGGCAGGGGGGCACGAGATCGGCGAAGTCCTCGGTGTTGATCTCCGAGCCCGCGTCGTAGGCATCCGTGTCGAGCACCACCGCCTCGCCGACGCTCGAGGGCAGACGGAAGGAATCCAGGCCGGTGAACCCGTCGTTCGTGCAGATGAGCATCGATACGAACGACAGGAAGCGCGCCCCGGGCTGGGCGTCGATCGTCACGGTCACGCGCTGCCCAGGCCCGAGCGGGGGCGGCGTGCCGGCTGCCGCGACCACCACCGCGGACACGTGATCGTCGTTCTCGAGCGCCTGCTGGAGGGGGGCGAGGTTCCCGTTCTCGGCCACCTGGCGCACTCCGAATGAGGCCGGACGTCCGACATCGAACACGTCTTCGCCCCCCTGGTGCGTGGCGATCAGTGGAGGAGTGAGCCACTGGCCGCCGGTCAGGTTCTCGATCGTGACCTCGTACGTCCGGGCGACCGAGCGGCCGCCGTTCCGGTCGCCCACACCGGCCCGAACGCCGGCGGCGTCGGACAGTGGGCCGTCGGAGCCGCAACCGGTGGCCATCGAGAGCGCAAAGGGAAGGCCGAGCAGAGCTGCCGTGTGCCGGATGTTCAAGGAGACCCCCGGGTCGGTGGATGGCGGGCGCGCTCGCCGCGCCGCAATGAGCCGGAGGTCTCCTCGGGCAGGGACGATGCCCGCGCGACACGACCTTCGATGTACATACGTAACCGGCGGCTCTCGAAGATCTTACGATGCTCGCGAGCGAAGGGGGCCGCGCCGCGTGTGTTTCGGCGGGCGCTCCCGAAACGGCATGAAACACGCGCTTGAAACACTCGTGTGAACCGTGTGCCGGGGCGGGTGGTGGGCTCCGTGCGACGGCTCCGGACGCGCTGCCCACGAAGGGGTGCCGCGCGCACATCCGTTCTCCGAACGGACCACGCGGGTCCGCCCCGCCGCACCCCGATCCGTCCAGACTTTTTGGGCGTCCCCTACCGGCCTATGATGACCCTTCGGTTTCCTGCCGCTCATCGGAGGCACGTCATGATCGAGCTCACCGTCAACGGCGAGACCCGCGCGCTGGACGTCCAGCCGGAGATGCCCCTCCTGTGGGCGCTCCGCGACGTCGCGGGCCTCAGGGGCACGAAATTCGGCTGCGGGGTGGCGCAGTGCGGCGCGTGCACCGTCCACCTGGATGGCCAGCCCGTCCGCTCCTGCGTCACGCCGGTGTCAGCGGCCGCCGGGTCGGCAGTCATGACCATCGAGGGTCTGTCGCCGGATGGCACGCACCCGCTCCAGATCGCGTGGCAGGAAGAGAACGTGCCGCAGTGCGGCTATTGCCAGACGGGCCAGATCATGAGCGCCGCGGCGCTCCTCGCCAGCGACCCGGATCCGGACGATGCGGCCATCGACGCCGCCATGAACGGCAACCTGTGCCGCTGCGGCACCTACCTGCGCATTCGTCGGGCGATCAAGCGGGCCGCCGAGATCCAGAGGAGGTCGTGATGGGTGCCGATCGCATCCTGCGCGAGATCGAGGGGCTCGACCCGAGCATGCTGGGCTCGCTGGGGGTCGCGCTCGGGGCGCGGGAGCTCCCGGGCGCGTCGGACCCGCGTGACGTATCGCGCCGCGAGTTCATGCGGCTGTCGGCCGCCGTCGGCGGCGGGCTCGTGCTCGCCGTGTCGCTCCCCGGGTGCCGCGATTCGGGCACCCGGACGGGGTCGGCGGGCGGGCTCGAGATCACCGACAACGTGCATGGAACGCCGGCGCCGGCGGGCGACGCGTGGTCCCCGGGGGCCTGGCTCCGGCTCCACCCGGACAACACGGCCACGCTCACGGTCGCCAACTCGGAGATGGGGCAGGGGGTGCGCACCACCCTCGCCCTCCTGATCGCCGAGGAGGCCGATCTGGACTGGGACCGGGTGCGGGTGACGCAGGCGCCCGCCGACGAGGCCACGTACGGCCGGCAGGGGACCGGCGGGAGCGGCAGCGTGCGGACCGCCTGGATGCCGCTGCGGCAGGCTGGCGCGGCGGCCCGGGCCGTGCTGGTGGCGGCGGCCGCGGCGGAGCTGGGGGTGTCCGCCGAGGAGCTCGCCACCGAGGACAGCCACGTCGTCCACGAGGCCGGCGGACGCCGCATCCCGTACGCCGACCTCCTCGATCGAGCCGCCGGGATGGAGCTGCCGTCCGAGGTGTCCCTCAAGCCGCCCGCCGAATGGAGGCTCCTCGGCAAGGAGCGCATGGGGATCGACGTGCTCGACGTCGTGCGCGGCCGCGCCGAGTACGGGATCGACGTCGAGTTCCCCGGCATGCGGTACGCGGCCATCGCCCGCACGCCGGTGCACGGCGGCCGGGTGCGGCGCTTCGACCCCGCGGCCGCCCTGGCCGTTCCGGGGGTGCGCCAGGTGGTGGAGGTGCCGGCCGTGGGCGGGGACACGAATGTCCACTCGGGGGTCGCGGTGATCGCCGACGACACGTGGGCCGCGATCCGCGGGCGCGACGCCCTCGAGATCGACTGGGATCCCGGCGAGGGCGCCGACGACTCGACCGAGGGATACCTCGAGCGCATGCGCGCCGGTGCCGACGGGCCGGGCGCCGTGCTCGTCAACCGGGCGGGAGACCCCGATGCGCTCATCGACGCCGCGGGGGCGGCCGTCGTGCGGGCCGACTTCGCGGTGCCGTTCATCAGCCACGCCACCATGGAGCCGATGAACGCCACGGCGCACTTCGCCGATGGCCGCATGCGGGTGAAGGCCCCGACGCAGTTTCCCAACTGGGCCCGGCAGGCTACCGCCGCGGCGCTCGGGTTGCCGCTCGAGCAGGTGTCGGTCGAGGTGTCGCTCATCGGCGGCGGGTACGGGCGCCGCATCAACCCCGACTACGCGGTCGAGGCGGCGCTCGTGGCGCGCCAGGTCGAGGGGCCGGTGAAGGTCCAGTGGACGCGCGAGGACGACCTGCGCCACGATTTCTACCGCCCCACCGCGTGTCACCGGCTGGACGCCGTCCTCGGCGAGGACGGCTACCCCGTCGCCTGGCGGCAGCGCTTCTGCACGCCCGCCATCAGCGGGACCATCTCGGAGCGGGTGGATGAGGATGCCTTCGGAGTGGGCGAGTCGGACGGCGGCGCGAACATGATGTACCGCGTTCCGAACCGCTCGTGCGAATACACGTATCTGCCGTCGCACATCACCCGCGGCTGGTGGCGGGCGGTGCACACCACGCACAACACGTTCGCCGTCGAGGTGTTTCTCGACGAGCTCGCGGAGGTGGCCGGCATCGACCCGGTGGCGTACCGGGTGGCGCTGATCGACGAGTACACGCTGGACCGCCCGGGCACGTCGTCCCGCTTCCCGCGCAGCGCCGAGCGTCTGCGCGGCGTGGTGAGGCGTGCGGCGGAAGCGGCCGACTGGGGTCATCCGGTGCCCGACGGACACGGCATGGGCATCGCCTGCGCGATCGACCACTTGAGCTACTCGGCCGAGGTGATCGAGGCTTCGGTCGAGGATGGGCGCGTCGTCGTCCACAACGCATGGTGCGCGGTCGACTGCGGTCCGGTGCTCAACCCCAACCATGCCCGGGCGCAGGTCGAGGGCGCGCTCATCCAGGGCCTGTCGGCCGCGCTCGGCGAGCGGCTCACGGTGGAAGGCGGGGCGATCGTCGAGGGGAACTTCGACCGCTACCCGGTGCTTCGCATGCGCGACGCGCCCCGCAACGTCGAGGTGCACTTCGTGGAGACCGACACGCACCCGACGGGGCTCGGGGAGCCCGGGCTGCCGCCCGCCGCGCCCGCGTTGGCCAACGCGCTGTACGCGGCCACGAGACGGCGGTTCCGGACGCTTCCGATCGAGCTGTGAGCCCCCGGGCACGCGGCGCGACGCCCCCGCGAGAGCCGTCCCGGAGCCTGTCTCGTCGAGGGGCGCGAGGCGCATTCGTCCTGCTCGCGTGGCCGGTCCTCGGGTGCATGGCCCACGCCGTACCAGCGGGTGCGCAGACCCGCGACGCTCCCACGCGTCATATCTATCGCGAGGTGGCCGGTCGGGGCCTCTCGGCATACGTGTTCGCTCCCGCACCGGGGGTCCCCCGGCCGCGGAGCGCGATCCTCCTGTTCCACGGCGGTGGCTGGAGCGCGGGGGAGCCCGAGTGGACCTTCGGCGCGGCCCGGCGCTTCGCGGACCGCGGGCTGGTGGCGATCGCCGTCGAGTACCGGTTGTCGGTGGATGGCGTGACTCCGATCGACGCCCTGGCGGACGTGTGCGCGGCGTTTCGCTGGGGACGCCGGCACGCGGACGAACTCGATGTGCGGGTGGATCGGGTCGCGGGGTACGGCGTGTCGGCCGGAGGGCACCTGGTCGCCGCGGCCGCCACCGTGGGTTGTCCGGAGGAGGGAGCGGGCGCGCCGCGAGCGACCCCGGACGCCCTCCTCCTGTGGTCGCCCGCGCTGGACCTGACGACGGACGGCTGGTTCCGCCGCCTGCTCGCCGGGCGGGGGGATCCGGTCGACTACTCTCCGGCGCAGCATGTGGGGGCGCGAACGCCGCCTAGCTCGATCGTGCACGGCGACGAGGACACGCTCACGCCGCTCGCCGGCGCGAAGCGGTTCTGCGACGCACTGCTTCGGCTGGACGTCCTCTGCGAGCTCAACACGTACGAGGGTGTGGGGCATCTCCTCACCCGGAATCTGGCGAATCAGGAGAGCGACTTCGATCCGGCTCCCGAAGCCGAGGCCGACGGGATCGAGCGACAGATCGGATTCCTCGTGGCTCTGGGCTTCATCGAGGGGTAACGGCCGACGGGACCCCGCGCTCCCGCCGGGTCCGCGGGCGCTGGACGAGCTCACCCCCGGCGGTCGACCGGGGTCGGCCCGTGGCCTAGTTTCCCCGGTGCGAGCAAGAGCGGGCGGGCGGTCCTCGCGACCCCCGCCATCCGACTACGAAGCGGGTGGTGCTCCCATGAGCGGCTTTCTCGGTTTGCGTTTTCACGCACAAGGCGCGCTTCGCGGCGCGATCCATGGACGTCGGCTCCACATTGGCGGGCCTTCGCCGCGGACCGGCGTGCTCTCCCTCGTGATCGCGCTCTCGGCGGCGAGCGGTGCGGCCGGCGCGCTCGCCGCCCAGGAGGGCCCCGCGGCGACCGCCGAGGCGCCGGCCCCCCTCCCGACGCTGACCCACGAGGACTACGGCAGGTGGGAGCGGCTGGGGTTCACCGAGCTGTCCCCGAACGGGGAGTGGCTCGCCATCCCGATCAGCCGCGTGAACGAGGAGGACGAGCTCCGCGTCCGGCCGGTGGCGAACCCGGACTCGGCGATCGTCGTGCCGTACGGGAGCTCGGCCGAGTTCTCGCGCGACGGCCGCTGGCTGGCCTACTCGATCGGGATGAGCGAGGAGGCGCGCGACAAGCTCCAGAAGGAGAAGAAGCCGGCGCGCAGCAAACTGGGGCTCGTCGATCTGCGCACCGGGACGCCCACCGAGATCGGGGACGTGGCGTCGTTCTCGTTCTCTCCCGACGGTCGCTTTCTCGCCATGCGGCGCTACGCGCCCGACGGAGACCGCAAGGCGACGGGCGCCGATCTCATCGTGCGCGACCTCGAGACCGGTAAGGACCTGGCGTTCGGCAACGTGGCCGAGTCGGCCTGGCAGGACATGGAAGACGCCGCTCCGCGACTCGCCCTGGTGATCGACGCCGAGGGCATGGGCGGCAACGGCGTCCAGCTGTACGAGCCGCGCTCGGGTCGGATCCGCACGCTCGACTCGCGATCCGCGCGCTACAGCGGGCTGGCGTGGCGGGAGGACACCCCCGATCTGGCCGTGTACCGCACGGTGCCCCGCGACGAGGAGGGTGAAGAGGCGTGGTCGGACACGGCGCGCGTCGTGCTCGCCTTCCGCGGACTCGACAGCGGGGATGGGAACCCGGCCTTGTTCGATCCGCGTGCCGCGGCCGGGGTCCCGGCCGACTCCCGGGTGGTGCCGTGGGAGGACCTCCAGTGGAGCGAGGACGGCGACATGCTGTTCTTCGGGATCCAGACCCGGACCCCGAAGGAGGCCTGCGAGAAGGGGGAGGCGGAGGACGAGGCGGCGGAGGCCCCGGGGGACGATGGAGCCGGGGAGGGCTCGGGGTCGACGGCCCAGGAGGCCGATGGGAAGGAGGGCGAGGACGAGGCGTGTCCGAACAAGGACGATGACGAGACCACATCGGTCGAGATCTGGAACGCGCGCGACGTCGACATCGTGCCGACACAGAAGGTGCGGGCCGAGCGCGACCGGCGCGACAACTGGATGTCGGCGTGGCACGTGGCGGACGGACGCTTCGTCGAGATCGAGAGCGAGCTTACCGAGACCGCCCGGCTCACCGAGGGCGTGCCGCTCGCGGTGGGGTTCGACGAGACGCCCTACGATCGCGATCGGATGTTCGGCCCCGACGAGCGGGACGTGTACGTCATCGACCTCGACACGGGGGAGCACCGGAAGGCCCTCGAAGGGGTGCAGTACTTCATGGGGATGAGCCCCGGCGGCCGCTACCTCCTGTGGCTCGAGGACGATCACTACTGGACCTACGACATCGCCTCCGGAAAGCGCGCCTGCATCACCGAGGGGCTGGGCACCCCGTTCGTCGACCTCGAGGACGACCACCCGGTCGACCAGAAGCCGCCCTACGGGACGGCGGGCTGGGTCGAGGGGGACGCGGCCGTCCTCCTGTACGACGAGCACGACGTGTGGCGCGTGGCGCCCGACGGCTCGGGCGGCGAGCGCGTCACGTGGGGCGCCGAGGACAACGTTCAGCACCGGCGCGTGCGGCTCGACCCGGAGGAGGACGCGATCGACCCGGACGCGCCCCAGTACTTCTCGCTGTACGACGACTGGACCGAGCAGCTCGGGTTCGCGCGTGCCCCGCGTCTGGGCGCCGAGCCGACGCGGCTCGTGTGGGGCGAGGCGCGCTTCGGGGCGCTCGCCAAGGCCGAGGAGGCGGAGGTGTACTCGTACCGCAGCGAGACGTTCGAGGACTCGCCCGACGAGTTCGTGGCCACGAACCCGATGCTGCGAAACGCCCGCCAGGTCACGCGCACGAACCCGTTCCAGTCCGACTACGCGTGGGGGCGGGCGGAGCTCATCGAGTACGACAACGCGTGGGGCGAGCACCTGCAGGGCTCGCTCTACTACCCGGCGAACTACGAGCCGGGCCGCAAGTACCCGATGATCGTCTACATCTACGAGATCCGCTCCTACCAGGTGCGGGCCTACCAGGTCCCCTCCGAGCGGCAGTACTACAACTTCCAGCGCTGGGTGCAGGACGGGTACTTCGTGTTCCAGCCCGACATCGTGTACCGCGACCGCGACCCCGGCGTGAGCGCGGTCGCGAGTCTCGAGCCGGCGGTGGCCGCCGTGGTGGCGACCGGGATGGTCGACCCCGATCGCGTGGGCCTCGTCGGGCACTCGTGGGGTGGGTACCAGACGACGTTCACGGTCACGCAGACCGACATCTTCGCCGCGGCGGTGGCCGGCGCCCCGCTGACCAACCTGTTCAGCATGTACCTGTCGGTGTACTGGAACTCCGGAGGCACAGACGCACGCATCTTCGAGATCAGCCAGGGGCGCATGCAGGTCCCGTTCTGGCAGGACGAGGACGCCTACCGCCGCAACAGCCCGGTCTTCCACATCGAGGACCTCCACACGCCGCTCCTCATGGCGCAGGGGACCGACGACGGGGCGGTGGACTTCAACCAGGGCGTCGAGTTCTACAACGCTGCGCGCCGGGCGGGGAAGGACTTCGTTTTCCTCGTCTACAACGGCGAGAACCACGGCTTCTCGAAGAAGCCCAACCAGCTCGACTACAGCCGCCGGATCGACGAGTGGTTCGGGCACTACCTGAAGGGCGAGCCCGCAGCGGATTGGATCACGGAAGGGGTGCCCTACCTCGAGCAGCCGGGAGGCGAGAAGAAGACGGCGAACGGGGGAGGCTGACCCCCGCGCGACCGGCGGGAGCGGCAGGGGGCGTGGCGGGCGGGTGCCGGGGGCCGCCCGTTTGCTAGCGCAGGGCGCTCCACGCCCGCCGCAGGATCCGCCAGCTCCCGTCCACCCCGCGGCGAGCCACGGAGAGATGCACCGCCTCGCTCGTCAGATGGTCGACCGCCCCGCCGGCGCTCCGGTGGGTGAACTCGAGCGAGCCCCGGCCGCGCAGGTAGGCCAGATCGCCGCTGCCCCCGATCTCATCGATCGTGATCTCGTAGGCGTCGATGGTGGTTTCGGAGCCGTCACCGGGCCACCAGTAGCGGCGGATGGCGGAATCCCCGACCAGCGGTTCCACGCCCGCGGGCATCATGACCGCCCCGGGGGCCAGCGTGGCCATGATCGCGGCGCTGTCGTTCGCGAGCCAGCCGCTGCGGTAGGCCTCCTCCAGCGCCCTCACGGCCGCTTCGTCCTCCGCCGTGAAGCCGGAGCCCGCCGGTGCGCAGGCCACGAGCGTGGTCAGGGCCACGCCCAGCAGGCCTCGCATCTCGAACCTCCCCCGCCGCGCCGGCCGTGGCGCCCGCCCGCGCACGAGGACGCGTTCGGAGATCGGCCGGCGTCGGCGGTCCATCCCGCGACGGGTCATCATCCTCAGCCGCCGAACTCGAACGCGATCTCGACGCGCGAGCCGCCCGTCACGGTCACGGTCCGCTCGGCCGTGCCGAGCGTCGCGTGCCACGCTTCGATCACGTACTCGCCGGGCGGAAGCTCGGGGAGCGCGAACCTCCCGTCCTCATGCGAGACGGCGAAGAAGCCGTGCGCGAGGACGTGGATGGTCGAGTGCATCCAGCCGTGGATGTCGCAGCGCACCGGGATCCCGATCTCCCCCCGCTCGAACGAGCGATGGCTCTCGATGCCCTTGAGCGGCTGACCGACATTGAAGGCGCGATTGACCTGGGCCGCCACGCGCACGTTGTGGAGCGTCTGATCGCTGTTCCGGATCACGAGTGTCTGGCCGACCCGCACCGCCACCACGACCGGCGCGTACATGCACCCGCTCTGGTCGAGGATCGCCTCCGCGTCGCCGGTCGACGGACCCCCGGAAGGCGCGTTCCGGACGTAGACGAGCACGTTGGCCACGCCCCCGTCCGGGCCCACGCGCACGGGGCGGTCCACGACGGGTTCCCCGTGCTGCTCCCGGCAGTAGGCGTCAGCCGACATGTCGATCGGCGACCCTGCGGGCGGGGTGCCGGCGAAGGTCACCCGCCCCTCGGCCCCGAGCGTCACGCGGCCGTGCACGAACGCGCCCGGCTGCGCGTCCCCTGGGGACCGGGCGACCGCCAGCCCGGCGCCGGCCGCCGCCAGCGCGAGCGCCACGGCGAGGGGCGTCGAGGCGCCGGCCCGCTGCGTCCTCCGCTCACCATCCATCGAACAGGCCTCCGTCGAACCAGTCCCACAAGAGGTACACGACGAGCTCGGTGGGTCGCGCAGCGGTCCGGGTGAGGGGCACACGGACGCCGATGTCGAGCATCACGTGCTGCCGCGTGCTGAGCGACACCTGCATCTGCGGCACGAGATCCCACTCGAGCTCGGAGCCCTCCTCGAGCTCGGTCGCACCGAGGAGCTCGATCATCGGGGACCAGGCCCGTCCGAACTCGCCGCTGGTGAACGTCCTGCCGACCGCGCCGCGCCAGAACGCCTCGTGCGCCGCGGCGTCGGTATCGGTCGACAGCTCGACGCCTCCCTGCAGGTGGAGGAACCCGTCGCCGGGCAGGATCTGACCGAACGCCGCGAACGGCTCCACCCGCAGCGCATCGGCGCCGAAGCCGCGCTCGACGTCGCCCGTCGGGAGCATGAGCTCGGTGGCCACGCTGAAGATCGATCGGTCTCCGTACGCCAGGGCGTGCTTGAGGCCCACCTCGACGTCTCCGAGGGCGGCGCCCCAGTCCGTCTCGGGGGTGCCATCCGCGTCGAGCCGGCCGGTGGGGCTCTCGGCGAACCCGAACGGGAGCTTGACCTCGATCTGGCTCCGACGGCCGAAGCGCTTCTCGTACACGATCTCGTTGACCACCGCCCCCGGCGACTCGGTGCTCACGCCGGTCGTCCACACGGCCTCGTCCTCCGGATACGCCTTCTCGGTCACGAGCGGCCGGGGCAGATTGAGCTCGCCGGCCGGCCACGTCGGGTCGTGGCAAAACGAGCGCAGGTGGCGGACGATGGCGGCCAGCTGCTCGCCGTCGAACGCCTCGCCGAAGGCGGGCATGGTCTCGCTGAAGCCGCGCGCCGGGCCCCCCGAGTGGGCCACCGCGATCCAGTCCTGGTCCGGCTCGCGCGATGCGAAGCGGCAATCGGAGAAGTCGGGCAGCGGATCGTCGAACGCGACCTTGTCCTGGGTGGCCCCCGTCCCGTCGGCACCGTGACAGCTCTGGCACCCGGCCTCGTACAGGGCGGCCCCGTCCTGACCCCGGGCGGGCGCCGGTGTGGACGCCCCGGCGGCCAGCCCGACGGCGAGGCCGAGGGCGACCCGGGGAACGGCGGCCGACCTCGACGCGAGTCGTCGTCGAATCCTCTCCAGGCGTGGTCTCATGTGCCCCCTCGGTCGGCCGGGCGGGATCGCGCGCAGATACTAGTAATCGTTATCGGAGCCGGCCAGTCTCTCCCCCGCCTCGTCTCCGACAACCATGCCTTTCCCCATAGCGTCTAAGGGGACAGAGAGGTATCGTTGGCGACACCCGATGATCGCTCCGGCGCGTTCGGGGAACGGGGGAGCCGCCCGAGGAGAGGCCACGCATGTGCGAACAGTCACGATGACCGTCGATCCCGTGGTGGCGCTCGGGCCCGACTGACCGAACCCTCAGCGGAAGGCCGAATCGTGTCGAAGGAATCGCTGGAGCTGGTGAAGGGCACGCTCGACGTGCTGGTCCTCAAGACGCTCTCGTGGGGGGAGATGCACGGCTACGGCGTGTCCCGGTGGATCCGCCGGCGCACCGGCGGGACCCTCGAGGTGGAGGATGCCGCCCTGTACCAGGCGCTCCACCGCATGGAGCGCCGCGGGTGGCTAGAGTCGGAGTGGGGGCGCTCGGAGAACAACCGCCGTGCCAAGTTCTACCGGCTCACCGAGCGGGGCGAGCGCCAGCTCCGACAGCAGACGCGCGAGGTGCGACGCTACGTGGACGCGCTCCTCCTCGTGCTCGATGCGCGTGGCGCGGGGGCCGCGTCATGAGCGGCCGGGGCCGGCGACGCGCGTTCCGGGTGCCCCGGCCCTCCGGGCGGCAGGCGCGCGAGGACATCGACGCCGAGATCGGCTTCCACCTCGACATGCGGACCGAGGAGCTCATCGCCGGAGGCGTCGATCCCGACGAGGCGCGCACGCGGGCCGAGCGCGAGTTCGGCGATTCGGGGGAGGCCCGCCGGGCGCTCGTGCCGAAGGCCCGGTGGCTGGAGCGGCGCACGCGTCTCAGGAGGGCGCTCGACGAGCTGTGGGGCGACGTGCGGTACGGCCTGCGGGGGCTGCGGGCGACCCCCGGATTCGCCTGTGTGGCGATCATCACCCTGGGGCTCGCGATCGGCGCCAATGCGTCGATCTTCTCGGTGGCCAATGCGGTGCTCTTCCGGCCGCTGGCGTTTCCGGACCCCGGTCGCGTGGTGGCCGTGTGGGAGACGCAGGCCGGGGCCAGCTCGCGGAACATCGTGAGCTCCGCGACGCTCATCGACTGGAAGAACGGCCAGACGTCGTTCGAGACGTTCGGGGGCTACAGCTGGCTCCAGGGGATGGCGCTCGCCGGCGATGGAGAGCCCGAGGAGATCCGGGCGGTGAGCATGTCGCGGGACGCGTTCCGGGCGCTGGGCGTGTCCCCGCGGATCGGGCGCTTGTTCACCCCCGAGGAAGCCGCCCCGGACGGTCCGCGGGCCGTCGTTCTCAGCGGGGAGTTCTGGCGCCGCCACTTCGGTGCGGACGAGTCCGTCCTCGGACGCACGCTCACGCTGAACGACCGCGACTACGCCGTCGTGGGTGTGATGGGCCCCGGGTTCGACTTCCCGAACGAGGGGATCGATGTGTGGCCGATCCTGCGGTTCCCCTCCACCAGCGACGGCGCGCTCCGGACGACCCACCAGTGGCGCATCGTGGCTCGACTGGCGCCCGGGGTGCCGATCGTGGCGGCCGACGCCGAGCTGGACGCGATCTCGGCCCGGCTGGAGGCGAGCTTCCCGGAGGAGATGGAGGGCTGGCGAGCGAACGTGGAGCCGTTCCGCGACTCGCTCACCAGCGACGTGAAGCCGCTCATGTGGGTCCTGCTCGGGGTGGTTGGGATCGTGCTCCTCGTGGCGTGCGCGAACCTGGCCAACCTGCTCCTCGCACGGCAGACGGCCCGGGCACGCGAGCTCGCCATCCGGCGCGCGCTGGGCGCGGGACGCGGGCGACTGATGCGCCAGCTTCTGGTCGAGAGCGGGCTCCTCGGCGCGGCCGGGGCCGGGCTCGGTCTCCTCGTGGGGCTCGCCGCCATGCGGGGGTTCGTGGCCCTGGCCCCGGCGGAGATCCCGCTCCTCGACGGGGTGCGGGTGGACGGCGGGGTGCTCGGCTTCGCGCTCGGAGTGACGCTCGCGGCGACGCTGCTGTTCGGTCTCCTCCCCGCGCTCAGGGCGTCGACAGCGGACCCGGCGCGCGCGCTGGCCGAGGGAAGCGTCCGGAGCGCCGGGGGACGCGCGCAGCACCGCCTCCGATCGGGCATCCTGGTGGCCCAGATGGCGCTCGCCGTCGTACTGCTGGTGGGGGCCGGTCTGCTCACCCGGAGCCTGCTTGGGCTCCAGCGGGTCGACTACGGATTCGACCCGGACGGGCTGCTCGCGGTGTCGACACAGCTCACGTCCCTCCGCTACGGCGACACCGAGCGGCAGAACGCCTTCTACGCCCCTCTCCTCGAGCGCGTGTCGAAGCTCCCGGGGGTGGTGTCGGCGGCGGCGACGACCGAGCCGCCGGTGGTCGGGTTCCAGATGACGTGGAGCTATGCGGTCGAAGGTCGACGCACGACGCGGAACGACGGCCTGTTCGAGCCCGCGGACCTGCGGGTGGTGACGGCGGGGTTCTTCGAGACCCTGCGGATGCGGCTCGTGTCGGGGCGTCCGATCGAGGCCTCCGACCGAGCCGAGTCGCCCCGGGTGGCGGTGGTGAACGAGTCATTCGCCGCCGCCACCTGGCGGGGTGAGGATCCCATCGGTCAGCGCATCAGCTTCGAGGGCCACGAGGGTCCGTGGTGGGAGGTGGTGGGCGTGGTCGGCGATGTGCGCCACCGGGATCCTCGCGAGGTGCACGCGGCCGTGTACGTCCCGTGGGTACAGCGCACGTGGGGGTGGATGAACTGGCTGACGCTGCTGGTGCGCACCGACGGGGACCCGCGGGGGCTCGTGCGACCGATCGAGCGCGCCGCCTGGGAGCTCGATGACCGCGTGCCGATCCGGCTCGCGATCCCGGTGGCGGAGCTGTACGCGCGCAGCCGGGCCCGAAGCCGGTTCGCGACCACCCTGTTGCTCGCGTTCGCCGGTCTGGCCGTGCTCCTCGGCTCGATCGGACTGTACGGCGTGCTCGCGTACAACGTGAGTCAGCGCCGCAAGGAGATCAGCGTGCGCATGGCGCTCGGTGCCGGATCGGAGCGCATCGCGCGTCGGGTGATGCGGGACGGGCTCCGTCTGTGCGGCATCGGGCTCGTCGTCGGTCTCACGCTCGCGCTGGCGCTGGCCCGCTTCCTCGAGAGCCTGCTGTACGGCGTGGGAGCGCGCGATCCGGTCACCCTGGTCGCGATCCCGCTCCTCTTGCTCGCGGTGGGGGCGCTCGCCGCGTGGCTCCCGGCCCGCCGGGCGGCCCGCACGGAGCCCGCCTCGGTCCTCCGGGAGGGGTGAGGCCGGTCGCGAGGCCGGCCGGGCGACGTGTCGGGGTCTCGTCTGTCGCATCGTCCTACGATTCGTAGATTGCGACGTCCCCCCAACCCGACGAGGAGGTACATGATGCGAAGAACCGCCCCCGCATTCGCCGCGATGGCGCTCGCCCTGGGGCTCACGACCCCGCTGATCGCTCAGGAGGACGCAGAGCCCGGGTACGTGGAGGTCTCGCAGCTCGAGCTCGCGCCGGCCGATGTCGATGGGTTCCTCGACATGGTCAAGACCGTCCGCGACGCCGCCGTCGAGACGAGCCTCGACGCGCGCTTCGCCTGGGATGTCTACCGGCGAGACAACCGGATCTACTTCGTGAGCTGGCACCAGAGCATGGTCGATTTCGAGGATCCCGAGGCGTTCGTGCGGGCCTTCCAGGGGACCAGCGTGGCCAACCGCGTGATGGCCGCCTTCGAGCGCACCAACTCGATGCACTTCCAGGATGGACTGAGCGAGGTGTCACGGGCCCGCCCCGACATGAGCTACATGCCCGCCTCGCCGGCCATGATGGAGGGCGAGCAGGGCGGGGTGTACGTCCTCCGCCAGTGGCCCGCCGGCGACGATCAGGCGTACGAGGAGAGCGTCAAGGACTTCATGGGAATGCTGACCGAGATGGGGGGTCCGTATCCCGTGTTCGTGAGCCAGAACATGATCGGCAAGGGCGGCTACATCATCGCCGTCCCGTTCGACAACCTGGCGAACTTCTACGGCGCGAACTCGCTCCAGACGGGGCTGGCGGCATCCGGAATGGCGAGCCGCTGGGCGGAGCACGAGGCCGCCCACCAGAAGCTCCTGTCGGACGTGGAGAGCTTCGAGGTCATGTACCTGCCGGAGCACAGCTACCGTCCGCCCGGCATGTGAGGTCTCCGGCCGGTGGTTGACGCTCCGGTGACACGGGGGCGCACCCTGCTCGTAAAGGAGGTGCGCCCCATGCGGTTCCTCGTCATCATCGAGCCCACCGGGACCGGGTTCACGGCTCGCGTCCCCGACCTCGAAGGTTGCGTGGCCTCGGGTAGGACCCGGGAGCAGGTCGAGCGGCAGATCCGTGCCGTGATCGAGTTCCACTTCGCGGAGCTGCGCGCGCGTGGCGCGGAGCCGCCACGTCCGTCCGCCCTGCCCGTCGTGGTGGAAGTCCTGGCCCCGGTGGCGTCGGGCTGATCCGATCCTCCCGGGGTCGGGATCGGCGCGAGCGCGGGGATCCGGGCTCGCGGCGAGCCCGGGAGGCCTCTAGACGCCGATCAGCAGGAGGACCCACGAGGCGAGCCCGGCCGCCAGCAGCAGGCGGCCGATCATCCTCTGGACACTGGGGGTGGCGTTCATTTCGCGACCATCTCCTTCGGTTGAATCGGCTCCCACACCCTGGAATGCGCGCTAGCCAGCCGGGCGCCGCCAACCGCCCCGTCCCCCGGCGGCCCGGATCGCCCACCGGGTCCCCGCTCAGCGCCGGGCCAGGGCCCGCGTCATGCCGAGGAAGAACAGCGTGAGCGCCGCGGCATCGATCACGTGATACAGCGCGTTGTGATCGAACCACACGGGGTGGAGGCCGATGCGGAGCTGCTGGAGCGCCGCCGCCACGAACGAGAGCGCCAGCCCGCCCGCGGCGAGCCGGAACCCTGTTCGAGGGTGGCGGCGATCGGCGATCAGGACCGCCAGCAGGAGGAAGATGGTCGCGGGCAGGTAGTCGAGGATCGCGACCTGAAACTCCTGGTAGCCGGACAGGACGATGGCCGCGTAGATGACGAACGCGAGCCCGGCCAGCCCGATGAGCCCGCGCGCGAGCCCGTCCCCGAGGACGATGCGGGCGCCGAGCCCCCAGGCGGCGAACGCGGCGAGCCCGATGGCGAGCAGGGTCGCCGGCCACAGCACGTCGTGGGCGGGCGTCCCCTCGAGGGCGAAGAAGCCGTGCACGGTCCCCCCGGCGAGCGCGCCGAGACACACACCCGCGAAGAACAGGCGCAGCCAGCGGCCGGGGAGCCCCAGCCGGTGGTCTCGCCACAACCGCCACACGAACGCGGCGCACAGGATCGCGAGACCGTAGTCGGTCAGCGTGACATCGGGATCGGTCACGACTCCCCTCCTTCACACGTGTCGACCGGAGGGGGGGGCGCGAGAGCGGCACCGACCACACCCCGCGGTCGTCCGGCTGCGACCGGACCCTCTCCTCCCGTATTGTGGGAGTCGAGCCCGGAACTCGCGACCCCCGTGACCCCAGGAAGGAGCCCGGCGATGCCCCGCACTCGGAACGAAGCGCGTCACCCCGGAGGCCGCCTCGCGTCCTGCGTCCTTTGTTCCCTCGCGCTTTCGCTGTCGGGAGCCGGCTCGGCGCGCGCGCAGACCGCGGCGGATCCGGCCGGGCTCCCGCTCACGCTCGACGACATTTACCGGAATGCGGGCGGCGCCGCGGCGGCCGTCCTCTCCCCCGACGGCGACTGGCTCGCGGTCTCGGGGCGGGGACCCGCGGGCGCCGGCGTGTATCGGGTAGCGGCCGATGGGCGCGAGCCGCCCGGGTTGTGGACGCGTGGGGGCTCGCCCGCCTGGGCCCCGGACGGTTCGCGCATCGCGGTGACCCGCGGGTCCGAGCTCGTGGTGGTTCCGGTCGAGGGAGGGGAGCGGACGATCGCGACCGGGGTCGAGGGGCTGCGGGACCCCGCCTGGTCCCCCGACGGGAGCCGGCTCGCCTTCTACTCGACGGCGAGCGGCTCGCAGGACGTCTGGCTCGTGCCGGCCGACGGCTCGAGGCCGCCTCGGCCGCTCACCGAGGACGCCGCGGAGGCCGACGACCCTCGCTTCACGCCGCAGTGGAGCCCCGACGGACGCTGGATCGCCTACGTCTCCAACCGGGCGGACTGGTGGCACGACGACGTGTGGGTGGCCGAGGTGGCGAGCGGGGCGACCTACCGGGTGAGCGATCGGCTGATGGCCTCCTCGAGCCCCGTGTGGTCGCCCGACGGCCGCTCGCTCGTGCTCATGGGGACCGCGAAGGACGAGTACTGGTACGAGGACCTGTGCTACCTGTACCGCATCGATCTCGAGTTCGGGAGCGGGGGGGCGCGCGCCACCCGGGAGGCGCCGATCGACATGCAGGTGTACGCGAGCGACTTCATCATGCGCTTCGATCCGTTCTGGTCGGGCGACGGCGAGTGGGTCTACTTCCCGTACCACGAGCGCGGGGCGTTCGACCTGTGGGCCGTGCCGGCGGGTGGAGGCGTCGCCACGCGGGTGACCGACCGGGGCGGGTTGTGGCTGTCGCTCAGCGGCTCGGCGGACGGGTCGCGGGCGGCGTTCACTCGCTCGTCGGAGACCGAGGGCCTGGAGGCGTGGGTGGTCGAAGCGACGGGCGGGCCGGCACGCCGGGTCACGGACCTCGCGACCCGCTTCGATGGCCTCCAGCGTCCGGCCGAGATCTCGTTCCGGACGTTCGACGGACTCTACATACAGGGATTCCTGTATCTGCCGCCCGCCGTCCGCCGTGCCCTCGGGGCGGGCCCCACCGACGACGGCCCCCCGCCCGCACTGTACGAGGCGGATGCCGCGTACGCGGGGCCGGTCTGCCCGGCGCTCGTCGAGGTGCACGGCGGCGGGACGAACTCGTACTACCAGGGGCAGAACCTGGTCGAGCAGTACCTGGCTTCGCGGGGATTCGTCGTGCTCGCCGTCAACTATCGGGGCGGATCCGGGTTTGGACGCGCGTTCCAGGACCTGTCGGTCGAGGACTGGCTGAACGACCAGGCCAGGGACCCGGGCTCGGGCGCCGACTGGCTGCGGGCACGCGCGTGGACGAACGGCAAGGTCGGGATCTACGGCGGGAGCTACGGGGGGATGCAGACCATGGCGGCCATCACGCGGACGCCCGACAAGTTCGACGCAGCGGTCCCGATGCGCGGCATCTACTCGGAGGCGCTCACGCTCCCCGACGCCGACCGGCTCGGGAAGATCTTCACGATCACCGGGCACGGCGGCACCCCCGAGGAGCGCCCGGAGATCTACGAGAAGACCGAGACGCTCGACCGCATGGACCGCATCACCGCCCCCATCCTGATCATGCACGGCGAGCGCGATGTGCGGGCGCCCTTCCGGAACTTCGAGCTCGCCGTCCAGCGGCTCGAGGCGCTCGGCAAGGAGTTCGAGTCCAAGACGTACCCGGAGGGGCACGGATTCCGGGATCCCGCGAACTCGATCGACATGTACTCGCGGCTCGAAGCCTTCTTCCACCGGCACCTCGGAGCGTGCTCGTGACGACCGCGCCGGTGTCGCGCACCGCCGGGGAGAAGCCGTCCGACCGACCCGCGAAGCGCTCCATCGCGGTCCTGATCGAGGAGCCTCGAGTCCCCCCGGCGGCGACCGGAGAAAGCCGCTGGCTCCTCGTCCGGCGTCCCCCCGACGACGAAGATCTCCCGGACGCGTGGGGGCTGCCTGCGGGCTCCTTCCGGGCGGGGGAGTCGGAGGAGGCGCTCGTGCGCCGCATCGGCCGCGAGAAGCTCGGGGTGGAGCTGCGGCCCGCACGGGCGCTGCTCTCCGGGCACGCACTCCGTCCCCGCTGCCGGCTGGAGATGACCCTGTGGGCCGCGCAGATCGAGCGCGGGACGCCGGAGGTGCCGCAGCCGGCGGCGGGCGTCACGCGCTATCGGGACTGGGGCTGGCGCACACCGAACGCGCTGCGCCCGGCGGCCGAGCGCGGATCGCTGTGCTGTCGGCTGGGTCTGGCGTGGGCCGGGAATCCTCCGGACGGCGGCGGAAACGACTCCTAGCCGAACACGATCGCCAGCCCCAGACCGGTCAGGATCCCCGTGATCAGCGCGGCGATCACCGCGCGCGTGATGTCACTCCGCGTCATGTGGGCCACTCCCCGTTCCTCGATCCGTCGCACCCGGGGCCATCGGCCCCTCTCACTCCGCATGGCGGGAAAACCGCCGGGACCCCGTCATCGAGGATGGGAGCAGGGCGTCACGGCCGGGTCACGGGTTCGAGAAGGATGTGACGCGGCGGAGCGTTCCGTCGGGGTCGGCCACCAGGTGGTGCGTGCCGGCGAACTCCTGCCCGTCGGGCCCGATGGCGCGCCACCCGACGAGCGCCTCGCCCCGGCAGATGCGCGGGGCTCCGCTGCGCTCGATCCTCCACCCGGGGATGAAGTGCTGCGTGTTCCCGATGTGGAGGGCGAGCGTGTCGCGCCCCTCGAGGCTCGCGTACTCGTCGCGAAACGCGACGTCGGTCGCGCAGCAGCGCGCGAGCAGGGCATCCCGGGTCTCCCCGTCGGTCTCGTTCCAGGCCCCGAACCAGGCCTCGAGGGCGGGGCCGAGCGACGCGCCGAGGTCGTCGCGGTTCGCGAACAGGGCGAGCCGGCTGAGGTGGAACCTCCAGCCCGCCTCGTGGTTGCGGGCCTCGGTCTCCGAGGGGAGCGCGGAGTGTCGGACGGAGGCCCGCGTCCCGCTCCCTTCCGGCTCCAGCAGGATCTCGAGCTTCGAGGATCCCGCCGGGAAGGCGTCGGACTGTGGGCCGGACGCGATGCCCCAGGTGACGCTGAACCGGTGGTGCTCCGCATCGCACTCCAGGACCTCGCCGCGGACCACGGTGTCGAACTGCGCGAACTCCACCTCGAAGGGGCTCCCCGGGGCCGGCTCGAAGCGCGCCGTCCCCTGGAGCCAGCGCGACACGCCGGCGGGATCGGACACGATCGCCCACACGGTCTCGATGCGCGCCTCGATGAGGACGGAGCGCTCGGCGAGCGTTCCACTTCCATCGAGGACGCCTCGGTGTTCCTCGGTCATGTCGCCTTCCTCTCTGGTGGATCGGCCGTCGGCCGGTTGCCGCTCACGCCCGTCGCTCGGATCGCCCCGCGAGCCGCTCGGCCTCCTCGGCCATGTGCTTGAGGGCCGTGAGCCGGTCGGCCCACAGGGTCTCGAGGTATACGGCGAGCGTTCCCATGTCCTCGTGCCGTGCCCGGTAGTACCGGTGCCGTCCGTCGCGGCGGACCGACACGAGTCCCGCCTCCCGGAGCTTGCGCAGGTGTTGGGAGACGGCCGCGAAGCTCACGGGGAGCCGAGCGGCGATGTCTCCGGCGCTGCGCTCGCGCTCCCAGATGAGCTGCAGGATCTGGAGGCGACGCGGCTGAGTGGCGACGCGCGTCCGTCGGACGCTCGGGGCGCCGGGCACATGCGGGTTCATGATATACTTTAGTGTATGC
>CAZCLY010000016.1:0-116013 GCA_964499635.1 uncultured Gemmatimonadota bacterium | reverse complement strand
CCTCGGCCGCTTGAGTCTCAAGCCGAAACCTGTCCGCGGAGAGGGGACAACTCCAAACCTTTCTGTGGGACGCTACACCCCAGCAGCTCACGCATCCCCCGGCGGAGGTAGCAGCGCCACCATCCCCAACGCGCGACCTCTACTTCTGAACTGCGTGCCGGAGCGCAACCATGCCACTCTTGTACGCCTTCACCTCCAAGAGGTGAAGCCCCACGTCCGCGTCGAGGCCCTCGAAGAACGAGATGCCGTCACCGATCAGGATGGGCATGATCGAGTACCGAACTTCGTCGGCCAACCCGAGGCGAAGGCATTCGCCCGAGACCATGCCACCTCCCACGAACCATATGCTGCGGAAGGTCGGTCTCAGCCGCTCGTTCACCAATGTCCGGAGATCGCCGGCATAGAACTCGACCGTGTCCCTGGTCTTCGTCAGCGCGCGGCTCGTCAGGACGAAGGTGGGCTTGTCGCCGTAGGCCCAACCGAGCCCCTTCGCCTCGAAACCCAACGCGGTCTCGTAGGTTCGAGACCCCATGACGTAGCAGTCGATCGTCGCGAGAAACGCCTCGACACGCTCCGGGTCGAGGGTCTCCCCGGCTTCGAAGTCGTCCGACGTTTCCAGCCAGTCTACGCTCCCGTCCTTGCGAGCGATGAAGCCATCGAGGCTCGCTACCATGTGGATCGTCACGCACGAACCGGCATCCGCCATCGTCACGCCTCCACGTTTCAGCGCGAGAGCCCGTCCCCGATCACGAAGTGACCGGCCGCTTCAAATCATTCGTCCTTGCGCGGAACGATTTCAAACGACGTTCCTGGCGTTGCCTAGATCCGTCTGATCGTCGCGCACCAGGCCGGCGCGCCGTCCTCGTGCAATCTCGTCTGAAGCCGGTCCGGTTCCGTGGCGACTACATGCCATCCACTGCCGGGGCCGAACGCCGCCCTCACCTCTTCCCGACGGATGGGGTGCGGGCCGGTGTCGGGACCCTCGTCACTGAAGCACAGCACATGCAGGGTTCCGCCGTGTTCGGCCACCGACGCCAGACTCGCCACGTATGTTGGTCGCTCGTCGCCGTCGAAGGTGTGGAACAAGCCGCAGTCCAGCACTGTGTCGAACGAGCGCCCCAAACGTTCCAGCTGGAACGCGTCAGCCACAGCAAACGCGACCTCGATCCCCCGGTGGTCGGCTTTCTCTCGCGCGATCGCCAACGCCGTCTCAGCCACGTCCACGCCCAGAACCGACAATCCCAGCGAGGCGAGGTGAAGAGCGTTCTCGCCGGTCCCGCAGCCCGCATCGAGCACCGCTCCGGCGAATCCGCCTTCGGATGCCAAACGCACGAGTGCTGGCTGCGGCCGGCCAATGTCCCAGGGCGCAAGGCCGTCGTCGTACGACGCATCCCACGGCACCCCCGTCAGCCGTTCGTGACTGGTTGGCTGTCGACCGCCGAACGGATCGTCAGCGAGGGTTCCTGATCGCTCCGACAACTTCGTCCCCTCCCTTCAACTGAGCTTGCACCTGCCAAAGCGCGCTGTCACATGACGTCTGGGCCACCGGCGACGCCGCGCGAGCGCGGGGTTCGCGGAGGGCCGTACGCCCGGAGCCGCCAGTGGACCTGCTATGTCGGGTCGGGACGCCGATGCGTCCCCGAAGCTAGCAGCTGAACTGCCGCAAATGATGGTCGATGTGCTTGTATGCCAGAACGCCCCACTGCCGCTTCGACAACCTTCCAAAAAAGGGATTCTCGCCCCAGGGCTCCGTGCTTGCCCGCTCGGTGCAGCGTTCGATCAACCGAACCAGCTCCTGGCGATCTCGCTCCCAGTCACCGGGCTTCGTCGTGAAGTACCCCGCAGGTCCCTTCACGCCCTTCGGCATCGGCAGCACGTTGATGGCAAGCCATTTCATCGGCTGTCGACGGAGGAGGCCAGGCACCGGCGCCTCCTCTATCTCCCCCAGCGCCATCCGCAGCGAATCGCTGAGATGCGCGATCGCCGCGTGGGCGGTCAGCGTCCCCCAAAGGCGTTCCCGCTCTGGAGACAGGTGGTTGATTCGATCATGGATCTCCGCGCGCCGTGGCTGCTCCCATAGCGACTTCATGAGCTGCTATTCCCCATGGCCTCTGACGTTCAGAATGTTGGGCCGATGTCACACAACGTGCACGTTGGCGCAGGTCCGTTCGCCAGGACGCTTTGTGGTCAAGGTGCCTCTTGGGAACGATGGAAGCGGGGCAGGATCCCCGCAATTGCAGCGGTGGGGCAGTTCACGTCTTCTCGTCGATCCTGGCCACGGCTGGCTCTGGTACGCGCCCATCGGAGTCCGATTCCCGGGCACGGGCGAGGGGGTCCAGCCCGACCTCGTCTTCGTATCCAGAAAGCGCCGCGGCATCGTGGCGCCGGATGAGATTCTCACGGCCGTGTTCGCCGAGGAGTTCCAGCAGCCTTCATGACGGCTGTATCGCCTACACCGAGGGCCGATGACTTCGGTCTCCCGGGTTCCTCCCACCGAAACGGCGGGCTTCGGGACCGCGGCGGCGGGCGATTCACGTGAATCGTGGGTCCCGGTCGCACGGGGTCGGTCGCCGACGATTCATGTGAATCGCGGATCCGGGCGGTCGCGGAGTCGGGCGCACCGTCGAAGGTCCACGATTCACGTGAATCGTGGACCGGGCGCCGCCCGCCGTAGAGCGCGTCGCTCGCCGCGTCCACCCGTCTTACAAGTTCCTGCATCGACATCTACCATCATCATCTCCCTTCCCCACCCATCATACCGGGCGGTATCAACCGACTCTCAAACCCCGTGTCGAGCTCGAGCGAGGACGCTAGCCAGGGTCGGGTCGGATGGTCCCGATCCCTGAGCGCCGCGCCCCCGACCTGTTGCCGAGTCCGGTTCCGCCGCGTTTCTTGTCTCGACCGCGGACCGAGGCTGTCGTTCGGTGCCGTTCCGTCCTCAGAGGGAGGTTCGTCGATGCACACGCGTACGGCGGTTCCCGTTCTTTCTCTCTACTTCCTGGCGGCCTGTGCCGGCGCCGACACGCCGGTGGAGTATCCGGACGCGGTCGCGGCCGATCCCGGGCACTACTCGGTCGCGTTCGAGAACGACGCGATCCGGGTGCTTCGGATCTCCTACGGGGCCGGCGAGACGTCGGTCATGCATACCCACCCGGAGAGCTGCGCGATCGCGCTGTCGTCGGGCGAGTTCGACATGCATCTGCCCGACGACACGACGATCCACGACTCGGTGAGCCCCGGCGAGGTCGAGTGCTACCCGGCCGGGGCGCACCAGCCCGAGAACACGAGCGACACGCGCGGAGAGGTGGTGCTCGTGGAGCTCAAGGATGGGGCGATGGCCGGGACGGCCGCGATGCCCGCCGATCCGCTCGCGACGGAGGCGGATCCGCAGCATTACACCGTCGAGGTCGAGAACGACGTCTACCGGCTGGTCCGTGTGCACTACAACCCCGGCGACACCTCGGTGATGCACTACCATCCGGCGGACTGCATCGTCTACCTGGCGCCCGCCGGATCGGTCACGTTCCAGCTCCCGGACGGGGAGACGGTCGCCGGGCCCTCCGGGGATGTCGGGGACGTCACCTGCGTCGACGCGGGATCGCACTTGCCCACGAACACGGGCACGGCCCCGGTGGACGTAATGCTGATCGAGATGAAGGGACGAGCGACCGCCGCCTGATCAGCCGTTGACGGCCCGGGGGCCGTGGAGGGCGGGTTCGTCCGTCCACGGCCCCGCCGGGTCACCCAGAGCAGTTGCCCGATCTGCCCCGGCGCGTGCGCTTCCTCGTGGGGCCGTAATCCGCGACACCGATCCCTGTCAACCGCGTGGAGCCGCGACACGAGCGCTTCGTCGGGACCCTGCCGGTCCACATCGGCGAGACGAGCGTCGGAGAGATCTCTCTGACCGGCGTGTTCGCCGAGGACTGACCGGAGCCGGCCGCGGCCGCCACCGGACCCGTGACCTGCGCCGCGACTCCGAGGGCCGTCCGGCGGTGAGCCGGTCGGTGCGTCAGGCCGACGAAATGCAGACGGGGCGACATCGTTGTCGTGCCGCCTCCCGATCAGCGGCTCGACCGCCTCCTCGAGGTCGTGTCTCCCGGGCCGCGCGGCGCGGCGAAAGGCTCCCGCTCCTGGAGCCGCGCCATCCGCCGCTCGTAGTCCGGCCACGGCGAACTCGGCGAACGTCCGGGCCCGTACGGAGCCGTCCATCGTGCCGTAGTCCATCTCCCGGTACCGCTGGTCCTCCTCCGCTCGCTCGAGGAGCTCGGCGCGAACGGTCGCGATCCGGGCGGGGTCCTCGGATCGGGTGTCCGGGGGTGACCGCAGGAGACGATGAGGATGAGCGTGAGCGCCCGCGGGAAGGCGAGCCGGAGCCCGCGGTCGGACGGACCGAAGGTCGTCATCAGGGTTCCCCCACGAAGCTCCCGGGCCGGACGACGCTTGCGGCCATGCCGCCAGCTCCGCCGGGGTGCCGAACCGGCCCCATCACGCCTGCCCTCCTCGTTTGCTACCCGACAACGGGGCTCCTACTGTACCGCCATGTCGGTTCACGGGATACGCTCCAGGCGGCGGGACGGTCACCGGGCGCGCCGGGCGCCCGGCGCCCGGCGGGTCGCCGCTACGCTCGCCGCGACCCTGTGCGCGGGGCTGGCCGCGTGCGAGGTGGAATGGGGCGGCGGCCAGATCGCGCTCGAGAATCCCGCACCTCCCCCGGACAGGACCGGCGCCACCGAGGAGCTCGAGCCCGAGCAGATCCCCCTGCCGACGGGTCCGCACCTGTTCGTCGTCCGGCTCGACGAGCGGGGCGCCGCACGGGCGGTCCCGCTCGCGATGCTCGGGCGCGACGACGGGACCACCCTCGCCGGCGTGTCGATCCCCGACACCGAGGACCCGAGCTTTCGGGCCCGGTTCGACTCCGCGTTCCTGTCTCCGGGAACGGAGCTCGATCTGCTGGCGCGTGGGAGCCGCATCGGGACACTCGTGCTGGACGGGGTGCCGCGCCCCGGCGGCGGGTCGTGCGCCTCGATCGCCACGGGTCAGGCCCTCCTGCCCCCGGGTCAGGACGCCCCCAGGCTCGCGTTCGCGGTCCCCCGGGGCGTGAGCGGATTCTCCACCCCGCGACGGGCGCCGCCGATCGCGGCCAACCGGTCGATGAGCGTGGCGGGACCCGTCCTCGCCGAGCGGCTCATCGGTGGAGGCCGGGCGTTCCTCGCCCAGCGGGCCGACATAACGCCCGTCGAGATCCCGGGAGACACGCTTCCGGGGATGGCCGCCACCTATCTCATCGCCGACTCGCTGGCGGCGGGACCGCCGGGCTCACAGGCGGTGTCCCTCTTCTTCCTGGCCCGCTTCGAGCCGACGGAGGGGTTCATCCCGATCTGGGAGGAGGTGCGTCGCTACGACGACGCGGCCGACAAGGAAGCGTTCGCGTTCGCGGACTGGATCCGGGTCGGAGCGGACCGGATCGATGTCCTCCGCCGCTACGACGCGACTTCGACGAGCTTCGCGCTCGGCGTCACGGGGCCCGGCGAGGCGGAGCACGGCGTGAGCTGGGTCGAGCCGCCGGTGTGCGATGCGCTCACGCGTCTGACCCTGCGTTGAACGGAGGCGTGGCCGCCCGCGGCCACCGGGCCCCCGCGCGACGGCCTTCTCCGCTGCCTGCTCAGGCCGCGAAGCTGGCCAGCACGGTTCCGCTCTTTCCCTCCCTGAGCTCGCGCAGGGCGCGATCGCGCAGCTGACGCACGCGCTCGCGGGTCACGCCGAGGATCTGCCCGATCTCCTCCAGCGTGTGCTCCTCCTCGCCCTGGAGGCCGTAGTACAGCCGGACGACGCGGGCATCCCGGGGGCGCAAGTCCCGCAGCGCGTCCGCGATATGCTGCTTGAGGAGCAGCATCTCGACCGAGTCCTCCAGCGAGTCCTCGTCGACCAGAAAGCGCTCTCCGAGCTGACCGTCGTCGGCCTCGCCCACCGGGGCGTCGAGCCGCACCTCGGCGACGTTCAGCGTCTGTAGCATGTCGACCGTGGCCGGCGTGAGTTCGGCCAGCTCGGCGATCTCCTCGCTGGAGGGCTCCCGGTCGAGCTGTTGCCGCAGCTCGGCACGCACCCGCACGACGCGCGCGAGCTCGGTGGCACGGTTGAGCGGCAGCCTCACGGAGCGACCCTGTCGGGCGATCGCCGCGAGGATCGACTGGCGGATCCACCACACCGCGTAGCTGATGAACTTGACGCCCTGGTCCGGGTCGAACTTCCGCGCCGCGGTGATCAGCCCGACGTTGCCCTCCTGGATGAGGTCCAGAAACGAGAGCCCGCGGTTCTGGTACTTCTTCGCCACCGTGATGACGAAGCGGAGGTTGGAGCGCACCAGGATCTCGAGGCCGGCCTCGTCCCCGGATCGCGCCTGGCGAGCCGCGGATTCTTCCTCCGCGGCCGTCAACAGGGGATAGCGGCTCAGCTCCTCGAGGTAGAGGTCGAGGGAGGTGACTGCCCGATCCATCGGATCGGCGGTCGACCTGCGACCGGTTCGCGGCATCGTTTCCGGGGTTCCGCGGTGCCTGCTCTCGGGTGCGTTGGCTGGCAAGCTAGACGCGGCGCGAAAGCCCCGCAACGCGCGACATCACGGGCTCAGAAGCGACCGCGGCTCCTCTCGCGCGCGGGGAGCACCTCGAGACACGTCGTCCACCAGCCGGTGAGGATCGTCTCGACGAACTCCTCGGGAAGCCCCTCGGCGCGCATCTCGCCGGCGAGGCGCTCGTGGTCGTAACGGACCGGGATGAACTCGAGGTCCGCACCACCCTCCGGCCGGCCCGGGAGGTGGAGCATGGCGTACCACACGCGTGGCGTCCCGTCGTTGGCCGGGCGCCCGAGGACCCCGACGTTCGCGAACATGCGCTCCATGCCTCCCACGCCCGGAGGCAGGGGCCGCTTCCAGTGGAGCCCGGTGTGTGTCGCGAGGATGATGTCGGCCTCGTACGCATCGGCCAGCCAGGCGAGGAACTGCGTGGAGGTGGCCGACTCCCACAGGAACTCGTTCGTATGGCGGGGACTGCCGTGACACAGGAGGATGCGCCGCCCTCCCACCGTCAGACGGAGCGATTCGGGGAGCGTCCCCAGCCAGCGGCGCCAGCGCTCGCTCGTGTTGGCGTACGTGTAGCGATACGAGAGCCGCGCATAGTGGTTGTCGCGCGGGTCCGTGTACCCGCACTGGCAGTCCTCCAGGCCGCGGGCGATCGAGTCATCGTAGTTGCCGCGCACCACCGTGACGCCGGCGTCCACGAGGAGCGGGAACACGCGGTCCGGGTGGGGACCGAACGCGCCCACGTCGCCGAGGCAGTAGAGCGCCTCCGCGCCCCGGTGGCAGGCGTCCTCGATGGCGGTGGCGAGGGCCAGGTGGTTGCTGTAGACGCCCCCGAAAAGCGCGATCCTCGTCGGGGCACCCCCGTTCGACCCGGTCGGCGGGCCCGGGGGCGGTCCGACATCGACGGGGGCGCGGGCGTCACGACGCGTCACGGCCGATCCCCCCGTAGTTCGTGCAGATGGCGCCGTGCAGCCAGCACGTGTAGCAGGCGCGCTCGGCGAGCGCTACCGGCCGGTCGGCCTCCTCGAGGGTCGAGCCCAGACGCGCGCCGGGGCTGTCGATGAGGATCGGGCACGCGTACACGCCGCGCGAGGTCACCACGCGACTCGTGGCGCACAGGAGCTGCCGGCTCTCGTACCCGGCCAGCATGTCCGCGGTGACCCGCTCGGTCTCGTCGTATCCCCGATCGCGGTGCGCCTCGCGGCCGATGCGGAGCGATGGGAGGATCTTGAGACGCGGGTTCCGATACCCGATCTCCTCGAGCCGCGCCATGAACTCGCGTCTCACCTCCTCGTCCCGCTCTGGCTCCCACACCCGGGTCGCGGTCACGATGGGCAGGAACCCCGCGCCGAGGAGCTTGCGCACCCCGTCCATCGCGCGCTGGAACGTGCCCTCGCCCCGGATCGGATCGTTCGTCTCGGGCGAGGTGCCGTCGACCGAGACGCGGATCTCGAGCGAGTACGGCGAGCGGCGCGCCGCGTCCCCGACCGGGACGAGCGCCCGGTCGGGGAGAAGCGTCCCGTTCGTCAGCACGGTGGCCGGACCGCGCGCGAGCGTCTCGGCCAGCATGCGCGGCAGATCGACGTGCATGAACGGCTCGCCGCCCGTGAAGTAGTACTCCTTGACGCCCCACGCGGCCGAGCGCGCGAGCCACGCGCGCACCTCCTCGAGGGACAGGAACTCGAAGGCGTGGTTGTCGGGGGCGCACGATATGAAGCAATGCGTGCAGCGCAGGTTGCAGATCGTCCCCGTCACCTGGAACCACAGCTGGTCGAGGTGCTCGAGCCGGACGCGCGGCGCGGCGTCGCGGCCGGTGGTCGCCTGGACCCCGGACGACCCTGTAGCGGGCATGTCGTGAGCTCCTCGTCTCGATTCCGGTCGATCTGAGTGTACGGCCCCGAGACTTGTCCGCGCATGTCGGGCGCGTGATGTTGTCCGAATCCGCCGCGTCGGGGCACGGGCGGAAGGAAGGGATCACTGAGCAATCCGACTGATGGGGATTCCGTTGGCGTGAGCCGGCACATGGCCTGGAGGTACGGCGTCGTCTCGGACGTGGGGCGGGTGCGGGAGCAGAACGAGGACTCGTTCGGCGTCGACTCTCCCCCGGGTCTGTTCGTCGTCGCCGACGGCATGGGCGGCCACGCCGCCGGGGAGATCGCGAGCTCGCTCGCCGTGCGGTGCGCGACCGAGGGCGTCGCGCTCCTCGATGCGGAGGCTCCGCGGGACGAAGCTCGAGAGCGGCTCCACACCGCGGTCGCCGATGCCAATCGATGCATCCTGATCGAGGGTCAGGCACACCCCGACCGGGCGGGGATGGGAACCACCACCACGGCACTCCTCCTGTCGCCAAACGGGTGGTGGGTGATCGCGCACGTCGGCGACAGCCGGGCGTACATGGTGCGGGACGGAGAGGTGCGCCAGATCACCGAAGACCACACCTACGTGCAGGAGCTGGTCAATCAGGGGCGGATCTCCGACGAGGAGGCGCGCGTCCACCCGCGTTCGAGCCTCCTCACGCGGGCCCTGGGGACGACGGCACAGGTCCCGGTGGACACGTTCGTGGGCGAGCTGCGTGAGGGCGACCGGTTCGTGCTCGCGTCCGACGGGCTTATGTCGATGGTGCCGGAGGACGAGCTGCGCGCCATGATCGTCCACGACGGCGAGCCCGACGCGCTCGCCGGCCGCCTCGTGGCCGCGGCCAACGAGGCGGGCGGGCACGACAACATCACGACGATCGTGGTGGAGGCCGTCAGCGAGGAGTGAGGCGACCGCGCCCTTCAGGAGAAGAGCGGCGCGGGGTCCTCGAGCCGTTCCTCGACCTGTTCCGGCGGCGCCTCGATGAGCTCGAGCAACGGCCTCGCGTCCCGCGATACGATCGGATCGAGCGAGAACACGCGCAGCACCCGTGCGGAGTGGTGCAGGGCGCGACCCAGACGCGGCAGGTCGATGAGACCGCGCTCCCCGAGCTCCGTCAACCGCTGCACCGCCCCGTCGTTCCGCACCAGGAGCAGGTTGAGCTCCAGCATGCCCGGGTAGCTCGGGTAGTCGACGAACACCGTGCCTTCGGGCGTGCCCCACTCGGCCGCCAGTCGGTTCTCGAGACGGCCTACCAGGTCGCGGCGCGTCGAAGGCCACGAGGCGACCCGGTTGGGCAGCGAGTCACCGGCCAGCTCGAGCACGCGCTTGGGCAGGCGACGCGCCGAGAGCGCCTCGAGGAGCGTCACCACGCGACCCACCGCCGATGCGGGATCGTAGGGCGGGCCGGCGTCCAGCCGCTCGATGCGGTGGGCGATCTGCCCGAGCAGCTCCTCGTCGCTTGGCCCGGCGAGCTCCGTCCGGTCGAGTAGACCGCACCCGAGCGCGGTCTCGATCAGCCGCACGAACGACACCGTGGCGGCGCGCACGGCGTGGTGCCAGTAGACGTTCCGGAACATCTGGTACTTCGAGAACAGCAGCGTCTCGAGCGCGCTCAGCCCCTTCTCGGTCACCGCCAGCTCCAGCGGCGATCCACCCGCTGTCTCGCGCGCGAGCGTGAGCGACGGGAGCAGGCGGTCGACGTCCACGGCCCCGTACGGGACGCCGCAGAACAGCGAGTCGCGTCTCAGATAGTCGATCTTGTCGAGATCCAGCGAGCCGGCCACCAGTCCCCCCAGCGGGTGCGCCGATTCGCCCCGGATGAGCGCGCCGATGCGCCCCGACGCGCCGGGGTCGTAGCGATCGAGGACCTCCCGGATCGGCCCCGCGTCGAGGAAGCGGGCGGCGATCTCCTCGTGGTGCCCGGGAATCGACTCGGGCCCCAGCTCCTCCATGGCGTGCGAGAACGCGTAGTGCCCCACGTCGTGGAGCAGCGCCGCCAGCCGGACGATGGGAAGGTCGTCGCGCTCGGCCGGGCTCAGGCCCTCGAGTCGGCCGGTGGCGTCGAGATGCGCGACCGCCTGGTGGACGAGGTGATACACCCCGAGCGCATGGAGGAACCGCGTGTGGACGCCCCCCGGGTACACCAGGTGCGCCAGCCCGAGCTGCTTGACGCGCCTCAGCCGCTGGAACTGGGGCGCGTCGAGGATCTCGGCGGCATCCGCATCCACATGGATGTTGCCCCACAGGGGGTCGCGAATCGTGCGCGGTCTGGTCATGGGACCGCCAAGATGATCCCCGGCGTCCTCATCGAGCAATCAACGCCACCGCCAGGGATGGCCCGAGGCCGCTTGACAGGCGGTCGGAGGCCCATGGAGAGTGTCAGTCCGACCCTCCGGTCCCGCTCGCGGAGCGGCGCGGCACGGGGGGCGCGCGGCTCCCCGTGATCCGCCGCGCACGCCAGGACCCTGACGCCCGCCCGATGGAGGGACCGTGGAGATCAAACGTGACCGGATGATCCACCTCGGATACGCCAAGTACTGGCGCTCCGACGAGATCGTGGGACTCATCCCGATCGAGGAGGGCCGCGGACCCGGACGTCGCACCGAGGTCTACGTCGCGACGCGGGAAGATCCGATCGTGGCCTCGCGTTCGGAAGGCTCGATCCTCCAGGACATGGCCTCGATGCCCGACGAGGCGAGGGCGGCCGAGGTCGGATCGATCGCCGAGGACCTTGTCGAGGCGCTGCGCGAGGTGTCGCCCGTGATCAGGCGCATGCTCAAGAGCGAGGAGGGGTTCGACGTGGAGTACTGGGTCCGCCGCCTGCGCCGGGTGGTAGAACGCGGAGAGGATGCCGAGTCGCAGGAGGACCTGTTCGACTGACCGTGCCTCCACCCCTCGAGCCGGGTCGTGGTCCCGCCACCGACTCCGCCCTGCACGCAGCCCCGCGCGGTCCGACCCCCGTCGGATCGCCTGAACCGCGGAACGGCCCGCGCCCAGGGCGGTATCCTCTGCCGTGTGTAACGGCATCGAATCCCGACGTGGCCCGGGCGGCGAGGTGGCGAGCGCGCTCACCACCTCGCTCGTGCTCGGCGTCCTGGCGGCGGTCGCCGCCCGTGGCGCGGTCGGCCAGAGCCCGACCGGCAGTGCGGCCTCCCCATCGGACACCTCGTCCGCGCGGGCTCCGCAACGCGCGTGGGACGCCCCCGGGGCGCTCGCGATCGCGGGGCGGGCGATCGCCGCCCGCCGGAACGCATACGCCGACAGCTCGCTCAGGCACTTCTCGGCCGACGTCCAGGGCCACGTGTACTTCCTGGGAGAGCTCAGGGGCGAGCGCGAGATCGTGCGAGCCGATCAGGTGGCGCTCGAGGTGTACTGGCAGGCCCCGGATCGCGCCCTCCAGACCATCGTCGGCCGCCGTCACGAGGTGCGTCTCCCCACCCACATCAAGTACCACCTCGACCACCTGAGCCTCGTGCTCGACAACTTCGGGGATCGCATCAAGCTCGGGAACGGGGACGAGGTGTGGAACGTCCTTCACCCGGCGGCCCCCGGCGCCCTCGAGGTGTACACCTACCGCCTCGCCGATTCGCTCGAGATCCGGGTTCGCGACCGTGTGGCGCGGGTGTACGAGCTCGAGGTACGCCCGCGCGATCCCGAGCGTGCGGCGGTCGTGGGCTCGATGTTCGTGGACCGGCAGACGGGGGCCATCGCCCGGCTGCGGATCACGTTCACCGCGGCCGCGTACCGTGACCCCGACCTGGAGAGCATCGCGCTCGACCTGCGCTCGGCGTTCTGGGAGGGCCGCTACTGGCTACCGTCTGAACAGCAGCTGGAGATTCGACGCTCGCTCTCGTGGCTCGACTTCCCGGTCCACAGCATCATCCGAACGCGGCTCGAAGTGCTCGACTACGACCTCGAGGGCGAGCCTCGCTTCGAGCTGGGCGCCGGAGAGCGCGTGGCGTCCCTGCCCGCCGACGAGCTCGAGCGTTACGGGAGGTGGCAGGCGCCGCTGTACGGCGGCCCGATCGAAGAGTCGGACCGCTCGATCGAGGATCTCGGCGCCGCGCTCGACCGGGCGCGCACGCTGGTCCGCCCCACGGAGCTCGCCGGCGGCGAGCGGCTCCAGGTCGCGCTGCCCGATGCCTCCTCGGGTCTCAGGGCCCGGCGCGCCGAGGGCATGCTCGTGGGCGGGGGCGGACGCGTGCGTCTCGGGGACGCGACGTCGGCGTCGCTGTGGGGCGGGTACGCCACCGGGATCGAGCGCGTGGAAGCGCGCGCTTCGCTGGACCACGCGCTCGGGGGCTGGGACGCCCGCTTCGACATGCGGCTGCATGGCCTCGAGGACGTCGGCTTCTTCCGTCCGGCGTCCGGCGTGGGCCGGACGCTGGGTCTCGTGTTCGAGGGCGAGGACTATTCGGATCCGTATTTCGAGGACGGGGGCCGCGTCTCGATCGCGCACGCTGTCGCGGGCGGGCGCGTCGAGGTCGGGGCATCGGTCCTCCGGCAGCGGGGCGCCGATCTCGTCATGCAGACCGTGCTGGTCGGCAGCCGAGCGCTGCGGGCCGTGCGACCCATCGACGAGGGCGAGCTCCTGGCGCTCGACGCCCGATTCGAGGTGCCGCTGGGTCGGGCCCTCGGAACCGCGTGGTCGGCGGGCCTCACGGGCGAGGCGGCGACGGGCGCGCTCGGGAGCTTCGGGTTCAGTCGTGGCACGCTCGAGATCCGGGGCGAGCGACAGGGTCTGGGCAACCCGTGGGCGTGGTCGAGCCGCCTCACCGTCGGGTTCGCGGGGGGCGACCTGCCCGCCCAGCGGCTGTTCCTGGTGGGCGGCCGGGGCACGCTTCCGGGGTACGCCTTCCGCATGTGGGGCGGCGATCGCGTGGCGCTGTGGCGCGGCGAGCTGTCGCGCGCGGTGGTGTCTCCGTGGGTGCGGCTGCGTCTGATCGGGGCCGCGGGATGGACGGACATGAGCCGAGCGGGCGAGGCCGCCGCCACGCGCTTCGGCGTGCTCCAGACCCCGGGCGTGCGGACCTCGGCCGGCCTGGGGCTGGGGCTGTTCTACGACCTGCTCCGCGTGGACGTGATGCGCGGGCTCGAGGGGCCCCGAGCGGGCGATCCGCGAGGCGGGGAGTGGGAGCTCCTCCTGTCGCTCAACCCGATGCTGTGGGACATCCTGTAGACCGCCCTGCGGGTCGGGTCAGCTCCGCGCGTGCCAGGCGGCCAGGACCTCGCGCTCGAGCTCGGGCGGACAGCCCGCCAGCGGCTTCGCGCGCCGCTCCTCGGGGAGCGTCTTCCACCACGCGAGCGTGTCCCGGGCGGTGTCGGCCAGCGGCCGGAAGGTGAGCCCCGCCGCGAGCGCCCGATCGATCGACACCCGGAGCATCCCCGTCGAGCCGCCGCTGGGAGGCACCCAGTTGGTCATGTGGCTCCACGGCTGGACCCCGTGCGCGGCGAGGAAGGCCGCCTCCACCCAGGTGAGCTCGGCGTCGGACCCCAGTGCGGTGCGGATGCCGTCCAGCATCTCGCCGAACGTCTCCCGCTCGGCGGGACCCGTCGCGTTGTACGCGCCGCCGTGCCCGGGCTCCTCGACGAGACCGACCATGAACGCCGCCAGGTCGCGGGCGTCGATGTTCTGCACGGGATCTTGTGGGGAGTTCGGAGCCAGCACCTCGCCGCCCCGGTCGATGCGCACCGGCCAGTAGGTCCACCGATCGCTGTTGTCTCCGGGACCGATGATCAGACCGGGCCGCACGATGATCGCGTCGTCGCCGAACGCGTCGCGCGCCGCGCGCTCGGAGAGCGCCTTCATGCCGCCGTACGTCTGCCCCGTCACCTCCTCGACCGTCGGATCCTCGAGCTCGGCCAGCGCGGCGTCCTCGGTCATCCCGGCCTCCGAGTAGTCGGCATACGCGGAGATCGAGGACACGTACAGGTAGCGCCCGGCTCGCTCCCGGAGCACGGCGGTCGACTGCGTGACCCAGCGCGGGACCGAGGCGGAGTTGTCGATCACCGCATCCCACTCGCCCGTCTCCAGCGCGGCGAGGTCGTCGTCGCGATCGCCGACGAGCCGCTCGACCCGCTCGAAGTAGTCGTGGAAGAAGGGCGGGTCGGTGCGACCGCGGGTGAAGATCGACACCTCGTGTCCGCGATCGAGGGCGTACTTCACCTGGTGGGGCCCGATGAACCGCGTGCCGCCGAGGATGAGGATGCGTATGCGCGCGGGGGCCCGGCTCGCGTCGGCCAACCCGCGTCCCAGCGGGCCGAGCGCGCCCACCAGCCCGAGCGCGCCTCCGGCGCGTGCGGACGTCTTCACGAACTCGCGTCTCGTCGTGCCCATCATGCGGTCTCCTGGATGCTCAGGATCGTGGAGGGTGGCGCCGGCCGACGACGACCCGCCTGCCGGCCGCGGCCCGCCTGCCGCCCGCGACCCGCCCGCCGACGGCGACCCGCCCGCCGCCCGCGGTCCGAACGGCCGCGTTCGCGCGGGCTCACCCGAACTTGCATTCGTACCACGTGGCGCCGACCCCGATGTCGACCTTGAGCGGGACGTCGAGATCGATGGCGCCCTCCATCTCCTCCCGCACCTGCCGGCTCACGTCCTCCACCTCGTCCTCGGGGACCTCGAACAGGAGCTCGTCGTGCACCTGGAGGAGCATGCGCGCCCCCGACCCGCTCAGACGCTCGTGGAGCCGGATCATCGACACCTTGATGAGGTCGGCCGCGGTGCCCTGGATGGGCGAGTTGGTCGCCGTGCGCTCGCCGTAGCCACGCATGCCCGGGTTCTTGGACCGGATCTCGGGAATGTATCGCCGCCGGCCGATCAGCGTCTCGACGTATCCCCGCGTGCGTGCGGTCTCCTTCATCTCCTCCAGATACGCGGCCACCCCCGCGAAGCGCTCGAAGTACTGATCGATGAAGCGTCGCGCCTCCTCGCGCGAGATGCCGAGCTGCCGGGCGAGCGCGAACGGGCCCTGGCCGTAGATGGTCGCGAAGTTGATCGTCTTCGCCTGTTCGCGCATCGCCGGGGTGACTGCATCCGCGGCCACCCCGAAGATGCGCGCGGCGGTCTCTCGGTGGATGTCGCGGTCGCTCCGAAACGCCTCGAGGAAGGCGGGGTCCCGGGACAGGTGCGCCATCACCCGCAGCTCGACCTGCGAGTAGTCGGCCCCCACGAAGCGGTGTCCGGCCGCGGGCACGAATCCCTTCCGGATCTCGCGCCCCAGCGTCGAGCGGATGGGGATGTTCTGGAGGTTGGGGTCGGAGGACGACAGGCGGCCCGTGGCGGCCACCGTCTGGTTGAAGCGCGTGTGGATCCGACCCGCGTCGTCGACGAGCTGCGGCAGCTTGCTCACGTAGGTCCCGTCGAGCTTGTCCAGCTCGCGGTGCTCGAGGATGAGCCGCGGGATCTGGTGTCCCATTGCGGCGAGCTCCTCCAGCACGCTCTCGTCGGTCGAGGGGCCGGTCTTCGTCTTCTTCACCATCGGGAGCTCGAGCGTCTCGAACAGAAGCTGCCGCATCTGCGGGACGGAGCGCAGGTTGACCTCCTCGCCGGCGATCTTGCGGATCTCCTCGCTCACGAGCTCGAGCTCGCGCTGCAGTCGCCGGCCGAGCGCGTCGAAGAACTCGAGGTCGATCGCGATCCCAACCCGTTCCATGCGGGCGAGGACGGGGACGAGCGGCATCTCGACCTCTTGGCACAGCTCCCACATCCCGACGCGCTCGAGCTCCTCGGTCTGTACGTCGGACAGACGGAGCGTGACCGCGGCGCGCGGCGCGGCCCACCACATGGCCTCCTCCGCGGCGGTCTCCTCGATGGGAGTGGCGGAGCGCCCGGATCCGGTGACGTCCGAGCGTGGCGCCAGCTCGGCCGCGACCTTCTCGGGAGCCAGCACCTCGAGGGTGCGCTCGCGCCGGGCGGGATCCAGACAATACGAGGCGATCTCGGTGTCGAACGACACGCCCCCGAGGCGGACGCCGGCCCGCCACAGGAGTTGGAGACCGTACTTGAGGTCGTGGCCGATCTTCGGCGTGTCCGACTCGAGCAGGGCGCGGAGCCCCTCGAGCGGGGGCGTGTCCAGCGCGGGCAGCACGGGCGGGGCCGCTGAGTCGAAGGCGAGCGTGGGGTTCCCGTCGGCGTCGCGCGCCACCTCCGGCGGGGTGTGGCCGAACGGCAGGTAGGCAGCGGTCCTCGGGTCGGCGCTCAAAGCGATCCCCACCAGCCGGGCGGCCAGCGGGTCATCCGAGCTCCCCACGCACCACAACGCGATGCGCTCTACGCCGGCCAGCTCCGCGAGCAGCTCGTCGAGCGCCCGCGGTGTGTCGACCAGCCGGCAGGCCGGCTCGAAGCGCTCCTCCGGCGTCGCGACCGCATCGAGCTCGCGGAGCAGGTTGTGGAACTCGAGCTCGCGGAACAGGGGCCGCGTGCGCTCGGGGTCCGGCGGCTCGATCACCAGCCGCTCCAGGTCCAGCTCCACGGGAGCGTCCGTGCGGATCGTCACGAGCCTCTTCGACACCCGGGCCTCGTCCCCATGTTCGAGCAGCGCGTTCCGGGCCCGTGTGTTCGACACCTCCCCGGCGCGCTCGAGCAGCGTCTCCAGATCGCCGAACTGCGCGATGAGCGCCGGGGCCGTCTTCTTCCCGATGCCCGGGACGCCCGGGACGTTGTCGGACGAGTCGCCGAGGAGCGCCAGGTAATCGGTGACGCGGGCGGGCGGGACGCCCATGCGCGCCTCGGCGTTCTCGAGCGACACCCACTCCTCATCCACCCCCGCCGGCCCGCCGCGCCCCGGATTGAGGAGCACGGTGTGCTCGTCGACGAGCTGCTGGAAGTCCTTGTCGCCCGACACGATCACCGTGCGGAGCCCCGCGTCGGCCGCCTGCCGTGCCAGCGTGCCGATGACGTCGTCGGCCTCCCACCCGTCGGCCTCGATGACCGGGACGCGAAACGCATCGAACACCTCCCGGCAGCGGGGCAGCGACGCCTTGAGCTCCTCGGGCATCTTCTCCCGCGTGGCCTTGTACTCCGGCAGGATCTCGCCGCGCTGGCTGTCCCCCGCGTCGAACACGACGCCGAGGTAGTCCGGCCCGAAGTCGTCGGCCAGCCGCATGAGGAAGCGGGCGATGCCGTACGGGGCCGACGTGTTCTCGCCGCTCGAGGTCGTGAGTGGCCGGCTGATCATGGCGAAGAACGCGCGGTAGATGAGCGCGTACCCATCGAGCAGGAAGAGCGTCGGACGGTCGGATTCGGGCTGGTTCATGGGCAGGCGGAATGTATCCCTGCCGGGTGGGGGAACAAAAAAAACGCGCCCCGCGGGCCGGCGGGGCGCGTCGATCGCGGGGCGGCGGGCCTCAGCCCGCCCGGGTCACGCGCGTGGCGTGGAGACCCTTGTCACCCTGCGTGAACTCGTAGTCCACCTCCATCCCCTCCGCGAGCGTCTTGTACCCGTCCATCTCGATGGACGAGTAGTGGACGAACACGTCGTCCCCGCCGTCGGGCTGCTCGATGAACCCGTAGCCCTTGCTGTCGTTGAACCACTTCACGCGACCCGTTGGCATCCTGCGGCCTCCCTGCGCACTCCTGTACCGAACGGCCGGATGGGTCAACCACGCGGGTTTCGGCCCCATCCGGAACTGAGACGCCCCTATGCTATGGGCCACATCCGGAGCCGTCAACGGCGTGCGCACACGACCGGCGCACGCTGCGCGCGAGCCCGAAAAGGCGCGCCCCCGATCAGGGGATGTCGCGCCCCGCGTCCGGATACAGGAAGCGGTAGATCTCGCCGAGCTCGGTCACGGCGCGCACGTATTCGCGCGTCTCCTTGAACGGGATGCGCTCCACGCGCATCTCGTCGTCCGCAAACTCGGGAAACTCGCGCCAGCGCAGGTATCGGTGCGGGCCCGCGTTGTAGGAGATCATACCCGCCACGGGGTCGCCGTCGAAGCGCTCGAGCAGGTCGGCCAGGTAGCGGGTGCCGAGCAGCAGGTTGACCTGCGGCACGGTGAGCTGCGCGCGCTGGTACTCGGGAAGCCCCGCGCGCGGGGCCACGTCGCGGGCCGTCGCCGGGAGGAGCTGCATGAGGCCGATGGCGTTCGCCCCCGACGAGATGTCGGGGTCGAACAGGGACTCGCGTCGCGCCAGCCCCGCCACGAAGTACACCGGCAACCCGCGCTCGCGGGCCGCGTGCGTGAGCGCCTCGGAGAACGGGAACGGGTAGATCGCCTGCAGATGGAGACGCGTCCATCCCTGCTGGCGGGCCTTGGCCCTCCAGCCTTCCGAGACCCCTTCCTGCGTCCACCCCGTCGCGTCGAGCGCGTGCGCGAAGGCGAGCACCTCGAGGTTGCCGCCCGGCCCCAGCTCGCGGGCCCGCCGGAACTCCCGCCGCGCGCGCGGCACCCACCCGAGATCGCGCAGCAGGTTCATGCGATCGAGCGCATCGGCGTACACCGGCGCGAGGGCCGGGAGCGGTCCGGCGTCCACGAGGTGGAGCGCGGCCCACCGGTCCGCGCCCACCCGTCGGGAGGCGAGGATCGCGTAGTAGTCGAGCGGATTGTAGGCGATCGTCCGGAGGTACACCCCGTGCGCCATGGCCGTATCGCCCTCCGCCTCGAGGGTCTTGCCGGTCCAGAAGAGCGCCCCCTGGGCCCAGTCACCCGTCGGGTAGCGGCGCCGGTAGTCCTCCAGTCGGACGCGGGCGGTCGCGTAGCGGCCGGCCCGGTATTCGAGCAGCGCCACCCGCTCGAGCGCACGCTCCCCGTAGCTCGACCCCGGGAACCGGGTGTATGCGCGCAGGAAGGCGCTCTCGGCCTCCTCCACCCGCCCTTCGTCCTGTCGCGCGTCGGCGATCAGATAGGCGGCCAGCGCGGCGGCGCTTCCCACCCCCCGGGCCGCGCGCGCGTATGCCGAGTCCGACGCGTCGGCTTCGCCAAGGGAGGCGTACGCGCGGGCCGCCAGCAGCCACAGCGACGCCTGCCCCTCGGCGCCCGGATCGCGGCTCGCGAGCCACGGCGAGATGACCTCCAGCGCACGCCGATCCTCGCCCAGCGCGCGGTACACCCCGGCCAGCGTCTCGGCGATGGCCGGGCGCTCGGCCCCGGGAGCGGCCTCGAGCGCCTCGCGCAGATAATCCGCCGCCCGGGAGCGGCGTCCGGCCCGCGCATCGGAGCGGCCCACCGAAGCGAGCGTCCGCCAGGATCGGTCGTGCTCGAGCAGGGCCGGGCCGGTCTCCGCTCGCGCGCTCCCGGTCTCCACGGCCTCCCGGTACGTGTCCACCGCGGCGGCCGTGTCTCCGCTGGCGAGGAGATACGCCGCGATGTGCTCCTCGGCCAACGACCGCCGGACCCCCGGCCCCGCCCGCTCCACCAGCCGCATGGCGCGCGCCCCGTCGCCGAGCTCGAACGCGAGCCGCGCGGCGGGAAGCAGGATCGAGTCCGCGGCGACCAGGGGGTCGCCGGCAAGCGAGTCGGCGAGCGCGAACAGCGTTGTGTCGTTCAGCCCGGCGAGCGCCTCGAGCCGCGACAGCCGGAGCCAGCGCCCGATCGCCGGATTCTCCTTCTCGGCGGCCACGAGCTGCGCGATGGCCTCCCGGTTACGATCGAGACGGGCGTAGGCGCGCGCCAGGTCGACCCGCAGGTACACGGGCGGCGGCCCATCCGCATCGCTCAGGTAGGCGGTGTACGTCTCGACCGTCCGTCCCGCGCTGTCGAGCCCGGCATAGGCGCGCGCCAGGAGGAGCCGGGCCTCGGCGGCGGACTCCGCGTCCGGCCACGGGCGGCCGGCCAGGAGTCGCCTGACGACACCCCACGATCGCTGCATCGCGTTCGCGCGGGCCGCGAGTAGCACGGCATCCGCGCCTTCCACCACGGCCAGCGACAGCTCGCGCGCGATGGTCCGGCTGGCCGTCACCGGCATGTCGGCGTCGAGCAGGGCGCGCACGCGCGTGACGACGGCGGCCGAGCCGCCCCCGGGTGCACCATCGGCAGAGGCGGAGGCCGGCGCCGGGCGGGTGGTGGCCGTGTCCGGAGCCTGTGACAGGGCGGTCACGGGCCACGCGAGGAGCGCGCCCACCAGCAGCACGGCGGCTCGCCGCGCGGATCGTCCGGGACTGTTCACGACCACCCTGCCGCTCCCCCGTGGACCGCTCCAGCACACCGGCCGCGCCACCGACGCGGCCCGCCCCGTCGCACGGAGCGTCCGGCTAGAACGGACTGAAGTCCCAGCGCACCCGCGCCAGCATCATGCGGCCGAGCTGCGGCGTGCCTACGAACGTCTTATACGATGAGTCGAACACGTTCTGTACGTCGATCTGGAGCCAGAGGTCCCGGAAGCTCGGGATCCGCCAGCCGAATCCCGCGTCGACGGTCTCGAACGACTCGACATCCCCGATGTACACGCCCGAGTTGGCCGGGAAGCCGTTCTGCGCCCGGAAGCGGACGCTGCCGTTCAGTCCGGCATCGTCGTCCCGGTACGTGAGCTTCGCGGTCCCCTTGAAGGTCGGCGCGTTGAGCGGCACGACCTCGGGGTTATCGCCCTCGGTGGTGAACTCGTTCTTGTCCACGACCGAGATCGAGCCCGAGAGCTCGAACAGGTCGCTGAGCACGATCTGCGCCGCGATCTCGCCCCCGAACACGTCCAGGCTCCCCAGGTTGCGGTACACGAGCGCCAGAGCCGGCTCGGTACCGCCCACACTGGTCGTCGCCACGACTCCGAGCGGGATCCGGGCCATGGATCCGGCGATCTGCTGGGCGGTCGCGGTCGCGGTGGCGGCGTCCGGGAACGCCACGCCGACCAGGTTCTGGAACTGCTGGTTCAGGAACTGGAACGTCGCGGTCCCATCGAGGAACACGTTCGGCGTCGACACCTGGAGCGCCGACACGAAATCCGTGACGTGGCTCCACCACGCGTTGACGCCGACCAGGAACCGTTCGCCCAGCAGTCCCTTGTAGCCGACCTCGAACGTGTTGGTGATCGTGGGATCGAGCCGGCTGATGTCCTGGAGCCCGGCGAGACCGCCCGCCGTCGGGCAGAACGGCGGACTCGGACAGGCGACCGTCGGCTCGGCGTCCACCAAACTCGGATCGAAGGTGAGGGCCACGATCGGGATCGTGCCCTCGGCCGGCGTCCCGATCAACCCGAGGAGCTGGGCAGCCTGGGCGTTCTGCGCGCTCACCGCCGCCGCGGCCTCCGCGAACAGCTGCGGCGCCGTCGTGGGCAGGAAGGTGCGCTTCGCCTGGCCGAGGAGCGGCGCGAACGGCGACATGTGCATGGGGACACCATTCGCGTCGCGCATGAACACATGCCCCACGTCGGTGCTGCCCGTGGCCCGGATGTCGTATTGGAACGGGCCGCCGAGCGGGATCGTCCCGCCCGAGATGTCGAGGAACATGTTGAGCGTGGTCGGCGTCGAGAACGCTCGGTTGAACGTCGCCCGGAAGGTGTTGGTCGGGTCCGGCTTGTAGACCACGGCGGCGCGCGGCGAGAACACGGGATTCTCGAGCCGCGAGTGCTTGTCGAGCCGCACCGCGGCCACCACATCGAGCCGGGGGTCGATCGTCCACTCGAACTGCGCGTAGCCGCCGACCTCGGTAATGTCGTCGTCGTCCTCGTTCTGGCCGTTGATCGTCCCGTCGGTCTGCGGGACGGTACGCAACAGGTCCGCGCCGTAGATCAGCCGGTAGCTCTCGCCGATGCGGGTCGCGTTCTGGAGCTGCCCGACGAACAGCTGCGACTTGTCGACCAGCGGCCGACCCGAGCGCAGCAGGTAGGTCTGGTCGTTCTCGCTCCGGTTCCAGAAGGCCTGCGCGAACAGGTCCTTGTAGCGGAATCGCCCCTGCACGTAGTTGTACCCCCAGTCGACCACCTGACCGGCCCCGACCCCCGTGAGGTCCACCGAGCTGACCGACTGGGAGTGCCCCGCCGCGAGGATGACGCTCGTCGCGGGCGTGGGCCGGAAGTCCACGCGACCGTCCACCGTCCAGCGCTCGAGGTCGTTGTCCCGGCCGCGGGCCACGTTGTCGACGCTCTGGCGCAGGATCGCCTGGTCCCCCGCCTCGGTGAGGTCGAGCCCCTGCGCGAAGTTCAGACAGGCGGGGTTCGAGAGGGCGTAGTCGGCCGCGACGCAGACCGCCGCGATCCCCCGCTGCTCGAGCTCCACGGGGTCGACGAACAGGTACTCGGTGGCGCTGAAGTACTGTCCCGACACCTTCGCGCCGAATTTCTCGCTCGGCGATACCGCGACGCGGCCCTCGGCGTGGAACAGCCCCTTGTCGTTGGAGTCGAAGCCGGTGCCGGCCGACTGCTGCCGGAGACCGCCCGCCATCGAGAAGCTGGCCCCGGGATCGTCGATCGGAGAGCGCGTGATCGAGTGGATCACCCCGTTGGCGGCGTTCGGCCCGTACAGTGCGGAGCCCGGACCGAGCACCACCTCGACGTGATCGAGATCGAGGCTCGTGGTGGGGTTGAAGTGCGAGATGTTGGCCCGCAGGGAGGGGACCCGCGCGATCCGGTTGTCGGTCATCGTCAGGGTCGCGCCGGAGAAGATGTTGTTGAACCCGCGCACGACCACGTAGCTCCCCTGGACGCCGGTGTCGATCACGTCCACGCCGGGCTCGTTCTTGACGTGCTCGGCGATCGTCGTGGCCGGGCGCTCCTGGATGTCGCGCGCCGTTACCACCTCGACCGCGGCGGGCGCATCGAGCGCCTTCTCCTCGGTCTTCGACGCCGTCACGGTGATCGGGTTGAGGCTGTAGCTCCGCTCGCTCATGTGGACGGAGAGACTCGTGAGCCGACCCACGGCGACCGTCTGGCCCGTCTCCGTGACCGTGGCCCACCCCGGCGACGTGAAGCGCACCGTGTAGCTGCCGGCGGGGACGTCGCCGATCCGGTAGGCGCCTCCCGGACCCGTCACGCCGCTCGCCACCACGGTCCCGTTGGCGCTCACCACCTCGACGAGGACAGAGGCCAGTGGCGCGCCGGACGCCTCATCGGTGACCGTGCCGGCGATCCCCCCTTGCTGCGCGAGCATACCGCCGGGGGTCAGGGCGAGGACGAGGAGCGCGTGCAGCGCCGAGAAGCGCCGGCGCCCACCATCGAGGGCCGAGCCGCTCGGGTGGCTCGAGGTGTCCTGGGGGCGGGCGTTCATGGTGACCTCCTGGATCGCCGTCGCGTGCTCGGCGTTTCGCGGGTCATCGACACACCGGAAGATCACGTCGAAGGTCGGCACGGCGGTGCCGGGTCCGCAAGCGCACGCGACGGCCCACGCGCGGGGCGAAACGAAAAGCGGCCCGCCGGATCGGCGGGCCGCGAGACGGCGTTCGGTCGTTCCGGCCTGCGTCTCAGCCAGCAGCCTTGCGGGCCGACCTCTCGTGCAGCGCGTCGATGAGGCGCTGCGCGCTCTCTTCCATGTCGATCACCAGGCGGTCGATCCGGGTGACGAAGTAGTTGTGGAAGATGTTGATCGGGATGGCGATCGTGAGACCGGCGGCCGTCGTGATCAGGGCCACCTTGATCCCGCCGGCGACCAGCGTCGCCTCCACCTCGCCCGCGATCTCGATCGCCTGGAACGCCATGATCATCCCGATCACGGTCCCGAGGAAGCCGAGCAGCGGGGCGACGTTCGACAGCGTCGCGAGCCACACCAGACCGCGCTCGAGACCGGCGACCTGGATCGCGCCGGCGTTCTCGATCGCCTGCATCGCGCGCTCCGTGCCCTCCTCGTGCCGCTGGAGCCCGGCCTTGAGCACCTCGGCCGCCGGGGCGCCGGAGTCGTTGCAGATCGCGAGCGCCTCGTCGAGGCGGCCCTGCGCGATCAGCTCGTCCACGTCCCGGAGGAGCTTCCGGTTTCTGGAGGCCTTCGCCTGCAGGTCGATGAACTTCCAGACGATGATGAGCAACCCGATCACCAGACAGGCTCCCAGCGGCCACATCATGAACCCGCCGGCGGCCCAGATCTCGGCCAGGTTCAGGCTCTGACCCGCGCCAAGCGTGGGCGTCTCTTGCAGCGCCCAGAGCATCGAAGCGATCAAGTGGCCCTCCAGGTAGAGAAACATCGCGCTTCTGATCGACCCGGTCCCGAAACGAACAGAACGGCCCCGGGAGGCAGGCCGGTCCAAGCTAGACGCGCCCTGTGGGGGCGTCAAGTCGGCTGCGGGAGCCTCGGAACGGCGGCGAACAGCGCCTTCGTATACCCCTCGCGTGGGGCGCCGAACAGGTCGTCGGCGGGACCCGTCTCGACCACCCGGCCCGCCTTCATCACGGCCACGCGGTCGGCCACGACGCGCACGACCGCGAGGTCGTGCGAGATGAACAGGTAGCCGAGACCGAGGTCGCGTTGCAGTCGCAGCAGGAGGTCGAGGATCTTGGCCTGCACCGACACGTCCAGCGCGGACACCGGCTCGTCCGCGATCAGCAGGTGCGGCTCGACGGCCAGCGCCCGCGCGATCCCGATGCGCTGGCGCTGTCCCCCGGAGAAGGCGTGCGGGTAGCGGACGGCCGCCCCCGCGTCGAGCCCCACACGCTCGAGCAGCGCGTCGATCCGCGCCCCGGCGGCTCGCCCCCGGGCCAGCCCGTGCACCCGGAGCACCTCGCGCAGCATCGCCCCCACCGTGATCCGTGGGTTGAGCGAGCCATACGGGTCCTGAAACACCATCTGGACGCGGCGCCGGAACCGCCTCTTCTCCTCCCGATCGAGCTCCCCGAGGGCGCGGCCCTCGAAGCGGATCTCGCCGGCGTCGGGCCGTTCGAGCCCCACGAGCAGACGCCCCAGGGTGCTCTTGCCGCTGCCCGATTCTCCCACCAGCGCCAGCGTCTCGCCGCGGTGGAGCTCGACGGACACGCCGTCCACCGCGAGCACGCCGTCCGTGTCGCCCCCCCGGCCCCCACGGGACGGGAAGCGGCGCGTCACGCGCTCCGAAGCCAGCGTGGGGGGGCCGTTCATCCGCCCACCTCGACATACCCGTGCCCGGCGCGGCGGGCGGGCTCCGCGACGAGCCAGCAGCGGCTGTGGCGCCCGCCCTCCTCGTCGAGCGCGGCCTCGGGGGGCGCCTCGGTCGCGCAGCGCTCCCACGCGTACGGACACCTCGGGTGGAAGCGACACGCGGCCGGCCACGATCCGGGAGCCGGCACGCGGCCCGGGATGACCGCGAGCCGACGATCCCGCCGCTCGATCGACGGCACCGCGCGCAGGAGTCCCTCGGTGTAGGGGTGGGACGGGGCGCGGAACAGCTCCGCGGCGGGTCCGCGCTCGACGATCTGACCGGCGTACATCACCGCGACGCGGTCGGCGACCTCGCCCACCACGGCCAGATCGTGCGAGATGAGAAGGAGCGCCATGCCCGTCTCGCGACGGAGGCGGGCGAGCAGCTCGAGGATCTGGGCCTGCACGGTCACGTCGAGCGCGGTGGTGGGCTCGTCCGCGACGAGGATCGACGGACCGCAGGCGATCGCCATGGCGATCAGGGCTCGCTGCCGCATGCCCCCCGAGAGCTCGTGCGGATAGGCGCGCAGGGCCCGCTCCGGATCGGGGAGCTCGACGCGGGCCAGGAGCTCGCGCGCCCTGTCGCGGGCCGCCGCGCGCGACAGGCCCTCGTGCGCGATGAGCGGCTCCGCGACCTGGTACCCCACGCGCTTCACCGGATTGAGCGACGTCATCGGCTCCTGGAACACGAACCCGATCTCGGCCCCGCGCACCCGGCGCAGTCGGGACGGCGGGGCACCAACGAGCTCCTCGCCGCGATACCGGACGCTCGAGCCGGGTGCGGTGCGGGCGGGGGGCTCGTCCACCAGACGGACGAGCGACAGCGCCGTGAGCGACTTTCCGCACCCGGACTCGCCCACCAGCCCGAGGGCTTCACCGGCCGCCAGATCGAACGACACGCCGTCCACGGCGCGCAGCTGCTCCCCGTGCGGGCCGGCGAACGACACGCCCAGATCCCGCACCCGGAGGAGCGGCCCGTCCGGTCCGGCGCCGGCCGCCGACGGCGCGGGCCTGCCGGCGTCCGCAGCGCCGCCCGCGCTCACGGGGCGGCCTCGCGCGACGCCCGCGGGTCGAGCGCGTCGCGCAGACCGTCTCCCACGAGGTTGAAGCTCATCACGGTGATCACGATCGCCACGCCGGGAAACAGGACCAGCCAGGGTGCCTCGTGCATGTCCCGCACGCCCCTGAGCACCATGTCGCCCCAGCTCGGCGTCGGCGGCGGCACCCCGAAGCCGAGGAAGCTGAGCGATGCCTCGACCAGGATCGTGTTCCCGATCCCGAGGGTCGCCGCCACGATGATGGGGGTCGCCACGTTCGGCAGCACGTGGCGGAAGAGGATGCGGGCCCGACCGAACCCGAGGACGCGGGCGGCCTGCACGAACTCGCGCTCGCGGAGCGACAGGACCTCTCCGCGCACGAGCCTGGACGTGCCCATCCAGCCGGTGAGCCCCAGCACGACGATGATGAGGGTCGTGCTCGGGTCGACGAACGCGATGATCGTGATCAGGAGGACGAGCCGCGGCAGGCTCAGCAGCAGGTCCACGGTCCTCATCGACACGGTGTCCACCCAGCCGCGGGCGTAGCCCGCCACGGCGCCCACGAGCGAGCCCAGGGTGATCGCGATGACCACCGCCAGCGTGCCCACCAGGAGGCTCACCCGACCCCCGTACAGCACGCGGCTCAAGACGTCGCGACCGAAGCGATCGGTGCCCATGAGGTGCGCCCACGACGGGGCCTGGAAGCGCGTCGCCACGAGATCGGCGCCCTGCGCGGCCGGGTCGTACGGGGCGAGGTACGGGGTGAGCACCGCCACGAGCGCCAGGAGGGCCACGAGCGTCAGACCGGCCGTCGCGAGCCGGTGTCGGGCGAACGCGGCGCGCACCGCGGCCCATTCGCCATCCGGCTCCGCTGGATCGCGCCCGGTGGCCCGCGGCCGCCCCGCGCGCCACACGATCGAGAGTGCCGTCACGAGCCCGAGGAGCGCGATCCACCAGTCGGGCCGGCCGGCCCCCGGGGTGGCGAGCAGGCGATCCCGCCGGAGGACGGCGAGCGCCCACAGGCCGATCCACGCCAGCAGCACGGCGACGCCCCTGAGCGGGCGCCCTCGCAGGTCGCGCGCCCCGGGAAGGAGCAGGTCGGTCACGCGTCCGATCATCGGTACCTGATCCTCGGGTCGACCACCGCGTACAGCAGGTCGGCCAGCAGGTTGCCGACGATCACGAGCACCGCGAACAGGAACGCGCCGGCCATCACGAGCGGATAGTCGCGCGCCGAGACCGCCTCGTACATCACCATCCCCATCCCGGGCCACGCGAAGATCTTCTCCACGACCACCGCCCCGCCGAACAGGATGGGGAGAAACAGACCCACGAGGCTCACGATCGGGATGAGGGCGTTCCGGAGCGCGTGGCCGAACACGACCCGGCGCTCGCTCAGCCCCTTGGCGCGGGCGGTCCGGATGTAGTCCTCGTCGATCGTCTCGAGCATGGAGCCGCGCATGTAGCGCGCGACGGCCGCGGCGGAGGAGAGACCAAGCGCGATGGTCGGGAGGACGAGGTGCCGGGCGCGATCCGCCACCCGACCCCACAGCCCGAGGCGGTCGTAGTCGAGGCTCTGCATGCCCGACACCGGCAGCAGCAGGGCGTCGGGCCACGATGGCGACGAAGCCCACAGGACGAGCATGACGCCGAGCCAGAAGGTGGGGATCGAGTACAGGAGCAGGGTCACGAACGTGAGCGCGTGATCGGTCCTGGAGTACTGACGCACGGATTGCACGATCCCCACCGCGCAGCCCACCACGAATACCACGATCAGGGACGCCCCACCCAGCCACAGCGTGTTGGGGATGGCCTCGGCCAGCACCTCGCTCACGGGCCGGAAGCGCGAGAAGCTGAACCCGAAGTCCCCCGTCACGAAGTTGCCGAGCCAGGCCGCGTACTGCTCGGGGATCGGACGATCGAGCCCGAAGTTCGTCCGCATCCGCTCGATGACCTCGGGGCTCACGTTCGGGTTCGCGTACGCGGTGGCCGGGTCCCCCGGCGCGAGCTGGAGGAGGAGGAAGAGGAGCGTCAGGATGCCCCACAGGAGGGGGATCGAGCCCAGCAGCCGGCGAATGACGTATCGGGTCAGCGCGTTCTCTCCCGCATCGGTTCGCGTGCCCGCGCCCCGGGTGGCACCCCTATCGGGTGGCCAGGGGCGCCGCGGAGCGCGCGTCGGAGTACAGCCACCAGCGGGTCACGCCGGTGAGGTCCCCCCGGATGTCGAGCGACACCCCCCTGAGCTCCCGGCGCACGGCCGCGGCATCGTGTGCGAAGTACAGGAACGTGAACGGCTGATCGCGTTCCACGATGCGCGCGTAGGCGCGGATCAGACGGTTCGCGTCTTCGCGGCTGCGCGCCCTGGGGATCGAATCGAGGATCGGCTCGAGCTCGCGGTTGCAGTAGCTGGCGAATTGGAACATCTGCCCGATCGCATCGCACGAGAACAGCTGGCGGTCATCGATCTCGAAGTCCGGGTTCCACTCCAGCACGAACGCATCGAAGCGACGCTCGGGGCCGAGGATCGCGTCGAGAAACGACGATCCCTCCATGCTGCCGATCTCCACCGCCACCCCGACCGCGGTGAGTTGCGCCTGCACGATCTCTGCGATGTCCCGGTAGGTGGGATTCTCGCTGGTGAGCAGCCGGAATCGGAGCTCCACTCCCTTCCGCTCCCGCACCCCGTCCCCATCGGCATCGACCCACCCGGCACGCTCGAGGAGCGCGCGCGCCGAGTCGGGCGCGTAGGGCAGGGGACGGAGCTCGGAATCGTACGCCGGGTGCCACGGCCCCACCGGTCCGTTGGCCACCTCGCCCAGCCCTCCCCGCACCGCGTCGACGATGGCCCGGCGGTCGATCGCCATGGTGAAGGCCCGCCGGGTCTCCACGCTCTGGAAGATGGGGCGCTGTCCATTCCACCCGATGAAGCCGTAGGCGCGGCTGGGGTATTCGATCACCTCGACGCCGGGCGCGCTGCGCGCCTGACCCACCTGCGATGGTGCGAGGCGCCGGATGACGTGCACGCCGCCGGAGCGCAGCTCGGCGAGCTGCGTCGCGGGATCGGGGATCTCCCGGTACACGAGCCGATCGATGTACGGGCGACCGCCGAGCGGCTCGGGGAAGTCGGGATTCGCCTCGAATAGCCAGCTGTCTCCACCCCGCGCCTCGATGAACCGGAAGGGCCCGTTCCCGACGGGCCGGGAGCCGAACTCGTGCGTGACGACCGCCGCGGGGTCGACATCCGCCAGGAGGTGGCGAGGCAGGATCGGGAGACGGGTCCAGCCGGCGAGTAGCCCGGCGCGGGGCCGCACCGCGAACCGGATCGTGTGCGGATCCACCACTTCCGCGCCCTCCCACCCTTCGAACCACTCGGCGTTCGGGAACTGGGCCTCGGGCGACTTCAGGAGGGCGAAGGTGAACGCCACATCCCCGGCGGTGGTGGGCTCGCCGTCCTGCCAGCGCACGTCGTCACGGAGCCGGAACACGACTTCGGTGGAGTCGTCGTTGATCTCCCAGGATCGGGCGAGCCAGGGCTGCGGTTCGAGCGAGGCGTCGGCTCGCAGCAGGGTCATCAGCACGACGTTCCGCTGCAGCTGGTAGTCGAGGTCCTCGTTCGCAGCGGCGGGATTGAACGTGCCGACGCCCGAGTTGCCGGCCACGACGACCGTGCCGCCGTAGCGCTCCGCCTCCGGGATCTCCCGCTCGGGCGCGGCGCCCTCGCTCCCGGAGTCTCCGCACGCCGCGAGCGCGGCGCCGAGGAGAAGCCATGCCACCCGGGCCCGACGTCTCGTGCTCGCCCTCATCTGTCCCCCCGTCGTCCGCATCCCGTGCGACCACGTCCGTCACGCACCCGCCTACTATACGCGCGCGCGCGGCGGCGCGTCGACCCGTTCGCCACCCGCGGGTCGGCTACTCCTCCCGGCCGGTTCCCCCCCGGCGCCAGGCCGGCAACGTCACGAGCTCCCCCCGGGCGTCCATCCGGACTCCTTGAAGGTCGGCCCGCACAGCGGCCACCTCGTCGTTCCAGAACAGAAGCGTGATCGGCTGATCGCGCTGCACCACCTCGGCGAACGCGCGCCAGATGTGTGCCGCCTCCACCGGCTCGGTCGTCACGGATCCGAGATCCATGAGCGAATCGGCCACCGGGCTCTCGTACGAGCTGCGGTTCGCGCTCCCCTCGATCGCCACCTGGCTGGAGTGGTACAGCGGACGCGGATCGACGCGGAAGTTGTCGAGCACCCAGTTGGTGAGCACCGCATCGAAGTCCCGCGAGCGGTGCATCCCGAGCACCGTCTGCCACTCGAGCAGCCGGGGTCGCAACTCGACGCCGACCCGCGCGAGCTGGGCCTGGATGACTTCGAGCAGGTCTCCCAGAACGGGGTTCCGGTTGCTGGCCAGCATGTCGAACGCGAGCGGCCGGCCGTCGATCTCCCGCACCCCGTCGCCGTCCGTGTCGCGCCAGCCGAGCCGATCGAAGATGGCGGCCGCCGAATCGGGTGCGTAGGGGAGCGGCGCCAGGTCCGGGGCGTACGGGTGCCACGGCGGGATCACGGAGCTGGCGGGCCGGCCCATCCCGAGCAGGATGGCGCGCAGCAGCTCCGGGCGGTCGATCGCCATCGCCAGCGCCCGGCGGGCCTCGGGTCGGACGAACGGCTCGCGCCGCGTGTTCCACCCGATGTAGGTGAACTGGCGCCACGGGAAGGTGAGCACCCGGATCCCGTCCGCGGTCGCCACGCGCGCGGCGTCGCGCGGCGAGATCGGCCCGTCCACGTCGATCTCCGCCCGCCGGAGCTGCGCGAGCCGCGTGGTCTCCTCCGGGATGATGCGGTACGACACGCGCGCGATGCCGGCCGGTCCGCCCAGCGCGGCCGGGAACGAATCGACGGCCGCGAACTCCAGACCCTGGCCCACGGCCCACGACACGAACCGGTAGGGGCCGCTTCCCACGGGGTCGCGACCGAACGGGTGGCGTGCAATGTCCTCGGGTGGCACGCCCTCGAACGCGTGGCGGGGGACCGGCGGCCAGAAGAAGTCCTCCAGCGGCTCGGCGTGCGGCTCGCTGAACCGGAATCGGATCCGGTGCGGACCGAGGACCTCGGCGCTCGCCACCCGACCGAGATAGGCGGATCCGAGGGGCGAGGCGACCGCGGGGTCCTTCGCCATGTCGAACGTGAACTTCACATCATCGGCGGTCACCGGGGGTCCGTCGTGCCAGGCGACGTCGTCGCGGAGCTCGAACACGACCTCGTCGGGCGACAGCTCCCACGAGCGTGCCAGCCAGGGTCGCACCTCGAAGGTCGAGTCGTACGTCACGAGCGGGGTGAACAGGAGCGAGTAGATGAGCTCGTTCGCGTTCTGGTCGGTGCTCACGAGCGGGTTGAGCGTCTGGAGCTCGCCGGCGTACGCGAGGACCAGTGGCCGGGTCGCCCTCGGGGCGCCGTCCTCGGAAGGCCCGCACGAGATCGTCGCCACCGCGAGCCACGCAGCCAGCCCCGTCGATCGCCGCACGGCTCCTCGTCTCGCCCTCACCGTCTCCAGGTCCACTCCGGGCTCCGGTACTTGTCTTCCAGCTTCGAGGCCCGCTCCAGCACCTCGTCGGGCGGCGGCCCCGGCTCGAGCGGCACCCCGAGCTCGCCCGCGAGCGCCGCCGCCACCGCGTCCCCGAGCAACTCGAGGTCGGGGGTCTCCCCGAGGATCTCGGCCAGACCGATCGCGGCACCGGTCGCGGCACCGCCGTCCAGGACGGCCTTCCCCTGCTCGTCCCGCAGCAGGATCGACCCGTGCTGGAGGACGGCGCCCGCGTGACGCCACTGCGCGCTCCCCACCAGCTTCCTCCCGCCCACGGTGATCTCGCCGGGAGCGGTGGCCACGAAGCACTCGCGTGCGTCGATCACGATATCCCCGGCGGGCGGCCCGGGCCGCACCTCGAGCTCGACGGACCGCGCTTCCGTCTCCTCGGGCTCCGAGGACCGGTCGGTGTGCACGCCGAACGAGAACAGGGCCGCGGACAGCACGGCGTGGATTCGTCGGTAGATCGCGCGCGGGCCGCTCCACAGGCGGTCCGGCGCCACGACCGCGTACGTGAGCTCGGGTCCGTGGTACACCGAGCGGCCCGCCGTGGGTCGACGCACGATGTCCACGCCGAGCTCGTACTCGCTCCGCCGCCTGCCGGCCACCGTGTCGCCCGTGGGCTGGTTCCGGCCGAGCGACAGGCAGGGAGGCTCCCAGCCGTAGAAGCGGATCGCGACACGACCCACGGCACCCAGACCGAGGAGGGACTCGTCGAGCGCCATGTTCGACGCCCCGGTGGCGCGATCCGAGGGAATGAACAGGAGGTTGGCCTCGACCGCGCTCACGCGTGGCCGCGCGTCGCGCGGCGGCCCGAGTGAGCCCTCCCGCGCATGGCTGTGGGCGCGCGGCGGCATCGTGACCCCTCGCCTCTACAGGTCCAGACCCTCGCCCGCCTGCATGATGCGGACTTCGGCACGCTCGCCCACCGCGTCCCGGAACCGCCGCGGGTCCACCTCGATCAACGGCCACGTCCCGTAGTGGATGGGGATGGCCACCCCCGGTCCGATCATGTCGACCGCGCGAGCCGCGTCCTCGGGGCCCATGGTGAAGTTGTCACCGATCGGCAGCAGGGCGACGTCGACCTCGCCGGCCAGGAGCTCCATGTCGCGTGTGAGGGCCGTGTCTCCGGCGTGGTAGACGCGCGCCCCATCGATCTCGAGCAGGATCCCGGCCGGGAAGGTCGTGTATCCCTCCGCCCCTTCCGCATCGACCTTCCCGCCGTGGAGCGCGGGCGTCAGCTTGACGCGCCCGAACGGGAAGTCCCACCCCCCGCCGATGTGCATCGGGTGGGCGTTCTCCACGCCCTTGACCTCCTGCGCGTAGGTGACGATCTCGTACGACGCCACCAGCGTCGCGCCGGTCGCGGCGAGCAGACGCCACGTGTCCCCGATGTGGTCCCCGTGTCCGTGCGTCAGGAGCACGTAGTCGAGTCGGTCCTCGAAGTGCTCCGGACCGACATCGGCCCGCGGGTTGCCGGTGAGGAAGGGGTCGATCACGAGCCGCGTGCCGTCCGCGGTCGCGATCTCGAAGCAACTGTGTCCGTGGTAGATCAATCGACCCATGGTTCTCCCCCTTGTCCATCCGGCCGGCGGTCGGACTCGCCTCGTGACCGGCGGCCGCGCCGCGGCTCAATCGACCGCGGCCGTCTCGTAAACCTCGATGGGCGGACAGGCGCACATCAGATTCCGGTCTCCGTATGCGTTGTTCACGCGCCGCACGGGCGGCCAGAACTTCCACTCGCGCGTCCACTGGGCCGGGTAGGCGGCCTGCTCGCGCCCGTAGGCGTGCTCCCACTCATCCGCCACCACCATGGTGGCCGGGTGCGGCGCGTTCCTGAGCGCGTTGTCCTCCCGGTCGGCGATCCCGAGCTCGATCTGCTCGATCTCCGCCCGGATCGAAATGAGCGCGTCGCACAGCCTGTCGAGCTCGGCCTTCGACTCGCTTTCCGTCGGCTCGATCATGATCGTGCCGGCAACCGGGAACGACATCGTGGGCGCGTGGAATCCGTAGTCCATGAGCCGCTTGGCGACATCCTCGTCCGAAACCCCCGACGCCTTCTTCAGGGGCCTGAGATCGAGGATGAACTCGTGCGCCACGCGCCCCAGCTCGCCCCTGTACAACACCGCGTAGTGCTCGGAGAGCCGTGCGGCCATGTAGTTGGCGCTCAGGATGGCGGCCTCCGTGGCCGCGCGGACCCCGTCGCGCCCCAGCATCGCGATGTACGCCCACGAGATGAGGAGGATGGACGCCGACCCCCATGGGGCGGCCGAGACCGGGAGGATCGCCCGATCGCCGCCGACCGCCGCCAGCGGGTGGCCCGGCAGGTACGGGGCCAGCTCCGCCGTCACGCAGATCGGACCCATCCCGGGGCCGCCGCCGCCGTGTGGGATCGCGAACGTCTTGTGGAGGTTGATGTGGCACACGTCGGCGCCGTAGTCGCCCGGACGGCAGAGCCCCACCTGCGCGTTGAGGTTCGCGCCGTCCAGGTACACGAGACCGCCGTGCTCGTGGACGATATCGGTGATGTCGCGGATGGCCGATTCGAACACGCCGTGCGTGGAGGGATACGTGACCATGATCGCCGCCAGGCGGTCGGCGTGCGCTTCGGCCTTCGCCCGCAGGTCCCCCACGTCGATGTTGCCGCGCTCGTCGCAGCGCACGACGACCACCTCCATGCCGGCCATCACGGCGCTCGCGGGGTTCGTCCCGTGCGCGGAGGATGGGATCAGACACACCTTCCGGTGCCCCTCGCCGGCATCGTCGTGCCGGGCGGAGATCACCAGGAGACCGGTGTACTCGCCCTGGGCGCCCGAGTTGGGCTGCAGCGAGCAGGCCTCGAACCCCGTAATCTCGCACAGCCACCCTTCGAGCTCCTCGAACAGCCGGGCGTAGCCCCCCGCCTGCTCCACGGGAGCGAACGGGTGCAGCGAGCCGAACTCCGGCCATGTGACAGGGAGCATCTCGGACGTCGCGTTGAGCTTCATCGTGCACGAGCCGAGCGGGATCATGCTCGTGTTGAGCGACAGGTCCCGCGTCTCCAGCCGGTGGATGTAGCGGAGCATCCCGGTCTCGGATCGATGTCGGTGGAACACCGGGTGCTCGAGATAGCCGCTCGTGCGGGCGAGCTCGTCCGGGTAGGCCGGCTCGGCCGCCCGCGCCGCCACGTCCTCGATCGCCGGCGCGTCGCCTTCCACGGCGAAGATCGCCAGGAGGTCCTCGACGTCCTCGGGGAGCACCGTCTCGTCGAGCGCGATCCCCACGCTCCCGTCCGCGTAGGCGCGCAGGTTGATGCCGTGCTCGCGGGCCCGCGCATGCACCTCGTCCGGCGACAACCGGTGCGGCGTGACGCGCAGCGTGTCGAAGAACACCCGGTGCGCGAGCTCGTGCCCGAGTCTCTCGAGACCCATCGCGAGAACCCACGTCAGCTCCCGGATGCGCCGAGCGATCGCGCGGATCCCCTCGGGTCCGTGGTACACGGCGTACATGCCGGCCATGATCGCGAGGAGGACCTGCGCGGTGCAGATGTTCGAGGTGGCCTTCTCACGCCGGATGTGCTGCTCGCGCGTCTGGAGCGCCATGCGGAGCGCCGGATTCCCGTCCGCGTCGATCGACACGCCGATGATCCGTCCCGGGATCTTCCGCCTGAACTCGTCGGTGGTGGCGAGGTAGGCGGCGTGCGGGCCCCCGTACCCCATCGGCACGCCGAAGCGCTGCGTGTTGCCGACCGCGACGTCGGCGCCGAACTCGCCGGGCGGGACGAGCAGGGTGAGGGCCAGGAGGTCGGCGGCCACCACGACCCCCGCCCCGGCCGCGTACGCCCGCTCGCAGAACCCGCGGTAGTCCCATACGGCGCCGTCCGTGGCCGGATACTGGAGAAGCGCGCCGAACGGCGAGCCGCCCTCCCCGGCGAGGTCGTACCCTTCGTGGGAGCCGACGACCACCTCGATCCCCAGCGGCCGCGCCCTGCCCCGGACCACCGCGATGGTCTGCGGGTGGCACGCCTCCGACACGAAGAAGACCGGACGCTCCTCGCCCCCGCGGTCGTTCCACAGCATCAGCATGGCCTCGGCCGCGGCGGTGCCCTCGTCCAGGAGCGAGGCGTTCGCGATCGGAAGCCCCGTCAGGTCGATCACCGCGGTCTGGAAGTTGAGCAGCGCCTCTAGCCGTCCCTGCGAGATCTCGGCCTGATAGGGCGTATACTGCGTATACCAGCCCGGATTCTCGAGGATGTTCCGCAGGATCACCCCCGGCGTGATGGTGTCGTGGTATCCGAGCCCCAGGTACGAGCGGCTCGTCCGGTTCATGTCGGCGAGTTCGCGGGCCCGATCGAGCAGGCGCCGCTCCGATACCGCCTCGGGGAGGTCGAGCTCGCGGTCGAGCGCGATCGAAGCGGGCACGGTCTCCTCGACGAGCCGCTCGATCGAGGCGACGCCCACGCGCTCGAGCATCTCCCGCATCTCGGTCGGGGAGGGTCCGATGTGGCGACGGGCGAACCCGCCCGAGGGTCGGATCTCGAGCTGCATGGTCACAGAGCCCTCAAACGGGTCGGTTCCGGGGACCGCGGGGTGGATCTCGTGGGGATCCTTCGGGAGAGGTCGATCAACCCTCGCCGACGACTTCGGCGTATTCCTCGGGCGACAGGAGTCCGTCCAGCGTGGCGCTCGGCAGGACCCGCAGGCGCATCATCCAGCCTTCGCCGTACGGATCGCTGTTCACGAGCGACGGATCGGCCTCGAGGGCCTCGTTCACCTCGACGACCTCGCCGGCGACGGGACAGTACAGCTCCGACACCGCCTTCACCGCCTCGATGGTGCCGAACGCCTCCATGCGCTCGAAGGTGTCGCCCGGGGACGGGAGCTCCACGTACACGACATCGCCGAGCTCTCCCTGCGCATAGTCCGTGATCCCGATGAGGATCTCCGACTCGCCGTCCGTCTCCCGTACGTATTCGTGCTCCTCGGTGTAGCGCAGACCCTCGGGAATGTCTGACATCTGTTCCTCGCGGGAGAGGTTCCGTCGACGCCACCGGCTCCGCGGGGCGGCCGTCGGTCGCTGCGCCCTCACAGGTTCGGGGGGGAGAATACCCGAGCCGCGAGCCGAGCGTCAAGCAATTCGATCGGTCTCCCGCGAGCGCGCGTCAGCTCCCCGGATCCGGCGGCGGCAGTCGTCGCTGCGCCTTGCGTTCGGCCTTGAGACGCTTGCGCGCCTCGCGCTCGGTCTCGCCGGCGAGGCGCTCCTTGATGTCGACGCCTCCCATGAGCACGAGCCCGCTGACGCGTACCTTCGGGGCGCCCGGGGCCGTGGACTGTCCGATGTCGCGACCGCCGATCCCCCCCATGATCGCCACTCCGTTCCACTCCACGTGCACCCCGGGCGGGACGATGATCTCCGTCCCCCCCATGATCGCCACGACCGTCACGTGGACCTCCTCGGTCGCGAAGTTCGCCTCGCGGAAGTCGAGCACCGAGCCGCCCATCATCGACAGCACGGTGAGCTTGCGTGGCGGGGTCCAGCGCCCCCTGCGCTCCGAGCCCCCCATCACCGACACGATGAAGTCGCGCTCGGAGACGGGGAGGGTCGAGTCCACCCGCGCGGCCGCGGGCACCTGGGATGCGGGGGCATCGTCCGTCGTCAGCTCGGGCAGGTCGTGCTCGAGGGCGACCAGCTCGGCCGGCGTCCGAGCCGCGTACGCCAGATCCAGGCGACGCTCGAACTCGGGCGTCGTCAGGTGGTCCGCCGCGAAATGGGCGCACAGCCGATCGACCGTTCGCTGTCGTTCGGACGGGGGGATCGGCGTCGCGGGCACGTCATGGTCCGGCATGGGAGGATTCTCGTTCAGGGGCGGGAGGGGAGCAAGCGCGGAGCACCCGACGGGGCCTGCGCGGGCGACCCGCCAGGAGGGCGGACGCGCCGCGAATCCCGGCCCGCCGGAGCGCCGACCCGGGCGATCTTGCCGTCGCGGGCCGGGTTGGACAACATGGGGATGCATTTGAGCGCCCTCGCTTCGAACTCTTGAAAGGAGGTGATCCAGTGTCTGCAGGGAGTAGAACCGGGTCTGACTCGGCACGGGCAGGCGATCGCCTCGACGTGGAGTTGGCCGGCTAGACCGGCGGCGTTGTCGTTCGCGCCGACCTGAACCAGCGGTGCTTCGAGAGGCGTCGCTGTCGAGTCAGGTCCAGTTGACCCCAGGTCGGCCGCAGGTCACCCCTGCGGCCGACCCTTTTTTCATCCCCCGTGCAGGCGCCCGATGCCCCTGTTCAGCAAGTACAGCGGAGCTGGAAACGACTTCGTGATCGTGCGGGCCGAGGAGATCGGCCTGCGGGACGCCGGGGCGCTCGCGATCCGGATGTGCTCCCGGCGCACCGGCCTCGGGGTGGACGGACTCATCCTCGTGCGCAGCGTCACCGACGAGCTCGTCCGCTTGCGGTTCTTCAACCCCGACGGCGGCGAGTTCGCCACGTGCGGCAACGGCTCGCGCTGCGCCGCGCGCTACTCCGTCGACCGGGGGCTCGTCGGCCCGGAGCTCGTGCTGGTCACGGACGACGGCGAGGTCCTCGCCCGCGTGGACGGGGACCGCGTGTCGCTCGACTACGCGCTGGATGCCCGCATCGAGCGTGAGCTTCGCGTGTCGCTCGCCGGGGTCGAACGGACTGCGTGGCTCGTGCGCATGGGGACCCCCCACCTGGTCGTGCCGGTCGACGACGTGGAGCTCGACGGCTTCGAGGACGCCGTCCGCCCCCTGCGCCACCTGAGCGCCCTGGGGGCCGAGGGCGCGAACGTGGACCTCGTGCGGCCGGATGCCGACCCGGCGCTCGTCCGGACCTTCGAGCGCGGCGTGGAGGGCGAGACCCTGGCGTGCGGCAGTGGGTGCATGGCGGTGGCGCTCGCGCTCCGCGAGGCGGGCCTCGGCGGGTCACGTCTCTCGGTTCGGACGCGCTCCGGCGAGCTGCTCGACATCGAGTTCCTTCACGAGGGACGGATCCGGTTGTCGGGCCCCGCCCGCCACATCTTCGACGGCGTCATGCCCGACGAGCCCGTGTGAGCGCCGCGGGCCGAGCCTCCCCGGCTCCGTCCGATGCGCCGGCCGCGGCCCGCGCGCGCGAGATCGCGCGGGCCCTCCTCGCGTGGTTCGACGGCCGCGAGCGTGACGTTCCGTGGCGGGGCGAGCGGGATCCCTACCGCGTGTGGGTGGCCGAGGTCATGGCGCAGCAGACGCGTCTGGACACCGTTCGACCGTATTACCGCGCCTTCCTCGAGCGCTTCCCCGACGTCGGGTCGCTGGCGGCCGCCCCGCTGGACGACGTGCTCAAGGCGTGGCAGGGGCTGGGCTACTACGCACGGGCGCGGCACCTTCACGCGGCGGCGCGCGTGATCGCCGCGCGTCACGGGGGCTCGGTCCCCTCGCGCATCGAAGAGCTACGCGCGCTGCCCGGCGTGGGGCCCTACACAGCCGGGGCGATCGCGAGCCTCGCCTTCGGGCGGCCGGAGCCCGCCGTGGACGGCAACGCCCGCCGCGTCCTGTCGAGGCTGTCCGACCTCGCTTCGCCTTCGCCGGGGCGGCTGGAACGAGCCGCGCGGAGCCTCCTGGCCGCCGCTCCCGGGCGGGCGGCCGCCCTCAACCAGGCACTGATGGACCTCGGGGGCGCCGTATGCACGCCGTCCGGGCCCGAATGTCCAGTGTGTCCGGCGCGTGGAGCCTGCCTCGCGCGGATGCGCGGGACGCAGCAGGAGCGGCCGCCGCGCCGCAGCCGGGCACCGCTGCCCCACCGGCGCTCGGCCGCGGCGGCCGTGACGCGCGGAGAGCGCCTGCTGCTCGTGCGTCGACGGGAGGACGGCCTGCTCGGAGGCCTGTGGGACCTGCCGGCGGTGGCGCTCGAGGACGAACGCGACGGATCGGACTACCAGCTGCGGGGAGACGGCCACGGCCAGGGCGCCGCGGAGGACGCCGTTCGCGAGAGGCTCGCCGAAGCGCTGGCCGCGCGGCTGTCGATCTCGGTTGCCGTCGGCCGGCATGTGCGCTCGGTCGACCACGTCTTCAGCCACTTCCGGCTGAGGCTCGACGTGTTCGAGGCCGGGTGGGTGGAGGGAGAGCCTACATGGCGACCGGGCTGGACCTGGGCGACGCCCCGGGAGGCGCAGGCCCTCGCCACGCCGACGTACCTGCGCTCGGTGTGGCCCCGGATGGGCGTCGGCGCTCCGGCGCGACCGCCGATCGGCTAGGCCCGGACGCGCCTCGCCGGCCGCGCTCAGGCACCGCCGGGCGGTCGGCGCTCCGCGGCCGGGTCGGGCCCCTCACCACTCAGCCGGGGCACCTCGAGCCCCAGCTCGCGCAGGTGCGCGAGGTGCGCCAGCAGCGACAGGTCGGCGGCGCGGCCGACGCCGGGCGGGAGATCGCCGTATACGACCTCGCGCAGCTCGGCCACGGACCGCACGCCGTCGGCCAGCGCCTGCCGCACCTGCTCGCTGCGCTCCAGCCGATGGGCGGCGTACGACTCCAGCTTGGCGACCGCGTCGCGTACGGGCGGACCGTGCCCCGGGAGCAGCCGGGCGGGCTCGAACTCCGCCAGACGGCGGAGGCTCGCCACATAGGCCGACACCGACCCATCCGGGTGGGCCACCATGCTGCTCCCCTCGCCGAGCACCAGGTCGCCGGTGAACAGGTCACGGCTCTCCTCGACGAGGAAGCACACATGGTCGCCCGAGTGACCTGGGGAGGCGATGACGCGCAGCCAGCCTTCCCCGAGGGGAAGGCGGTCCCCATCCGCAAGCGCGGTACCCCGTTGCTCGAGCCGCGCCAGCGTAGCCGCGGACGCGGTGAGGGGGGCGCTCCAAAGGTCCGCCGTGGCGGCGGCGGCCTCCGCGTGGTCGGCGTGCGCGTGCGTCAGACACACGGCCCCCGGCGTACGCCCGCCCAGGGCCGCGTCGATGCGTGCGAGGTGCGCGGGGTCGAGCGGCCCCGGGTCGAGCACGATCGGCCGTGATCCCCCCACCAGGTACGTCCGAGTGCCGTCGAGGGTGAGCGGACCCGGATTCTCGGCCACCACCGCGATGACCCCCGACCCCAGATCCAGCGTGCGATCGGGTGGCAGCCGAGGCGCGCTCACCGCGCCTCGTCGTATCCGGGCTCGCCCGGCAGCACGGGGTGCACCGACTTCCCGGACACGCGCAGCCGGGGCATCACGGTGCGCACGGTGGCGCCACGCATGGCCGCCAGCGCCTGTTCGAGCGACGCGTGCCCGGCCAGGGCCTCGAGCGTCTTCCAGGTGGGGAACAGCATCGGAAGCTCGCCGCTGCGGAATAGCCGCAAGGCCCGGACGGGCGACGCCCACACACCCGAGACGTGCTCCGGCGTCAGCGCCACCCGCGCGCTCGCGTCGGGCAGCGCGGCGAAGAAGAAGCGCGCGTCGTAACGACGCTCGAGCTCCTCGGGGGTGATCCAGCGGGCGAAGTACGCCAGCCGCGCGTCGCGGAAGCTGAGATCCAGCTCGCGCGCGATGTCGCTGAACGACCGGCGATCCGCGAGCAGCTCGCGCCGCGCGGCATCGAGTCGGGCGATCACCCCGTCTTGAACGGGGGCCGGCAGGATCCCGGTCTCCTCGAACAACTCGCGGATCGCCGCGACCCAGGTGGCCGCCTCCGCGCCGGCCACCTCGGGGAGCCGCGCGGACCATTCCGGGTGTTCGTCATCGGCATCCACGACCCCTCCCGGGAACACGAACGCCCCGGCGGCGAAGCGGGACGCGAGGGGACGTTCGAGCAGGAGGATCTCGTAGCCGTCCTCCGCCGGCCGGGCGACCACGACGGTGGAGGCCGGGCGCGGTGTCGTGGGTTGCGTTCCGGGAGCGCGGTGTCCGCGCGCGAACTCCTCGCGCTCGATCCGGGTCTGTGCGTGTCGCGCGCGCCCCGCCCCGCTCACACCGCCCCCGCGCCGGACCCGGCCGCGGGCGCGCGGCCCGCGCTCCCCCGCGTCATCGCGCGGCGATCCCGGCGACAAGGGCCAGGAGCAGGAGGCCGAGCAGGAGCAGCCATGGCACGAGCACCGCGAGGATCACGGCGAGGGCCGCCGCGCCTCCCGTCATGCGGTGCGCCGCACGCAGACCGATCGCGGTCAGCACGAGCGACCACAGCGCACCGACCAGGGTGCCGGCGAAGGGGAGGATGGCCAGCACGGTGGGGCCCGAGGCGTAGCACACGGTGCGCAGGGTGGCGCTGAATGCGCGCCGCTCCCGCGCGAGGAGGAGGACGAACAGGTGGAGGAGCGAGCTTCCCACCACCAGACCGACGAGGGCGGCGAACGGGCTGAAGAAGAAGCCGAGCACGGCCGTTTCGGCGCCGGTTCCCGGCGAAGCCAGCCCCAGTCGGTCGAGCAACGGCCACGCGCCCCGACTCAGCAGGGCATCCCACCACAGCGTGCACAGCGCCGCCGTCACCGCGATCAACAGGTAGTAGAGGATCGGGCGCGCAGCCGCCTCCTCGAACGGAACGCCACGGAAGAACTCCGTCGGGTGGGAGAGGCTATGGACCCAGGTACCGAACAGATTCCGCGGGAACGCGACCCGTGGATCCTCCCATTCCGGTCGCTTCGCTTCCGGAGGCGGCCCGAGCCCGGGAGCGTCGGCGGCCGGGGCTTCCGACATGCCCGAGCCACATAGGGGGCACGTCGCCGTCCGGTGGCTCTCGTACCCGCAGTGCGGACAGGTCCCCACGGCGTCAGTCGAGCAGACGGAGCGGCATCACCAGGCAGAGGTAGTCCGGCTCACCGCTCGCCGGTGCGAACGTCGCGGCGCGTTCCGGCGCCTTGAAGGTCATGCGGACGTCCTCATCGGGCATGAAGCGCAGGATCTCGAGCAGATATGTGGCGTTGAATCCGATCTCCATCGCCTCACCACGATAGTCGAGCGCGAGCTCGTCCTCGGCCTCGCCCAGATCGGGCGTCTGCACCCGGAACCGCAGCGCGTCGTTCTCGAACGACAGCCGCACGCGGTGCGTCTGGTCGCTGGCCACCACCGCCATCCGCCGGATGGATGCTTCGAGCGCCGCGCGGTTGGCCGTCGCTTCCTTGTCGTTGTCCTTCGGGATGACCTGCTCGTAGTTCGGGTACGGCCCCTCGATGAGCCGCGTGAACACGACCCGGTCCGCCGAGCGGAACCCGAGATGGTTGTCGGAGCGCGCGATCTCGAGCTGATCGTCTCCGCTGTACAGCCTGTCCACCTGCTGGAGGGCCTTCGGGGGGATGATGAGATCGGTCTCGGGTGCGCCAGCTCCCTCGAGGCTCGTCCGAATCCGCGCCAATCGGTGCCCGTTCGTGGCCACCATCACGCTCGAGTCGGCCTTGAGCTGCCACAGGACACCGTTCAGGATCGGTCGGCTCTCCTCGGTCGACACCGCGAAGCTCGTGTGACGGATGAGGGTCTGGAGATCCCCCGCCTTCATCTTCCACGCCTGCCCGAAATCGACCTCCGGGAAGGTCGGGAATTCATCCTCCGCCAGGCCGTAGAGCTTGAAGCGGCTCTTCCCGCACGCGATCGACACCTGTGCGCCGTCGGTCGATATCTGGACGGGCGCGTCCTCGAGGACCCGGGTGATCTCGACGAGCTTCTTGGCGGGTACGGTGACGGCGCCGGGCTCCGAGACATCGGCCGCCACGGCGAGCGATACGGAGATATCGAGATCCGTACCGCTGAGCCGGATCGCCTCGCCCTCCGCCTGCATGAGGATATTCGACAGCACCGGCAACGTCGTGCGTGCGGGGATCGCTGAAGCGACGGCCCCGAGGCCCGACTGGAGTGCTTCACGCGTGATCGAGAATTTCATGCGGACTCCGGTTTGAGGTCGAGTACCCTCGGGCGAGATGAGTCGGGAGCCCGTCGAGTTCGGTTTTTCCCCAACGGGTAGCTGGGGGCGTGTATGATATGCATATCATCGTCGTAGTAGTAGAGCCGGTGCGAATGTGGAGAACCGCCGTTCGTGGCGGAAGTTCGCGCTCGCGCGGGGTTCGGGGGTGTGGAAACCGTGCGGCGCCCGTCGATCCGTCGGGGAGTCCCGATCCGGGTGGGCGCCCCCGGTGTCGACAACCATCCGCCTTCCACGGATTCTCCACGGAACGATGGCTCGGTCCATCAAGGCTGGAAGAGCTGATCCTGGAGCTGGCGCACGCGGTTCCGGAAGGTGGCGTCCGCCGCCATGTCCGCCTCCACCTTGTTGACCGAATGGATCACGGTCGAATGATCGCGGCCTCCGAACAAGGTCCCGATGTCGGAGTAGGGCAGGTCGAGGTGGGTCTTGATGAGGTACATCGCGACCTGACGGGGCACCGTGACCGTCCGGTTCCGGCGCTTCGAGGTCAGCGCCTCGACCGAGACGCCCCACACCTCCGCCGTGCGTGAGCGGATCTGCTCGGGCGACACCACCAGCGAGACGGCCTCCGCCGCCGGAGTCTCGGGACCGAGAGCGTCGGTGGCCATGTCGAGCGTGATCTCGCGGCGCGTGAGCGAGCTGAACGCGAGCAGCTTGATGAGCGCGCCCTCGAGCTGGCGGACCGAGGTGCGACGGTTGCGGGCCACGTATTCGATCACATCATCGCCGATCACGATGCCGTCCTCGGCGGCCTTCTTTCTGAGGATGGCCGAGCGGGTCTCCAGATCCGGCGGCTGGATATCGGTGACCAGTCCCCACTCGAAGCGGGACACGAGGCGCTCCTGGAGCCCCGGGATGTCCTGCGGGGGCCGATCGCTCGTCACGACGATCTGCTTGTGGGCGTCGTACAGGGCGTTGAAGGTGTGGAAGAATTCTTCCTGCGTGCCCTCCTTGTTCCCGATGAAGTGCACGTCGTCCACCAGCAGGACGTCGATCCGGCGGTAGCGGGCGCGGAAGTCGGCGGTACGGCCCCCCTGGATCGCCGCGATCATCTCGTTGGTGAACTGCTCGGACGGGACGTACGCGACCTCCCGATCGGGGAATGTCTCGATGATCGCGTGGCCGACGGCGTGCATGAGGTGGGTCTTGCCGAGCCCCGTACCGCCCCAGATGAACAGCGGGTTGTAGGCGGCGGCGGGGGCGCTCGCCACGCGCTGGCAGGCCGCTGCGGCCAGCTCGTTGTTCCCCCCGATCACGAAGCGCCCGAAGGTGTAGCGGTCGTTGAGGGCCGCCGCGGCGCGTGGCGGATCGCGGGCCGGGACGGTGATGGAGGCTACGGGGCGCGGTGGCTCGGGCTCCTCGGTCGGGCCGATCTCGGGGAAGTCGAGACGCCCATCGGCCCCCTGATGCTCGAACCGGAGCCGGAGCGCGAGACCGAGATCGCGGTGCGCGATGTCCCGGAGCAGCTCGCCGTATTTGTCCTCCACCCACTCCACCGCGAACTTGGTGGGTGCGGATACCACCAGCGTGTCGTCCGAGAGTGAGACCGCCTCGGTCGAGGCGAGCCACGTCCGGTACGTCTGCTCCGGCAACACGCCCTGCGCGGACGTGCGGATCTTCGTCCAAACTTCGCTGGCAGTCAGTTCCATCCGTCGGGGTACGGCCGAGGAGATCGGGACGGGGCCGATCATTGTAGACGGGGTATCCGAGGGTGTCAAACGGTCGGCCCGGCGGGCCCGGCTGATTGACACTTCACCGCGTCCTGTCTACCCTTATGGGCTCGACTACGATTCAGGCGCCGGGAAGGATCGATGGGTAAGCCCACATACAACAAGCCCACCAACAGGAAGCGGATCAAGGACCACGGATTCCGTGCCCGGATGAAGACCAAGGCCGGGCGGAAGGTCTTGGCGCGAAGGCGGCAGAAGGGGCGACACAAGCTCACCGTCAGTGACGAGTTCCACTACAAGCGACGCAGCCGCTGACGCTGGGGGCGACGGCCCTCGACGAGCGCGGCTGCCGCGCGCCGCGCGCCTCCGCCACGGGCACGAGATCCAGGGTGTGTTGCGCCGTGGAGCGCGAGTCCGGGAGACGCCCTTCGACGTGTTCGCCATTCAATCCGGTCACGGCCGTCCCCGGGTCGCGGTGATCGTTCCGCTGTGCGGGCACACCGCCGTGGCCCGCAACCGCGTGCGTCGGCGCCTACGCGAGGCGCTGCGCACCGGCTGGCTGGCGGCCGCGCACGCCACGGGCCTCGGCGTCGATCTCGTGGTGCGGGCGAAACCGGCCGCCTACGAGGCGTCGTACGGGTCGTTGTGCACGGCCCTCGAGCGCGCGCTGGAGTCCGTATGCGACCGTTGATCCTCGCGCTGATCCGCGTCTACCAGGCGGCCATCTCCCCATGGCTTCCGCCGACCTGTCGCTTCACGCCGAGCTGCTCGGAGTACGCGCGCATCGCGGTCGAGCGCTTCGGGGCGGGCAGGGGATCCTGGCTGGCCGTCCGCCGTCTGCTACGCTGTCATCCGTTCGGATCCCACGGGCACGATCCGGTGCCCCCGTCCGACGCGCCGGCCAACGTCTGATGGAGAGACGCCTGCTGCTCGCGATCGCGGCCATGGTCGCGGTGATGGTGCTCAGCAACGTGCTCTTTCCGCCCGTCGACCGGCCCTTGCCGCCGGGGGGAACCGACACGACCGCCGTGATGGGCGAAGCCCCGGGGGACTCCGCGCACCGGCTGGCTGGCGGCCGCCCACAGGAAGCCGTCGTCCCCGCCCCGGGCGCGCGGGACAGCTCCGGCGCGGCGGCCGGCGACACCGCGGCGGCGCGCCGGGCCCGCGAGACGGCAGGACGGATCGCACAGGAGCGGCCCGACACCGCCACGGCACGAGCCGGTGACACGGTGGTGGTGCGGTCCGATCTGTACGAGTACCGGTTCTCGACCCGTGGCGCCGCCCTGGTCGTCGCATCGCTGTTCGAGTATCCGAACTTCGCCCCCGATACGGACGACGGGCCGGTCGAGATCATCCGGCCGGGAGATGCGATCCTCGGATACCGCGTCGCCGTCGGCCGCGACACCCTGTCGCTGCTCGACACGCCCTTCGAGCCCTCGGCCGAGGAGCTCGATGTCTCCGGGGAGGGGGCGCGGCTCTCGTTCTCCACCAGCGTGGGTCAGCTCGGCTTCGAGGTCACGTACACCTTCTCGGCCACCGACTACCATTTCGACGTCGATGGCCGGGTCACCGGGCTCGGTGGCCGCGGGCACACGCTCATGGTGCCGCTCGGAGCCGGGCTGCAGACGAACGAGGCGAACCCGCGCGAGGACTTCGGCCACATGGCGCTGGTGGTGCGCGATCGGGACGGGAGCATCTCGTCCCAGAACCTCGGCGCGGTGGACCCTGACGAGGCGCGCGTCGTCGAGGGGGGACCGTTCAACTGGGCCGCGTCGAAGTCCAAGTACTTCCTGGCCGCGGTCGTGTCGGACGAGGACGGCCCGGGGTTCGGAGGTGTCCTGGTAGGAGGGGTTCCCGAGGCCAACCGGGCGCGCATGGAGGTGGCGCTCCCCGTCCAGGCCGGCACGGAGGGGTTCCACTTCCTCGCCTACGTCGGCCCGCAGGTGTTCGACCGCCTGCGAGCGGTCGGCCAGGATCTCCAGAACGTGAACCCGTTCGGGTGGCGGATTCTGCAATGGTTCATCCGCCCGTTCGGCGGTCTGGTGATCGCCCTCCTCGTGTGGATGCACCAGACCTTCAGCCTGGCGTACGGCTGGGTGCTCATCCTGTTCGGCGTGCTGGCCCGGGTGGTGCTCTTCCCGCTGTACCAGAAGTCGATGCGCCAGCAGATGAAGCAGATGACCATCCAGCCGGAGATCAAGCGGATCCAGGAAAAGTACAAGGACGACCCGCAGAAGCTCCAGCAGGAGATGATGAAGATCTACAAGGAGGCGGGGGTGAACCCGCTCGGCGGATGTCTGCCGATGCTGCTCCCCTTCCCGATCCTCATCACGCTGTTCTTCGTGTTCCAGAACACGATCGAGTTCCGCGGCGTTCCCTTCCTGTGGCTGCCGGACCTGTCGCTGAAGGACCCGCTGTACATCGTGCCGCTCCTCATGGGAGCCTCCATGCTGCTGCTCAACTGGATCGGGCAGCGCGGAATGGAGACGAACTCGCAGATGAAGATGTTCACGTACGTGCTCCCGGTCGTGTTCACGTTCATGTTCGCGCAGTTCGCGGCGGGGCTGAACCTGTACTATGCGGCGTCGAACATCGCCTCGCTCCCGCAGCAGCTCTACCTGGCGAAGGAGCGGCGCGAGGCACGGGCCGGGATGGGTGGGGGAGTCCCGCCCCCCGAGTCGAAGTCGGGTCGGAGCGATGGGGGGCGGGCCGCCGGCCGACGCGGGGGTAGCGAAAAGCGCAGCGAGCGGGGCGACTGAGGCCCGGCCGCGCGACGCGAGCGGGACCCACGGGCGCGGACCTCCCGGGCTGCGCGCGGAGGGCATCAGCGGGTGAAGGTGAACGCGACCCCCGCGAGGGTCTCCGATTCCCGGAAGAACTGCTCGGCCCGCGAAGGGCCGAACCCGGCCGTCGCGCCGATCCGGGCGTGCGCGCCGAGCGCGAGACCGGCCTCGAGCGCGATCATCGGATCCCAGTCCGATTCGGCCCACGCGAAGGCCTCGACGGATGCGTATGCGCCCGGGTGTGGTGCCGGTGGCTGTCGCCAGTCCGCGCCCGCGCGGAACGACAGCCGCCCGAGATCCTCCGTGGAGCGCAGCAGGACCCCGGGCCCGCCATACACCACGAGACCGTCGAGCGGCGCCGCCTGGACCAGCACCTCGATGCCCTCGCGGCTCGTCGAGATGGGCTCCCGCCCGGTCCGGACGAGGAGCTCGTCGCCCAGGTGGGAGCTGACGTGGTAGATCTCGGCCCGAGCCGCCAGTGGACCGAAGTGCGCCCGGAACAGGAACCCGGCCCGGTAGTGCACCTCGACGAACTCCTGATCCGGGCGCTCGAGATCGAAGCGCGAGAACACGCCCGCGTGGAGCGCTCCGGAGAGCTCGAGGCCGGGGCCGCGCCGGATCCAGAAGCCGAGCCGGTCCCCCAGGCGGGCGATCGCGGTGGTGCGCGTCTCCCCGCCCCGCGACACGCCCACGACCGCGAGGCGGTGCACCGGCTCGAGGGGCGAGCCGGAGGGGATCCGAAACGGGAATCCGTTCGCGTCGTGCAGCGCGATCGCGCCGCGATCGGCGACGAGCGTGTCGGGGGCCGGATGCGGCTGGGCCCGCGCCGGGAGGGCAGCCACGATCGCCACGACGGTTCCCACGAATAGCGCGCGTGGCGCCGGGCCGCCGGCAGCCCGGCTGCGGCCGCTGCCGGTCAGGGTTCGGGGGAATGGGATCGCCTGCATGCGCCGCAAGGTACGGGTGGGTCCCCATGCCGTGTATCCCCATCGTCCCGGCCGGCTGACCGGCCGGGACGCCGCGCCGTAGACTTACTGCATGGGCCCCCTGCTCGACGACACGATCGCCGCCATCTCGACCGCGCCCGGCCGCGCCGGGATCGCGGTCGTGCGGATCAGCGGACCGGACGCGCGCGAGGTGGCCAGCCGTCTCGGGATCGAAGGGCTCGCCCCGCGTGCGCCGCGGCTCTCTACGGTGCGCCACCCGGACGGGGCGGACATCGATCGCGCGCTGGTCACCTACTTCCCGGCGCCGCGCTCGTATACGGGGGACGACATGGTGGAGATCAGCGGACACGGCGGGACGCTCGCCCCGGCCCTCGTGCTCGATGCCGCCCGGGCCGCCGGGGCCCGGCTCGCCGAGCGCGGGGAGTTCACCCGCCGTGCGTACCTGAACGGGAAGCTCGATCTCGTCCAGGCGGAGGCGACGCTCGATCTCATCGAATCGGCCAGCGAGGCACACCACAGCTCGGCCCTGTTCCAGCTCGAAGGGGGCCTGTCGGCGCGCGTCGCCGCCCTGCGGGCCGGGCTCATCGACCTCCAGGCGCTGCTCGCCTACGACATCGACTTTCCCGGCGAGGACGACGGACCCGTGCCGCTCGAGAGGATTCTGGAAGCGGCGGGCCGGCTCGTGGCCGAGCTCGAATCGATGCTCGTCAACGCGCCGGAGGGCGAGCGCCTCGGAGAGGGTGCCCTCGTCGTGTTCGCCGGAGCTCCGAACGTAGGTAAGTCAAGTATTTTCAATGCGTTACTTGGATCGGAGAGGGCCATCGTGACCGAGATTCCCGGGACGACGCGCGACGCGATCGAGGCCGGGACGAGCATCGAGGGGTTCCCCTTCCGACTCGTGGACACGGCCGGTGTGCGGCCCACGGATGAGGCCGTCGAGCGGATAGGGATCGAAGTGGCCCGGCGCTACGTGACGCACGCGGATGTGGTGCTCCTGTGCGTGGAGGCGGGACGGGAGCCGGGGGCGGCGGAGCGGGAGGTGGCGGACGAAGCTCGCGGAGCGGGGGCCCGCGTGCTCGTGTTGCGGACCAAGGCCGATCTCCTGCCGGGAAGGGGTCGGCCCCCCTCGCGACCGACCGGTGACACCGCGGAGGCCACCCGGCCGGACCCCGGGATCGAGGTGTCCGTGAGGACCCCGGATGGGCTCGCCGCGCTCAGGGACGCCCTCGTGGATGCCTCGTTCGCGGGTCTCAAGGCGGCCGGCGAGCCGGCGCTCGTGACCCGGAGGCGTCAGTCGGCGGCGCTCCGGCAGGCCCGGGACGACGTGTCGCGGTTCGCGGAGGTGCTCGGCACGGGGCACCCCGCCGAGATCGCGTGCACGCACCTCGAGGAGGCGGCGCACGCGCTCGAGTCCCTCATCGGGGTCACCGACATGGAGGACATCCTGGATGCGATCTTCCGGTCGTTCTGCGTCGGCAAGTAGGCCGCGATCCGCGAAGGCGAAGCGCCCCCGCGGGGACCCGCCCGGGCGGTGGATGCGACTCCGTCGCCGCGGCCGACCGGCCGCGGACGGGACCTACGCGGCCCGCTGGCAGCGTGGACAGATGATCGTCTTGCGGCCCGTGACGCGCATCGACTTGAGCTCGTGACGGCAACGCGGACAGGCGCTCCCGTTGTCTCGGGAGTTGATCAGCCAGCCCGGATCCGAATGGGCCGCGCTCCAGTGGAGCGTGGCGCGGCGGAGCACCCGCTTCAGGTAGCGGTGCACGCGGTGGAGCTGCTCGGGAAGCAGGTTGCCGACCTTCTCGTCGGGCCGGAAGCCCGACTGGAAGCAGATCTCATCCGCATAGTCGTTGCCGATCCCTGCGATGGCCTGCTCGTTCATGAGGAAGCCCTTGAGCGAGGAGCGCGGGTTGTCGCCGGCGAGGGCTGCGAAGCGCTCCGCGGTCAGGTCCTCGCTCAACGGATCGATGCCCAGCTCCTCGAGCGCCCCGGAGTCGGATACCTCGTCGCCGCGCACTGCCCGCACGACGCCTTCGGATCCCGAGGAGCTGAAGCGCAGCTCGCGACCCGCGGCGAACTGGAGACGGATCTTCGTGCGCTCGGTGGGCGGTGCGGTCTGTGACTCGAGCCTCAGCCGCCCATCGTCGCCCATGTCGAACACGAGGCTGTACTCGGATCGGAAACGCAGCACGACGTACCGGCCGTGCCGCTCGACGGAGTCGATGGCGTGGCCTTCGAGGTACTCTTCGGCGAGCTCCACCTCGAGGTCGACGACCTCGGCGTCGTCGATCAGCACCCTGGAGATGGTCTTGCCGGTGGTGTAGCCGGCGATTCCGTCGATCATCCGCTCGACATCGGGGAGTTCTATCATCGGGCGCTCCATGAACGGTTCGTAGGTCGAAACCCCGCTACCCCGCGAAAGATGAAAAGTGCCACCCGCTCTCCGATCGGGACATTTTGGCCCGATCGGCGGTCGGCGCAGGGCGGGAAGAGTGGCCGAAGCTCCCGGCCGCCGGTTATCCTCGTCCCATGAGCACAAGATTCGATGTCGTGGTGATCGGCGGCGGACACGCTGGGTGCGAGGCGGCGAGCGCGGCGGGGCGCTCGGGCGCCCGGACGCTGCTCGTCACCTCGTTCCTGGCCCGCGTGGGCCAGATGTCGTGCAATCCGGCCATCGGTGGCGTTGCCAAGGGAACCGTGGCGCGCGAGGTGGATGCCCTCGGCGGCGTGATGGGAATCGCGACCGACCGGACGACCCTCCACTTCCGCATGCTCAACCGCTCCAGGGGTCCGGCCGTGTGGGCGCCCCGCGCCCAGTGCGACCGCGGGCTCTATCCCCGCGAGGTGCGCCGGGAGCTGGAGCGGATCCCCGGTCTCGCGCTGTACCAGGGCACCGTCGAGGCGCTCCTCCGGCGGTCGGGCCGCATCACCGGGGTCCGGTGCCGGGACGGGTGCGAGTTCGAGGCCCGCACGGTCGTCCTCACCGCGGGGACGTTCCTGCGCGGGGCGATCCGGATCGGCGTCGACTGCTCGATCGCGGCGGGGCGGGCCGGCGATGCGCCGGTGGTGACGCTCGCCGAGCAGTTGCTCGAGCTCGACCTGGCGGTGGACCGCTTCAAGACCGGGACGCCGCCGCGGGTGGACGGCCGCACCGTGGACTTCGACCGGCTGGAGCGCCAGGACAGCGACGCGAACCCCGGCCGATTCTCGCACTGGGCCCCGCGTCCCGAGTTCCCGGAGCTCCCATGCTGGCTGGTACGCGCGGGCCCCGAGGTGAAGGAGGTGGTGGCCGAGAACCTCGAGCGCTCGGCGATGTACGGCGGGGCGATCGCGGCGCGCGGACCGCGCTACTGCCCGTCCATCGAGGACAAGATCGTCAAGTTCCCGGATGCCGAGTCGCACCAGGTGTTCCTCGAGCCGGAGGGTCGTGAGACGGCGGAGCTGTACGTGAACGGGCTCTCGACCTCCCTGCCCCCTGGGGTCCAGCGGGAGTTCCTTGCGCGGGTGCCCGGTCTCGAGCGGGCCCGCATGACGCAGCCGGGCTACGCCATCGAATACGACTACTTTCCGCCCCGACAGCTGCGGCCGACGCTCGAGCTGCGGCTGCTGCCGGGTCTGTACTTCGCCGGCCAGATCAACGGGACCACCGGATACGAGGAAGCCGCCGGCCAGGGAATCGTGGCGGGCATCAACGCGGCCCGTGCAGCGCTCGATCGAGACCCGTGGGTGCCGCGGCGGGACGAGGCGTTTCTAGGAGTGCTCGTCGACGACCTCGTGACGCGAGGCGTGGACGAGCCGTACCGGCTGTTCACCTCGCGGGCCGAGTTCCGGCTCCTGCTCAGACAGGACAACTGCCTTGCGCGCCTCGGCCCGGTCGCCGAGCGGTTGGGTCTGCTGGATGAGACCCGCTCCCGCCGGCTGGCCGAGCACCTCGAGGAGCGCGCCCGGGTGCGGGACTGGGTCGAGGAGACGCGGGTGGCCCCCGACGACGTGCGGCGATACCTCGCGCGGGTCGAGAGCGCCCCCCTCCGGCAGCGGGGGCCGCTCGGCGACCTGCTGTTGCGGCCGGAGGTGCGGCTCTCGGAGCTGGCGGGCCCCGATGGGCCGCTCGGCGGTCCGGGGTTCGAGGCCGACGCCCTCGCCAGCGTCGAGATGGACCTCAAGTACGCGGGCTACATCGAGCGCGAGCGCGAGCGGGCCGAGGCCCTGGCGCGTCGCGAGCAGGTCGCCCTCCCGGACGACCTCGACTACCTGGCGCTCGACGCGCTGTCGTACGAGGCGCGGCAGAAGCTGGATGGGATCCGGCCCGCGACCCTCGGACAGGCCGGGCGCATCCCCGGGGTCTCCCCCGCCGATCTCCAGAACCTCCTGGTGGCACTCAGGCGACGCTCGGAAGGGTCCGTGCGCCCGGGCGCGACGCCGGGGCGCTGAGCGCGGGAGCATTCGACCGGCCGCGCTGCCGCGTCGGTCGCGGGCCCGAATCGCGGGTCGCGCCGCTCAGGCCCCCGTGAACAGCCGTTCGATACGCGCCTGGATCGCCTCGGCAGCCGCCGCCGGATCGGCGGCGTTGCGGATCGGCCGGCCCACGACGATGTAATCCGCCCCCGCCCCGAACGCCTCCTCCACGTCCACCGTGCGTTTCTGGTCATCGATCCCGCGTTCGCCGGACGGTCTGATCCCGGGGACCACGATCCTGAAGCCTCCGGACACCACCTCGCGTATGCGCGCCGCCTCCTGCCCCGAGGCGATCACCCCGGCGCAGCCGATCGCCGCGGCGCGTCGGGCCCGCGACACGACGATCGCCGGGACGTCGGCCTCGAAGCCGAGGTCCTCCATGTCGGCCCGATCGAGGCTGGTGAGGACGGTGACTGCCAGGATGCCGGGACGGTCGGCCCCCACGTCGTGCGTCGCGCCCACGGCGGCCCGGAGGATCGCGTCGTTGCCGTGCACCGTCACGAACTCCACGTCGCGTCGCACGAGCTGCCGCACGGCCGAAGCGACCGTCTGCGGGACATCGAACAGCTTCAGGTCGGCGAACACCCGCTTGCCCCGGGCGCGCAGCCAGTCCGCGAGCTCGAAGTAGCCTCCCGACAGGAAGAGCTCGAGACCGAGCTTGTAGAACACGACGGAGTCCCCGAGGTCTTCGACCAGCGCCCGCGCGGTGCCGGGATCGGCGACATCGAGGGCGAGCATCAGGCGCTCGCGGGGCGGGATCGTGGCCGGGTTCAATAAGGACTCCCTTGCGAGCGGCGATGGGGGCCCGCGCGTCCGTCGCGTCTCACGAGGGCGGGTCCGCCAGACCGTATCGCTCCTTCATGTCGAGATAGCGGCCGAACGTCTTCACATCGAGATCCGCGGGCAAGTGGGCGTCGAGGAGCGGGACCAGCTCGTCGCGGAGGTACGCACCGCGCGCCATCCACTGATAGTAGCTCCGCCCGCCGTGATGATAAGGCCCGTAGAGCTTGCCGCCCGGGAAGCGGCCCACGATCCAGCGGAACAGGCTCTCGTGGTCCGTATGCATGCGGAGCGTGATGTGCGGCTGGCGACCGTCCCCCCCGAAATGCCCTTCGCCCACGAGGACGCCGATCAGAATGCCGATGTCGAGCTCGCTGGCCAGATGCCCCCCCTGGTTGTTTCACCGTCGGGTTTCCCGTGAAACATCGCGCGGTGCACGCGGGCAGGATCCGGCGCCCCGTCTCCGTCGCGGACCGGCCAGTCCGGCGGGCCGGTGCCGAGCCACGGGGAGGATCGGAGCCGACCGTTTCGGCGTCGCCCGAGTGCCGGAGCCCGGCTGTTTCACCGTCAAGTTTCCCGTGAAACATCGCCGAGTCAAGCCCGAACCCCTCCCCCGCCGCCCGACCCCTGCGACCCCCGGAACCTCGCGCCTCCGGACCGCTTTGGGTATATGTAAAGGGGTCCAGGGGAGGGAACCCGGTCGCTCGGATCCGGCCGGCGGCGGTATATTGACCCCGACCCGCACCCGGCTGGTGTCCGGATTGTGGGAAACAGGACCCGGGGTGTCGTATAAACCACTGGCACACAACGAGTTACAGGTATTCCACGGGACCTTGAGCGTTCGTGGAATAAGGGAGACGCGAGGCATGGGTCGTGTGATCGCGATCGCCAATCAGAAGGGCGGGGTGGGGAAGACGACGACGGCGATCAACCTCGGCGCCTCGCTGGCGATCGCCGAGCGGCGGACGTTGGTGATCGACTGCGACCCGCAGGGAAACGCGACCAGCGGCTTCGGGCTGCGGAGGGACTCGGGGCGCGCCTCGGTGTACGAGGCCCTCGTGAATGGGAGGGGGCTGGAGGACGCGGTCCGCCCCGAGGTGCACTTCCCGTTCCTGTCCGTGATCTCCGCCAGCCGCGATCTGGCGGCGGCGGAGGTCGAGCTCATCGCTCGGGCCGATCGCGAGCGGTTGCTGCGGGAGAAGCTCGGTCCCCTGCGGAACGAATTCGACTTCGTGCTCATCGACTCGCCCCCTTCGCTCGGTCTCCTCACGCTCAACGCGCTCGTGGCCGCCGATTCGGTGCTCATCCCGATCCAATGCGAGTTCTACGCGCTCGAGGGGCTCAGCCAGCTCCTCAACACGATCCGGCTCGTCCAGAGAGGCCTCAACCGGGACCTCGAGATCGAGGGCGTCCTGCTCACGATGTACGACTCGCGTCTGAACCTCGCCAAGCAGGTCGTGAACGAGGCGCGCGAGTACTTCGGTGGAAAGGTGTTCGATACGATGATCCCCAGGAACATCCGGCTGGCGGAAGCCCCGAGCTTCGGGAAGCCGATCGCGCTGTACGACGTGCTCTCCTCCGGGGCCCGGGGGTATCTGAGCCTCGCACGCGAGCTGATCGAGCGGGATGAACGGGTGGCCGCCGTTGGCTAGGGACGATCGGCGTCTCGGCAAGGGTCTGGCCGCGCTCCTCGGGGAGAACTTCGATCCCGAAGGCGGCGCCGGGGTTGAGCGCGAGGTCGAGATGTCCAGCATCCGGCCCAACCCCTTCCAGCCCCGCGGGGATTTCGACGAAGAGGGTCTCGAGGGCCTCGCGGGGTCGATCCGCGAGAACGGGCTGCTGCAGCCCATCGTGGTCCGTCCGGTCGGCGAGACATTCCAGATCGTGGCGGGGGAACGGCGCTTCCGCGCGGTCCAGCGGCTGGGCTGGGAATCGGTGCCGGTCATCATGCGGGGGCTCACGGACGAACAGATGCTCGTCGTGGCGCTCGTCGAGAACCTGCAGCGCGAGGACCTCTCCCCCCTCGAGGAAGCGCACGGGTATCGGCAGCTGATCGACCGGTTCGGCCTCACGCAGGAGGATGTGGGCCGCCACGTGGGTCGGGATCGCTCGACCGTGACCAACGCCCTGAGACTCCTCACGCTTCCCGATGAGGTCCAGCGGCTGCTCGCGCGAGGCGGCATCGCGGCCGGGCACGCCCGCGCGATCCTCGGGCTCGAGGACGATCGCGACCGCATCGAGATGGCGAAGCGCGCCGCCAGGAGCGGCTGGTCGGTGCGGGAGACCGAGCGCCGGGTCCGTTCGGCGCGTTCGACGGAGGACACGGCGGCCACCGCGAACGGTGCTCGCGGGCGGGGCCCGTCGCCCCCCGCCGATCCTGCCGTGCGTCAGGCGGAGCTCATCCTCGAGCGTGCGCTGGGGACCCAGGTGCGCGTGCGGACGAGGGGTCCCGGAGGCGAGATCGTCGTCTCCTTCCACGACGATCAGGATTTCGTGCGGCTGCTGGAGATGTTCGCCGGCTCCGGAGCCGCCGACCGGCTGCGATGAGCAGAACGCAGGCGCGCTGGACCGTTCATGTCGTCCGGGAAGATGGACGCCGGTCGCACACCCTCCACGTGGGCATCGGCTTCGTGGTCTCGATGTTGCTCGCCATGGGGGTGGTCCTCGTGGCGGGATTCGGGATCGGTCGTTCGTGGGCCGCGGGGGAGGAGTCCGCCACCGTGCGGTCCCTGCGCGCCGAGGTGCGGACGTTGCGTGGGGAGCAATCGCGCGTCGCGGAGCTCGCCTCGCGGCTCGAGCGCGTCGAGAGCGAGTACCGGCGTCTCCAGGACGTGCTCACCGAAGGCGCCCCGCAACGCGAGGCGTCGGTCCCCGTGCCCACCGCGGTGCCGGCCGGCGAGTCGCCCACCTCCGCCGAGCCCACCGCGCCCGCCTGGCCCCTGGTCCAGCCCGGGTTCATCACCCGGACCTTCGGGTCGCCCGGCGACGCGCGGGAACGGGGCCATACCGGGGTCGACATCGCCGTCCCGAGCGGCTCGTATGTGCGGGCGATCCAAGCCGGCGTGGTCGACGAAGCGGGAGAGGACCCCGTCTACGGACGCTTCCTGCGGATTGCGCACGGCGGCGGCCTCTCGTCATTGTATGGCCACAACTCGTGGCTCTTTGCAGCCGTCGGGGATTCGGTGGAGCGGCTCCAGGTGATCGCCCTGTCGGGATCGACCGGGCGATCGACGGCGCCGCACCTGCATTTCGAGATCACGCAGGACGGCGTCCTCCTGGACCCGCTGGCGTTCGTGAACGAGGGCGCGGTTCGTGCGGCCGGTGGGTCGGGACAGAATGGTGTGGAACAGAGGTAAGGATCAGGCGGACATGGCCAGAGAACAGAGGACCGAGGTGCCCGCGCGCGAGCTGAGTGATGTCGTATCGGTGATCGGGCCGGGAATGGAGATCGTCGGCGACATCAAGTGCGATGGCACGGTGCGGGTGGAAGGTCGCGTGGAAGGGTCGATCAAGGCCACGAAATCCGTCGTGGTCGGCAGCGGCGGGACCGTCAAGGGAGATATCGAGACCCAGGACGTGGTCGTCGCCGGAGCCGTCACGGGCACGGTCGTCGGCGCGAGTCGCGTCGAGCTCCAGGAGACGTGCCGGGTGGAGGGCGACATCCGCAGCCGTCGCGTGAAGCTCGACGAGGGCGGACGCGTGGAGGGCCGCCTGCACATGGGCACCGAGGCCACGGGCAAGAAGGGCGAGGGCTCCGCGTTCCCATCGCGGCCCGAGTCGAAGTCCGACGGCAGGACCGAGCCGAAGCCGGACGACAAGTCGGACGCGCCCGGTCGCACCGGTCCCGGGCTCCCGGCGGCGGCGACCAAATAGGCGCCCACCGGCGCGTCGGGCGCGCACGATCGGCCGACCCGATGGAGCGCCGGAAGCCGACACAGTTCCGGGGAGAGCGAGGGCGACGCGGCGCGTGGGCTGCAGGCGTTCATTCTCTTGAACGCCGTGCACGCGTCGGTACACCGTGATCCTGCATGCCGTCCTGTTCGGGATCGGCATCACGCTGCTGACGCTCGGCGCCGACTGGCTGGTCAGGGGATCGTCGAACCTCGCCCAGCATCTCGGGGTCAGCGACCTTATCGTCGGTCTCACCGTGGTGGCGTTCGGGACTTCGGCGCCCGAGCTGGTGGTGAGCGGGGCCGCCGCCCTCGCGGATCGTCCGGCGGTCGCGGTCGGCAACGTGATGGGCTCGACCGTCGCGAACGTCGGTCTGATCGTGGGTCTCGGAGCCCTCATCCGCCCGATCTCCGTGCACCGGCGGCTACTGGTGCGCGAGACCCCGCTCGTCATCCTGGTCCTGACGATCGTGATGCTTCTGTCGCTCAACGACGCCCTCGGCCGGCTCGACGGCCTGGCGCTGGTGGCCGGCTTCGCGATCTACCTGCTCTTCCTGCTGCGCTGGGGGGGTGGGGGGCTCGACGAGCTGGCGCGCGAGGTCGAGGCCGAGGCGGCGGCGGAGCCCCCCGGGCCGGCGGCCTCGGGAGCGGGGACGGCGCCGACGTCGGACCCGCCGGTCCAGGAGCGGGGCACCGCGTGGGCGGTCATCCGGATCCTCGTCGGCCTGCCGCTCCTGCTGCTGGGCGCGCACCTGCTCATCGACAGCGCCACGGCCATCGCCGAGCGCTTCCACGTGCCCGACGCCGTCATCGCGGCGACCATGATCGCCGTCGGCACGTCGCTTCCCGAGCTCGCATCGACCCTGGCCGCGGCCGTCCGCGGAATGGGGGACATCGCCCTCGGCAACGTCATCGGCTCGAACGTGTTCAATCTGGGGCTCGTGCTGGGCTCCGCCGCCCTCCTGCGCCCCCTGCAGCTCCCGCCTCAGATCGTCGTCAGCCAGGTCCTCCCGGCCCTGCTGTTCTCGGTCCTCCTCATCCCGCTCGCCCTCACCCAGCAACGCGTCGATCGCTGGGAGGGAGCGCTCCTGCTGACGGGATACGGCGCGTTCGTGACCTGGCTGATCATGAACGGGCATTAGCGCCGTTGTAAAGGGGGCCCGTAAAGCCTTATACTGCCGCCGGCCTTCTCGCACCTGGAGGTGCCGTGGCCGTCTCCGTCAAGATGAGCAGCAAGAACCAGATCGTGGTCCCGAAGATGGCCCGCGACGCCCTGCGGCTGGAACCGGGGGACCGGCTCATCGTCACCCTGCGCGGCGACGTGATCGAGATGGAGAAGCAACCCGCCGATCTCGAGGACCGGCTGGCCGGCAGTCTGGGTGACATGGGCGACGGCGCCTCGCTGTGGCCGGAGCTCGGAAACGGGTGATGCGCGGCCGGCGGCAGAAGTCCGGCCCGCGGGTCGATGCGGACCCTCGCCCCGGCTTCCCCACACGCCGCGGTCGGAGAGGCCGGTGAGCGACGCGGGATCCCTCCTCGATCGACTGTCGGACGCCCGCCTCGTCCACCTGGACGCGCGCGTGGTCGCGCTCCACCTGATCGGCGACGGCCGCTTCCTGCCGCTGACACGCGCTCTGGTGGCCGCCATCCGCGATGGCGCGGTCCGCGCCCAGACCTCGGTGCTGACGTTGTATCAGCTCCTCGCCGAGCTGTACCGGCGCGGCGAGCGCGAGCGCGCCGCGGAGCTGGCGCGGAGCCTGATGGTGCACGGGGGCCTCGAGCTGATCCCCACCACCGACGAGATCGCGGTGCAGGCTGCCCAGGTTCGAGCACAGCTCGGAGGTCGCCCGGAGCGCGCGATCCAGATCGCGACGGCCCTCGTGTCCGGCGCGGAGGTGTATGTCACGGAAGGGTCGGGGCTGAGACGCATCGTGGGGATGACGGTCGCCAACCTCGAGGACTACGCCCGCTCCCCCGCCTGACGCACGGCGCTCCGCTCGCGCGGTTGAGGGCGACGCTCGACACCGGTAGAATCCCGGCCCCGGTCGATTCTCGCGGGGACCCGGTGGACGGGTAGATCCGACCGGCCGCGAAGCGGGGTGGGAACCGAGCCGGATGAGCAGACTCACACGGTGGTACGCGACGAGCGTGGGGAAGAAGATCGCCATGGCGGCGACCGGCGTCCTCCTCGTGCTGTACGTCGTCGTCCACATGCTCGCCAACCTGAAGCTGTATCAAGGTCCCGAGCAGATCAACGCGTACGCGGAGTTCCTGCGCGAGGCGGGCGCGCCGGTGCTGGCCCGCGGACAGTTCCTGTGGCTCGCCCGCGCGGTCCTCCTCGCCGCGGTTCTCGTCCACGTCGTCGCCGCCATCCAGCTCGCCCGCCGCAGCCGCGCCGCACGGCCGGTCGGGTACCGGACCCCGCCGCACGACGAGCTGAGCTACGCCTCGCGGACGATGCGCTGGGGCGGGGTCATCATCGCCCTGTTCGTCGTGTACCATATCCTCCATCTGACCACCGGCGACGTGCACCCCGACTACGTGCCCGGCGAAGTGTATCACAACGTCGTGGCCGGCTTCCGATCGTGGCCGGCGTCGCTCGCGTACATGCTCGCCATGCTCGCCCTCGGCCTGCACCTGTACCACGGCATCTGGAGCATGACGCAGACGTTGGGGATCAACCACCCGCGCGTCGATCGGTTTCGGCGCCCGGTGGCGGCCATGGTGGCCGGTGCCGTGATGCTCGGGAACCTGTCCTTCCCGATCGCGGTCCTGGCGGGGTGGGTCACGCTCCCGGGGGTGGGTGGATGATCGCCCCGGCCCTCTCCCCCGGCGCCGCGGCGTCCGCCACCCCGCTCCCGAAGCGCCGGGTGCGGCTGCGGAAGCGTTCCCGATGAGGCTCGACGCCCGCGTCCCGGCCGGCCCGCTGGCGCACAAGTGGGAGCGCCACCAGTTCGAGATGAAGCTGGTGAACCCCGCCAACAAGCGGCGGCACCGGGTGATCGTGGTGGGGACCGGTCTCGCGGGCGGGTCCGCCGCGGCCACCATGGCCGAGCTCGGCTACGAGGTGGAGTCGTTCTTCTTCCACGACAGCGCGCGACGTGCGCACTCGATCGCCGCGCAGGGCGGCATCAACGCGGCCAAGAACTACCAGAACGACGGCGACTCGGTCTTCCGCCTGTTCTACGACACGATCAAGGGGGGCGACTTCCGCTCGCGCGAGGCGAACGTGTACCGGCTGGCCGATGTGAGCCTCGCCATCATCGACCAGGCCGTCGCCCAGGGGGTCCCGTTCGCGCGCGAGTACGGCGGCCACCTCGCCAACCGCTCGTTCGGGGGCGCACAGGTGTCGCGCACCTTCTACGCGCGCGGCCAGACCGGCCAGCAGCTCCTTCTGGGCGTGTACCAGGCGCTGGAGCGGCAGGTGCGGGCCGGCAAGGTGCACACGCACGCCCGGCACGAGATGCTCGACGTCATCGTCGTGGAAGGCCGTGCACGCGGCATCGTGACGCGCGACCTGGTCACGGGCGAGGTCCGCCCGTGGCTCGCCGATGCGGTGGTGCTCGGCACGGGCGGGTACAGCAACGTGTTCTACCTGTCCACCAACGCCATGAAGTGCAACGCGACCGCGATCTGGCGCGCGTACCGGCGCGGGGCCGGTTTCGCCAACCCGTGCTACACGCAGATCCACCCCACCGCCATCCCCGAGTCGGGCGAGCACCAGTCGAAGCTCACCCTGATGAGCGAGTCGCTCCGGAACGACGGGCGCATCTGGGTGCCGAAAGCGAAGGGCGACGGGCGGCCCGGAAACGAGATCCCCGAGGAGGAGCGCGACTACTACCTGGAGCGCATGTACCCGGCGTTCGGCAACCTCGTGCCGCGCGACCTCGCCTCGCGCCGCGCCAAGGACCTGTGCGACGACGGGCACGGCGTGGGACCGACGGGGCGCGGCGTGTACCTCGACTTCGCCGACGCCATCGAGCGCATGGGGCGCGAGGGCGTCGAGGAGCGTTACGGGAACCTGTTCGAGATGTACGAGCGCATCACGGGCGAGGACCCGTACCGCGTCCCGATGCGCATCTACCCGGCGCCGCACTACACCATGGGCGGGCTGTGGGTCGACTACAACCTGATGAGCACGCTCCCCGGTCTGCACGTGATCGGCGAGGCGAACTTCTCCGATCACGGGGCGAACCGGCTGGGCGCCAGCGCGCTCATGCAGGGGCTGGCGGATGGCTACTTCGTTCTCCCGCTCACGATCGGCGATTACCTGGCGCACGGGGAGCTCCCCGACATCGATGCCGACCACCCGGCGGTGCGCGCGGTGGTGGACGGGGTGAGCGAGCGTCTCGACCGGCTGGCGGCCCTGGACGGCTCGCGCACCGTGGACTCGATCCACCGCGAGCTGGGACGTCTGTTGTGGGACCGGTGCGGGATGTCGCGCTCGGCCGCCGGGCTCCGCGAGGCGCTCGAGCGCATCCCCGAGCTGAAGCAGGAGTTCTGGGAGAACGCGAAGGTGGTGGGCTCGGAGCTGGGGATCAACGAGTCGCTCGAGAAGGCGGGGCGCGTGGCCGACTTCCTCGAGCTCGGCGACCTCATGTGCCGCGATGCGCTGGCCCGCGAGGAGTCCTGCGGAGCGCACTTTCGCGAGGAGTACCAGACCCCCGAGGGCGAGGCGCGGCGGGACGACGAGAGCTTCACGCACGTGACGGTGTGGGAGTACGCGGGACCGGAGACCGATCCCGTCGAGCACCGGGAGCCGCTCGAGTTCGAGTCCGTGTCGCTCAGCCGGAGGAGCTACAAGTGAGCGCCGCGGGCCGGGGGAGACCGCCTCGATGAGGATCACGCTCCACGTCTGGCGGCAGGCCGGGCCCCACGCACCCGGCGCCTTCGAGCGCTACGAGACCGACGAGGCGAGCCCCGACATGTCGTTCCTCGAGCTCCTCGACGTGATCAACGAAGGACTCATCGAGGCGGGCGGCGAGCCGATCTCCTTCGAGCACGACTGCCGCGAGGGGATCTGCGGATCGTGCGGGGTGGTGATCAACGGCCAGGCGCACGGGCCGCACCGGGGGACCGCCACCTGCCAGCTCCACATGCGGAGCTTCAGGGACGGCGACGAGCTGTGGGTCGAGCCGTGGCGGGCGCGCGCCTTCCCGATCATGAAGGACCTCGTGGTCGACCGCTCCTCGCTCGATCGGATCATCGAGGCCGGCGGCTACATCTCGGTCCGCACCGGGTCGGCTCCGGACGCGAACGCCACGCTCGTCTCCAAGGCCGACGCCGACGCGGCGTTCGAGGCGGCCACCTGCATCGGGTGCGGCGCCTGCGTGGCCGCGTGCCCCAACGCCTCGGCGATGCTGTTCACCGCCGCCAAGGTCGCCCACCTGGCGCTCATGCCGCAGGGCCAGCCCGAGCGGCGCTTGCGCGTCCTCGACATGGTCGAGCGCATGGACGAGGAGGAGTTCGGGAGCTGCACGAACCACGGCGCGTGCGAGATCGCGTGCCCCAAGGAGATCTCGATCGACGTGATCGCGTGGCTGAACCGCGACTACCGGAGGGCGATCCGGTGAGCGTCCCGACGACCGGCTCCCGCCGAACCGACGGATCGAAGCGCCGGTAACGCCGCTCAGAACAGGAGCACCCAGCCCAGGACGCCGGCCACCGCGAGCGCCCCGGCCAGCGCGACCCATGCCACGACGCGCGCCCGGCGCGACTCGGAGTCCTCCACGGTCCGCATGAGGTGCCCCGCCCTGACATCGAACATCCACGCCAGCACGAGCGTGATCGGGAAGCCGGTGAGGATGAGCACCACGCTCCCGCGCTCGACCCAATCGGGGAACCGCAGCGCCTCGTTGATGTCGCTCGTGCCGCCGATCGCCGCGAGCCCGATGGCGAGGTAGGCCACGGCCACCCGGTACACGCGCCGCCGCTTGAGCTCGATCAGGAACGCCTCGAGCGCGGTCTCCGGCTCCTTCCGGATCGCGCCCGCGGGCGCCTCCGCCTCGAGAGCCGCCACCACCTCGGCGGCGCGCGGCCGACGGTCGGGCTTCTTGGCCAGACAGCGCTCCACCACCTCGGCCACCGCCGGATCGAGCGACGGGGCGAGAGCGAGGAGTGGTGTGGGCTCGGCGCGCAGGTGGGCCGCCGCGATCTCGCCGGGGGACTTTCCCGGATACGGCCCACGCCCCGCGAGGATCTCGTACCCCAGCACGCCGAGGGCGTAGATATCGGCCATCTCGGTGAGCTCCTCGCCCATGAGGTGCTCCGGCGCCACGTACGCGATGTCGGTGAGGATCTGCCCCTGCACGGTGAGACGGGTCGTGTCGGTCCCGGCCGAGTCGCGCACCGCGGCGACGCCGAAGTCGGTGAGCACGATCCTCCCGGTTCCGTTCTCGCGCAGGACGTTGGCCGGCTTGAGATCGCGGTGGATGATCTCGCTCTCGTGCGCGGCGGCCAGCCCGGAGGCGAGCTGGCGCAACGCCTCGCGTCCTTCCGCCTCGGGGAGTGCTCCCCCACCGGTCAGCACGTCCTCGAGGTTGCGGCCGTCCACGTACTCCATGACCAGGTACGGGAGCCCATCGGAGAGACGACCGACCTGGTACACCGCCGTGACGTTCTCGTGGCGGATGCGGGCCGCCGAGCGGGCCTCGCGCTCGAAGCGCTTGCCCGCCGTGGTGTCGCCGGCGTGACCGGGCGCCAGCACCTTGATGGCCACCATCCGGTCGATCGCGACCTCGCGCGCCAGGTACACGCTCGCCATGGCGCCGCGCCCGAGCACGCGCACGACCCGGAAGTCGGGCGCGAGCTCCTCTCGCACGCGGTCGTCGAGGCCGCGCTCGCTCACGTGCGTGCCGTCACTTGGCGGGCCCCGGGCGCGGGGATGGCGCGACCGACGTCGTCAACCCTCGTCGGGGAAGTTCTCGAGGTAGTCCTGGACCTTGTTGAGGAAGAAGGCGGCCATCGCGCCGTCAACCACGCGGTGGTCGTAGGACAGACCGAAGTACGCCCGGTGACGGATCGCGATCACGTCGTTCCCGAGCGCGTCCTGCACCACCACGGGACGCTTCTCGATCACACCCGTCCCGAGGATGGCCACCTGCGGCTGGTTGATGATCGGGGTGCCGAACAGGTTCCCGAATACTCCCACGTTGGTGATCGTGAACGTCCCGCCCTGGATGTCGTCGAAGTCGAGCGACTTCGTGCGCGCCTTCTCGGCCAGATCGTTGGCCCCCTGCGCGAGCCCGATGAGGCTGAGCCGGTCGGCGTCCTTGAGGACCGGGACGATGAGCTCCCGGCCGTCGTTGACCGCGACGGCGAGCCCGAGATTGATGTTCGAGTGGTACACGATCCGGGTCCCATCCACCGAGGCGTTCAGGATCGGGTGCTCGCGCAGGCCCTCGATCACGGCGCGATAGATGAACGGGCCGTAGGTGAGCTTCACGCCCCGCTCCTCGTACCTGCCCTTGAGCTTTCGGCGGAGCTGCACGACGCGCTCGAAGTCGACCTCGCTCACCGATGTCACGTGTGCCGACACGCGCTTCGACATGAGCATGTGCTCCATCGTGCGCAGCCGGACGCGGCTCATCTCCTCGACGCGATCGTTCTCGCGCACGGGGACCCTCGGGAGCTTGATGTCGAGCACGGCCCCGTGGATCGGGACGCGTATCGTGTCGGGGGCGGTCGTCTCGGAGGGCGCCGGGGTCGCCGCGGCCGGCCGCTGCTCGCGCGGCGCGGGGGGGGTCGGCTTCCCGGCTCGCGACGGGGGTGCCGAGGGTGCGGGCTCGGCCGCGGTCGACGGGGCGGGCTCCCCGGCGGCCGGGGCGGCCCGCTCGGGCGCCGTGGCGCCGCCCTCGATGAAGGCCAGGATGTCGTCCCGCGTGACGCGTCCGCCCGCGCCCGAGCCATCGATCCCCGAAATGTCGACGCCGTGCTCGGCCGCGATCTTCCGTACGAGCGGCGTGGAGCGCGTACGGAGCCGCTCCTCCCGCGTCGCCGCCCCGTTTCCCGCCGCGCTCGCATCATCGTCCGCGGCCACCCCGTCTCCCTGCGCCGAGGTGGCCGTCGCGGCCGACCGTGCCGCCGCCTCCCGCGTGGCCGACGATGACGCCTCCCGCGTGGTCGACGACGCCGCGGCGACGCGCTCCTCCGCGGGCTCGCCCCCGGCCGCCTCGTCGTCCGGAGCGGGCTGCGCCTCCTCCTCCGTGGCCGTTTCCTCCGAGGTGTGCATCGATGCGCCGGCACCGTCCTGGACGGCGCTCGGATCGGTCTCGATGCGGGCCACGACCGTGTTCACCTCGACGGTCTGGCCCTCCTCGACGAGGACCTCGGCGAGCACCCCCGCGGCCGGCGAGGGGATGTCGGCGTCGACCTTGTCGGTCGATATCTCGAACAGGTCCTCGTCCCGGTCCACCGCGTCGCCCACGGACTTGATCCAGCGGGTGAGCGTGCCCTCCGCGATGGACTCGCCCATCTGCGGCATGATCACATCGACTTTCGACATGTGTCCGTCTTCCTGGTCAGTACGCCAGCAGCCAGCGGGCCGCCGTCACGATGTCCTCGGTCTGTGGAAGATAGTAGTCTTCGAGCGGCGGCGAATACGGCACCGGTGTGTCGAGCGCCGTGACGCGCCGGATGGGCGCGTCGAGCCACTCGAACGCCTCCTCGCACACCTGCGCGGTGATCTCCCCGGCGAACCCACCGAACCGCGCCGCCTCGTGCACGATCAGGAGCCGCCCGGTGCGCTTGAGGCTCGCGACGATCGCAGCGATGTCCAACGGCCGGAGCGTGCGCAGGTCGAGGATCTCGATCTCCGCGCCGTCCTGCTTCGAAACGACCTCCGCCGCGTCCTCGGCCTTGTACACCATGGCGCCGTACGTGACGAGCGTGAGCGCATCGCCCTCGCGGGCGGTCCTCGCCTTGCCGAGCGGCACGAGCACCTCCTCGCCCTCCGGCAGCTCCTCCTTGACGCGGCGGTACAGGAACTTGTGCTCGAAGTAGAGCACCGGGTCGGGGTCGCGGATCGCCGCGCGCAGAAGCCCCTTCGCATCGTAGGCGGTCGCGGGCGCCACCATCTTGAGTCCCGCCACGTTGGCGAAATAGGACTCCACGTTCTGCGAGTGGAAGGGCCCCGCGCGGGCGCCGCCACCGCACGGCCCACGGATCACGAGCCCGGCGCCCACCCCCGTCCGGTACCGGACCTTGGCGGCGAAGTTCACGATCATGTCGAAGGCCGGCGCGATGAAGTCGATGAACTGCATCTCGCACACCGGCTTGAGCCCCATGTGCGCGGCGCCGATCGCCGCGCCCACGATCGCGGCCTCGCTGATCGGCGTGTCGATCACCCGGTCGGGGCCGAACTCGTCGAGGAACCCCTCGGTGATCTTGAACGCGCCGCCGTACGCCCCCACGTCCTCGCCCATGATGAACACTGTCTCGTCGGCCTTCATCTCCTCCCACAGCGCCTCGCGGATGGCCTCCAGATAGGTCTTCATCGGGCCGTTTCGGCGGCGGTCGCCGCACCGGCCCGCGGGGTGTCGGCCTCGAGCGGCCGGAGCACCGAAGACGCCGCCAACACCTCGAGATCCGCGTAGCCCACAGGGGTCATGCGGGTCCACGGCGTGACGTCGGGCTCCGGCTCCGCGTACACGCGTGTCATCGCCTCCTCCGGGTCCGGCATCCCGGCCGCGAGCGCGTCATCCACGGCCCGCTCGAGCGCCGCATCCACGTCCTCCCGGATCCCACGGAGCTCTTCCTGGGTCGCGACCCCCCGCTCGACGAGCTGGCGCTCGAACCGCGGGATCGGATCGCGGGCGCGCCACCGCTCGAGCTCCTCGGGCGGCACGTAGGTCTGCGAATCGTGCTGGGCGTGCCCCAGGATCCGGTAGCTCTCGGCCACGATCATCGTGGGGCCGTGCCCGCCCCGCGCCCGGTCGACGGCCTCGACGGCGGCCTCGTGCACGGCCAGCACGTCGTTTCCGTCCACGCCCGCGGCCGGCATGCCGTACGCCTTCGCCGTGTCGGTCCACTCCGCCACGGCGGCCACGCGTTCCGACCGCGTGGAGAACGCCCAGCGGTTGTGCTCGACGACGATCACGATCGGGAGCCGGAGCGCCGCGGCGAACGCGAACCCTTCGTGCGAGGCCCCGGTCCGCGTGGCGCCCTCGCCCTGATAGGTCATGCACACGTGCGGCTCCCCCCGTCGCTTGAAGGCGAGCGCGACGCCGTTGAGGACACACAGCTGCGTGCCGAGCGGGCTCACCGGGCCGAGGATGCCGAGCTCGGGGACGGTGAAGTGGTTGGTGTTGTCCTTGCCGGCGCACAGCGAGCCGCGGCGGGCCATGTACTGGAGGAGCGTGTCGCGCGGATCGAGCCCCCGGACGAGCAGGGCCCCCAGATCGCGGATCGAGGGCGCCAGCCAGTCGCCCTCCCGGAGCGCCAGGGCGCTCCCGACCGCCGTGGCCTCCTGCCCCAGGCTGCGGTACAGCCCCCCGACGATCTTCCCCTGCTTGAACAGGCGTTCGAACCGCTCCTCGAGGCCGCGCGTGAGGACGAGATAGCGGTACATGCGCGTGAGATCCTGCGCGTCGATTCCGGGATCGGGCATGGAGTCCACTAAGTTGACGGGGTCCGACGGCGCCTCGGGCGGTGTCGAGAATACCGGACGCGTCGGGCGTCAGCAAGGCGGCAGACGGTCTGCTTTACCCTTACGTAAAGGGCAATAGGCACATCCGCGCCGCTCCCCCGGCGGACGTCTCGAGGGCCGCGTCGGGCTCGATCTCCCGCCGCACGTACGCGAGCGCGATCGGTCCGAAACGGGGCGATTCGGTCGTGGAGGTCAGGGTGCCCACGATCCTGCCATCCGAGGACAGGGGGTCGCCGGGTGCCGCGGGTGTGCCCCTCCCCAGCCGCACTCCGCGCAGGCACCGGTTGACGTGGCCGCGGTAGTGGATGCGGGCCACCACCTCCTGGCCCGTGTAGCACCCCTTGGTGAAGCTGACGGCGCGCTCTACCTGACCCGTCTCCTGCGGGAGCACGTCGGGGGTGATGTCGCGTCCGTACACCGGGATCCCCCGCTCGATGCGCACGATGTCCCAGTCCTCCTCCGTGGCCGTCGCTCCCCCATGGTCCGTGACGAGCCGCTCGAGCGCCGCGACCGTCTCGGCGCGCCGCGCGCGCGGTAGGTACACATCGACCCCGGGCCCCTCCAGCGCTTCGCGGCGGACCAGGAGCCCGACCCATTCATCCCCGCGGCCGAGCGACACGCACTCGAGCTCGTCGAGCCGGTCCGGCTCGCGCGCCGGCGAGAGGCCGAGGGCACCCGGGAACCCGGCGGCCATCCCCGGTGCCTCGGGCCCCACCAGCGATACGCGCTCGATCTCGAGGCTCCGGTGTGTCGCGAAGATCGGCGGCACGAAACGCCCCAGATGCTCGCGGAACGACTCGGCGGCGGCGGCCGGGACATCGATCCACACTCTCTCCGGGCCCGGATCCGAGACACCCGCGTCGAACCCCGGCGCAGGCAGGACGCGCATCTCGGCGACCGGCCGCCCTTTCGAGGTGAGCGCGAAGGCGTAGCGCGCGATCCCGCGCTCGAGGCCGTCGATCGCGTTGGTGAGCAGACCGTTGACCACGCGGCGCGCCCGGTCACCGCGAATCTCGAACACGACGCGCCCGGTGTCGGTGAGTGCCCCGACGGTCGCGGTGAGCGCGGTGTAGCCTGGCGTGGCGGTCATACGGGATAGAGACCCGCGGGGAAGAAAAAAGCTCCCGGGTGCGAGACCCGGGAGCTCGTTTCGCTCCAACCGAGCGGAGCCTGATGCTAGGACATCGAAGGACCTAGTTCGTCGAGCCCGGTCCCGCCCACTCGAGCACGAACGTCACGCGCCGGTTCTCGATGCCGCTCTGGGGATTCTGGACCCCCGTCTCCTGGTTCACGAGCCGTCCCTCGCCGTAGGCCTGAACGCGGATGTTGTTGCCCGTCAGGCCCTGCTGGACGAGGTAGTTCTTGACGTTCGTGGCGCGGCGTCGCGACAGCCCGACGTTGTAGGCGTTCGACCCCGCCTGGTCGGCGAAGCCCTCGACCGTGAGCAACGCGTCCGGATAAGCACCCGAGACCGCCGAGGCGAACGCGTCGAGGATCGGCCGATCCACGTCGCGGATCTCGTCACGGTTGAAGTCGAAGTGCACCGGCAGCGAGACGGCGAGTCCGCACGGGCAGTGCATGTCCTCGTCGTTCACGTGCGCCCCGAAGTCCGTCTCGAGCTGTCCGAGGCGACGACGCAGCTCGGCCACGTCGTTCCGGAGCCCGGCGACATCCGACTCGAGCGTCGTGATGCGCCCGTCGTGATTCGCCAGCTGCGCGTTCACCTCGTCGAACATGCCCTCGAGCTCGTGCCTGTGCACGAGGTGCGTGCAACCCGTTGCGGTGACGGTGAGCGCCGCCGCCAGCCCCAGCGTCCAACCTCTCGTCTTACCCATCAGGCTTTCTCCTTCTCGGTTCAACAGGGCGGGACAACCCCGGAGCGTTCCGTTTTCTCTATGGTTCGCGACCCAATCCCAGCGGTCGCGCTTCGTTCGGACTCGTTCCCTCGATCGAGCCTCATCGCTTCCCCGAAAAATGGGGCCCTCAACTCTATGTGCCTCGAGCCGATCCCGCGAGTCGTGCTGGTCTCCGAGCGAGGCGAAAACGGGAGAGACGCAGCCCTGCATCTCTCCCTCCCGCGATAGCGCCCGGCACCTTCCCCAGGGTCCGCTTATGGAATGTTGAAGCGGATTCCCGCCGTGATCGGCACCTCGTACACCGTCCCGAAGCCGGTCGTCTTGCCGGCGAGCGATGTGAAGATCGCGCTGCCGGTCTCGTCGGCGAACATCAGATGGAAGTCGCCCTGGACGAAGATCGTGGCCATGGGGATGTTCGTCTGGCTGTTGCGCCAGAAGTTGTAGCCCACCTTGAGACCGGCGTTCCCGGCCAGATACGTGTCACCGAAGTTCGCGATGGTACCACCCGGCGTCGTGAACACATCCGTGTCGAACGTCACACCGCCCACGCCGATGTCGAACGCGAACAGCAGATCCTGGGTGGGGTCGGCGATGTGGTACTCGATCCCGCCGGTGTAATGCCAGATCTGGAGATTCGGATCCACCAGGACGCCATCGGCCTCCCCCATGAGGTCGATGCTGCCCTCCGCCCGCAGCGCGAGCCGCGGATTCAGGAAGTAGCCAACGGCGAGACCGAACGATGGGCCGGAGCCGGCGACGTCGGACAGGTCGCCGAGCGGAATCGCGATTCCACCGTTGCCCTCGAACGACCAGAAGATCGGGGAATACCTGACGAGCTGCGCGTCAGCCCTCGCGGGCAGGATAGCGAGCGCCGTCACCGCCCCGAACACGAGCCCCAGCTTCTTGTACCCCACCTTCATCGCTACCTCCCGGGTTTTCTTTTTTGACCGCCAGCAACGGCACGGCCATCAAAAGGCATCGCGTGAGCGTGCAAAACCTATCGATTTATAGCACACACCGTGCCCGTCACGGGCACACGGTTGCAGAGCCGGTCGAAGTTAAACCATAAATTGCCGGGCGTGCAAGTCACGCCCTGCTAAGAGGATCCCCTCCTCCCCACCCGATTCGGCGCGTGGGAACCACGCGCAGCCGGACACGATGTTGGGTTGCCGGAGCCGGAATCGCAAGAACCACTGCCAGATGCGAGGTCGGCCGCCCTCCACGCCGGGGGGTCTTTCGTCGCGCCGGCGGGTGCCCGAGCCGAGCGGGACGCTTCGTCCCGCGGCGGCGCTCAACGGCGTGGCAGGTAGGTACGGAGGGCAGGCTCGAGCGGCCGCAGGGGCCGATCGGGGAAGTAGCGCCGCAGCGCAGCGAGGTCGGCGACCCCGGACTGTGTGATGAAGTCCACAGCGTCGCGCGACAGGATCTGTCCGGGAAGGAGCTCGAGCAGGGCGGCTCCGAGCTTCACGAGCGGGATCGGAAAATGGATGATGGGCTTCGTGCGCCCGAGCACCCGCATCGTCACGCGGAGGAGCTCGTCGAGGGTCAGGACCTGCGGACCCCCGATCTCGATGGTCGCGCCGTCCGCCACCGGCGTCAGCGCCACATCGGCCACCAGCGAGGCGACGTCCTCCACGAACACCGCGTTCACCCGCTGGCCCCCGGAGCCGATCTGGGGAAAGAACCAGGGAACGTGGCGCAGGATGCTGACGAATCGGTTGAGGCTCGCGTCGCCGGGACCGTACACCCAGGAGGGGCGCACAACGACATGCGTCAGCCCCGAGGCGGCCACCGCCTCCTCGGCGATCCCCTTGGCCCGGTACCAGGAACGCCGGGAGCCGATGTCCGCGCCGACCCCCGAGAGATAGACGAGTTTGCGAACGCCGGCCGCCCGCGCCGCCTCCGCCAGCGCGCGAGTGCCGGCCGCGTCCACCTCCAGGAACGTGCGCCGGCGGCCCGGGTCCTCGATCGGGTAGCCCGGGAACTGTACGCACTGGACGACCACGTCCATCCCGCCCAGGGCCGGCACCAGGGTGTCGGGCCGCGTCACGTCGCCCCCGCGGAACGACACGCCGGCCGACGGGAATCTCCGCGCGGCCGCCCGCGGGTGCCGCGACAGGATCGTCACGGGCCGCTCGCGATCGAGCAGCGCCCGGACGATGGCGGATCCGAGAAAGCCGCTACCACCGGCCACGAGGACTTCCCCGGGGCCCCCCGGTCGACTGGCGGGGCCTTCGAGGCGGGTCGAAGATGGGTCCATGACGTTCGAGATGGGGTTCGTCCTTGCGCTGACCCTCGTGCTGCTCGCCCTGTTCGCCAGCGACAGGCTGCGTCTGGACCAGGTCGCGCTGCTCGTTCCGGTGAGCCTGCTGCTCGCGGGGATCGTCACGCCGGCGGAGGCGGTGTCGGGGCTCAGCAGTCCGGCGACGGTCACCGTCGCCGCGATGTTGGTGCTCGGTCTGGGCCTCCGCAAGACGGGAGCGGTCACCGAGCTAGCCCGCTGGGCGCGCACCGCGCCGCTCGGCGGGCCCCGGGCCCGGCTGTTCGCGCTGTGCCTCGTGGTCGCCGTCCTCTCTCCGTTCCTCAACAATACCGCCGTGGTGGTGGTGTTCCTGCCCGTGTTCCTCGCGCTCGCCGAGCAGGCCGAGGAGCCTGCCTCGGCCTACCTGATGCCCCTGTCGTTCGTGGCCATCCTCGGCGGGACCGTGACCCTGATCGGCACGTCGACGAACCTCGTGGTGCACGGCATGGCGGTGAGCCGTGGCTTCGACGGGCTGCACATGTTCTCGATCGCGCCCCTGGGGCTCATCTACCTCGCCGTGGGGATGGGGTACATGTTCACGGTGGCGCCGCGCCTCCTGCCGCGCCGGTCCCGGCCCCCAGATCTGTCGGGGAAGTACGACGTGCGTCGCTTCCTGACCGAGCTCGAGGTGGGCACCGACTCCCCTGCCAACGGCCGTACGCTCGGCGATCTCGGGTGGGGGGAGCGATACGGCGTATCGGTGCTCGGCATCGAGCGCGGAGAGCGCGACATCCCCGCGCCCGGCGCGCGGCGGACCATCCAGCCGGGGGATGTCCTGTACGTGCAGGGCACGGCCGACCGCCTGCTGCTGCTCGCTCGGGCGCAGCGTCTGATGACGCCCACCGAGCGCACCCGACGCGAGCTCAACCTGTCGACCGAGGGCGGGCGGCTGGTGGAGATCATGGTGGCGCCCGGATCACCGCTCGCGGGCCGCACGCTGCGGGACGAGCGCTTCGCGCAGCGCTACGAAGCCACGGTGCTCGCGGTGCAGCACCATGGCGTCACGGTGCACGAGCGATTGGCGGACATCCGCTTCCATGTCGGAGACCTGCTGCTCGTGCACGGACCGGCGGAGGCGCTCGCGCGGCTGGCCGACGAGCCCGGGTTCATCCCCATGGGGGAGGTGAGCGGCGTGCCCCCGGCCCGGCCCCGCGCCGCGGTGGCCGTGGCGATCATGGTCGGCGTGGTGGCCGCCGCCGGGACGGGGCTGGTCGACATCATGCCCGCCGCGCTGTCCGGCATCGCGATCATGGTCTTCACCGGGTGCGTGCGGCTGGACGAGATCTACCAGGAGCTCGATTGGCTGGTCGTGTTCCTGCTCGCGAGCCTGATCCCGCTGGGGATCGCGCTCGACGCCACGGGCGTCGCGGGTCTGGTGGCGCATGGGCTCGTGGGGATCACCAGCGACTGGGGGCCGTTGGGTCTCGTGACGGCGTTCTACCTGGTGACCGCGATCCTGACGGCGCTCGTCTCCAACGCCGCCGCCGCGGTGATGCTCACCCCGGTCGCCCTCGTGGCCGCCCAGGAGTCGGGCGTGAACCCGTACGCGCTCATCGTCGCGGTCATGTTCGGCGCCTCGGCCTCGTTCATCACGCCGTTCGGCTACCAGACGAACGTGATGATCTACTCTCCCGGCGGGTACCGCTTCTCGGACTTCGCCCGTGTGGGGGGGGCGCTCAACATCCTGCTGCTCATCACCGCGGCGCTCCTCATCCCCGTGTTCTGGCCGAGCTGAGCCCGCTACGGGCGCTCGGGGGAGTCGGGCTCCCAGCCGCGGGGCTTGATGCGCTCGATGGGGGCGGGGAGCGAGCTCCACTCCTTCATCTGCTCCGTCGGGGCCGACAGCGCGAGGAGCACGAGGCACACGAAGAACACCCCCACTCCGATCAGCACGACGAGCCCCGGGACGAGCCCCACGTGCGCACGGGACACGTAGTCCTGCACGTGCGCGGCCACCCGCGGGTGGATGTACAGCTTGAGTAGCCACGTGAGCAGGATGAGGGTGATCAGCGGCCCGTAGTTCCGCCGGATCCGATAGCCGAGCGCCGCCCACAGCGGGAGCGCCGGGAACCAGGTCGCGAAGTCATCGGCCAGCTTCCGCAGGAGCGCGTGTACCAGCTCCTCGTCCACGTCCTCGGGGTCCTTGAGCGCCGGGACCACGATGGCCCGGTGCAGCACGCGGATCCGACGCTGCCACAGGTTGTACGCCTGGTATCGCCGGGACTCCATGAACAGGAAGAAGAGGACGAACAGGAGCGCGAGCAGCACCACGAAGTGTGGCGAGGCCGGGTTGCCGAAGGAGAACGTGAGCACCGCGGCGGTCGTGATGACGGCCCAGTTCGTCGTGGCATCGAGGCGCTGCCGCCAGATGTCCGCGTGGGCGACGGCCGCGCGGTAGAGGTGGACGAGGACACCCGGCGGATTTCGGTGGTCCATGCGTCGATCTTGGGCGGCCGATCGCCCCCGAGCAAGCCCGTGCGGCCAGGTCCATCCCGGCACATCGGCAGGCGGACCGTGTGCGCGCGGCCTCCGTGCGCACGGGCCGCCCGGGACCCCGGCGCGGCTCGCCGGGGTCGGCCGGCGGGTATATCATTGGCGGCCCACCCCGCGTGGGCCGCGGCGAGCCAGGCGGTGACCCGACACGGAAGCGATGTGATGCTGGAACGGCTGCTCGAGCGCGATGTGCGAAAGCGTCCCCCGACGGTGCGATTCGTGGGGCGCGTCCTGTTCCTGACGGAAGACCCGGAGCTCATCCGCCGGCAGCTGGCGGGGGAAGACCTCGCATGGGATCCGTCGATCCCGCTGCGGGACGACATCTCCACGGATGAGATCACCCCCGGGTGGGTGTGCTACCACTTCGACGAGAAGCTGGGGGAGTACCCGTACGTGGGGCTCCTGTGCGGGGGAGAGCACCCCATCGGCAGGAACGACATCCGGAACGGAGGGTTCGTGTGCTCCGTGTCCGGCAAGCGTCGCGGCAAGGGCTCGAGCCGCGAGGCCGCCCCGTTCGCCGAGCGGGCCGCCGGGATCCGGGTGGCGATCGCCGAGAACATCGAGCGCATCTACGGCGAGAACTGCGCCAACATCGACGTCCTCGCGTCCACCGACTTCTCCCTCATCGACCGGATCCGGCGCGGCGAGGAGCTTCCGCTCGAGGCGTTCACGGCCGACGCGGGGAGCATTCAGCGCGACATCATCGAGTACGGAGGTCTGCTCGACTACGCGGTGGCTCGCCTGAAGGGGCTCGTGACGGTGCCCGACATCGTGACGCCCGAGGGGCGCCCGCAGACCATCGCCGAGAAGATCGTGGCTCGTCACTGGGTGACCGATGTGGCGAAGGACGCCGTGGGAGTGCCCGCCGTGAAGCCGGGCGACACGGGGTTCCTGCGCACCGACCTGCGTTTCTCGCACGAGTACGTGACGCCGATGGCGTCGACCTTCTGGGAGTCGTTCGCGGGGGACGCCGGTCTCAACGACCCCGGCTCGATCCTCTTCTTCCGCGATCACCTCGCGTTCCTCGACGACGTGATCAGCGAGGAGCGGGTGGCGGCGGGGCTGCTCGACGCCGCCCACGCGCTCCACGATCGGCAGCGCGCGTTCGCGGCCGCCAAGGGCGTCAGGCTCCACGGCGAGCTCCCCGACCGGACCGGGAGCGAAGGCATCTGCCACGTGATGCTCCAGGACCGCTACGCGCTCCCGGGTCAGGTGATCGTGGGGAGCGACTCGCACACGCCCCACTCCGGCGCGCTCGGCTGCTTCGCGTTCGGCGTCGGGACGTCCGCGATCGTGAACGCGTGGGCCACCCGGGACGTGCGCGTGTCGGTCCCCGAGTCGATCCTCATCCGCGTCGAGGGCGAGCTCCCGGCGGGGGTCACCGCCAAGGACCTGATGCTCGAGATCCTCCGCCACCGGGCCGTGAAGGGCGGTGGGGCCATAGGCCGGACGATCGAATATGCGGGTCCCGCGGTCGAGGCCATGTCGATCGACGAGCGCGTCACGCTGACCAACATGGCGGCGGAAGTGGGCGGGTTCACCGGCATCATCGCCCCGGACGAGAGGACGGTGTCGTGGATCGCCGCGCGCCGCGGGCTGCCCGAGGAGGACGTCAGGAAACGCTGCGAGGGGCTGTTCAGCGACCCCGACGCCACGTACGCGGCCACCATCGAGATCGATGCGTCGGCCCTCGAGCCCATGCTGGCGACCCCCGGCGACCCCGGAAACGGCGTGCCCGTCTCCGAGCTGGGCCGGGACGTGGCCCTCGATCTGGTGTTCGTCGGCTCGTGCACCGGTGCCAAGCGCGACGACTTCGACATGTACGCCGCCGTGGCCCGCGAGGCCGTCGAGGCGGGCCGCCGGGTGCCGGACGGAGTGCGGGCCTACGCGCAGTTCGGCTCGGTCGACGTCGAGAGGTACTGCGTGGAGCGGGGCTACGACGCCCTGCTGCGGCAGGCCGGGTTCGAGGTGCTCGCGCCGGGCTGCGGAGCCTGCATCAACGCCGGACCCGGCGTGTCCACGTCCCCGGAGCAGGTCACGATCAGCTCGATCAACCGCAACTTCCCGGGGCGCAGCGGGCCGGGGAAGGTCTACCTGGCGAGCCCGTACACGTGCATGGCGTCCGCCATCGCGGGCCGCATCGTGCCCTACCGGCCGGGGGACGGCGCCGCCGGCTGACCATCGGCGCGGAAGGGGGCGGGGAGCGGCAGGCCGTTCAGGCCGCCGGCTTCGCCCCCCCGCAGCGCGAAGCCCCTGCGTCGCATGTGTCCCCAGTGCGTCACGCCCCGGATCGCGTTGATGAGCCCGTGGAGCCTCCACGCGACGGTCATCTGCCGGTACCCGAGCGGCTCGACGAGGGCGTAGATGAGCAGCCGCAGGAAGTCCCGCCGTCGGTCGTACACCCGGAAGGTCGCCTCCTCGAGGATCACCGACCAGATGCTCAACACGACCTGGTAGCCGAGGGCGACCGCGAGGAAGAGGAGCGCGAACTCCGTGTACAGCACCCCGGTGAGCAGTCCCACGAGCAGGAAGACGTAGCCCGCGAGCTCCACCACCGGGGAGAGCATCTCGGCGAACACGTAGAACGGAAACGCGATCATCCCGACGCGTCCGTACTTCGGGTTGAACAGCATGTCACGGTGGCGCAGCACCGTGGCCGCGAGCCCGCGGTGCCAGCGTTCGCGCTGCCGGCGCAGCGTATGGGTGTCGGAGGGCACCTCGGTCCAGGCGACCGGGTCCGGGATGAAGGCGATCCGATAGTCGACCCCCTTGCGGTGCAGGTGCTTGTGCAGACGGACGACGAGCTCGAGGTCCTCGACCACGTTGTCGGTCGCGTACCCGCCGATCTCGAGCAGGTACTTCCGTTGGAAGAGCCCGAAGGCGCCCGACACGATGAGGTTTCCCCCTAGGCGGTTCCACCCCAGCCGCCCGAACAGGAAGGCGCGCAGATACTCCGGGACCTGGATCGCCGCCAGGAAGTTGGTCGACAGGCCCGTGCGCACGACGCGATGGCGCTCGATCCGGCATCCGTTGGCGACGCGAATCGTACCCCCGGCGGCGGCCACCGGTGAGCCGAGGATGAAGGTGCGCGCCAGACGCACGAGCGCGTCGGGTTCGACGATCGTGTCCGCGTCCACGGCCACCACCAGGGGGTAGCGGGCCGCGTTGATGGCGGCGTTGAGCGCGTCCGACTTCCCGCCGTTCTCCTTGTCGATCACGATCAGCCCCGGCTCGCGCCGCGAGCGATACAGGGCCCGCACGTGTCGCGTGCCGATCCGCGTGGGGATTGCAGGGGGCACCTCGTACAGATCGAACGCCCCGCGCAGACGCTCGAACGTCTCGTCGGTGGAGCCGTCGTTCACGACGATCACTTCGTGCTGCGGGTACCGGATCGCGAGTTGGGCGCCGACCGCGTCGACGATCCCGGCCTCCATGTCGAAGGCGGGAACGAGGACGGAGATCGGTGGGAGCGCCTCGGACACGAAGTAGCGCTGGAGGTTCTCGCTCCCGGCGACCTTCCAGTGCTTCCACAGCTCCGGGATCGAGAGCAGGATGAGGAGCGCGTAGAAGGAGTTGACCGCGAGGTAGTACCACAGGATCGTGCCCTCGACGGACCACAGGACGTGGATGAGCGCGCTCACGGCGTTCCGTCCCCGCTCCGCCCGTTTCCCCACCTCATGACGACCGACCCCGGCTCAGGCGGCCCTCGGTGGGGCCGCCTCGGTGTAGTCGACGATCGCGTGTCCGCCGAACTCAGCCAGCGCGGAGTCGCTGAGCGCCAGGGCGTATCGGGCCATCTGGTACGCGTACGGATCGCGCTCGGCGTCGACGGTCTCGAGCGCCGCCCGTCCCTCGGGCTCGATGCGGCGGAGCGACAGCGCCGCGCGCAGGCGAACCCACCAGCTCGGATCTTCCAGGCGCCGCAGGAGGGGTCGGACCGCGTGTCCGGAGCCGACGATCCCGAGCCCGGCCGCGGCCTGGGCCCGCACGGGCCACTCCGGATCGTCCAGCAGGTGGAACAGTGCGCGGACGGCGAGGCGGTGGGGGATGCGTCCGACGACACGGGCCACTGCGATGCGGATCTCGACATCGTCGCTGTCCGCGTTCGACAGGACCGCCTCGAGCAACCCGGGGTCCGCCAGATGCGACGCGATGTCGAGAAGCAGCCGGAGCTCGGCGGTCGCCCGTGGCGCGCGGAGCAGGCGGGCCAGCATGCCGGCGTCGAGCGCGCCAGTGCAGGTGAGCGTGTCGATGACGAACCGGCGCACGACCGACTGCGGGGTGGTGGCCGTGCGCAGCACGCTCTCGATCAGCCTCGGCGTCTGCACCCGCTTGAGGATCGAGACGCTCGCCAGCCGGACCACGGGGTGCGGATCCTCGCTCAGCGCCTCGATCATGGAGGCGTCGGTCGGAAGGGCGATCTCCGCCAGGGCGTGCGTCACGGCCAGCCGCCGCCACCAGAAGCGGGACACGGCCTGCCGCTCCAGAGACCCGAACCAGCGCGTCCGGCGTACATCTCGCACCAGAGCTTCCCAGCCGGGCCCACGCGTCTGCGAGCCGACGCGCTGCAGCATGGCGATCACGCTCCCCATCCGGGCGGTGTCGATCGCGCGTCCGAGCCTCTCCACGTCGCCCCGGCCTCCGACGCGCCGAAACGCCTCGCGGGTCAGGGCGTCGCTCTCGGCCTCCTCGTGGGCCAGGCCGCGCGCGCGCAGGGCACGGCCCACGATGAGCGTCGCGAGCAGGAGCACGATGAACGCGGCCTGGGCGATGGCCAGCACCGCCAGAAACACGAGGTTCACGACGACCCCGAGCGCAGGACACAGTCGATCCGCGCCAGCAGAACGGGCAGGTGCGCGGGCTTGACGACGTAGTCGGCCACCCCGCTCTCGAAGGCGAGGATCTGGGCGCTCTCGCTCGAATCCGAGCTGAGCGCGACGAAGTGGAGCGCTCCGCTCCCGAAACGGCCGAAGCGCCGGATCAGGTCGACGCTCTCGAGCCCACGTGCCGCCGGGTCGAGCACCACGACGCGGGTCCGGGGCTCCCGATCGCCCTCCCCCGCGAGCGCCTCGATCGCTTCGTGCGCCTCCGCGAGGTCCTGCACGGCACGGGCGTCGTGCCCCCGGGCCTGGAGCGCGTACTCGAGCATGTCCGCGAACATCGGGTCTTCCTGCACGATGAGGACGTCGGGGGAAGCCCGCGGGTCGCGGGTCTGGCTCGTCCCACCGGCCTCGGGCGTCGTCGCCGCGCCCTCCGCCGGAGTCCGCCCGAGAAGCGAATCGCCGCGGGGTGCGGTGGGGCCGATCGTCGTCGCATTCGCGACGCCGTCGTGGCTGAGTGGTGAGGCCTGTGCGTCCATGGGGCTTCCACGGCGGACGGTGCTGTTTTCCGACCGAGAGAGCCTGCAAAGACCAATCCCCCCGTCGCCCGCGTCGCGCGGTCTGGCCCGCGGCGATCCAACCCACGTGGCGACAACGGGTTGCAGGCATGGCAGCGGGACGGCGGAGGCCGCCGGAGCGATGGCCGCGCCGGCGGGCGGGAGGCGCTCCGGGGACCGACTCGCATTTCGCCAGATATGCAAGCGCTGCCGCGGGTTGCCGCCTGTCGATGGTCGGGGTCCGCGCGGGCGTGCGTCGCGGGCGGCCGCTCAGGCGGGCTCGACCCGCACGGGGCAGACCTTGAGCTCGGCCGTGTAGGTGATCGGGTCGTAGCCCCCGCCGGTGAGGAAGTTGATCGGCACGTCGTTGAAGCTGAAGCTCGCGAACACGGTGCCACGCGGGGAGCGGTCCGTCTCCCGCACCTTCACCCGCACCGAGCCTCGCGGGCTCGACAGCCGCGCCCAGCCGCCGTCCTCCAGCCCCCAACGCGTGACGTCCACCGGGTTCACCTCGAGGCGCTCCTCGGGGAGGAGGTAGTCGATCCCCTGCGCCCGCCCCGTCTGCGTGCGGGTGTGGTAGGAAGCGAGCCGACGACCCGTCGTCAGCCACACGGGGTACTCGTCGCTCACGGTCTCCGCCGGGTCGCGGTACCGCACGAGCTGGAACAGGCCGCGCCCGTTGACGAACTCGTCCTGGTGGAGGATCGGCGTGCCGGGGTGCTCGTCGTGCGGCACGGGCCACTGGTACTCGCCGCGCTCGATGCGGTCCCAGTCGAGCCCGTGATAGATGGGGGAGAGCCCGCACAGCTCGTTGAACACCTGCTTCGGCGACTCGAACTCGAACCCCGCCAACCCCATCCGCTGCGCGATCCGCGACACGATCCACCAGTCGGGTCTCGCCTCGCCCGGAGGCTCGACGGCCTTTCGGAGCCGCTGCACGCGCCGCTCGGTGTTCGTGCACACGCCGTCGGTCTCCGCCCACGCCGTGGCCGGGAGCACGATATCGGCCAGCTCGGCCGTCTCGGTGAGGAAGATGTCGATGACCACCAGATGATCGAGGCTGTTCAGCGCGTGCTCGCAGTGCTGGCGGTCCGGATCCGAGACGACCGTGTTCTCGCCGTCGATGAGCATGGCGCGGATCCGGTCCCCGCACATGTCGAGCGCCTGGACCTTCGTCGGGCCCTTCTCGAGGTCCATCTCGCGTCCGTACGCAGCCGCGAACTTGGCCTGGTGGGCCGGGTCGGTGACCGACTGGAAGCCGGGGTAGTTGTTGGGGAGGGCCCCGCAGTCGCCGGCGCCCTGGATGTTGTTCTGGCCGCGCATCGGATTGATGCCGGTGCCCTCGCGGCCGATGTTTCCGGTCATGAGGACGAGGTTGCACAGACCCTGGACGTTCTCCACGCCGCAGATGTGCTCGGTGACACCGAGCGTATAGTAGATGGCGCCCCGCTCGGCCCGGCCGTACCACAGCGCGGCACGCTCGATGAGCTTCGCGTCCACCCCGGTGATCGACTCGGCCCACTCCGGCGGATACTCGGCCACGTGCTCGAGGAACTCGGCCGCCCCCAGCGTGCGCTCGTCGATGAACGCCCGGTCGACCAGCCCCTCGCGGGCGATCACGTGCGCCATCCCGAGCAGCAGCGCGGCGTCCGAACCCACCCGCAGCGGCAGATACAGGTCGGCGAGGTCGGCGAGCGGGATGCGACGCGGGTCCGCCACGATGAGCTTCGCGCCCTTCGCGATCGCGCGCTTGATCCGCGTGGCCGCCACCGGGTGGCACTCGGTCATGTTGGTCCCGATGCAGAAGATCACATCGGGCTTCTCCATGTCCTCCAGCGGATTCGACATCGCTCCCCGTCCGATCGAGGCCGCCAGACCGGCGACCGTGGGAGCGTGTCAGGCACGGCTACAGTTGTCGATCTGGTGCGTCCCGAACCCCGCCCGGATGAAGCGCTGCATCATGTAGGCGGCCTCGTGCGGGGCGCGTCCGGAGGCCACGCCGTACACCGCCTGCCTGCCGTGCTCGTCTAGCGCGGCCCGGAACCCCGCGGCGGCCCGGTCGAGCGCCGTGTCCCAGTCGGTCTCGTGGAGCTCGCCGTCGTCGCCGCGCACGAGCGGGGACTTCAGACGGTCCGGGTGATCGACGAAGTCGAACGCGAACTGCCCCTTCACGCACAGTGCTCCCCTGTTTGCGGGGCCGTCCATGGCGGGCAGGATGCCCACGATGTGGTCGTCGCGGGTCATCACGTCGACCGAGCAGCCCACGCCGCAATATGGACAGATCGTGCGCGTCTTCTCGGTCTTCCCGGGCACGTCCCGGTGGGCCAGCGCCTTGAGATCGCCGAGCGCGCCGGTGGGGCACGTCTGGACGCACTGGCCGCAGAAGGTGCACGCGGAATCCTTGAGGAGCCCGCCGAACTCGGTCGTGATCTGCGTGTCGAACCCGCGGCTCATGACCGAAATCGCGTAGTCGCCCTCCTGCTCGGCACACACGCGCACGCACCGGTAGCAGGAGATGCAGTTCTCGTAGTCCCGCAGGATGAAGGGATTCGGGTCGTCCGGGCGGCTCGTCCCGGATTTGTGCCCCTCGAAGCGGCCCGTGCGGGCGCCGTAGCGGTCGAGCAGCCCCGCCATCTCCTGGGAGGCGTATCCCGACAGCGGATCCACATCGAGGTCCCTGTTCTCGGACGCTACCATCTCCATGAGCACGCGGCGGTGCATCTCGAGCCGCGCGGAGCGGGTGGTCACCACCATCCCGGGGGTCGCCTTGGTCGTGCAGGAAGCCACCGGATTGCGCGATCCCTCGAGCTCCACGATGCAAAGCCGGCAGCCGCCGAACGGCTCGAGCCGCGGATCGTAGCACAGGCTGGGGATCTCCCTCCGGTGGCGCTCGGCGATCTCGAACAGGTTCTCGCCCCGGCCGGCGGGGACCTCCTCGCCGTCGAGCGTGATCGTGAAGTCGAGGGCCCGTTGCCCACCCATGTCCGACCTCCCGGTTCTGTGTATCGCGAGCATCACACCGCCCGCGCCGACAAAGATGGGGAAGCCCGGGGCGCGATGCACGCGCGGGAGCGTGCCGGCGCGAGGGGTGGTGCGAAGCGCCCGCGGCCGAAGCGTACGTGAAGACCCGCGCGAACTGGGCGCGGGGTGGCGGAGGAGGCGGTCGAGTCGTCGCTTGGTGAGTCGGGGATCGGGGGCAGACGGCTCGCCGGGGCGGTGCCACGCCGGGCCACGGGTGACACCAGCTCTCTCCAGAGGGGATGGAATGCGTCGCATCCGCCGCGCCTGCCCGCGAGCCTCGCGGCCGCCACGCACCCCGTCGCGCGCGGGCCGGGCGCGCGCGCGACCCGACCCACCCACCGGACCGCCGCGGCCCATCTGGATCCTCGCCATCGGCGTCACGCTCGCGGCGTGCGGCGACACGGGCCTCGGCCCGCCTCCCGCCGCCGGCCCGATCGATCTCGCCTCGCCATGGACCGTCGTGACGCCCGAGGCGGTCGACGTCGACCCGGACCTCGTGGCCGCGGCGATCGCCGATGCGCACGCGATCCCGCGTCTCCGCTCGGTTCTCGCGGTCAAGGACGGACGACTGTTCCTCGAGCGCTACTTCGACGGACAGACGGCCGCCGCGCTCGCCGACGTGCGCTCGGTCACCAAGAGCGTGGTCGCGACGCTCGCCGGTCTGGCGCTCGAGCGCGGCGCGATCCGCAGCCTCGACCAGCCGATCGGCGAGCTCATCCCGGCGGAGGTGGCGTCGCTGACCCCCGCCCAGGAGCAGATCACGATCCGGCACCTGCTCACCATGTCCGCCGGCTTCGAATGGGACGAATCGGGGGGCGGAGGGGACTACACGATCTGGATCCTGTCCCCCGATCCGCTCGGGACGCTGCTGGCCCGCCCCCTCATCCACGCCCCGGGCACGCAGTTCACGTACAACTCGGCCGCGGTCCACCTGCTCGGGGTCGCGCTCGCCGAAGCGCTGCACGAGCCGCTGCCGGAGTTCGCGGCCCGCGAGCTGTTTCTTCCCATCGGGATCGAGCGGGCCGACTGGGAGCCGCTCCCCGGCGCATACGTGAACGGGGGGTCGGGGATCGACCTCAGGCCCCGGGACCTGGCCCGCCTCGGGCAGCTGTACCTGCAGGACGGGATCAGCGGGACCCGCCGCATCCTGCCCGCCGGCTGGGTGGGGATGGTGACCCGGCCCGCCTACGACTGGCGGGCCGACTTCGGGTCGCTCCGCCGATACACCTACGGGGAGCTGTGGTGGATCTCGGAGGGTGAGCCGGAAACCGCGTTCTGCGCCTGGGGTTACGGGGGTCAGTACGTGTACGTGGTCCCCGATCTGTCGCTCGTCGTGGTGGCGACGACCGACTGGCGGGGCCTGTCGTCGGAGGGCGGCACGGGACCGCTGGAGCGGCAGGTGCTCGCCGTGATCGTCGATCGGCTGCACCGGGCCGCGCGGGGAATCGGGTCCGGAGCATCCGAGCCGGCCGTCGCCCCCTTCCGGCGCCCCGCTTCCGGGTTTCCGGTCCGGGTGGGCGGTGGGGCTTCAGCCCCGTGATGCGAGCTGCCGGGACACTCGCTCGGGGAAGTAGCGGAGCAGGCTCTCGGCGATGAGCGGCGCGGCCTGACCGAGGCCGCAGGCGCTCGTCTGCTTCATGGTGGTCGACAGGTCGGTCACTTCGTCGACCCAGGCTTCGATGTCCGCGGGCCCGCCGCCGTCGAGGCGCTCGGTGAGCCGCCGGGTCCCGATACGGCACGGGAAGCACTTCCCGCACGACTCCTCGGCGAAGAACTCCATGGCGGCGTGCGCCACCTCGAGCATGTCGCGCGAGTCGTCGAACACCATGATCCCGCCGGCGCCGAGGAACGAGCCCTTCGCGCGGATGCTCGGCTCGTCCAGGGTCACGTCGAGGTCGTCCCCGGCGAGGAAGCCGCCCGACAGACCCGCCATCGTGACCGCCTGGACGCTCCGTCCCTCCCCCGGGCCACCGGCCCACTCCTCGAGGAGCGTGCGGAGCGGGAAGCCCATGGGGACCTCGTAGTTCCCGGGTCGGGCGATGTCGCCCGACAGGCTGATCACCTTGGTGCCCGCGTGCTCCCCCCGCCCCAGTAGCCGATACCAGTCGGCCCCGCGCGCCAGGATGTGCGGCACCGAGGCGAGCGTCTCGACGTTGTTGACGACCGTGGGGAGCCCTTCGTAGCCGTGCGTGACGGGGAACGGCGGGCGGTTGCGCGGAAAGGGGTGCTTCCCTTCGAGGCTGTTGAGTAGCGAGGTCTCCTCCCCGCAGATGTAGGCCCCGGCCCCGCGCCGCACGTGGATGTCGAAGGGGCGGCCCGGCCCCAGCGCATCCGGGCCCAGACGGCCCGCGCTCCGCGCCTCGTCGACGGCGACGTCGAGGATGCGCTCGGTGGCGGGATACTCGTAGCGCAGGTACACGAACCCGCGCGAGGCCCCCACCGCCCGGGCGGCCGCGATCATGCCCTCGATGACCGCGTGCGGATCGTGGTCGAGCAGCGCGCGGTCCTTGAAGCAGCCGGGCTCCCCCTCGTCCGCGTTGCACACGATCGTCTTCGGCGTCCGCCCCGCCTCGGCCACGGCGCGCCACTTTCGCCCCGTCGGGAACCCGGCCCCGCCCCGTCCCGCCAGACCGCTGGCGTCGATGAGCTCCAGGATCTCCTCGGGAGAGCCGTCGAGCGCGTCGTCGAGCCCCGCATATCCACCCGTGGCGACATAGCCCTCGAGCCCCGTGCGTCCGGGCTCCCGGATGTGCGCGAACACGCACTCCTCCACCCCGGCGGGCGGAGACGGTGGAAGCGGCGAGGGGCGCTGTTCGAGGAGCTCGGCGGAGCTGGCGATCAGCACGCGGTCCCCGAGCAGGACCGGGACGGGCTCGTCGCACCGCCCGGGGCACGGGATGGCCATCGTCTTCCCCAGCCCTTCGCGGATCGCGGCGGCGCCGCGCAGGGCGCAGATGGGACCCACGCACACGCGCGGCGTGTGGCGCCCGTCCGGCTCGCGGGACAGGTGGTGATAGAAGGTGACGGTGCCGAACAGGTCCGCGATCGGCACACGGAGCTCGGCCGATATGGCACGCAACGCGTGCTCGGTGAGGCTCCCATCGCGGTCGTGGAAGGCGTGGAGGAGCGGGAGGAGCGGCGCGGGCTGGTCCCGCCACCGGTCGAACAGCTCGCGGTCCGAGGGCGCCGTCATCGCGTCTCGTGGTCTTGGCCGGTGTCGCCCCGGGGGCGTCCGGCCGTTCCCCCGTGGGACCGTCCCGAGCGGTCCGGTCCCGAGAGCCGAAACACTAACCCGCCCGCGCGCCGGGCGGCAACGCGGGGTAGGTTGCCGCATGATCACCCCCCGACGAAGCAGCGCCCGGTTGGGCATCGCCCGGATCCGGGGCGACGAGCGTCGCGACGTGCGCGACGTCGTCGCCGTCGAGGAGCCGATGGAGATACGCCTCTCGGTCCCCGGGAGCGGCGAGCATCGGGTGGCCGTCACCATGCGCACCCCCGGGGACGACTTCGAGCTCGCCGCCGGATTCCTGCACGGCGAAGGGCTCGTCACGCGGCGCTCCGACGTCGTCGACCTCCGGTATTGCACGGACGTCGAGCCCCAGGAGTACAACATCGTGACCGTGTCCCTGGCGTCGACGGCGCCCTTCGATCCGGCGTCGCTCGACCGGAACTTCTACACCACGTCGAGCTGCGGCGTGTGCGGGAAGGCGTCGCTCGAGGCGGTCGAGATCCGGGGCTGCGCGCCGCTCCCGCCCGGGCGCCCGGCGGTCGCCGGATCCATCGTGCGCCGGCTCCCCGAGGTGCTGCGCGAGCGCCAGCGCGTGTTCGAGCGCACCGGAGGGCTCCACGCCGCCGGTCTCTTCCGGCCCGACGGAGAGCTGGTGTCGATCCGCGAAGACGTGGGGCGTCACAACGCCGTCGACAAGGTGGTGGGGGAGGCGTTCCTCGATGGCAGGCTGCCGCTCGCCGACCACGTCCTCGCCGTGAGCGGGCGCGCCTCGTTCGAGATCATGCAGAAGGCGCTGGCCGCCGGGATCCCGGTGCTCGTGGCCGTGGGGGCCCCCTCGAGCCTCGCCGTCGACGTGGCGCGCGAGTTCGGCATGACGCTCGTGGGGTTCACGAAGCCCGACGGCTACAACGTGTACGCGGGCGAAGACCGTCTCGCCTGAGCGGGCCTCCGGCCTCAGCCTTCGCCGCCCAGCACCTCGCGCGCCCGTCGCCGCACCCAGCGCCGCACCGCCGGCTTCCACAGCCAGCCCAGTGCACCGGCGATCACGCCCGGCCGCATCGAATCGAGCAGGCGGGTCGTCTCGCGATCCACGTACTCGTCCACCCTGGCGCGAGCGGCCGCCGACGAGGTCGCGAGGGACGGCGTTCGATCCAGCCGCGGCGCGAACGCCTCCGGCCCGCCGCCGTAGTCGAGCACGTCGGACAGGTGCCGGGCGAGGAAGCGGGCTCCGTCCCGGCGCCCCGCGGTGAAGTCGTGCGCCCGCCACTCCGGATCGAGGAAGCCGCCGAAGTTCCCCAGGAAGGCCCCGGCGAGAGGCTCGTCGGGGCGCGGGGTGACCAGGTAGAGCGGCAGGACCTGCTTGTCGCGCAGGTCGCCCGCCGCCTCGAGCACGAAGATGAGCTTGGCGAGCCGCGTGCGCGCCGCGCGGGTCGAGACACGCGCCAGGACCGGCTCGAAACGGGGATCGGACTCGATGCGCCGGATGGCCGCATCGAGGTAGTCGAGCGCGGCATCATCGCCCTCGCCGGCGCGAGCGCACAGCCACTCGGCCACCTGTTCGGCGAGCTGACCGATGTGGAGCCCGAGCTGGAGGGCGTCGGGATCGCACAGCCCCTCCGCGATCTCCGGCAGACGTCGGATGATGGCCTCGAACAGCTGCACGCGGACGTTCGTCTCGCTCGCCCGCACCCAGTCCTGGGCGGCAGCCTGGCCGAGAACGGCCCTCGTGAGCGCGCCCGCCACGCCGTCGAGCGAGGCGGGTGGTGCGACGGGCGTCTCGTGCTCCCCGAGGTCCGGGTCGACGAGGACGTAGCGCCACTCGGCCGAGCGGTAGTCAGGCACGCTCTCCACCAGCCGCTTGGCGAGGCCGATCGGCTCGTTGGCGAACAGCCCTCCGTCGGCGAACCACATGTCGTGCGTGCCGCCCGAGCCGTCGGCGAAGCACGCCTCCGGGTAGTTCCGGTCGTCGCGCGCCAGCTCCACCGGAGGGAACGCGAACGGAAACGCGGACGAGGCGAGCGCCGACAGCCGGATCTCCTCCCACACCGGGTCGCCGGCCGCCACCGGCGGGTGGAGGTGGAAGGTGGTCGCGTCCCGGTGGACGCGCACCCCGCACGAGCGGTCGGGGGCGTTCTGGAACCGGTACCGGAAGCGGTGCGGGACGCCGGTGAGGTTGGAGAGCGCCATGCCGAGGTGCAGCCGGTCCCCCACGCACCGCGCGGCCCGATCGTCGGTCGCGGGGTCGGCGGCGATCAGCGCGCGACCGAGCTCGTGGAGCGACCGATCGTCGAGCAGGCCCGCCCGGCGCGGCCGTTCCGGGTCGAGCAGCCACCGGACGTCCAGCGCCTCGACCCACAGGCGGCGCAGGAAGGGGAGCAGCTCCGGGTTCACGGTGAGGGCCCGCGTGGCGACCGCCGCGTTGACCGCCCCGGCGGAGCTGCCGGCGATCACCTGGAGCGTGACGTCCGACCCGTCGTCGGCCATCAACGCCTCGAGCAGCTCCGACACGACCCCCGCCACATAGGCCCCCAGCGAGGCGCCCCCCGACAGGACGAGCGCCAGACGGACGGGTCGCCGCCCGGTGTCGGCGCTCATCGGGAGCCCGCGGGGTCCTTCGAGGACTCGTTCCCGGCCGGCAGCGTGAGGCCGATCAGGCTCTCGGGATCGATGTTCTCGCCCTCCACGTACGCCGACCAGTGGAGGTGCGGCGCCGTGGATCGGCCGGTCGTGCCGACCCGGCCGATGACCTGCCCCTGCTCCACGAGGTCTGCGATCGCCACGTCGGTCTCGGAGAAGTGGAAGTACGCCGTGACCAGCCCCAGGCCGTGATCGATGTACACCGCGTTCCCCTGGTAGTAGAAGTTCCCCGTGAGCACCACCTTCCCGGCCGCCGGCGCCCGAACGGGCTCGCCCCGTCGCCCTCTGAGGTCGAGCCCCAGGTGGCGGCTCGCGACGCTGCCGTTGAAGGTGCGACGCTGCCCGAACACGCTGGTCTTGATGGCCGGTCGCGGCCAGGTGAAGGGCTCGCGCGGGCGCCACTCCGGACCGGATCCGTGGAGCGCCCGGTCGATGAGGACGCGATCGCGGGCGATCCGTGCGTCCACCTCCGGATCCGAGGCGGCGCCGGCCGAGATGCCGATGCGCGTCGACGGGTAGATGCGGGGCATGACCAGCACCAAAGACGATTCCGTCTCGCTCCTGCCGGCGCGTCGATACGCGAGCTCCACCGGCTGGAACCCGGCGCTGTCGAGCGGCAGGCCCGCGATCCCCGCCCAGCCCTCCCGGGTCTCGACGAGGTCGACCGGTCGCCCGGCCACGCTGATCGACGGCGCCACCACCCGGGGTCCGGGCGGCTGCCGCACGCGGACGACCACCGCCGAGGCCTGCAGGGGGCTGGGCGGCGACAGCTCGACGGGCACCGCGGGGAGTGGGGGCGGGGGAGCCGGAGGCCGCCCGAGCCGGGGCGCGGGCACCATGGACCGCGGTGGCATCGCGGAGTCCCGCGCGATCGACGGACGCACATCCATGGCGATCGGTGCGGGCGGATCGGGAATCGAGTGCGCGCAGGCGGCCAGCACCGCCAACCACCACACGAGTCGGATTCCCTTCACGGTTTCCCCCCGCACCTCACGCTCGATCAACCGGACGGCGCTACAGATTGCAGGCGGGCGCCCCGCGGAACAACCTTCTTCATGACCTCCGAGCGCCCTCCCTTCGCGCGCCGCCTCCGGCGCGGCCGTCTGCTGATCTGGCCGCTCCTCATGGTGGCCGCCTCGTGTCCGGGCCGCACCCCCCGTTCGACCGAGTTCGCCGACACGATCAGCGGCCTGTCGGAAGCCGCCGGCTACTTCGACACCGACAACCTCATCTCGAACGAGCGCTCCTATCTGCACGCCATCTCGGATTTGCGGGCGACCGGGGCGCACGGCGGCGCCTACCTCGGCGTGGGGCCGGGACAGAACTTCTCCTACATGGCCGAGATCGAGCCCGAGCTGGCCATCATCATCGACATCCGCCGCGACAACGTGCTCGAACACCTCATCTACAAGGCCCTGTTCGAGGCCTGCGAGCAGCGCGCCGAGTTCCTCGCGCGGCTCACCGGAAGACCCGTTCCACGCGTGAGCGGGGGAGCCTCGGCGTCGATCGACTCGATCGTCGCCGCCCTCGACCGCGAGACCGCGAGCCGCGAGTCCGCCGCCGAGGCCCGGGACCTCATCGGCAGGGCCGTGCCGGGATTCGGGCTCGCTCTCGAGCCCGGTGACCTGGAGACCATCGCCCGCTTTCACGACGAGTTCATCCGCTTCGGTCTCGACCTCCGCTTTCGGAGCCACGGACGCGCACCGCAGTTCTACTACCCGACGCTCCGCGAGCTCGTTCTGGAGGTGGATCGCGAGGGGCGTCGCGCCAGCTACCTCGCCACCGAAGAGCGCTACCAGCGCGTGCGGAGGCTGGAGCTCGAAGATCGGGTCATCCCCGTCGTCGGCGACCTGGCGGGCGACACGGCCATGCACGCCATCGCGGCCCATCTCCGGCGCCGCGACCTGCTGGTCACGGCATTCTACACATCGAACGTGGAGTTCTACCTGTACGGGAGCCGCACCTTCCCGCGCTTCATCGAGAACCTCCGGGCACTCCCGCTCGCCGGGAACGCGGTCCTCATCAAGTCGTTCTTCCGCGGCTTCCAGGGTTCCCACCCCCGACAGGTGCCCGGGTACTACAGCACGCAGCTCGTGCAGGACGCGCACGCGCTCCTCGCGGGGTGGGACGCCGGGACCTATCGGTCGTACTGGGACATCGTGACCCGCGGGCTGGTCACCCCGGAACCACCCGCCCCGCTCGAATCGCCAGCTCCACCGCCCGCTTCCGCCACCCGGTGAGCAGCGAGCGCCGGTAGGCGTCGGCCGCCCGGCGCACACCCTCGCTCATCGTCGGGTAGGGGTGAACGAGCGTGGACAGCGAACCGAGCGCGATGCCGTGACGCATGGCGAGCGCCACCTCGGTGATCATCGTGCCGGCCCCGCGTGCCAGGATGTGCCCGCCGAGGATCTTCCCGCCGCGGCCGGTGACGATCTTGACGAGGCCCCGCGGATCGCGCTCGGTGATCGCCCGATCGAGGCCGGCGAGGTCGTACGCGTGCGCGCGCACCCCGTCGCCGTATCGGTCGCGCGCCTGGCGCTCGGTCAGACCGACGTGCGCCAGCTCGGGATCGGTGTACGTGCACCACGGGATCGCGTCGCGACGGACCCGCGTGCGGATGGGGAACAGCGCGTTCTGGACGGCCGCGCGGGCCTCGTGGTCCGCCACGTGGGTGAACAGGTGCCCGCCGGTCACGTCTCCGGCGGCGAGGATGTGGCGCGCCGACGTGCGCAGCCCGTCGTCGACGAACACCCACCCCGCGTCGGTGCGCACCCCGGCCGCCTCGAGCCCGAGCGCCTCGGTGTTGGGCCGCCGGCCGGTGGCCACCAGGATCTCGTCCGCCTCGACGACGCCGGGCTGGGCCGTCCCGCGGTCGGCGTCCGCGGCGTCGGGGCCCTCATCCGCCCCCCGTCGCCGCGCGCCGCCGCTCGCTTCGTCCCCCGCGAGTTGGAGACGCCGCCCGTCCGCCGCCCGCTCCACGCGCTCCACGCCACGGCCGGTGATCACCCGCACGCCCTCCTCCCGCAGGATCGCCTCCAACCGATCGGCGAGCTCGGGCTCCTCGTGCGGCACGAGTTGTTCGAGCATCTCGATCAGCGTGACCTCGACGCCCAGGCGGGCGAGCGCCTGTGCGAGCTCGACCCCGATCGGGCCTCCACCGATCACGGCGATCGAGCGCGGGAGATCGGAGCGCTCGAACACCTCCACGTTGGTCGAGTATCCCGTCTCCGCGAGCCCGGGGATGCGCGGGATGGCCGGCCTCGAGCCGGTCGCGATCACGAAGTGGCGTGCCCGGATGAGGCGATCCCCGGCCTCGAGGACCTCGGGAGACCGGAAGCGTCCCTCGGCTTCGATCACGTCGACGCCCATGGCGCGGAAGCGGGCCGGATCGTCGTGCGGCTGTACGCGGGCCCGTGCATCGCGGACGCTGTCGAGGACGGCGGCCCCGTCGACCCGCGGACGCGAGGCGGGCAGCCCGAACGCCGCCGCCCGGCCGAGGTCGTGCGCGAGCCGTGCCGACGCGATGAGGGCCTTCGAGGGCACGCACCCGGTCCACAGGCAGTCGCCGCCCAGGCGGTCGCGCTCGACGAGGGCCGCGCGGGCCCCGAGCCCGGCGACCCCGGCCGCGGTCACCAGACCGGCCGTCCCCCCGCCGATCGCCACCACGTCGAACGTGTCGTCTGACGCCACGCGCTCGCCTCCTCTAGGTCGCCGGGGGCCATCGGCCCCGGCCGCGGTTGAAGCTCGCGGCGGAGGTCACGGCTCACAACGGAGCCGGCCGCGCTCCCGGGCGCCGTACCGTGGGGCCCGGTCCGCCCGGGGATCGCGCCGCCGGCCCGCTCGGCTCAGGTTGTGCGCCCGGACGCCACATACGCGGGGTGCCCCCGACCTCGGACCACTGGAGGAACGATGATGCCGACACGGCTCGCGCGAGCCCGCTCCCTCCTTCCCCTCGCCGGTCTGCTGCTGGGGACGGGTCTCGCGACTCCGGCGCCCTCGACCGCGCAGGGCCGCGGCTCGATCGAGCCGGCCCCCGGTCGGAGGGCGGACGAGGGCGAGGGACCGTACGACAGGCTGGTCCTCCGCGGCGTCACCGTGATCGACGGGACCGGAGCGCCCCCGCGCGGTCCGGTCGACGTGGTGATCGAGGGGAACCGGATCGCCGCGATCCGGGGGACCACGGACCCCAGCAACCCCGACTCCCGCCCGGAGACATCGGTGCCCGGGACGCGGATCCTCGACGCCACCGGCATGTACGTCCTGCCGGGACTCATCGACATGCACGCGCACCTCGGCGGCGTGCCGCAGGGCACGCCCGCGGACTACGTCCTCAAGCTCTGGATGGGGCACGGCATCACGACCATCCGCGATCCCGGCTCCGGGGATGGGCTCGAGTTCATGCTCGATCACCGCACGCGGAGCGCCGCCAACGAGATCGTCGCGCCCCGCATCTTCGCCTACGCGATCGTCGGCCTGGGCTGGGACCGGCCGATCACGACCCCCGAAGAGGCGCGCGAATGGGTGCGCTGGGTCGCCTCGCAGGGCGTCGATGGGGTCAAGCTCCGTGACACCTACGATCCCGACATCGCGGCCGCGGTGTTCGACGAAGCGAAGAAGCAGGGTCTCGGGAGCGCGGCGCACCTCACGCAGGTCGGTGTCGCGCGCATGGACGCCCTCGACGCCGCGCGCGCCGGCCTGTCGACGCTCGAGCACTGGTACGGGCTCCCGGAAGCGCTGTTCGACGACCGTACCGTCCAGGACTTCCCGTACGACTACGACTACAACAACGAGTACGACCGCTTCGCGACGGCCGGCAGGCTGTGGGCGCAGGCCGCACCGCCCGGGAGCGCGCGGCGCGAGGCGGTGATACAGGAGCTGCTGGACCTCGACTTCATGCTCGTGCCCACGTTCACCATCTACGAGGCCAACCGCGACGTGATGCGGGCCCGGAACGCCGACTGGCACGAGCGCTATACGCTCCCCTCGCTGTGGGACTTCTATCAGCCCAACCCGCGGAGTCACGGCTCGTACTGGTTCCACTGGACGACGGCGGACGAGATCGCGTGGAAGGAGAACTTCCGCCTGTGGATGGACTTCGTGAACGAGTACAAGAACCGTGGCGGCAAGGTCGGCGCGGGCTCGGACGCGGGGTTCATCTACAAGCTGTACGGCTTCGCCTACATCCGGGAGCTGGAGCTCCTCCAGGAGGCCGGCTTCCACCCGCTCGAGGTGATCCGCTCGGCCACCATGGTCGGGGCGCAGGAGCTGTACGAGACGAAGGGCGAGCCGCCGCCCTTCGGCGTGATCCAGCCCGGCAAGCTGGCCGACCTGGTGGTCGTCGAGGAGAACCCGATCGAGGATCTCAAGGTGCTGTACGGGACGGGGACGATCCGTCTCGATGAGGAGACGCACGAGGTCCGGAGGGTGGGCGGCGTGAAGTGGACCATCAAGGACGGGATCGTCTACGACGCAAGGCGCCTGCTGGAGGATGTGGCGCGCATGGTCGAGCAGGCAAAGGCGGCGGCGGCCACGACGGACGCCCCGTAGCGAGGCCGGCCGGAAGCGGTGCGCGGGGCCGCTCCCGGCCCGATCGACGCCCGGTCCCGGCCGAAGCACGCGCGGCCGGCACTCGCTGCACAACCCACCACCCGCTGCAGAATACCGGCGGTCCCCCGGCGCCACACCCGGCCGGCACCCGATGGCCTGCCGCCGTGCAGGTTCGGAGCGCGTCGGGAGTTGCGGATCCCCCGCGCGAGGGCGGGGCGACCACCCCCGGCGGGCGTGCTTGTTGCCCGTTCCCCCCGGACGGCGTGGTCCCGCTGGCGGGGAGGGCGAGGGAATGCTCGGACGTGTCACGAGACGGGGTGGCAGGGGTCGGGCCCGGAGGCCGGGGGCACCCGCCGGACGGCGTGTGGCCCCCCGGGCCGCGCGGCGCTCGCGTGCGCTCGGTCTCGCATGCGCGCTGGCCGTCGTGGTCGCGGCGTGCTCGGGCGAATCGCCCGCCGGTCTGGTCGCCCCGCCCGCGGCTCCGCCCCTGGCCCCCGATGCATCTCTCGCGGTGACGGACGGCGACGCGCAGGTCGGACCCCCCGGCGCCGCGCTCCCCGCGGCCCCCACCGTGCGGGTGACCGACGCGGCGGGGGGCGGCGTCACCGGGCTGGCCGTAAGCTTCACCGTGCTGAGCGGCGGTGGATCCGTATCCGAGCCCGGCGGGGTCACCGACGGCGCGGGCCGGGCCTCCGCGGGCTCGTGGACGCTCGGGGACCGGGAAGGAACGCAGGAGCTCCGGGCCTCGGTCGAGGGGATCGGATCGGTGGTGTTCCGGGCGACCGCGCGACCCGCCATCCCGGCCGAGCTCACCGCGCTGCGGGGTGACGGCCAGAGCGCCACGATCGGGACCGCGGTGCCGGTTCGCCCGGCCGTGACCGTGCGCGACAGCCAGTCCGCTCCGCTCGAGGGGGTGACGGTCACCTTCGCCGTCGTCGACGGCGGGGGGAGCGTGTTCGGTGGAGTCGTCACCACGAACGCGTCGGGCGTGGCCGAGCCGGCCGCCTGGACGCTGGGCGGTCGGACGGGCTCGAACCGCCTCGAGGTCACAGTGCCGGGGCTGCCCCCGCTCGAGTTCGAGGCGACCGCGATGGCCGGCCCGCCGGCCGACGTCGCGGCGGTGGAGGGGGATGGACAGAGCGCGGCGGCCGGCTCGCAGGTCCCCGCCAGACCGGCGGTCCGGGTCGTGGATGTGGGCGGAAACCCAGTGCCCGGCGCGGCGGTGACCTTCACGGCGACCGCCGGAGGCGGGCACGTCGGCGGAGCGACCGCCACGACCGATTCGAACGGCAGGGCGAGCGTGGGGAGCTGGACGCTGGGTGGGTCGGCCGGGATGAACGCGCTCGAAGCCCGGGTGGCCGGGACCGGCATCTCCGGCAACCCGGTCACGTTCTCTGCCACGGCGACGACGGCCGGCGGCGGGTCGGGCGGCGGATCGGGAAGTGGTGGATCGGGGGGTGGTGGCTACCACATCCAGATCCGCTTCAACGCGGGCTCGACCCCCACCGGCACGCAGCGGGACGCCTTCGACGAGGCCGGCCGCCGCTGGGAGGACGTGGTGACCGGGGACCTGCCTGCGATGACGGTCGATCGGCCCGCGGGTACCTGCACGTCGACGGCGCCCATCGACGAGACGATCGACGACCTGGTCATCTTCGTCACGCTCGAGGCGATCGACGGACCTGGCGGCGTGCTCGGCACAGCGGGCCCGTGCATGGTCCGGAACGGCTCGACGCTCCCGGTGGCCGGGGCGATGACCTTCGACACGGCCGATCTGGCCTCGATCGAGTCGAACGGGCTCCTGGGCGAGGTGATCCTGCACGAGATGGGGCACGTGCTCGGGATCGGGACGCTGTGGAAGACGTTCGGTCTGCTGGCCGATCCGGCGGCCTCCGGTGGCACCGATCCGCACTTCACGGGGGCCGGCGGGCTCGCGGCCTTCGACGCGATGGGAGGCTCGGCATACGGCGGCCAGAAGGTGCCCGTCGAGAACACCGGGAGCGCCGGCACCCGTGACGGACACTGGCGCGAGACCGTGTTCGACAGGGAGCTCATGACGGGGTGGGTCGACGCGGGCCACAACCCGCTGGGTCAGGTGACGATCGCGTCCCTCGCCGACCTGGGTTACGCCGTGGACATGGGCGAAGCCGAGTCGGTCGGTGTCGTCGTCTCGCCGTCCGTGGTGCCACGCGCCGGGGCCGGGCCGCTCGCGATCCATCTGACCGATGACGTGTGGCGCGGGACGATCGAGATCGTGGGGCCGTCGGGCCGCCCGGTGGGCGTGATCCCGAACTGATCCAGCGGTCCGCTCTCCGCCGTGTGTCCGTGGCGCGGCCTTCCGGGCGCTTCCGATCGGGCGAAGCCGGCCGCGACCTGGAAACCCGTGGCGACGCGCGCCCGTATGGAACGGGCTCGTGCCACCGGCCCCGGTTGCTTGCCGGATGCGACAAGTCTCGATTAGCTTCGACCCGTGACGAATCTCACCTCAAACGCCGCCCTGCGGCGATCCGACTCCCCGGCACACCACTCGGGAGCGCCGCACCTCGACGTGTTCGCGAAGTGCCGGGCGTTCACCCGGGCGCGTGAGCTGCGCGAGGCCGGTCTGTATCCGTACTTCATGCCGATCGAGGAGTCGCACGACACGTACGTCGTGATCGGCGGCGAGAAGAAGATCATGGTCGGCTCCAACAACTACATGGGGCTGACGCACGATCCGCGGATCCTCGAGGCGGCGCGCCAGGCGCTGGAGAAGTTCGGGAGCGGCAACACCGGGAGCCGGTTCCTGAACGGCAACCTCGATCTGCACGATCGGCTCGAGACCGAGCTGGCGGACTTCGTGGGGATGGAAGCGGCGCTCGTGTTCTCGACGGGCTACCAGACCAACCTCGGCACCCTCGGCGCCCTGATCGGCCGCAGCGACACGGTGTTCGTCGACAAGCTCGACCACGCCAGCATCCAGGACGGCGTGAGGCTGGGCCTGGGCCGCGTGCAGCGCTTCAACCACGGAGAGTTCGCCAACCTGCGGCGCATGCTCGAGGCCGAGAAGCCCGAGCGCGGCAAGCTGATCGCCGTGGATGGCGTGTACAGCATGGAGGGGGACATCGCCGACCTCCCGAGCCTGGTGGAGCTCAAGAAGGAGTTCGGCGCGGCGCTCCTGGTGGACGACGCGCACGCACTCGGGGTGATCGGAGACACCGGTGCCGGGACGGCCGAGCACTGGGGCCTCACGCACGAGGTCGACCTCATCCTCGGCACGTTCTCGAAGTCGTTCGCCTCCATCGGCGGATTCTGCGCGGGCAACGCCGAGGTGATCGACTACCTGCGCAACCACGCGCGGGCCCTCATCTTCTCGGCCAGCATGCCCCCGGCCTCGGTGGCCACGGTGCTCAAGGCGCTCGACATCATCCGCTCCGAGCCCGAGCGCCGCGAGCGGCTGTGGAAGAACACGCACAAGATGATGGACGGCTTCCGCTCGATCGGGTTCGAGATCGGGCCGACCGAAACCCCCATCGTCCCGATCCTCATCGGACCGCTCGAGAAGACCTTCCAGTTCTGGCGCGCGCTGTTCGATGCCGGGGTGTTCACGAACCCGGTCGTCCCGCCGGCGGTGCCGGAGGGCAGCTGCCGGCTCCGCACCAGCTACATGGCCACGCACACCGACGAGCAGCTCGACTTCGTGCTCGACCAGGTGGAACGGGTCGCGAAGGAGCTTCAGGTCGTCTAGAAGCCTGTTGAAGAACCGCCCTTCCCACACGCGAAAGCGTGACCCCGTCCCATGACCCACCGCTCCGAGCCACCCATCCGCGTCGAGCCCGTCGTGACGCGCGCCGGACTGGACGCGTTCATCGATCTTCCGGCGGCGATCTACGCGGACGACCCGAACTGGGTGCGGCCGCTCGACCTGGACATGCGGAAGGCCTTCGACCCCTCGAAGCACCCGTTCCACCTTCATTCCGAGGCGCAGCCGTACCTCGCCTACCGTGGCGGCGACTCCGATCCGGTGGGTCGGATCTGCGCCATCCGGAACCGGAACCACGAGGCGTTCCACGCGGAGCCCGTCGGGTTCTTCGGGTTCTTCGAGTCGATCGACGACGACGGGGTGGCGACGGCGCTGTTCGATACCGTGCGGGAGTGGCTGCGCGAGCGCGGGCTCGAGGTGATGCGCGGGCCGACCAGCTTCTCCACCAACGAGATGTCGGGTCTGTTCGTCGACGGCGACCCCGGCCCGCCGGTGGTCATGATGCCGTACAACCCCCCGTACTATCCGGGCCTGCTCGAGCGGTACGGGTTCGAGAAGGCCCGCGACCTGTACGCGTGGATGGTCGACTCGAGCGACCCGGCCTACCCGGGGAGCGAGCCGGAATACCTCGTCCGGGCCGAGAAGATCGTCCGCAAGCGGTTCCACGTGAGCCTGCGGCCCATCGACATGCCCCGTTTCGGGGCGGAGCTCGAGTCCATCCGGGATCTGTACAACGACGCCTGGGAGGAAAACTGGGGCTTCGTTCCCATGACGGACGCGGAGTTCGACTTCATGGCGGAGGAGCTCAAGCCCATCGTCGACTCGCGACTCGCCCTGTTCGTGGAGAACGAGGCGGGCGAGCCGATCGGCTTCGCGCTCGCGCTGCCCGACTTCAACTACGTCCTGAAGCGGCTGAACGGGAAGCTGTTTCCGTTCGGGATCGTGAAGGCGCTCTTCCTCCGACGGAAGATCACCACCATGCGGGTGATCATCCTCGGAGTCCTCGAGGCCTACCGCGGCAAGGGGATCGACACCCTCCTCTACCTGGCCCTGTTCCGGAACGGGACCGAGCGCGGCATCACCCGCGCCGAGCTGTCCTGGATCCTCGAGGACAACGTCAAGATGAACCAGGCCATCGAGCGCATGGGGGCCCGCTTGTACCGCCGCTACCGGCTGTACGACGTCGAGATCTGACACGTGAACGTCCGTCTCCCGACTCCCCTCCAGCGGCTCCGACGCGTGGTTTTCAACGGTCCGCCGCACCGCTCGTCCATCCAGATCCGCTGCGCACTTTACGTTATCGCTTTACCGCGATGAACATCCTCCTGACCGGAGGAACGGGTTTCCTCGGGAGCCACATCGCCGGGGCCCTGGTGGAGGCCGGGCACCGGGTCGTGTGCTCGGTGCGTCGCACGAGCGACACGCGGTGGATCGAGCCGCTGGGTGTCGAGACGGTCACGCTCGATCTGGTGGAGGGGACCGTCCCGGGTGCGATCGCGGGGGTGGAGGCGGTCGTCCATTGCGGCGGTCTGACGCGCGCCCGCAGCGAGGCGGAGTTCCGACGTGTGAACGCCGACGGCACCGCCACGCTGGCGCGCGCCGCCTCCCGCGCCGGCGTGCGTCGCTTCGTGTTCATGTCGAGCCTCGCGGCGCGGGGGCCGGACGGGGCCGCGGGACCCATCAGCCCGTACGGGCGCAGCAAGGCGGCGGCGGAGGGGGCGCTCGGCGGGCTCGAGGGCGACATGGAGCGCGTGGTGCTTCGACCCGGTGGCATCTACGGGCCGCGCGATCCGGACCTGCTGCCGCTGTTCAGGCTGGCCGCGCGCGGGTGGGTGCCCGTTCCCGCCGGCTCGCCGCCCCTCCAGCCGGTGTACGTGGACGATGTCGTGAGCGCGACCACGGCGGCGCTCACGGCCCCGCCGCCGGGTCCGCCGCTGCCCGTCGCGCACCCGGCGCGGCACGGGTGGCCCGCGCTCGCCCTCGCCCTCGAGGAGGGGCTCGGCGTCGACGCGAGGATCGTGCAGGTCCCGCCGGCGCTCTTCTGGGCGGCCGGGCTCGTCTCGGAGGTCGTGTCGCGCTTCACGGGCAAGGCCCCCGCGATGGACCGGCGCCGGGCGCGCGACATGTCCCGGCACCGCTGGACGACCGCGATCGACGAAACGCGACGGGCGCTGGGGTGGGAGCCGCGCGTCGACATCCGCCAGGGGCTGGCCCTGACGGCTGCCTGGTACCGGGAGGCGGGGTGGCTGCCGAGCGCGACGTGACGCGGGGAGCCGTCGCGTCCGCGCCGGACCGGGCTGCCCGGTCGGCGGCCGCGCCCGGGAGCTTCGTCGCCCTCGACCGGCTCGTGCAGGGCTACCTGGCGCTCACGGGCGCGCTCGGGCTGTTCTTCGGAGGCGGGATCGGCGTGCTGGTAGCCGCCGTCCATCTCGTCGCCATCCTGCTGGTCCGGAGCCTGCGCCGTTGGAACCCGGTGCGGGGCGTGACCGGGTTCCTGCGTGGGGCGTATCCCGTCGTGACCGTGCCGCTGCTGTACGCGGAGCTCGCGACGCTCGATCGGTTCCTGACCGACCGCTTCTACGACGCCACGGTCCAGGGGTGGGACAGGGCGCTGTTCGGCGGGCAGCCGAGCCTCTTCCTGAGCTCGGCGCTCCCCTGGCTTCCCCTCTCCGAGGCACTCCACCTCGGGTACGGGGCGTACTACGCGATCGTCCCCATCGGGCTGATCGGCGTCTACGTCACCAGGGGCCAGCCGGCGCTCGTCCGCACCGCGTTCACCATCATGGCCGCGTTCTTCGTGTGCTACGCCGTGTTCATCGCCTTTCCGGTCGCCGGTCCACGGTACGAGTTCGAGCGCATCGGCGGGGAGCTGTCGAACGGGACCTTCTACCGCGCCGTGCACGCGATCCTCGAGGGCGGCTCCTCGAAGGGCACCGCGTTCCCCAGCTCGCACATCGCCGCATCGCTGTCGGCGGTCCTCGCCGCCGGCCGGGAGGACGGACGCTGGTTCTGGGTCCTCATCGTCCCCGAGATGGCCCTCGCCCTGGGAACGGTCTACGGGCGCTTCCACTACGGCACGGACGCGCTGGCGGGCCTGGTCACGGCACTCGTGGTCGTGGCGCTCGCCCCGACCGCCATGAGGTGGCTGGGGACAGGCAACCCGGTCCGGCACCCCGGGTATCCAACCACCTGAACGAGGCCGGCAGAGAGGGAGCGGCGTGGACGAACGGGAGCTGATAGCCCGCGCACGCGCGGGCGATCGCGTCGCCATGGGCGAGCTGTACGAGGCCCATTCGCGCCGCGTCTACACGGTGGTGCGACGATTGGTCGGAGACGACCATCTCGCCGAGGACCTCTCTCAGGAGGCCTGGGTGCGCGCATTCGAGAAGCTCCACCTGTTCCGGGGAGAGTCCGCGTTCGGGACGTGGATCTACCGTCTGGCGACCAACGTGGCCCTCAACCGGCTGCGGCGCTCTTCGAAACGGGATCGGGTGGAGGCGTCGGCGAACCTCCCGCGCGTCGTCAACGCACCGGACGATCTGGTGGTCAACCGCCGCGTGCTGTCGCTGGCGCTCGACCGGCTGCCGCCGGGATACCGAAAGGTGCTGGTGCTGCACGACGTGGAGGGGTGGACGCACGAGGAGATCGCGCAGTCGCTCGACTGCTCGGCGGGGACGTCGAAGTCGCAGCTGCACAAGGCCCGGGCGCGGATGCGGGAGATGATCGCGTCGTCCGGCATGCACGAGGATGGAGCGCGCGGGGAAGCGCGCATCTGAGATACGCGAAGGTAGAACGCGGGCATACGAGCCCCGGATCGGATGGATCGATCGAAATGGCTGAACATCTGAGCATCGAACGGATCTCGGCTCTCCTGGACGAGCCCTGGGCCGATCGGGAGGGCGAGCGTCACCTCGAGACGTGCGACACGTGTCGGGCCGAGTCGGAGCGACTCTCCCGCATGCGAATGGCGCTCTCGGCGCTGGGCGAGCTGGACGCGCCCGCGGACGAGTGGCGCCGGATCGAGACGCGGCTCGAGCGAATGAGGGGAACCACGGTCTCGTCCGCGATCGGGCCGAGACACGGAAGCGTGTGGCGCCGGCTGCTCGCCAACGGCCTCCTGCAGGCCGCGGCCGCCGTGGCGCTGTTCGCGGGCGGCGTCGTGGCCGGTCTCCAGTTCACCGGCTCCCGGGCCGGCGGCGCGGACACGCCCGGGGGCATGGGCGGTAGCGTCCCGGCGGTCGTATCGGCTGCCGGCGAGGACCGGGCCGTCCTCAACGTGCTGTCGGAGCTCGAGGAGCTGCGGGCGCCGCTTCGCCAGGCCGGCCTGGATGACGAACAGGCCACGGCCGCCGGGGACCGGCCCGAGGAGTTCGACGCGGTGAAGGCGGCGCGGCTCGCCGCCCGTCTCGACGGGCTCATCCGCGCCATGCAGGAGCGGCTCCAGGGCTCGCCGGACGACCCGTTCGCGAGCGCCTACCTCATCCAGCTCATGGACGAGCGGGCGCGGCTGGCCGAGGCGATCGAACGCTCGGTGTACGACGCGAGGACGGTGGCCTGGTGAGCGCTCGGGCGATGCGGTCACGCGCGACAGGAGGGGCGGTCCTCGGGGCGGTGCTGGCCGGGCTGGTCGCGACCCCGGGGGCGGCGGCCGCGCAGGAGCGCGGCTGGCTGGGCATCAACATGACCCAGTACTACGAGTGTGTGTGGGAGACGAACACCGACTGGAAGACGTGCGACCTCGTGATGAACGTCGAGGGCGTGCAACCCGATGGACCGGCGGCGAGCGCCGGGATCCGTCCGGGGGACCAGATGGTGGCCCTCAACGGCCAGGACCTGACGTTCGAATCGGTCCACCGCCTGATCGACTCGATTCGCCCCGGCGCCCCCGTCAGCGTCGACTTCATGCGGGACGGGGTGCGGCGCTACGTGCACGTCACGCCGTCCACGCGCCCCGCGAATCCCGAGGCGATCGCGTGGACCGGCCGGCCCACGGGACAGGCGCAGCGCGTGCTCCTGCGGCAGGATCGACCGCGCACGTTCGTGGTGACCCTCACGGACCCGGACGAAACGCAGGGCGCGTTCGCGATCACGATTCGCGATGTGGACGATGCCGACGTCGCGGTGGAGCCCGCCACGCTGCGCGTCGTGGACGGTCAGCTGCGGCTCATGCAGCTCGACGCGTCGGATCTCGTGGAGCAGCAGCCCGCGTTGCGCGACCAGCTCCTGGTCGACCTGAGGCTCATCCAGGACTCCACGTACCGGAAGGCGAGCGATGCCCTCCGGGTGCTGGCCTCGATCCGCCAGCGGCTGCCCGGGGATGACTTCCGCCGTCGCCTCGCCCGCGTGGCACGCGCCGGGATGGACGAAGCCCGCTTCGGCGAGTGGTTGAACAACTCCCTGGCCGGCGCCGAGTTCGAGGTCGCCACCGGCGCGCTGGCGAACGCGGTCGCCGCGGGGCGTGAGGGGCTGCTGGTGATGCGGGTCGTGTCGGGCACTCCGGCGGCCCGCTCGGGCCTCAGACCCGGCGATGTCCTGTTCGAGGCCGGGGGGCGGCCGATCCGCGAGGTCTCGGACCTGCGGCAGGCGATCGATGAGAGCGGCGGTACGGTCGAGGTAAAGTGGACGCGTAAAGGGGTAGAGCACCAAGGCCGTCTACCCGGTCAATGACCGATCGGGGGGCGCCCCGCCCGGAGCGGGGGGCCCCGGCACTGCAGCGGGGACCCCCGCCCCGTCTCTAGAACGCGATGCTCAGATCGACGAACAACACCCGCCCCGGCTCCGGGATCTGCGCGCCCGTGAACGGGTTCTTCGAGTTCAGGTGGTTCACGTACTCCTGGTCGAAGAGGTTGAGCGCACCGCCCCGGAGCTCGAGGCGATCCAGGAGCCGGATCCCCGCCTGCAGGTCCGCGAGCACGTACCCGTCCGTGGCCTGCGTCTCCCCCCGCTGCGTGGCGAGCCGGTCCTGCCTGGCGACGCCCTGCACCCCGCCCTCGACGTAGAACCGGCGCCCGGGGTGGTCGTAGCGCAGGGTGAGCGCGCTCGTGAAGGGGGACACGCCGAGCGCGGGCTCGTCCAGGGTCTCGTCCTGTCCCCACAGGTACTGGGCGGACCCCCGGACCGACACCTCGTCCGTCACGCGGACTGCGGCGGAGGCCTCGAAGCCCCGGAAGGTCGCCTCGCCGTTCACGTACTCGTACACCTGATCCGGGCTCAGTGGCAGCCGTTTCGGCAGGTCGCTGAGAGCCAGCGTGATGTAGTTCGCCATCCATCTATTGAACGCGTTCAAATCCAGTGAAACCCGCGGGAAATCAGCCTCGAGCCACACGTCGACCTGCGTGCTGCGCTCGGGCTCGAGGGCGGGATTCCCGACGAACTCGGCGGCGATCTGGGCCTTGCTGGCCGGGAAGCGATCCGAATAGCGCTCCAGCGCATCGGCCGTCCGTACGGCCGAGCCCACCCCCGCCGACAGCGTCCAGTGCTCGTCGAGGTCGACGCCGAGCGTGAACGCGCCGCTCAGGTTCGTTTCCGACTGGTCGAGGTCGTCGCTCACGTTCTGGAGGAAGAAGTCGCTCGGCGTGCCGGCGTCGGCCGCCACGAAGTCGACCCGACCGGTGAGCGCCGCCTGCACGCTCGAGCCGACCCGCCGCGACGCCCGCACGAACGTCCCCACGTCCGTGATGGTCACGTCGGGCCACACCTGGTCCTCGAACAGCGTCATCTGGTTGTCCTGGCGCGCCACCGTCCGCTGCGCATCCCGATTGACGCTGTAAGCATCGCCGCCGATCTCGACGGACCACAGGGGGCTCGGTGCGAGCTCGACCGCGGCGCGCCCGCCGAGGGTGGTCGAGGCCGTCACCACGTCGACGTCGAGCGCGAAGGGCGGCGTACGGTTCGGATTCGGCTCGGCGGTCGGCTTGCCGGCGTTGGTCATGTTGTGGTCGACGTGGCCCACGTACGCCAGCAGGTCGAGCGAGCGCAGCGTGCCCTCCGGGGACGGCCGCAGCTCGAGCTCCGCCGATCCAGTGGTGGTGTGGAAGAACAGCGCGTTCAGGATGCGGCCCGGGTAATCGATGTCGTCCTGCTCCTGGTGGCCGGCGCCCAGGGTCAGGAGACCCGAGTCGCCGATCTCGAGCCCGAGCTTCCCGCGGCCCTCCCACGAGCGGAAGTCGGCCGGGACGACCTGTCCATCGCCCGACTCGTAGTCGTTCCCGTCTCGCCACGCGCCCAGCGCCCAGTAGGAGACACCCCCGGAGCGCCCGAACAGCGACGCCGAGGTCTCGACCGCGTCGAGGTTCCCGTCGTACCCGGTGGACAGCGTGCCGTGCAGCGCGCCGGGCGCCAGCGGCGGCACCTCCTGCGTCTCGACCCGGATGGCGCTCAGGTTCCCGGCTCCCCACGTGAGGGCGTAGGGACCCTTGATGACCTCGATCTTGCGGATCGCGGACGGATCCACGTGACCCAGCTGCGAGTCCATGCGGGCCGGACCGGCCGGAAACGTCCGCTGGCCGTCGACGTAGGCTCCGACCTCTGTCTCGCGCAGCCCCCGGACCGAGGGATCGAGCCCGATGGGTCCGCGACGCACGGCGTCGACCCCGGCGAGCGCGCGCACCAGCTCCCCCGGATCGCGCGGGTTGGCCTCGTCGAGCTGGTCTCCCTCGAGGGTGGACTCGGGGATCAGATCGGGGCGGACGACCGTGACCTTGACCCCCTGGAGCGCGATGGGTCGCGGGCTCAGCTCGAAGTCGACGCGCGCGGTGGCGCCGGCCCGGACAGATACGCGCTCCTCGTGCGTGGCATACCCGAGGTGGGTGACGCGCACGCGGAATGTCCCCTCCGGGACCCGGTCGAAGCGAAACGTGCCCTCCTCTCCGGTCGCCTCCGTGCGATCCAGCTGGACGATCTCGACGGCCGCCCCTGCGACCCCCAGCCCGCCGGGACCCGTGACCCGGCCCACGATCTCCCCGACCTGTTGGGCCCGGAGAGGGACGATCCCCGCCAGCCCCAGGAGGACCGCGGGGACGGTGACCCGAACGATGTTGGAAAGCGATGCTCGTATGTTCACGGCGTTGTTCCTCTATTCGTGGTCCGAGGCGGGACCGCGGCCGCGACCCTCGTGGCGTGGCCCGGCACCATCGCGCCGATCGACACGACGTGACCGGCCCGCGAATGCCGGGGCCGGACGCGGTCCGTGACCTGTGATGTGATGTCGGATCCGTGCGGCACCCGATCGGGCGCCGGGTCAGGCGGGAGGAGGCTTCGCGAGGGGAGTGAGATAGGGGGCGGGATTGCCGCGCACGAGCGAGTGGACGATCGGCACCGGGATCGGAACGAGGCGTCCACCCGCGAGATTCGCCCTCGCGGTCGCGTTGGGCAGCGCGACGCAGCAGGTTAGACACATCCCCAGGCAGTCGCAGGGAACTGACGGCCCGGAGTCGTGCGAGCGATCACCGCCGTCCCGACCGCCCGTGCGCGCCGCGCCCCCGTGGTGGCCGGCGTGCCCGGCGTGGGAGTCCATCCCCCCGCGCCCGTGTCCCCCCATGTGCACCGGGCAGGGCCGGATCGAGGCCGTCGGACCCAGCGCGACGAACAGGAAGGCCAGCCACAGGGCCACGCGGCCTCGCCGCGCATGCCGGGGTCCGCCCCGCGTTCGTCTCGTGCCCAGCCTCATCGCCCTCGTCCGGTCTGGAATGCGTGCGGGGAGGTCCGTGGCCCCCCTTTCACGGCGCCCAACCTACGGCGTCCGGCGGCCGGGCCCAACACCGCGGGGGGCCAGGCTCGCGACGCGCGCTTCCGAAACATCGAATAGGCTCATAACCTTCCGCCCGGCGATCCACGGGAGGTCGCCTCGCGTACCGGGGCTCGGATCGGGCCTCGGGACTAGCGCCCGCCCTCGGGGGCTCGGGCGCAGCCCGGAGGATCGCCGCCGAGTGGTCTCGAACACATGGATCATGTATCCAATGTATACAGCGTATACAACCGCGCGCGAGCGGGGGATGGATTGGGGGGCGGCGGGATGACTGACGGCCGTGCCCCTCGCGAGGCCTCGGAGGTGTGGGACCGGTACGAGGCCTACCTGTCGAGCCCGCCGGAGATCGTCGTCGAATGGCGCGATCCCGAGACGCAGGCCCGCGCGTGGCTGGTCGTGAATCGCTTCCGCGCCGGCGCGGCCGGTGGGGGAACGCGCATGCGCCAGGGTCTGGAGCGCGAGGAGGTCCAGTTCCTCGCCAAGGTCATGGAGCTCAAGTTCTCGATCTCCGGCCCACCCATCGGGGGCGCCAAATCGGGCATCGACTTCGACCCCGAGGACCCGCGCAAGCAGCAGGTCCTGCGCCGCTGGTTCGCCGCCATCCGGCCGTACCTCGCGAGCTGCTATTCGACCGCGGGGGATCTGAACATCGACGAGGTGCGCGAGGTCCTTCCCGCCTGCCGCGCGCTGGGTCTCGCGCACCCCCAGCAGGGCATGGCGCGCGGCCACCTCGGCCTGCGCGGCGAGGGCCTCGCGCGCCGCATGGAGGCCGTTCGTGCGGGGCTCGGACAGCCCGTGCCGGACGAGTTGGGCCTCGAGGGCCTCGAGATGCGGGTGGCGGACATGGTCACCGGGTTCAGCGTGGCGACCGCGGGGCTGCGGGCGTTCGAGCGTCGCGGCCGGTCGCTCGAGGGCGTCCGCGTGCTGCTCGAGGGGTTCGGGCGCGTGGGAGGTGCCGCCGCCCTCTACCTCGCGCGCTGGGGGGCCCGCATCGTGGCGATCACCGATGTGGAATCGGCGCTCGTCTCCGAGGAGGGGCTGGATGCGGCCGGCATCGAACGGCTGCTTGTCGAGCGACGCGGAAGCAGGCTCCCCGCGGGGGCCCTCGCCGGGGACCCGGAGGCCAGCCACGCGCGGGCCGGGGAGACCCCGGCGGAGGTGTGCGTGTGCGCCGCGGCGTCGGGCACGCTCACCGGAGACGTCCTCGACCGGCTCGAGCGCCAGGGCGTGGGCACCATCGTGTGCGGGGCCAACCATCCGTTCGCCACCCGCGGTCCCGGCGATACGTCGGTCATGCGGTCGGCGGACGGGCGCTTCGCGATCGTGGCCGACTTCATCGCGAACCTCGGGACGGCGCACGCGTTCGCATACCAGGTCCAGAGGGACGAGCCCGCCCCGGCGCTCGACATCTTCGACTCGATCGAGATGACCGTGTGCTCGGCGCTCGACGAGGCGATCGTGCGCGCCGGGCGGCCCGATCGCGGACTGCTGGCGGCGGCGATCGCGGGGGCGCTCGACCGGGTGGCCGACGCCGCCGGGGGCGAGTAGCCGCTTCGCCTGGCCGCTCCGCGTCAGCCCGTCGAGTCGGGCAGGGTGACGAACTCCGGGCGCACGGTGAGGATCAGGGTGGGCGCGTTCCGGGGCTTCGAGCTCCCGAGGACGACGGTCTGCCCGACGGGGACGGCGAGCGAGGTCTCGACGTAGCCGCTGCGTCCGTCATCGGCGATCAGGCTTACAGAGACGCGCACCGAGCCGTGCTCGTCGGATCCGCGGACCTCCGTGACCTCCGCACGGAGCTGGAAGTCACGGTCCCCTTCGGCGAACTGCTGGCTGGAGCTCGTCCCCTCCATGGCCGCGATCTGCGCCTCGGTCACCAGCCGATAGCCCTTGAAGCGAAACAGCTCGTCCAGCGCGTCGCGCACGTCGGCGATCCGGGCGTCCTCGCCCTCGAAGCCATCCGCCTCGATGATCTGGAAGTGGAGCCGCACCCCCGGCTTCGGATGATCGTAGCGCCTGAGCACCTCGGCGATCCGGTCCAGGTTCTCCGGGGTCTCCCGCACCGTGATCCCCCCCTGGAACGCCGTCACCTCGCCGGGCGCGGCCGCGCGCTCCTCGTACACGTACGGTCGCACCATGGCCAAGGCCTCGCCGGGATCGATGTTCTGGACCTCGAAGGTCCGCGTGTCGAGCCCGGGGCCGGAGTCGCAGGCGTAGGCCAGCGCGCCGATCAGCACGGGGATCAGTGCGATGGCCGGTATCGTCGTGCGCATGTCGAGTCCTCTCGCTCTCATGTCTTCCTCCCGGACCGCTCCGAGGAACGGTCACATTCGGACGGCTCGTGGAGCCGGACCGCTCAGTAGAACCACACCACGTGGATGTCGGGGTCGGCGGTCGCGAACACGGCCACCCGACCGCTCTCGGGCACGTCGACGGAGAAGCCCAGCGGCTCCTCGTCCGCCGGGTCCGGGGCCGGCCGCGCCAGCGCCGCCTCGGGCGCTCGCGCGGCCTCGCCGCGCCGGCCCTCCGGACGCCACGGCCCCGCCAGCACCACGGCTAGGAGCGCCGCGGCCGCGGCCGTGATCGGCCAGCCGAGCCACGCCCGGCGGCGGGCGGGACGATCGGACCCGCGCGACCCCACGCGTCCACTCGAGCCCCGGCGCGCGACCTCCACCGCCTCCTCGGCCGTGAGGGCCGGGGCGAACGCGTCGAGCCCGGCGGCCAGGGCGCCCATGTCGCGCTCCAGCCGCGCGAGCGCGCTCCGACACGCCGCGCAGCTCGCGAGGTGCGCCCGCTCCTCTTCGCGCACGGTCCCGAGCTCCTCGCCCGCCAGCCAACGCCCGCGTACGCGCTCGCACGCCGCTCGATCCGTCATCCGGCGTCCTCCACGACGTGCGGATGCGACTCGAGGATCCGCGCGCGCATCGAGCGGCGCGCCTTGAGCAGGTTGGCGCGCACCGTGTTCGCGTTGAGCTGTAGCATCTCAGACACCTCGGCCGGCCTGTAGCCCTGTATGTCCACGAGGTCGAACACCTCCCGCTGCCGCTCCGGCAGCTCGCCGAAGTAGTGCCCCACGAGCTCCTCGATCTCGCTCGGGAGCGACGGGGGCTCCGTCGCTCCCGGCCCCGTTCCCTCGGAGCCCGCGGCGTCCCGCCGCTCCGCCTCGCGGCGGATCCGCTCCCGCCCGCTCACCCGGCGGAGGAGGCGCCTGCGCCACGAGGAGCATTCGTTCGCCGTCACGCGGTACAGCCACGTCGTGAACCGGCCCGGCCCCCGCCATGTCCCCAGCTTGCGGTGAAGCCGGACGAGGACTGTCTGCGCCACGTCGTCGGCATCGTCCGGATCGGCCACGCGGATCAGCGCCCACCGGTAGATGCGGGCGTGGATGCGGCGCACGAGCTCGTCGAACGCCTCCGCGTCCCCGTCCCCCGCCCGGCGCGCGAGCGCATCGAGATCCTCTCCGGAGCTCTCTTCCCGTCTCGGCACGCTGGCTGGCACGGCCCGTCCGGTTGTCGTGATCGGTCGTCGGGGGTGTGACGTCATGTCTCCGTCACGCGTTTACCGCCCTTCCGCGTTTGTCCGCGTCCGCGGCGTTTCGTAATCTCCCGCTCGCCCGCCGTCCGCTGCCAGAGCGACGGCACGGGCCCCGAGCGGCGGTCCTCCGGGATGGCCGAAACCCCGACTTCCGCGGCAGACGAGGCAGCGCGTGGCTCCTTCATACGAACATCTCTCGACTCCCGCCGACGGCGAGGCGATCACCCTCCGGGACGGCGAGCTCGACGTTCCCGACCGGCCCATCATCCCGTTCATCGAGGGCGACGGCACGGGACCCGACATCTGGGCCGCGTCGAAGGCGGTGTTCGACGCCGCCGTGTCCCGCGCCTACGGCGGAGATCGCGAGATCGTGTGGTTCGAGGTGTACGCCGGCGAGAAGGCCAACGAGGTCGTCGGGAGCTGGCTCCCCGACGATACGCTCGAGGCGATCCGCCACCACCTGGTGGCCATCAAGGGTCCGCTCACCACGCCGGTCGGCGGCGGGTTCCGGTCGCTGAACGTGGCGCTCCGCCAGAAGCTCGACCTGTTCGCCTGCGTGCGCCCGATCCGCTGGTTCGAGGGGGTCCCGTCCCCCGTGAAGCGCCCCGACCGCGTCGACATGATCATCTTCCGCGAGAACACGGAGGACATCTACGCCGGGATCGAGTGGAAGGCCGGTACCGATGACGTCCGGAAGCTCATCGCCTTCCTGCAGGAGGAGATGGGGACGACCGCCATCCGCTTCCCCGGGACGAGCTCCATCGGGATCAAGCCCGTCTCCGAGGAGGGCACCAAGCGGCTCGTGCGGAGCGCGATCTCGTACGCCCGCCAGCGTGGGCTCGGGAGCGTCACGCTCGTCCACAAGGGGAACATCATGAAGTTCACCGAGGGCGGGTTCCGCGACTGGGGCTACGAGCTCGCGAGGGAGGAGTTCGGGGCCGAGGAGTTCGGCGGCGGTCCCTGGTGCCGGACCCCGGACGGGATCGTGATCAAGGACGTGATCGCGGACGCCTTCCTGCAGCAGATCCTCACCCGCCCGGACGAGTACGACGTGATCGCCACCCTGAACCTGAACGGCGACTACATCTCCGACGCGCTCGCCGCCCAGGTGGGCGGCATCGGGATCGCCCCGGGCGCCAACATCAACTACCAGACCGGCCACGCCATCTTCGAGGCCACGCACGGCACGGCGCCCAAGTACGCCGGCCAGGACAAGGTGAACCCGGGCTCGCTGATCCTGTCGGGCGAGATGATGTTCCGCTTCATGGGGTGGGACGAGGCCGCCGCCCTCATCGTCTCCTCGCTCGGGAAGACGATCGCCCAGAAGCGCGTGACGTATGACTTCGAGCGCCTCATGGACGACGCCACGCTGCTCAAGTGCTCGGAGTTCGGCCAGGCGATGATCGAGAACATGTAGCGACGATCCATTCGCTCAGCCGGTCTGATCGCCCGGACGTCGGTGGGCGCTCGAGTGCCTGGCCTCCAGGTGATCGAGATGCTCCCGCCTTCCCGCCCCCCGGGGGAGCACGCCTCGAAGTCGACCCGTGACCGGCGTCGGCTGCTCGTCCTCGTCGCCCTCGCGGATCAGGTCGAGCAGCGTCTCCGGATGTCGCGCCGCCACCCTTAGCAGCACCCGGGCGGGCCCACGGGGGCGGCGGTGCCCCTGCTCCCAGTTCTGAAGCGTCCGGACGCTGATCCCGAGGAGCGCGGCGAACTTCGACTGTGAGAGTCCGTAGTGATCGCGGATCGCGGCCACATCCGGCTCGTCGAACTTCCATGCGCGCGAAGGCTCTTTGCTTCCGCGGAGGATCTCGCCCCCCTCCCGGATGCTCTCGAGGAGCTCTTCGAACAACTCGTCCTTCATCGAAACGCCTCCTTCACTGCTCGCCGCATGGCCCTCAGTTGCGCGGGAGTGAGACGCTCCTGTCGCCCCTTCTTGAACGCGAACAGCAGGAGCAGCAGGTGAGCGGGCCGGTGCCAGTAGTAGATTACCCGTATCGCCCCACTTTTCCCCTGTCCCTCGGGTGCCCACCGGATCTTTCGAAGGCCGCCGGAGCCCCGGATCAGCGCTCCGGCCTTCGGGTCTCGAACGAGCTCTATCTGGAGCTTCCGGTACGCTTCGTCGTCGAGGGCCGTCGTGATCCGTCGGGTGAACACCTTCGTCTCGACGATCAGCAGGCCAGGATCGTGATCTCCCAAAGCAACGATATGTCAGCAGAGGCCATACGTCAATGGCGGATATCCCCACCTGAACGACGTTCGCCCTCGATGGACGGCTGCGGCCGAGGGCGATCGGGGGACTTCCGCAGAAAGGCGCAGGGGACATGTTGGGGGATGCGATCATCCGGCCCTCAAACGGAGGGACGGTTGGGAGAGCTGTGCCGCATGTGACTGAGGGCGCGCTGAACCGTAGCCGAATCGACGGCGGCTACGCCCGGCCGAGTTCCACGTCGATCAAGGCGATCACCTCTCGGAACGAATCCTGGACCTCCCGCCAGCGTCCGATCGTCGACGCCAGAAAGTCGTAGCGCATCGCGGTGAGCCCCCGGCCGCGCGGAGTGAACAGCGGGCTCCACACCATGTCGACGTCGCCGACGATCTCGAGCCCGCCGTAGGCGGCCAGCCGGTGCCAGATGAACGGGAACTCGTCCAGGATGAACGGATCGAAGAACCGTTGCTGTGGCCCCAGCACGTTGATGTCGAGGTCGGCCCGGGCGGCGTTCAGGGTCTGCCGCAGCTCCGCGAACGCGAGGCGGATCTCCTCCTGGCCGACCCGGGGAAGGAGCCCCGAGCCCTCGAGGTCGGCGAGCGCGCCGAGACCGGGCTCGTAGGTGGTGGCGTTGGTGAAGCCGGCGGTGACGAGCCGGGCCATCACCGAATCGGCAGGAACGTTCGACGGTCGGAGTCCACCCAGCGTCCGGAGCGCGTCGAGCTCCTCGTCGACGCCCGCGATGAGCCCGTCGAGGGTCGCGACCTCGTTGTCGAGCTCGTCGCGCACAGCCCCGAGGTGCGACCGGAGCGAGTCGCGGGCGGCCCAGCCCCCCACGACGCCGTCGGCCCACAGCGCGATCAGCACGCCGGCCACGATGACCGCCAGTTCGGCGAGGCCCCGCCGCAGGCGGACGCGTGAACGGCTCATCGGGCTCCTTTCGCCGGGGTGCGTCGCGTAGCTTCGATGCCGAAGCTTCACCCGTGATCCGGGTGTGGCAACGGGGCCGGGGCGCCGAGGGGGTTGATCTGTGGATGATCGGACACGGCGAAGCGACCGAACGCGGTGGAGACCGCCCTTGATCCCGCGGACGGCGAGACCGTCGTGACCGCGGGAGCCGCCGACGGCCCCTGGGGCGAGATCCTCGAGCTCGCCCGGTGGACGCCATCGCCCCACAACACGCAGCCGTGGAAGGTGCGGCACCTCGGCAAGCGGCGGATCGAGGTGCTGCTCGATCCGGCCCGCGCGCTCCCGGACGAGGACATCTCGGGCTGTTTCATCCTCGCGGCGCTCGCGATGTACGTCGAGGCGCTCCGCATCCTGGCGGCCAACCGGGGCTTCGGGCTCGCGACGCACGACGTCGAGGCGGAGGCGGTGCGGAGAGCCGCGACGCGCGCGGGCGGCCTCGCGGATCCGATCGACGGCTCGTCGACCGAACATTCGACCGCCGGCGATCCGGCCGGCCTCGTTCGCTACGCGACGGTCGAGCTGACCGACGGCCCCATCGTCGAACCCCGCTTCGAGGATGCCGTCTTCCTCTCGCGTCGCACCTCGCGGCTGGCCCCGGCGGAGGAGCCTCTGCCGCCCGAGGCCCCCGCCGCGCTCGAAGCGCTGGCGACGCCGCTCGGCTACACGCTCCACCTCATCGAGGACCGCGAGACCGTGGCGGATCTCATGCGGCTGAACCTCGACGCCGTGACCGAGGATCTCACCACGCCCGCCTACCGCGATGAGATCAGTCGCTGGTTCCGCTACGGCCGCGAGCACGAGCGCGAGACCCGCGACGGTCTCTCCGCGCGCTGCATGAACATGCCGCCGCGCGAGCTCCGGATGCTGCCGAAGTTCGCCGGCCTGGCGAGTTGGCGGGGGGTCGGTGGCATCTTCCGCGCGCTCTACCGCCGCCGCCTGGGTCCCGTCCCCCGCCTCATGATCCTCGACGGCCCGTTCTGGAACGCGGACGCGGCCGTGAAGGGCGGTACCTCTCTCATGCGTTTGTGGCTCGGGCTCGAGCGGCACGGACTGCGCATCCACCCGTTCGGCAACCTGATCACCAACCACGACGCGAACCTGGCCCTCCGGGCGCGCACCGGGATCCGCGATCCGTGGATCGTGTTCCGCGCCGGCCGGACGCCCGAGCCGCCCCGAAGCGAGCGGCTGGCGCTCGAGGAGGTGCTGGTTGGCTGAGGCCCGGCGGGAGGACGGCCGACGCGTGGAGGTCCCGGTCGGATTCGTGCGGGGGTTCGAGGCGGCGCTCAAGCTCTTCCGCCTCCCCGGCCTCCGGAGCCCGA
>CAZCLY010000015.1:99516-124653 GCA_964499635.1 uncultured Gemmatimonadota bacterium | reverse complement strand
CGTCTTCCTCGGGCTGGGGACGTTCGTCGTGTACTCGACGTGGGCGGCGCTCCAGGGCGCGTACTACGCGGCGGGCCCCTACCTGTCGCCGTTCTACTCCCCCGAGCTGTTCGGCACCTCGCCGCACGCCTGGTTCGGTCCGCCTCCGGGCTGGTGGCCGGCCTTCCTCCCCTTCTCCCCGGCGATCCTCATCCTGTGGGCGCCGGCGGGGTTCCGGCTCACCTGCTACTACTACCGCGGCGCGTACTACAAGGCGTTCTGGGCCGATCCGCCGGCCTGCACGGTCGGCGAGCCCCGCAAGGGCTACCGGGGCGAGCGCTCCTTCCCGCTCATCATCCAGAACATCCACCGCTACTTCCTCTACCTCGCGCTCGGGTTCCTCGTCGTCCTCGCGCGCGACGCGTGGACGGGGATGTGGTTCACGGATCCGGCCACCGGGACGAGGACATGGGGGATCGGGATCGGGACGCTCGTCCTCACGGTGAACGTGGTCCTCCTCGGCGGCTACACGCTCGGGTGCCACTCGCTCCGTCACCTGGTGGGCGGCGTCAGGGACATCCTCACGGGGTCGCGCTCCCGCTTCACGGCCTATCGCTGCGTGAGCTGCCTCAACCGCGCCCACATGCGCTGGGCCTGGGCCAGCCTGTTCTGGGTCGGGTTCACCGACCTGTACGTGCGACTCGTGTCGATGGGCGTGTGGACGGACTGGAGGATCTTCTGAGACCGGTCGTGAGGTGAGCCACCACACTCACGAGCACGACGTCCTGGTGATCGGCGCCGGCGGCGCCGGTCTGCGCGCGGCGATCGCAGCCTCCGCCGCCGGCGCCCGGGTGGGCGTGGTGTGCAAGTCGCTGCTCGGCAAGGCGCACACCGTGATGGCCGAGGGCGGCATCGCGGCCTCGCTCGCCAACGTGGACGAGCGCGACGGCTGGAGGGTCCACTTCGCCGACACCATGCGTGGGGGGCAGTACCTGAACAACTGGCGCATGGCCGAGCTCCACGCGAAGGAGGCGCCCGAGCGGGTGCGCGAGCTCGAGGCGTGGGGGGCGCTGTTCGACCGCACGGACGACGGTCGCATCCTGCAACGTAACTTCGGCGGGCACGCCTACCCGCGGCTGGCGCACGTGGGCGACCGCACCGGCCTCGAGATGATCCGCACCCTCCAGGACCACGGGGTCCACCAGGGGATCGACGTCCACATGGAGGTCACGATCACGCGTCTCCTGAAGGACGGCGAGCGCGTGGCCGGGGCGTTCGGGTACGATCGCGAGCTGGGCCGCTTCCACGTCTTCCGAGCCCCGGCGGTGATCCTCGCCACGGGCGGAATCGGACGCGCGTTCCGCATCACCTCGAACTCGTGGGAGTACACGGGGGACGGGCACACGCTCGCCTACGACGCCGGGGCCGAGCTCCTGGACATGGAGTTCGTCCAGTTCCACCCCACCGGGATGGTGTGGCCGCCCAGCGTGCGCGGGATCCTGGTCACCGAGGGCGTGCGTGGCGAGGGCGGCGTGCTCCGGAACTCCGAGGGGCGGCGGTTCATGTTCGACGACATCCCGCCGCTGTACCGCGACTCGACGGCAGGCAGCGAGGAGGAGGGGTGGCGGTACGTGCGCGGCGACCGCGAGGCGCGCCGGCCGCCCGAGCTCCTCACCCGCGACCACGTGGCGCGCATGATCCTGCGCGAGGTGCGGGAGGGCCGCGGCAGCCCGCACGGGGGCGCGTTCCTCGACATCGCGTGGATCAAGGACCGAGTCGAGGACGGCGCAGAGCATATCCGGCGCAAGCTCCCGAGCATGTATCACCAGTTCAAGCAGCTCGCCGACCTCGACATCACCGAGGAGCCGATGGAGGTGGGTCCCACGACGCACTACGCGATGGGGGGCATCCGCGTGGACGGCGACACGCAGATGACCTCGGTTCCGGGGCTGTTAGCGGCCGGAGAGTGCGCCTCGGGACTCCACGGGGCCAACCGCCTGGGCGGCAACTCGCTCTCCGATCTCCTCGTGTTCGGGGCCCGGGCGGGCGAGCACGCCGCGTCGTTCGCCGCCGAGCACGGAGCGCCCGGCGTGGACGAGCGCGCGGTCGAGGAGGCGAAGCGGACGGCGCTCGAGCCGTTCGAACGCACCGGCGGCGACGACGACGAGGGCCCGTATGTGGTCCAGTACGCGCTCCAGGACCTGATGCAGGACCGGGTGGGGATCATCCGCCGCGCCGCCGACCTCGAGGAGGCGATCGGCCGCGTCGCGGAGCTGCGCGACCGGGCCGCACGGACGGCTGTGCGCGGCAACCGGGAGTACAACCCGGGCTGGCACACCGCGCTGGACCTCCACAACCTGCTCACGGTATCGGAGATGATCGCCCGCTCGGCGCTCGCCCGTCCGGAAAGCCGGGGGGCCCACACGCGCGATGACCACCCCGGCAAGGATGCCGAGTGGGGGAAGGTGAACCTCGTCATCCGCAAGGCGGGCGACGGGTCGATGGAGATCCGACGGGAGGCGATCCCGCCCATGCCGGGCGAGCTCGAAGCGATCATAGAGGAGCAGGGATAGGCGACGATGAGCGGGGGCAGCTAGTGCCGCACGCGACGTTCGAGATCTGGCGCGGGGACGCGGAGGCCGGGGCGTTCGCATCCTACGAAACCGAGTACGACGAGGGCATGGTCGTGCTCGACGTCGTTCACAGGATCCAGGCGGAGCAGGCGAACGACCTCGCCGTGCGCTGGAACTGCAAGGCCGGCAAGTGCGGCTCGTGCTCGGCCGAGGTGAACGGGTCGCCCAAGCTCATGTGCATGACGCGCATGAACACGCTCCCGACCGACCAGGCGATCACCGTCGAGCCGATGCGCTCGTTCCCGCTCGTGCGTGACCTGGTGACCGACGTGTCGTGGAACTACGACGTCAAAAAGTGCATCCAGCCCTTCAGGCCGCGCCCCCCGGACGCCGAGGACGGCACGTGGCGCTTCGACCAGCGCGACGCGGACCGCGTGCAGGAGTTCCGCAAGTGCATCGAGTGCTTCCTGTGCCAGGACGTGTGCCACGTCCTCCGCGAGCACCATCTGCACGAGCGGTTCATCGGGCCGCGCTTCTTCGTGCACTCGGCCGCGCTCGAGATGCACCCGCTCGACGTCGAGGACCGTCGCGGGGAGCTCAAGGAGGCCGGCGGCATCGGCTACTGCAACATCACCAAGTGCTGCACCAAGGTGTGTCCCGAGCACATCACGATCACCGACAACGCGATCATCCCGCTCAAGGAGCGGGTCGTGGACCGGTTCTACGACCCGGTCCGGCGCCTCTTCCGGGTGTTCTCGAAGTGAGGCCGCGGAGCGCGGGGGCGGTGGACCTTCGAAACGCGAGGCCCCGGTGAGCGACCGGCGCGAGTTCGAGCTCAAGCGACTGTCTCCCGACGCGATCGGGGAGGCGCACGAGAAGGCCGAGCACTACCGGCTCCTGAACGAGCCCGGTCAGGCGGAGAGCATCTGCCTCGACATCCTCGAGGTGGACCCCGACCACCAGGGCGCGCTCGTCACCATGCTCCTCGCGCTCACGGACCAGTTTTCCCACCGGCTGGCGGCCGCGTTCCGGGAGGCCATGGAGGTCGTCCCGCGGCTCGAGGGCGAGTACGCGCGCAACTACTACGAAGGGATCATCTGGGAGCGCCGCGCGAAGGCGCGCCACAAGCGGGGCGGGCCGGGGGCCGGGCACGAGGCGTACGACGGGCTGCGGCGCGCGCTCGATCTGTACGCGCGCGCGATCGAGCTACGGCCGGAGGGGAACGACGAGGCCATCCTGCGCTGGAACACCTGCGTGAGGATTCTGGACCGGGACCCGCACCTGAGGCCGGCGCCGGAAGAGACCTTCAGGCCGCTCCTCGAATAGCGCCTCGCACCTCGCCCCGGCCTATTCTGTTCGCAGGGCCTCGGTCGGATCGACGTGGGTCGCGCGGCGGGCCGGGACCCATCCGGCCACGGCCGCCGTGGCGAGCAGGACGGCGGCAACCAGGACCATCACGGTGACATCGCGCGCCGACGTATCGAACAGATGGGGCTCGAGCCACGGACCGGCGACCAGCGCGATGCCCAACCCCACCGCCACGCCGGCGGCGGCGAGCGCGATCCCGCTCCGCATCACGAGGCCCACCACATCGCCGTGCGTGGCGCCCAACGCGACGCGCACGCCGATCTCGTGCCGCCGCCCCGCCACCATGTACGACATGAGGCCGTACAGTCCGAGCAGGGCGACCAGCAGGGCGAGCCCGCCGCTCATGCCGAAGGTGACCATGCCGATCCTCAGAGGACGCAGCTCGCCCTGCACCGATTCCTCGAGCGAGCGGACCTCCACGGCCCACACGCGCGGGTCGGCGGCCACCATCGCCCGGCGCAGCGCGTCGCGGGAGAACGCGGCGCCGGCCGCCGGCCGCACGACGAGCTTCGCGCCGCCGAACATGCGCTGCTGGCCGAGCGGCAGGTAGTACTGGAACGAGGGTCGCTCGCGCAGACCCCGGCGGTGCACGTCCTCCGCGATGCCGACGATACGCGCGCAGGGGCTCCCGGGGTGGTCGACGTGGAAGCACCGATCGAGCGCCTCCCCCCCCGGCCACAGCGTCGTGGCCATCGTCCGGTTGACGATCACCACCGGCTCGCTCCCCTCGCGGTCGCCATCGGTGAACGCGCGACCTCGGACGATGGCCGTACCGATCGTGTGGAAGTAGTCGGCGCTCACGGTGCTCACGTACGGCCCGCCGCCCGGGAGGGCGGGAATCGAATCGCGGCCGGGGACCCAGACGGGCGCGGAGAAGCTCCCCCCATCCAGCGGCAGGCCGATGGAGACGGCCACCGCCTCCACGCCCGGGAGGCGCCGGACCGCCTCCTCCAGACGCCGGTAGGTGTCCCACTCCCGATCGAACGAGAAGCGCTCCAGGCGCGGAAGCATCGCCTCCGCGGTGAGCAGCCCCTCGGGGTCGATCCCCAGATCGAGCGCCCGCACGTTGGCGACGCTGCGCAGGAACAGGCCGGCTCCGACCAGGAGGGGCACCGAGAGGGCGGCCTGGACCACCGTCAGCGTCCCGCGCAGACGGAGCGTGGCCGACCCCGCCCGCGGTCCACCGCGCAGCGCGCGGACCACCCGCGGGCTTCCGGCCTGGAGCGCCGGGACAACGCCGACGCAAGCCACGGCGATCAGCGCGATCGCGCCGGCCAGACCGAGCAGGCGCCCGTCGGCGAGGCTCGACGTCCAACCCGCCTGGTCGGCCAGCAGCGCCTGTCGCACGATCGGCTCGAGGAGGCGGGCCACCAGCAGGCTCGCGACGCCGCCCCCCAGCGCCAGCAGCGCGCCCTCGGCCGCGATGAGGCGGACGATGCGCCCGCGTCCCGAACCGAGCGCCACCCGGACGGCGAGCTCACGGCGGCGGCGCGCCACGCGCACGAGCAGCAGGTTCACCACGTTCGCGAAGGTGATCAGCAGGATGATGACGGTGACCGCCGCCAGCCAGCGGGCGAGGGTCGCCTCGACCGGTTCCCGGCCGTCGTCGCCCCAGGCGAGCGGCCCGGCGAAGATGCGCACGTCCCGGAACCAGGTGAACGAGCCGCTCTCGTCCGGCCGATGGACGGCCGTCGCCTCGGCGCCCGCGGCTTGCCTGGTGGCGCCCGGCCGCAGTCGTCCCACGATGTTCCAGTTGGTGGTCCCCGCGGTGGCCGAGCTGGCGAGCACCCACACGTCCACGCGGCGGGGCTCGGTGCCCGTGAAGCCGGGCGGCGCCACGCCGACGATGGTGTGCGGCTCATCGTCGACCAGAATGCTCCTTCCGATGGCTCCCGGGTCGCCCTCATAGCGCGAGCGCCACAGGTCGTAGGCCAGCACGGCCAGGTTCCCCTCGACCGCGGCGTCGTCGCGCGCATCGAACAGCCGGCCGGCGAACGGTCGCACGCCGAGCAGGGGGAAGAAGCCGCCCAGCGCATCGCCCACCCGCATCCGCCGCGCATCCGCGCCCTCCCCCACCACCCGCTCCAGGATCCGGTAGGCACCGACCGATTCGAACGACGCCAGGTCCCGGAACTGGAGATACGCGGAATACGGAATCCAGGACGAGGTCCGGAGCCCGAGATCGCCCCGATCGAGCTCGCCGTACAGCCGGACGACACGATCCGGCTCGACGACGTGCGACGGCGGACGGAGCAGCAGGCGATCGAGCAGCGTCCACGCGGTGACGGTCGCGCCCATCCCCAGCGCGAGCGCGACCACGATGAATCCGGCGATGCCGGGATCCCGGATCAGACCCCGGAAGGCGTAGCGGACATCCTGCGCCACCGATTCGACGCGCTGTCTGGTTCGCATGCGACGGTCCCTTTCGACGGCGGCCGCGTACAGCGCCCTGAGCGTCCCCGCGTCCCGCGCGAACAGCCGTCGCGCCTCGTCGCGGGCCGCATCGGGGTCGAGACCCCGACGCACGAGCTCGGCGGCGCGGAGCTCCACGTGAAGCTCCATCTCGTCGTCCACCTCGCGCACGGAGTCCCGCGGCGTGAGGCCGCGGAGGCGAAACAGGCGCCGAATGCGGGAACGGAGCATCACGCCGTCCGCGGCACGGCGGTGAGGATGTCGGTCACCGTCTCGGCGTAGCGGAGCCAGTGCTCCGTCTGCTCGGTGAGCTCCTGCCGCCCGGCGCGCGTGAGCTCGTAGTAGCGCGCCCTACGCCCCTCCTCGGTCTGGCCCCACTCCGCCTCGACGAGGCCGCGGCGCTCCAGCCGGTACAGCGCCTGATAGAGCGCCGCGTCCTCCAGCGCGAGCCGGTCTCCCGACCGCTGCTCGAGCCAGCGCGTCATCTCGAAGCCGTGCATCGACTGCCACGACAGCGCCTTCAGCACGAGCACGTCGAGGGTCCCCTTGATGACGGACATGGGTTCGGCCACGGCTCCACCTTATCTAAGGATCTTAGACTATAGGTGGAGACAGAGGGTTGCACCAGAAGGGGGGACACCCCAATGGGATGTCGCTACGTTCCCGTTGGACGCCATGGGGACCGACACGGATTTGCGAGGCCCGCGTTCCCGATCACCCGCTTCCGGTCAGGGCCTCGAGGAAGGCGAGCAGGTGGCGCTTCTCCGTGGGGGTCAGCCCGAGCGGCTTGATCTCCTCGTCGAGCGCCGGGTTGGGATCCCCCCCGCGGTCGTACCGCTCGATCACGTCCTCCAGCGTGGCCAGGCTCCCGTCATGCATGTACGGAGCCGTCATGGCGACGTTCCTGAGCGAAGGCGTCTTGAACGCGCCCTGGTCCTCCTCCCGGCCCGTGACCGCGGATCGTCCTCGATCCGGCGAGCCCCACGACACGCCGGTGTTGTGGAACCGGTGGTCCGTGAACAGCGGGGCCAGGTGACATACGCCGCAGTTGGCCCGCCCGACGAACAGGCGGAACCCCCGCCTCGCGTCCGGTGACAGGGCCGCCGTGTCGCCGTGCAGGAAGCGGTCGATGGGCGCGTCGCCGGAGCGGAGGGTACGCAGGTAGCTGGCGAGGGCGCGAGCCACCCGGCCCGAGGAGATGCCGCCCTCTCCGAACGCGTCGCGGAATGCGAGCCGGTAGTCCTCGCGCTCCGAGAGGCGCCGGATCAGCTCCTCGAGCGGGAGCCCGAGCTCGGTCTCTCCCTGGATCGGCTGCACCACCTGCTCCTCGAGGCTCCCGGCGCGGCCGTCCCAGAAGAACGAGCGACCGTAGGCCGCGTTGAGGATCGACGGGACGTTTCGCCGGCCCGGGCTCCCGTTCCTATCGACGGCTCGCGCCCGACCGTCCGTGAAGTAGCGGGACGGCTGGTGACACGAGACACAGCTCCGGGTCCCCTCCGCCGAGAGCACCGGATCGAAGAACAGCTTCCGACCCAGCTCGACCTTGGCGGCGCTCAGGGCGTTCCCCTCCGGAACGGGGGCCACCAGATCGAGGCCGAGGGGGACGGGGACCCTGTAGGCCTCACGGGGCCCCTGTCGTCCGCCGACCCAGCCGGCCGTGCAGGCGCCGAGCGCGAGGAGCGCAAGGAGCGCGGTACGGGCCGCCACGCTCAGCCGTCCTGGTGATGGGTCATCGGGATCCCTCCCCTCCGGCGATGCCGGCGGGCGTCCTCCCCAGTCCCTCCATCACCCACACCTCCCCGCGCGACTCGCCGGCCATGAACGCGATGCGACGGCCATCGGGGTGCACCCGTACGATGAATCGCTGGCCGGCCGCGAGCTCAAGGGGTCTCGCCTCGCTTCCGTCCACCGGCGCCAGCCAGGTCCGGACCTCGCCGTCTCCCTGTGGCTCGTAGGAGGAGTAGAGGATCGAGTGTCCATCGGGCATCCATTCGATGCGGGGCACGTTTTCCGCGGCCACGAGGGTCCGGAGGCCCGCGAACGCCCCACCCGTGACCGGGACCGTTCCCAGCACGACCTGCCCCGGTGTCGGGCCGGGATAGAGAACCGCCAGACGGGTCCCCTCGGGTGAGAGCGCCACCGGCCCGAACCCTTCGAGGCTCGGCCGGGCGATCTCGCGTTCCTCTCCGGAGGCGAGGTCGCGTCCAACCAGCGCCAACCGGTCGGATCCGAGCGACGGGCCGTATCGGGTGTAGTACAGGGTGCGACCGTCGGGGGAGATCGCGAAGTTCCCGCGCGGCGACCACTCCGTGTGGAGGATCGTCTCGTAGGTGCCGGACTCGAGATCGATGCGATAGAAGCCGCGTCGCGCTTTCGAGTCCCTCGTGAACAGCACGATCGACTCTCCGTCCGGGTCCCAGCGCAGCCGGTTGGTGCGCGCCAGGTCGATGTGGATGCTGCGCACCTCGCCCCCATCGATCGCCCGGAGCCCGATCGTGGATCCGAGGGACGACGGCGTCGAGCCCGAATAGGCGAGGTACTGGCCGTCCGGGGACCAGTCCCACCCGCGGATCCGGATCCGAGCCGGATCCTCGACGGCCATGGGCTCGCTGGTCAGACGCCCGGCTTCCAGATCCACCGCGGCCGTGTACAGTCGCTCGGGGTTCGCGTCGACGCCGTAGTAGAAGCGGTCGCCCGCGAATCCCAGCGGCTCCACGCCCCACATGTCCGCCCTCACCAGCTCCGGAGGGGCCGCCGCGCGCCCCTCCGACACGGGCACCCGCCACACCGAGGGGGTGCCCCCGCGATCGCTGTGGAACAGGATGGACCCGTCGGGCTGCCACCCGAGGAGACGATCGATGCCCGGGCCACCCACGATCCGCGCCTCGTGCGCGCCGTCGAGCGACACGACGAACACGTCGCGATCGGCCGAATCCGGGTCGGGCGGGAAGTCGTAGGCCACGTACCGCCCGTCGGGCGAGAACTCGGCCATGGTCGGCTCGCGCCAATCGAAGCTCTCGAGGGCCCGGTAGTCGGCCCCGCCGTCGGTCGAGATGAGGGCGAGCTGGTTCGCGTTGCCGGACGTGTAGACCTTGGCCAGGACGACGCTCCCGTCCGGCGACCAGTCGAACGGATAGTAGGGCCAGTACTCGGGATTGTGGAACAGCACCCTCGGCTCGCCGGCGTGGGGGACCCCGTCGCGATCCGTCTCCAGGTCGAGCGCCCGGAGCTGGAGATCGGGGGCGTACTGCCACCCGACCACGATTCGCCGCCCATCGCGGGAGAAGACCGAGACGCCCACGTCCTCGTACGGCTTGTCCTCGCTTCGCTCGATGTGCGTCAGGCGGTGGAGCACGCCGGTCCGGAGGTCCCGTACGGCCAGATCGACCGTCGACCAGTCGATCATCGACAGGTAGCGGCCGTCCGGGGAGATCGAGGAGGCGTAGAAGTCGCGGTAACCCCCCGCCCACAGGCGGCGAGTCGTGATCCCGGGCACGCTGGCAGCCGGGAGCGCCGGCGGCGGCGTCACGCCCCCGGCACCCGGAACCTGCGCCACCGCCGATCGCTCGCTCTCCGACCGACAGCCCACGTGAACGATGGCCAGGAATCCGCACGCCAGCGGAGTGCACACGCGGCGGAGACGGCACGTCCGACGGCGCGTCATCGGTCACCTCCAGCGTGTGTGTCCGATCCCCCACCGAGCCCCTCCAGCGCCCAGGTCTCGCCCCGGTCCTCGCCGGTCCGGTAGGCGATCGTACGGCCGTCGGGGTGGAGGTTCCCCCCACCCTTGTAGTCGTGGATCGTGACGATCCGCTGTGCGTCGGCCCCCTCGCGCGCCACCCGGTACAGACCCATGTCCGTCTTGTCGTCGGAGGGGAGCCGGTCGAGAAACAGGAGCGAGCCGCTGTCCGCCGACCACCCCAGGACCCAGGGGAGGTAGATGGCCATGCTGGTGTCGCCCGTATACACCGTCCGGGCTTCTCCAGCCTCGACGGGGATCACCTCGATCGTCCTCGCGCCCTTCCGGGAGCCCACGGCCAGGGCCAGCCAGCGGCCGTCCGGCGACAGCGTGAGCGCGCCGTGATCCCGCACGCGGGTGATCGCGCGTTCGGTCCCGGTGGCCAGGTCGCGCTCCACCACGTCGGCGGAGCTCTCGTCCAGCTTTCCGTCACGCCTGCCGAAACGCGTGAAGTAGAGCTTCCCGCCGTCGGGAGAGATCGCGAACACGCGACCCAGCTCGCCTCCGCCGTCCATGCGGCGCACCATCTCGAGCTCGCCCGTAGCGAGATCGATCCGGATCAGCCCCGGCCGTTCCCGGGAGTCGTTGGCGGAGACCAGCACCGATCCGCCGTCCGGCGCCCACCGGAAGAGCGTGAACATGAGCCACATGTCGAACTTCCATTCCCGCACCAGCCCGCCGTCCGCCCTCCGGAGCTGGATCCACGTGTCCGGGACGCGCGGGTGGTCGATCTCCCACAGGGCGTGCCGTCCGTCGGGGGACCAGGCGAAGGTCCGGATCCTCCCGCCCGTCGGCGCTTCGAATCGCGTCGGCAGGCGCGACACCCGGCCGTTGTCGAAGTCGATGCTCGCGGTCACGAACGTCCGCGACTCAACCACGAGCCCGTAGTGGAACACGTCGCCGGCGAAGCCGATCGGTATGGGAGCCGTGATGCCGTCGCGGACCAGCGTAGCCGGGCCACTCGCGCGGCCGTCGGACATCGGCAGACGCCAGATGGACCCCTCGCCGGACCGCCAGGTGTGGAACAGGAGCGACCGCTCGTGCGGGGCCCACCCGAGCACGACGTCCACCCCGGGCCCGTCCACGACCCGGGACACGCGGTCGCCCTCCACGGACAAGACGTAGATGTCGCGGTTCGCGGGATCCGACTCGACGGCCTGGTCGTAGGCGATGAACCGTCGATCGGGGGAGACCCACACCTGACCCGGTCCCTCGTTCCACCCGAAGCTCTTCAACACCTGCAGAGACCCGGTGGACAGCGACAGACGCGCCAGGGCCTCGCCACCGCCCGCGCGGTAGACGCCCACGAGGACATCGTCGTCGGAGAGCCAGTCGTACACGTAGTTCGCCGGCTCCGGGCGACTCGCGTCGTACACGATGCGTGCGGCCGTCCCCCGGGGGGGTCCGCCCGCATCGACGCGGAAGTCGAGGACGCCGATCGCGTAGTCGCCCTCGCCCGCGTCGTACCAGGCGTATGCCACGCGTCGTCCGTCGGGGGAGAACCTCGCGTTCACGAAGTAGTCGAGCGACTCCTCCCAGGGCCCCTTGTCCGTCAGGCGGTGGAGGAGACCGGTGGCCAGGTCGCGGACGGCCATGTCGCCGGTCGAGTCGTCCGTCTCGGTCACGTAGCGTCCGTCGGGCGAGATGGAGGAGCCGTAGAAGTCGACGTTCTCGCTCGACCACACACGGCGGACGCCCGCCTCGCCGATGACCGGTCCGGGCCCGTCGGCCCCGCCGTGCGGGGGCGGCACGTCGGGGGCGGCCTGCGCCAGAGCGGATCGCTCGGCCTCGGTGCGGCAGCCGGCCAGGATGAGGATCAGGAAGAGGAGGAAGGCGGTCAGCCGCCGTGTCGAATCGCCCCGGTGTCTCATCGAGTCACTCCGTGCGACAAAAGTGAAGCGTGGTCCGTCCGCGCGTCGTCGGATGAAAGGTCCGCACCGGGGGTCGGGGAGAAGGTCCGAATGCTCATAAATCATTGCCGCGCATTGTGTTCGCGCTCTGTCCGGAACGGCCCTCGGGGTCGACCACGTGTCACGCATCGATACGGCGGTGGCTGCGTACGTTACAGGAGCTGTAGCCGACGCCGCGAAGAACCTGGCGCCCCTACCGAGGGAGACGGACCCGAACCGTCGTCCCGACGCCCACCTCGCTCTCGAGGTCGATCGCCCCCTCGTGCTGCTCGACAATCCGACGCACGACCGTGAGCCCGAGTCCCGTTCCATCGACGCGCGTCGTGTACAGCGGATCGAACACGCGGTCCGTCATGTCGGGCTCGATCCCGCACCCCGCATCGTGCACCGCGACTCGCGCTTCGTCCTCTCCGGCGCTCATCTCGACCCACGCCCGGCCGCCCGCCTCGAGCGCCCCGGCGGCATTGAGCATCAGGTTGAGGAAGAGCTGCTCCAGCGCCTTCGCGTCGCCGCGGACCAGGAGTCGCTCTCCGTCGAGCCCGCGCGTGTCGAGCGTGACGCCGCGCTCCGCGAACGCGGGGAGCGCGGCATCGGCGGCGGCGCGGAGCACCTCCGTGAGGTCGACTCCACGCTCGCGCCACCGGCCCGTGCGCGCCACGTCGAGAGTCTCGGAGACGGTCGCGTCGAGGCGCCCGATCTCCCTCAGCGCGCGGGCCTGGGCGTCGCGCAGCGGCGAGCCGGCCGGGAGCGATTCCTCCACCCGCTGGAGATCGATGCGGATGGCGGTCAGCGGGTTCCGCACCTCGTGCGCGAGCGAGGCCGCGAACTCGCCGACCGCGGCGAGCCGCTCTCGGCTGGCCAGCTCGCGCAGGGTGCGCCTCAGACTCGCGGTCATCGTGTTGAAGGCATCTGCCACCCGCCCCACCTCGTCGGTTCCGGGGTTCTCGATCCGGATGTCGAGGTCGCCGCGCGAGACGGCCTCCGCACCCGATGCCAGACGCTCCAGGGACCGTGTCATGCGTCGTGTGAGGAGATAGGTGAGGGCCAGGCCGCCGGACGCCACGACCGCGATCCACCAGGTGCCGCGCCGGGCCGCATCCTCGAACGGACCCGCGAACGGGGAGAGCGGCGCTGCCGCCACGAGGGTCAGCGCGGGCTCCGACATCCGTCGCCGGACCGTGAGCCAGTCGTCTCCCCCCCACGAGAACCTCGCCGCCTCCATCGATGTGGGATCGAACGGGAGAGGCAGCAGCTGGGCGCCGGTCCGGCTATCGGCGGCTCCGAGCACCATGCCGGCGATGGATGGCGACACCGTCGTGCGCCCGAGGAGGCCTTCGAACTCCAGGTCCACCACGAGGCGACCGAGCTCACGGGACGGGAACCGCTGATGGATGGCGAGCGTCTGCTCCAGCGTGGCTGCGAAATCCCGGCCCCGGCCGTCGGTTCGCCCCAGCGTCCACAGCTCCCGTCCCATCAGGTCGCGAACCCGAACCCGCGCGACGGACGCGTCGAGCTCGTCGAACAGCCGTCGCAGGCCGACGGGGGGTTCGCGAGCGATGGGGCTCGGACGACTCGACGACAGCGCGACCTGGACGGCCTCGTCCTCGCCCAGGAACAGCAGATCGGACCGCAGCTTCAGCCAGTTGTTCCCGATCCGGGCGACGGCCTGGTCGAGGGTCTCCTCCAGCCGCGTGCGCAGGAGATCCTGGCCCGAGCGCTGGGCGCTCCGCGTGAGCCACAGCCCCACGAGCGCCAGGGGAACGACCGACACCGTCAGCACGATGAGCAGGATCCGCGTCCGGAACGAGAGCGCGGGGGACCTCACGCCTCGCCTTCCGTCTCCTCACGGTCCCGCGATCCGGGGAGCTCCAGATCGTACTTCGCGATAAGTCGATCCAGTCGCGGCCGCGAGATGCCCAGGATGGCGGCGGTGCGCGACTTGTGCCCGCGGGTCGCCTCGAGGACGCGCTCGACGTGCCGCCGCTCGGCCTCCGCGAGGGTCATGTCGGCGGGCGCCTCGGCGTCGCGTCTCTCGATGAGCTCGATGTCGTCGGGGCGGATCACATCCCCCGCCGACGTGACCACGGCCCGCGCGATGCAGTTCTGCAGCTCCCGCACGTTCCCGGGCCAGGCGTGGCCGAGCAGGACGTCTACCGCCCCGGGGGCGAGCACCGGCGGGCGGCGTCCCGCGGCCTCCGCCGCCCGCGCGATGAAGTGCTCCGCGAGGAGGGGCACATCGCCCATGCGCTCGCGGAGCGGGGGCACCGTCATCTCGACCACCCGGAGCCGATAGTACAGATCCTCCCGGAACGTGCCCGCTGCCAGCATCCGCTCGAGATCCCGGTGCGTGGCGGCGATCACACGGGCCTCGGTGCTCTCCGCGCGCTCGGCGCCCACGGGGTAGTACTCGTGCTCCTGGAGCACCCGGAGCAGCTTTCCCTGGAACTCGGGGCTCGTGTCGCCGATCTCGTCCAGGAACACGGTCCCCTTCCCCGCGAGCGCGAAGCGCCCCTTGCGGTCGCGGGTCGCACCCGTGAACGAGCCCCTGAGGTGCCCGAACAGCTCGGACTCGAGCAGGGGCTCGGGGACGGCGGTACAGTTGACGGCCACGAACGGCTCGTCGGCGTATGGGGAACCGCGGTGGATCTCGCGCGCGATGAGCTCCTTGCCCGTGCCGCTCTCGCCCCGAACCACCACCGTGGTGCGGGACGACGCGACCTTGCCCACGAGCTTGAAGATCTCGATGAGCCGCGGGTCGCGGCCCACCAGCCTCTCGGAGATGCCGGGACGATCGTCGTCGGATCCGCGGCGGGCGCGCTCCCGGGTGCGCCGGTCCTCGAACACCCGATCGAGCAGCCGCCGGAGCCGGTGGAGATCGAGCGGCTTGACGAGGAAGTCGAGCGCCCCCTCGCGCATCGCGCGGGCCACCGTCGGCAGGTCCTCGTAGGCGGTCATGATCACGACATCGGTTGCGGGGGCGCGTGCGTGGACGAGCTTGAGCAGCTCGATGCCGTCCATCCCCGGCATCTTGAGGTCCGAGAGGACCACATCGGCCGGCGCGGCCCCCAGGGCGGCCAGGGCGGCTTCCGCGCTCGACGCCGTGCGCACCTCGGTCGAGTCTCCGGCCAGCGCCTGCGACAGCGACGTGAGGATCCGCGAGTCGTCGTCGACGAGCAGGATCGAGCGGCTCACGGGGTCGCCGCCCGCGCGATCGAAGTCACGGGACCGCCTCGACCGCGAAAGCTCCGAACCGGCCGGCCAGCGACGCGGCATCGGACCAGCGCTTCTCGGGCGGCTTCGCGAGACACCCCATCACCGCCTTCTCCAGCCCGGGGTGGATGTCGGGCCGCCGCTCGCGCAGGGGCGGCGGCTCATCGACAAGGTGCGACGTTAGAATGGCCCGTGCACTCCGTCCTGAAAACGGGGGACGCCCAGCGAGCAGCTCGTACGCCACGATGCCGAGCGCGTACACGTCCGCCCGATGATCGACGTCGCCGGCCCCTGCGCCCTGCTCCGGAGCCATGTAGGCAGGGGTCCCGATCGCGGCCCCGATGGTGGTGTCCCGCGCGCCGGCCGCATCCCACAGGGCGCGGGCGACCCCGAAATCGGACACCCACGCGTGCCGGCCGGAGAGCAGGACGTTCTCGGGCTTCACGTCGCGGTGCACGATGCCCACGGCATGGGCCGCTGCCAGTGCCTCGGCGACGTCGCGCAGGAGGGCGGCCGCGCGCGGGATCGGCAACCGCCCCTCCTCGTCCAGCCGACGCCGAAGCGACGCACCTTCCACGAACGGCATCACGAAATAGGGCGAGCCATTCCATTCGCCCGAGTCGATCAGGGTCAGGATGTGCGGATGGTGGAGACGGGCGGCGATCTGGATCTCCCGCAGGAAGCGCTCGGTCCCGATCGAGACCGCGACTTCGGGGCGGAGCACCTTCACCGCCACATGACGGTCGTGTCGGGGGTCCCGCGCCCGGAACACCCTGGCCATGGCGCCGCGGCCCACCTCGATCTCGAGCTCGTAGCGGTCGGCGAGGATGTGGGGCACCGGCTCTCCCCACCGGGTGGGTCGTCCGTCGTTCCCGGCGCCGACCGATGCATGGCCTCCGTCGCGACTCGAGCCGATGTCGCCGCGACCCAGCAGCCGGCCGAGGACCTCGCGGAGCGTCGGGAGGTCGAACGGCTTGCACAGGAAGTCCGCCGCTCCCTCCCGCATGGAGGTCACCGCGGTTCCGACATCGTGATACGCGGTCATCATCACGACCTTCGAGTCGGGCGCTCGCTCGCGGACCATCCGGAGGAGATCGAGGCCGTCGAGGCCCTGCATGCGGAGATCGGTCAGCACGACGTCAGGAGCTCCCCGCTCGTCGAGCACCCGGATCGCATCCTCGGCGCTCGACGCCTGGGCGACGTCCATGGAACCGTCATCGAGGGCCGCGACCAGCGCAACGCGGATGGCCGCGTCGTCATCGACGATCAAGACTCGTGCGGGCACGTGGCTCCCCTCGCGCGTCGGGATGACGGATCCGACCCGATCCGAAGGCGGGTTCCGTGCCGTCCGGCACGATACGAGCAAGCGACTGTGGCATAACAAGTTATGCCGAATGGGGCCGCACGGGGCTCGACGGAATATGTAACGAATCGTTACAGGCGTGGCACACGACGACGCGGAACCCGCAGTCGCCCACGTACCCGGAGCTCCGGAGGCCGGCGGCCAGGCAGCAGGCGGGGTCGGCCGTCAGGAGCCGGCGGATGCCTCCATGAGGCGCGCCAGCGCCTGCCGGGCTTCCTCCACCTTCGGCTGAAGCTCGGGGTCGGCATCCTCGAACGCGATCACGAACGACTCGTAGGCCCGTCGCGCCTCTGCCGCGTGTCCGAGCTCCTCCTGCACCTCACCGAGCTCGAGGTACGGGGGCGCGACCCGGACGAAACCTCCCCAGAACGCCTGGAGGTATCGCACCGCGTCCTCGGACCGGCCCAGCTCCCGATAGATCTGCCCCAGCCACCAGCGCACGGGGTGGAAGGCCTCGGGACCGCCCAGACGGTTCGCCCGCTCCAGCAGCGGCAACGCCCGGGTCGGATCGCCGCCCCGCCAGGCCTGGTAGCCCTCCAGGGCCAACCGGTCCGCCTCGAGCCGTCGCCAGCTCGCCGAGTCTCCCTCGGCCAGCGCCTCGCCCGCGCTCCGGTTGGAGTAGTCGATCAGCCGTGCGTAGTCTTCCGTGGCTCCGCGGTCGACGGCGTAGATGCCGAACGGAAGCACGCCGGCGTCTTGGAGCTGCGCGGAGTCCATCGGCGTGGCCGCGAGCGGCGTCAGCGCCTCGTCCGGTACGGGAAGCCCGTACGTCCGGTAGAGCGCGGCGAACGCCGCCCGCGTCGCGACCGGGAGGCCCGGGTCTCGCTGCAGATCGAGGGCTTCGCTCACCTTCCCGCGCGCCAGGGCGAGCTCCGGTGCCAGCCAGAACCACCGGTTGCCGGGCGGCGCTCCGAGCTCCAGCCGACGCTCCCAGGCCGCGATGCGCTGCGGCGCGAACCGCGGGTCGCGGAGGCCCCCCTCCGTCAGCGCCAGGAAGGTGAGACGCGGATCCATGTCCGCGAACGCGGCGAGGGTGGAATCGAGCGTGGCGGCGTCGCCGTACGCGAGGTGAAACTGCAGGTCGGCGAGCTCCAGGAGCTCGTTCGTCCCCTCCCCCGCGATCGCACGGAGCTCGCCGAGGCGGGTCGCCGCCCTGGAGCTGTCGGGCTCGTGGAGGAGGGCGAGCGTCGCCCAGTGCTCGTGATAGGGGACGAAGTCGGGGTTGAGCTCCAGCGTCCGGCGCCACGTCTCCTCCACCTCCGAGAGGTCGACCGGGATCTGCGGGCCCATGTGGTAGTACGCCTCGCCGAGGGCGTACCACACCATCGGGTCATCGGGATATCGTCGGGTGGCGGCGCGGAGCTCGTCGACCATGGCCGCGTTGCGCTGCCCGAGCGCCCGCGACGCGCGGACCAGCAGCGCCAGGCGGGGCGGAAGACGATCCACATAACGGAAGGCTCTCGCCGCGGCATCGGCCGCATCGTCGCTCATCAGGCTCTGGCTCCACCCGTACGCGTTCTCCAGCCGATAGTAGGCGAGCGCGAAGGTGGAATCCGCCTGCACGGCGGCCAGGTAGAGCGGGATGGCGCGATCGAAGTCCCCCCGCTTGTGGAACGCCTCCGCCTGGAGGAACGCCTTGAGCGCGTCGATCGACTCGGTGGTCGTGGTCGCGAGATCGGTGGATCGGAATTCCGCATCATCGGCGAGCAGCGCCCGCAGGATCTCGATCGACAGCTCGTTCACGATGGCGAACGCGCTGTCCGGGTGGCCCTGGGCGGCGCCGCTCCCGATCCGCTCGCCGTTCGCCACGTCGTGGATCTCGGCGGACATGCGGAGGACCGATCCCGTCGAGATTACGCTACCCGACACCGCGTAGCGACCGCCGGCCGCGCGCGCGATGTCGAGCTCCGTCGGCAGGTCGGGGGTCTCACCGCCCGGCACCCGCTCGCGCCACCGGGCGAGGACCGTCTGGCTCGAGATCGTCCGCAGGCCGCCCGCCCCATCCAGGTTGAGCGCGAGCGCGTCGACCATTCCCTCCCGCCACAATTCGAGGTCCGCGCCGCGGGTCGAGAACGGGAGCACCGCGATTCCCGGGGCGACTTCCGCATAGGCGGGCTCGGGCTCGAGGCTCCGGCCGCGGTCCTGGATGACGATGTAGAGGCCCGCGAAGCCGAACAGCATCGCGAACGCGAAGGCGCCCCCCATGAGCGCGCGAGCCCAGGTCAGGTGCGGCATCTCCCCCCGCGTCAGCGAGCGCTTGATCTCGGCGACATCGATCTGCCAGGAGCCCGGAACCCGCTCGGCCCCTGCCTTCGCCCCGATCAGCGGGTGGGACTGGACCCACGCCGTGGCCAGCACCGTGACGAGGCCGACCACGAGGAGGATGAAGGAGACGGGACCGATCCACTCCGGGAGCCCCAGCGAGTCGCGAAGCTCCCCCACCACCTGCAGGACGACCCACGAGACGGCGAGGTACACCGCCAGCACCTGGAACAGACGCCCCTTCTTGATCCGCGACCAGAGCCCGTCATCGCTCACCGATGGTCCGCCATTCGTCGAGGGTGGATCCGTGCTCGCATGTGAATCCCCGCGCCGTTCCGCGGACGCGCCGGGGCGGTCCGCACCGCAACGAAGGTAGGCCGGTACCAATCCGATCGGAAAGGCTCGGGGAGCGCCCGTCGGCATCGAGGTCCGCACCGGCCGCCGCCACCCTGTCGCTCCGAGGCTCCCGCACCTACGGTGGGCGTTCATCGGTCCATGGGGGGACGATCTCGAGCGCGGAGCGCATGATGAGCCGAAAGGACGCCAAGGGCCTCGGCATGCCCTGGGAGGACCTGTACGGGTACGCGCAGGCGGTGAAGGTCGGAGACACGATCTACCTCTCCGGCCAGCTCAGCCACGACGACGAGGGGAACATCGTGGGACCCGCCCCGCTGGATGACGAGGGTCGTATCGAGGACCACTCCAACATGGAGATCCAGATGCGCCAGACCTATGCGAACGCGAAGAAGCTGCTCGCCGAGTACGACGCCACGCTGGACGACGTGGTGGAGGAGGTCCTGTACGTCACGGACATGGACGCGGCCTTCGCGGTGGCCGGCGAGGTGCGCAAGGAGACGTACGGCTCGGACAGGCCGGACGTCGCGAGCACGATCCTCGTCACGCCGCGGCTCGCCCTGCCGCCGCAGCTCATCGAGATCAAGTTCATCGCGAAGGTGTAAGCGCATGATCCGCGGATTGCACCACCTGACGGCTACCGTGGCCGATGCCCAGCCCGACCTGGACTTCTATGTGAAGACCCTGGGCATGCGGCTGGTGAAGAAGACCGTGAACTTCGACAACCGGGCCGTCTACCACTTCTACTACGGGGACGAGCGCGGCACGCCGGGCACGCTCATGACGACCTTCCCCTACGCCGGACAGGGCGTCCCGGCGGGCCGGCACGGGGCCGGCCAGATCACCGCGACGTCCCTGTCGGTGCCCGCCCGGTCGCTGGACGGGTGGCGGGGTCGGCTCCGGACGGCCGGGTATTCCGTGCGCGACGAAGGCGAGCGGTTCGGGGACGAGGTGGTCACCGTCGGAGATCCATCCGGCCTGGTCATCGAGCTCGTGGCGAGCGCCGACGACGCGCGCGAGCCCTGGGTCGGGACGGACATCGCCCCGGATGCCGCCGTGCGCGGGCTGTACGCGCCCACTCTCTCCATCCGGGATCCGGGGCCGTCGATCGCCTTCCTGAGGGAGGTCCTCGGCTGGGAGGTGGCGAACGAGGAGGAGGCGCGCACGCGGTTGGCGGTGAACGGCGACCTCCCCGGTCACCGGCTCGACATCGTGCCGGCCCGAGACGCGCCTCCGGCCGTCAACGGGCTGGGCACGGTCCACCACGTGGCCATGGCGGTGCCCGGGGACGCCGAACAGCTCGAGATCCGCGAGCGGCTCGTGGGGCTCGGAGTCGGGGTCACGCCCGTCCTCGATCGCCAGTACTTCCGGTCGATCTACTTCCGCGAGCCGAGCGGCGTCCTGTACGAGGTGGCCACGATGTCGCCGGGCTTCCTGGTCGACGAGGAGCTCGAGGCGCTCGGCGGAGGACTCCGGCTCCCGCCGTGGGAGGAGTCGAACCGGCCCGCGATCGAGCGAGGGCTCCCCGCCGTCACGGCCTGAGTGGTGGACGCTTGCGCGGGGGTCGTCGTCCCACCATGATTGATTTAATCAATGAAACGTTCAGGCCCCGCGATCGGCCGAAGATCGCACGGGGGGCCGGGAGGCCGGTCGTGGGCAGAAGTCGTCGAGAAGGTCTCACCGACCTCGAGCAGCTGGTCATGATCTCCGTGCTCAGACTCGGAGAGGACGCGTACGCGGCCGCCGTTCGGCGCGACCTGGCCGACGGTGCCGATAGGGATGTATCGACGGCAACGGCTCACGTCACGCTCGTGCGTCTCGAGCGCCGTGGGCTGCTCGATTCCCGGGAATCCGATCCCGAGCCGGTGGCGGGAGGCCGCTCGAGACGCTGTTTCCTGGTCACGGAGGAGGGGGCCGTCCTGCTCCGGAAGAGCCGCCAGGTGTGGGCCCGCATGTGGGGGAGCGTCCGCGGCCACCCGGTCCTCGTCGCGGGGTGAGCGCCGCATGAGATCGACGCCCCCGCTCGCGGCGAGCCGTCTCCTGCGCCGAATCGTGTCGCCGGCCCGCGGCGACGAGATGCTCCGCGATCTCGAAGAAGACTACCGCGATCGAGTCGGGCGCGGATCGCGGATCGGCGCCGACATCTGGTACTGGAGCCTGGTGTCGCGGCCCGCCCTGTGGCGCTTCGGGCTCGAGGCACGTGAGGTCCGCACCCTCCGGCTGGGCTCGCGGAAGTCGCCGGGCATCGTGGAGCCGGCGATCCGCTGGCTCGAGCAGACGGCGCGCGATGTCCGTCACGCCGGGCGGCGACTCCGGAACGACCTCACGTTCACGATCGCGGCGGGGCTCACGCTGGGCCTCGGGATCGGCGCCACCACGGCCGTCTACAGCGTGGTGCACGGGGTCCTCCTCTCCCCTCTCCCCTATCCCGAACCGGACCGCCTCGTCCGGGTGTTCAACCGCAACCAGGCGAACCAGTGGAACGTGTCGGTCGCCGGTTTCCAGGGGATCGAAGCGAGCCAGCGGACGTTCTCGCACGTAGCTGCCGCTTCGGGCGGGCAGGCGACGCTGCTCGATCGACGAGGCCCGGCGCTGGTGGACGCGACGTGGGTCACTGCCGACTTCTTCCGGACGCTGGGTGTGGACCCGGCGGAAGGCCGCGGGTTCCGTCCCGGCGAAGATCGGCCCGGCGCGCCGTCGACCGCGGTGATCGGCCAGGCGTTCCGGGACCGTTGGTTGGGGCCCGGCACCGACGCGCTCGGCCGAGCGCTGACGCTCGACGGCCGTTCCTACGAGGTGGTGGGGGTCCTGCCGGCGAGTCGAGACGAGCTCGCGGGGCTCCACGCCGACGTGTGGCCGATCCTCCAGCTCGACACCCCGAACCGGAGGGGGCCTTTCTTCCTGCGCGTGTTCGGCCGCCTGCGAGCGGACGCCTCGCTCGAGGAAGCGCGGGTCGATCTCGACGCGGTGAGCGAGCGCATCTTCCCCCAGTGGGCGGAGGGCTTCTCGGACCGCACGGCCCGGCTCACGCCTGTCCCGCTCCGCGAGGTCATCGTGGGGGACGTGAGCGACACCCTCCTCATGCTGCTCGCCGCCGTCGCCGGGGTGCTCCTCATCGGGATCGCGAACGTCGCGAACCTCGTGCTCGTCAGGGCCACGGGACGCGACCGCGAGATGGCGCTCCGCACGGCGCTCGGCGCCACGCGCCGCCGGCTCGTCCGCCAGCTCGTCATCGAGAGCCTCCTCCTGGCCGCGATCGGGGGCGCCGCCGGGCTGGGGATCGCATGGCTGGGGCTCCGGACGCTGGTCGCCACGAGCCCCGGTCTCCCGCGTCTGAGCGAGATCGGGCTCGACGGGGGCGTGCTCCGGTTCACGGCCCTGGTGACCATCGGTGCGGGTCTCCTGTTCGGGCTCGCCCCGCTGCTCCAGGGCGGGCCACGGCACCTGTCGAACCGGCTGCGTGGAAGCGGGCGGGGCTCCTCCGCGGCCGGCCGCTGGACGCTCGTCCGCTCGGCCCTCGTCACGGCCGAGTTCGCGCTCGCCTTCCCGCTCCTCGTGGGCACGGGGCTCCTGCTGGGCACGTTCCTCAACCTGCAGAGCGTGGACGTGGGGTACGATCCACACGGCCTCATCTCGGCCCGGCTGTCGCTACCCCAGACCGACTACGCCGGATACGACGGGGTCATCGGGTTCGTCGACGAAGCGCTCCGCTCGGTCGAGGCGATCCCCGGCGTGCTGGCGGTGGGCGTGAGCACGGGGCTTCCGCCCGATCTCCACGGAGACTCGAACAACTTCGACCTCGTCGACCGTCCGGTACCACCGGGCACGAACGAGCACGTGGCGCCGTGGACCTGGGTGAGCCCGGGCTTCCTCGAGACGCTCGACGTCCCCCTCCTCGAAGGGCGCATGCTCGAGGAGAGCGATGGGCGCGGGGACCGTCCCCCGGTGATCCTCGTGAGCCGCGGGTGGGCCGAGCGCTACTATCCCGGAGAGAGCGCGATCGGGAAGCGCGTATACGCGGGTGGGGACCACGAGAACCCCATGACCGTGGTGGGCGTCGTGGGGGACGTGAAATACGGCGGCCTGGACGCCCGCGACGACGCCGCGGTGTACGAGCCGACGACGCAGGCGGGCTTTCGCCGCAACTACCTTCTCGTGCGGACCACCGGTGACCCCGGGGCGATCGTGGAGCGGGTGACCGACGCGATCCACGACATCGATCCGGGCCTGCCGGTCTCGAACGTGGAGACGATGACCGATCGTCTGTCGGCGGCCGTGGCGACGCCGCGCTACTGGACCACGCTCATCGCGCTGTTCGCGGCCGTGGGTCTCGTGCTCGCCGCGATCGGGACGTACGGGGTGGTGTCCTACTTCGTCGAGCGGCAGACGCGCGAGATCGGCATCCGGATCGCGATCGGCGCGGCGCCCGGGACGGTCCGGCGCTGGGTCCTCGGCCGCGGGATGGTCCGCGCCGGCATCGGGATCGGGATCGGGGCCGCCGCCTCGCTCGCGCTCACCCGGTGGCTCGAGAGTCTCCTGTTCGGCATGTCGCCCACGGACCTCCGGGCCCTCGCCGCGGCGGCCGCTTCGCTCGCTGCCGTCGCGCTGTTGGCGTGCTGGGTGCCGGCCCGGCGCGCCACGCGCATCGACCCCGTGCGGACGCTGTCGGCGGAATAGGCCGCACCAGCGGACGATCGAGCGCACCCCCGCGATCGGGCGTCATATGGAGCTCGCCGCCGGGGCCCCGGCGCCCTCCTCGCCCGCCGAGCGCCGCGCCACGAGCACGGCCACCGTCATGTCCGCCGTCACGTTGGAGGTCGTGATGAACATGTCCGGGATCACATCCAGCGCGAGCAGGAGGCCGACCCCCTCCACCGGGAGCCCGAACGCCTGATAGATGGGCGCCATGACGAACAGGCCGCCGCTCGGCACGCCCGGCGAGTAGAAGCTGAGGAGCCCGATCGCCCCGGCGAGGGCGAACACCTGCGGGACGCCGAGGTGGATGCCGTACAGGGTGGCGACGAACAGGGTCTCGGCGGTGCGCGCGATCGGGGAGGAGAACTTGAAGATCGACACGCCGAGCGGGAGCACGAGCCCCGACACGCGCTGCGGCAGGCGGAGCGTCCGCTCGGCCCCCTCGATGAGGGCGGGGAGCGAGGCGAGCGACGAACGGGTCGAGAACCCAACCGCCTGGGCCGGGGCGCAGGCCGCCGCGAAGCGTTCCAGCGGCACGCGGCCTCCGAGCGCCGCGACCGGGTAGAGCGCGATGATCGAGATGACGAGCAGGATGCAGATCACGAGCACCACGTACCCGAGCGCGCCGGCGAACTCGGCACCCAGCCGCGCTGCGATGGGGAGCACCAGACCGAACACGCCGAGGGGCGCGACGAGCAGGATCCAGCCGACCACCACGAGCATCGCGTCGCGCACGGACTCGAAGAAGCGGAGCACCGGATCTCGCGACGGGCCCGGGAGCCGCGCGAGCGCGAACGCGAACATCCCCACGAACACGACCAGCGGCAGGATGGCCCCGTCCGCCGCCGCGCGGACGGGATTGGCCGGGACCAGCCCCGTCAGCCATTCGCTGAACGGCGGCAGGCGGGCCGCGTCCACGATCGCGCCGGCCGCGCCCTCCCGGAGCTCGGCGACGGCGACCGGGTCGAGGCGGATGCCGGCCAGGAGCGGCGGCGCCACGATGGCCGTGAACACCGCCGAGCAGGCGATGAACACCGCCATCCAGAACAGCGCCTCGCCACCGGTGCGGCCGGCGGCCCGCGACTTCGTCCCCGCGATGCCGGCGATCAGAAGCGCGACGACGAGCGGCACGACCGTCATACGGATCGCGTTCACCCACAGCGTCCCGATCGGCTCGATCCAGGCGACCACGCCGTCGAGCGAGGGGACGGCCGAGATCACCAGCCCCGCGACGAGACCGGCGATCAGACCGAGGAACACACGGACGGTGAG
>CAZCLY010000015.1:46708-99416 GCA_964499635.1 uncultured Gemmatimonadota bacterium | reverse complement strand
TCGTGCGGCGGGGTACCGGGCGGGTGCGTGTGGCCTTCCTCCTCCTCCGGGTCCGCGGACGCGTAGCTCCCGACCCAGCCCTGGTAGTCCGCCGGGCTCATCTCGGGAAGCAGCTCGACGAAGCGCACGATCCCCCAGATCTGCTCATCGCTGTGGGTGGGGCCGAAGGCGGGCATGCCGCCGAACTTGATACCGTTCCGGGTGATCCAGAACAGCTCCTTCGTGCCCATCTCCTCGGCCTCCTCGTCGAGCTCGGGAGGTTCGGGTGTCATCCCCTCGCCGACCTCGCCCCTGTCGATGCCCGGGGCGCCGTGGCACTCCACGCACATCGCGTGATAGTGCTCGAATCCCTCCGCCAGCATGGCCGAGTCCGCGGGCGGCGGGTCGGGGACGCGGCCGACGCGGACGTCGATGGAGCGCTCCCGGATGGTGTTCAGGACCCGGCGGCCGAGTCGCGTGTGGCCGCTCGTGGCGGAAACGTCGTAGATCCCCGAGTAGATGAAGGCGAGGGCGCCCGCGGCGAGCACCACGAGCGTGACGACGGCGGTGAGTGCGGCGGTCCGCGCGGTGCTGCGGCTCATCGGATCCTCCGGGTCCTGACGGGTCGTCGATGGAGTCCGCACAACATACATCGGTCGGCCGCCCGGCGGTGGACGGCCCCGCAGGGCCGCCCGCCCCGACCGCGTCCGGTCAGCCGATCTGCGCCTGGGCCTCGATGTCGATGGCGACCTCCTTGCCGACGAGCAGGCCACCCGTCTCGAGGGTCTTGTTCCACGTCAGGCCCCAGTCGCCCCGGTCGATCTTCCCCTCGCCCGAGAAGATCGCCTTGTCGTTCCCCCATGGATCGGTGACCACGCCGCCGAACTCCATGTCGAGCGTCACCGGGCGGGTCTCGCCGCGGATCGTCAGATTCCCGTCCACCTCGTAGCCCGATCCCGTCTCGCGGACGGCCGTGGAGCGGAACTCGATTCTCGGGTAGTTTTCGACGTCGAGGAAGTCGCCGCTCTTCAGATGCCGGTCGCGGTCCGCCACACCCGTGTCGAGCGAGGCGGCATCGATCGAGACCTCGACCGAGCTGTCCCGCGGGGCGTCACCGACCTCGATCACGCCCTCGAACGAATCGAAGCGTCCCCGTACCTTTGCCGCCACGAGGTGGCGCACGGTGAAGGCGATGGAGGTGTGTGCGGGGTCGATCTGCCAGGTTCCCGTCTCGGGGAACGTCGAGGTTGTCGTCATAGGTCGAACTCCTTCTTGTGTAGGTGCGACCGGGCGGCCAGGGCCGGAGTCGCTCGCGTGCCGTGGAGCAGTTATCTTACTCGACAGTATTTGCATTGGCAATAATTTTAAGTTAAGATAATTTCATGGCGAAAGCAAGAGACCCCCGGATCGACGACTACGGAGCCGTGCTCGAGGCCATGCGGCATCTCGAGAAGGAGCTCGACCGCTCGCTGCGCGGGCAGGTGGACCTCGGATTCGTCTGGTTCGAGGCCCTCCTGCGCATCGAGCGGGCCGGGGGTGCGCTGACGATGGGGACCCTCGCCGAGCAGACGCTGCTGTCCTCGGGTGGCGTCACCCGGCTCGTCGATCGCCTCGCCGAGAACGGCTACGCGGAGCGGCGCTCGTGCGAGGAGGACCGCCGGGTCCAGTACGTGGCGATCACCGACGCGGGGCGCGAGGCGCTCGACCGGGCCCTCGCGGTGCACGTCGAGGACCTCCAGCGTCTGTTCTTCGATCACCTCGAGGCCGAAGAGCGGCGGACGGTCGTCGAGGCGATGTCGCGCGTACGCGGTGCCGGGGCACCGGTGTGCGGGGAAGGCTGACCAATGCCTCGCGGCCGGGCGTCGGTTCCCGTCATTCCACCGGCAGGCCGAGGATGGCGACGGCCAGACACACGACCGCGAGCCCCGCGTACCCGATCCGGCGCGCTCGAGCCCACGCGATCGACCCGCCGGATCCCGCCACCATCCACGCTACCGCGCACTGGACCGCGTAGTAGAGCGCGAACGCGCGCGAGGCGTACGCGATGATCCCCGTCACGTCCGTGACCCACGTCAGCGCCACCGTTCCCGCCAGGATGAGGGCATAGCCGTACCGCTCCTTCAGCCGATGGCGGCTGAGGTCCTCGATGAGTCCGCCGGCGCCCTCCGTATCCGCGACGGCGGCGCTGAACTGGCTCCCGACCGCCGCGATCGTGAGCAGCGCGGGGAGGACGACGGCGACCGGTGCGGTCATCGAGATCACGTCGGTCACCCGAGAGCCGAGATCGGGCTCGAACAGCACCGTGGCCAGCCCCGTGAACGCCAGGTAGACGGCAGAGGCGGTGAGCTGGGCCGTCCGCATCGTCCTCACGCGGAGCTCGGCAGGGTGCTCGTCACCCAGGTAGCGGGACGTCTCGAACCCTTGGACGATGATGAGGAGCCCCAGGAGGACGCGCGCGTCACGGAGCGACACCGAGGAATCGAGCGTGGGGAGCGACCAGCTCCCCCCGACTACCCGGGCCACGTTGTACCACGCCAGCGCCAGGATGAGGGCCGCGATCATCCCGAGGTTGAGGCTGACGGCGTACTTCTCGATGACCTCGAGCTCATCGAGCCCGCGCCACATCCCCACTCCGCCGATCACGAGCAGGAGCCCGCTCGTGACCAGGCGGGCCGCGAGCGTCGATTCGCTGCCGAGCGCGTGGAGGGCGAAGGCCGCGAGAAGTTGGAGGTAGTACGACACCGACACGAAATACGCCGCGGTGAGCACGACGCGGGAGGCGAGGGCCACCTTCCGGGCCGGCCCCTCGTCCGTCTCGATCGGCTCGAAGTGACGGATGTTGAACCGCATCACGCCGCCGAGCGCGTAGGCGACGGGGAGCAGCACGGCCATGAAGAGGACGGCCCGCACCCCGACGAGCCCGGCCAGGAGCGGGGCGCTGATGAGGAAGCCGCTCCCCATGATCGATGCGAGGGGGGTAGCGGTGGCCCGCCAGGCGGAGGACGCCGCCACGCGCCGCGAAAACGACAGATAGCCGGCGAGCGCCAGGGCGCACGCCACGACGAGGATGCTCAGCACGGGACGCTCGGGCCCCGGCCGCGCGAACGCACGCGGAACCCGGGGCTAGGGGGTCGCCGCGTGCTCCGCCCCGATCCCCAGCGCGTCGTGTCGGAACACGTGCCCGTCCTTCATGACGAACGTCGGGCGCTCCGTCACCGTGATGTCCTCGAGCGGGTTCCCCGGCAGCGCCACGATGTCGGCCCGGAAGCCGGGGGCGATCCGGCCCAGCTCGTCCGTCCGCTCGAGGACTTCGGCCGCCACGGTCGTGGCGCTGCGCAGCGCGTCGAGCTCGCTCATGCCCAGACGCACGAGAACCTCGAACTCCTTCGCGTTGTCCCCGTGCGCATACACCCCCGCGTCGGTCCCGAACGCGATCCGCACGCCGGCCGCGATCGCCCTCCGGAGGCTCGCGCGCGCCAGCGGGAGGACCTCCTCGGCCTTCGCGCGCACGGGAGGCGGGAGCTGATCGAGGGGGATGGCGTCGACCAGGTAGGTGGTGGGGACGAGGTAGGTGCCGCGCTCCTTCATCATCGCGATCGCCTCGTCGTCCAGCATCGAGCCGTGCTCGATGGTGGCCACGCCGGCCCGGATCGCGGCCTTGATCCCCTCGGTGCCGTGCGCGTGGGCGGCCACCTTGATGCCGTGTCGCGCAGCTTCCTCGACCATCGCGTCGAGCTCTTCCTGCGAGTACTGCTGCGCGCCCACCTGCCCCTCGAAGGAGAGGACGCCGGCGGTCGCGCACGTCTTGATCCAGGTCGCGCCGTGCTTGATCTGGTAGCGGACCGCGCGGACGACCTCCCAGGGCCCGTCGGCGACGCCGTCCTCGACCGTCTGCTCGGCGATCCCGGGCGCGAACCCGGTCACGTCGCAGTGACCACCCGTGATGCCGATCATGTTCCGGGACGGGAAGACGCGCGGACCCGGCACGTCCCCCTCCTCCACCGCCTTGCCGAGGGCCACCGTCACGTCGCCACCGAAATCGCGCACCGTCGTGAACCCCGCCATGAGGGTGGTGCGCGCGTGCCTGGCCGCATCGTACGCCAGATCCGCCTCGGTGTCGGTCACCGGCTGGATGAACGACCGGGACGAGATCTGTGACGCGAGGTGCGTGTGGAGGTCGGTGAATCCCGGCACCAGGGTCACGTCCCCGAGGTCGATGTCGCGAGACGATTCGGGGACGCGCGCCGGGTTCACCGCCGCGATCCGTCCATCGCGCACGACGACGACCGGGTTCGCGACGATGCGGCCGGAGGCCACGTCCAGGAGCCGGGCCGCCCGCACGACGACCGGCAGCGCCTCCTCCTGGGCTCGGGCCGGGAGCGTGGTGGCGAGCCATGCCAACGACGCGACGAGGGTCGCGAGGGAGAGACGATCGCGGGCGAGCATCGGGTGGTCCTCCGGGATCGGGGGGTCGACGACCGCCGGCAAGGTGCCCCGGGCGGTGAACGCGCGGCAACCCCGGGAGGGACCGGCCGACATTCCCGGCTACCCCCCGAGCCCAAGCGGCGAGAACGTCACCAGGATGGCGAGGATGAGCACCACGATCACGACCGAGTGCACCACTTCGGCCGTGCCCCAGGTGGCCCGCGAGCGCCGCCGGTCCTCGGCGACGGTCGTGCCGTAGGTGAGCCCGCGGATCGAATCGGGTGGGGGCGCCCGCGTGACGAGGCTCACTCCGATCAGGAGCGCCATGCAGATCGCGAACAGCAGCATCGCGAAGTGGAGGAAGTTGACCTCGGCGTACCAGCGCAGGGGGCCGCCCAGAGTCTGTTTGTTCAGCTCCGCGACCAGCCGTCCCATCCCGAGCGCGAAACCCCCCACCAGCGCGGTCATCGCCCCCGCCCCGTTGATCCGCTTCCAGAACACCCCGAGCAGGAACACGGCCGCGATGGGCGGCGCGATGTAGGCCTGCACGCTCTGGAGATAGCTGTACAGCTCGCCCGACAGGCCGCGGAGGAACGGGATCCACAGGATGCCGAGGACGACCAGGACGCCGGTCGCGATCCGCCCCACGAGGACGAGGCGGCGCTCGGGAGCGTCCGGGTGGAGCGTCTTGTAGATGTCCATCGTGAAGATGGTGGAGGAGGAGTTGAACACCGCGGCGAGCGAGCTCATGAGGGCGGCGAGCAGCCCGCCGGCCACGAGCCCCCGCAGCCCCGTGGGGAGTAGGGTGGCGACGAGCGCGGGGAAGGCCTGGTCGGCCTCCGGGAGCGCGAGCCGACCGGTCCGGGAGAGCGCGAACGCCACCAGACCGGGCACCAGGAAGATGAAGAACGGGAGGAGCTTCAGATAGCCGGCGAAGATCGTCCCGTGCCGGGCTTCGGCTTCCCCGCGTCCGGCGATCACGCGCTGCACGATGTACTGGTCCGTGCACCAGTACCACAGCCCCACGATGGGCGGCGCGAACACCATCCCGGTCCACGGGAAGTCGGGGTGATCGGCGGGCAGGAACATGTTCAGCCGCTCGGGCCCCACCGCCGCGATGAGCTCGCCCGGACCGCCGATCGCGACCAGACCCAGCGTCGTGATGAGCGCGGACGCCACGATGAGGACGATCGCCTGGAGCGCCTCGGTGTACACCACGGCCCGCAGGCCGCCGAGCACGGTGTAGATGCCCGTGAGCAGCACGATGACCAGGGCCCCGGTCCAGAACTCGATCCCCATGAGGACCTGGAACACGACCGCGCCCGCGTAGATGGTGACCGAGATCTTCGTGAGCACGTAGCCCACGAGCATGACGATCGACAGGAACCAGCGTGCCGCCGGCCCGTAGCGGAGCTCGAGGAACTCGGGCATGGTGAACACCCGGCTCCGCATGTAGAAGGGCACGAACACCCAGCCGAGGAGGAGCAGGAGCCACGAGTGGAGCTCGTAGTGCCCGAGCACGACGCCGCTCGATGCCCCGGCGCCCGCCAGCCCGACCACGTGCTCGGACCCCACGTTGGAGGCGAACACGGAGGCGCCGACCACGAACCAGCCGACGTGGCGCCCGGCGAGGAAGTAGTCGTCGGAGGAGTCGGTCCGCTGCGTGAGGGCCCACCACGCGATGCCGGCGATCGCCGCGAAGTAGACGGCGAGGACGAGCCAGTCGAGGGTCCCGAGCATCTCCGGGTGGCCTCCCGATCGAGAAGAGTGCGCGGGGCTCCCGGCGACGGGGCCCGGCGCCACAGCTTCGAGCCGCGATCCGCCCCCGTCAATGGCCCCGACCGGGGGCGCCCCCTTGTTTTTCCAGGGGACCGGCACTACGCTCCCCTAGCATTTCTTGATGAGTGCCACGCGCCCGTGGATGCGGGCGTCTCGACGAGGAGGACGAGCCGATGGCGAGCGACGATCGACGCTTCCTGATGGGCACGTTGGATGTCCTGCTCCTCAAGACCCTGTCGTGGGGACCGATGCACGGCTTCGGGATCGCGCTGTGGCTGGAGCGGACGGCGGGCGATGCGCTGCGCATCGAGGACGGGTCGCTGTATCCCGCCCTCCACCGGCTGGAGCGGAAGGGCTGGGTGACGGCGACGTGGGGGCTCACGGAGAACAACCGCCGGGCGAAGTACTACGAGCTGACGGCGGCCGGTCGAAAGCGCCTCGCGCAGGAATCCTCCGAATGGGCCCGGTTCGCGGAGGCGGTGCGGCGGGTGCTCGAGTCCACCCGCCCACCGGTCGCGGCGGAGGCGGGCTCGTGAGCCCCCCCGCGGACGAGCCGCGTTGGCGGCGGTACCTGCGGCTTCACGGGCGGGATCCCGACGCGGACACGAACGTCGAGCTCGCGTTCCACCTCGACGAGCGCGCGCGGATGTACGAGAGGGCCGGGATGTCCCCCGAGGCGGCCCGCCGGGCGGCGGCCGAGAAGATGGGCGACCTCGTGGCCATCCGCCGGGAGTGCGCGCGCGAGGACCGCGTGGCGGAGACCCGTCGCCGGCGGCGCGAGCGCGCCGCCACGCTCGGCCAGGACCTGCGCTACGCGTGGCGCACGCTCCGCAAGCGACCCGGCTTCACGAGCGTGGCCGTCCTCACCCTGGCCCTCGGCGTGGGGGCGACGGCCGGCATGTTCGGCGTGGTCGACTCGGTCCTCTTCCGCCCGCTCCCCTACCCCACCGAGGACCGCATCGCGGTGCTCTCGGAGCTGTCGCCGGAGGGGGCCCCCTGGACGGTCGCTCCGGGGAAGATCTCCGACTGGCGGGAGCAGATGCGGTCGTTCTCCGCGTTCGCGGTCCTGAGCACGGGGTCCTTCACGCTCACCGGAGCGGGGGAACCGGAACAGGTGGCCGGAGCTCTCGCCTCGGCAGATGCCGCGAGGGTGTTCGGCGTCTCTCCACGACTCGGACGCTGGTTCTCTCCGGACGAGGCGGCTTCCGGGGTGCACGCCGTCGTGCTGAGCCACCGCCTCTGGGTCGAGCGATACGGGGGGGGCCGCGACGTCTTCGAGCGACCGGTGATCCTCGATGGCCAGCCTTACGATGTCATCGGCGTGATGCCGCCGGGATACGCGCCGCTCCGTCCGGCGGACCTGTGGCTGCCACTCGGGCCGCTGTCGGACGCCCGGGAGGCCCACTACCTGTACGTGGCTGCGCTTCTCGGTCATGGGGTCGAACTCGACGAGGCGCGGACCGAGGCGGCTCTCGTCGCGGACCGCCTGGCCGCCGCCAATCCCGACACCGACGCGGGGTACGGCATCCAGGCCGTGTCGCTGCGGCAGGAGGAGCTGGGCGACGCGCGGCCCGCGATGCTCCTGTGGCTGGGGGCCGTCGGACTCGTCCTGCTCATTGGCGCCGCGAACCTCGCGAACCTCCTCTTGGCACGGGTCTCGACCCGCCTGCCCGAAATGGCGCTCCGCAGGTCTCTCGGCGCATCCCGGCTGCGTATCGTCCGGCAGCTCTTGACCGAGAATCTCGTGCTCGCCGGGCTCGCCGGGGCGTTCGCCGTCGGGATCGCGTTTCTCGTCGAGCGTGGCATCGGCGCCGTCCAGCCCGGCACGCTCCCCCGCATGCCCGATTCCGGTCTCGATGCCCGCGTGATCCTCGTCGCGCTCGGGCTGGCGGCGGTCGCGGCCCTGTGCGCCGGTCTGCTGCCGGCGTGGCGTCTGTCGCGACGTCCCGAGGGAGAGCTGGTCGGCGGCGTGGGGCGTCGCGCCGCAGCCGGGATTCGGCGCGACCGATTGATGACCGGACTCATCGTGGGGGAGATCGGGATCGCCGTGATGCTGACGGTGGGTGCCGCCCTTCTGATCCGGACCCTCCGCGAGCTCCAGGCGGTGGATCCCGGGTTCGAGACTGCCGACCGTGTGGTCTTCCGCGTCTCACTGCCCGACACACGCTACGAGACCGAGGAGGCCATGCGGAGCTTCTACGCGGATCTGCGGCGCGCGATCGGGGCGCTGCCGGGGGTGCGGGCCGTGGGGGCCGCCAACCGGATCCCACTCGAGGGCGTGCCCTGGTTCCAGACGATGGCAATGGCAGATGACCCGGACGGCGAGGCGCCCACCGCCTCCGCCCCATTCCGCGTCGTCACACCCGGGTACCTCGAAGCGGCCGGGATCCGGCTCCTGGGGGGACGGCCGCTGGACGAGCGCGACCGCGCAGAGGCCCCACCCGTCGTCGTCATCGGGCGTGGTCTGGCGGAGGTGCTGTTCCCGGGCCGGGACGCGATCGGACGGCGGCTCCGTATCTCGTACGGGGACGACGAGGAGCGCGAGGTGGTCGGAGTCGTGGAGGACGTGCGGCAGTACGGTCTCGGGAGCAGGGCCACTCCCGGTGTGTACGTGCCGGTGGGGCAGGTCTCCTGGTCGTCGCAGACGTTCGTCGTCTACACCAAGCAGCCGCTCGAGACGCTGGCGCCCGCGATCCGCCAGCAGGTCTGGCATCTCGACCCCGACCTACCGGTCTACGACCTCGCGACCGTCGAAGACCGGCTGGCGTCCTCGCTCGACAGTCAACGCTTCCGGATGATGCTCCTCACCGCCTTCGCGGGGCTGGCCCTCCTGCTCGGGATCGTGGGCGTATATGGCGTCCTCTCCTACGCCGTCAGCCAGCGAGCCCGCGAGATCGGGATCCGGCTGGCGCTCGGGGCCGGACCGGGCCGGGTGGTAGCGTCGATCATCCGCTGGGGGGCCGCGCTCGGCGCGGTCGGGATCGGCCTCGGGATCGCCGGATCGCTGGGGCTCACTCGCCTGATCGAGAGCCAGCTGTTCGGCGTCGAGGCCCGCGATCCGGCGATCCTCACGGTCGTGGCGGCGGTGATCGCCCTCGCGATCCTGGCCGCCGCCTGGATCCCTGCCCGCCGGGCGGCGCGCGTGGATCCCACCGAGACCCTGCGCCAGGAATAGCGTCGCCTTCCGTTGTCGAGGGATCGTCGCTTTCTTCCGGGCTCCGGGGCCCGGGTCAGCTCCCGGAAGCCACCACCTTCACCACCTGCTCCACGAGGAGTCCCCCGTCTCCCGTACGGAGCTCCACGCGCAGCTCGGTCGGTCGGGCCGGCGTCCGGTACTCGTAGTCGAACGTCTCGCCCACGGCGATGGTCTGATCGGCGAGGACCGGCTTGCGCTGTGCGGCGGGCAGGTCGAACCCGTCCTTGGCGAGCGGGACCCAGCGCACCGGGAACCCCTCCCGCACCAGGCGCACGCGGGTCGCCGGACGGTTCAGGGTGATCTGCATGAAGCGGAGCCGGTATGTCTTCCCGGTCTCGAGCTCCATGGGCTGCGTCGGGTTCGCCCCGTTGAGGACCGGCACCTCGTCGTCGCGGAACGGCGACTCACCGAACAGGAACACGCGATCCGTATCGGGATCCCACGTCTCGCCTTCGTCGAGGACGATGAACGCCCCGTACAGCCCTGAGCCCTGCTGCCTGAGGTCGCTCACGTGCGTGTGGTACATGAAGCTCCCGGCGCGGGGCGGGGTGATCCGCATCTCGAACGAGTCGCCGGGCGCGATCGCCGGCGTGAGGTGGCGCGGATACCCTCCGAGGCCCGCGACGCCGTCGTAGTAGCTCTCGATCTCCAGCCCGTGCCAGTGCACCTGCGTGGGCTCGTCGGTGCGATTGAACACCTTGATCGCCGTCGGCTCGCCCCTGTGGAGCACGAGGGGGGAGCCCGGCAGACGCACGGAATCGGGCGCCGGCTCGGTGTCTCCCTCCTGGAGCACGTAGGCGAACTGGCGCCCGCTCAGGCCTCCGGTCGCCGGCGCCGACTGGACGAACAGACGCATCTCGCGCCGCTTCGGCTCGTCCGGGGTCCAGCCCTCCGGGGGTCGGATGTAGATCCCGAGCACCAGGCCGCCCATGCCTTCCATGGCGTGGTGGTTCGCATCGACATCCTGGTGCCCGTTCCGGTAGAAGGGCAGGAAGCGCTCCTCCTCGCTCAGCTTGACGTCCATGCGCGGGTTCGGGATGACGTGCGCGCTCATGTGGCAGTGGAAGATCCAGCCACCGGGGCGATCCGCGAACCACGCGAGGGCCATCGTCTGGCCGATCCCGATGTCCTCCGTCACCTCGGTGCGGCGCTGCTCGGGCCAGTAGACCGTGTCCCGCGCCAGATCCCCGTGCGCGCCCACGCGGTAGAAGAACCCGTGCAGGTGCATGGCGTGGGGCTCCGCGGACGCATTGATGATGCGCCACCGGATGGAGTCCCCCACGGCGTAGGTCAGCCGCTCGTCGTGGGGCCACGGGCGTCCGTTGATGACCAGGAACTGGCGGCCGAAGTCCGGGTTCCCGTCCTCCAGCCGGCCATCGAACCACATCCCGATCATGAAGATGCGGTCCTCCGCCGCGGGCCGCGTCGGGTCCACGACCAGGGCGCCGGTGAGCTGGCTGTCCTCCCACGCTCGGTCGGCGAGGGGCTCGTCGCCGGTGCCCCCCCAGTAGAAATACGTCCCGGGGGCGTCGGCCACGAAGCGCACCGCGCGGGTCCCACCCGCCGGGATGCGGAGCGGTGGCGCGAGCCCGTTCCGTCGGGCGCTCAGACCGTGGAGCGTAGCGGCCGAGTCGAGTGGATTCGTGATCGTGACGCGCACCTCGGTGCCCAGCGGGACGCGGATCAGGGGCCCCGGGATCGAGGGCGCCTTCCCCCGCTCGGCGAAGGCGAGCACCCGACCCGGCGGCTGGTCGTCGCCGAGCAGGTGCCAGTCGCCCACGACGATCTCGAGCTCCAGCTCGAGGGCACCACCGACGAGCGTTCCCGCAGGGATGCGGTTGTCGTTGATGACGATGTCGGGAAGCCCCGCGGAAACCGCGGCCGGGGGCGCGGGACCGGTGACGCCGGTCAGACAGAGCACCACGCCCGGGGCGAGCCAGGGACCGTATCGCACGGAGGACCTCGTGGATGGAATGGAGACGGCCGCGCACCCGACCGATCGGACAAGGTCACCCCGGGGATGGGACGCGGCAAGGCCGGTGAGCGACGACTGGACCAGCGGGCCGGCACGATAGGCCGGCAGCTGCGTCCGGCCCTCTGGTCGGCCCCGGAGATGCCGCGCTACATTCCGGCCGATGGGCCCCGTGGCCCGCACGAACGGACCGCGACGCGCCGTGTGGTCGGTGCGCGCCTTCCCGTGAACCCCCGGACGCCCTCCTCCCCGGGGTCGTCGTGTCCCTCGTGTGGAAGCGGCCGCATCTCCCCACATCCTCGCCAAAGGAGGCTTCGATGACGCGCATCCCCCTGCTCGCCGTGCTGGGCTCCGCCCTGTCGTTCGGCGCCGCGCTCCGGCCACCGCGTTCCGATACGTCGCCTCGTTCGAGATCGCGCCCGCGGGGATGGACGCGTGGCGCACCTTCTACTCCGATGTGTGGGTGCCGGCCCTGCGGGCGGCCATGGATGCGGGGCTCATCAACGGATGGGCGGTGGAAGAGCACGCCAGCGGGGGGCCGATGAACTGGCAGATCGTGTATCTGCTCCCGAGCTGGGACGCCATCGACGACATGTGGGCGATGATGTTCGCGCGTTCGAGGCGCACCCCCAGGGCTACGAGGCCGCGCTCCGCGCGATCGGCGCGCACGACGACAACATCTGGCAGACGCTGACGGTCGACACCGGAAACGACTGACCATCGACCGGCGGGCCGCGACGTCGAGCGCTCGCGGCCCGCGCTCAGTACCCCCGGTCCAGGAAGCGCACCCCGTGCGTCATCCAGCCCGGCGCGGGGGCGTCCTTGAGGTAGTGGTCGAGGAACTGCCACAGGCGCTCGACGAAGTCCCGCTGGTTCTCGTACCGGTGCAGGTTGTGCCCCTCGTCCGGATACGACAGGAAGATGATCGGCTTCCCGAGGAAGCGGAGCGCGTTGTAGAACTCCATCCCCTGCAGGTACTCGACCGAGCCATCCTGGACGCCGTGCAGGTAGAGAAGCGGCGTGTTCATGTCCTCGACGCGCGTGATGGGTGACTGCTCGCGATACAGCTCGAAGTCGTCGAACGGGTTCGTGCCGTATCGCCCCTGCCCGTAGATGTCGTACTGGTGGTTGTTGTCGCCGCTCCCGAACAGGATGTCGAACTCCCCCGCCAGGTTGATGGGCGCGGCGCGCGCCACGATGGCGGCGAACATGTCGGTCCGCGTGGAGATGAACGCCGCTCCGCCCCCGCTGAAGCTCCCGCCGCCCAGCGCGATGCGCTCGGGGTCGGCGTAGCCCATCTCGATGACCTTGCGGGTGGCCGCGGTCACGCAGTCGAGCATGTCGGCGTGTGTGGTGCCGGTGTTGAAGTGGACGTCGGGCTGCATGACGAGGTAGCCGTTGCTCACGTACGCGGCGAGCTCGGCCACGGGCCCGGGGTTCCCGGCCGGATAGCCGGCACTCTCGAAGCGCGGCGTGTAGTACTCGTGCATGTCCTGCGACTTCTTCTCGTAGAACAGGACGATCATCGGGAGTTTCTGGTCTTCGCGGTACGAGTCGGGGATGGCGAGCGTCCCCTGGAGCCGTACCCCGGCCGAGTTCTCGAACTCGAACAGGATGCGGTGCCCCCACGCGAACTCCGCCTGCTGCGGGTTCGCGTCCGTCAGCCGCTCCGGGTTCCGGAACGACCCGTCGCTCGCGTGCAGGTCCGGGAACTCGGCGAACGTCGAGCGTGTGAACACGTAGCGATCGGCGTCCGCCGCCTTGAGCAGCTCGTCGTACTTCCGGTCCTCGAACACGCGCTCGGTGAGGCGGCCGCGATCGAGCTCGTAGAAGCCCGACTTCTTGGTCCACTCTCCGTAGGCGGTGAGGAGCACGGGACGGCTCAGGTCGATGGCTTCCGCGTCTGGGTCGACGCGCGCGATGCGGAAACGGATCTCATCGCGGGTCCCCACGCCACCGGTGAGGTCGGTGGCCGGCGAGCCGTCGAGCGGCTGGAGCCACAGGTCGTAGCGGTGCTCGAGGATCAGGCCGCGACCGTCCGCGGTCCACCCGGCGAGGCCGTACGGCGGCGGCGTGCCCGGGTGGTCGAACTCCCCGTCCACGAACGAGACCGGCGCGGACGCCGTGAGGTTGCGGGTCTCTCCCCTCTCGAGGTCATACGCCCACACCTGGCCGTCGCGCCAGAAGGCGAACCAGCGCCCATCGGGAGACAGCCCCAGCGTGCGGCCCTGCGCTTCGAGAAACCGGGTGCGCTCGCCGGTGGACGGATCGACCCGGTAGTAGTCGGCCCGGTCCTCCTTCCAGTCGGAGAGATAGGCGTGGTCGTCGCGACCCACGGCACGGCTCCCGTCGCTCGACAGGACGACGCGCCGCATCGAGGAGTCCGCGAGTGGGACGAGGGTCGCGCGGTCGAGGTCGAGGGCCGACAGGAAGGTCACGTTCCGGTCGGCCTCCGCCCGGGCCCGCTGCACCGACTGGATCCGCTCGTCGTTCCAGTGGAACACGTCGACGTTCGCGCGCGGGCGCTCGGGGTCCTCCTCCAGCTTCCGGCGCTGGGGCTTGAGCCCCACGAACACGGCGGAGCCGTCGTCCCGCCAGTGGAGCGAGCCGCGCTCGCTCATCACCTGCCCCGCCGGAAGCCCACGGAGCGCGGCCGGCGCGAAGGACAGCGCGCGGGGGGCCCCGCCGTCTACCCCGCGCACGGCGACCAGGGTGTTCGTGCGCTCCTCGAGCGTGTCGTCCCGCACGCCGCGCAACGCCGCCAGCGCGGTGCCGGCCCGGTTCCACGCGAGCCTGGCATACTGCGCCGGCGCCTGGTCGAGCGTCTGCAGCACGCCGGTCCCGAGGTGGAGCACGTACAGACCGTTCCCATCGCGCCCCGCCGCGTCCACCGTGTACGCGAGGATCGTCCCCGGCTCGTTGAACGCGTAGCTGTCGACGTTCCCGAGCAGGATGTCCACGCCCCGCGCCAGATCGTGGACCACGAGGTCGGAGCCCGTGTGCTCGGAGCCCGTGTGGTCGGTCTCCGTGGCGGGTCGCTTGTGGACCGCGAGGTGCGAGGAGCCCGACGCGAACGCGAAGCTCCCGCCCCCGGACCACGTCACCCGGCGCCCGGTCTCGAGATCGAGCAGGCCGATCTCCCCCGGGGGAGGGTCGCCGTGCCGCGCCCCGGCCTTCGGGGGCGCGATCCGGTACGCCAGCCAGCGGGAGTCGTCGGAGAAGGCGGGGTCGACGGCGCGCGGGATCTCGTGCGCGTTGCCGCCGGCGAGGCTCCGCACGACGAGCGTGTCGTCCTCCAGCCGGTGGCCGTAGGCGAAGGTGACCCACTCGCCGTCCGGAGACAGCCGTACCGACTCGACGGTCCGCCACCGATCGTAGTCGTCGACGCCGAGCGGCCGCTTCCCGGCGCCCGTCTGCGCCGCGAGCGGGGCGGCGGGGGCGAGCGCGGGGATCGTGCCGGGCCCGGCGAGGGCGGCGAGCACTAGCGGGGCGAACGACCGACGCGAGACACGACACCGCATGCGAAGCTCCCCGAAGCGAGGGACGCGGGGCGGCGGCGACCGCGCCGTCCCCATCGACGGTAGCTTGCACGCGCGCCGGGGCTCGGGGCAATCCGTCGGAGCCTCGCGTGGTCGGCGCCGACCGGCGCGCGTCAGGGAGTCAGCGGCTCCGAGCGGCGCCCCGCGCTCACCCGCTCGCCGGCGCTCCGGCGGCGGGCGCGCACGGAGCCGGCCATCCGGCGCACGGCCGGCAGCCTCGCGAGCAGCAGGACGGCTACGATCCCCATGAACCACAGGGGCTCGCGCGTGTCCGCCTTCACGCCCCAGTAGAAGTGGATCGTGCCCAGCACGGCCGCCACGTACACGCCACGGTGGAGGCGCCGCCACTTCTTCCCGAGCCGCCGGATCCAGCCGCGCGTAGAGGTGAGCGCCAGCGACAGGAGGATCAGCCAGGTCGCGAACCCGACCGTGATGAACGGCCGCTCCGCGATGTCCTCCAGCAGGGTGCCGAACGCGAAGTAGCGATCCAGCACGATGTAGGTGAGCAGGTGCAGCGTCCCATAGAAGAAGGCGAACAGACCGATGAGTCGCCTGAAGCGGACGATGTCGTGCCGGCCGGTCAGACGGCGCACGGGGGTGATCGCGAGCGTGACCGACAGGAGGGTCAGCGTCCACCAGCCGGTGCGGTTGGTGATGTCCTCGATCGGGTTGACGCTCAGGTTGCCGCGCCAGAAGTCCCACGCGAGAAGCGCGGCGGGGGTGAGCGCCGCGATCCACACGACCGTCTTCGCGACGACCCGCTGCTTCCTCGACAGGGCCATGGGTGGGGTCGCCGGCGGCTCAGTAGAGCGTGCGGGGATCCATCCCGGCGTACATCGAAGCCACCTGGTTCCCGTACCCGTTGAACGGCAGCGTCTCGCGCCGGCGGAACTCGCCGATGCGGCGCTCGGTCGCCTGGCTCCAGCGCGGGTGGTCCACCTCGGGGTTCACGTTGGCGTAGAAGCCGTACTCGTCGGGGGCCACGATCGCCCACGTCGTGGCCGGCATGTCGCGCACGAAGCGGATCTTGACGATCGACTTGACGCCCTTGAAGCCGTACTTCCACGGCACGATGAGCCGGAGCGGCGCCCCGTTCTGGTTCGGGAGCTCGCGTCCGTACACACCCGTCACGAGCATGGTGAGGGGGTGGTTCGCCTCGTCCATGCGGAGCCCCTCGACATAGGGCCAGGGGAGCACGTTGCGCCGCTGGCCGGGCATCTGCTCGGGATCGTTCAGCGTGGTGAACTCCACGAACCTCGCGTTCCCGGTCGGCTCCACGCGCCGGATCAGATCGGCGAGCGCGAACCCGCGCCACGGGATGACCATCGACCACGCTTCCACGCATCGCAGCCGGTATACGCGGTCCTCCAGGCGAACCGGCGACAGGAAGTCCTCGAGGTCGTACACGGCGGGCTTCGCCACCTCGCCCTCGACGGCGATGGACCACGGGCGCGGCTCGAGGGTGTGCGCGTTGCGGGCCGGATCCTCCTTCCCGGTCCCGAACTCGTAGAAGTTGTTGTAGGTCGTCACGGCCTCGTAGGAGTTGAGCTCCTCGCCGAGCTCGGAGCGCATCCGGCTCCAGTCCACGTCCTGGCTCGGCTCGCCCGGGACCGGCACGCTGGACGCCGCGTTCGCGGTGTTGGCGGACCGGTCGCAGGCGGCCAGCACCCCGGGGGCGAAGGCCGCGGCCAGACCGATCTTCGTCGAGCGCTCGAGGAAGGTCCGACGGTTCACGAACACGCTCTCCGGCGTGATCTCGGAGGACCGGATATCGTGCGTGCCGTGCTTCCTGATCAGCATGTTCGTTCTCCCGCTTCGAGTCCTCGGCGTCGTCCACCGGGGCCAACCCATCGCCGCGACCGTCACGGGGGCAGCTTCCGGACCACCCCCCGCGGATCCGCGTCTACGGGCTCCAACTCGCTCCACATCAAAGGCTTGAGCGACTCGCGGATCGCGCTCGCGCGCGGCTCGCCGCGTTTCAGACGCGGATTGAAACAACCGTTGAAACACCCGACCGGAACGATCGGTTCACGGACCGTCGCGAACTGTCCGTCGCCAAGGTCACTGGTCCACGATGGTCAGTACCCGGCGACCTCGCCACCCGCGGCTCGGCGGGCGGTGGCGTGCTGGATGGAGCGCGCGGAGGCCGGTGGGACTCGGGGCAGGGGGGCGGTGGGGAGAAAAGGGAAACGGGGAAGAAGGCGCCTGACCTCCTCCCCCGCTTCCGGGCGAGCCCGGCTGGTCCTGACCGGGGACCGAACGACTCTATTGCCGGAACCCGCGATCCGATCCCCTGGCCCGTCCAGCGAGTCGGGGATCGAGGCGCGTGCCCGGGCCTCGCGACCCGGACGCGCGGACCTCGTCCTGCGTCAGATCGTGCGTCAGCGACCCGGCGTCTCGACCGTGATCTCGGCTACGCAGCTCACCTCTTCGGCGTTCTTGAGCATGACGGCATACGTGCCGGCCGACGACTCCCGCGTATCCAGCCAGAAGATCGTCGTGTTCGGGTCGTTCGCGAGCTCGGTGAGCTCCTCGGACTGCTCCTCGGAGGCCATGTCGGTCTTGTCCTCGTCGGTCGCCAGCGCGAGCCCGCTCGCCTCCGGCGCCTCGATCGCGATCACATCGCCGAACGGCGAGGGGAAAGTCGCCGTCGCCGCGACGATCTCACCCGAATGGACAGGTGCGACCGTGGCCTCGCAGACTTCCTGCTGCGGCGTGCCCTCTTCCTGCTGGTCCTGCGCGTTCACCGACAGGGGCAGTGCGAGCAAGAGCGCGGCGCCGGCGAATCCTCTGATCAGCTTCGACATCGTGGGGACCTCTCTGGTGCATTGTGCAGGCTGGGGTCGGCCGACCTCGTGCCGGCGACCCTCGATCACTCGTCGGGACTGGGGAGGCAACACGCGTACCGCACCCGAGACCAGCCGGGCCACTCGGGCTTCGATCACGTAACCCGCTGCCATCCAACGCGTTGGGGACTCCGGTGGCGTTGGGGGGGCGCGGCCCGAACGCGCGGCGCGGAGGGGCGCCCCGGGAATCGTTCCCGACGCATGGGAATCCGTCCGGAAATCTTCCCCGACCGGCTTTGACAGTCCCTCGCGGGTCGCGTAGCCTGCGCCCCGGGCGTCGATTCTCGCCGCCCCCCCGGGCGCCCATGTCCCGCGCCGCCGGACCCCGTCTGCAGCGAGGAGGACCCCAGGATGGACCTGAACGGAGCCGTCGCCCTGGTCACCGGTGGGAGCGAGGGGATCGGGCGGGCCATCGCCGCAGCCCTGGCCGCGCGAGGGGCTCGCGTGACGATCATGGCGCGCCGCGCGGACGTGCTTCGACGCGCGGCCGAGGAGCTGGGGGTGGATCACATCGCCGGCGACGTCGGCCTCGAAACCGACGCCGTCCGGGCGGTGGCCTCGGTGGTCGAGAAGCACGGACGTCTGGACATCCTGATCAACAACGCGGGCTTCGGGATCTTCGAGCCACTCGTCGAGATGGAGCTCGAAGAGATCGAGTCGGTGTACCGGACCAACGTGTTCGGCGCCTTCCTCATGGCGCGCGAGGCGGCGCGTCGGTTCGTGGCGCAGGGATCGGGCGAGCTCGTCAACATCTCCTCCACCTCGGGTCTGAGGGGCGGGCGCGGGAGCACGGCGTACAGCTCGTCCAAGTTCGCGCTGCGCGGCATGACCGAGTGCTGGCGCGATGAGCTCCGCCGCCACGACGTCCGCGTGATGCTGGTGAACCCGAGCGAGGTGCTGACGGAGTTCGCCTCCAAGGCCGGGCACGGGCAGGAGGCCTCGTCCAAGAAGCTCACGCCACGCGAAATCGCCGATGCGGTGATCGGCGCGCTGGAGATCGACCGCCGCGGCTTCATCCCGGAATTCTCGGTGTTCGCCACGAATCCGTTCTAGCCCCCGGAAACGCGGCAGCCTCCGCGATGGCGCTCGCCTGGACGCCGTGGGCCGTCCCCGGGATCCTGGCCGGCTCGCTCGCCTGGGCGGCCGGGTTCGTGCTCCTCCGCACCGACCCCGCGCGGTCGCTCAACCGGCGGCTCGCGTCGGTGCTCGCGCTCGAGGGGACATGGCTCGGGGGCTCGGTCTTCTTCCTCGTCGAGAGCCCCGCCGCCTTTCGCGTCGTGGCGGGGATCGCGACGGCGGCGCTGGGGGCGATCCCCTTCCAGTACCTCTCCTTCCTCGGAGCGGCCCTCGACACGCGCCTCGTGCAGCCGTTCCGGTCTCGTGTCGCCCTCGTCGTGCTCGGGACGGCGAGCGTGGCGGTCGCCGCGTGGGTGATCCTGTCGCCGTCGACCTTCATCGGCCCGCTCTACCGGCCCGCGTGGGCCACCTGGAACTTCGAGTTCCGTCCGCCCGGGGTGCGTCTGGTGCAGCTGCAGGCCGTGGCGTCGCTGTTCGGGCTCGCGGCCTCGCTCATCGCGTACGTGCGTGCCACGCCCGGGACGGCGGCGCGCTCCCGCGCCCGCTGGTTCGCGCTCGCGTTCGGCCTGCGCGACCTGTTCAACGTGGTCGTGTGGACCCTGTATCCGGCGATCCGGCGCATCTCCTTTTGGGGCGACTTCCTCGCCAACATCGGTCCCGCCCTCGTCTCGATCCTGTACGTCGCCCTGCTCGCCTACGGCGTGCTCCGGTTCCAGCTCTTCGATCTGGATCTGAAGCTGAAGTTCGCGCTCCAGCAGGGGACGGTGGGGGCGGTGATCGCCACCGCCTTCTTCGCCGGGAGCGAGCTTCTGGAGTCCGTGGTCCCGGTCCACGGAACCCTGCTCGGGCTGGCGGCGGCCGGGATCATCGTGCTGCTCGTGCGCCCGCTCCAGAGGCTCGCGGAACGGTTCGCCGACCGGGTCATGGGCGGGATCTCCTCGCGACCCGGCTACCTCGAGGACCGCAAGCACGAGGTGTACCGCGCGGCGCTCGAAGGCGCGCTGGAGGATGGGGCGGTGTCGGAGCGGGAACGGGGCATCCTGGCGCGCGTCCGTGAGCAGCTGTCGATTCCGGTCGCCACGGCCGAGCGCCTCGAGCGCGAGGTGATCGCGCTGCTTCCCGCCACCCCGAGCGGAGTCGAACGAGCATGACGAGGACGAGGCACCACCGGACGCGTCTCCGACGCCGGCCGCCGCGCCCGACCGGTCGGAGGGTTGCCACGGCGATCGCCGGGATGCTCCCGGGAATCCTGCTCGCGTGCGCCCCGGTCGATCGGGCGCCGGAGGACGGGAGCGCCGACGCCGCGGTCCCCGGAGCGACGCGCGCCTTCGTCGGCGCCACCATCATCGATGGGACCGGCCGGGCGCCGATCGCCGACGGGGTCCTGCTCGTGACCGATGGGCGGATCACCGACGTGGGAGCCGACACGGAGGTCACGATCCCGCCGGACGCGGATCGCATCGACGTCACGGGACGCTATCTGATCCCCGGCCTCATCAATACGCACGGGCACGTAGGCGAGACCGTGGGGCTCGAGACGGGGCATTACTCGCGCGCCAACGTTCTCCGGCAGCTGGCCCTGTACGCGCGCTACGGGGTGACCACGGTCGTGAGCCTCGGTGGCGACGGTCCGGAAGCCATCGCGGTGCGTGATGAGGAGGACGCTACGCGGCTCGACCGCGCCCGGCTCCTGGTGGCCGGCACCGTGGTCACCGGAGATACGCCGGCCGCCGCGGTCGAGATGGTGGACGCCAACGCCGCGCTGGGCGTCGACGTCATCAAGATCCGGGTCGACGACAACCTCCGCACGACGGAGAAGATGTCGCCCGACGTGTACGGGGCCGTGATCGAGCGGGCACACCGGCTGGGACTGCCGCTCGCGGCGCACCTGTTCTACCTCGACGACGCCAAGCGCCTCGTGCGCGCCGGGGCCGACTTCGTGGCGCACAGCGTCCGCGATCGGCCGGTGGACGGGGAGCTCATCGGGCTCCTCCGTGACGGTGCCGTGTGCTACACCCCCACGCTGACGCGCGAGCTGTCGACGTTCGTGTACGAGAGCGAGCCCGCCTTCTTCGCCGACCCGTTCTTTCTGCGCGACGCCGATCCGGTCGTGCTCGCCGCGCTGCGCGATCCCGAGCGCCAGGCGGCGGTGCGCGCCGACCCGGCGGCCCGGCGGTACAGGGAGGCCCTCGCCGTCGCACAGGCCAACCTCCGCACGCTTTCCGGGGCGGGAGTGACCATCGCGCTGGGCACCGACACCGGCCCGCCGGGTCGCTTCCAGGGCTACTTCGAGCACCTCGAGGCGGACCTCATGGCCGCGTCGGGTCTCTCTCCGACCGAGGTCCTGGTCGCCGCCACGAGCGCCGCGGCCGACTGCATCGGGCGCGATGACCTGGGGGCGCTCGAGGCGGGGCGCCGGGCCGACCTCGTCGTCCTCGGGGGCGATCCGACCGCCGACGTGGCCAACCTGCACTCCATCGAGTCGGTGTGGATCGCCGGGAACCGGGTGCCGGACGCTCCCCGCTGAGCACGCGTCGGACCGCGGTGGACGCGGTGGGCGTCAGGGGGCGCAGGACCCGATGCCTCGCTGCGACACATCGGGAATCGGGGTGGACAGGAGCGTCGCGCCCTTCGGCGAGCCACGCGGCGCGAACAGCGCCGCGATCGAGTCCTCGTACAGCAGGTCCCAGCCCGGCTTGAGCTTCAGCAGGTTGTAGAACGCCCACTCCTTCGAGACGAGGGCCATGTCGGCGCCGTGCTCGTCGAGGTGCGCGTCCCAGTCGCCGAGCCCGAGCTGGAAGTCCTGGTACTCACGATAGATCGAATCCGGGTACACGGTCTCGCGGCGCCCGTCCATCGACACGCGGACCGACGGCTCGAGGTGCCAGATCGCATACTCGCCCCAGTCGAAGAAGGTGGCGAGGTCGGCTTCGATCCCGCTCTCCCGGATCCACTCGACGGCCCGGACCGGGTACATCGGCGCCCGGCGTGGATCGATCAGGATGCAGTGGACGTACGGCAGCCCACCTCCGATGAGCAGGCCTCCGGCCGCGAACGAGAGACCGGTGAACAGCGGACGGAGATCCCCGGACGGCCACCGAATCCTTCCGACACCGGAGGCCAGGCGCTCGAGCGCGTCGGCGACGTGCACCGGCAGCAGGACGCCGATACCGACGGCGTACAGGGGAATGTGTCGTACGGCCGTCAGCGGGAGGAGGAGGATCGCCGCGAACACGAGCAGCCTCGAGGCGCGGATCGGGCGCCGGCTCCAGACGAGGGCCGCGATCGAGCACACGGAGAGGCCGAGGTAGACGAGCCCCCGTCCGCTGCCCAGCGGGGTGGGTCGCCATTCCGTGATGTCGGGTCGCGGAACCGTGGCGGTCCGCAGCAGGAACCCGGGCAGCCTCCAGCCGTAGGGGTTGGCGAGCAGGGCCAGGCCCGCGACGACCAGGACGGCGAGCCCGACGAGGGCGAGCCTTTGCCGCTCCGGGGCGGGGCCCGGCGCCCCCGGCCACACCAGCTCCAGCCACCAGCCACCCACCCAGACCGCGCACAGGCCCAGACCGGCCAGCACCCCGCCGTGGAAGTTGACCCAGCCCGCGGTGATCACCGGGATCCACCACAGGAGCCGATGCCGACCGCGCTCGGCGGAGTCCAGCGTGAGGAGGAGCAGGGCGAGGAAGATGAGCGTGAACAGCCCCGGCCGGGCCACCACGGTGCCGAACATGAGCAGCACGACGATGGGCCACATGAACACCGAGCCCGCCACGAGGCCCAGACCGGAGCGGACGGCATGACGGTACAGGAGCGCGAGCAGACCGAAGGCGAGCGCCAGCTTGAAGACGAGGAGACCCCGATTCCCGAGCGCATCGTAGGCGGCCGCGAAGCCGACCTCCGACATCCACTCGTGGTCGATCCACTCCTGGTCTCCCGACGTGAACGCGTACCGGTCGTGCCTCGGGATGGTCCGCGTCTCGAGGATTTCCCGGCCGAAGCGAAGGTGTCCGAACAGGTCGGGATCGGCAGCCGTGGGCGCGTGATAGAACAGCGCGAGCCCGAGGGTGAGGAACACGACGGACCAGGGCCACAGCCGCCTCCCGATCCGTTCGCCCCCGCCGGCGTCGGCCGGCGGCGGCCCACGTCGAGCCCGATCCGCATCGGGGGCGCGGGGCTCGTCGGTCACGGCTTTAGTCGGAGGTCGGCACGAAGTCGCGCAACTGGAGCTTCGTCTGGTGATCCTGCATCTTCACGCCCTTCATGTTCTGCCCCCGCACGTACGTCCTCTGCCAGCCCGCCTGCACGGCATCCTCTTCCCGGGCCGCGAGGTCCTCGATGAATCTCTGGCGTGACTGGCGCCATTCCACGTACTGGTTGCGCGTGCGATTGTCGGCGTGGATCGGCGTCATGCGGGGCTGATAGCTCTCGAGGTAGTGGCGCGGGAACGGGACGATGCGGGCGATCGGCTCGCCCTTCTCGAACCGGATCCAGTGCTTCGGGCGCGTGATCTTCCAGTTCATGGTGAACGTGAACGGGGCCCAGTCGGTCTCCACGATCCCCTCCAGCGGAACGACGCCGTCCTTGGGGAGGTTGGGGCAGCCCTTCACCCAGATGTTGTGATCCTTGGTGGTCCGGAACAGATAGCCGGGGATGAACGTGAGCACGCCGCTCCCGAAGTGGGAGGCCACCGCAGCGGTCGGTTCGTCGTCCCACTTGAACTTGATCGCATCGAGCGCGGCCTTCCCGTTCCACCGGGCCGAGAAGCCGGTCGGGCACAGGAGATCCCACCCCGCCTGGTTCGCGATCAGGAGGGGCAGGCAACGGTAGGCGAAGCGGTCGGGGAGCTCGTCCATCCACGCGCGCCTCTGGTCACCGGTCGTGAGCTCGAGGGGGTGATCCGAGACGACGTACGCGGTGAGCTGGTGGGCGCGCATGTCCGGGGAGCGCGTCTTCTTGGCCACGACGCGAGTCTCCTTCGTGTGTGCTGGGAATGCGGTGACGTCCGGGGATCCTCGCGAAGCTCCCGCTCGGGACCGACCCCTACGACGCGAGCTCGACGATCTTCTCGATCACGGTGCGTGCGTAGTCCTTGTCCCACGTGACGAGGCTCTTGCGTGCGGTCACCTCGACTCGCGTCCCGCCGCCATCCGCCGACCCGAGCGTGACCGTGACATCGGGGTCGCCACCCTCGGGCTCGCCCTTGAGCACGCGGCGTCCGCTCACGTCATCCACCTCCATCCCGGTCCGCTCGATGCCCAGCTCGCGGAAGGCGGCTTCGGTCGCGTCGGCCACCGAGGCCACGGGGTGCGAGACTACCGACTCGACACCTCGGCTGGTCAGGTAGATGCCGCCCCCGGCGCCCGCACCGGCGGCGGCCACCACGCAACCGGAGATTCCCGCGGCCAGGAGGGCCGCGGCCGGGATCGGACCACGACGCATCATGACTTCAGATTCCGTGTCGGGGACCCGGTTCGCAACGGGTCGAGGTCAGTCCGGATCGTAGAAGCGGAACACCTTGAACTGCCCTCCCCAGTCGAGCACGTAGCGGAAGAACTGCTGTGGCGCGGTCTGCTCGCGGTCCAGGGTGAACGACACCCAGCAGTCCTTCAGCACGCGGAAGCTCGCGAAGTACTCGGGCTCCGCGCGGCACTCGACGCCGAGCAGCGCCATCTCGTGACCGCCGAAGTCCCACAACAGCCGGCCCACGGCGCGGCGGTTGCGGAGCTCGATGTTCTTCCAGGCGAAGTCGACCGGGTAGTTCGCCTCGGGCTCGCTGGCGGGAAGCTGCGGCCACACGAGCTGGTTGTGCTGGTACTCGGACAGACGCAGACGATCGAGGCGATCCCGGTCGACCGCGGTGATCGCCTCCAGCGTCTCGAACGCGAGCTGCTCGAGCGACGCGACGGCGCCGTCGAGGATGACGGGGGTCACGGATCCTTCGGGGGTGGCCTCGGGTGCGCTCGGGAGATCGGTGCACGCGGTCGGGAGCGATACGATCAGGGCCAGCCTCGTGAGCCGCGATTCGATTCGTGCACGCATCCCCGACCCCCCTCCCGGACCGGCTCGTTACAATACGGTTACGACTGGTTACGTACATGTTACGGCAAGCGCCGCGCCGTCGGGAGGGCGTTCGCGGGCCGTTACGAGGATTGTTACCGAACCAAGCCGGCCCTCCGGGGGTGCCCCCCCCCGACGGGCCGTGAGGTGGCGAGGCGCGCGGGGCGCGCCAGGCCTCCGGATCGCCGACCGCCCCGTGTGTGCCATGCCGCCCCTCCGTCGTCTTCAGGGTGGAGGTCATGCCCGAGCCGAGGAGGAAGCCATGAGACGGAAGGTCCTGCTGGCCGCGCTGGGGGCGGTGCTGATCGGCGCGCCGATCACCTCGGCCGCCGTGTTTCGCGACGAACCCCGCGGGGGCGGTGCCGGCGCGGGCGGCCGCATCGAGGGGCGGGTGCGCGAGGCCGAAACGGGTCGCCAGATCGGTGGCGCACAGGTGTTCGTCGCCGGCACGGTGATCGGGACGCTCACCGATGCACGCGGGCGATACGCGCTCGACGGCGTCGCGAGCGGCCGCGTGACGGTATCGGTCCGTCTGATCGGCTACGCGGAGACGAGCCGCGAGGTCGAGGTCCGCGACGGCGAGACGGTCACCCTCGACTTCGCGATCGAGCGGACGGCGCTACCGCTTCAGGACATCGTGGTCACGGGGGAGGAAGGCGGACCGCCACCCGCCGTCACGCCCTCGGCGTCACGCGAGGTGTCCGTTTCGGCAAGCCCGCGGCTGCGCGCCGCCGGATACGCGAGCGCCGGCGTGTCGCGGCTCGATCCCGATTTCAACACCGAGAGCTACGCGCTCATCGAGGAGAACGGGTGGAAGGCGCCGGCCCGGGATCCCCTGTCCACCTTCTCGATCGACGTGGACCGGGCCTCGTACTCGAACGTGCGGCGATTCATCACGAGTGGCGAGCGGCCACCCATCGACGCCGTCCGCATCGAGGAGATGATCAACTACTTCCCGTACGACTATCCCGACGCGGACGGGGAGGACCCGTTCGGCATCACGACGGAGCTGGCGCCGGCGCCGTGGAACGAGGCGCACCACCTCGTCCGCATCGGGATCCAGGGGAAGCGGGTCGATCTGGCGAGCCTTCCCCCCTCGAACCTCGTCTTCCTCCTCGATGTGTCGGGCTCCATGCAGTCCCCCGACAAGCTCCCGCTGGTCAAGCGCTCGCTGCGTTTGCTGGTCGACGAGCTTCGGCCCGAGGACCGCGTGGCGATCGTGGTGTACGCCGGAGCCGCGGGGCTCGTGCTCGAGTCGACCCCGGGCCGACACCGCGAGCGCATCCTCGACGCGATCGAGCGCCTCGAGGCCGGCGGCTCCACGGCGGGCGGCGCGGGAATCCGGCTGGCCTACGAGGTGGCCGCCCGAAACCGCATCGAGGGCGGCAACAACCGGGTCATCCTGGCCACCGATGGCGATTTCAACGTGGGGGCGTCGAGCGACGCGGAGATGACTCGGCTCATCGAGGAGAAGCGGGCGCAGGGCACCTTCCTGTCGGTACTCGGGTTCGGGACCGGGAACCTCAAGGACTCGAAGATGGAGGCGCTCGCCGATCACGGGAACGGTAACTACGCCTACCTCGACAACCTGCTCGAGGCCCGCAAGACGCTGGTCACCGAGATGGGCGGCACGCTGCTCACGATCGCGAAGGACGTGAAGATCCAGGTCGAGTTCAACCCGGCGCGGGTGCAGGCCTATCGGCTCATCGGGTACGAGAACCGGCTGCTGGCCGCCGAGGATTTCAACGACGACAGGAAGGACGCGGGCGAGCTGGGCGCCGGGACGTCCGTGACGGCCCTGTACGAGATCGTGCCGGTCGGTGCGCCACCGGTCGACATCGGCGCGGTGGACGACCTGCGCTACCGTCGCCCGAGCGGACTCGCCCCGGATCGGGAGGCGGGTGTGAGCTTCGGCGAGGCGTCCGACGAGCTGCTGTTCGTCAAGTTACGCTACAAGACCCCCGACGGGGACCGAAGCCGTCTGATCGAGCGGCCGCTGCACGAGGGAGCGGGACGCGCGTCGGACGACCTGCGGTTCGCCGCCGCCGTGGCGGCGTTCGGGATGTTGCTGCGCGACTCGGAGCAGTGTGGCGAATTCACGCTCGACGACGTGATGCGGCTCGCCCGAAGCGGGGTCGGCGAGGACGGGCACGGGTACCGATCCGAGTTCGTGCGGCTCGTGGAGACCACGCGCGTGCAGGGGCTGCTCGAGGTCGCCACGAGATAATCGCCGGCCGTGGATCGAGCGCCGAATGAGCGGGGCGACGAGCCGTGCGTCGTCCGCTCGACCCCATCGATCAGGAGTCGAGGGCCGAGAAGAAGCTCACGATCTCCTCGTTCGCGTCGATGTCGAGCGACGTGCGCCCGATGCCGCCCTGCCCCGGCCACGTGTGACCGCCGCCGTGGATGGCGAACAGCCGCACCCCGGCGCCGGCTGCGCAGCCCGCGAAGTCCACCCGCTCCACGGTCGTCCCGTCGTCCGCGACGTCGGGAAGGTCGGTGCGCGTCGGCGTTCCGCACCCGTTCTCGGACGCCCACCACGAGGCCATCGCCTCCGCCCCCAGGAACTCCGTCCCGTCCCGGGCGGTCCACCCATCCCATGGGAAGAACGTGTCGTCGTCCCCGTGGAAGAAGAGCGCGGCGACGTGGCGTCCCGGCGAGCACGCGCCCGCCAGGTCGGCGAGCATCGTCCCGGCCACGCTCGCGATCCCGCGGATGCGCGCCGCGAGCTCGCACGCCAGCCGATGGGTCATCAGCGAGCCGTTCGACAGGCCGGCCGCGAACACCCGCTCGCCGTCGATGTTGAGGTCCGCCTCGATGCGATCGAGCATGCGCCGAATGAACTCTACGTCGTCCACGCCCCGCTGGTCGGCCGGGGTCGCGGTTCCGATGGCCCACGAGTCCGCGTATCCCCCCGGGTACACGACGATCCAGCCGGCGGGATCGGTAACGGTCTCGACTCCGGCCAGCTGGCGGATGCCGGCGGCATCCTGGCCGGCGCCGTGCAGCACGATGAGCAATGGCGCGGGGACCTCCACACGGGCCGTCGCCGGGACGTGCAGGGTGTAGCCGCGATCGAGGTCCTGGAAGCGTAGGACCTGGACGAAATCACCGCCCCCGTACTCGGGATCGGGGAGATCCGGCAGCGGCACGGTCGTGCCCCCACCGCAGCCGGTCGCGATGAGGATCACCGCGGCAGCTGCCGCGAGGGCTGGTCGAAGTCCGCGGGCGTCGGCAGATCGCATGGGCTTCCGGGGTCGGAGGGTGTGGAGCATCGCCGGGGGTGAACGCCCCGGGGACGTCCGCCGTGACAGCGTGGATCGAGGCCGTTGCGCCGGCGAGGCTCGACTGGCAGCGTAGCGCCGCGGTCCCGAGCGTGCCTCCCACCGTCGACGGCGATGATCACGATCCAGCCCATCCCGCGTGCCCTCGTCCCGGTCGACTCCGACGCGGCGGCCCGCGTGAGCGCGCCCAACTACGACGAGTTCCAGGACGACGGGGAGATCCGCGACATGCTGACGCGGCGCCCCGAGGCCGTGCTGCGCATCACGATGGCGCACTGTGATCCCGATGCCGACGACGCGGCGCGCGTGGCGGACTCGGACGCTTCGCTCGCTCGCTCGCTCGCCAGCCTGCGGGAGCTCCGGGCGTCGGCGCTCGTTCGGGAAGTGCCGCGGACCTTGTTCGTGTACGAGATCCTCGACCCGCGACGTCCCGGGGTACGGCAGATCGGGCTCGGCGGGCTCGCGCGTACGGCGGACATCCGCACCCGGCGGATGCCGGACGCCCCCATCATCCGCAACGAGGGCATCCGCGAGTCCAAGGCACGCGGCCGCGCGCGGCTCATCGAAGCGACGCGAGCCATCATCGGGACCGTGAACCACGCCGTACCGGATACGGACGGCACGCTGGCCGCCCAGCTCGAGCGGCTCGCCGACGCCCGCCGGCCGGACCTCGAGGTCCGGGACGAGACCGGGTGCGTGCACCGGGTGTGGTTCGTGGCGGAGCCCGGCGCGGTCGTCCGCCTCCAACGCCGTATGTCCGATGAGCCGGAGGCCTATGTGGCCGACGGCAACCACCGGAGCGCCGCGGCCGCGATGCTCGGGTACGAGCACTTCCTGGGGGTGTTCTTCCCCGCCGATCGGATGGGGATCGGCCCGTACAACCGTCTGGTGCGCACGGATGCGCCGCCGCCACCCATCGAGGCGCTCGCCGAGGCGTTCGAGATCGGGGAGCCGGAGGGCCCGGGCCCGTATCAGCCCCGCGTCACGCGGAACGTCGGCCTGTACGGGCAGACGCTCGGCTGGCGACGCCTGCGTGTGCGTCCGGGGACCTTCGACGAGGACGATGCGGCCGCTTCGATCGACCACCAGATCGTGCAACGACGCGTGTTCGCCGCGTGGCTGGGGATCGATGATCCGCGCGACGAGCGCCTGTCGTTCGTGGGCGCCAACAAAGACGCTGGCTGGCTCCAGCGTCGGGTCGACGCGGGCGAGCAGGACCTCGCCGTGACCCTCGCCCCGGTGAGCATGGAGCAGTTCATCGCCGTGTGCCGACAGAACCGCCTCATGCCGCCCAAATCCACGTGGTTCGAGCCGAAGATTCGCAGCGGGCTCGTGATGGCGCTCCTCGACTGACCCTCCGGCGAGCCGCAGGCTCGTCAGCGGACCTCGAACTCGACCGTATCCGCGACGAGCGGGTCGAGGGGCACGTGCGCCGGGTTGGCGAGCACGGCGATCAGCCGGTGCCGACCGGCGGACAGACCGGTCAGGGTGTACTCGGACTCGCCTCCGCCGAGGTGGATGATGAGGCTGTCCCCGGTCGGGATCGGCTGGTCGATGGGGGTGACGTCGCGATCCACGAACAGGTGGTGGTGGGCCGTCCCGGCCCGCGCCGCCGCGGCCGGGGCGATCTCGATCCCCTCCGCCACCAGCACCACCCGCACCGACCCCCCCGCGTACGTCGAACCGGCGGTGGGTTCGGTGATCCCGACCACGGGCCCCAGGGCGGCGTCCGCGTCCGCATCGCCACCGCCGCAGGCCGCGACAAGTGCACCGAAAAGAAGACCGACAGCCGTGCGCTTCGCGTCCATGCTGCTCCCCGAGGCTGAAGTGGGTGGAGGGGAGGCCGCGGGCCCCGCCTCCCCGAATCGAGCGTCGCCCCCGAATCTAACGCGCGTCTCCGGCCTCGTCGCGACCGCGCAGCTCGCCGCGGTCCACCTTGCCGAGGTGCGTGCGGGGCAGCTCGTCCACGAAGCGCACCGTCCGGGGCGCCTTGTAGGACGCCAGACGGGAGGCGATGAGCTCGCGCAGCTCGTCCGCCAGCCCCCCTCCCGCCTCCCCTGTTGGCACCACCCAGGCGACGGACTCGGTGAGACCCCCCGCGCCGGTCACCCCCACCACCGCCACCTCGGACACGGCGGGGTGCTCGAGCAGGCAGTTCTCCACCTCCCTCGGGGCGAGCCACTTCCCCTTCACCTTGAGCATGTCATCGCCGCGGCCGCCGTAGGTGAACACGCCCTCGGCGTCGCGCGACACCATGTCGCCCGACACGTACCATTCGCCCCGGAACGCCCGCCGGCTCCTGTCCGCGTCCTGCCAGTAACCGAGCGCCCGCGAGTCGCCCCGAACCCACAGCCAGCCCATCTCGCCGTCCGGAAGGTCCCGTCCGTCGTCGTCCCGCACCCGGACGTCGAACCCCGGTACGACCTTGCCGAGCGTCCCGGGGTGGACATCGCCGGGGCGGTTGGAGAGGAAGATGTGCCACATCTCGGCGGTGCCGAGCCCATCCAGCAGCTCGACCCCGTACGCCTCGTCCCAGCGACGGTGGAGCTCGACGGGGAGCGCTTCCCCGGCCGAGGTCGCGATTCGGAGGCTCGACAGATCCCGCCCCGGCCCGCCCGGCTCGGCCAGCATCTGATTGATCATCGTGGGGACGTTGACGAGGATCGTGGGGCGGAAGCGTTCGATGCACTCGAACACGACGTCGGGCGTCGAGCGTTCGGGGAACAGGGCCGCGGTCGCCCCCGCCGCGAACGGGAAGAACAGGTTCGAGCCCGTCGCGTAGCCGAAGAACAGCTTCGGGACGGCGAGCGTGATGTCATCCTCGCGGTACCCGATCACCCGCTTCGCGTAGCACTCCGTCGAGTTCGCGAACGAGGCGTGCGTCTGAATGGCGGCCTTCGGACGGCCCGTGGTGCCGCCGCTGAAGATCCACGCGGCGGCGTCGTCGCGGTGCGTCGGGAAGGTGCCGCCGGTCGGAGGCACCGCCTCGATGCGTTCCCGGAAGGCCGGATCGTCGACCACCAGCATCTCGCGCGGCGCGTGCGACGGGGCCCCCGCGCCGCCCTTCCCCTTGACGCCCTCCATCACCGCGCGGAAGAACGGTCGCCGATCGGTGTCGACGAACAGGACGCCGCCGCGCGTATACTCGAAGAAGTACTCGATCTCGTCGGGCCTCAGGTGCGGGTTGAGCGTGATCACCACCGCGCCCAGCCGGAGCGTGGCGAAGATCGCGGCCACGTACGCCGGCCCGTCCGGGAGGGCGATGAGAACGCGCTCCTCGGGACGGACGCCCGCCCGCCGGAGCAGCGTCGCGAAGCGCGTCGACAGGTCTTCCACCTGGGCGTAGGTGAGCTCGCCCTCCGCGGTCAGCAGGGCGCGGCGGTCGCCACGCCCCTCTCGGATCCGGTCGCCGAGGAAGTAGTCGGCGATGTTGAAGCGCTCGGGCGGGACGAACGGATGCTCGTCGCTGTCTTCGGGGAGTCGTGTGGCGGGAGAATCGTCCATGCCCGAGGGTACCGGGTGGGGCGCGGGGCGGTCAATCCGTGGCGGGGGTTGCGCCACCGCGAGCGCACCCGTTACCGGACTGCATGCCGCTTCGCCGCCTTTCCGACCTGACGTGGGAGGAGATCCGCGCGCTCGACCGCACCCGCGCCGTGGGCATCCTGCCGATCGGCGCCATCGAGGCGCACGGGCCCCACCTGCCGCTCGACACCGACGTGACGATCGCCGAGGCGATGGCCGAGGCGGGCGGGCGGCGGCTGGCCGCGCTCGGGCTCGAGGCCTGGCTCCTCCCCCCGCTGTGCTACACGCCGGCCGGGTTCGCGGCCGCGTTTCCGGGCACGATCGGCATCGAGCCCGGCGTGCTCGCCGCGCTCGTGGTCGAGATCGCGACCGGTCTCAACCGGGCAGGTGTGGGGGCGCTCGCGCTCGCCAACTCGCACTTCGATCCTACCCACCTCGATGCATTGCATACCGCGGCCGATGCGATCCACGAGCGGGCGTTGATGACCGTCGCGTTCCCCGACCTCACACGTCGGCCGTGGGGCTCGCGTCTGGGGGACGAGTTCCGGAGCGGCGCGTGTCACGCCGGTCGATACGAGGGCTCGATCCTGCTCGCGCGCACGCCGGACCGCGTCCGCTCCGACGTCATGCGGGGGCTCGAGCCGAATCCGGTCTCGCTGTCGGAGGCCATCCGGGACGGCGCCACCTCGTTTCGGCAGGCGGGCGGTGCGAGGGCGTACTTTGGGGCGCCGGCGGAGGCCACCGCGGAGGAGGGAGCGGAGACGATCGAGACGCTGGGGAGCATCCTGGCCGAGGCGCTCGCGCTCGTCGTGGACTGGGACGAGCTCGGCGGGCTGCGCGGGGGGATGGCGTGAGCGACACGCCGCGGGGCGCCGTGATCACCGGTGGCGGCCGCGGGATCGGCGCGGCCGTCGCCCGCCGGCTCGCCGGGCTCGGCGCCCGCGTCGTGGTGGCGGCGCGCGGCACGGGCGAGATCGAGGCCGTGGCCACGTCGCTCCGCAGCGGCGGTACCGAGGCGTGGGCCGTGCGCTGCGACGTGACCGACCCCGCCGACATCGATCGCCTGTTCGGGGCCGCTCGCGAGCGTCTGGGCTCGGTCGACATCCTGGTGAACAACGCGGGCGTGGTGAGCGCCGCGCCGCTCCGAAGGGTCGAGCTCGCCGAGTGGAACCGGCTCCTGGCCGTGAACGCGACCGCGCCGTTTCTGTGCACGAAGGCCGTCCTGCCCGGGATGGTGGAGGCGGGCTGGGGCCGCATCGTGAACGTGGCCTCGGTCGCGGGGCTCCGTGGGGCGCGCTACATCGCGGCCTACGCGGCATCCAAGCACGCGCTCCTGGGGCTCACCCGATGCGTGGCCGCCGAGGCGGCACGGGACGGCGTCACCGTGAACGCCGTGTGCCCGGGATACGTCGACACGCCGATGACCGAGCGCTCGATCGCCAACATCGTCGACAAGACCGGGCTCGACGAGGAGCAGGCGCTGGACGCGCTCCTCGGCTCGACCCCCCAGCGGCGTCTGATCGCGCCCGACGAGGTCGCGGCGGCGGTGGCCTTCCTGTGCGGCGACGAGGCGCGCGGGATCAACGGGCAGGCGATCGTGCTCGACGGCGGCGCGACCGGGACGCTTCCCGGATGATGTCGCGTCCGGGCGCGGAGGGGGCGGGCGGGCGGTTCGAGGTCGTGAACCCGGCCGCGCTCGGCGCGCCGCGGGGCTTCAGCCACGGTCTCGTGTGGCCGGGACCCGGCCGGCTCCTGTTCGTGGCCGGCCAGACGGCGGTGTCGGACACCGGACGGGTGGCGAGCGACGACTTCGTGGAGCAGTTCGGGGTGGCCCTCGACCGGGTGCTGGCGGTCGTCCGGGAAGCGGGAGGCGAGGCGCAGCACGTGGGTCGAATGACCGTGTACGTGACCGATCTGGGCGCCTACCGCGCGTCTCTCGGAGCGCTCGGCGACTGTTACCGCGAGCGCATGGGCCGGCACTATCCGGCCATGGCGCTCGTGGAGGTGGCGGGGCTCGTGGACGAGGGAGCCCGGGTCGAGATCGACGCCACCGCCGTGCTTCCGCTCCGCGACGGCCGACCCGGGACGCCGCCCGGGCGCGACAGCTGACCTCGAATCCGAACCGCGGAGCCCACGTGCCGATCTCTCCCCGATCCTTCCTGTACGAGCACGACCCGGAGGCCGCGGTCGCCCGCATCACCCTGAATCGTCCCGAGCGGCTCAACGCGCTCACGTTCGAAGTGTACGACGAGCTCCGGAACACCTTCCGGGCGCTCGACACCGAGCCCGGGGTGCGGGTGATCGTGATCACCGGAGCCGGACGCGCGTTCTGCTCGGGCGGCGATGTGGAGGACATCATCGGCCCCCTGTTCGAGCGCGACGCCGGGGGGCTGCTGGAGTTCACCCGCATGACCTGCGACCTCATCCTCGCCATGCGCCGCTGCCGTCGGCCCATCGTCGGCGCCCTGAACGGCACGGTGGCGGGCGCCGGCGCCGTGATCGCCACGGCGTGCGACGTCCGCATCGCCGCCGAGTCGGCGAAGATCGCCTATCTGTTCACCAAGGTGGGGCTCTCAGGGGCCGACATGGGGGCATCGTGGCTCCTGCCCCGCATCGTCGGGCTGGGACGGGCCACCGAGCTCCTCATGACCGGTGACTTCATGTCGGCCGCGGAGGCCCACCGCGTGGGGCTCTACAACCGCGTCGTCCCGGATGGGGAGGCCCTTCCCGAGGCGCTGGCCTTCGCGGGGACGCTCGCGGCGGGACCCTCGTACGCGCTCGCGGTGACGAAGCGCGCGTTGGACGAAGAGGCCCACATGACGCTCGAGGCCGCGCTCGAGGCCGAGGCCATGGCTCAGGCGGTGTGCATGGAGAATCCGAACTTCCGCGAGGCCTACGAGGCGTTCGTGGCGAAGCGCCCGCCGAGGTTCGAGTGATCGACCTCGACGCGGTGCGGCCGCTCGTCGAGCCGCGTCACCACGAGCTGGCCGAGGCCGCGGGAGCGTTCGGGGCGCGCAAGCTGGCCGGCCGCGAGGTCCTCGACGACGACCAGCGTGCCCGCGAGCGCGCCCGCGAGCTCTGCAGCCTGCTGGGCGAGGAGGGCTGGCTCGAGCCGATCCGCTCCCAGGACTTCCGGGCCTGCTGCGTGGTGCGCGAGTCGCTGGCGTACCATTCGCCGCTCGCGGACGCCGTGTTCGCGCTCCAGGCGCTGGGCACCACGCCGCTCCTGCTCGCGGGCGATGCGAAACAGCGCGGCAGGTGGGTGGAGCACGCCATCCGAGGGGATGCGGTCGCGGCGTTCGCCATGACCGAGCCCGAGGCGGGCTCCGACGTGGCCGCCATGGAGACGGTGGCCGTGCGGGATGGCGACCACTACGTGCTGAACGGGATCAAGACGTTCATCTCGAACGCCGGCATCGCCGACTTCTACCTCCTGTTCGCACGCACGGGGCCCGGGGAGGGAAGCCGCGGCATCACGGCGTTCGTGCTGCCGGCCGACGCACCCGGATTCCGCTTCGTTCGACCCCTGGTCCTCGCGGACCCCCACCCCCTGGGCGAGATCGCGCTCGAGGACTGCCGCATCCCGGCGGGCCACCGCGTCGGGGCCGAGGGGGAGGGGTTCAAGCTCGGGATGGCCACGCTCGATCGCCTGCGTCCCACGGTCGGGGCCGCGGCCTGCGGGATGGCTGCGCGCGCGCTGCACGAAGCGGTCGAGCACGCCCGCTCGCGCCGACAGTTCGGCCGGCCGCTGGCCGATTTCCAGATCACGCGCGAGAAGCTCGGACGGATGGCCACCGATCTCGTGGCGGCGCGGCTCCTCGTGTACCGGGCCGCCTGGGAGCGGGATCAGGGGGCCGCACGCACCGATGTGGAGGCGGCCATGGCCAAGGCATTCGCCACCGAGGCCGCGCAGGGGATCGTCGACGATGCGGTGCAGATCCTCGGGGGCCGGGGAGTCCTCGCCGATCACCCCGTTGATCGTCTGTACCGTTCGGTGCGCGCGCTCCGCATCTACGAGGGCGCGACCGAGATCCAGCGGCTCATCGTCGCGCGTCATCTGATCGGGGACGCCGACGGGTGATCGGTCCCGGCGGGTCGGGGCGCGTCAGGTGAGGATCGTGTGCGTCGGGGGCGGTCCGGCGGGGCTCTACTTCGCCATCCTCATGAAGCTCGCCGACGCGCGGCACGAGGTTCTCGTGCTGGAACGGAACCGCCCCGACGACACGTACGGCTTCGGCGTGGTGTTCTCGGATGCGACGCTCGAGGAGCTGGCCGAGGCCGATCCCCCCAGCTACGCGGCGATTACGGACCGCTTCTACCGCTGGGACGACATCGACATCCACTATCGGGGCACGCGGATCTCCTCGACCGGCCATGGATTCAGCGGGCTGGCTCGCGCGGCGCTGCTCGACATCCTCGTCGCGCGGGCGCGCGGGCTGGGCGTCGAGATCCGCTTCGGGGCCGAGGTCGTCGACGACGCCCCGTATCGGGACGCCGATCTGGTGCTCGCGGCGGACGGCGTGAACAGCACGCTGCGCGGACTCCACGAGGACGCGTTCGGGCCTTCGATCGACGAGCGCCCGAACCGGTTCGTGTGGCTGGGGACGACGAAGCCGTTCCCCGCGTTCACCTTCCACTTCCGCGACACCCCGCACGGGCTGTGGCGGGTGCACGCGTATCAGTACCGGTCGGTGACGGAATCCGGGATCTCCGCGCCCGGCTCCGTGGCCGGCCGCCACCCGGATGCGGGCGCCACGCCGGGCCCGGACGCCGCGATCTCGACCTTCATCGTGGAGACCACCGAGGAGACGTGGCGCGCGTCCGGGATGGACCTTGCCACCGAGGAAGACACGGCCGCCCGGCTCGAGGACATGTTCTGCGCGGAGCTCGAGGGTCATCCCCTGATCCGCAACCGGTCCATCTGGCGCCGCTTCCCCACCGTCCGCAACCGCCGCTGGCACGACGGCAACGTGGTACTCGTCGGCGACGCGGCCCACACGGCGCATTTCTCGATCGGGTCGGGCACGCGGCTCGCGATGATCGACGCGATCGCGCTCCGCGCTGCGCTCCTGGCGCACGACGACGTTTCGCGGGCGCTGGAGGCCTACGAGAGGACGCGCCGCCCCGACGTGGAGAGCCTCCAGCGGGCCGCGCAGGCGAGCCTCGAGTGGTTCGAGGGGACCGAGCGTTTCATGGACACCGAGCCGATCCAGTTCGCCTTCAACCTGCTCACGCGCAGCCTCCGCATCACCCACTCGAACCTGGCCGTCCGGGATCCGGCGTTCACGGCCCGCGTGGACGCGTGGTTCGCGGAGCGGGCGGCGCGGCAGAGCGGCGTGCCGGTGTCCACGGACCCGCCGCCACCGCCGATGTTCACCCCCTTCCGGCTGCGCGACATGGTGCTCTCCAACCGCGTCGTCGTGTCGGCCATGTGCCAGTACAGCGCCGAGGACGGCACCCCGGATGATTGGCACCTCGTCCACCTCGGCTCGCGGGCGGTGGGCGGCGCGGGGCTCGTGATGAGCGAGATGACCAACGTGAGCGCGGAGGGGCGCATCTCGCCCGGCTGTACGGGGCTCTACCGGTCCGAGCACGCCGTGGCGTGGCGGCGGATCGTCGAGTTCGTGCACGGACATTCGGACGCGAAGATCGGGATGCAGCTCGGTCATGCCGGCCGCAAGGCGTCCACCAGGCTCCAGTGGGAGGGCGACGTCGAGCCCCTCGAGGCGGGGGGCTGGCCCGTGCTGGCGGCGTCCTCCATTCCTTGGTTCGAGCACAGCCCCGTGCCGCGCGAGATGACGCGGGACGACATGGACGACGTCGTGTCCGACTACGTGCGCGCCGCGCGGCTGGCCGTGGAGGCGGGGTTCGACCTGCTCGAGATCCATTTCGCGCACGGCTACCTGCTGGCGAGCTTCATCTCCCCGCTCACCAACGTGCGCGAGGACGAGTATGGCGGCCCGCTCCACAACCGGCTGCGCTTTCCGCTCGAGGTGTTCGACGCGGTGCGCGCCGCGTGGCCGGAGGAGCGACCGATCTCCGTGCGAATCTCGGCGGTCGACTGGGCCCCCGGCGGCATGGAGGCCGATGACGCGGTCGAGGTGGCCCGCCGCCTGGCCGCGGCAGGGGTGGACATCGTCGATGTGTCGGCCGGTCAGACCGTTCCCTATCAGGAGCCCGTGTACGGACGGCAGTTCCAGACTCCGTTCGCCGATCGCATCCGCCACGAGGTCGGGATCGCCACCATGGCGGTCGGCAACATCTCCTCGTTCATGGACGTGAACACCATCCTCGCCTCGGGTCGCGCGGACCTGTGCTGTCTGGCGCGGGCCCATCTGTGGGAGCCGTACTGGACCCGACACGCGGCCTGGGTGCTGGGCCACGCGCTCCCGTGGCCGCTTCCCTACTCGACGCTGGACGACTACACCCCGAGGTTCGAATGGGGGTACTGAGCGTCGTCGCCGCCGGCCCCCGTACCGAGAGGAGCGCGAGCCCCGCGTGAGTCACGAAAAGTTCCTGACGTATTCCGGATATCTGCACCTCGACGAGCTCCTGTCGCTCCAGGTGGAGCGATCGGCCCCCGAGGGGGGTACGCCGGAGCACGACGAGATGCTGTTCATCATCATCCATCAGGTGTACGAGCTGTGGTTCAAGCAGCTCCTGCACGAGATCGACTTCACCCGGGAGCTGCTGTCCGGGGACGAGCTCCCCCGCATCCTCCACACCTTCAAGCGCATCCTGACGATCCTCAAGGTGCAGGTGGCGCAGCTCGACATCCTCGAGACGATGACCCCGCTCGACTTCCTCGCTTTCCGCCAGCGGCTCGAAGAGGCGAGCGGGCTTCAGTCGTATCAGTTCCGCGAGCTCGAGTTCGTGCTGGGGCACAAGCGCGAGTCGGTGTTCGACCGCTATCCCGAGGGGAGCCGCGCCCGGGCCCGGATCGAGCGCCGCTACCGGGAGCCGACGTTGTGGGATGCCGTGCTCGGCTTCCTGCACCGGTGCGGATACCCGATGCCCGAGTACGTGCTCGAGCGCGACGTCACGCAGCCGGTGGCGCCCTCCCCCGAGGTACAGGCGTCGCTGATCCGGCTGTACCGCGGGGAGCCCGAGCTCGTGCCGCTGTGCGAGCGCCTGGTCGACTTCGACGAGGGGCTGCAGGAGTGGCGCTACCGGCACGTGAAGATGGTGGAGCGCACGATCGGCGCGAAGCCGGGGACCGGCGGCACGACCGGCGCCCCCTATCTGATGCGATCGCTCAATCAGCCCATCTTCCCGGACCTGTGGGCCATCCGGACGGCGCTGTGACCGCGCTCGACCCCGAGTCGCTGTACGCGTCCCCCAACGCGCTCGCACCGGACTACTCGCGCTTCCGGGTCTCGGAGCGACTCCTCCTGACGGGACACTCGCACCAGGCGTGGCCCGACCGGGGCTTCGAGGGTCAGGCGCGGGCGTGGGAGGACGCGGCGGCGCAGGTGGACGAGAAATGGGACGAGGCGTTCGCGCGCGCCGACCGGGTGCGGGCCGGGTTCGCCCGGCTGCTGGGAGCCGGGGACTCGGCGGACGACGGCGACTACGCGCTCGCCTCGAACACGCACGAGCTCGTCGTCCGCTTCCTGTCCGCCCTCCCGCTCCGCGAGCGGCGGCGGCTGGTGACCACCGACGGCGAGTTCCACTCGATCCGCCGGCAGCTCGACCGGCTCGCGGAGGAGGGGCTCGAGATCGAGCGCGTCCCCACCCACCCGCCCGACATGCTGGCGGAGCGGGTGGCGGCCGCCGTGGACGATCGGACGGCCGCCGCCCTCGTGTCGTGCGTCCTGTTCCGCGACGCACGCATCGTGTGCGGGCTGTCCGCCGTTCAGGAGCGCTGTGAGCGGGTGGGGGCGGCGCTCCTCGTCGACGCGTACCACGCCCTCGGCGCCATCCCGTTCTCGCTCGCCGCCGAGGGGCTCGAACGGGCGTTCGTGGTGGGCGGCGGCTACAAGTATCTCCAGCTCGGCGAGGGGAACTGCTTCCTCCGCGTTCCCCCCGGGTGCGAGCTCCGGCCGGTGGTGACAGGGTGGTTCGCCGAGTTCGAGGCGCTCGAGACGGGCGCGCGGGGCGGCAGCGTGGCGTACGGCCCGGGCGCCGCCCGGTTCGCGGGCGCGACGTACGACCCCACCAGCCACTACCGCGCCTCGGAGGTGTTCGACTTCGTCGCCGAGCGGCGGCTCACGCCCTCGTTCCTGCGTGCCGTGAGCCGTCACCAGGTGGGCCGGCTGGCCACGCGGTTCGACGCGCTCGATCTCGATCCCGGGGTCATCGCGCGGCCGCCGACGCCGCTCGAGGAGGTCGGCGGCTTCCTCGCGCTCCGGACTCCGCTCGCCCCCGCGCTCCAGATCGCCCTCCGTCGGCGGGGCGTCCACGCCGATCACCGGGACGGGCTCCTGCGACTCGGTCCGGCCCCCTACCTGTCCGACGTGCAGCTCGATGACGCCATCGCGGCGCTCGCGGAAGGGGCCGACGCGGTCGCGTAGCCCCGGAGGCCCGCTGAAACCCGCCGTGCCCGATCCTCGTCCTGTCCATCGGACCCCAGGGTCCCACGGCCTTCCGTCGGAAGGCGATGATCCTTGCCACCGGAGCGATCCGGGCGGTTATCGATAGATAGGAGGCGACATGTTCGCCCCGAGATGGCGACGTAAGAGTCGCGCGTTCGTGATCTGTAGCCGGATCCGCTGAGCACGACGGGCGGTTCGGCTACCGACGCCCGCGGCGCGGGGTGGTGGTCGGGAAACGAGACGCGAGGTCGGCATCCTGACGTGTTCGTTCCCGCCCCACCCGTTCCGCCGGGCACCCTCACTTTCCCTCTTCCAGCGCACCCTCCGAACGCGGGCCGCGGTCGGTCTCCGCGGAACCACGCCGCGCACGCTCGCGTGCCCAGGCCAGATCCGCCGGTGTGTCGACGCCCCTCGTGAGCTCCACGGGATCCCCGTACACCGCGAGGTCCGCCTCGCCGAGGCGTCGGAGCGCCAGGCGACCCGCAAAGCCCGTCACGCTCCGTCCCCCGGAATCCTCGATGTAGGCGGCGGCGACCGGAGCCAGACGCCGCCGATAGGCCGCACACAGCCACTGCGGCCGGCCCGCGACGATGGGGACGCACGCATCCGCCGTCGGAGCAGCCGCCAACTCGGCGAGGAGTCCCTCCACCAGCCCCGGGGTCACGAACGGGAGATCCGAAGCGAGGACGATGACCAGCGGCTCACGGGCCACCGCGAGTCCGCCCGCCAGACCCGCCATCGGCCCGAGGTCGGGCTCGGGGTCGGACAGCAACCGCAGGCGGCGGCTCCCGCGCATGAGCGCCCCCTCGCCCTCGACGCGCCACCCCGCGCGCCCGAGCGCCGCCTCGAACGGACCGGCGTCCCGGACCGAGAGGAGGACGTCGTCGATCGACGCGGTGGCCGCCAGCAGCCGCTCGAGGATGGGGCGACCCCCCACCTCGACGAACGGCTTGTCGTGGCCCAGGCGGTGGGAGCGACCGCCGGCGAGCAACAGCGCGGATCCGGTCATTCGGCGGCCCGGTCCGTGGCGGGCAGGCCGAGATCGGCCAGCGACTCGTGCGAACCGAGGTCGTAGCCGAGCTCGGCCATGGCCGCGATGGCACGTGGACTCACGACACCCGACGGGCGTGACCCGGCGCTGTGCGCCTCGATGCGATCGCCCCCCAGGAGACGCGCGAACGCCTCGGCCATCTGGCTGCGGCACGAGTTCTCCACGCACACGAACAGGACTCTGGGGACCATGTCGGGTGCTCGGCTCACCGCGGGCGGGCGATGATCCCGTTGTGGGCCTTGATGAACCCCGAGCGCAGGACCTCGAACCCGTTCTCGTACGCGTACAGCCCGAGCTGTCGCTCGTCCATGAGCTCCCGGTAGCCGTAGTTCATGATCTCGCCCATCGCCATGTAGAAGGCGCGGGATCGCCACTGCCGACGGGGCGTGGTGAGCACCGCGTACCCCCCCGGACGCAGGAAGCGGCGGTGCCAGTCGAACGCTCGCGGCTTGTGCTCGTCCGGGAAGTGCTCCACGAGACCGACACTCAACACGATGTCGAACTCGGGGCCGAAGTCGAGGTCGCGGATGTCGGACACGACGAAGTCGATCGCGAAGTCCTCGCGGCGAAACACGTCCCAGCCGCCGGTGCGCGAGCTCCGGCCCAGGAAGGGATACGTCTCGGGGAAGGTTCCGAACCTCTCGGTGCGGCAGAAGTCATCGTAGTCGACGAGCACCGCCTCGCCGCCCGGATACTGCGCCAGGAGCTGCATCGCCTCGTAGCCGTCGGCCGCTCCGAGAAACAGGATGCGGGGCCGCTCGACGTCGAGCCCCTCGAACAGGGCGCGCTTGCCGCGCGGATCCCACACGGCGTCCTCCACCCGCTGCACGTGGTTCCAGATCGCCAGCCGCGTGAGCTCGCCCAGCAGCCGCCGCACCGCCGGCAGCTCCAGACCCAGGAGCCTTCGACCCAGCTCGCGCCGGGTGTCGCCCAGCCGCGCCGGCAGGTCGGAGGCGAACAGTGCGTGGAAGGAGCGGTTGAAGTGCTCCCACTGGACGGGCACGGGCATCGACTGGCCATGCTCGCGCTCCCAGCCGGAGCGGCGGCGCGAGTAGTCGTCGACGACATACGGGCGTCCCACGTCGCGCCACGCGAGGCGCGACCAGTCGGTGTCGCTCGAGTCGACGAACACATCCGGAGGACCGGTGCGCAGGTCCTCCACGTGCGTCGGGAGGCGGCGCACCGCCTCCAGCACGTCTTCGGCCCGTGGAGCCCCGGGCGCCGGATCCCGCACGATCGGCTGGTGACCTGACATGTGCCCTCGCGATTCGATCGTCCCGCGCTCCCCGAATCTCCCGGCGAGGCCCGACGCGGTCAACGGCGCGGGACGCGACGGCCCGCCGGGGCTTTCCCGCCGTCCCGGCCCGCCCTATGTTCAGTATCATGAACAGTGTTCAAGAACGTCTGAGGTACTTTCGCCAGACGGTGGAGGGTCTGTCGCTCAGGGAGCTGCAGACGGCCGTCAACCGCCGACTCGGGGAGGACGAGGCGCTCAGCCTCGGGACGATCTCGAACTACGAGCGGCCGGCGGCCGGAGGCACCCGCCGTGCCGGCCCGCGCGTCGAGTTCGTGGTGGCGCTCAAGCGGGCGTTCCCGGACCTGCGTGTGGAATGGCTGATGTTCGGCGAGGGCCAGCCCACCAGGGTGGCCGAGCATCTCTCGGCCCCCGAGGGTCTCGAGGCCGGGGCTGCGGGCGGCGGGAGCTTCGCCGCCCGGGTGCTCGCGAGGTACCCGGACCTCGAGCTCCTGTCCCCCGAGGCATCCGCGCTGTTCATGGCCGCGCTCACGCGGTTCGCCATGGGCGAGCCCGGGCTGACGGTCGACGAGGAGCAGCTGCTCGAGCTGGCGGGCGATCTGCGATGGCTCCTGCTCGCCCCGCTGTCGATGTGGGGGTTCCGTGATGCTCCCCCGTACGAGGCGTTCAGCGACTACTCGGTGGCCCTCCTCCACGCCCTCATGCAGCTCATGCCGCGGCCGGGCGAGGGCGACCCGATCGCGACCTACAGGGAGTCGCTGTGCCCCCGTCTGCGCCGGAGCACGCCGGTCGGCTTCTGAGCCGTCCGGCGCGAGTCGGCGGTTGACGACGCCATCGATGCCCGGGCCCACCGGGTCGTCCGCCGTAAGTGGTCGCGCTGCCCGGGAGCGACTAGCTTTTCGGTCCGGAGGCCGTGCGGGCAGTGGGGACGGGCGGCCGCCGGGAACGTGCGACGCGGCACGGAGGCTGCACGCGGTGCGTGACGGCCCGACGGTTCTCCGCAGGCGGGACTGAACATCCAGATGGCGACTCCGACTGAGCGGATCCCCAAGCTCTCGAAGCCCGAGTGGCACGGCCTGACGGCCGGGGATCTGCTGGCGATGTACCGCGTCATGTACACCTCGCGGCGAGTGGACGACCGCGAGATCGCCCTCAAGCGACAGAACAAGCTCTTCTTCCAGATCAGCGGGGCCGGCCACGAGGCCGTGCTGATCGCGGCCGGCCGCGTGCTGAGGGCCGGATACGACTGGTTCTTCCCGTATTACCGCGATCGGGCGCTGTGTCTCGAGCTGGGAGTTACGCCATACGAGATGTTCCTCCAGGGCGTGGGCGCCGCGGACGATCCTTCCAGCGGCGGCCGCCAGATGCCGTCCCATTTCGGGCACCGCGAGCACAACATCGTGTCCACTTCGAGTCCCACGGGCACCCAGTTCCTGCAGGCGGTGGGGTGCGCGGAGGGGCTCGTGCGCGCACCGAGGCTGGATCTGACGGAGCGTGACGACGCCTACGGGGTGGAGGTGGCCGGGGACGAGGTGGTGCTCGTGTGCGCCGGCGAGGGGACCACGTCGGAGGGCGAGTTCTGGGAGGCACTGAACTCGGCCAGCAACCTGAAGCTGCCGGTCATCTTCCTCATCGAGGACAACGGCTACGCCATCTCGGTTCCCGTCGAGGTGAACACGGCGGGCGGCAGCATCTCACGGCTCGTCAGAGGCTTCCCGGACCTCCTGGTCCAGGAGGTGGACGGCACCGATCCCCTGCGCAGCTTCGCGACTCTCCGGCGGGCGGCGGACTACTGCCGGGATCGCCGCGGGCCGGCGCTCGTGCACGCGCACGTGGTGCGGCCCTACAGCCACTCCATGTCCGATGACGAGCGCACATATCGGCCGGGCTCGGAGCGCGAGGCGGAGGCGGAGCGCGACCCGCTGGTGACGTTCGCGGCCTATCTGGAAGACGAGGGGATCGCGTCGGGCGAGGACCTCGAGCACATGCACGCGGAGGTGGACCGCGAGGTGGCCGAGGCCGCCGACCGAGCCGCGGAGCGACCGCAGCCGGATCCCGGCACGGTGTACGTCGACGTCTACTCCCCCGACGTGGACCCGACGGGCCGGGCGTTCGAGACCGAGCCGGCGTTCGAGGGCGATCCGACGACCATGGTCGACCTGCTCAACGCCTGTCTGCGCGACGAGATGGCGCGCGATCCCCGCATCGTCGTGTTCGGCGAGGACGTAGCCGACGCGAGCCGCGAGGATTGCCTCGACGAGGTGAAGGGCAAGGGCGGCGTCTTCAAGGTGACGCACAACCTGCAGCGGACGTTCGGCTCCGAGCGGGTGTTCAACTCCCCGCTGGCCGAGGCGAACATCGTGGGCCGTGCCATCGGGATGGCCATCCTCGGTCTGAGGCCGGTCGTCGAGATCCAGTTCTTCGACTACATCTGGCCCGCGTTCCACCAGCTCCGGAACGAGATCACCACCATGCGGTGGCGCTCGAACGGCACCTTCGCGTGCCCGGTGGTCATCCGCACGACGTACGGCGGTTATCTCCAGGGCGGCGCCATGTACCACTCGCAGACGGGCGCCTCGCTGTTCACGCACACGCCGGGGATGCGGGTGGTGTGCCCGTCGACCGCACTGGACGCGAACGGGCTCCTTCGGACCGCGATCCGCTGCGACGACCCCGTGCTGTTCCTCGAGCACAAGCACCTGTACCGCCAGACGTACAACAAGGCCCCGTATCCGGGACCGGACTACATGGTCCCCATGGGACGGGCCGCGGTCGTCGAGAGCGGGAACGAGCTCACCGTGGTCACCTACGGGGCGCTCGTCGAGCGCACGCGCAAGGCGCTCCGGCAGCTCGACAAGGACGGACGGCCGGTGCACGCCGAGGTCATCGACCTCCGCACCCTGAGCCCGCTCGACATGGCCACCATCCGCCGGTCGGTCGTCAAGACAAACCGCGTGCTGGTGGCGTACGAAGACGCGAAGTCGTGGGGTTACGGCACCGAGATCTCGGCGCGGGTGGCCGACGAGCTGTTCGAGTGGCTCGACGCCCCGGTTCGGCGCGTGACGTCCACGGACACCTTCGTGGGCTACGCGCCGGCGCTCGAGAACGCGATCCTGCCCCAGGTGGAGGACCTGGCCGAGGCCATCGCCGAGCTGGCCGCCTACTGACCGGTGATCAGGCCCTCCGGGTGCCGGGGACGGCGGCCGCCTCTCGCTCCCGCCACGCCCGGATGTCCGCCTTCAGCTCGCTCAGGGTGACCCCGGGGCCGCACCAGGCCAGCCGACCGCCGAACGCGTCGTAGTGCGGCAGGGTGCGGTCGTGCACCCATTCCGGTCTGAGCCCGTGTGCCGCGCCCCACGCCTCGAGCTCGGCCCGGGACGCATCGCTGTACACGTGGCACAGCCGGTCGCCCTTCGCGATCCCCAGCCGCGGCACTTCGCGCGACGCGACGTGGTAGTGGAACCTGATCACGGGTCCGGCGTGCGGAGCTTCTCGAGCTCCTCCAGCGTGCGAGGCCAGTCCTTGCCGAGCAGCCGCGACAGGGCGCGGTCGGCCAGCACCGTCCCGCCCGTCTGACAGGCCGCACAGTAGTTCGTCTCGTTTCCCGCGTACCGGATGCGCTGGATCGGGGCCCCGCAGTCGGGGCACGGCTCCCCGTAGCGACCGTGGGCCGCCATCCCGGGGCGGAAGGCCGTCACGTTGGTCGGGAACTCGCTCTCGGCTTCCTCGCACAGCCGCTCGGTCCACTCACCGAGGACATCGCGCGCCGCATCGAACAGGCGAGCGATCTCTTCCTCGCTCAGACGCGCGGTCCACGTCACGGGAGAAAGCCGGGCGCGGTGGAGGATCTCGTCCGAGTAGGCGTTGCCGATCCCGCTGAACAGACGCGGGTCGGTGAGCGCCCTCTTTAGCGTGTGGTTCCTGAGCGTCAGGGCACGGGAGAAGCCCGCGAGATCCGTCTCCAGCGGCTCCACGCCACCCGGATCGTGCGCGGCGAGGCCGTCCGCGCCGTCGACCACGTCGAGCGAGGCGCGCTTCGTGGTCCCCGCCTCGGTCAACACGAGCGCCCCGTGCTCGAAATCGAACGCCGCCAGCCCCAGCCGCCGCGGGATGTTCGCCCCGGGATCGAGCCACCGGAAGCGTCCGGCGATCATGAGGTGGATCACCAGCCACAGGTCGCCCTCGAGCCCGATCGCGATGCGCTTTCCGAGCCGCCGGACGGCCGTGACCCGGCGTCCGGCCGCGTTCGACAGGGGCGGCTCGACGCTGCGCAGGAGGAAGGGGCTCGCGAGCCGGATGCGCTCCAGCCGCCGGCCGACGATGCGGGGTCGGAGCGCGTGCAGGTAGGCGGCCACATCGGGGAGCTCGGGCACGGTCGGGTGGGCGCGCCGCCGCGCTCAGCGGCGTTCCGCCGCCGCGGTCGCGGGGCCCGGATCCAGCGACGGCTCAGCGGCCGGAGCCCCGGGAGTCCGGAGGCTCGTCGTCCGACATGCCCCCCATGCCCGACATGGCGCCGTGGTCGTGCATCGCCTCGTTCGGCTTCTCGAGCGTGTTTCGGAGGTCGGCGATGTAGTCATCGTCCTGGCGATCGAACCCCGGCCACTCCGCGCGATCCGCGAGGAGCACGCCCCCCATCGCGCCCATCGCCCCGTCCGGGGCCGGACGATCGAGCGGGTTGGTGTACTGGACCGAGACGCGATACACGTGGTCGGCGTACAGGCGCACGCCGCCCCGCCACCACAGCTTGCCGGTGGGGACGCCCGACACGTGCCCCTCGGCGTCCGCCGTGGGCTCTGTCTCCCACACGACCTTCCCTGCGGTCACGTCCTCGAGACGGATCCAGTCGGCGTAGTCGTGCATGTGACCTCCGATCGCCAGCAGGCGCCCGTCCACCGCCGGGCTCCCCTCCCACGAGCGTTCGTGCGTCCCCGGCGGCAGCGAGAACTCCTTGTCGCCCACCGGTCCCATCACATCGAGGTAGAACGGATACACGTCGCGCGGGCGGATGAGGCCCGGATCGTCGGCGGGCGTGTAGTACAGCCGCATGTGCAGGTACGCCTCGTCGAACGAGGTGTCGGGACGGCTGGCGAACATCGTGCTCACGAGGACCCGGCTGTCGCGCTCGAGCGGAACGCCCAGCAGGCCCGGCATGCTCTGGCTCTTCGTCTCGCGGCCGGCGGCCATGAGCCGGCGAGGAATGGCAGAGAACACCTCGCGATGGTCGGGGTCGATGATGTTCACGTGGTGGAGCAGCCGATCGGGGAGGACGTTCCCCTCGGCGTCGCGGATCTCCCAATCGAAGCCGTGCAGCCAGCCCTCGATCGGGAGGGTGCCCATCTGGACGGGGGGCCGCTGGTGCATGCCGCCCGCCGGGAGCGAGATGGGCCCGACGACCAGCTCGACCACCCGCGCCCGCTCGTCGACCTCCACCCGGAGGAGCGGGCTCTCGGAGGGAAGAACCGGAGGACCGGCCGCCATGGTGTCGGCCATCGCGTCCGCCATCCCGGCGTGGGCGATCGCGGCGTCGCCGGCGTGCTGGTGCGGCCGCCCGCTTTCCTGCGCTGCGACCCCCAGGGGCAGCGCGAGTCCTGTCACCGCGATGCGCGCGGTCCTTCCCCAACGTCGTGTCATGCTCCCACTCCGTCCACTTCTTCGGCCACCAGGAACAGCTCGATCAAGTACTCGTCACCGTACTGGGCCACCACGTCGCCCGCGGGGACGTCCTCCTCGACTCTCAGCCACGTCTCGCGCGGCCGGTATTCCCGGTGGCCGTACGGCTCGAACCGCACCTTCACGTAGTGCCGCGGGTCCCCCTCGCGCCGCTCCGCCTGCTCGGCGAGCACCACGACCTTCCATTCGAAGCCGTCGATGTCGAGAATGCGTGTCATGACACCCGGGGCTGTGAGCGAAAAAGGGCCGAACCCATCGGGCCCGACCCCCCGCAGATTTCGACCGAATCGAGCGGCCCGGCGACCCGTTGCGGCGCCGGCTCGATCAACCCGGCGGTTCGACGTTGAAGAACCGGTAGTTCTTGGGCGTGAACTCCGTCCATTGCTCGGGCACTTCGTCGTCCGGGAAGATCGCCTCCACGGGACACTCGGGGACGCAGGCGCCGCAGTCGATGCACTCTTCCGGGTGGATGTAATATTGATCCTCGCCCTCGTAGATGCAGTCCACCGGACACACATCCACGCACGAGGCGTCCTTCTCGCCGATACACGGTTGCGTGATGATGTAGGTCATGCGCGGGAAGATAGGCGGGGTCCCGGCGGTGGGCAACGCGAGCGATGGGCTTTCGATGCCTTGGAACAGGGGGCGTAACCCGGTATCTTTTTTAGTTCTGCAGCCGCCCGATGCGCGCCCCATGCGGCGCCGCGCGGCTCATCGGCGCGCGGAGCCCGATGGACCCGGAGGGCGGCGAAACGGAGGGAACCGAGCAGCGTGAAGCAGCTGAACGTGATACGCGGATCCGCGACCGGCGACGTGCCGTGGCCGGCGCGCAAGCCGGGGTGGCTCAAGGTCCGCGCACCCGGCGGGCCCGACTACCAGCGCCTCAAGGAGCTGATGCGGGGCCTCGAGCTCAACTCGGTGTGCGAGGAAGCGCACTGCCCCAACATCGGCGAGTGCTGGCAGTCCGGCACCGCCACCTTCCTCATCATGGGCGACGTATGCACGCGGAACTGTCCGTACTGTGCGATCGCCCACGGCCGGCCCGAGGAGCTCGACGAGGACGAGCCGCGGCGCGTGGCCGAGGCCATCGAACAGCTGCGTCTGAATCACTGCGTGATCACCTCGGTGGACCGCGACGACCTGCCCGACGGCGGCGCTTGGATCTTCGCCGAGATGATCCAGGAGATCCGAACCCGGCGGCCGGAGTGCTCGATCGAAGTGCTGACGCCCGATTTCCGCGGAAATCCGGAGGCCATCCGGACGGTGATCGAGGCGCGCCCCGAGATCTTCAACCACAACATGGAGACGGTGCGCCGGCTCCACCGGATGGCGCGACCGGGGGGCCGCTACGACCGCTCGCTGTCGGTCCTGCACACGGCGCGCGCGACCGACGACGGCGTGCTCGTGAAGACCGGGATCATGCTCGGTCTGGGAGAGGAAGCGTCCGACATCGACGAATTCATGGACGACGCCCTCTCGGCCGGGGTGCAGATCCTCACGCTGGGGCAGTACCTGCGACCGTCGCCCGAGCACCTGCCCATCGCCCGTTACGTGCCCCCGGACGAGTTCGACGAGTGGAAGGTCGCCGGCGAGGCCCGCGGGTTCCTGCACGTCGAGAGCGGCCCGCTCGTCCGCTCGAGCTACCACGCGCGGGAGCAGGTGGTGGAGCTGCGCGCCCGTGCGGAAGCGTTGGCTGGCTGAGGCGCGGCCCGAACCCGAATCCACGATCGACGCTCAACATCGGGAGCGATGATGACAGGAGAACCGACGGAGTCGACCGCCGCCGGGACCGAGGAGGTCGCGGAGGATGCCGCGTCCGGCAACGGGCGCCCCAGGGCGGAGGAGCCCGACTTCCTCGGTATGTCGCGCGAGGAATCGGTCGAGCTGCTGAGGCTGATGGTGCTCTCGCGCCGCTTCGAGGAGAAGACCGCCGAGGTCTACCAGATGGGGAAGATCGGCGGGTTCTGCCACCTGTACATTGGCCAGGAGGCGGTGGCGGTGGGGGCCATCAGCGCGCTGCGATCCGACGACTATGTGATCACTGCCTACCGCGACCACGCGCAGGCGCTGGTGCGCGGCATGTCGCCCGACTCGGTGATGGCCGAGCTGTACGGACGCGTGGACGGCTGCTCGAAGGGCCTCGGCGGCTCGATGCACCTGTTCGACGAGAGCCGCAACTTCATGGGCGGGCACGGGATCGTGGGGGGCCACCTGCCCCTGGCGACCGGGATCGGCTATGCGATCCGGTATCGAGACGGCGACCAGGTGTGCCTGTGCTTCTTCGGCGACTCCGTGGTCAACATCGGGTCGTTCCACGAATCGCTGAACATGGCGGCTCGCTGGCGACTCCCGGTCATCTTCCTGCTCGAGAACAACTCCTACGGGATGGGGACCGACATCAAGCGTGTGGCGGCGGTCGAGCAGCTCGTGGACCGCGGTCGCGCGTTCGAGGGGCTCACCTCCCTGGCCGTGGACGGCATGGACGTGCGCGCCGTGCGCGCCGCCACCGGGGAGGCAGTCGCCCGCGCCCGGTCCGAGAAGACGCCATCGTTCATCGAGGCGCGCTGCTACCGCTACATGGGCCACTCGATGGCCGACCCCTCGCACGGCACGTATCGCACGCGCGAGGAGCTCGAGAAGTGGCGCTCCGATGACCCCATCCTCTCCTTCCGCCGGCTTCTGATCGACAGCGGCCGGCTCGACGAGGAGGAGTACGAGGACATGGATCGGACGGCGATCGAGCAGGCGGAGGCGGCGGCCGAGTTCGCCGAGCAGAGCCCGTTTCCCGATCCGTCCACCATGTACGACACGATCTACTCGGACGCGTACCCGCACGGCATCGGCCGCCGGGACGCATGGCGCAAGGAGCTCTCCTGATGGCGGTCAGGACCTATCGGGAGGCCCTCAACGAGGCCATGCGCGAGGAGATGGACCGGGACGAGTCCGTGTTCATCATCGGCGAGGAGGTCGGACAGTACAACGGCGCCTACAAGGTCACGAAGGGCCTGCTCGACGAGTACGGCGAGTGGCGCGTGCGTGATGCGCCGATCGCCGAGCTCGGGTTCGCGGGGCTGGGCGTTGGGGCCGCCATGGCCGGGCTGCGGCCCATCGTCGAGTTCATGACCTGGAACTTCGCGCTGCTCGCCATCGACCAGGTGGTGAACAGCGCCGCCAAGATGTACCAGATGTCCGGCGGGCAGTACCACGTGCCGATCGTGTTCCGGGGCCCCGGCGGGGCGGCGCTCCAGCTCGCCGCGCAGCATTCCCAGTGCCCCGACCCGTGGTACAGCTACGTCCCCGGGCTCAAGGTCGTCGCGCCGGCCACGGCGAAGGACGCCAAGGGGCTCCTCAAGAGCGCCATCCGCGACGACGACCCGGTGGTGTTCATCGAGAGCGAGCTGATGTACAACTCCGTCAAGGACGAGGTGCCCGACGAGGAGTACGTCATCTCGCTCGGCGAGGCCGAGGTGAAGCGCGAAGGCGGCGACGTCACGATCGTCGCCCATTCGAAGATGGTCCACCAGTCGCTCGAGGCCGCACGCAAGCTGTCCACCGACGGGATCGAGGCGGAGATCGTCGACCTGCGTACGATCCGGCCGCTCGATGTGCCCACGATCATCGAATCCGTGAAGAAGACGAATCGGGTCGTGGTCGTCGAGGAGGGCTGGCCGATGTGCAACGTGGGCGCGCAGGTGGTGGACGACATCCAGCGCGAGGCGTTCGATTGGCTGGATGCCCCCATCGCGCGGGTGTCGGGGCTCGACGTCCCCATGCCTTACGCCAGGAACCTCGAGAAGCTCGTGTTCCCCAACGCCGATCACGTGGTCGCGGCCGCGCGCCACGTGTGTTACGCCGACTGACGACGAGACTCGAAGGAGCCGGAGCCCGATGGCCACGAAAGTCGTGATGGCGCAGCTCAGCCCGACCATGGAGGAGGGCAAGCTCGTCGAGTGGAAGGTCAACGAGGGGGATGAGGTCGCTCAGGGCGATGTGGTGGCCGAGATCGAGACCGACAAGGCCAACATGGAGGTCGAGGCCCTCGGCGGCGGCGTCCTGCGGAAGATCCTGGTGCACGCCGGGGAGACGGTGCCGGTCGGGGCGCTCATCGGGGTGATCGCGGATCCCGACGAGGAGATCGGGGATCTCGTCGGCTCGGCCGGCAACGGGGCCGCGGCGCCGGCGCCGGCGATGGAGACAGGCCGGAGCGAGGACGCGGCGCAGCCCGAGGTCACGGCGGAGACCGACGATCCCGCGGCGGCCGAGGAGCCGGCCGGTGCCGTCGTGGTGAGCGTCCCGGATTCCCCGCCCGGGGGCGCGGAGGCACGGGAGCCCGCGGCGAGCGCCCCCACGGGCCGGCCCGCCGCCGGAGATGGCCGCTTCAAGGTGTCCCCGGTCGCCAGGCGGATCGCGAGCGAGAACGAGCTCGATCTGTCGTCGATCGAGGGCTCCGGGCCCGGCGGCCGGATCATCAAGGCCGACGTCGAGGCGGCGCTGGTCACGCATGCCGCCGCCGAGCATGCCGCCG
>CAZCLY010000015.1:26826-46608 GCA_964499635.1 uncultured Gemmatimonadota bacterium | reverse complement strand
GCATGCCGCCGCCGAGCATGCCGCCGGCGAGCAGGCCAGGGCAGAGGTCGCCGAACCGGCCGCCGCGCCACCCGCACCCGCGCCGACGACCCCCGCGCGTCTCGAGAGCCGGGTCGAGGAGGCGAGCCAGATGCGCAAGGCGATCGCCCGTCGCCTGGTGCAGTCCATCGGACCGGTGCCCCACTTCTTCCTCACGACGGAGATCGACATGGGGAGGGCGCTCGAGCTGCGGGCCGATCTGAACGCCCGCACGGCGGAGGGGAAGATCGGCGTCACCGATCTGCTGCTCAAGGCCACGGCCGAGGCCCTCGTGCGTCATCCGGGCGTCAACGCCTCCTGGGAGGACGGAGCGGTGCGCTTCCACGGCTCCGTGGACCTCGGGATCGCGGTCGCCGTGGATGGCGGTCTCATCACCCCCGTGCTGCGCGACGCGGCGCGGAAGGGCCTCAGGCGGATCTCGACGGAGGCCCGCGACCTGATCGAGCGCGCCCGCGAGCGCAAGCTCGCCCCCGAGGACTATCAGGGCGCCACCTTCTCGGTGAGCAACCTCGGCATGTACGAGATCGACCAGTTCACGGCCATCATCAACCCGCCCGAGGCCGGCATCCTGGCCATCGGGCAGACGAGCGAGAAGCCCGTCGTCGAGCAGGGTCAGGTCGTGGTCCGGAGGCGCATGCGAGTCACGATGTCCTGCGATCACCGGGTGGTCGATGGCGCCATGGGCGCGGAGTTCCTCGGGACGTTCAAGGCCATGCTCGAGAACCCGCTCGAGATGATCCTCTGACCGGTCGAGCCCCGCGTCGCGCGGCGGGACCCCGCCGGGGTATCGGATCCGAGTGACCTCCCTGCACGCCGGTGGTCCGATTGTGGTCGCCGCGTCGTGCGGGACAAGCACTTTACCAACATGTAAAGCGAGCAGGTAGAATGGCGGAGAGCTACGACGTCGTCGTCATCGGGGCGGGCCCGGCGGGGTACGTGTGCGCGATCCGGGCGGCCCAGCTCGGGCTGAGGGTCGCGTGCGTCGAGGCGAGCTCCTACGAGGGCGGGTTCGGCGGCACGTGTCTCAACTGGGGCTGCATCCCGGCCAAGGCGCTGCTCGAGAGCGCGGCCCTGGCGCAGCACCTCAAGAGCCACGGCGCCGAGATGGGGGTGAAGCCCGTCAAGGTCGAGTACGACTTCGGGGCCGCCGTCGAGCGCAGCCGCGGGATCACGAGCAAGCTCACCGGTGGCGTCCAGTACCTGCTCAAGAAGAACGACGTGGTCATCGTCCACGGACGTGGCCGTCTGGCCGGTGAAGGCAAGGTCTCCATCGAGGGCGGCGACCCCGCCGAGCTCTCGACTCGCCATGTCGTGATCGCCACCGGGTCGGTCATGAAGACCTTCCCCGGGTTCGAGTTCGACGGCGAGCGGGTGATCGGGAGCCGCGAAGCCCTGGGTCTCGAGTCGCTCCCGGGGCGGCTGGCGATCGTCGGGGCGGGGTTCGTGGGCGTCGAGTTCGCCGACGTGTTCAACGCCTTCGGGGTCGACGTGACGCTCATCGAGGCGCTCGACTCGCTCGTCCCCCTCGAGGACCCGGAGATCGGCAAGACGCTCGAGCGTTCGTTCAAGAAGCGCGGCATCCAGGTGCGCACGAAGACGAAGGTGAAGGAGCTCGATCGCGACGCCACTCCGATGATCCTCACGCTCGAGAACGCCGACGGGTCCGAGGGGATCGAGAAGACCGACCTCGTGCTCATGGCGGTCGGCCGGCGCGCGGTCACCGAGGACCTCGGTCTGGAGGACAACGGAGTCGCGCTCGAGAACGGGTTCGTGAAGGTCGACGAGTGGTGCCGCACGACGGCCGAGGGGGTGTACGCGATCGGCGACGTGGCGGGTCCGCCGATGCTGGCCCACGTCGGGTCGCACGAAGGCATCGTGGCCGCCGAGCACATCGCCGGCGAGGCGCGCCACCCGGTACGCTACGACAACGTGCCCTCCGTCGGGTACTGCCACCCCGAGATCGCCTCGATCGGGCTCGGCGAGGAGGCTGCCCGGGAGGCGGGATACGAGGTCATCACCGGCAAGTACCCGCTGAGCGCGCACGGCAGGGCGCTCACCGCCGGGGCGCCCGAGGGGTTCGTGAAGCTGGTGGCGGACGCGCGGTACGGGGAAGTGCTCGGCGCCCACATGATCGGCCACAACGTGAGCGAGCTGGTTGCGGAGGTGGGCCTGGGGCGCGAGCTCGAGACCACGCTCGACGAGATCGTGGCGCACGCCCACGCGCACCCGAGCATGTCCGAGGCGGTGATGGAGGCGGCGTTCGCCACGCTCGGGCGGGCGATCCACATCTGATCGTGTCCTCCGTCGAAGAGCCGCGCGTCGCTCCGCCGCCGGACGGATCGGGACCCCCGGACGGATCGAGACCCCTGGCCGCCGCCCGTCGCTCGCGCGACGCGACCCGCCCGCCGAATGCGGGCACCGCCCCCCCGGACGCCGGCGTCCTCGTCCATGATCTCGGCCGCCGGCCATATGAAGAGACGCTCGCCTTCCAGCGCGAGCTGGCCGAAGCGCGCAAGCGGGATACGGAGCTTCCCGATCTCCTCCTGTTCGTCGAGCACGAGCCCGTGATCACGCTCGGGCGGGGGGCGCGGCGCGAGCACATCCTCGTCTCCGACCGGCGCCTCGCGGAGCTCGGCGTGAGGCTCGCGGAGGTGGAGCGCGGGGGCGACGTGACCTACCACGGCCCGGGGCAGCTCGTCGGGTATCCGATCCTCAGGCTCGACCGACACCGGCGCGACCTCCACTGGTACCTCAGGCGGCTGGAGGAGACGCTGCTCGGGGCCCTCGCCGGCTGGGATCTGACGGGGGTCCGGGTGGACGGATTCACCGGCGTGTGGGTCGCCGATCGGGAAGCCCGAAGCGCCACCGCCCCACGCGAGCGAGACGGGTTCGACACCGCCGCGGGACCCGACGTGCCGCGTCTCGTGGCCGCGGGCCACCTGCGCAAGATCGCCTCGATCGGAGTGCACGCCAGCCGCTGGGTGACCACGCATGGGTTCGCGCTCAACCTGACCGACGAGCCGCTACGCCACTTCGCGGAGATCGTGCCGTGCGGGATCGACGGCGTGCGCATGACCACCCTCGAGTCCGAGGGCGTCGAGGTCACGTGGGACGAGGCCGTGGCGACCGTAGCGGCCGGATTCGAGGCGGCTTTCGACGTGCGACTGTCCCGGGGGCCCCGGGGGACCGTCACCCCGGAGGCGAGTGGATGACCAACCTGTTCGACATCCTCGGGCCCACCATGGTCGGGCCCTCGAGCTCGCATACCGCCGGCGCGTGCCGCCTCGGATTCGTGACCCAGGCGCTGGCCGGCGGTCCGCCCGAGCGGGCGGAGATAGAGCTGCACGGCAGCTTCGCGATGACCGGCGAGGGCCACGGCACCAAGCGGGCCATCGTGGGCGGGCTGCTCGGCATGCGGCCCGACGATGCCGGCCTGCGGGACAGCCTCGCGCGCGCCCGGCAGGCCGGGGTGGAGTTTTCGTTCCGGACGACCGATCTCGGGGAGGGCGCGCACCCCAACACGGCCCGCATCCGGGTGTGGAGGGGCGGCCGCGAGACGTGCCTGCGGGGCGCATCGATCGGCGGCGGCCGCATCCGGGTGGAAGAGGTCGACGGGATGGGCGTGTCCCTCACCGGGACGCTCCCGACGCTCGTGCTGGTGGCCGATGATGTGCCCGGCACCATCGCCGAGATCAGCGGGCTTCTCGCGCGTCGCGAGGTCAACGTGGCCGCCATGCGGGTCGATCGGACGGGGCGCGGCGAGCGGGCTCTGATGACGGTCGAGATCGATGGGCCGATCCCGGACGAGGTGGTGCGCGACATCGAGGCGAAGCCGTGGGCGCACTGGATCCGGGCGATCGCGAGGCTCGCGTAGCGTGCGGAAGCGAAGCTGATGTACCGATCGATCGCGGAGTGGTTCGAGCTCGCGGCGGAGCGTGGGGACACCCTGGCGGAAGCCGTCGCGCGGCGCGAGACGCGCGACTCGGGGATGGAGCCCGCGGAGATCCGCGAGCGCATCCTCGCGACGCTCGACGTCATGCGGAAGGCGATCGACGAGGGGCTGTCGAGCGACGAGGAGAGCCCCACCCGCATGACGGGAGGTCGGGCGCGGCGCCTGCTCGCGCGTGACCAGTCCCTGCTCGGGAGCGGGTTCCGCGAGCTCCTCGCGCGCGCCATCGCGACGCTCGAGGTGAACGCCCGCATGGGGCTCATCGTCGCGGCCCCCACGGCGGGCGCGGCCGGGGTCCTGCCCAGCGTGCTGCTCACGATGGCCGAGCTACGCGGGTGGTCCGACGACCAGCTCGTGGACGGGATGCTGGTGGCCGGCGGGGTCGGGGGGGTCATCGCCCACCGGGCATCGATCGCCGGCGCGGGCGGCGGGTGTCAGGCCGAGACGGGCAGCGCCGCCGCGATGGCGGCCGCCGCCGTCACGTTCATCGAGGGCGGGACCCCCGAGCAGGTCGGCCAGGCGATCGCGCTGACCGTGCAGGGGATGCTGGGGCTGATCTGCGACCCGGTGGCCGGGCTCGTGGAGATCCCGTGCGCATACCGGAACGCGACCGCCGCCGTGCACGCGCTGGCCGCGGCCGAGATGGCGCTCGCGGGGCTCGACTTCCCCATCCCGGTCGACGAGGTGATCGACGTGATGGGCGAGGTGGGGCGCAAGATGGACGTGCGGTATCGCGAGACCGCCCTCGGCGGCCTGGCGGCCACCCCCACGGGTCAGCGGATTGCCGAGCGCGCCGGCATGCCCGAGCTTGTCGAGCTTCAGCGGCGGGGTGGCGCGAAGGGCGAGGACGCGGCGCGACTCGGCCCGAGCTGATTCGAACGACGGAGGGCTTGCCCGATGACGCTCATCTTCATCGTCCTCATGGTCGCGACGCTCGCGGTGTCGCTCCTGCTGGGGCGCCTCGCGGGGATGTCCGCCCGCGAGCTCCTCGGTCAGTCGGCGGTGATGCTCGGCGCAGCCCTCGCCTTCTTCGGGCTCGTGTCGCTCATGTAGCCTCCCCGTCCGAACCGGGGGTGCGCCTCAGGGCGTCGTGGGCGCGAGCCTCCGGGACGCCTCCTCCACCTCGCCCAGCACCCGCAGGAAGTTCTCCCCCAGCACCTTGCGGACATCCCCTTCTGCGTAGCCCCGCCGCAGCAACTCCGCCGTGATCGCCGGGAATCGCGACACGTCCTCCATGCCCTCGGGCACGAGTGGGATCCCGTCGAAGTCGGAGCCCAGACCGACATGATCGACCCCCGCCACTCGCACGATGTGGTCGATGTGGTCGACGATCGTCGACACGTCGCCGCGCTGCGGGAGCTTCTCGGCGTACCAGCGGTCCATGGCCGCCCGGAACCCGTCGGGATCCGGGTGCTCGGAGCGGATGCGCGCCTCCTCCGCGAAGATCCGCCTGACGTTGCGCGCGCCTTCGGTGGTCAGGAACCCGGGGAAGAAGTTCACCAGCACCGCGCCACGATTCTCGTGCACGCGCTCGAGCACGTCATCCGGCACGTTCCGCGGGTGGTCGGCGAGCGCCCGTGCCGATGAGTGCGAGAAGATCACCGGGGCGGCGGTGGCGTCGAGGACATCCCGCATCGCGTCTGCCGTCACGTGCGAGATGTCGACCAGCATCCCGAGCCCGTTCATGAAGCGGACGACGTCGCGGCCGAAGTCCGACAGGCCGCCGTTCCGCGGCTCGTCGCCCGCGGCGTCCACCCAGTCGAGGGTCGCCGAGTGGGTGAGCGTGAGGTAGCGGGCCCCGAGCTCGTACAGCTCCTCGAGGACCTCCAGCGAATCGTCGATCGCGTGGCCGCCCTCGACCCCCACCATCGAGGCGATGCGACCGGACCCCGTGATGCGGCGGATGTCCTCGAGCGAGTAGGCCATCGCCAGATCATCGGGATAGCGCGCCGTGAGCCGATGGATGAGGTCGATCTGCTCGCGGGCGAGCCGCGACGCCTCGCGGCCCCGGTAGCGAACGGGGACGTACGCGGCCCAGAACTGGACGTCCACGCCGCCCTCGCGGAGGCGCGGGATGTCGGTGTGGCCTTCCTCGCCGCGCTCGTCGAGCCGCACCGGATCCAGATCGAGCCCCCACACGCCGCGCAGACGCCAGGGGAGGTCGTTGTGCCCATCGACCAGGATGGCATCGTGGTGGAGCGCGAGCGCATGCGTCCGCGCCGGTACGGGCGCGGCGCTCACGAGGACGAGGGCGCCGGCGACCCCGGGACGGAGGCTCCGGCGGGCGCCGCCTCGTGGTCGCCGTGCTGGATGTGGGCGCCCTTCCAGGCCGCGTAGCCGATCGCGACCGACCCGACGAGCCCGACCAGCAGCACGAAACGGCGCAGCCGGCGGTCGTCCCGTTCGTGGAGCGCGAACACCGCCAGGGCGCCCGCCGTGAACACCGGGATCGCCGCCCACGTGGCCGCGAAGCGGTGGCTCTGCACGATCCCCGGCCGGACGAACATCCGGTCCGCCACCACGTCGGCTGCCGCCAGCCCCGTGAGGTAGGCGGGCAGCACGAACGCGGCCGCGATGACCAGCGCGATGAGCGCCCAGCGCTCGAGCTCCGGCCGACCCGTGAGCCAGCCGAACAGCCCGACCAGCGTTCCGCTCACCGACAGGACGATGGGGAAGGAATGGGCGATCAGGTGCACGTATTCCCAGCTCACTCGGCTCGCTCGCTCCTCTGCTCTCCCAGGCACCGCTCCCCCGACGCCCGCAGCCCGAACCCCTCGCCGGCCGGCGCCTCGCGGGTGGATCCCGGGCTGGAAACCGGGGTTGACACTCGTACGAGGGGACATAGAATTCCGGTTCCCGATCGCATGGGCCCCCTTCGTCTAGTGGCCTAGGATACCTGGTTCTCAGCCAGGAGACAGGGGTTCGATTCCCCTAGGGGGTACTCCGGAGCGGTCGTCCACACGGGCGACCGCTCTTTCTTTCGTGAACCCATCGTGACGCTCACTCGAGGACGGCGACCGCCTTCACCCGGGCCACCACCTCCGCGCCCTCGCGTAGCCCGAGATGCCGGGCGGAGCGCGCCATCACCCTGGCGAGGAGGGGCGGACCCGCCTCCCCGCCCGCCCCGGGACGTCCACGGAGCTCGACCAGTACCTCGCCCGGCGCGGTCTCGCTCAGCGCCGTCACGCGCATGTGGAACTGGTTCAGGATGCTCGAATCCTCCTCGCGCCGCGCCCCGAGGCTCACGTCGCTCGACAGGATCTGGAGGCGCACGGTGTCACCCCCGTCGCGCTCGAGACGGCGTACGAGGATCGGCCCCCACGGTCCGTGGAGGACGGTGAGATGATCCGCATCGTCGTGTGCGGACACGATCGCCTCGACCAGCGCCCCGGCCTCCTCGGCGAGACCGCCCGCGCGTCCGATGCGGGACACCACCTCGGCGGCGGGCCCGCTCTCGCGCACCCGGCCCTCCACGAGCCACACGAGGTGATCGGCGAGCCGCGCGATGTCGCGCAGCGAGTGGCTCACATACACGATGGGGATCGACAGGTGCTCGGGAAGCCGCTCCAGGTACGGCACGATCGCCGCGCGGCTCTCGCGGTCGAGGGCCGAGATCGGCTCGTCGAGGAGCAGGAGACGGGGGCTCGTGACGAGGGCGCGCGCGATCGCGATGCGCTGGCGCTCCCCGCCCGAGAGGCCGTTCGGACGCCGGTCGAGCAACGTGCCGACCCCCAGCCACCCGACCGCCTCGTCGACCCCGATGCGGCGCTCGACCGCCGGGGTACGGCGGTGCCCGTACTCGATGTTCCGGCGGGCGTCCAGGTGGGGGAAGAGCGACGCCTCCTGGAACACGTACCCCACGCGCCGGCGGTGGGGCGCGAGGCGGTGACCCGTCGCCGTGTCGTCCCACGTTTCGCCGGCCACCTCGAGGTGCGCCTCCGCGGCCGACTCGATCCCCGCCATCAGCCGGAGAAGCGTCGTCTTCCCCGCGCCGGAGGGTCCGAACAGACCGGTGACGCCGCGGCCCGGGAGCCGGAGCTCGACGTCGAGCGTGAACACGCCGCGGGCCGCGCGGAACCTCGCCCCGATCGGCGTGTCCGGCCGGTCGGCCTCGCCCGACACCCCCGTGGCCGTGGCGGGCCCCCCGGCCGGCGCCGCGCGCCCCTCGCTCACAGCCGGGGCGCCTCGAACGAACGGTTGAGCGTGTACATGGCGAGCAGCACGAGGAACGAGAAGCCCAACATGGCGGCCGACAGCGTGTGCGCCGCCCCGTACTCGAGCGCCTCGACGTGGTCGTAGATGGCGATCGACACGACCTGCGTGCGGCCCGGGATGTTGCCGCCCACCATGAGCACGACGCCGAACTCGCCCAGCGTGTGGGCGAAGGCGAGCACCGCGGCGGTGAAGAACCCGGGTCGCGCGAGCGGTACGGCCACCGTGAAGAACCGGTCGAGCGGGGACGCTCGCAGGGTGGCGGCCACCTCGAGGGGACGCTCGCCGAGCCCCGCGAACGCGTTGTGGAGCGGCTGGACGACGAACGGCAGCGAGTAGAGCACCGATCCGATCACGAGCCCGGGGAACGAGAACACGATCCGGTCGCCCCCGAGCCCCTCCCACAGGCCGCCGACCGGGCCGCGCGGGCCGAGGATCACGAGCAGGTAGAAGCCGAGCACGGTCGGGGGGAGGACGAGCGGCAGCGCCGTGAGCGCCTCGATCGGCGTCCGCCAGCGGGAGCGCGTGCGGGCCAGCCACCAGGCGAGCGGCGTCCCGAGCAGGAGCAGGATCGCGGTCGACACCGCCGCGAGCTCGAGGCTCACCCCGATGGCGGCGCGGTCGGCGGCGCTCAGCGCGAGGGTCATGGGGAGATGCGCTCGGGCGATGCCGGTTTCCCGCGCCGGTCACCGCCTTCGTCCGGCACGCCGTAGCCGCGCGCCGCGATCATCTGCATGGCCTCCGCGCTTCGCAGGTACTCGAGGTAGGTGCGCACCGCCGCGGTGTCGGCCGCGGCATCGGAGCCGGTCTCGAGACGCACCGCATCCTGCCGGATCGGATCGTACAGATCGGAGGGTACTCCCCACACGTCGCCCGCGGGGCGCTCGACGACGTACGACCCGGCCACGAACCCGAGCTCGGCGGCCCCCGACCCCACGAACTGGAACGCCTGACCTACGTTGTCGGCCAGCAGCATCCGACTCGCCAGCGCATCCCGCAGCCCCAGGGCATCGAGGGTCTGACGGGCCGCCTCGCCGTAGGGGGCGAGCCTCGGGTTGGCGATCGCCAGCCGGCCACTCCCGCCGGCCGTCGGGTCGGCCAGCGCGAGAAGCGCCGCCGGAGCGAGGCTGCCGGCACCTTGTCGCGAGCCCGTGGCCCCTCCGCCGGGCTCGCCCACACCGGCGCCCGCTCCCGCGCTCGCCGGCCCGAGGTCGAGACCGGGGCCATACAGAACGAGACGGCCCTCGGCGTACGTGAACCGCGAGCCGGGGACGGCGTGGCCCTCCCGTTCCAGACGAGCCGGACGCAGCGTATCGGCCGACAGGAACACATCGAACGGCGCCCCGTTGACGATCTGCGCGTACAGCTGGCCGCTCGAGCCCGGGCTGGTCCGCACCGCGATCCCCGTGCGCTCGGTGAAACGGCCGGCCAGCCGCGCGTGCGTATCGGCGAAGTTGGCCGCCACCGCCACCCGGACGAGGCCCGAGCCGGCCGCGTCGGCATGGCCTCCACATCCGCCCGCGACGGCGAGCCCGCCGAGGAGCCACACCTCGATCCGCCCGCGGGTACCGTCGCCGATCACGACCGCGCGCTCGGAAACCGGCGGTCGCTCACGAAGCCGGGACCACGTCGTACACGGCCACCCGCTCGACCTCGAGCTCGTCGCGATCGCTCACCACCACGAAGTCCGCGCCCACCTGCCACACGGTCATCGATTCGGGGAGGCTCACCGCGCCGACCAGCGCGCCCGTCTCGTCCAGCACATCCCAGGACGCCCGTTCGTCGCCCGGCAGAGGCACCTGACGGGCCCAGAGGCCGCCGGCGTCATCGCTCACCAGGTGATCGTAGGCCGCCACGAACTCCGGGAACTCGATTCCGTCATACGCCTCCCGGGCGTTGTCGAGCGCCTCGGGGTTCGTGCGGCCCTCGAGCTCGGCGTCCACGGCGGCCCGGCGCAGCCGGGCGTCGACGGGGATGGGCTCGCGGGCCACGCGGGCGATGCGCGCAACGCCTCCGTCCGCACCACGGGCGCGGACCTCGAATCGCGGCCCGTAGGCCTCGATCAGCCCGCGCCCGACGATCGCCCACGCGGTGCCGGGGTCGAAGGGAACCGAGTACACGGCGAACCCTCCCCCGCTCCCGAACGCCTTGACCAGGAAGCCCCGCGTGCGGAAGGCTGCGAGCGTGTCGCCGACCTGTCCCACTGCGTCATAGCGGACGATGGCCGTCTCCCGCCGGACCACGGTTCCGTCCTCGGGGGGCTGGCTGAGGACGAGACCGACCGCGGCCATCAGCGTCCCATCGGAGAAGCGGCCCGCGTAGTTCGGAAACGTCCCCTCGGCGGGAGGCTGGAGCTTCAGGTCCCGGGCGAACCCGCCCTCTGGATCGAACACCGTCAGCCGCTGCTGCTGCTGATCCCAGACATACAGCGAGTCCTCGGCCGACACGTCGAGCCGGGCCATGCCGGTGAACTCGCCCGGCCCCTCTCCCTCGCCTCCCATCGAGGACAGGTACCGGCCGGTCTCGTCGAACAGGCGGATCTCGTGGCTGCCCGCGTTCGCTACCGCGAGGCGGCCGTCGCTCAGCCGACGGGCGCCCACCACCCGGTAGAGCTGGAGCTCCTCGGGGCCGTCGAGCCGACCGATCGCGACGCGCGGGGTGGCCGCCAGCTCGAGCCCCGCGGCGGCGTCCGGAGGGCTGGTGACGATCGCGATTCCCGCCGAATCGGCCCGGGTCACCATCCCGGCCGCGATGGGTGCCGACTCCTCGCAGCCCGCGAGGTACACGGTGGAGAGCGCCACCACCCCGAGGAGCCAGTGCCTCGTCGTGCCGACGACCGGGGTGATGGCGGAGCTCGTGCGCATCGAAAGCCTCCGATCTGGTCGGCCGTCAGTAATCCACCGGCCGCAGGTACCATTCGCCGATCGCGGTGGCCGACAGCATGGCCACCGTCGGCAGGTGCCGTTTCCAGTGCGTCCGTTCGAGCCGGTCCGTCACGATCCTCACGCGGTCCGGGTCGAACCCGGCCTCCGCCAGCCGCTCGGGGGAGCGGCCTCCGAGAAGGTGGTGCAGGATGAGGTCGGCCTCCGGATACGAGATCCCCAGGTCGCCCTCGTCCGTCTGGTCGCGGATCAGGTCGGCCGTGGCCGGCTTGTCGACGATCTCGGCCGGGACGCCGACGGCGCGGGCGAGCGCCCATACCTGCGTCTTGAACAGATCGCCGAGCGGGTTGATGGGCGGCGAGTCGTCGGCGTGCCACGTATAGTAGCCGAGCAGCCGCTCGGACTTGTTGCCCGTCCCCACGGGCAGCCCCTGGAGCTTGAACGCCTGGTCGAACAGCACGATCATGCGGGTGCGCGCCGCCACGTTCCCCAGCCGGTGCCCGCCCGCCTCGGGCTCGAACCGCTCCAGATAGCCGTCCACGGCCGCGGTGATGTCGATCGTCCGGGTCTCGATCCCGAGCGCGTCCGCCACCAGCAGCGCGTGCTCGCGGCTCTGCGCGCTGCTCGTGCGGTACGGGAGCAGGAACCCGTGCACGGCGTCCGATCCCAGCGCGCGCGCGCACAGGGCGGCCGTGAGCGAGGAGTCGACCCCGCCGGAGAGCCCCACCACCACGTGCTCGAAGCCGCGGCGGCGACGGACCTCGTCGCGCAGGAACTCGACCAGCCAGCGCTCGACGAGCGCCGTGTCGATGTCGAGCGGCGACGGATCGTCCGGCGACGGGGGATGGGCCGCGTGGACCTGAGGCAGCATCCAGGGCGGCACGGGGACCCTCGCCTCGAGGGTGCTCATGACGCCTCCGGTCGAGGCCGCCCGACGCCGGAGCCCGGGCTGTTCACCAGGAGCCGCGTCCAGGAGCGCTCGAGATCGGCGAACAGGGGCTCCTCGGTGCGCGCCTGCCGGATCTCCGACAGGTCGAGCCGCACCGGGATCATCGCCTCCTCCCACAGCGGTCCCGCCACCAGCCGCTCGCCGCGCGGCGAGTAGGCCGCCGACCCGCCGGCAAACCCCTTCCCGCCCTCGAACCCCACGAGCTGCGCGACGGCGACGAACACGCCGTGCTCGGCGGCGAGCCCGCTCCCGATCAGATCCCAGCGGGCCAGGTTGTCGGGAACGCCGGTGCCGGGGGTCGCGCCACGCGCCGGCGAGGCGCTCAGGACGAGGATCAGCTCCGCCCCGTCGAGCGCCGCCAGCGTGCCCGAGATCGCGTGGAACGCGTCCTCGCAGATGAGGATCGCCGCCCGGCCGGCCGCCGTATCGAAGGCCTCCAGTCCGGCTCCCGACTCCACGAAGCGCTCCTCCTGGAACACGCCGTAGGTGGGGAGGAACACCTTGCGGTGGACGTGCACGAGGGTCGAATCGGGCCCGAGCCGCGCGTACAGCGCGGAGTTGTACACGTGTCCCGCATCGAGCTCGTAGAACCCGAGCGCCACCTCGACCGGCCGTTCGGCAGCCTCCGCGTACCCGGCGGACAGACGCTCGAAGAGCTCGTCGGCGGAGAGCGCCCGCTCGCGGACGCCGCCCTCGAGGAAGTAGCCCGTCAGCGCGGCTTCCGGAAACACGACCATGTGCGGCGCGGGATCGCCGTCTCCGGCGCGCGCGAGCATCTCGACGACGGAGGCCAGCGTCCCGTCGAGATCGCCTTTCGAGGGCTTGAACTGCGCGATGCCGAGATCGAGCGTCATCACACCGATCGGACGTGGCGGGAATGGTGGCCGGGCGGATCCGGCGACCGGGCGCCCGGGCTCGCCCGAAACGTCCGGCGCGGGCCCACCGGTGTCAACGCGCCGGATGCCGTATGTTCGTGCGCTCATGATCGAGACGACGCCCAGCCCAATCGCCGCGGGCTACGCGCTGCTGCTTCTCGTCGGCCTCCCGGTGCTGGCGGCCGTGGACGCCCGCCGGGGTGTCGAGCTCGACGAGGCGGCCCACTACCGGCAGGCCCTGTACGTATCGGTCGCGGTGTCGCTCCTGGTGATCGCCGGGATCACCGGCGGAGTGGCCGTCTGGCAGGGCGTCGGCAGCTCGGACGTCGGCTGGTTCGTGGACGATGCGGGGGTCGAGCTCCTGTGGGCCGCGGGGACGGCAGCCGCTGGGCTCGTCATGGTGTGGGGGGTTACGTTTGGGGCCCGATCCGTCGGGCTGAACGAGAGCCCCGTGGCTCGGCTGCTGATGCCGGAGGACGGGGTCGAGAAGGGCGCGTTCCTTCTCCTGTCGGGCGTCGCCGCGGTATGCGAGGAATACGTATTCCGCGGCTTTCTCTTGTGGGCGCTCGTCGGGTGGACGGGCTCTCCGTGGTTCGCGGCGGCCGTGGTGTCGCTGTCGTTCGGGCTCGCGCACGGCTACCAGAAGCTGGCCGGCGTGATCCGGGCCGGCACCCTCGGCATGCTGCTCGCCGTGCCGACGATCCTCACGGGATCGCTGTTTCCCGCGATCGTCGCGCACTTCTGGATCAACGCGGCCGTGGGTATGGGGGGATGGCGCTATCTCCTCACCGAGTTCGACGACGACAGTCTGGAGACATAGAGAATGAGACGAGTTGGGTGGCCGGGCGTGGTGCTCGCGGCGGGGCTCGTGGGAGCGGGAGCGGCGATCCTTTCGCCGGGATCGGCGACGGCGCAGCAGCAGGGGGTCGGGCTGCCACTCGAGATCGGCGGGCTGCTGCGTACCGGATTCCGTCTCGAGCCCGACGCGAGCAACGAGGCGGACGGGTTCGATATCTTCGACGCCCGCGCCAGCGTGTCGGGCAAGGTCGGGATCGTATTCGACTACTTCCTCCAGACCGAGTTCGACCCCGACGAGGAGGCGTTCCGTCTGCTGGATGCGAAGGCCACGCTCCCGATCAGGCCCGAGTTCGAGATCTCGATCGGGATGTTCAAGCCGGCCTTCGGTCTGGAAGCGCTCCAGAGCAGGGGCGATCTCACGTTCGTCGAGCGAGCCCAGGCGTCGGAGGCGATCGCGCCCGGACGTCAGGTCGGCGTGTCTGTGGGCGGCTCCGCTCTCGACGGGCGGCTTACGTACGGTGGCGGAGTGTTCAACGGGAACGGCCGCACGCTCGAGAACGACGGGAACGATTTCATGTTCTCGGGGCGACTCGAGTACAACTCCATCGGCACGATCGCGTTCTACGAGGAGATGGTCATCCAGGCTGGCGCTTCGATCGCGTATTCGAAGGACACGTCCGCCGATCTCGGCCGTGGTCTCGTGACCGGCGACCCGGCCGGGGCGCCCGAGCTCACCGCCGGCTTCGCGGGCGATCGACTTCTCCTCGGGGGAGATGTACAGGCCACGTATCACGCCTGGTCACTGACAGGCGAATACCTGCGCGGTGACTTCGACATCGCGTCCGCCACGCCCGGCGGCGAGCAGATCGAGGCCGACGCCTACGGCGGCTACGTGGAGCTCGGGTACCGCGCCTACGGGGCCATCGAGGGCGTCCTGCGATACGATGGGCTGAGCCCGGCGATCGGCGCCAACCGCGACTTCCTCGTCGCGGGCCTCAACGTGTATCCGGGGCACTACGCGAAGTTCGGCCTCCAGTACGCGTTCGATCTGCACGACTCCCCGGCTGCGCCGACGCTGGCCGGGAACCAGTTCCTCGTGCTCGCGCAGGTGGACTTCTAGGCGACCGTCCCGTCATCAGAGTCGCGATCCGATGCGGCCCGGGAGAGCCCACAGGGCCGCCCCGCACGGATCACAGGGCCGCCTCCGTCGCCCGAAGGAGCACCTCCTCGGGGATGTCGCGTTCGAACCGCCAGCGAGCGCCCGCCGTGCACGCGTCGACCGCCACGCCCCGATCGCGGTTTCGACGCATCAGGGTCTGTGCCCCGTCCGCTCCGAGCTCCGGCGGCCTCGGCGGCACGCCGACATGCAGCTGCCCCGGCTCGCGTCACAGCACACCCGACGGGACGATTCAGCTGAAGCCCGCGTCCCATCCTCGAGCTCCGACAGCCCCGGCTCGGCCCCGATCTCGATCGTCCCGGGCTCGACGTGGAGCATGACCTGGTACCGATCCGCACGGATGCCCGAGAGCGTCTTCCCGTCGTCGGCCCCGAATCCAACCGCCGCGGCTCGCAGATACACCAGCTCCACGGCATCCGCTCGCCTCTTCGCCGCCTCCCGCGCCGACTCCTCCGGCGGCACCGGCACCGGGCTCCGCTCGCGATAGATCGAGTCGCTCGCCGCCTCGTATACGAGCGGGCATCAAGCGGCTCTCAACGGACAGGGGGCGGCTGCCTCACGGCTTCGACGCTCTCTCTGGGCCCGATCCGGCTCGCCGACTGCTGGCAGTCCAGCGCGGCGCCAGGCTCGACGTATTGCGGGACTCGGACGGGTTCCGACGTATCTCGACGATCGCCGACGGCGCGGTCTCCGTGAGCAGCTCCCTTGCGAACCGCTCCGAGGTCCGGCTGAGCGATAGTCTCGGCCTCACGTTCGCCGCCTCGGACCGCGTTTCGCTGCAAGAAGAAGTACGGGGACCTCGGCGTGCCGGAGTTGCGGCATTTGAAGCAGCTGAGGGAGGAGAACAGAAGGTCCGAGCAGGTCGTTGCGGACCTGACGCTGGACAGAGCACATTCTGAACGAAGCGCTAGTGGTGAGCGGCGGCCGAGGCGCTCGCGACACTACCGGCGGAGGCTCGAGCTCCACCCACCTCGGTTCAACGGCCTGCTCGGCGGGGCGCCCCCCGCCCGGGCGGGGGGCGACGAGGACGCGGCCCGCGCGTACTACCGGCCTGCTCGAGGTCGCCGCGGGTAGCGGGGGGGAAGCCACCGAAGAGGCGCGCGTTCCTCGGCAGTCGGTGAGGCGCCCCCGACGGCGTCCAAGCCCAGATCGGGAATCCGCGTCCCGGTCAAACCTCACCGGAGGAACGTTCTCATGAACGGATCCGGGAACTGTCCGCTGAGCTTCGCCCCCCGTCATCGACGCGACGCGCTGTTTGGCGACCTGGTCGGGGCGGGGGTTCGGAGACGACGTCCGGGCGCCCGAGGACCGGTACCCCGGGTACGCGCCGCGGAGGCCCTCTGCGCGCTGCTCCTCGCCTCGCCGGTCGGTGGCGTCCTCCCTGCGCCGGCCGGCGGCGAGCTCGCCGCGCAGGAGCCGTCCCCCGGGCGGCCCGTCGTACGCGACTCGAACGGGGTGACGATCGTGCTCGGCACCGGCGTCGATCGACCCCTCGGTTGGACCGTCGAGCCCATCCTCCGTCTGGGAAACGCCTTCGGTCCCCCGGAGACGAGCTTCTATCGGCTCACCCCGTATTCGGTGGCGGTCGCGTCCGACGGACGGATCGTGGTCCTGAACCGCGGCAACCACCGGGTGGTGGTGTTCTCCCCGGACGGCGAGCCGCTCGCCGCGTTCGGCGAGGATGGTCCCGGCCCGGGAGAGATGCGGAACCCGGTGTCGGTTTGGATCGCCCCCTCGGGCCGGATCCGGGTGCTGGACTGGGCGACCGGCATCCTGACCTACCAGGCCGACGGGACGTTCGTCTCGGACGACACCGAGGCGCGCGGGGCCATGGGGCTCGGCCAGCGGGTGGAGGAGACGCCGTCGGGAACGGTGCTCACCTGGGAGATCGGAGCCCGCTCCGATACGGGTTCGGTCGAGCAGGTCCGGCTCGCGACGCCGACCGATACGCTCGTCCTGGGCGAGTGGCGAAAGCGGCCCGCGCATTCGTTCTCGTTCGATACGTGTCGGCTCCGGATCCAGTGGGCCCCTCTCTTCGAGCCCTACGTCGCATGGGACGCGGAGGCGGGTCGGATCGCGGTGCTGTCCGGGTTCGCGTACGACATCGCGGTGTTCGATGCGGACGGCCACTGGACCCGTAGCGTGCGCCGCGCCGTCGAGCCCCGGCGGCTCACGCGCGACGACGCGCTGGCCCGACTGGGTCCCCACCCGGCCATGAGGGTGTCGGGTGGACAGCGGTGCGACTTCGATCCGGAGGACCTGGTCGAGCGACGCGGCTTCTACGCGCTCCTCCAGCCCGTCGGCCGGCTGACGCTGTCTCCAGATGGGCACCTGTGGGCGCGTCGCACCGCGCCGCGGGTTGGGTCAGGCACGTCCGACGAGGCCGGCGCCATCGATGTGTTCGATCCCGGCGGCGTCTACGCCGGCACGCTCCCGGCGGCGACGCCGTTCCCGCTGGTCTTCATCGACGAGGACCGGTTCGTGACCATCGAGACCGACGAGCTCGATGTCGAGCACGTCGTGGTGTACCGGGTGTCACGTCGCTGACCGACGTACCCTCCCCGTGGACCCGCCACGGCTTGCGCCCGGGCCCGCCCGTTGCAGACCGCACTCCTCGGATCACCTGATTGATCTCGGACCACGAACCGGAGCCCGTCGTGCGCTGGATCTTCGCCGCCGTGCTCGTGCTGCACGGCCTGCTCCACCTCATGGGTTTCGCGCGGGCGTTCGGGCTCGCCGAGCTCCCGCAGCTCACGCAGTCGATCTCGAGGCTCCTGGGCGTCGCGTGGCTCGCCACCGCGCTCGCGCTCCTGGCCACGGCTGGGCTTCTCCTCGCGGGAAACCGCTGGTGGTGGGCCGTCGGGGTCACCGCGGTAGTCCTGTCGCAGACCGTCATCATCACGTCGTGGAGCGATGCGAGGCTCGGGACCGTCGCGAACGTGCTGGTGCTGGCCGGCGTCGTGTACGGGTTCGCCTCGCAGGGGCCGCTCGGCTTCCGCTCGGAGTACCGTCGACAGGTCGGCGAGCATCTGGCGCGGACAGTCCGCGGAGACTCGCGAAACCCGGGGACGCCGGGGACGCATACGCGAGGGACGTTGGGGACACCGTTGACGGAGGACGATCTGGCCCCCCTCCCACGGCCCGTGCGGCGGTACATCCGTCACTCGGGGGCCGTCGGACAATCGCGCGTGACGCACTTCGCCGCGGCATGGAAGGGGCGGATCCGCGCCGCGTCAGACGATCCGTGGATGCCGTTCACGGCGCGGCAGCACAACTTCGTCGACGAACCCGCGCGCTTCTTCCTGATGGACGCCCGGCGCGGCGGGCTCCCGGTGGACGTGCTCCACGTCTTCCGGGACGGCGCCGCCAGCATGCGCGTCCGGCTCCTGTCGCTCATCCCGCTGGTACGCGCCCGGGGGCCCGAGCTCACCCGGGCCGAGACGGTCACCCTGCTCAACGACCTGTGCGTGCTGGCCCCGGGGGCGCTCATCGACCCGGCGATCGTATGGGAGGAGGTCGATGCGCGATCGGCGCGCGCGATCTACACCCTCGGCGACGCCACGATCGGCGCGGTGCTCCACTTCGACGACGCCGGCGAGCTGGTGGACTTCGTGTCCGACGACCGGCTCGCCGCGTCGCCGGACGGCCGGCGGTTCACCCGGCGCCGGTGGTCCACCCCGCTCCGCGACTACCGGAGCTTCGGGCCGTGGCGCGCCAGCGGCCGTGGCGAAGGGCGCTGGCACACCGAGGAGGACGAATTCGCCTATATCGAGCTCGAGCTACTCGAGCTGCGGATCAACGGACGGCCACCGTCCTGACGGCTCAGGGCTCCATCTGATCCATCGCGCAGCTCGCCACGTTGGTCATGAACAGCCCGGCGCGCATCGCTCCCTGCATGCCGAGCTTGTCGCGCAGCTCCGTCGTCTTGTCCTCGTCCTCCTGGAGCGCGGCCAGCACGAACTGGCGCTCATCCTCGCTCAGGTCGCTCTCGGCCTTGTCGGCCATGCAGTCACACACCGTCTGCTCGAGATTGCCGGAATCCGTGCACGCCTGCACGAACTCCTCGTGGAAGCTGCCGGACGACGAGCAGGCGGGAACGACGAGCAGGGTCAGGACCATCACCGAGCTTCTCATGAGGGGACCTCCGCATGGACCGGGTCGCGTCGGGCGGGCGCGGCCCGATGCCGGGGTGGATGGACATCACCATACGCACGGCGGTGAGGCGACGCCACGCGCGGGCCCGCGGGGCCGGGGCGCTCTGGTTCCCTACCGCGGATGGTGGCATCATGGCGACGGGCGCATGAATCCTGTCGGGCCGCGTCACGCGCGTGGGCCGGGTGGGGAGGCGGGACGCGAGCCGAGCTACCGCACGGACCCGAAGCGAGGTGAGCGTGGACAAGCAGTCGCTGGACCAGATGTGGGACCATGTGCGCCAGACCTATGGCGTGTACCTGCGTCTCCTCGAGGCCATCCCGGACGACCGCTACCAGACCCATCCGATCCCCGACATGCGCACGCCCGCCGAGCTCGTGGCGCACGTCTCGGGGGTCGTGATCCGCGATATCGCGCAGGGGGTCGCGAAGGGCGAGATCACCGCGGACGAGTCGGCCGAAGCGGGCGTCGCCGCCGGAATCGCGAGCGGGGCGGACGCGGTCGGGTTCGCGAAGGAGTGCTGGGCCGACGCGCAGCGGGCCGTGGACCGGATCGGGGACGCCGAGCTCCAGGCGATGGTGCCGACTCCGTGGGGCATGACGTTCCCCGGGTGGGTGGGCTTCCAGGTCCTCAACGAGGAGTTCCTCCACCACCGCGGCCAGCTGTCGGTGTACGCCCGGGCGTGCGGCGTGGCGCCGCCGTTCATCTGGGGGTTCGAGGAGAACGCTCCGGAGTTCCGCCCGGCCTAG
>CAZCLY010000015.1:0-26726 GCA_964499635.1 uncultured Gemmatimonadota bacterium | reverse complement strand
GCCGCCGTTCATCTGGGGGTTCGAGGAGAACGCTCCGGAGTTCCGCCCGGCCTAGAGCGCGTGGTGAGCGGGATTCCCTCCGGGCTCGCGGACGCCCTCTCCGGCTCCTACGAGTTCGAGCGTGAGCTCGGGCAGGGCGGGATGGCGACCGTGTACCTGGCCGAGGACGTCAAGCACCGGCGCAAGGTGGCCGTGAAGGTGCTGCGCCCCGAGCTCGCGCAGGCGATCGGCCCCACGCGCTTCGCGCGCGAGATCGAGATCTGCGCCAGCCTCACCCACCCCCACATCCTGATGCTCATCGACTCGGGCGAGGCGGACGGCTTGCTGTTCTACGTCATGCCGTTCGTGGATGGCGAGTCGCTGCGCGACCGCCTGCGGCGGGAACGGAAGCTCCCGGCCGCCGAGGCGATCCGGATCATCGACCAGGTGGCCTCGGCGCTCGACTACGCGCACGGGCGGGGGGTGATCCACCGGGACGTGAAGCCGGAGAACATCCTGCTGGCGGACGATCAGGCGATCGTGGCGGACTTCGGAATCGCGCGCGCCCTGGAGGCGGCCGGCGGCGAGCGGCTCACGGGGACGGGGATCGTGGTGGGCACGCCGGCCTACATGAGTCCCGAGCAGGCGTTCGGGCCCGAGGCGATCGACGGGCGGAGCGATGTGTACGCGATGGGCTGCGTCCTGTTCGAGATGATTTCCGGACACCCGCCGTTCCGCTCCGCGCTCCCGCAGGGGCTGCTCGCTCAGCATGCCGCGACCCCGCCACCCGTCATGCGCTCGCTCGACCCCGACATCCCGCTGTTCCTGGACCGCGCCGTGGGGCGGGCGCTGGCCAAGGAGCCGGACCAGCGGTTCGAATCACCCAAGGCGTTCGCCGACACGCTGCGCGCCGAGACCGTGGTGGCTCCGGTGGGGAGGCGGCGGCTGGCCGTCCTGCCGCCCGTCAACATCACGAGCGACCCCGAGCAGCAGTTCCTCGTCCTCGGGCTCCACGAGGCGCTCATCTCGCAGGTCGGACAGGGCGACGTGGCGGTGCTCGCCCGCACCTCGGTGCTCCAGTACGAGGGGACGCACATGGCGCTGCGGGACATCTGCCGCGAGCTGGCGGTCGATGCCGTGGTCGAGTCCTCGCTGTTCCGCGCCGGGGACACGATCGGGATCCAGGCGCGGCTGATCGACGCGCACACGGAGGAAGGGCTGTGGTCGGGGTCCTACGACGCCGACCTGGCGAACGTGTTCTCGCTGTACCGCGAGGTGTCGTCCTCCATCGCCCGGGAGATCCACGGGGCGCTCGGTCCGCGGGCGGCCCCCGCGCCGCGCAAGCCCGCCGTCGATCCGGCGGCGTACGAGAAGTACATGCGCGGCCGCGTCCACCAGCAGAGCTTCAACCCGCGCGACCTCGACCGGGCGCTCCAGTACTACGAGGCGGCGCTCGAGATCCAGCCGGACTACGCGCCGGCGTACGCCGGCATGTCGCTCATCTGGGGCTCCAAGTCGGTCCTCGGTCTGGTGCCGGCGACCGAGGCGGGACCGAAGTGGCGCGAGACCGCGGACCGCGCCGTCGAGCTGGACCCGGAGCTGGCCGAGGCTCACCAGGCGCTGGCACAGAGCCATACGTGGTTCGACTTCGACTGGGAGCGGGCCGAGAAGGCGTACGGGCGCGCCATCGAGCTCGATCCCAACGAGCCCCAGGCCCGCATCTTCTACTCCCACTTCCTGGCCATGCTGCGCCGGGGCGACGAGAGCGACATCCAGATCCAGCGGGCGCTCGACATCGATCCATACAACCCGTTCACGCAGCTCATGTACGGGATCCAGCTCGCGCTCACGGGCCGAGACACCGAGGCCATCGAGCAGCTCGGGAAGATTCCCCCCAACCCGCTCGCCTCGTTCGGGCTCGTGTTTCCGCACTTCCACCTCGGACGGCTCGCCGAGGGGTTGCGACACTATATCCGCTACTTCGAGCTGCTCGGTGATCGGGAGATGGTCGCCGCGCTTCAGCACGATGAGGCGGACATGCGGGCGGCGATGGTCCGGGCCGCCGAGGTGCTGGTGTCACGCGCCGAGGGCATGTTCGTCAAGCCCAACAACATGGTCCACCTGTTCGCCTGGGGGGGCGACACGGACCGCGCGATCGAGTGGCTGGAGCGCTCCCGGGAGATGCGGGACCACGAGATCGCCTACATGGCCGCGCTCGCGACGCCCGACGCCCTGCGCGACGACCCCCGCTTCCACGACTTCCTCGAGCGCCTGGAGCTACCCGTGCCCGACGTGGCCGGCTGAGGATCGGCGGGAGCCTCGTCAGCCCTCGACGGGTCCCCCGGCGCCGGTCGACTCGAGCCCGAACACCCGCACGTGCTCGACGTCGAGCTCGTCCCGCGCCACGCCGAGGATGTAGTCCTCGCCGATCTCGAGCACCCGGAGGTCGTCCGGCGTCCGCACGCGGCCCAACATGCGACCCTCGGGATCGAACACGGTCCACATGCGGCGCTCCTCGCCCGGCGGCCGGTAGTCGGCCACCCAGACGCGTCCGGCGTGGTCGGCCCGGATCTCGGAGTAGGCGGGATACGTGTCGTGCCGCGGCATGGCGTCGAACATGTCGCGCCACATTCGGCGCAGCTCGTCGCTCTCCGAGCTCGCGAGCATCTCTTCCACGTAGCGGTCGAAGTCTCCCGGCTCGACCGGATCGAGCGGGCCGGCCACGCGCACGATGCGCTCGATGTCGCCCGTCCGCCGGACGACGGCGAAGGAGCGCTCGTCGTTCGACCCGATCACCGCGCGGTCGCCCGCGACGACAGTGAACAGCTGGCGGCCGAACGCGAGGCCCCGCACGGCCATGCCGGCATTGGCGGTCCACACGAACATCTCGTTCCCCGGGCGTTCGCCCAGCGACCCTGCGGGCGTGCCGTCGGGGGCGAACAGCGCGATGTCGACCGGCGTCCGCTGGAGCCCCGACGATGTCTCGCCCGCCGTGAACAGCTGAACGCCCTGGACGAGCGCCGTTCCGTCCGGGAACACGCCACGTGGGAAACGGAAGCCGTTGCCGCTCCCGAACGACCAGGTCCGGACGAACGCCCCCGCCGAGTCGAGCACGATGAAAGACCAGTGGCGCGTGTCGAACACCCACAGGGAGTCCGCGGGTCGCGGGTGTAGGGCGTAGATGCTCCGGAACTCGCCGGGGCCATCGCCTTCTCCGCCCACGGATCGCCGGTACCGGCCGGAGGGATCGTAGAAGCGGATCTGGTAGGAGCCTCCGTTCGCGATCGCCAGCCGCCCGTCGGCGAACCGGTGCGCGTCCCGCACGTCGAACAGCTGATACTCGGGCTCTCCCTCGAGCGCGCCGATCTCGACGAGCGGGGTCGGGCCCACGCCGGCGAACATGGAGGCCCCGTCGAGGGGCGGGTTCTCGACGATCGTCACGCCGGCGCTGTCCCGCTCCACGATCGACGGCCCGCCGCCCGCGCCCCCGCAGCCGGCGAGGAGCGCGCCGGCGGCCAGGAGCCCGACCGCGCGGGGGACGACCGCCCTCACGCCCGCCGCCACGCCCAGCGGAACAGGACGGTGCAGAAGGCGAGCGCCGCGCCGATCCACAGCACCCCCCACACCACCGTCGGCACGCCCGTGAGTCGCGCCAGCATGCTCGCGTCGGAGGTCATCAGCGGGCGGTCGAGGATGTCGCTCTTGATGTCCAGGATGGCGTACAGACAGCTGGTCAGGCCGAGCCCCACCAGAACAGCGCGGTTCGCGACCGGCCCCAACCGCACCGCCACCGCCACCAGGGCGGCGCCGAATGCGAGACCGAAGGCGAGCGCGAACGGCTGCCGCACGTACAGGAGCGTGATGCCACCCGCGACGAGGCCGACGACCGCCGTCAGCCAGTCTCGGCGGGCGCCGAGACGGTCGGCGCCCCAGATCATCAGGCCGCCCCACAGGAGGCTGCCCAGGTATCCGGCCGACAGGGTGAGGAACGCGTTCCCGCCCGGGCAGCGGCACACGCCGCCTTCGAGCGGCGTGATCTCGATGGCGGCGATCCGACCGCCGGTGGCCACGGCCGCGAGCCCGTGGCTGATCTCGTGCAGGAGGACGACGAACAGCTTGAGCGGGTACACCACGGGGGTGTTCCACAGGAGCCACAGCCCCACGAAGTAGGCCGCGAACACCGCGAGGAACCGCAGACGGCGCTTTGCGATCGGCTTCATGCCGGAAGCATACGAGATACGGGGCCCGAAGGTGACATGCGAAGGTTGGACGCGCGGGGAGGCGCGACCGTTGCGAGGCGGCGCGCGGGACCGGAGAATTCGACACCGCAGGACTCGACAGCGCGCCCGGAGGCGGGCGCCCTCACCCCGTCGGAACACGCAGGATGGACGCGAGCCGCTGGCACCGGATACAGGAGATCCTCGCCGAGGCGCTCGAGCTCGAGCCCGCCCGGCGGCCGGCCCTCCTGCGCGACCGGTGCGCCGGCGATGCCGCGCTGGCCGACGAGGTCCAGCAGCTCCTCGAGGCGTCGGAGGAGTCCGACGCGTACTTCGGAGACCTGCGGGCGCGCGCCGGCATGCCGGACACCGAGGAGGGCGCCGCCGCAGAGGCTCCCGGACGGGAGGACGGGGCTGGCGACGGGGGATCGGGAGGGGCGGACGAGCCCACCGGGCCGTTCCGGATCGGCCAGCGGGTCGGCGACTACCGCGTGACCGGGCTCATCGGCGAAGGCGGCATGGGCCGCGTGTACCGCGGCATCGACGTGCGTCTGGAACGGAAGGTGGCGCTCAAGGTGCTCGGCGAGCACCTGGCCGACGACGAGGAGCACGCGGCGCGCCTCAGGCTGGAGGCCCAGGTGCTCGCCTCGCTCAACCACCCCAACATCGGCGCCATCTACGATGTCGAGGACCTCGGCGCGCGGCGCGTGCTCGTGCTGGAGTACGTGGACGGATCGTCGTTGGCCGAGCGCCTGTCGATCGGGCCCATCCCGATCCAGGAGGCGGCCGAGATCGCCCTGCAGATCTCCGAGGCCCTCGACGCCGCGCACGATCGCGGCGTGATCCACCGCGATCTCAAGCCGGCCAATGTGATGCTCACGCCGACGGGCCTGGTGAAGGTGTTGGACTTCGGGATCGCCCGCACGGTCCACCCCCTGTCCTCGCCGGGTCGCGACGCGAGCCCCGTCCCGACGCCCGAGCGGACACTGACCGAGGTGGGGCACGTCCTGGGTACCATCGCCTACATGAGCCCCCAGCAAATCCGGGGGCGGCCCGCCGACCGCCGTGCCGACGTGTGGGCGTTCGGGGCCCTGCTGTTCGAGATGCTGGCCGGGCGTCGTCCCTTCCAGGGCCGCGATCGCGCCGAGACGCTCGCCCGCATCCTCGAGCGCGAGCCGGAGTGGTCCGACCTGCCGCGCACGACGCCGGCCGTGCTGCGCGCGCTGCTCGAGCGCTGCCTCGACAAGAACGCGCGCACGCGGCTGCAGGGCATCGGCGAGGCGCGCGTGGTGCTCGAGCGCTACGTGCACGATCCGCAGGCCGCGTCCGCGCCCGCGCAGGGCCCGACGCGCCGCTCGCGGCGTGTGGCCTCGGCGTGGATCGCGGGTCTCGTGGCGCTCGCCGCCCTGGGCGGCTGGGCCCTCGGCCGGTCGCGCTCGCCGCGGCCGGACGCCCCGCGTCAGATCCCGCTGCCGCTCACCGAGGGCGTGCTGTCGCCCGATGGGCGCGACATCGAGTTCGTCCGTGACGGGTACGTATGGGTGCTGTCGCTGTCGGACGGCGTCGAGCGGCAGCTCGAAGGCACGCTGGGTGCGCTCAACGTCTTCTGGTCGGCCGATGGATCCGAAATCGGCTTCCGCCGGGACGACATCCTGTGGCGGGTGGGGCTGGATGGGTCTGCGCCACGACAGCTGGTCGCCCTGCCGCGCGGCGTCTACTACCAGGCCGGCTGGTCGCCCGGAGGCCGCATCGTGTTCAGCGTCCCGGACGGGCTGCACGAGCTGTCGGCCGCCGGTGGCGTAGCGACGTCGATCCTCGCGCGTGACCTGGCCCAGGAGCCGCCCTTCCGCGACCCCGAGATGCTGCCTTCCGGGGGGCTCGTGTTCGCGCAGGCGCCGCTCGCGCGTCTCCAGATCTTCCGGAACGGGGAGCGCCGCACGCTCGTCGAGCTGCCCGGCGACGAGCTGCGCTTTCCGCAGTACTCCCCGACCGGGCACCTGGTCTTCTCGCGCGGCGACGACGTGTGGGCCGTGCCGTTCGACGAGCCGCGGGGCGAGGTGACGGGGGACCCCTTCCTGCTGCTGGCCGACGCCCAGGCCGGGCACGCCTCGCCGGATGGCGCGCTGCTCGTCGTCCGGGTGCAGCGACGCAGATCGCAGCTGGTGTGGGTGGATCGCGAGGGACGGGTGATAGGGCGCATCGGTCGCCCGCAGCTCGAGATCTCCGCGCCACGCCTGTCGCCGGATGGCGTCCACGCGGCGGCGGCCGGCATCGAGGGCGAGCGACGGCAGATCTGGATCTACGATCTCGGCGCCGGCACGCGCGCGCCGCTCACCGTGAGCGACGACGGCGCGCAGGACTATCCGTTCTGGTCCCCCGACGGCCAGCAACTCGGATACACGGCCGAGCAGCAGGGACGAACGCGGCTGGTGGTGCGCCGCGTGGACGGGACGGGCTCGCCGCGCACGTTCGACGAGGGTCCGGGGGGCGGTGGCGTCGTCGGGTCCTTCTCGCCCCGCGGCACGCATCTCATCTACCAGCGCCGCGACGAGCTCACGGGGGCCGACATCTGGTCACTCCCCGTGGTGGGCGATGCCAACCCCACGCCGCTGGTCCAGACGGATCAGCACGAGGGCGATGCGACCCTGTCCCCGGACGGCCGGCTGCTCGCGTATCTGGGCGGCCGCACCGGGTTCCCCGAGGTGTTCGTGACCACGTACCCGGCGGGTCGCGGGCGGTGGCAGATCTCGCTCGACGGGGGACGCGAGCCGCGCTGGAGCGCCGACGGCCGCGAGCTCTTCTTCTGGGATGAGGACGACCTGATGCTCGTGCGGGTGACCCGGTCGGACGACGTGCCCGTGTTCAGCGCGCCGGAGCGCCTGTTCGGCGTGGAGGGGACCCGGCTGCGCGGCCGCGACAACTACGACGTGGCGGCCGACGGCCGCTTCCTGATGGTCCAATACGACGCACGGGACTTCGCGCGACCCTCCTCCCGGGTGTTCCTCATCGAGGATTGGGTTCGAGCGCTGGGGCCCGGCGCGACGGGAAGCTGAGCGGGCCCCTTCCATCCCGGCGGCTCACAGCAGGATCCACAGCGCGGCCAGTGTGACCAGCAGGCCGGCGAGCGCGAAGGCGGGCACCGCACGGTCGAACACGACGCGACACACCGCGAAGATCGTCGAGAACGCGCCCAGCGTGGCGTACACGGGGAGCAGCGCCCCCGCCCACGCCGCCCGCTCGTTCAGACCCAGCACCGCCAGCCCCGACGCCAGCGTCGCGATGAACAGCGAGCGTTCGTCGGTGAGCGCCGGACGCGGCCAGAAGGTGGCGGGCAGCCGACCGCCCAGCGCGAACGGGAGGAGCAGGATCGCCTCGGCCAGGAGCGTACCCATCCACACGTGCTGCGCCGATCGCGAGCCCGCGAACGCATCGGTCAGCCCCGCGAACGCGATCGAGGTGGCCGACACCGCTCCCATCAGGTAGAGGCCGTACGCGATGATCCGACCCGACAGGCGGGCCGCGTAGAACGTCCCCGGGTGGTCGCGGTGGAGGCGGAGGGCGGGCACCAGCTCGGGGGGCCAGCGGCGGAGGAGGGACGGCGGCCAGTGGCCGGCCGTCACGCGCTCGAGGACGTCGGCCGCCACGCGCCGCGCGTGCTCCGCCTCCTCGGCGGACACGCAACCCCGCGCGCAGGCGTCCTCGAGATCCGCGGCGTCGAGCAGCACGGGCTCACCGGCGGCCGGCACCCACACGTCGAGGAACAGATCGTCGATCACCCAGCGCCCCACCCCGAGCTCCGGAGGCCGGATGAGGTTCACGTAGTGACCGAGCAGCGCGCCGCGCCGGTGATGGAAGGCGCCGATCTCGTACCACTCGCCGGGCCACACGTACCACACGAGGAGGGCTCCCGGCCGCAGGGTCGCGTGCCCGTCGATCCGCACCGGCCGGAAACGGGGGCCGAGGATCTGGAGGGAGATCTTGTGATCCGTGGCATCGACGAGGAGCTCCTGCTCGAACCGGTCGACCCGATCGCGTCCCCGGTGGATCTCGGCCACGATCCGCGGGGCGTCCGCGGGGATTCGCCGCGCGTCGCGCAGCCCCCGCCGCCGTGCGCCGAACAGATCGAACCCCTCAAGCAGGAGCGAGCACCCCCCCGCCTTCGGCCGCCTCGACGAGACGCGGCGCGGGCGTGAACCGGGGCCCATGGGTCTTCTCGAGCTCCACGAGGCGGTCGCGGATCGGCCCGGCCCCGACGCCGTCCGCCCACCGCAGGAGCCCGCCCCGGAAGGGTGGGAAGCCCGTGCCGAGCACGATGGCCAGGTCCACCTCGCCGGGGCTCCCGACCACCTCCTCCTCGAGCGCGCGCATGGCCTCGTTCACGAGCAGGTAGAGGCAGCGCTCGCGGATGTCGTCCGCCGACACGCCTCCCCTGGGGCCGAGCCGGCGCTGGATCTCCCGATCGACCCCCTGCGACTTCCCCTTGGCGTACGCGTAGAAGCCGCGTCCGTTCTTCCTGCCGAGGCGCCCGTCCTCCTTGAGCGCCCCCACGATGGGCGCGGGTCGCATGCGCTCGCCGAACGCCCGCTCCATCTCGCGTGCCACGTGCTGGGCGACATCGAACCCCACCTCGTCGAGCAGCCGGCACGGCCCCATGGGCATGCCGAACTCCGTGAGCGCCCGGTCGATCTCGGCCACCCCGGCGCCGTCCTCCAGCAGGTAGCCCGCCTCGTTCAGGTAGGGACCGAGCAGCCGGTTGACGAGGAAGCCCGGCCGGTCGGCGACCAGGACGGGCGTCTTGCCCATCGCGCTCGCGAACGCGAACGCGGAGGCCAGCGCCTCGTCCGAGGAGCGCTCGGTGCGGACGACCTCGACCAGCGGCATGCGGTGCACGGGGTTGAAGAAGTGGAGCCCCACGACGCGCTCGGGCCGCTTCGCGGCGGAGGCCAACTCGGTCACCGAGAGCGCCGAGGTGTTGGTGGCGAACACGGCGTGGTCGGACAGGTGCTTCTCGGTCTCCCTCAGCACCTGCTGCTTCACGGGCATCCGCTCCACCACGGCCTCGATAACGAGATCGACCTCGTCGAAGCGCTCGTACTCGAGCGTGCCGTGGATGAGGGCGAACTTCAGGCCGACCTCCTCGGCGGCGAAGATCCCGCGCTGCCCGGCCTGCTTGAGCAGGTCGTTCGCGTGCCGGAGCCCCGAGTCGAGCGCGTCCTGGTCGATGTCCTTGAGGGTGACGGGGACGTCGTGCGCCGCGATGAGCTCGGCGATCCCGCCACCCATGACGCCCGCTCCCAGCACGGCGGCCCGCTCGGCGTCGCGCGCTCGGTCCATGACCTCGGACGGGAGCGCCCGCCGGGCCTGCTGCCCGAGCAGGAACAGCCGGACGAGGTTGCTCGACACCTCGGTGGCCGCCATCCGGGCGAGGCCCTCGTTCTCGATCTTGAGCGCTTCATCGAGCGACAGGTCGAGCGTGCGCTCGACCACGTCGATCGCCTCCAGTGGCGCCGGATAGCGACCCTTCGTCTCCCGCTCGGTCTGCTTGCGAGCCGCCGCGAACAGGATCTTGCGTCCCGGCCCGGTCCGTTCCAGCAGGCGGTCCTTGAGCGACACGCTCCGGGGCCGTCGCTTCTCCTGACCGCGCACCACGTCGATCGCGAACGTGCGCACCGCCGACTGGAACCCCTCCACCGGAAACACCCGGTCCACGAGCCCCCAGCGCTGGGCCCGGGCGGCGCTCACGGAGCTGCCGCCGAGGATCATATCGAGCGCTCGCTGGACGCCGATGACGCGCGGGAGTCGGACGCACCCGCCCCACGCCGGGATGATGCCGAGCTTGACTTCCGGGAGCCCGATCTTGGTGGACGACCGATCGGTGGCCAGCCGCCAGTCGCACGCCAGGGCCATCTCGGTTCCGCCGCCCAGACACACGCCGTCGATGGCGGCGATCACGGGCACCGTGAGTCGACCGAGCCGCCGGAAGGTTCGCTGACCCTCGGCGCTCTTCACCCGCGCCCCGTCGGCGTCGTCGATGTCGGAGAACTCGCGCACGTCCGCGCCGGCGATCCAGGTGCCGGGCTTGCCGCTCCACAGGACGACCGCCACGGGCTGACCCGTGGCGATCCGGGATTCGAGCTCCGACACGCGACGGTCCAGCACCCGCATCGTCTCGGAGCCGAGCAGGTTGAGCTTCGAATCCGCGACGTCGAAGGTCAGCCACGCGATCTTGTCCGAATCGATGTCCAGCGTGATGGGCGCCGGGGTATCCGACATTCGAGCCTGCCTCTACATCAGACGGGGTGTCGACCGCGCGGGACCGGCCGGCGATCTCGCCGGCCGGCGGTCCTGGGAGGCCGCTCTGGGGGGCGGCCTCCCGGCGTGACCATCAGAACGCGAGCCGGTGCTCCGCGTTGCCCGGCTCCAGACGCAACGTGTCCGTCGCCGAGAGATCCACCGGTACGTTCCAGTACAGCTCGCCCGACGGCACCGGCACGCGTGTGTACACCCACCACGTACCCGAGGGGAACTTGCGTGTGATCCGGCCCTCCGCGTCGGTGGTATCGAACACGACCTCGCGGCCCAACGCCTCCAGCAGGCCGTCACGGAGGTCGGTGTAGTCGGCGAACGCCACGTCCTCCCAGGACTGGATGACGGCCCGCACGGAGTCGAAACGCGCCTGCGTGGCGACCTGGAGCGAGGTGAACGCGTCGAACGTCCGCTGCCGGCGCTGGTTCAGGGACCGCTCGCGTTGATCCATCGCGTTGAAGCGGTCGAACAGCTCGCGGTATTCACGCGCCCGCCGATCGAGGCCCTTGAGCCGGTCGGAGAGCTGACGCAGGCTGTCTCGCGTGTCGTTCCAGCGGCTCTCGGCCTCGCGCCAGGCCGCCTGGAGCGTCTGCACGCTGTCGAACTGGACCCGAAGCTCGTCGGGCACCCTGGGCTCGGGGTCCTGGGCCCTGGCCGCCAGGGCGTCGAACAGCGAGTCGCGGTCGAATGGCAGAAACTGGACCTCGAGGTCTTCGACGGGCTGCATCTCGTCGCCCGCCTCCGAGTAGACCTCGACCGTGAGGTCCTTCCCGCAGGCCGCCAGCAAGGGCGCGAGCAAGAGGGAGAGGATCGCGATACGGGACTTCGGCATCGATCGGCTCCGGCTCGGGTGCACGTGAGAACTCGCGGATCACGGAGGAAGTCCGGCGACCCGCACGAGTGCCCGGGGCCCGCACCTCGACCCGGGGCCCGACGGGCTCGGGAATGTAAGAAGCTCCCCCTACGGGCGGTAGCTGGCGTCGTCGAGCAGGTAGTTCCAGGGGTTCACGGGACGGCCGTCCTTGACGATCTCGTAGTGGAGATTGGGGCCCGTCGCGAGACCGCTGCGCCCGACCTCCCCGATCAGGTCGCCGCGCGACACCAGCTGCCCGACGCGCACGTCGACGCGCGCCAGGTGGGCGTAGCGGCTGCGGTACCCGTCGCCGTGATCGATCTCCACGAGACGCCCGTACCCGCGCTCCGGTCCCGCGAACACCACGCGTCCGCCACCCGCGGCGACCACGTAGCTGCCCTCGGCGGCCGAGATGTCCACGCCGGGGTGGGGGCGTCGGTAGCCGAGCAGCGGGTGCATGCGGCTGTAGCTGAATGGCGAGGAGATCCACGAGTCCTCGGCGAGCACCGGCCAGATGGCCGGGATGCGTCCGTACAGCTCTCGCCGCGTGGTCACCGAGTCCGCGGCCTCCTCGAGACTCGTCGACAGGAGCTCGGCGCGACGCAGGAGCTGGTCGAGGTCGAGCGTGACGTCCGTCGCGGTCTTGGCGAGATCGGGCGCCACCCCCAGGAGCCCCGCGCTCGCCGTCTCGAAGCCGCCAGGCCCACCGACCCCCACGTCGTACACGTCGGAGTCGTACAGCGGCAGGCCGGCGACGAGACGGAATCGGTGCTCCCGAGCCGCGAGGTCATCGAGCGCGTGACCGAGACGGCCCGTGCGCCCTTCGAGCGCATCGAGGCTGGCGATGAGCTCCTGGTTCTCGGCCCGGTAGCGGCGCAGCTCTTCGATGGCGTCGTCGCGGCCCAGCATGCCGACGAAAAACACCGAGGTGAGGCCGATGAGCCCTACGAGTCCCGCGAGGCCGAGAAGGGCCGTCCGCTTGCGCAACCGATAGCTGTGGGACGACCCGCTTCCCTCGGGGAGGATCTGTATGATCCAGTAGGACGCTTTCACGCTGTGACTCGAGCTCGCTCGCCAGAGGATTCGGGACCGAAGTTCGGCCACGAGGGAAGACGTGCCGTCCGTGAACGCGCGGAACCGGCGGCACGCGACCGCGAAAATCCTTGCTGTCCGCTGGAAAAAAGTTGTCACAGACTAAATCGCTCCCGGGGGGCTGTCAACCACGGATCGCCCCGATTCGCGGGGTTTTCGGCGTATCGAAGCGGCCTCCCCCGGTCTCTCAGGTGCAACGCCCGCACCACCCCGGCCGACGGCCTCCGGATTGCGAGGCTTAACGGATCCCGCGGCGGACGCGTCTACGGTCCGGACGCCGGAGCCAACGGATCAGAGCGGCGTGGCCGCAGGAGTGGATCGATGAGGAACGAGAACTGGAAGGGATGGGGCCTCGCGGCTCTGTTCACCTTCGCCGTCGCGTGCAGCGACCAGAACGCGCTCGCCCCGGGCCAGGCCCAGGGCGACCTCGATACGTCCGAGGCGGCGGCGATCGCCGAGAGCCAGGCGGACCTCCTGGACGGGATCCTCGACGGGGAGATCGACGCCCGACCGTCCGTCGGCGCGACCGACGAGGCCGCCGCGGGCGGGCTGTCGCTGTCGATGGTGCCGATCACGACCGAGTTCGAGTTCACGCGCACCCGTGCGTGCCGGAACGGCGGGCAGATCGTCGCGAGCGGGACCGGCACGCACATCGCCGACCGCGAGACGGGGATCGTGACGCTCGACTTCTCGGGCGACAAGTCGATCGAGGACTGTGCGCGGGCGCGCGGCGATGTCATCATCACGCTGAACGGCGCCGGGACGTTCGAGGGGCACCGCCAGAAGGAGCACGGACAGTACGTCGGTCTCCAGACGAACGACCAGCAGGGTCGCTTCGAATGGGCGACCAGCGACGGCCGCTCGGGCGAGTGCGGATACGAGATCCACGTGGTGTGGGACCCGGCGACGCACACGAAGTCGATCACCGGGAGCATCTGCGATCACGACATCGACCGCACGGTGACGCGCGACCATGCGGCGGGGGATGACGGAGCGGGCGGTCAGAGCGACGGCTGACGTCCACGCGGGCGCGGGCGGCCGGCCGGCCGGAAGTGTCGGCGGACGCCCGTCCGCTCAGTCCGCCTCGGGTCTCGGGAAGAGCACCGGACCCGGGACCACCGGACCCAGGCGCGACACCGCCTCGCGCAGCTCGCCGAGCGCGGGCAGGTCCCCTTCTCCCCCCACCGCCACCCACATCTCGGCCGCCTTGTGCGGGATGAACGGGGCGAGCATGACCGCCGTGGCCGCCAGCGCACCGAGGAGCTGGCGCAGGACCCCGTCCAGCGCCTCCGGCCCGGCCCCCTCCCGCTCGGCCTTCGCCAGCGCCCACGGCTGCGCCTCGTCCACGAACCCGTTCGCGGCCCGCACGAGATCGAGGGCCGCCCCCAACCCCAGGTGGAGCCGGTAGTCGTCCATGCGCTCGCGGTAGGAGGCGAGCGCATCGGTCGTGGCCGCGTCCAGATCGGGGCCGCTGCCGGTCGCCGGACCACGGCCCCCTCGCGGCGCCGGTCCGGGAGGTACCGTCCCGTCGCGGTACTTCGACACCATCGCGACGACGCGGTTCACGAGATTGCCGAGGTCGTTCGCCAGGTCGGTCGTGTAGCGTCGATCCAGCTGGGCGAGAAAGTCGTCCGCCGAGGCGAAGTCGCGATCGGAGTCCCACGGGATCTCGCGCATGAGGAAGAAGCGCAGCGCATCGGGTCCGTGCCGGGCGATGAGCGCGGGGAGCTCGAGCGACTTCCCGGCGGACTTCGACAGCTTGCCGCCGCTGAAGTTGATGAACCCGTGCGCCCACACGGTGCGCGGCAGCTCGAGCCCGGCCGCCATCAGCATGGCGGGCCAGATCACGCAGTGAAAGCGCGTGATGTCCTTGCCGATGATGTGGAGATCTGCCGGCCACCAGCGCTCGAAGTCACCGCCGTCGGGGAATCCCACCGCGGTGATGTAGTTCGGGAGCGCGTCGAACCACACGTACACCGAGTGCCCGGCGCCGCCGGGAAAGTCGATCCCCCACCGGATGCGGCTCCGCGAGGCCGAGATGTCGTCCAGGCCACCCTCGAGCAGGCGGAGGACCTCGTTGCGGCGGCTGGCCGGCCGCACGAACCCGGGGTGGGCCTCGACGTGGGCCAGCAGCCGGTCGCGGTAGTCGGAGAGGCGAAAGAAGAAGTTCTCCTCCTCCGTCCACTCGATCTCGCGGCCGGGGTGGAGCGGACAGCTGCCGTCGACGAGCTCGTCCTCCTTCTTGAACGCCTCGCAGCCGGAGCAGTAGTAGCCCTCGTAGGTGGCGGTGTAGAAGTCGCCGCGCTCGCGGATGCGCTCCATGAGCGTCTGCACGCCGCGCTCGTGGCGCGGCTCGGTGGTGCGGATGAAGTCGTCGTTCGAGATCCCGAGCGCCGACCACGCCTCGACGAACGCCCCCGCGATTCGGTCCACCCACTCCTGCGGCGAGACGCCCTGCTTCTCGGCCTCCTGTGCGACCTTCTGGCCGTGCTCGTCCATCCCGATGACGAAGTGCACGTCGTCGCCGGCGGCGCGCCGGTACCGGGCGATCACGTCGGCCCCCACCTTCTCGACCGTGTGGCCGAGGTGTGGCTCGCCGTTCGAATAGTCGATGGCGGTGGTCAGATAGAACTTGGCCAACGGAACTCCCGCGTGGCCGGGATCGATCGCGGTCCCGGGTGCGCACCGGGCTCAGCCATCCAGACGCGCCCGCCGGGCCTCCCGGGTCTCGTCCTTGAGCTGCCCCAGCGCGATCGTCCGCTCCCCCTCGGATCCGTCGAGCGACACCGTCTCGTCGAACAGATTCCAGGCCTTCACGCGCTCCTCGCCCCTCGCCGTGTGGACGACCTTCCCGACGGCGGGAAAGCGCTTCCTGGCCTGCATGTAGAGGGCGTGCTCGTAGCGCAGGCAGTTCATGAGCCGGCCGCACGCCCCCGAGATCTGGCTCGGGTTGAGCGACAGCCCCTGGTCCTTGGCGAGCTGGAGGGTGACCGGCTCGATCGAGGGAAGCCACGACCGGCAGCACAGCTCGCGGCGGCAGCGCCCCAGCCCGCCCAACCGTTTCGCCTCGTCGCGCACGCCGATCTGCCGGAGCTCGATCCGGGTCCGGAAGGTGCGCGCCATGTCGCGCACGAGGGCGCGGAAGTCGACCCGCTTGTCGGCCGTGAAGTACACCGTCAGCTTGTTGCGGTCCCACTGCCACTCGGCCTCGCTCACCTTCATGCGCAGGCCGTGCTTCGCCACCAGCTCCCGGGTCCGGCGCCTGACCTCCATCTCCTGGCTGCGGAGCTGCAGGAGCCGGTTGACGTCGGCCGGGGCGGCGCGGCGGATCACCCGTTTGCCGGGAGGCGGCACCTTGCGCTCCCCCACGTGATCGCAGCCGCCCTCGCAGGCGAGCGAGTCGGCGGCGACGGCCCGGTTCACCACTCCGATGTCCTGCCCGCGGTCCGCCTCCACGACGACGTACTCCCGCTCGCCGATCGGCGCGGAGTGCGAGAAGGAGAAGAAATCCGAGCGCATGCCCTTGAACCGGACCTCGACGATCTGCTCGACGCCGGTGGTCGCCGCGGGGGGAACGCCGCCCGATGCGGCGGGGCGTGGCGATCTGCTGACCGGGATCGGCGCCCGACCGCGGGACTCCCGGGAGCGCTCCCGCTTGCGTCGCACCCGCTCCGGCCCGCCGCGACGTCGCGGCCGGCCGCGCTCCGGACGAGCGCCGTCCTGGTCGCGGTCGTCGCGCCCGCCCTCGTCCTCCTCGTTCCGGTCCGCGGAGTCGCGCTCCCCGGAGTCGCCCGTGGCGCTCATCCCTCGGTCCAGGCGCCCATGTCGTAGTACTTGGCGCGACGGCGCACGACGAGCTCGTCCGGATCGAGCTTCGAGAGCTCGTTCAGGTGTCGGCGGAGCGCCTCTCCGACCGCCTCGATCGCTTCCCCGGGCGCGAAGTGCGCCCCACCGCGCGGCTCGGGGACGACCTCGTCGATCACACCCAGCTCGAACAGGTCCGGGGCGGTCAGCTTGAGGGCCTCGGCGGCCTGGTCGGCATGGTCGCTGCTGCGCCACAGGATCGCGGCGCAGCCTTCCGGCGAAATCACCGAATAGATGGCGTTCTCCATCATCAGGACGCGGTCGGCGACGGCGATCCCCAGCGCGCCCCCACTCCCCCCCTCGCCGATGACGCAGGTGACGATCGGCACCCGGAGCCCGGCCATCACGGCCAGGTTGGTGGCGATCGCTTCGCCCTGACCGCGCTCTTCGGCACCGATGCCCGGATACGCGCCCTGGGTGTCGACGAAGGTGATCACCGGCCGCCCGAACTTCTCGGCCAGCTTCATGAGCCGCTTGGCCTTCCGGTACCCCTCGGGGTGGGGCGATCCGAAATTCCGCCGGAGGTTCTCCTTCATCTCCCGCCCTTTCTGGTGGCCGATCACCATGATCGAGCGGCCATCCAGCGAGGCCCAGCCTCCCACGATCGCCGGATCGTCGCGGAACGCCCGGTCCCCGTGCAGCTCGAAGAAGTTCCCGAACAGGCCCGCGATGAAGTCCAGCGTGAACGGCCGGTCCTGGTTGCGCGCCAGCTTGACCCGGTCGTATCGGGACAGGTCCGCCATGGCCTCGTCGTGCGCGGCGTCGAGCTGCGCCTCGAGCTGGCGGATCTGCTCGCTCATGTCGAGGCCTCGGTTCTCGGCCATCGCGCGCAGCTCGCCGATCTGCTCGCGCAGCTCGGCCAGGCCCTCGGGATTCGTGCCCATGTAGTCACGCCTCGTCTCGCTTCCGGACGTTCCGATCCGGGCGTACGTGTGGGACTGGGCCCTGCCGCGGCCTCCTCACGATCGCTCCGGACCGACCCGCAAGATGGGCGGCGGGCCCGACCGGCGCGAGAAGCGGAGCGAAGAGGAAGCTACTCGCGCACCAGTCGTACGCGGTCGCCGAGCAGCGTGCGGAGGTCGGTGAGGAGCTCGGCGTTGGGGGCCACCCGAAGCGTGCTCGAGGTAAAGCGCGAGGGCGCCGTGGACCGAGCGCGGCCGGCACTGCCGTTCGTCGGGGCGGCCCCCGAAGCCGCCGCGCTCGAACCGCCGTGCGAGCCGACGCCGCCGCCATTCGAGGAGCGGTGCCATTCGAGGACCAGCGGACCGCGGCCGGGGCACGCCTCGAGCAGTTGCCTGGCCTGATGGAAGGCTCCGGGCTCGAGCTCGTCGCCTTCGGTGAGCTCGATCAGGATCCCGACGCCACCGCCCGAGCGGACATCCGCCAGCGGCTGGACCGCGTCGACGAACACGGGCGGATCGTCATCGTCGCGGGAGTTCCCCGACACGGTTCCCGTGATGAGCACCGGCCGGTCGTCGGTGAGCATGGCCTTGTGGTCGAGCCACGTGTCGCCGAAGGCCAGCGCCGTGGCCGTGCCGTGGAAGTCCTCCAGCGTGAGCCGGGCCCATTCGCGCCCGTCGCGGCGCGATGTGCGCACCGACACCTCGGTGACCACGCACGGAACGTGGACCGTGCGCTCGCGCTGCTGCGGCAGAGTCGAGGTGTTGGCCTCCACCGAGTAGAGCTCCACGAGCTCCCGATAGCGGTCGAGCGGGTGCCCCGAGATGTAGAAGCCGATGCGCTCCTTCTCCTCGCGCAGGCGGTCGCGCTCGTTCCACGGGGCCACCTGTGGGAGCCGGGGGGCCGGACGTCCGACCTCCTCGGCGTCGGCCGTCATGAACAGGCTCGTCTGGCCGCTCTCGGCATCCTGTCGGCGGAGCTGGGCCTCGTTGAGCAGCACATCGAGACCGGTGGCGAGGGCCGCGCGATCGCCGAAGTCGTCCAGCGCCCCGGAGCCGATCAGGGCCTCGATGACCCGCTTGTTGTTGAGCCTCAGGTCGATGCGCTCGAGGAAGTCGAGGAACGACTCGAACGGGGCCTCCGCACGCGCATCCATGATCGACTGGATCGCCGAGTGGCCCACGCCCTTGATCGCGCCGAGCCCGAACCGGATCGCGGGCCGCTCGCCGTCGTCGGGGTCGGCGACCACCGTGAATCGGTAGCGCGATTCGACCACGGAGGGGGGAAGCACGCGGATGCCGATTCCCCGCGCCTCGCCGATGTAGGAGACGACCTTGTCGGTGTTCCCGATCTCCGAGGACAACAGCGCCGCCATGAACTCGGCCGGGTAGTGCGTCTTTAGCCACGCCGTGCGGTAGGAGATGACCGAGTACGCGACCGAGTGAGCCTTGACGAACCCGTAGCGCCCGAACGTCCGGATGAGCTGGGCGATCTCCGTCGCCTTTCGCTCGCCGACCCCGCGCTCCACGGCCCGGGCCACGAAGTCGCCCAGTACGCGGTCCGTGAGCTCGGCGTCCTTCTTTCCCACCGCCTTGCGGAGCACGTCCGCCTCGGCGAGCGAGAAGCCCGCCAGGATGTTCGCGGCCCGCATCACCTGCTCCTGATAGGTGATGACCCCGTAGGTGGGCTCGAGGGTCTCGGCGAGGGCCGGGTGCGGGTATTCGACCTGCTGGAATCCGCGCTTCCGCTTGATGTAGATGTCGGTCATCCCGGAATCGAGCGGACCCGGGCGGATGAGCGCGTTGACCGCGACGAGGTCGTCGAACCTGTCGCAGCGCATGGCCCGGAGCTTGTCGGTGGCGAGGCTCGACTCGAACTGGAACACGCCGCTCGTATGCCCGCTCGCCAGCATGCGGTACACCTCGGGGTCCTCCCGCCCGAGCTCGTCCCAGTCGATCTCGACCTCGTGGCGCTCGGCAATCATGCGGCACGCGTCATGGATCACCGTGAGCGTCCGGAGACCCAGGAAGTCCATCTTGAGCATGCCGGCGCTCTCGAGCGCCTTCATGTCGTACTGGGTGATCACCGAGCCCGCGTCGTTCTTCACGTCGGTGCACACCGGCACGTACTCGTCCAGCGGTCCCGGGGCGATCACCACACCGGCCGCGTGGACCGAGCTGTGGCGCGAAAGCCCCTCGATGCGTTCGGCGTAGTCGAGGAGCTTGGTGACCTGCGGGTCCTGCGCGTCGAGCTCGGCGAGCTCGCGCACCTTCTCCCGCGCCTCGGCCACGGTCATCGAGAACCCCGGGCTCGACGGGATGAGCTTGGCGAGCCGGTCCGTGTCGGTCGGCGAGAACCCGAGCACACGGCCCACGTCGCGGACGACGGCGCGGGCCTTCATGGTCCCGAACGTGATGATCTGGCCTACCGAGTCCTGCCCGTATTTTTCGCGCACGTACTCGATGACCTCGCCGCGGCGCTCGTAGCAGAAGTCGATGTCGATGTCGGGCATCGACACGCGCTCGGCGGTCAGGAAGCGTTCGAACAGCAGGTCGAACTCGAGGGGATCGATGTCCGTGATCCCGAGCGCGTAGCAGATGATGGAGCCGGCGGATGAGCCGCGGCCCGGACCGACCGGGATGTCACGCTCGCGCGCGGCCCGGATGAAGTCCCACACGATGAGCAGGTAGCCCGCGTAGCCCGTCGTCTGGATGACGCCGAGCTCGTAGTCGAGGCGTTCGCGCACCTCGTGCGGGACCGGGTCACCGTAACGCTCCGTCACACCGCGCTCGGCCTCGTGACGGAGCATCGACATCGGGTCGTCGAACGATTCCGGGAGGGGGAACGAGGGGAGGTGGTAGGTCTCCTCGAACCGGACGTCGCAGCGCTCCGCGATCGACACCGTCTCGGCGAGAAGCTCGGGGTGGTCGGGGAACAGCTCTCCCATCTCATCCGGCGACTTGAAGTAGCTCTCCTCGCCGTAGAAGCGGAGCCGGTTCGGGTCGTCCTTGTCCTTCCCCGTCCCGATGCACAGCAGCGTGTCGTGCGCGTCCGCGTCCTCGCGCCGCATGTAGTGCGCGTCGTTGGTGAGCACGAGCGGGAGCCCGAGCTCGTCGGCGAGGCTCAGGACGCCCTCGTTCACCTTGTCCTGCTGGGGGATCCCGTGGCTCTGGAGCTCCAGCCAGTAGCGGCCCTCGAACACCCGCGCGTGCCATTCGGCCGCCTTCTTCGCGTCCGCGTAGCGGTCGTGCTGGAGGTAGCGCGCGACCTCGCCGGCCAAGCAGGCCGACAGGCACATGAGACCCCCCGCGTGCTCCTCGAGGACCTCGCGATCGATGCGCGGGCGGCGGTAGAACCCCTCGGCGTACCCGATGGAGGAGAGCTTGATGAGGTTCTGGTAGCCTTCCCGGTTCGCGGCCAGCAGCACCAGGTGCGCATAGTCCGCCGGGGCCCGCTCGGGGCGCTCGCGCGAGCGGCGGTCACCGTAGGCCACGTAGGCCTCGCACCCGATGATCGGCCGGAGCCCGCGGGCGCGCGCCTTCTCCTGGAACTCCCACGCACCGAACAGGTTGCCGTGGTCCGTAAGCGCCAGCGCGGGCATGCCCAAGTCGATGGCCCGGTCGATGAGGTCATCGATCCGGTTGGCCCCGTCGAGGAGCGAGTACTCGCTGTGGGTGTGCAGATGGACGAACGACATTCAGACCGGCACGGTCAGGCGCCGGCGGCAGCGCAGCGGAACGACCCGAGGATTTCCTGGATCTGTAGCATGTACTCGTATTTCGGGTCGTCGGGGGCATACAGCCACGCGTCGATGTAGTACGTGCGCGCGGGGCAGTCGACGAGCCACACGTTGAACGGTCCCCCGGCCGGGAAGTCGCCCCGGATGTCCTTCCATACCCCCGTCACCTCGAGCGCCGGGCGGCCGTCGATCTCGAACCGCGTGACGGTCGAGTTGGAGTCGTCGATCCCCTGGGCGACGTTGTATTGCACGTCGTCGATCGAGGCGCGCCACGCGAGCGCCGCCTCGGCGGTGAGCGAGTCGAGCTTCGGGCCCCAGTCGACCAGGATCGAGCGGATGAGCTGGCTCGGGTCCGGGTTGTCGTTGCGAAGGATGACCAGGCTGTCGCCGTCCCCGCCCTCCCGGGCCACGCGCTCGTACACGCCCGGGACGGTGATCTCGAACCCGAAGCGACGCGCGAGGTCGCGGGCCAGTGCCGTGTCGGGCGGGGTCGCGAACATCCTTGCATGCACCCAACGCCGGTAGCTCGTATCGATCGCCGCCAGTACCGACGGCAGGGCCCGTCTCCACTGCGGGACCCACTCATCGGCGTGCACGAACACCCCAGTGACAACCTGCCCGCGCGCCCACACGTCCTCGACCTGGAACACGCGGCCCGGAACGAGGTTCGTGAGGTCCATGCCCGCCTTTTCCGCCACCCGCTGGAGCGTGGGATCGTCCCACGGCCCCACGACGACCACATTCCGGAACAGGAGGAGCTCGTCGGCCTCGGGGGCGGTGGGGTCCACCTGCGTCACCTCGTACTCCTTCTCCTCACGCGAGGTGAACATCGTGGGCTCGAGCGCCTGGTAGCTGTCGTCCTCGACCTGCTGCCAGATCGAATCCGGCATGAAGACGATGACGCTGTTGTGCTCGCCCATGGCGCCGGGCGTGCCGCACCCGGCCGTCAGGACCGCGAGCAGGCACGCGGCCGCCCCGGTGACTCGCGCGGAGGGGGCCCGAACCCGGCCCCTCGGGAGGGCTGAGAGGCGGGAGAGGCGTCGACTGATCATGAGCCGCAAGGTAGGCGCGACCCCCGGGGGCGGCAAACCCACCACGACCCCTTCCGGGTGGACCTTGACACGCGCCCCGCGCGTGCCTTAATAGGCCACTTGGGTAACCCCGGCGCGTTGGCCCGGACGGTTCCGACACGCGTCAGACAGGTGGCGAGACCAGGGAGATTTCGATGGCGAACGAGTGGTTGGGCACCGTTTCGACCGAGTGGTCCGAGTCGACGCAGCCGGCTGTCGGAGGGGGCGCGATCACCCTCGCCAAGCGGTTCGACGACGAGGAGGACGATTGGGACGACGAGGACTGGGAGGAGGACGAGCCGTTCGACGACGAGGAGGAAGAGGACGAGGACTGGGAAGACGATTGGGACGACGAGGACCTCGATGAGGATCTCGACGACGTCGAGGAGCCCGAGCCAGAGGAGGAAGACGAGGAGGGCTGGGGCTGACGGAGCGGCTCGCGCGATGCAGCCGTCCAGACGTGACGGGGGAAGCGTGGCTCGACGACGCGCGCCCGCGACTCGCCGCCGACCTTGAACCCCCTCCCGTTCCGGCGTTAGCTTGCCACTCCTTCGGCGCCGGGCCCACGGGTCCGGCGCCGATGCTTTCCCGGGTCCCGGATCGTCGTCTCGCGACGAATCCTCCGACCCGCCGGGGCCCGTAGCTCAGCCTGGTTAGAGCGCACGCCTGATAAGCGTGAGGCCGGTGGTTCAAATCCACCCGGGCCCACTCCCTCTGCCGGGGTATCGGAAGCCGAAGCAACCGACGTTCTCTCCCCCGACCTCACGGACGTTCCAGCACGGCCGGTCAGAATCGGACGGCCAGCGAGCACCCGGCCGTCTCCGATGAACGAGTACTGGCGGACCGCACGCCGCAGGGCCTCGACGGCCTCGGAAGTCACGGGCGTCGCGTGGGCGAAGCAGATCTTGTCGTTCTCGTCCCTCCGGTGGCGCAGCCTCAGCGCGGCCTGAGTCGCTGGTCCACATGGACATCAAGAAGCTGGCGCGAATCGTCCGGGTCGGGCACCGGATCCACGGGGATCGGCGCCGAACGGTGAAAGGAGCGGGCTGGGAGTTCTACCTCGCGGCGATCCACGACGCGAGCCGGGTGAGCCATGGCGAGGTATTCGAGAGCGAGCAGAAGGAAGACGTGGTGGCCTTCCTGCTCGCGGGCGGGGTGCAGTACATCGCGATTCCCATGGGCGGGGCCAACCACAAGGCGCGGCTGGTTACGCTGCGGTTTCCGCCGACGGGACAATAGGGAGAATCGCGCCGTCGTCTATCACCGGCAGCGCCCGGCAAGGATCTGACCATCGAGGAAGTCCTGGCAGGCATCCCCGGAGGCACCCTGAGCGCTGCGCCCGCTCGCCAGACGGTCCGACGGACGCACCGCTCCTGATTCCCGGTTACCTCCATCGCGAATGGGTGATCGAACACGGCCCGCGCCGGGTGATTCCGCTCGTTGCCGGGTCTAACTGTCCTTCTTCTTCTGAAGCACGTGCGACCAGCCGTCTTGCATCGCGCGCGCCGAGCCGATCCCGACACCGATCGCGAACGCGACGCCGATCGCCCCGAACCCGATGAGAAAGGCGGCGAGTACGATCTCGCGGGCGAAGTTGAGCTGCCAGAGCGCGAGGGCGCCCACCACCGAGAGCAACGCCGACTTGGCCAGACCCGCCACGAGGCCCGCGCGCGGCACGTCTTCCCGCTCGAGGACCGTCTCCACCCGCCGGGCCAACACGTTGGCGAGCATGAACCCGAGCCCCACGATCACCGTCGCCAGAGCCAGGGTGGGCAGGTACACCATCAGCGCTTCGACCATGCGTGCGAGAACGTCCAGGCCCCAGATCTGGAGCGCGTTGTTGAGGAACACCAGGAGCAGCACGAACCCGGCGGCCGTCCCGACGGCGCTGTACAGGGCGTGCCGCACGTCTCCCTTGCCAATGGCGCTCCGCCATGCGGATTGCCCCCCGGCGAGTCGGTCCAGTCGCAGCACCATCAGGATTCGGATGACTGCGCGCTTGAGCAGCCAGCCCGCGACGAGACCGATGGCCAGGACGATGAGGCCGCCTGCGAGTGTCGGAAGGTATTCCGAAAAGCGTTGCCCGAAGCGTTCGAGCGTGCCTGACGCCTGGCTCTGCATGGTTCCTATCCTCGTCGAAAGAAGACTCGTTCGAAGCCTCTCGCGCCCTTGGGCTCGACATCGCGAAGCACGACGACCGGCCCCTGACTCCGGGTAGCCACAAAGCCCGGAACGGTCTGCCCCAACACCGGCGAGATCGGTCCCTCGGCGGGCGCTCCGATCAGGACGAGGTCGTTCGGGCTCACGGAGCTCACGAGGGCGCGTCCCACGTCGAAATCCCGAAGTGTGACCGGCTGCTCGTCGACGCCCGCGGCGGTGAGGGTCTCGGCGACCTTGCGGCGCGCCTTCGACTCCTCTGCCTCCGTGAGGCCTCGCTCGACCACCGTGACGAGCCGCGTGGGAGCGCCGAACCAATCACTCATCGCCGGGGCGAGCTCGACCGCCAGCCGCGAGTTCGCGCCGTGCGCCACCGGCACCGACACTCGAGAGATCGCTCCCTCCTTGACGGACCCGTAAACGACACCAACCTGACACGGGGCTCCCTGCAGCACGCGCTCGCCGATCGACGCCACCATGCGCTCGAGGAACGACCTGCCGCTGGGTGGCCCGACCAGCAGGAAGTTGCAGGATTCCTCGCGTGCCGTCTGCAGGATCCCCTGGCTGATCCGTCGGGCGATCTTGACGACCGACGTGGCCTTCACGCCACGCTCCTCCGCATAGCTCACCGCGCGCTCGAGCAGCGGCTCAACCGCGCGCACGTGTCGCCGCCCGGTCAGGAGCGACTCGCCCTCGGGGACCTCTACGACGGCGAGCATGACGAGGTCGCCATCGTGCTTCCTGGCGAGCGCAGCGCCGACCTCGACCAGACTCCGCATCGTGCTCGGGCTCGCGACCGCCACGAGGACACGGTACTCCTTTTTTTCGAGCCGCTCCATCCACTGCACGCGCTCGATGAGCGCGGCCTCCCGCGTGCGGGCGTAGGCGTAGTAGAAGCCCACGCCGGCCACGATCCACCCGCCGGCCGCCGCCCACGCGAGGGGATATCCGACGAACATGTAGCCCGCGATGAACAGCATGGTGACGACGGCGAGAATCGGCGTAACGGGTACGAACGGCACCCGGAAGCCGCGGTCCAGGTCGGGACGCAGCTTGCGCAGTCTGATGAGCGCGATGTTCACGCCGCCGAACAGGAGCAGGAACATCACGCTGGCTGCCGCGGCCACGTCGGCGATCGGGAGCGAGATCGCCATCCCCACGATCAGGACGGCCGAGAAGATGATGGCGAAGTGGGGCGTCCCCCGCTTCGGGTGCACACCCGCGATCGCCCGGGGCAGGCTGCCATCCCGGGCCATGGCGAACGCGACTCTGGACGACGAATAGATCGTCGCGTTGAGCGCCGACACGGTCGAGAGCAGACCCCCGACCAGGATCATGATGCCGCCCCCGAGGAAGAACTGGTCGGCGGCCGAGACGAGCGCCACTTCGCCGCCCTGCGCCAGATACTGGGTGATCGCCATGCCGGGCGGGGGAATCACCGCTCCGATCGCGACGAACGCCACCAGCAGGTAGATGGGGATGACGATCACCAGCGAGATGAAGACCGCGCGCGGAATGTTCTTCTTCGGGTTCTCGACCTCCTCGCTGGTCTGGGCGATGATCTCGTAGCCCTCGAACGCGATGAAGGTCAGACCCATGGCCATGAACACGCCGGTCCACCCCTCGGACAGGAACGGTCGGAACGTGCCCTGCCAACCGGGTCGATGTACCATGACCCACAGACCGACGGCGATGAACACGCCGATGATCAGCACCTTCGCGATCGTTACGACGTTCCCGGCCTTCCCCGCCTCGGACGCGCCCCGGTAGTTGATGATCGCGAACAGCGTACAGGCGCCGATCGCGTACCAGATCTCCTCCGGAAAGACGGGCGCGGCGAAATGGGGCGCACCCGCCACGTTGAGGACTTCGCGGAAATAGGCCCCGAAGCCGAGGGCGTAGAGCGAGCAGGCGACCGCGTGCGCGAACCAGTCCATCCAGCCGGCGAGGAACCCGCTGGGATCCGGTAGCGAGGCCTTGATCCACAGATAGCCTCCGCCCGCGCCGTGGACGGCGCTCCCCAGCTCTGCGTATGCCGCGGCCGTGAGGAAGGCGACCAGGCCGTTGAGGAGGAACACCAGGATCAGCCCTGGACCGGCCACGCCGGCGGCGATTCCGGTCAGGACGAAGATCCCTGCGCCGATCATGGCCCCGACGCCGATCATGGTGACGTCGAGCAGCCGCATCTCGCGACTCAGACGGACTTCGGTACTCATCGACTCGCTCCTTCGTTCGATACCGAAGACATGGGCGCAATCCGCCGGTCGGCTGGCTGGGCAGCCCCCCTGAGGGATTCCTGGGGAAGACGCATCCAGAGCCCGTGACTCGTCGGATGCCGGGCTTCCGGGGGCGGCCCACCCTCCGAACGCCGTGACATTCCTCGACAACGACACCCTCCGCGCGCTCGGGGTCGAGGACGATGCGATCTAGCGCGTCGTGCTCGACCCGCCGGGGGTTTCCGATGCTCGAGAACGACGCCCGATCACGCGGAGCCGTGGCTGAACTGGTGGGCGGACCCGCCGCGCGGCGAGCCGAGGACGACGCGGGGC